>JAWPMN010000001.1:0-1200000 GCA_033344895.1 Alphaproteobacteria bacterium
TGGGTTTCCATGACCCAGTTTTTCTTACCCCAGGCAGAGGCTTTCGATCTTGCCGCCCCCGAGGGCTCGGGCACTATGCGGCAAAACTTCAGGAGCACACGATGACCGATCTGACACTCTACGACTGCCTGGAGAGCGGTAACGGGCACAAGGTTCGCCTCATGCTCAGCCTGCTCGACATCGATTACAAACTGGTCCTGAAGGACATCCACAAGGGCGAAACCAGGACGCCGGAATTCCTGGCGATCAACCCGGTCGGACGCATTCCGGCCCTGCAGTTTGCCGATGGTCGCGTGCTGGCGGAATCGAATGCGATCCTGTGCTATCTGGCCGAGGGTACGCCATTCCTACCGCAGGATCGGTTCGCCCGCGCACAGGTTCTGAGCTGGCTGATGTGGGAGCAATACGAGCACGAACCCAATATCGCCGTCGCCCGTTTCTGGGCGCACCATCTGGAGATGACGCCGGAGCGGATAAAGCTGATCGAGGAGAAGCGGGCAAAGGGGCGCAACGCCCTGTCTCTGATGGAGATGAATTTCTCCTATGCAAACTGGGCCGTAGGAAATGACCCGACCGTCGCGGACGTCTCACTGTACTCCTACACCAGTGTGGCCGAAGAGGGAGGCATCGACCTGGCCCCCTATCCAGCGGTCCGGAAGTGGCTGGACCGCGTCGCCGCCCTGCCCGGCTTCATCCCCATGACGCCCTTCGAGGAGACGCGGTGACATGCAACAGGCTGAGGATTTCCGGGCGGAAAGCCTTGCACTGCACGCACTGTTGAAGTCGATACCGCCGGACCATTTCGACGAACCGACTCAGTTCAAGGACTGGACGATCAACGATATCCTGCAGCACCTGCATTTCTGGAACGGCATGGCAGCGCTGCAGATCACCGATCCTGACACGCTCTCGACGCGAATCGATGACGCCCTGTCGAACCGGAACGGCATGCGCGCCTTTGAACGCGACTTTCTGAACGATCCGCGCGGCGCCGCACTGCTTGAGGCCTGGGCAGCCGACGTAACGCGAGTGGCGGGCCTGTATGCCGGCATCGATCCCAAGCGGCGTCTGTGCTGGGCCGGACCGGACATGAGTGCCCGGTCCTCCATGACCGCACGGCTGATGGAAACCTGGGCGCACGGTCAGGCGATCTACGACCATCTGGGCGTTGCGCGACAGAATGACGACCGGATTCGAAACATCGTTGTCCTGGGCATCAACACCTATGCCTGGAGCTTCTCCAACCGAGGGAAGGAGCCCCCTGCCCCTCCGCCGATGTTGCGCCTGACGGCCCCATCCGGCTCGGAATGGGTTTTCGGCGACGACGATACCGGCGGCCTGATCGAGGGACCGGCCGAAGCCTTCTGCCAAGTCGTCACCCAATGCCGGAACGTCGCGGACACCGCCCTTCGCGTATCGGGGGCCCATGCCGAAGCATGGATGGCCTGTGCGCAATGCTTCGCAGGCCCGCCGATGACGCCGCCGGCGCCCGGCACACGGCACATTCGATAGCATTCGTCCAAAACAAGACAGTTTGCGTCCCGAACATGTTCCGCCAATGCGGAAATTGGCCTAAGCTGACGGGGCTGGTATCACATGTCCGTCTCATGAATCCGATCATTGCCGTCAGCGCTATCATTTCCGGGGTCGTCCTGTTGCAGGGCGGCATGGGATTGCTGACCGCTGTTCTGCCCCTGCGCATGAACGAGGCCGGGTTCACATCCACCGAGATCGGCATCATGGCGGCGGGGTTTTCCGCCGGTTTCCTGGGCGGCTGCATCTATGCGCCACGCCTGATTGCGCGCATCGGCCATATCCGTGCCTTTTCCGCCTTCGCGACGATCCTGTCGGCCTTCACCCTCGCCTTTGCCATCGACACATCGCTGGTACTCTGGACCGGGGCACGCCTGATTTCCGGCATCTGTTTCGCGGGCCTTCTGACCGTGTCCGACAGCTGGATTTCGGGGGAAACGGACAAGTCCGTCCGCGGGCGTGTCATGGGTGCCTACATGGTCCTCTACAAGCTGGCGCAAGCATCCGGGCCGCTGATCTTCACCTTCGCCTCGATCACGGGGAACTGGCACTTCATGCTGGTCAGCGCCCTGTTTTCCCTGTCGCTGGTGCCGGTCGCCCTGCGGCATGGCGGGAATCCAACGCCGCCCAGCAACGAACGCATGGGGCTGCTGAGTGTCTATCGCACCACCCCTCTGGCCATCGTAGGCTGCATCTGCCTCGGCATGTCCAACAGCCCGCTGAACAATCTGATGCCGCTCTACGCGGTCGAGATCGGGCTCGGCGTCTCAGGCGCTGCGATCCTGAGTTCCGCCCTGCAACTGGGCGCGCTGCTGCTGCAATGGCCGATGGGATGGGCCTCCGACAAGACCGACCGTCGCAAGGTCATGATCTTCGGGATGGCCGCTGTTGCAGGTTTCAGCATCGTTCTGGCCATCACACCGGATCTGCCGATCTGGGCGACTACAGCCATCGTTTTCGTCGTCGGCGGGTTCGCCATGTCAATCTATCCAGTGCTTCTGTCCCATGCCGGCGACTTTGTCGCGCCGGCCAAAATGGTGCCACTCTGCGCGACACTGATGTTGGCCTTCGCCTTCGGCATGACGATCGGACCCTTGACGGCCTCGGCGCTGATGGACCTGGTCGGTCCGGCGGGCCTCTTCATGCACTCGATCTTCTTCTGCGGTTTCTTCATCCTGTTCGCGCTGTATCGCATGATGCGGCGTTCGGCGCCGCCCGCCGAGGCACGGCCAGCCTATGTCAACATGCCGGCCAGTTCGACGGCGATCTCGCAACTGGACCCGCGGGCGCCGCACCCGGAAGTCGACGAAAGCATCGAAGCCGCCTTCGGCCGCGACGAACTGAACGGCGGGGAGGATGTCCCGCATTACAGCCCGTCGACCAAATAGGCCAAGCTATCAGAACCAACTGCAATTGAATGAACCACGGCGCATGCCGTAGTCTCCCGCCCAGGAACGGATCGGGGAGGAACACCATGCGCGAATATCGGATCGCCGCCATACCGGCCGACGGCATCGGGCCGGAGGTCATCGAGGCGGGGCAGGCCGTACTGGAAGCGTTGCAGGCGCGCATGGGCGATATCGCATTCCGATTCGAGACCTTTGACTGGGGTTCGGATTACTACAAGAAGCACGGAGCGATGATGCCGACGGACGGCATGGAGCGCCTGAAAGCATTCGATGCGATCTATTTCGGCGCTGTCGGCGCGCCGGACGTGCCGGATCACATCACGCTATGGGGGCTGCGACTGCCGATCTGTCAGGGGTTCGACCAGTATGCCAATGTCCGGCCGACCCGGATCATGCCCGGTATCTCGTCCCCCCTTCGCAATGTCGGGCCCGGCGATCTCGACTGGGTCATTGTCCGCGAGAACTCGGAAGGGGAGTATTCGGGCCATGGCGGCCGTGCCCATCGCGGGATGCCGGAAGAGGTCGGGACCGAAGTTGCGATCTTCACCCGGACCGGGGTCGCCCGGATCATGCGCTATGCCTTTCAACTGGCCCGGAAACGTCCGCGCAAACTGCTGACCGTTGTCACGAAATCCAACGCCCAGCGCCACGGCATGGTAATGTGGGACGAGATCGCGGCCGAAGTGGCACAGGAGTTTCCAGACGTCACCTGGGACAAGATGCTGGTCGATGCCATGACCGTGCGCATGACTTTGAAGCCGCAAAGCCTGGATACGATCGTCGCCACCAATCTGCATGCCGACATCCTGTCGGACCTGGCGGGTGCGCTGGCCGGCAGCCTGGGGGTCGCACCGACCGCCAACATCGATCCGGAACGCCGGTTTCCTTCGATGTTCGAACCAATCCATGGCTCCGCTTTCGACATCACCGGAAAGGGGGTCGCCAACCCGATCGCCACCTTCTGGACCGGGGCCCAGATGCTGGAACACCTGGGAGAGCCGGACGCCGCCGCGCGTCTGATGCGGGCGGTGGAGCAGGTCTGCGAGGCGGGCATTCGAACGCCCGATGTCGGCGGCACGGCTACAACACGGGAAGTCACCGATGCCGTGATCGGCGCCATTCGTGGATCGAACGTCTGATCCGATTAGCCGGCGGTCACCGCGAAACACCCCTCAAATCTTTCGGGTCCGTGCATTGCCGTTGAGGCGAGTACGATCCTGCCCCAAATCGTCCCATACGTGCTAAGGTCGGAAAAACCTAGGTGTCGAAGCGTTTGTAATTGCAGGGAAGAGTCATGCGGTTTCTTGTCATTGCCATTTTCTGGACAGGTCTTCTGTTTCAGGTTCATGCCGCCGCAAGCACCGGGGAGGTCCGCAAGGCGCTGGTCATCGGCAACGGCGCTTACGGTGTCGGGCCCCTGGCCAACCCGACGAATGATGCCCGGTCGATGCAGCAGGCCCTGGAGACATCAGGTTTCGACGTCACCCTCGTCACCGACCTTGGCTACCGCGACCTCCAGCGGGCGGTCGTCCGCTTCAGCCGCGACGTCCGCGCGGCGGGCGAGGATACCGTCGCCATGGTCTACTATGCCGGTCATGCGGTTCAGGCGAACGGCGAGAACTACCTGATCCCGATCGATGCGGACATTCAGGATTCCCTGGATCTGGAGATCCAGTCGCTGCGCCTCTCGACCGTTATGCAAAGCCTGGAGAGTGCCGGTAATCGCCTCAACATGGTGGTGCTCGACGCCTGCCGGGACAATCCCTTTCCCAGCCTCAGCCGGTCCGGCAGCCGCGGGCTGGCAAAGGTCGATGCCCCATACGGCACGCTTCTGGCCTATTCCACGGCCCCCGGCGACGTCGCGGCCGATGGCGCAGGACGCAACTCCCCTTACACCGCCGCACTGATCAAGGCCCTGATGATCCCCGGATTGCCGGTGGAACAGGTCTTCAAACGCGTACGTGTCGAGGTCATGGAACGCACCGGGAAGCAGCAGGTTCCCTGGGAGAGCTCCTCTCTGACAGGCGACTTCTTCTTCACCCCGGAACGCCCCGCCGTGACAGAAGCTGCACCGGCTGCGCCTGTATCGGCCGAGGATTCCAACGCCGATGCGGAAATCGAATTCTGGCGATCCATCGCCACCAGCAACGATCTTGCCCTGTTCGAAACCTATCTGGCGCAGTATCCGGACGGGCTTTTTGCCGGCATTGCCCGACAGCGCATCGACTCCCTGACCGCCGCGCGCGAGACACTCGAGGCGCAACAGGCCAGAGCCCTCCGGCTCGACGAAGCGAAAGCCTTCTGGGAGAGCGTCAAGGACAGCAAGGATCCGTCCCTGCTCACACCGTTGATCGAAAACTACGGCGATACCTTCTATGCGCAGCTTGCCCAGGTCCGTCAGCAGGCCCTGATCGATCAGGCGCAAATCAGCCAGCCCCAATCGAGCCAGCAGGAAACCTCCAGTTCGACACAGCAAGTTGCCGCCCTGCCGGATCAGGGCACCCCTGCCGCATCCCCGGAACCAGTCGCCCCGTCCGGAAGTCTCTGGCGCCTCGACTGGTCGGTCGGCAAGAGCCAGGGCAGCGATGCCTTCTGCCGGACCGGCGAGACGGCCTCGATCGATTTCGAACTGGTCGACGGGCAGTCATCGGGCCGACTGGAATCAAGCCAGGGGCACTACGCCAACCTGAAGATGACAGTCAACGATAGCGGACGCCTGCGGGTCGATGCACGGATACCCCGCTGGGTCCAGAGCCGGAACGTCTTCTTCCTGGATCTCGATGAAAGCGGCGACCGGATCGAATTCATCACCCCGAACGGGTTTTCCTGCATACTCATAATCGAACTGACCAAGCTCTAGAGCGAAACGGTCAGCCCGCAATAGCAAAAGGCCGGATCCACTGGACCCGGCCTTTCGCAAAACAAAGTCCAAACCGTCGATTAGCGCGAGTAGAACTCGACGACGAGGTTCGGTTCCATCTGCGCCGGGTAGGGAATGTCTTCCAGCTTCGGCGTGCGGGTGATGGAGGCGGTCAACTTGTTGTGGTCGACCTCGATGTATTCCGGAACTTCGCGCTCGGCGCTCTGGATGGCTTCCAGGACCAGCGGCATTTCGCGGGATTTCTGGCGAACTTCGATGACGTCACCGACGCGCACCTTGTAGGACGCGACCGTGACGCGACGGCCGTTCACGAGAACGTGGCCGTGGTTCACGAACTGACGGGCGGCAAAGACGGTCGGAACGAACTTCGCGCGGTAGACGATGGCGTCCAGGCGATGCTCCAGCAGGCCGACCAGGTTCTCACCCGTGTCACCGCGCAGGCGCGTGGCTTCTTCGTAGTATTTCCGGAAGCGCTTCTCACCGATGTTGCCGTAGTAGCCTTTCAGCTTCTGCTTCGCCATCAGCTGCGTACCGAAATCGGACGGCTTGCGGCGACGCTGGCCGTGCTGGCCCGGCGGGGTTTCGCGCTTGTTGAACGGGCTCTTCGGGCGGCCCCAGAGGTTGACGCCAAGGCGGCGGTCAATCTTGTGCTTTGCGTTGATACGCTTCGACATAGTGTACTCTCCCGTTGTCTCACGGTGTTGTGCCAAGTTGTCCCGGTAGTCCGATCCCAGCCCGCCGATTACGGCGTTCGAGTGGCGGGAGAGCGCATGGGGGCCTGGGCCCGACGCAATCCACATTCCCGGAAAGCGCGCCGAAGTATCAGCCCAATTGTGACTTGTCAAACCCCGATGGCGGAATTCCGCTATTCTCCACCCTGGATCAGACCGTCAACCACTTGCGAACGTCGGCCTCGACCATACCGGCCCTGTCAGTCGAATGCACGATTTCACCCCGATCCATGACGAAAAATCGGTCGCCGAGATCGCGGGCGAAATCGAAATACTGCTCCACCAGCAGGATCGCCATGCCGCCCTTGCCCCGCAGATGCGCGATTGCCCGGCCGATATCCTTGATGATCGATGGCTGGATCCCCTCCGTCGGCTCGTCCAGGACCAGCAGTTTCGGCCGCGTCACCAGCGCCCGGCCGATTGCAAGCTGCTGCTGCTGCCCGCCGGACAGATCGCCGCCGCGCCGCGCCAGCATATCCCCGAGCACCGGGAACAGGTCGAACACCTCGTCGGGGATTGTCCTCTGAGCGCGTGGCAGGGGCGCGAAGCCGACTTCCAGATTCTCACGAACGGTCAGGAGCGGGAATATCTCGCGCCCTTGCGGAACAGAAGCCACCCCCAATCTGGCTCTCTGATCCGGGCGGAGCCCCTGTAACTCCCGCTCCTGCCATCCGATCCGCCCCCCGGATATTCTTTGGCGCCCGACAATCGCGCGCAGCAGACTGGTCTTGCCCACGCCGTTCCGTCCCAGCAGGCAGGTCACCTCCCCCGGTTGGGCCCGGAGGGAAACCTTCGCCAGGGCCTGGGCGGCGCCGTAATGAAGGTCGACATCCTCGACGTTCAGCATGCCGTCCCCTCCCTATCGGCCCAGATAGACTTCAACGACACGCGGGTCGGCGCTGACGTGATCCAGGCTGCCCTCCGACAGTACCGACCCCTCGTGCAGCACCGTTACACGGACATCCAGCATGCGGACAAAGTCCATGTCATGTTCGACAACGATCACCGACCGCTCACCGGCAATGCCGCGCAGCAATTCGGCTGTCTCTCTGGTCTCGTCATCGGTCATGCCCGCCGCGGGTTCATCGACCAGCAGCAGTTCCGGCTCCTGTGCCAGCAACATGCCGATCTCCAGCCATTGCTTCTGCCCGTGCGACAGATCGGCCGCGGCCTCGTACCGCCGGTCCGCCAGTCTTATCAGGTCCAGCAACGCGTCAATGCGGGCCTGTTCGGTCCGGCTGCCAGTGGCGAGAAGGGTGGCAAAGACACCGCGTTCCGCTTTCAGCGCCAGCCGCAGATTGTCTTCGACGGTGTGGGTTTCGAACACGGTCGGACGCTGAAACTTGCGGCCGATGCCAAGCCTCGCAACACTTGCTTCATCTTCCCGGGTCAGATCGACCTCCCCCTTCCAGAGAACGTCGCCGGTGTTGGGCCGGGTTTTCCCGGTGATGATGTCCATCATCGTCGTTTTCCCGGCACCGTTCGGACCGATAACCGCACGCAATTCACCCGGTTCGATGTAGAGGGACAGATTGTTGATCGCCTTGAACCCGTCGAAAGAGACGGTGACATTGTCCAGATAGAGGAGCGCGTTGGTTTCCTTCATCGCAACATCCTTCCCGCGCGCGCTGCGCCGAGTTTCTCCAGCAGCAGTTTGACCTTCCCGGCCCCGCCCGCATCGCCGCGCAGCAGCCCCATCACCCCTTTCGGCATGAACAGGGTGACACCGACGAACAGCGCGCCCAGGGCGAACAGCCAGATTTCGGGGAACCAGCCCGTGAACAAGGTTTTGGCCCCGTTGACGATGACCGCCCCCAGCACCGCGCCGATCAACGTCCCGCGCCCACCGACTGCCACCCAGACAACAATTTCAATCGAGTTCGCGGGACTGAATTCGCTGGGATTGATGATGCCGACCTGCGGCGTGTAGAGCGCACCGGCGACCCCCGCCAACATGGCCGACAGGACGAAAACGAACAGTTTGTAGCCTTCGACACGGTATCCTAGGAACCGGGTCCGGCTTTCGGCGTCACGGATCGCCACCAGCACTTTCCCGGCCTTTGAGGTAACCACGAAGCGGCAGATCGAATAGCCCAGACCCAGTGCCGCGACACTGACCACGAACAGGCCGCATCGGGTCACGTCGCTTTGCAGGTTGAAGCCCAGAATGTCCTTGAAGTCGGTCAGGCCGTTATTGCCGCCAAACCCCATCTCGTTTCGGAAGAAGGCCAGCATCAGGGCAAACGTCATCGCCTGCGTGATGATCGACAGATAGACACCCGTGACGCGGCTGCGGAAGGCGAACCAGCCAAATACAAAGGCCAGCAGGCCCGGTACCGCGACGGTCATCAACAGCGCAAAGGGAAAGGAATCGAAGCCGTACCAGAACCACGGCAGTTCCTGCCAGTTCAGGAACACCATGAAGTCCGGCAGGACCGGATCACCGTAGACACCCCGAGGCCCGATCTCGCGCATCAGATGCATGCCCATGGCATAGCCGCCCAACGCGAAGAAGGCGCCATGTCCCAGGGACAGGATCCCGCAATAGCCCCAGATCAGATCGATGGAGAGTGCCAGCAAGGCATAGCAGACATACTTTCCGAACAGCGAGACGCCGTAGCTCGGCACATGCAGGAAGGATCCGGGGGGCACGGCTAGGTTCAGCACCGGCACGATGATCGCCGCCGCGACCAGCACCATGAGAAATGCCTGGGAGCGCATCGCCACGGCCCGGCCGATCAAGGAGGTTTCCGCCATGTCAGGACTCCACCGCCCGGCCCTTCAGCGGGAACAGGCCCCGCGGCCGTTTCTGGATGAACAGGATGATGAAGACCAGCACCAGAACCTTGGCCAGCACCGCACCGGAGAACGGCTCCAGGAACTTGTTCGCAATGCCGAGCGAGAACGCCCCTGCCAGAGCGCCCCACAGATTGCCGGCCCCACCGAAGACGACGACCATGAAGCTGTCGACGATGTAGCCCTGCCCCAGATTTGGGGAGACATTGTCGATCTGGCTGAGCGCGACCCCGGCGAGGCCCGCGACCCCGGCACCCAGGCCGAAGGTCAGCGCGTCGACCATGCCGCTGCGTACGCCCATATCCGATGCCATGGCCCGGTTCTGGGTAACTGCGCGCATCTGCAGACCTATTGCGGTCTTCTTCAGCAACAGCAGCAACCCAGCAAAGACCGCCAGGGCGAAGACCAGAATCCAGAGCCTGTTATACGTGATGGTCAGATAACCGAGTTCGAACCCGCCCGTCATCCAGGAGGGGTTGCCGACCTCCTTGTTTGTCGGACCGAAGATCGACCGCACCGTCTGTTGCAACAGCAGGCTGATTCCCCAGGTCGCCAGCAGTGTTTCCAGTGGCCGACCATACAGAAAGCGCACCACGCCCCGCTCGATTGCGATCCCGACCGCGCCGACGATGACGAAGGCCAGCGGGGCCGCGATCAACAGCGAGTAGTCGAAGAGATGCGGCGCCGCATTCCGGATCCCGTCCTGCACCACGAATGTCGTATAGGCGCCCAGCATGACCAGTTCACCATGCGCCATGTTGATCACGCCCATCACGCCGAAGGTGATCGCCAGCCCGATTGCCGCCAGCAGCAGGACGGAACCCAAAGAAAGCCCGTACCAGACATTCTGGCCCAGCGCCCAGAACTGCAGTTCCTTGTCGATGGCGGCTGCCGCCTTCCCGGCCGCCTCCGCAACCGTCGGGTCCGGATCGCCGGCCACGCCGGACAGAAGGGACATCATGCTGCGCCCGCCACGCGCCGTCAGCGCCTCGATGGCCGCCAGCCGGTCCGCCGACGGCGCATCGGTATCGTACAGGACGATGGCGGACCGCGCCGCGATCATCACGTCGCGAATATGGGCCATCTCCTCTGCCTCGATGGCGGCCTCCAGGGCGTCGAGCCCGGATGGATCGCGCTCCTTGAGCAGGGACTGGGCGGCACTGAGCCTTTGTTTCGGATCGTCAGACCGCAACGTCAGGGACCCCAGAAGCGCGTCGATCTGGCCGCGCATGGAATTGTTGACGATGATCCGATCGAGCGCGGTCTTGGACAGGGTTTCCACCTCGTCCCCGGAAACCAGATCGTAGAGTGTGAAAGTGCCGCCCTTGCGCACCGCGCGAAAATAGGCCCCATCGGATTTGCGCCGGTAGAGGTCCCCTGCCCCCAATGTCTTCAGCAATGGCACGACCATCGGGTCGTCGATGGCGGCGATGGCAGAAACGGCCTTGGCCTTCTGCCTGAAGTTTCGGGTGTCGAGCTCTTCCAGCAGCGGGCTCAAACGCGGGTCCGTCTGGGCCCAGGCTGTGGCCGTGCCCCCCATGGTCAACCCGAGCCAAAGCCCGGCGAAAAGCATCAGTCGCAAGGCAGACGCCATGTCTTCCTCCGCCGCGCGTGGGCGCACCGTTACGATGTTGATCGGATGAGGTCGGTCGAAGGCAGCAGGGGCATGGGCAGGATGCCCATGCCCCTGCAGGAACGATTTACTGGCCCTGCATGCCGCCGCAGGTGCCGGATGCGGTGTTGAAGTTGCCGCAGTTCATTGGCGCCCGCCAATCCGAGATCAGGTCCTTGGAATCCGGAAGGTAGTCGGACCAGGCATCGCCGACCACAAGCCCGGGCGTCTCGAAGACCGTCGCGAACTGACCGTCGTCCTGAATCTCGCCGATCAGAACGGGCTTCGTGATGTGGTGGTTCGGCATCATTGCTGAGTAGCCGCCGGTCAGATTTGGAACCGCGACGCCGACGATGGAATCGATCACCGCGTCCGGCGCCGTCGTACCGGCCTTCTCGACTGCCTTGACCCACATGTTGAAGCCGATGTAATGCGCTTCCATAGGATCGTTGGTCACGCGGTCTTCGTCGCCGATGAAGCTGTGCCAGGCCTCGATGAACTCTGCATTCTCCGGCGTATCGACCGACATGAAGTAGTTCCACGCGGCCAGATGTCCAACCAGCGGCCCGGTGTCGATCCCCGCTAGTTCCTCTTCGCCGACCGAGAAGGCGACGACAGGGATGTCGGAAGCCTCAATGCCCTGGTTCGCCAGTTCCTTGTAGAACGGCACGTTGGCGTCGCCGTTGATCGTGGAGACGACGGCGGTCTTCTTGCCGGCCGACCCGAAGGCCTTGATATCGGCGACGATGGTCTGCCAATCGGAATGACCGAACGGCGTGTAGTTGATCATGATGTCTTCTTCGGCGACGCCACGGTCCTTCAGATAGGTCTCAAGGATCTTGTTGGTCGTCCGCGGATAGACATAGTCCGTGCCGGCCAGAACCCAGCGCTCCACACCCTCGACCTCGGCCAGATAATCGACGGCTGGAATGGCCTGCTGGTTCGGGGCCGCGCCGGTATAGAACACGTTGCGCTGGCTCTCTTCCCCTTCGTACTGCACCGGGTAGAACAGCAGCGAGTTCAGTTCCTCGAAGACCGGCAGGACCGACTTGCGGCTGACCGACGTCCAGCAACCGAACACGACATCGACCTTTTCGACCTCGATCAGTTCGCGTGCCTTTTCCGCGAAGAGCGGCCAATCGGAGGCCGGGTCCACGACCACCGCCTCAAGCTGCTTGCCGAGCACGCCGCCCTTCTTGTTCTGCTCTTCGATGAGCATCAGCATTGCGTCTTTCAGCGTGGTTTCCGAAATCGCCATCGTTCCCGAGAGCGAATGCAGAACCCCGACCTTGATCGTATCCTGGGCAATGGACGTCCCCATAACGCCCGCATACCCGGCGAGACCGGCAAGTGCGGCCCCCATGAGTTTCATTGATTTCATCGCTGTCCCCTGTTCGAAATGCGGCCCGTTTCGAGCCAATATTGCAACCGCGATACCGCAGCGCAGCATTTCTCCGCAAGTTCCATGCCATCACCAGAATCTGTCGGAAAATCCTGTTTAACTATATGATTTATAATATTTTACCTGATACTCATTCTCTCGAACAACACGAGCTTTCCAACCTCACATTCACAAAAATGTCTAATATTTCACCATGATATTTCGCATATGCAGCAAATGGTCTATTTTTAGTCATTTCTTGAAGATTGATCTTTCCTTGCTGGATTCCGCTTGTCCATTCGTGGATAGATAGAAACAAACCTACATCCACATAAAAACGAGAACGTCCGATGTGACGTCCCATGCGGGGAGCCCCAATTGCAGGCCGAGTTTCAAGCTTCTGCCGAGCATCAGGCAAATCAGTACCGGAACGGATTCGCGATGACCCTGCTCGGTGTCCTGCTGATCACGCCGGACGCCCTGATCGTGCGCCTGATCGATGCCGATGCCTGGACCATGGTGTTCTGGCGCGGCGTCCTGGTCCCGACGACGTTTCTTGGCTTTCTGACGTTACGCTACGGGCCATCCATGATCCGGGACAGTCTGAAGGTCGGCGGCCTGGCCGGCATCGGCGTTGCCTGCTGTTACACCGGCACGACATTCGGCTTCATGGGCGCGCTGCACCATACCAGCACCGCAAACACCCTGGTGATCCTGGCTGCGTCCCCCTTCTTCGCGGCGCTGCTGTCCCGGCTGATCCTGAAGGAGCGTACGCCGCCGCAGACCTGGGCTGCGATCGTTGTCGGCTTCATCGGTATATCGATCGTGATGTCGGAGGGCCTGAACGGCCACAGCGCCGGGGGGCACGGCAGTCAGCCGAGCCTGCAGGGCGATGCAATGGCGCTCTTCGCAGCGCTCATGCTGGCGTCCAGCTTCGTTCTGATCCGGCGCCGCAAACAGGTGAACATGGTTCCGGCGACCGCGGTCGGGGGCTATCTTGCAGCCCTTCTGGCCCTGCCATTTGCCAGCCCTCTGGCCCTGGACCACAACCAGGCGGCCCTGATCGCCTTTCTCGGGCTCTTCCTGCTGCCGATCTGTTTCGGACTGATTGCCCTGGGGCCGCGCCGCCTTCCCGCGGCGGAGGTCAGCCTGCTGTTGCTCCTGGAAACCATTATCGGGCCGATCTGGGTCTGGGCTATCCTCGACGAAACGCCAGGGCTCTATGCCCTGATCGGCGGCGCGGTGGTTCTGGGATCCCTGTCGGCCCATGCGGTATGGCGGCTCAAAAGGCGGCCGGTCGCGCCACCAGACCCCGCTTAGGCGGCGGCCTCGATCGCAGCCGCAATCCGGGCAATCACCTGGTCGATCAGGGCGGGATCGTCCGCCTCCGCCATCACCCGGATCACCGGCTCGGTACCGGAGGGTCGTATCACGAGCCGACCGTTTCCGTTGAGCGTGCTTTCCGCCTCTTCGATCGCACGCTTGACCGGTGCGGCGTCCAGCGGCTTTCCGCCGGAATACCGGACATTGTGCAGTTTCTGCGGGACCGGCGAGAATACCCGGCTGAGGGCACTCATCGGCTTGCCCTGGCGAGCCGCGACGGCCAATACCTGCAGCGCGGCAATCAGCCCGTCGCCGGTCGTGGCATAGTCGCTGAGGACGATGTGACCTGACTGCTCGCCCCCCAGATTGCAGGATTGCGCGCGCATCGCATCGACGACATAGCGATCCCCGACCTTGGTGCGTACGAGGCCGATCTCCCGACCGGCAAGAAAGCGCTCGAACCCCAGATTGGACATCACCGTGGCAACGACATCGCCACGCAACAATCCGGAGGCATTCCAGGAATCCGCGATCAACGCCATCAGTTGATCGCCATCCACAACGCGGCCGTTTTCGTCACAGACGATTAGGCGATCCGCATCGCCGTCCAGCGCCAGACCGATATCCGCCCCATGCGCCATCACGGATTCACACATTGCCGTCGGCGATGTCGCCCCACAGTGTGCATTGATGTTCTTGCCGTTCGGGCTCACGGCGATGGGAACAACCGTGGCCCCCAGTTCCCGCAACACGATCGGTGCAACCTTATAGGCCGCACCATGGGCGCAATCGACGACGATCTTGATGCCTTCCAGGCTCAGTTCTTCCGGAAAGGTCCGCTTCACGGCCTCGATATAACGTCCGGCCGCGTCGTCGATCCGGGTCGCACGGCCGATATCCTCCGGCGCGGCACGATCCTCCACGCCCTCGTCCATCAGGCGTTCGATCTCGATCTCGGTTTCGTCGGACAATTTGTAGCCATCGGGCCCGAACAGCTTGATGCCGTTATCCCGGTAGGGGTTGTGCGAGGCGGATATCATCACACCGACATCGGCGCGCATCGACCGGGTCAGCATCGCGACCGCCGGCGTCGGCAACGGCCCCAGCAGCATCACGTCCATACCCATGGCGCTGAACCCTGCCGTCAGGGCATTTTCCAGCATATAGCCAGAAAGCCGCGTATCCTTGCCGATGACGACGCGATGGCGATGCCCCCCGCGCCGAAAATGCGCCCCCGCCGCCAGGGCAAGACGCAAAACCGTGTCGACCTCGATGGGTGCGCTGTTCGCCGTGCCGCGAATTCCATCTGTCCCGAAATACCGGCGAGACATTCCAAACTCCATACTGCAATGAGGTCCTATCTATGCGGCGAAGTCCCGGCAGAAGCAAGGTTTGAACGCTTGCTCCACAGGGTGTAAGCGGGCCATTCTTCGCGGCAGGCGGAGTTGTATCGGGGGCCAGCATGACCAATGAAGATGACGGGACGACGGGTGTGCCGGTCCTGTCGGTCGTCATTCCAATGTATAACGAGGAAGATGGACTGTCCGTCCTTCTGGACCGCCTATGCCCTGTTCTGGATGCATTGGGAGAGTCATACGAAATCGTCTGCATCGACGACGGCAGCCGGGACGGCACCTTGGCGGCACTCAAAGCCGCGCAGGAGCGGGTACCTCAGATTGTTGCCGTGGAACTGTCCCGCAACTTCGGAAAGGAATCGGCCCTCAGCGCCGGTCTTGATCTTGCGCGGGGACAGGCCGTGATCCCATTCGACGCCGACCTGCAGGACCCGCCCGACCTTATCCCTGCCCTCGTCGCGAAGTGGCGCGAGGGGTTCGATGTCGTCCTGGCCCGGCGCGAAAACCGAAAGGCGGAGGGACACCTGAAACGGTTTACGGCCTGGGCGTTCTATCGCACACACAACGTCCTAGCCGAACATCCGATCCCGAACAATGTCGGCGATTTTCGCCTCATGGACCGCCGGGTCGTCGATGTCCTGAAGCAACTGCCGGAAAGGCGCCGCTTCATGAAGGGCCTTTTCGCCTGGGTCGGGTTCAAGACCGCCACCATCGACTTCGAACGGGCCGCCCGGGCCGCCGGCGACACGAAATGGAACTACTGGAAGCTATGGAACTTCGCACTTGAGGGGATTACCTCCTTCTCCAGCCTGCCGCTGCGCTTCTGGTCCTATGTCGGCGCGGCGGTGGCGGCGATCTCCTTTCTTTACGCCGCCTTCATTGTTCTGTTCACCCTGTTCGCGGGCATAGACGTGCCGGGTTATGCCTCGCTGCTGGTGATTGTCCTGTTCCTCGGCGGACTCCAGCTACTGTCACTGGGCCTGTTGGGTGAGTATGTCGGCCGCATCTATGCCGAGGTCAAAGGAAGGCCGCTGTACGTTTTACGGCGGGTTCATCGCAGCGACGATGCGGAGAACAGGTCGTCAGATGCCTAGTCTTCCCCGTTTAAGCGCGACTGCGTGGTTCTGGATTGCAATCGGCGGCATCATCGCCATACGGATCGTCGCGGTGGCGTTCTATCCGGCGACCGGGTTTCCCGACCGGTTCGGCTATCTGGCCTACGCCGAGACGATCCTGACCGGGACCGAGTGGCTGCACCAAGCCTATGACGGGTCCCCGCTGCCGGGGACCGCGTTCCGGGCGCCCGGTTACCCCTTGATCCTGGCCGGGCTACAGATTCTGTTCGGCCAACAGGGTTTCGCGTTGGCCGTCCAAATTCTGCAATGCGCCGCGACCATTCTGGCTTGCCTGCCGCTGTTCGGTGCGGCGCATCGTCTGGTTGGACCAGCGGCGGCGGCCCTGACGGTGCTGGGGTTCGGACTATCGGTGACCATAGCCTATGAAATGTCGATCCTGCCGGACGCATTCTTGATCGCCGCTTGGATCACACTTCTGTCCATCACGGCGATCCATTGGCTGGACAGGCGCCCGATGAAGCCCGCGGCAGCCTTGCTGCTTGGCCTGTTAGCCATCTATGTGGTGATGGCGCGCGGCAACGGACTGCATCTTCTGTTGCTCACACTGCCAGTCGTCTTGTTGGCGACTTGCCAGCCCGGGCAAAGTCGCGATCTTCGAGCCGTGTCGCTGCTTCTTGTCTATCTGCCGGGCTTCCTAGCCTATGGTGCCGTTAGCCTATGGAACGAATATCGGACCGGCGAGCGGTTCTTCACCACAGGCGGTCAGATCGCCATGGTGCAGCCGGTGATCCGCATGGCGGAGTTGGGGGCCTCCCCCTTTGTCGGCGACGATCTGTTACGCCGCACGATCCGCGAACACGCGCCTGATCTGAGCTATGAACAAATCTATGATGTCGATCGCGCCCTTTCCGCCGAACACGGACTGACCCCCAATCAAATCGCCAACGCCAACGTTCGGCTCTATCTGGACACCGTCATCGCCTTTCCCGCTGCCTTCGCAAGAATGTGGATATCAAATTTCGACGACAAGTTCGCCATAGGTTTGGTGAACCCGGCTTTCGGTCTGCACGAGGCGCATCGATTGGTCCTCGGGGAAAGGGCCTTTCCAGGGTTTTCCGCCATTCTGAAACGCGGCGAAGGCAGCATCGCGGCCATTCCCTATGCGATCCTCTATGCTTTGGGCATGCTGGTTTCCATCGTGATTTTTGCTGCCGCGGCCCTTGGTACCCCCATACGTTTGGCCCTGGCTTGGCGACAGGGCACGCTGGATCGGCGGGCGGTTCTGTCGGCGGCGCTATGGATCACTTGCGCAGCGGTCATCGCCTATTACTGCGCGCTGTTTCTGGTCTTGCGTTACGTCATCATGTTAAGCCCCTTCCTGATCGCCATTGGCGTCTGGACCCTGACCCGCCCTGCAAAACAATCGGAGAGCGCCGCATGAGCGCCGAACGCCGTCACGGACTTTGGCACCTGCTGTCCCGGGCCGGTGTGTATGACACGCTGCAGGCGGTTCTGGGGGCGGAGAAGTGGCGCCGCGCCCTGATCGAGGATCATGCCAAGCCCTTGGCTGGGGAACGCATTCTGGACCTCGGTTGCGGGACCGGTGCGCTGCGCCGCTACGTTCGGCAGGCGGACTACCTGGGCATTGACCGGAATCCGGACTACATCGCCGCAGCGTCGGAACGGTACCCACCCGCATCCGATTGGATGGCGGCCGATGTCGCCGATCTGGCGGCAATCGAACCCGGCAGGTTCGACGTCGTCGTCGGCGCCGGGCTGCTGCATCATCTCGACGATACCGTCTCGCAGGAGATGATCAGGACGGCCGCTAGCCTGCTTAAGCCGGGCGGACGCCTGGCCATGCTGGACCCGGTCTTCATCGACGGTCAGCACCCCATCGCCCGCCGACTCGCCGAGTTGGATCGTGGATGCCATGTCCGGCGGCCGGATGAATACAGGGCTCTGCTGTCACCGGTCTTCCAATCGGTCGAAATCGTCATCCGCGATGACTTGCTGAACCTGCCATATAATCACGCGATCTCGATCGGCCGCAGGCCGAACCAAGGCGATCATGGAGCCTGAAACCTATCGCCACATGGCGACGGTCGAAGAAAGCCATTGGTGGTTCAAGGGACGGCGGCGCGTCGTGACGGCCGCTCTTCGGCGGCTCCTGGGCGATTTCAATCCCGACTGCCGCATCCTGGAACTCGGCTGCGGCGTCGGCGGCAATCTTGAGATGCTCTCACGGTTCGGACGTGTCGATGCCGTCGAACCGGATGCGTGGGCGGCGGGCAAATCGCGCGAGAAGGGATGTGCGGCCGTCCTGCAGGGTGCATTGCCCGATCACCTGCCGGAGGATTTGGCACCCGCCTATGACCTGATCGCGATGTTGGACGTGCTGGAGCATATCGACGATGCGCCCGGCGCCCTGGCGGCGATCCATGGCCGTATCGTGTCCAACGGCCGTCTGCTGCTTACCGTTCCCGCCTATCCGTGGATGTATGGCGACCACGACCGGCGCCACCATCATCTGCGGCGTTATACGCGATCCACACTGCGGGCCGAGCTGCGCGGCGCGGGTTTCGACATCTGTTTCATGGGGCATTTCAATCTGCTGCTGTTGCCACCCGCTGTCCTGGTGCGTCTTGCTCAGCGATATACGCCCTTTCTGAAAGGCGATGACGAAGCGCGCGGCGCGACCGGCCCCGCCAACACCGTGCTGAACGCCATCTTCGCCCTGGAATCGCCCCTGGCCGCCCGCATCCCATTCCCGGCCGGCCTGTCGATCCTGGCGGTCGCGCGGCCGCTCTAATACTCCAGCCGTCCCCGCATGTCCTCAAAAGGAATCATGACAGTGCCGCGATAGGCAGGACGCGCGGTCAGCCGCGCATACATCGCTTCGACCCCCGGCACCGAAGGGCGTTCAATATCCAGTTCGAAGTATCGGTACAGATGCGTGCCGATAACGATGTCCGCCAGTGTCGGCTTGTCCCCCAGCAGGAAGAACCGGTCGCCGATTTCCCGTTCCAGCAGCGTCATATGCGCGGAGCATCGTTGGATCTTGGCGCGGATGGCGGCCTTGTCCTGCTTGTCCTCCGGTGTGCGGAACCCTCGCCAGAACACCCCTTCCAGAAAGTCCGGCTGCAGGACCGTCTGCCCCCAGTCCATCCACTGTTCGATCCGGGCACGCTCCGCCGGTTTCGACGGCCAGAAGTCCGGCGCCCCGAAGGTCGCGGCCAGATAGCGCAGAATGGTATGCGATTCCCAGATCGCGGTGCCATCATGCAGAAGCACGGGCACCTTTCCATGCGGATTCATCCGCCTGAATTCCGGGTCATCCAGCCCGCCATGGGCGCCGCCTTTTTCAATGTGACGGTGTTCCAGCCCCAGTTCGGCGACGAACCACAGAACCTTTTGAACATTGAACGCGGATCGACGGCCGTAGACTGTCAGCATCCTGCACCTTCACTCCAGACTGTTGAGCTGCGCCTTGAACGACAGGCTCGCGGCGGTGAAGCCGCCATCCCCGCCGTCCACGAAATGGACGTGTTCGCCCTCGTCCAGATTAAACACCAGACAGGTCATCAATGCATGATCCGCGCGGTGAGTGCCATATACAATCTCGCCGACCTCTCGCAGCCGTTCCAGCAAGGCCTCGATGGCATCGGCCTGCTCCGGTGAACAATCCAGCGTCAGTCGCAACACGTCATCGAAACGCCGATAATCGGAATTGGCGCGCAACTCCTTTCGATAGGATGGCGCATCGTATCCGCCAGCCGACCAGTTGAACTTTTCGAGCAGGAACTGAACGAGGCTTTCGAACAGCAGCCACAGGTAACGTCGCCAGGTCGGTCGCTGCCCCCGTGTCAGACGGGCTTCCATGCGCAAGCCGTTCGGTATCCAGCGGAACCGCATCGTCTTCACCGTAACCGGACTCGCCGAAGTGAGGTCTCCACCGAGTATGCGTTCCACCTCCTGCAGGACCCCGTTATAGACCGAACGCCGGGCCTCAGGATCCCGGGGCCGCGCTAGGACGATCAGGCACAGCATGACGCCCAAGCGCGCATTCAGGGGTTCCCAGCGGCAGGACAGACCGGTCATGTCCGGTTCTTTGGCCAGTGAGTCCACCGAGAAGCGGTAGCGCCCGCCCTCCACCGGATCAGACTTGATCAGACGCTCTGCCCGCAACACGCCCCCGCCGCCGGCAGCGGCCAGCTCGTTGCCCGGGGACAGACGCAGTTTGCCCAGCGTCACGTCGACACCGTCCGCGCGCAGTTCACGGACCGCCACGGCACCGATACGGAGTTCCAGGTCGAACTCCCGCCGTGCAAGGTTCGCCGCACCCAGCAGGGCGGACCGTATCGGATCGAGCAACGAGCCCGGAATGAGCAATGTCGCCCCGTCCCCACCGAAGATATAGGCTATATCGATATCCGGGGCCACATCCGCAGCCGCATTGCAGGCGGCCGTGATGCACGCCGCGCCCAGCATGTTGACGTCCTTGTAACGACCCTCCGCGATGGCGCGCGTCGACCCGCGAATGTCGGCCAGAACCACGTGCCAATCGTCCGGCACCGGCAAAAAGGCCGACGGATCCGCCACCCGGTCGAAATCCTCGAAAGGCGGCAAGTCGGTATAGAAGCGGTCGTCATGCGCCGCCGGTCTTGCCATGGAACGGCTCCCGGCCTGAGTAAAAAGATCGTTCGAGATGAAGGTAGTAGGTTCGAGGTTCGTTCAAGAGCCCGAAAAGGAAATCGGGCCCGCGAGGGCCCGATTCACAAACTGTTGAAGATCGGCAGACTACTCCGCCGGGTCCGGCTCTGCGCCGGGGGGCGGTTCGGCCGGCTTGCTGGTGGTCGGGACCGAAGCGCGGTGGCCGGTCTTGGCCGACGGTTCGTCATCTTCCGGACGGTGGATCGATTCCCCGTTCAGCAGGCGGCGGACCTCGTCGCCAGACAGCGTCTCGTATTCCAGCAGCGCATTGGCCAGCGTGTGCAACTCGTCCTCATGGTCGCGCAGGACCTGATAGCACAGCGTCTCAGCTTCCTCGCAGATCCGACGGATTTCGGAATCGATGATTTCCGCGGTCTTCTCGGAAATGTTCTGTTCGCGCGCCACCGAATGACCCAGGAAGACCTCGTCCTGATTGGAGTTGTAGCGCAACCGGCCCAGTTTGTCGGACATGCCATATTCGGTGACCATGGCGCGGGCCAGATTGGTCGCCTGCTGCAGGTCGTTGGACGCGCCGGTGGTCACATTCTCCGGGCCGAAGATGATGTCTTCCGCCGCGCGGCCGCCATACATCATGGCCAGCTTCGCGTTCATCTCCATCTTCTTGTAGCCCAGGCGGTCCCGCTCCGGCAGGTTCATCGTCACGCCCAGTGCACGGCCTCGCGGGATGATGGTCACCTTATGCAGCGGATCGTTGCCGGCAACGTGAATGCCGACCAGGGCATGACCGGCCTCGTGATAGGCGGTCAGCTTCTTCTCTTCCTCCGACATCACCATGGAGCGACGCTCGGACCCCATCAGGACCTTGTCCTTGGCGTCTTCCAACTCGCGCATCGAGACGACCTTGCGGTTCCGGCGCGCGGCCAGAAGCGCGGCCTCGTTCACCAGGTTGGCGAGATCGGCACCGGAGAAGCCCGGTGTGCCGCGCGCAATGACCTTCGCGTCGACATCCGGCGCGGTCGGCACTTTGCGCATGTGGACTTTCAGGATCTTTTCGCGGCCCAGAATGTCGGGGTTCGGCACCACGACCTGACGGTCGAAGCGGCCGGGACGCAGCAGCGCCGGGTCGAGCACGTCCGGACGGTTGGTCGCGGCGATCAGGATCACGCCCTCATTCGCCTCGAACCCGTCCATCTCCACCAGCAACTGGTTCAGCGTCTGCTCACGCTCATCGTTCCCGCCGCCAAGGCCCGCGCCGCGATGACGGCCGACCGCGTCGATTTCGTCGATGAAGATGATGCAGGGCGCGTTCTTCTTGCCCTGTTCGAACATGTCGCGGACGCGGCTGGCACCCACGCCGACGAACATTTCGACGAAGTCAGACCCGGAAATCGTGAAGAAGGGCACATTCGCTTCGCCGGCCACGGCGCGCGCCGTCAGCGTCTTACCCGTGCCCGGGGGACCGACCAGCAGAACGCCTTTCGGAATCTTGCCGCCGAGGCGCTGGAACTTCTGCGGGTCGCGCAGAAACTCGACAACCTCCTGCAGTTCCTGCTTGGCCTCGTCGATGCCGGCAACATCCTCGAAAAGGACGCGACCGTGCTTTTCAGTCAGCAGCTTCGCCTTGGATTTGCCGAAACCCATGGCCTTGCCGCCGCCACCCTGCATCTGACGAAAGATGAAGAACCAGAAGGCGATGAGAATCAGGATCGGCAGCGCATTCAACAGGATCGCGGCCAGCGAGATGCTGTTATCCGGCGGGATCGCTTCGACGCGCACACCGCGTTCGGTGAGCGTACGGACCAGATTGGGATCTTCCGGCGCGTAAGTCACAAAGGGCGCGCCCGATGTATAGCTGCCGGTGATCTGCTGCCCGTCGATCTTGACGCTCTTCACCTGCCCCGATTCAACCTGGGACAGGAATTCGGAATAGGCGGTGGCCTCGGACTGGACCTGACTGCGATTGCCGTCGAAGGCATTGATCAGGAACAGCAGCAGTAAAATGATGACAATCCAGAGTGCCAGGTTCTTTCCGAAGAAATTCACGGTCTACGTCGTCCTTCCGTCGGGGGCATCGCATTGGGCCCCACCATGACCAATCGCGGCCGATCCGTTACGCCGCCGGGCATTTAACCGGCTCGTCCCTCCTGCGTCCAGCGCGGATGCTGGATTTTCAGCGGACGAACCCTGTTCGCGTCTCACGCATGCCGATGAGGGACTACATAGGTCGCGCAGCCGGGTTTGAAAAGGGCAGAACCCTTTGAAAGCCCACTCCCCAGGCGTCCGATACCGCCCGAAATGCAATCCCGCCTTTCGGCAATGGCCCGTCGCCATACAGATCCAGGTGCGGAACGCTGACAATCCGGCCATTTCGACGAACTGCGGGGATGGCGGCGCGGACCGGCCCTGGCAAACGGTTCAGGGCTTCCGGCCCGGATTTCCGGGCTTCCGTCACGCCCTGCCGTCCCAGCGCGCCGACCTCCCAGAGGCCTCCGCCCTCGTGCGCCGGATCCACGGCCAGGCGACAGACAAAGCGACTGTCCCACGTCACTCCGTCCCGCAGCAAAATCGGCGCCGCGACGCCGGCCGGTTCCCGGCAAACCAGAATCCCGTCCCGCCAGACCGAAACCTTCGTTCCTGCCAGCGTCCTACCGCCCCCCAGTTGTCCGGAAACGATCGCTTCGTGCAAGGCCGTCAGATATCTCTCACGCGGCGGATGGGCGCGACCGCCCAGGATGCGGACGGAATGCGAGAGAACCCTCAGAGCAACCTCCTCCGGCAAGTCGGCGAAGGGTCCCGGCGCGAAGGTCAGAAACCCGGTCGGGTCCGATTGGGCCTGGGTTTCGATAAACCGATCCCGCGCGGCTTCCAGGGCTGCCCGTGCCCGCGCCATGCGGGACGCCGTTTCTGCCAGTCGAGCGGGCGTCATGCCCTCCGCCGCGAGCATTTCCCGAAGCCTCCGGACCCGGACCCGCGCAAACCCCCCGTTCTCATTCGAAGGATCCCGCACGATCGGCAGGCCCGACCGCACCGCGGTGGCTTCAAGGCGGGCCTTGGGAAAGCCCAGCAGCGGACGCAGCAGGATCAGACCGTCTCTGTGTGTGACCGGTGCCATGGCGGACAGGCCGTCCACCCCGCTCCCACGCCCAAGGCGCAACAGCAGTGTCTCCGCCTGATCGTCCTGATGGTGCGCCAGCAGTACCGCCTTGCCGGTGCGCACGGAAAGCCAATCGGCCAGCAGTCGATATCGAATCTCCCGGGCCGCCGCCTGTACATCGCTTTTGGGAATCGCACCCTCGTGATGCAGCGCGATCGCCGGGATGCCTTGGGCATTCAGGGATTCGGCGACACTCTCGGCTTCCGCAGGAGCTTCCGGTCGCAGACCGTGATCAACCGTAACCGCCTGAACCGGGATGCCATGCCGCCCGGCCCATTCGGCTGCCAGGACGACCAGCGCGATACTGTCGGGGCCGCCCGAACAGGCGACGGTCAAGCAGCCGTCGACCGCCCCCAACAAGGGCGCCATGGCCGCGTCGAACTCGGCGGCTTCGATCGGTCTGGCTTCGACAGTTTTGCCGGATGTGCCGTCTGGGTGCATGAGCCCCCCGGTCAGCAGCCGTATTGTGCGCCCCGGTCTTCCGCCAGTTTCAACACGGCACGGCGTGCATTGGGATATTCGCTCCGCAACGTGCTGAACGCGGAGCACGCTTCGGACTTGTTGCCCAGCGCATTCAGGGACATGCCAAGTTTCAACAGGCTGTCCGGTGCCTTGGCGCTCTTCGGGAACCGGGAATAGACATCCACAAAGGAGAAGGCGGCGTCCCGATAGTTGCTGCGAACATAATATGTCTCACCTAGCCAATATAACGCGGCGGAGGCAAGCTGATGCTCACCATGCTTGTCGAGGAAGACCTTCAGGGCCGCTTCCGCATCGGCGTAATCGCCCTGACGCATCAGCCCGAGACTATGGTCATAGAGGGCCTGCGGCTCAGACGGCAGGGCCGCGGTCGCGTTGGAACCCGCCGAGGCGATATCGCCACCCTCTACCGGACCGGAACTCTGCACGATCGAAGGCAGAGACGGTGCCGAACTGGTGTCGGATCCGGCCGTTGCCGGCGGTGTCGAACCTTGCGTCGCCTGCAAATTGGCCTGCCCACCGACGACATTGCCCTGGGCATCGACGATCAGAGTACCCAGCGTCCCGCCTTGCGGCGCGTTGCCACCGCTGCCGGCGCTCTCCGTTCCGGAGGAAGAGATGATGGTCGTACCGGATCCCGGAACCGGAATCAGCTGCTGCCCGTTGGATTGCGACGCGTCCGCTGCCTGTCCGCCTGTCTGTTCGGTTGTCTGCCCAAGGGAACTCGTCGCCCCGGACTGGTTCGGGGGCACCGGATTTCCCCCTTCAAGTCGCGTCAACCGAAACTCGATATCCTTCATCGCCGTTTCAAGGCGCTGTTCCATCTGACGCATCTTGAACTGGACTTCTTCGACCTGGCCCGTCGTGTCGCGCATGCGGCGTTCCAGCTCCTGAATCCGGACCTGGAGGCGCGCCGCGATATCGCCGGTGACGGCATCGCCGCCCGGGCTGGCGCTATCCTGAGGCGCCAGACTGCTAGGGGCGGGCCCGGTCTGTCCGCGATAGATGTAACGCTGAAGATCCGCCAGATCGCGCTTCAGGTTCTGGATTTCGCGGGAAAGGTCCTGCGCCGGGGCGGGTGTCGGTGCCGCGGAACCGAGAACGGTAACCGCAATCGCGCACGCAACCAGCGCGGTCCGGATGGAGGGATTACGCCGTTTGGCTGTCATTACTGTCATGGTCCAGATGCTGACCCATGTTCGTGGCAACAATAGGGCGGCCGTCGGTTCATATCGCGACGGCCGCCCCAATGTTTAAACGCGCTTTGTGAAGCGAAACCGTTAGCTGCTGTAGCCACCGGTCAGCACGGTCACGGAACGGCGGTTCTGAGCCCAGGAGGCTTCGTTCGAACCGGTCGCGACCGGGCGGCTTTCACCCAGCGGCAGGGTCTCGATCCGGCCGGCCGAAATACCGCGTGCGATCAGATAATCGCGGGCGGCAGCGGCGCGGCGGGCGCTGAGAGCCAAGTTGTAATCGTCGGTACCACGCTCATCCGCGTGACCTTCGATGGTGATGGTAACGGCCGGGAATGCCGCAAGCCAAGCGGCCTGCGCGTCCAGCGTGCTCTGCGCCTGTGCCGACAGCTCGGAGCTATCGTAAGCGAAGAAGACGCGGTCCCCGGCGACCTGCATGAACTGTTCGATCGAGCCTTCGGCCGGACCCGACGGGGCGGGCGGCGGCGGCGGCGGCGCCGGCTGAGCCGTTTGGGTGTTGCCGGTGTCGTTCGTCGCGACGGCTTCTTCCTCGTTGGTCGAGCAAGCGGCGACCAGGGTCGCGGCGGCCAGCAAGGCAATAACTTTCAAGCGCATTGAGGTACCCCCTACGCGGTCGCCGCAGTTATCGGGCGACGTGTACATCTCGTGTTCTGCCGACGTCGAGTGAACATGCGAACCATCCTCACCCTTCGGCGGTGCAATAATAAGCATGTCGGAATTCGGTTTTCAATAGAATCCGGAAGGATTCCCTGCATATTTCCTAATCTGTAGCAATTGTGACTGCCCGTGATTTCGCCCCCTATGGTTAACGCTACCGATTGAGAGGCGACCAGGCCGGGTCCGCCGCCAGTCCCGGTGTCGGAATCCGGCGTTCGTTATAGCCTGTCACATCGATGGAATAGAGGAACGAGGTCGCGTCTTCGCCGCGTGTCTCTCGATAGTACATCAAAACCCGACCGTTCGGCGACCAGGTCGGACCTTCATTGTGATAGCCCTGCACCAGAAGTCGCTCACCGGTTCCGTCCGGACGCATCACGCCGATATAGAACTGGCCCTGCAGGATTTTCGTGAAGGCGATCAGATCACCGCGCGGCGACCAGACCGGTGTACCGTAGCGCCCTTCCCCGAAGCTGATGCGATGCTGGTCCGTCCCGTCCGCATTCATGACATAAATCTGTTGCGTACCGCCACGGTCGGATTCGAACACGATACGCTGCCCGTCTGCGGAGAAGCTGGGCGACGTGTCGATCGACGGATCTTTGGTCAGTCGCGTCGACTGCCGCGTCCGCAGGTCCATGACGTAGATCTCGGAATTGCCGCGATCCTCATAGGTCAGCACGACCCGGTTTCCATCCGGCGAGAAGCGCGGCGAGAAGGTCATCCCATTGAACGGTCCCAGCACCTCGCGACGTCCCGTTTCCAGATTGAAGAGATAGACGCGCGGGGTGTTGTCATAGAAATCGAGATAGACGATTTCCTTGCGGGCCGGCGAGAAGCGCGGCTTAACGACAAGGCTGCTGCCGTCGGTCAGATAGCGATGGTTGGCACCATCCTGATCCATGATGGCGAGGCGATGGGTACGATTGTCCTTCGGGCCGCTCTTCGCGACATAAACGATCTGGCTGTCGAAATAGCCGTCTTCGCCTGTGATCCGCTTGTAGATCGCGTCGGAGACCACATGCGCGACCCGTCGCCAGTTGGCGCCGTCAGCCGAATAGCGCCGTCCCAGCATGTGCTCCGCAGCGAAGACGTCCCACAACCGGAACTCGACCGAAACCCGGCCGTCCGGTTCCACGGTCACCTTGCCGCTGACCAGTGCCTGGGCGTCGATCTTGCGCCAGGAATCGAAGCGCGGACGGACCGCCAGGCTCTTGGAATCCTGGTTGAAGGCCGCGCGGTCAATGGCCCGGAACAGGCCGGAGTTGACCAGGTTGGCTTGAACCACATCGGCGATCTGGCGGCCGAGTTCACCTTCCTGCTGATTGAGACCGAAAAATTCCGGGATCGCGATCGGCAGCGGCTCGATATTGCCGCGCGTGATGTCGATCCGGACTTCCGCCCGGACAGACGCGGTCGTGAATACGACCGCGGCCAGGGCCAGGATCATTGCCAGTGAGGTAACGAAGGCGCGTCTCATTCCCATCCTCGCTTGGCCCGTCGGGCCTTTAGTAAACAGTACCGACATCCGGCACACCATTCCGCCACGGATCAGAAAACCATATCCCGCGGCGAGAAGGTCAGAATGATCTTGTTCCATTCACCATATTTGCCATCCGGTAGTTTCAGCGGCTGACACCGCAGAACCGCACGAACGACACTTTCACCGAACTGCTTAGTAGCCGATTCCGACAATTCTGTGACGCTGGCAGTTCCCACCGTCTTGTCCCGGTTCATGACGATCTCGACCACCGCCTGCATGTCCTGAACATTCGCCGCACCGACCGGCGGATTCCAGCAACGCACGATCTGATCCCGAACAACGGCCAGTTCGGAATCGGTCAGCCCGGGGGAGGACACACGGGTCTGTGCAGGCTTCGGTTCCTCCTTCTGCCGGCTCAGCGCGGCGGCGACCGCATCATTCAGCGTCGTCTTTTCCTTCTCCTCCGGCTTCGGTGGCGGAGGCGGCGCCTCTTCGACCTTTGCCAGCGTATTCAGAACCGAGGACGCAAAGTCCTGCTTCGGCTTCTCCGGCTCCGGCGGTTTGGCCGGCGGCTGGAAGGCAGGCGCGGGTGTCGGGGCCGGCGGCGGTTCCGGCTTCGGCTCAGGCTCGGGTTTCGGTTCCGGTTTCGGCTCAGGCTTGGGCTCCGGCACAGGCTCCGGTTCCGGCTTGGGCTCCGGCACAGGTTCCGGTTCCGGCTTGGGTTCCGGCACAGGTTCCGGTTCCGGCTCAGGCTCCGGCGGAGGCGGAGGCGGAGGCGGAGGCGGCGGCGGTGGCGGAGGTGGCGGCGCAGGCGGCGGCGGCGGCTCCGGTTTCGGTTCCGGCTTGGGCTCTGGTTTAGGCTCGAGCTCAGGTTCCGGCTTGGGTTCCGGTTCGGGGGCTGGCTGTGCCTGCGCGATATCGGCCTCGGTCACAACCTCGAACGACTGCTCGCTGCCCAGCTCCACGAGGTCGCGGTCGCTGCTGGGCCAACGGATCACCGCGGCGATCAGGATCGCGATGTGAAACAGAATGGAGAAGACCAGAGGGCCGCGCATGATGAACGTCGTCAGTCCTTGATACCGTGTTGTCTAACCTTATTGCGCCCGGGATTCCTGGACGTCCGGCAGCTTGGCCAGCAGGGCGACCTTCTTGAAGCCGGCGGCACTGATCTTGCCCATTACCTCCATGACGCGTCCGTAGTGGATCGATGCGTCACCGCGCACGAAGATGCGGATATCGGGATTGGCGCCGTGGGTCGCAACCAGAGTGGCTACCAGGCGCGCCAGATCCGTCGGTTCCTCATCCAGGAAGACGTCGCCGTCCTTGTTGACGGTGACGATCAGCGGCTCGTCACTGTCATTCAGGGTCGCCGCCTCGGTTTTCGGCAGATCAACCGGCACACCAACGGAAAGCAGTGGTGCGGTCACCATGAAGACGATCAGGAGAACCAGCATCACGTCGACAAAGGGCGTGACGTTGATTTCGGAGACCGGGCGATAGCGTTTGCGACGAAGTCCGGGACGGATACCGCCGCTGTCGAGATTGGCACCCATTCCGATCAGCTCCGGTCGTCCAGCTGGCGCGAGATGATCGCACCGAACTCACCGGCAAAGCTTTCCAGCCGCCCGGCATAACGCCCCAGATCGGACGACAGCTTGTTGAAGGCAAGCGTCGCCGGAATGGCCGCAACCAGCCCCAGCGCCGTCGCGAAAAGGGCCTCCGCGATCCCGGGCGCGACCACGGCGAGGCTGGTCTGGTTGGTGGCCGCGATGGAGGAAAAGGAGTTCATGATCCCCCAGACCGTTCCGAACAGACCAACGAAGGGCGCCGCCGACCCGACCGATGCCAGGAAGGGCAGATAGCGTTCCAGCTTATCGATCTCCCGGTTCATGGTTAGCTGCATCACCCGCTCGATGCGTTGCTGCAGGCCGACAGCCGAACCGGACGAGACCCGTCCGGCGGAGCGCTCCCATTCGCGCATGGCGGAGGAAAAGACGGAAGACATCGGATCGGCCGGATACTGTCCGATCCGGCCATACAGTTCCTCCAGCGAGCCGCCCGACCAGAAGGCGTCCTCGAACCGGTTGGCCAGTCGGGCCATGCGGCGAAAACGCAGGCTTTTCTCGAAAATGATTGCCCAGGTCCAGATCGACGCGAAGATCAGAATCATCATGACGATCTTCACGACGATATCTGCCTGTAGGAACAGCGAGAAGATCGACATCTCATCTCCGCCGACAGGCAACTGCCCGGCGATAACAGTATCGACGATACCGGTGGCGGCTGTGCCCCCCGTTTGCTCTTCCATGATCTACCCTTTTCTTTCCTCTTGGACACCGCACAGGCCGACCAGGTCCTGGCGCACATGCGGCGGCAGACGCGACGGGCGGCCCGAAGCGTCTACCACTCCCAAAGTGACGGCCAATTCGCACAAGATCGTGTCATTTCTAAGGACATGTTGGGCCATTTCGAACTTCGCGCCATGGACCCGTGTGAGCCGGGTCTCGACCCGCAGAAGGTCGTCCAAACGCGCCGGTTTGAGATAGTCCACCATGCAGCGTCGTACAACGAATCCCAATCCGTGATCCTGCGCCATGGTCCGATGATCATGGCCCAGATCACGCAGGAATTCGGTGCGTCCGCGTTCCGCGAATTTCAGGTAGTTGGCGTAGTAGACGATGCCGCCGGAATCCGTGTCCTCGTAGTAAACCCGGATATCGGTGGTGTGTACCGGATCGTTAGCCGCCATTGTCGCTCCCGTTCGTCGGTACGTTCTTCTGCAGCAGGTCCAGCTGCGCGGCGGTTGTCGCCGGCATCTCAAGACCGATATAGGCCCAGCCCTGCCGCGTCAGCATGCGCCCGCGCGGCGTGCGCTGGACGAGGCCCTGCTGGATCAGGAACGGCTCCACGACTTCTTCCAGGACATCCCGTTCGTTCCCCAGCGCGGCGGCCAGTGTCTCCGCGCCGACCGGTCCGCCGCCATAGTTTTCCGCGATATTGCCAAGGTAGCGCCGGTCCATGGCATCCAGCCCCCGCGCATCAACGTCCAGACGCAGCAAGGCACGGTCGGCCGCACCGGCATCGATCGCGCCCTCTCCCGCGACGGCGGCGAAATCGCGGACCCGACGCAGAAGCCGGTTGGCGACGCGAGGCGTTCCCCGGCTGCGGCGCGCCACTTCCCGCGCCCCGTCACCGGTCATTTCCATGGACAGAACCCGGGCAGCCCGTCGGACGATCTCGGTCAGTTCGTCCTCGGTATAGAAATTCATGTGCAGCGGGATGCCAAAGCGTTCGCGCAACGGCGTCGTGATCAGGCCGGCCCGCGTCGTCGCCGCCACAAGCGTAAAGGGCGGCAGGTCGATCCGCACAGACCGCGCAGCCGGCCCTTCCCCGATGATCAGGTCGAGCTGAAAGTCTTCCATCGCCGGGTAGAGAATTTCCTCCACGGCCGGGGACAGCCGATGAATTTCATCGATGAAGAGGACATCGCGCGGCTGCAGGTTGGTCAGCAGCGCCGCGAGGTCCCCCGCCTTCGCGATGACCGGGCCGGACGTTGCGCGGAAACCGACCCCCAATTCCCGGCTGACGATCTGCGCCAGGGTGGTCTTGCCCAGGCCGGGCGGTCCGTAGAACAGCACATGATCCATCGCCTCGCCGCGTCCGCGCGCCGCATCCACGAAGATCTTCAGGTTCTCCTTGACCGCGCCCTGGCCGACGAACTCGTCGAGCGTCAGCGGCCGGACCGTGCTGTCGCGCTGATCTTCCTCCGCCGCCTGCGGGCTGACCATGCGGTCACCGCCATCGCTCATCGGCTAAGCTCCTTCAGCGCGCCCCGGATCAGGGCCGACACATCGCCGCCGCCGTCCCGCGACGCCTTGGCAACGGCCGTGAACGCCTCGCTGCGGCCATAGCCGAGATTGATCAGCGCGGAAACCGCATCTTCCGAGGCCCCGGCATCGACCAGCGCGGAAGCACCAGACGGCGCGCCGCCGGCGGTCGCGGCCGGTCCCAGGGCCATGCCACCAACCTTGTCCTTCAGTTCGGAAACAATTCGCTGCGCCAGTTTCGGCCCGACTCCATTGGCCCGTGCCACGGCGGCCTTGTCCTGGGCCGCCACGGCCTGAACCAGCGCCTCCGGCGTCAACACGGACAGGATCGCAAGCGCGACCCGCGCGCCGACTCCCTGAACCGTGGTCAGCAGGCGAAACCAGTCGCGCTCCCCCCGGTCCAGGAAACCGTACAGATTGATATGATCCTCACGAACATGGGTCTCGATCTCCAGGCGGATCGCCTCCCCCCGGCCCGGCAGCAGACCAAGGGTCCGCGTCGAGCAGTGCACGAGATAGCCGACCCCGCCGACATCGATGATCAGCGTATCATCGTCGACATCGTCCAGAATGCCCTTCAAGCGCGCGAACATGTCCTGCCCCTTATCGCGTGCCGACACCGGCGGCCCAGCGCCGGTCGGTATCTGCATGATGGCCATGACAGATCGCAACGGCCAGGGCATCGGCCGCATCCTCGGTATCGGGATTGCACCCCGGCAGCAGCGTTCGCACCATGATCCCGATCTGGTCCTTCGTCGCGCCGCCGGTTCCGACGACGGCCTGTTTCACCGACTTTGCCGCATATTCCGAAACGGCCAGCCCGAACAGGGCCGGAACCAGCAGAACCACGCCGCGGGCATGGCCCAGCTTCAATGTGGTGCCCGGATTTTTGTTCAGAAAGGTTTCCTCGACACCGGCTTCATCCGGCTGCCATTCGCGGATGACGTCGCAAACGCCATCGTGCAGGGCTTTCAGGCGATCCGCCATGGGTTCGTTGCCGGGCGGGTGCACCGTCCCGCAGGCAACAAACCTCAGATGGCCGTCGCGGCTATCCACGACACCCCAGCCGGTATGCCTGAGACCCGGATCGAGACCGAGAATGCGCATTTCTCTTACCAAACTCCCCAAACCGGTCGAACCGCCGGCCGGGGCTTGTTGCGCCTCGGCCTAGCCGTTCGCGATCTTTTCCATCACCTCGTCGGAGATGTCATAGTTCGCGTAGACGTTCTGAACGTCGTCATTGTCGTCCAGATTGTCGAGCAGACGTAGCAGCGATTCCGCCGCATCGCCATCGACAGGTGTCAGATTCTGCGGTTTCCACACTAGCTTCGATTCGTCCGGTTCGCCGAACCGTTCTTCCAGCGCCTGGGAAACCTCGTTCAGATCTTCCGCCGCACAGATGATTTCATGGGATTCCTCGCTGCTGCTGACGTCTTCGGCACCGGCCTCCAGTGCCGCTTCGAAGACGGTCTCGGCGTCTCCCGCATCGCCTTTCAGGACGATCTGGCCGACACGGTCGAACATGAAGGAGACGGAACCCGTCTCGCCCATATTGCCGCCACCCTTGTTGAAGATGGATCGGATATCCGCCGCGGAGCGGTTCCGGTTATCGGTCAGGACATCGACGATGATCGCAACGCCCGCCGGGCCGTAACCCTCATAGCGGATTTCTTCGTAATCCGTACCTTCGCCACCACCGGCGCCCTTCTGGATCGCGCGTTCGATGTTGTCCTTCGGCATCGACTGGGCGCGGGCGGTCTGGATCGCCAGACGCAGGCGCGCATTCGAATCCGGATCGCCGCCGCCCATCTTGGCCGCGACCATGATTTCCTTGCCCAGTTTCGCAAAGAGCTGCGCGCGCTTCTTATCCTGCGCGCCCTTGCGGTGCATGATGTTCTTGAATTTCGAGTGGCCGGCCATGCTCTCACCATACGGAAACCCGATCCCGCGCATGTGCCGCGGACCGGAGGGTTGATTTCTCGTGCCGAAACGATCCGGGGCCGTGCGGCGCCCCGGCGGCCGGGTCAGGCTTCTCCACTCCTCGCAAGGGGAACCGATCCGGCAATTGGCGAAGCAGTGATTATGCCTTTGCCGGGATATTTGCAACTTTCGCATCGAGGAATTGAAGTTGCATGGTTTGTCCCAAGCTTTGACAATGCCGCCTCAACCTATGGGAAAGAAAGCCTCCGGTTCACCCAGCCTTTGCAGCCTGCAATGCGAAGTACGCCGGGTTTAGAGGCCATCAGAAATAGGCAGCTAATGACTCTGACTTTCGAGCGCCTCAATGTCATGATTGTCGACGACAATCCGCATATGAGGTTTCTCATTCGTGGAATTCTGCAGGGGTTCGGGGTCAAGAACACCCTGGAATGCATGGACGGTTCCGACGCCATAGCGGAACTGCAGCACTGGCAGGCCGACGTTGTTTTCGTCGACTGGATGATGGAACCGATGGACGGCCTGGATTTCACGCGTCAGGTCAGAAGCCAGGAAGACAGCCCCAATCGCTTCGTGCCAATCGTCATGCTGACCGGGCATACCGAGCGCCACCGGATTGTCGAGGCCAGGGATGCCGGCGTGACCGAATTTCTGGCCAAACCCGTCACGGCGAATGGTCTCTACTCACGACTGCGCAGCATCGTCGAGAACCCCCGGAAATTCGTCTCGACCGGAACATTCACCGGACCGGACCGGCGGCGCCAGGTTCAAGGCCTGGAAGGGGAAGATCGCCGCAAGAAATGACTTCCATGCCTTCGCCGGTTCGTTTGGGGCGTCTCCGCGGTGTCGGTACAACCCCGGCGACAAGGCCGCCCGTTCCATGTTAAGGTCCTGTATGGATTGACAACCCAACCCCATGGGCCGTGATGCAAGACAATGATGGAAATGCCGGTGACAACGCCGGCGTGCAGTTCTTTACCCCTCCGAATACCGTTCGTGAAAAAGTGACCGGCAGCGGCGGGCCGACCAAGGAAATGCTGGCGAAGGCGGATGCCGCGATCAGCAAGATGACCGAGGATTACCCGAAATGGGCGATCCAGGATGTCGACAGGTTGAGGGAACTGGTTGATTCCGAAGCAAATGACGGAAAGCGCGACGAGACGCGCCTGCAGGAAGCCTACAAGCTTTCCCATGACATGCGCGGCCAGGGCGGCAGTTTCGGCTATCCGATGATCACCGGGGTCGCCGGTTCGTTCTGCAGCTTCGTGAACTCGCTGGACACCCTCGACGACAAGGCTGTGGCCATATTGCAGGCCCATGTGAAAGCCATGCGGGCAGTGCTGCTGAACAAGATTTCCGGCGATGGCGGTCCGATCGGTGCGAAGATTCTCGACGGGCTGCAAAAGGCCGTCTCCAAATACGATAGAAAAGACGACTAAAACACGCCTACCACGACATGCGCCGGTTAATGGTCGGCCCTTCGTTATTTCTGAACCGGATTAACACTAAATCAATCTTCTTGCGGCAAGTTGGCAACCCTATCGTTGCGGGCGGGTTGGATTTATCATGACTGTGTCGGGTACGCCCTTGTGCCTCCGTGATCGCCGCAACGGTCATCTATCGGCCGCATTGCGCGATGCGAACGTCGGTTACCGAAATGAAAAATGACCACACGGCGAATAGTGAAATGAATTCCATGCAAAACTCTGTCCTGAGAGACCTCCGCCCGATGGGTGTGACGGGTCGCGGCGGCCCTACGCCCGAAATGCTGGCCAAGGCAAACGCGGCCATCGACGAGATGACAAGGGAATTCCCGGACTGGGCGATCAAGGATGTCGACACCCTGGATGCCGTACTGGCATGCGATATCGAAGAATTTCGCGACGGCAACCGCTTGAAGGACGCCTACAAGCTGGCGCATGACATGCGTGGTCAGGGCGGCAGTTTCGGCTATCCGGTGATAACGACCGTCGCTGGATCCTTCTGCAAATTCGTCAACACCCTGGAAGACCTGGATCAAGCCGCCCTGGACATCTTACGTGCCCATTCGAAGGCACTGCGAACCATCCTTCAGAACAAGTTTGCCGGTGATGGCGGTCCGGTCGGCGCCAAGATCCAGGACGGGCTGGATCGTGCGATTGCGCGCCATGTTGGCGGCCGGACCGAAGACTGACCCGCTGAGCCCCCTGCGAACCGACTAGACAGGCCAGGCGGGGGCCAACCTTCCCCCAACGCGGATCGGCAAGATCTTTGCGGCGAGGCCGGTCCTGGGGTCTGTTTCCACGACCGTGCCGCACAGCGTCGCATCGCCTTCGGCAGGCTGCATTCTCGGCTTCGGCAACTGGTTCAGGAATCTTCCCAGGGAAGCTTCTTTCTGCATACCGATGACACTGTCGTAATCGCCACACATACCGGCATCGGTCTGATAGCCTGTGCCGTTTTCCAGGATATGCGCATCCCCGGTCGGAACATGGGTGTGCGTCCCGACGACGAGGCTGGCACGGCCGTCGCAGTAATGGCCGATCCCGTACTTTTCCGACGTCGCTTCGCCATGCATGTCGACAAGAACGAAATCGAACCCGTTCTCGCCCGGCGCGCCCTCGGGCAGGGCGCTCTCAAGCGTGTCGAACGGATTGTCGAGCAATTCCATGAAGAGGCGGCACATCACGTTGATGACCAGCACTCTTTCCCCGCCTGCGGTCTCGAACAGTCCGACGCCACGCCCCGGTGTCCCTTTCGGGAAATTTGCCGGTCGCAGGAGCCGCGGTTCGTCATCGATGTAGGACAGGATTTCCGCACGGTCCCAGGAATGGTTGCCACCGGTGATCACGTCGATACCGGCATCGAACAGTTCCTCGCAATTCTTCGGGGATATTCCGAAGCCATGGGTCGCGTTCTCTCCGTTCGCAACGACGAAATCGAGACCCAGTTGCTTTCTCAGTCGCGGCACTTCCTCGATCACGGCGTCCCGACCGGACCGTCCCACAATATCGCCCAGGAACATGACTTTCACGGAACTACCCTTTCTGCACCGGTCGGAAGGCGCCGGTTTCGGTAACAATCCAGTCCAAGGGCTGATCATAGACGCCGCGCGGCACCAGTTCGACCTGCTGACCGGCAAAAGCCATGCCCACCGCCGTCACCGACTTTGTTCTGCGCAATGCTTCCAGGCTGCGGTCATAGAATCCACCGCCATATCCCAGCCGGTAGCCGGCGCGATCGAATGCCAGCAACGGCACGATCAGGATGTCAGGGTCCACAGCCACGGCACTTTCCGCCGGCGCCCGGGTCCCGAAGGCTTCCTCAATCAGAGGGTCGCCGGGGGTCCAGAGGCGAAAGACCAGGGGCTGCGCTGGTGCAACGACACAGGGCAGGCAGATGGCGCAGCCGGCCGCCCGCGCGGCTTCGAGGGCCGGCAGCACGTTGAGTTCGCTTCCGATCGGCAGGAAGCCTGAAACGATACGGCCCTCAGCGGGCTTCAGGGCCTGCATGAAGTGATCGGCGACCGCCCGGGCCGCATCGGGGCCAGCGTCCTGCTTTGCCGCGCTGCGCGCCCTGGATGCGGCTTTCCGGGCCGCCACCTTGATCTGCGCAAGGTCGCTGGAATCGTTCTTCGCGGTCTCGGTCATGGCTCCGCCACTGTCGTCGGCCGACCGCGGGGCCCCGGGCGGCAGGTGTCACTGGAACGTTCGGGCGGGCGCGGCCGCATCCGCCGTGGCCTCTTCTCTTATCCTCTGGAGCCTACAATAGTAGGTGGGCGCCGCGGTATCGGGGCCTGGGCCCCGACAGAGACAGCTCCCAAGAGGAGAGTATAGCCCCCGGGACAAGTTTGGCTTCACGCACGGCGCAGCACGCGCCCGTGCCCTTAATTAGGCATCTTGCAGCGATGCAGCAATAGAGGAGATTCGATCCGTGGCCGCCGCGAGCTGCGCTTCCAGCTCCTCCACGCGACGTTCCGCAGCCGCGGCGCGGGTTTCCGCCTCCGCCGCGCGGGCCTCGGCGGCCTCCGCACGGCTGTTATCCGCATCGGACGCCGAAGGAGAATTGGACGCAGGTTGCTGCAGTTCAGCGGCAAGATCGCTCATCCGGTCGACGAGAGACAGCCCGGTGATGACCAGAAGGCGGGTATCGCCGACCTGTCCGATTGCGGAGGCAAGGTCGCTCACCTCCGCATCCAGGGCCGCGGCCAGTTCCTGCAGTCGCGGCTCCTGACCATCCTCACAGGCAACGGTATAGGGTCGACCGTTGATCGAAATGGAAACCTGTGCCATCGCCCGTCACTCCGCCGCCGTACCGGATTCCAGGACGGACAGCAGATCGTCCACCCGGGAAGTCGCATCGTCTACCTTTCGCAGGGCCTGCCCCCGTCGGGACTCGGCCTCGCCCAGCGCCGATTTCAGCGCGGCGTTCTCAGCCTTCAGATCGTCGATTTCCGCCTTGAGGGCCGCGATTTCGTCGCTGCGGTCTTCGACGGGCGCTGATTCAACCGGCGCCGACTGCATCGCCGCATCCCTTTCCGCCCGGATGCGGGTGGCCACGGCCTCCTGCAGGCGCGTCAGGGCAGCCTCCATTTCGGCGGGCAAAGCAGGATCTGTCATCGGCGGACGCCTTGTCGAATTTCCACTGCTTCGAACCTAGGCCAAGCCGCCGCGCAGCGTCAACCGATCCGCGCGCACCCATGCGTCCGGACAAATAGGCAGATTTCCGCGACGAATCGGTTGACCGGATGGGTCGGTCTGGGCATGTTGCCGCCGCTTCCGACCCCCTACCAGGACACGCGACAGATATGCCTGCAGCGCAAACCGACCAAGCCGCCCTGAAACACATGGCGAATGCCATCCGCGCCCTGTCCATGGACAGTGTCGAGCGCGCGAAATCCGGACATCCCGGCATGCCGATGGGCATGGCCGATGTCGCCACCGTTCTGTTCACGAAGTTCCTGAAATATGACGCCGCCGCGCCGAACTGGCCGGATCGCGACCGCTTCGTCCTGTCCGCGGGCCACGGATCGATGCTGCAGTACTCGCTGCTGTATCTCACCGGCTACAAGGACATGTCGCTGGACGATCTGAAGAACTTCCGTCAGATCGGTTCCAAGACGGCGGGCCATCCGGAGTTCGGTCATGCTTCGGGCATTGAGACCACGACCGGCCCGCTGGGTCAGGGTCTGGCGAATGCCGTCGGCATGGCGCTGGCCGAACGCCTGTTGGCAGCGCGCTTCGGCGACGATCTGGTCGATCACTACACCTATGTCATCGCCGGGGACGGCTGCCTGATGGAAGGGATCAGCCACGAGGCGATCTCAATGGCCGGTCACCTGAAACTGTCGAAGCTGATCGTCCTGTTCGACGATAACGGTATCTCGATCGACGGCCCGACCTCCCTGTCCGTCTCCGACGATCAGGCCGCCCGTTTCAAGGCCTCGGGTTGGGATGTACGCAGCGTCGACGGTCACGATCCGGAAGCGATCGAGAAGGCCATCAAGGCCGCCAAGCGTTCGAAGAAGCCGTCGATGATCGCCTGCAAGACGACGATCGGCTACGGCGCGCCCAAGAAGGCGGGAACCGCGGGCAGCCATGGCGCCCCGCTGGGCGCGGAAGAGATCGATGGTGCCCGCAAGGCCCTGGGTTGGGGCGACGCGCCTTACGACATCCCGTCCGACGTACTGGAGGCCTGGCGTACCGCCGGCGCCCAGGGTGCCAAGGCGCGTGAGGCCTGGGAAGCCCGGCTGGCCGACGCCGACGCCGAGAAGCACGCACAGTTCACGCGCGCAATAGCCGGCAAGCTGCCGGAAGGTTGGGAAGTGGCGCTGACCAAATACAAGAAGCAGCTTTCCGAAGACGCGCCCAAACTGGCGACCCGCGCTGCCTCTCAGAAGGCGCTGGAAGTCCTGACGGAGGTAGTTCCGGAGATGATCGGCGGCTCTGCCGATCTTACCGGGTCGAACAACACGAAGACCCCGGCCACCGCACCAATCTCAGCGGAAGATTTCTCCGGCCGGTACATCTATTACGGCGTTCGCGAACACGGCATGGCCGCGGCCATGAACGGTATGGCGCTGCATGGCGGCATCATTCCCTATGGCGGCACCTTCCTTGTCTTCACCGACTATTGCCGCCCGTCGATCCGCCTGTCGGCGCTGATGGGTCAGCGCGTCATCTATGTGATGACCCACGATTCCATCGGCCTGGGCGAAGACGGCCCGACGCACCAGCCTGTAGAACATCTGGCGGCCCTGCGCGCGATTCCGAACCTCAAGGTCTTCCGCCCCTGTGACGCGGTTGAAACCGCGGAATGCTGGGGGCTGGCGCTCAGTTCGGAAGATGCGCCGTCGGTCCTGGCACTGACCCGTCAGGGTCTGCCGACCATCCGCACAATCCCGCAGGATGAAAACCTATGCGCCCGCGGCGCCTATGTCATGCTGGAAGCTGCCGCCGGTCCGCGTCAGGTCACCTTGCTGGCGACGGGGTCCGAAGTCGAAATCGCGGCCGAAGCCCGCACCGCGCTGGAAGCCGACGGGATCGGCACGGCCGTCGTCTCCGTCCCCTGCTTCGAACTGTTCGCCGAACAGGACGCTGCCTATCGTGAAAGCGTGCTGGGCAAAGGCGGCCTGCGCATCGGAATCGAGGCCGCCATCCAGCAGGGTTGGGAACCTTTGCTGGGGCAGGACGGTCTGTTCATAGGGATGAACAGTTTCGGCGCCTCCGGCCCGTATCAGGCCCTGTACGAGCATTTTGGAATAACCGCGTCTGCGGTGGTGGATGCAGCCAAGTCGCGGCTGTAACAACTAAGACCAGTAAGACTGGAAGGAAGGAGTATCGCCATGGCGGTTCGGGTTGCGATTAACGGTTTCGGTCGGATCGGCCGGTTGGTTCTGCGCGCGGCGATGGAAGCCGGCCGCAAGGACATCGAATTCGTCGCGATCAACGATCTGGGTTCGGTCGAGGCCAACGCCCATCTGCTGAAATACGACACGGTCCACGGCCGTTTCCCGGGCGACGTCACGACCGGCGAAGACTGGATGGATCTGGGCGCCGGCAAGATCAAGGTGACGGCCGTTCGCAATCCGGCGGAACTGCCGTGGAAAGAGCTGGGCATCGATATCGCGCTGGAATGCACCGGTATCTTCGCCTCCAAGGACAAGGCTTCCGCCCATATCGACGCCGGTGCCAAGCGTGTCCTGGTCTCGGCACCGTGCTCCGGCGCCGACGCGACCATCGTCTATGGCGTCAACGACGACACGCTGACGGCGGACCATACGGTGGTTTCCAACGCCTCCTGCACGACGAACTGCCTGGCCCCGGTTGCCGCGGTTCTGAACAAGGCTGTCGGCATTGAGCGCGGCTTCATGTCGACGATCCATGCCTTCACCGGCGACCAGCGCACGGTGGATACCCTGCACAGCGATCTGCGCCGCGCCCGCGCTGCCAGCATGTCGATGATCCCGACCTCCACCGGCGCCGCGAAGGCCGTCGGGCTGGTGCTGCCGGAACTGGCGGGCAAACTGGACGGAACGGCCATCCGCGTTCCGACCGCCAACGTTTCGCTGATCGATCTGAAGTTCGACGCCGCCAAGGCCACCACGGTCGAGGAAGTGAACAACGCGATCAAGGCCGCGGCCGCCGAAGGCCCGCTGAAGGGAGTTCTGGCGACGAACGAGGAACCGCTGGTTTCCATCGACTTCAACCACAGCCCGGCCAGTTCCACCTTCGATCTGACCCAGACCCAGGTGATCGACGGCACGCTGGTCCGCGTCCTGAGCTGGTACGACAACGAGTGGGGCTTCTCCAACCGCATGTCCGACACGGCCATTGCGATGGGTAAGCTCGGCTGAGCGTGAGCCATCTATAGGTTCGGAAGGAGCCCTCGGCACTGGCCGGGGGCTCTTTTCATTCCGGGCGCAAGTTTCGGGTGTCGGGTCGCCTGCTGCCCCGATTAGGCTCACCGCCTGATATCCAAGGATTTGGCATGACTTCGACAACCGGAACCGCCCGCGCCATGACCCCCGGTGAATGGCTGATGCTGCTGGCCCTATCCCTGATCTGGGGCGGTTCGTTCTTCTTCAACGAAATTGCCCTGAGGGAACTGCCGACCTTTACCGTCGTGGTTTCCCGCGTCGTGCTGGCCGCGGCGATCCTGCATCTGGTGCTCGTCGCGCGGGGCCAGCGGCTGCCGATGGATGGCACGGTCTGGCTTGCCTTCTTCGGGATGGGATTGCTGAACAATGCCATTCCGTTCAGCCTGCTTGTCTGGGGCCAGACGCACATCACTTCGGGCCTGGCATCAATCCTGAATGCCATGACACCGCTCTTCACCGTGCTCGTTGCCCATGCAGCCACCAGCGACGAGAAGCTGAATCCGGGTCGCATTCTCGGGGTCGCCGTGGCCCTGGTCGGCGTGGCCATCATGATCGGTACGGATGCCCTTGTCGGTCTGGCGGATGACGTCCTGGCACAGCTGGCCTGCCTCTGTGCGGCGGTATCCTATGCCTGTGCCGGCATTTTCGGGCGCCGATTCCGCCGCCTGGGACTGTCTCCCCTGGCAACATCCACCGGCCAGGTGACCGCCTCCAGCATTCTGATGCTTCCCCCCGTCCTGCTGATCGACCATCCCTGGACGCTGCCGGTACCGGGCATGGCGACCATCGGTGCCCTTCTGGGCGTGGGTATTCTCTGCACGGCCTTTGCCTATCTGCTCTATTTTCGCATTCTGTCGTCCGCCGGTGCGACCAGCATTTCCCTTGTCACCTTTCTGGTGCCGGTCAGTGCAATCCTGCTGGGTGTGGTCTTTCTGGGCGAGGTTCTGGAACCGAAGCATCTGCTGGGCATGGCGGCCATCGGCTTTGGGCTGGCTGCCATTGACGGTCGTCCCGCCGCAATGCTGCGCCGACGCTTGTATCCCCTCGCTTGAATCCCGGTGACTCGGGCGCCAGATAATGGTATAGGTTTTGCTAAGCGCGTATAGGTCCGGGCCGTCAGAAGGCTGCCCGCCAGAGCCAACAGAAGTGGAAAGGCCGGCGCCATGTCGCTGTTCTCACCGTTGCTTTCCGCGATAACCGGGTCCTATTCGGGCACGTCCGGTGCTTCGACCATTTTGAGTGCAGGCACGCAGAAAAACAAACTGGGTTCCGGCACCAGCGCCATCACGAATATCCAGCGCACACTGGACGCCGCGAAATCCGATGCCGGCAAGCAGCAGATCATGGCTGCGGTCCAATTGCGCATTCAGGGAATTGTGCAGGGCCTCGTCGAACCTCGGGAAATCTGGGAAAAGGTGGCAGGTTTCTCTGCTATTTCCGGACAACCTTTCACCTACTCGGTGGACAGCGCCGGCCAGGTGGAGGTGCAGTCCCAGACCGTCGACGATCTGTCCTTTGTCAATCCCGGCCAACGCGAAGCAATGCGCGCGGCGCTGAACCGCCTGGACGAGGTACGATCCGCTGTCGATACGGTTGTCACCAAGGCCAACCTGCGGTCGACGCTGCAGGGGGCCGTTGCCGCCATTGACAATATGGAACTTCAGGCGCCAGCCACCGAACAATGGCAAAAGGACTTCCAAACCTACAAGAAGCTTGGCCGCCCCGTGCTTGTCGGCCTGGACCCGAGCGGCAACCTGCGCGCCATCAACCAGTTGGAATCCAATTTCGATTATGTCGAAGATCCCGCGAAACGCCTGAAACTGCAGGAAGCGGGGCGCGAGTTGCGGAACATCCTGAACGGGACAACAAGCGCGACCAAGAACTGGCACTATTCGGCGCTCGGCAACAAGCTTGAGAAAGATGACTATTTCCTGGACGTGAACGACCAGAACGAGATCGTCGTACGGCGCAATCGTGACCGTCGCGGTGTATCCGCGGTACGCCCTCTCTACCAGCAAGCGGGCAACAGCGATTTCCATATCATCCCGGAATTCCTGAAGGCGACCCCCGAAGACGATCGCATCTTCAAGGCAAACTGGGAGCGCGAGGCGGCCGCCCTGATCCAGGCCAAAAAGCCGTTTCACCTCGAGATTCAGGGCGACCGTGTAATCGTGCGGGAAACCAATTTCGCGACCATTCGCAGACTCGACATCCTGAACTCGGTCACCGGCGGTGCGGCGAAGGTCGGTCAGGCGACGGTGAACATTCTTTCCTGACGGATTACAGGCCGCCCTAGCCCGAATGCGCGCTATTCCGGGGCCATTCCCTTGTCCGTCAGTTCACGAACAGCCTTTTCATTCTTCCCAAGGTCGGACAGTCCCATCCCGGCCAGGACATTCGGCGCCTTGCTGAACTGCACATTCTCATAGGAAATGATTTCGACCATGTTTCCCCACGGGTCACGAAAGTCGAGAAAACGGCGGGCTTCCACCTGAATGCCGGCTTCCACCAGCAATTCCCGGAATGCCTCTTTATCATCGACGACAAGGCCGAAATGCCGCCCGCTTTGCGGATCCGTCGGCTCCGCCTTCGACAAGGCAATGAACTGATCGCCAAGATCGATGAACGCGTCCGTTTCGCTGCACCCTCGCAGCCGGATATCAAAGAACTGGCCGTAGAAGGCCAGCGCCTCACCGATGTCCCCGACCTCGATCGCAACATGGTTGATACCCACAGCGCGGACCTTTTTCCCACTCGACATACACACCTCCTGTTGGTCGTGCCGCCATACTAGCGACGTCGACCAACATCCGCTGCTTCGCATTTCTGACCCTCAGGCTAAGCCGTTCTGAGGTATGGTCGCGGCGCGGCGAACCATGTAACCACATCATCGGTATCCAACGTCTTATCCTGGGAGGTCCGTAGCGTGTCTGAAGCGGACGAAATCGTCGACGCGGGGCGCGCGGCACACCGGCGCGGTGCGATCCAGCAGGCGGCCGAACAGTATCGCCGCGCCCTCGGCCTGGACCCGAACCATGCCATGGCCCTGGCGGGACTGGGCGTGGTCGCCCTGCAATCGGGCACGCCGGCCGAGGCAGGAACCTATCTGCAAAGAGCCGCGCAACTGGCCCCGGAGAACCCCACCATACAGAACAATCTGGGCAATGTTCTGATTGCGACCGGCGATGCGGCCGGCGCCGAAGCCGCATTCAATGCGGCTCTCGCAGCCGATCCCACGCTGATCGATGCCCTCTACAATCGTGCCGTGGCACGTCATCACCTTCGACGGCGCAATGAGGCAGAAGCGGACTACCGGGCGGTCCTGAAGCAGGATCCCGGAAGGATCGACGCGGCGATCAATCTGGCCGCCGTTCTCAGGGAAACGGAGAACCTGCCCGATGCGATTGCGGTGCTAGAAGACGCCCTGTCGACGGCCCCACCCCATCCTGATGCGATTTTGAGCCTCGCGACGCTTTATGAGACGGTCGGTCGGGCAGGCGAGGCAGCCTCCGTGCTGGATCAGTTGCCGCCGGACCGGCAGGCCGATCCGCAGGCAATTCTCGTCAGGGCGCGCCTCGCCTTGCGGCGGGGCGAGGCGGAAGCGGGCCTGTCCTGCCTGGAAGAACTCTCAGGCGAAGCACCTCCGTCCGCCCTGCGGCAGGCCGCCTATATTCGCGGATTGCTATTGGACCGGCAGGGCCGTCACGCAGAGGCGTTCGACGCGTTCTCACATGCCAACTCCCTGATGCGGGCAGGCCGGCCCGATGCCGATACGCTGGCAGGGCGATACCGGGATCGCATCGCCGCCTATCGCAAGGCCATACCGACACTTGCGCAAGAGGTGGCCAGACTGTCGTCCGCCCCGACAGCCCCCCTTCCCTTCGACCTGGTATTCTTCTGCGGCTTTCCTCGTTCCGGCACGACCCTGATGGAACAGATTCTGGCGGCGCATCCGGACACCGGCACAACGGGGGAAGACAGCCCGCTGCACCGCCTCTACGAGAGCTTCCCAATGGACGGCGCCGATGCCATGCCCTTCGCGCTCCTGTCCGGCGTCAGCATCGATCAGCGTGAAGCGCTGCGCCGTGCCTTTGTCGACCTTGTGAAGAAGCAGCTTGGAACCTGCGACGGTCGCACCGTCATCGACAAGCTGCCGCTCAATCTCGTGGAACTCGGCATCATCGAACTGCTGTTCCCGGAGGCGCGCATCCTGGTCGCCATCCGCGACCCGCGCGACTGTGTGCTGAGCGCCTTCATGCAGCCGTTCCGACTGAACGAGGCGATGGCATGCCTGCTGACGCCGGGAGACGCCGCGCAAACCTATATCGATGTCTTCGATCTGTACCAGGAGCAGAAAGCACGATCCGCCTTGGCCATCGCCGAGTACAGATATGAGGATCTGGTCAGGGATTTCGACGGCACCTTGCGCGGCGTCATCGAGTTCCTTGGGCTGAGCTGGACGGAAGACCTTGCCCGCTATCGGGACCGGCTGGCCGGCAAGTACATCTCCACACCCTCCTATATGGCGGTGTCACAATCGTTGAACACCCGCGCCATCGGCCGATGGCGGAACTATGAAAGCGTGCTCGGCGATACCCTGGACAGGTTGGCCCCGATGGCCGCTCGGCACGGCTATACATGACGACGGTGACATCCGGGCCGTGACCGAAATCGGCGGTCCCGTGAGACGATCGGGGCAGCGTCATGTTAAGTTCCGGGCAGAGCGCCGAATCGTTGCAAATGCCGAAGGGTCCGTGTAATCCCTCTGCCGGACGAATTTTAGTTCGCGCGCCGCCGGTTCCCGCCGGTTTTCTCGCGCGTCATTCAGAACAGTCAAAGGGGTCCGGAACTATGAAAGTCACCCAAAAAGTCAAAAAAATCCTGTCGCATTATGAAAGCGATAATCCGGGGACGAAGCGCAACATCGCGTCGATCCTGATGCAGGGGAAACTGGCCGGAACCGGCAAGATGGTGATCCTGCCCGTCGACCAGGGTTTCGAACATGGACCGGCCCGCTCCTTCGCGCCGAATCCGGCCGCCTATGACCCGCACTACCACTACCAGCTTGCGATTGATGCAGGTCTGAACGCCTATGCCGCACCGCTCGGTCAGCTGGAGCTGGGCGCCGACACCTTCGCGGGCCAAATTCCGACCATCCTGAAGGTCAACAGCTCCAACAGCTGGGCCGTCACCAAGGATCAGGCCATCACGGCCTCGGTCGACGACGCGCTGAAACTCGGCTGCGCCGCTATCGGTTTCACGATCTACCCGGGCTCCGAATACGCCAACGAACTGATCGAAGAGATCCGCGAGATGGCCGAAGAAGCCAAATCCGTGGGCCTGGCGGTCGTGATCTGGTCCTATCCGCGCGGCGGCGACCTGACGAAGGACGGCGAAACCGCGATGGATGTCTGCGCCTATGCCGCACACCTGGCGGCACAGCTTGGCGCCCACATCATCAAGGTGAAGCCGCCGACGGCCCATCTGGAACAGCCGGATGCCAAGAAGGTCTACGACGCGCAGAAAATCGACATCTCGACGCTGGCGAAACGCGTCGAACATGTCATGCAGTCGGCATTCAACGGCAAGCGGATCGTTGTCTTCTCCGGCGGTGCTGCGAAGGGTCTGGACGGTCTGTTCGACGAAATCCGGGGGTTGCGCGACGGTGGTGCGAACGGGTCGATCATCGGCCGCAACACCTTCCAGCGTCCGCGCGAAGAGGCCCTGGCCATGCTTGACCAGATCATCAAGATCTACCAAGGGAAAGCATGACCGATCGCGTCGTACCGCAGCTTTATCTGGTAAGCCCGCCGCGCTTCGAGCCGGCGGGCTTTGCCGCATCTGTGGCCGCCGCCCTGGACGGTGGTCCGGTCGCCTGCGTGCAGCTCTGGATGCCTGACGCGGATGACAATGAGGTCCGCCGTGCGGTGAAGGCGGTTTCGAAGGTCGTTCAGGACGCGGACACGGCCTTCCTGCTGAACGGGCATGTGAAGCTGGCCGCCTATATGGAATGCGACGGTGTCCATCTGGACAACGCCGATCCCGCCACCATCCGTGCGGCAAAGAAGACATTGGGGGAAGAGGCCATCGTCGGCGTCAGTTGCGGAACCTCTCGCCATGCCAGCATGGAAGCCGGGGAAGCCGGCGCCGACTATGTCTCCTTCGGCCCGGTCTTCGACACAGCGACGAAGGGATTGCCGGCTGATCCGCATGCTCTGGACACCCTGGAATGGTGGGCGGAGATGATGGAAGTACCGTGCGTTGCGGTGGGCGGCCTAACCCCGGACAATATCTATCCTGTTGTTGAAACGCGCTGCGAATTCATTTGTGCTGTGTCCTCGATTTGGGATCATCCCGATGGGCCGCGTGCAGCTGTCGCGTCCTTTCACGATGCATTGTCGAGGATAGAAGCGGCGAAATGAACCACCCCGCGGGTCAGTCCGGTGAAGCCCATCCCCTGGACGCCTTGAGCGGCTTTATCAGGTTTCCTGAAACCAGTCTTGTCCTCTCCCATTGGCGGGAGCTGTCGGAGCAATCCGAAGACCGGGTTCCGGAACGGCGGCATGTCGATCCAATCAGCATGATCGACGCCCTGCCCTTCATTTTCATCATGGAAGTCGAGCCCGGAACCGGTCGGATGAAGTACCGCCTTGCCGGAGAACGGATCAATGCGCGCTACGATCACGGCATCATCGGCAAGTATCTCGACGAGATCACGCCGTCCGATACGATCGCACGGGTACAGGCCTATTTCGACATCTGTCCGAACCGTCCCGCCGCCGTTCTGTTGTCCGGCATCCTGTATTCAGAAAAGGAACGGCCCGGCTACGGCGAACGGCTCCTGCTCCCATTGAAGGACGAGAAATCCGGCACCAAGGGACTGCTCGGCCTCACGCTCCAGTCCAGCCTGTTCCCCGATTCCTATGCTGCTGAAGAGCAGGGCGAACGCATGCTCCGCATTGCGCCGCTCAATGGCGGGAGACTGGAGGAGCGCAAGGCGCCGCTGCGCTAATCGGCCTGGCCCGCTGGACGCTGCGGCATCCGGTTCCAGGCGTCCAGCGCCGCAATCTTGTAAGCCTCCGCCAAGGTCGGATAATTGAAGGTATTCTCGACGAAATACTCGAGCGTGCCCTTCAGGTTCAGCACCGCCTGACCGATATGGATCAGTTCGGTCGCCCCCTCCCCGACGATATGCACGCCCAGCAGGCGGTGCGTCTTGATGGAAAAGATCATCTTCATCATGCCCGCATCGATGCCCATGATATGGCCGCGTGACGTTTCCCTGAACCGCGCCACGCCGCATTCAAAGGGAATGCCGCGCTCTGCCACCTCTTCTTCCGTCATGCCGACGGTGGAAATCTCTGGTACGGAGTAGATGCCGTAGGGGAAGTAATCCGGCGGGTTCTGGGCCGGCTTGCCCAGCGCATGACAGGCCGCGATGCGTCCCTGTTCCATTGAGGTCGACGCCAGGCTCGGGAAACCGATGACATCGCCGGCCGCATAGATATGCGGAACGTCGGTCTGGAACGTCGCCGGATCCACCTGCAGGCGCTTGCGCTTGTCCGCGGTCAATCCGGCCGCGTCCAGGTTGAGACTATCCGTTGCGCCTTCGCGACCGGCCGCGAACAGCAGCATGTCTGATTTTGCAATCCGTCCCCCCTGCATATGGGCAATCACGGATCCATCAGACTTTTCAATACGTTCTATCTGACACCCAAGGCGCAACACGACGCCCCTGTCACGCAGTTGATGGGTAAAATCCTCGATCAGTTCCCGGTCGACAAAATCCAGCATGCTGTCGCGCCCCTCAATCAGGGTCACCGGCACGTCCAAGGCGGAAAAGATTGTCGCGTATTCCACGCCAATCACGCCGGCACCGATCACCGTCAGGCTGCGTGGCACACGGTCGATCTCCAGAATTTCGTCACTGTCGAGGACGGTGCTGCCATCGAACGGAATGGTGCCGGGACGGTAGGGTTTCGTCCCGACCGCAAGCAGGAATGTCGCGCCCTCGACAAGAAGCGTTTCACCGCCTTCACACAGGACTTCGATCTTGTGAGGTTCCACGAACCGGGCCTCGCCCTTGATCGTCGTTACCTTGTTCCGGGCGAACTGGTGCTCCAGAACCTCAACCTCGTGATCCAATGTCTTCAGCAGGCGGTGGCGCAGATCCGCGGCGGAAATGTCATCCTTCACACGATAGGCGCGACCGTAGAAGCCTCTCTCCCGCCAGCCGGAGAGGTTCAGGACCGTTTCCCGCAGGGTCTTGGAGGGGATCGTACCGGTATGGACGGAGACACCGCCGACCCGTCGACCGCGCTCTACCACCAACGCATCCGCGCCGAATTTGGCCGCCTGGATCGCCGCCCTGCGTCCCGCCGGACCGCTGCCGATCACGATCAGATCGTATTTCCTCTTCATGAAACGCAGGCTCCCCCGAACCGATTTCCGCATTGCGGCAAGTAGTGGCAGGGAATGGTGATTGCAGCAAGTTTTGCAGCATGGACTTGGTGTTTGCGGTCGACCTTCGGTTGCGGCATGGTCGCGCCAACATTTGAACCGACCACCGGAGATTCCCGTGACCTATCTGATCCGTTCGTTCGCCTTTGCCCTGGCTTTCTGCGCTTCCCTGACCGCCGCCCAGGCGCAGGAAGTGCCGGCCGAAAAGCAGGCGCTGATCGATCGCATGATGACCCTGATGAATATCGACGCGACGATGGATCAGGTGGTCGAAGTGATGACGCAGCAGGTTGTGACCACGGTGAAACGCACCTCACCGGGGATCAAGCAGGAGGCCCTGGATATCATCGTTGGCGTCGTCCAGGAGGAAGGCCGCGTCCTGGTGGAACAATCCATGAGCGATGTCGCGCCGATCATGGCGGGGATCTACACGACCGAGGAACTGCAGCAACTGATCGAGTTCTATGAAACGCCCCTGGGAAAAAAGGCCCTGAAAACCATGCCGCAGGTCATGCAGGAAGCCCAGAACCGGATGCAGCCGCGACTGCAGGGCTTCCAGCAGCGCGTGGCAGCCAAGATTCAGGAGCGCCTGGAGGCGGCGGGGCATCAATAAGACGGGGGATAAGTAAGCGGAATTAGACCGGCGCCCAGAGCACGTCTTCAATGCGCGCAGCGCCGGTCAGCAGCATGACCAGCCGGTCAAACCCGAGCGCCATCCCGGCGGCGGGCGGCATAGCGGCAACGGCTGCGATAAAGTCCTCGTCAATCGGATAGCGATGACCATAAAGGCGTTCCTTCGTCACCATATCCGCCTCGAACCGGCGGCGCTGTTCCACGGCATCGGTCAATTCGCCGAACCCGTTCGCCAGTTCGACGCCGCAGACATATAGCTCAACCCGCTCGGCCCAATGCGGATCGTCCGGTTTCGGACGCGACAGGGCGGCCATGCTGACCGGATAGTCGTACAGCAGGCAGGGGGCGCCATCGCCCAACTGCGGCTCAATACGGTCATCCATGAGCCGGAAGAAGACATCGTCGAACCCATCATCCGACGCCGTGCGTATCCCCAGGCGTCGGGCGCATTCCCGCAACGGCTCGACCGGCGGCGCCGCCGGATTTTCAGCAATCGTGGCGGCCAGGTCGTGCCCGCAATATTCTTGAAAGGCATCGGCAACGCGCAGTCGCCGAAACGGTGCGACAGCCGATGCAACGCGGTCGCCGCGCTTCAGGGTCTCGCTGCTGCAAGCCCTTGCGACTGCGGCGATCATGGCCTCGCAATCGTCCATCAGGTCGGCATAGCCGGCGCCCACACGATACCATTCCAGCATGCGGAACTCAGGGCTGTGTGTCGACGACCCCTCGGCATTGCGAAACACCGGGCACAACTGCCAGATACGTTCCATTCCGGCCGCAAGAAGCTTCTTCATGGCAAATTCGGGGCTTGTATGCAGGAACATGGGTCGGCCCGGCGTTTCGGCCCCATAATGCCCCGCCGGCAGCAGGCGTGTCTCGAAGGCAGCCAGATGCGGTTCCAGCCCCGGGGAAGTCTGCAAGGCGGGCGTTTCGACCTCTGCGAAGCCCTGGGCGTCGAACCAATCGGCCAGTGCACGCCGCGCGATGGTACGGGTCCGCAGATTGCTGCGCCGGGCTTTCAGAGCCTCGGGATGCCACCAGCGGCCGGTCATGGCACAGTGCGCCCCGGAACGCTGCCCGTTCTCAGGTTGCCCATCCCCCTTGCCGGTGATAGACAGGCGCGCGATTCGAGACGGGGCGTCCGGCCCCGGTAGAGAGGATGTGCAATCATGAAAGTCAACGCGATCAACCTTCGGCCGGGCAACGCCTTCCTGCAGGACGGCAAGCTCTTAGTCGTGATTAAGAACGAGATCAACCAGCCCGGCAAGGGTGCGTCGGTCGCCCAGGTCGAGGCACGCGACGCCCGGACCGGCACCAAGGTCAGCCTGCGCTACCGCACCCAGGAAGCGGTCGAAAGCGCGGACCTTTTCGAAACCGACTATACCTTCCTGTATGACGACGGTGAAAAGCTGCATTTCATGAACGCCGAGACCTTTGATCAGATCGAGGTCGAATACGACGTTCTGGGCGATCAGGTGCCCTTCCTGCAGGAAAACATGAAAGTCCAGATCAAGACCTATGAAGGGGCGCCGATCTCGGTGTCGCTGCCGCAGAAGGTCACGCTGGAAATCATCGAGGCCGACCCGGTGGTCAAGGGCCAGACCCAGTCGTCGTCCTACAAGCCGGCGAAACTGTCGAACGGAGTCAGCACCCTGGTGCCGCCGCATATCGAGACCGGCACGCGGGTCGTCGTGAACACCGCCGACGGATCCTATGTCGAGCGTGCAAAGGACTGATCCGACATGCTGATCCGTTCCGCCGTCCTGAATGTCATGACGAAGGCCGCCCAGAAGGCGGGCCGTTCGCTGGTGCGTGATTTCGGTGAAGTCGAACACCTGCAGGTGTCCCGCAAGGGCCCCGGCGATTTCGTCTCGACCGCCGATCGGAAGGCGGAGCGTATCATCATCGAGGAAATCGAGAAGGCGCGCCCCGAGGCCGGTATCCTGGCCGAGGAGTCAGGCGGCAGGAAGGGCGAAGACCCCGACAAGCGCTTCATCATCGACCCGCTGGACGGCACGACGAACTTCCTCCACGGTCTGCCGCACTGGGCGATTTCGATCGGCTATGAAGAGCGCGGCGACCTGATTGCCGGGGTCGTCTACGACCCGGTCAAGGATGAGATGTTCTGGGCCGAGCGCGGCAAAGGGGCCTATGTCAACGACCGACGCATCCGCGTTTCCTCGCGCCAGAACCTGGCCGACGCGGTCCTGGGCACCGGCATTCCGCATATCGGCCATGACGTCGACGGTCATGTCACTTTCCAGCGCCGCCTGCAGGCCGCGATGCACAACACCGCCGGCGTCCGTCGCTGGGGCACGGCTTCGCTGGATCTGTGCTATGTCGCAGCGGGCCGCTTCGACGGCTTCTGGGAACGCGGCCTGAAGCCGTGGGATGTCGCCGCCGGGATCGTCATCGTGAAGGAAGCCGGAGGCTTCGTCAGCGATGCGCAGGGCTGGGCCTATACATTCAGGAGTTCGGACCTCGTGGTCGGCAACGATTCGCTGCACAAATCGGTCGTGAAGCTGATCAAGGACGCAACGAAATCGGCCTCTGACGCTCCCTGAAGCGGGGTTTGCCGCCGTCTTGCGGCATTTGCGGTGACAGTGCCGGTTCCCCGAACTTCGGCGGTTGTCCCCGCGGCCCGGCTCACGGTATGGTCTTCGCCACCGTCCGGCGCCTCAATTCCGCTTCAGCGCGCCTGCGAGACCGAACGACCGTGAGCGAAGCAATGCGCGAATCCATGACCGACCGATCCAAACACCGCATCCGGCATGCCGTCCTGGTTCTGGGCCTGTCCGCGCTGTTGACCGGCACAACATCCCTGACCGCCGCCGCGCAGCAGGCCTATTTTCGGGGCGAGGCCGAACCCGACAATTCCGTGATCGTGAATCTGTCCGTGATCGATAAGTTGACCAGCGGAGCGCCGTCGACAGCACCTCAGACATTCGGCACGCCAATGCCGGTTGCGCCGCCGGCTCAGATGCAGGCGCCCATGCCGCAGGCCGTCGCCCCACAATCCGCCGTACCGCAGACTGCCGCGCCCTCGAATGTGGCACCGCCGCCCAGCGCGGCGCCGCGTTCGACATTGCTGGTCGATCCGGCAACCGGCAGCCCGGCCGCAGCCACTCCGAAACAGGCACCGGCACCGGTCGCACCGCCCCCGAAACCCGCACTGGCCGATCAGTCCGCGCCGCTGCCGAAACCGACCCCGGCACCGCCGCCGCCCGATACCCAGACGAATACGGCAAGTATTCCGAAGCCTGCTCCGGCGCCGCAACCGGCCCCTGAGCCAGCGCCCGAGCCGCAGGCGACGCCAGAACCGCCGCCGCAACCGGCTCCGGCGGAACCACCCAAATCCGAAATCGCCGCCGCGCCGGCGGAACCGGCACCGCCGCCTCCGGCTCCTGCTCCCGCGGCTGCCCCGGAACCGCCTCAGCCGCCGAGCAGCGAGATTACGCCCCCACCATCGGCTACAACGGAGGCGCCGGCCGCAGCGGAAGAACAGCCAAAGAGCGACGAGGCACCTCAGGTCGCCTCCGTCGATCTCACCGCCGTGGACCGTGCCGGGATTGCAAGCAACGAAGACGGGATCAGCGTCCTTTTCACGAAGGATTCACAGGATCTGCCGAAAGCGGCAGAAGTCGCGCTGACGGAACTGGCCGAACGGGTCAAGGCCAATGACGCAATGACCGTCAAGCTGTTGGGCTATTCGGAACCGATCGGTGAAGCGCAAAGCAAACCGCGCCGTCTTGCCCTGTTCCGCGCACTGGCGGTTCGGACGTTCCTGCTGAAACAGGGGATCGACAGCCGTCGGATGACGGTCCAGGCGCTCGGCACGAAGGATCCCCATGAAGGACGGGCCGCGAACCGGGTCGACCTGATCGTCGCGGAGAACTGATCCCTCCCCTCCGCCCTGAACTCCGGAAACCCGCATAGAGCCGAAAGCGAGATCGAAGGCCATGAGTACACCGACGCCGTTTCTGATGAGAATGGGCATCTTTCTGGTACTCATCGCGATCGGTTGTTTCCTGATCTACCCCGCTCTTGAACACGCCTTTCTGGCAAACACCGTCATCAACGGTGTGATCCTGGGTGTCCTGGTGGTCGGCATCATCCATGCCTTCCGAACCGTCGCCGGCCTTTATGCGGAGATGGGATGGATTCAGCGTTTCCGTCTCAGCTACGAAGGCGGTTACCAGACCAGCGAGAAGCCGCCGCGCCTGATGGCCTCCGCAGCGACCATGCTGTCGAAGCGAAGTGAGCGGGGACAGTTGCACATTTCCGCTGGCGGTATGCAGACCATTCTGGACGGTGTTGCAACGCGCCTGGACGAAAGTCGGGAAACCGGCCGCTATATGGTCGGTCTGCTCGTGTTCCTTGGCCTTCTCGGCACCTTCTGGGGGCTGCTGGAGACCGTACGCAGTGTCGGTGGTGTCATCTCCGGGTTGGATTTGGGCGCGGACAATGTCGCGGGTGCCTTCGAAAACCTGAAGCAGGGCCTTCAGACGCCGCTGAGCGGCATGGGCACTGCGTTCTCCTCCTCCCTGTTCGGACTGGCCGGCTCCCTGATCCTCGGCTTCCTGGCCTTGCAGGCGGGGCAGGCTCAGAACCGGTTCTACAACGAATTGGAAGAATGGCTGTCCGGGCTGACCCGATTGGGCAGCGGCGCCATTGGCGGTGACGGCGATCAGTCGGTACCGGCCTATATCCAGGCCCTGCTCGAGCAAACCGCCGACAGCCTGGAGAGCCTGCAACGCACCATGGCACGGGCGGAGGAAAACCGCCTTTCCTCCCAGAACGATTTCTCCCAATTGAATGAGAAACTGTCCGTTCTGGTCGATACGATGCGCACGGAACATGATCTGATGATGCGCCTGGCCGAGGGACAGAAAGGCCTGCGCGACGCCCTGGCCAAACTGGCTGAAGGCGCCAAGGCCAGCGGCAGCGAGGAAGCGACCCGCGCCATCAAGCATATCGACCAGAACCTGGTTCGCATGATCGAGGAAAATGCCCGCGGCCGGGCCGAAACGGTCCAGGAACTGCGCAGCGAATTGCGTATTCTCGCGCGCACAGTCGCGGCCCTTCGCGAGGGCGGCAATGGCTGACACCCTTTCCGCCGCCGACCTGCCAGGGGCGTTCTGACCGATGGCACTCGCGCGCCGGCAACGCAGCAATCAGGATATCTGGCCCGGGTTTGTCGACGCCCTGGCCTCGCTGCTGATGGTGATCATCTTCCTGCTGATGATCTTCGTCGTCTCGCAGCTTTACCTGAACGAAGAACTCGTCGGCCGGGACAAGGCGCTGGAACGCCTCCAGGGCCGCGTCGCGGAACTGGCGGATATGCTGGCCCTGGAACGGGAATCCGCCGCCGAACTGCGCACCAATCTGAACAGCGTCACCGAACAGCTTCGGGCGTCGCTGACCCGCCAGGACGAGTTGGAGTCGCAGATATTCGAACTGCGCGGCGAAAATGCGTCCCTGGCCTCCGAACTGGATGCCGCCCGGTCGGAAAACAGCGACCTGTTGAATCGCCTGACGATCGCGGAAGACGAGAGTCTGAGCCGTCAGCAGCGCATAGCCGATCTGGAAACCCAGCTGGAAGACGCACAAGGTCAGATTGCCGACCTGGAGCAGTCCCGCGCCACGGTTTCGAAAGATCTGGAGGACGCCTACAAGGTCATTGCCGCCGACCAGGAGCGGATCATGGCCCAGTTGAGCGAACTGGCAAAGCTGGAGCGGGAAATTCAGGCCTTGATCTCCCTGCGGGACGAATTGCAGGGGCGCTTGGCCGAAGAGGCGCTGGCATTGGATGAAAGCGAGAAGGAACTGATCGCGTCGAGAGCCGAAGCCGCCTTGCTGAACGATCAGATTCAGGCGCTGAACGACCAGATCGCCGAGCTGAATTCCCTGCTCGAGACCTACGAGGCCAGGGACAAGGCGCAACAGGCGCAGATCGTCGACCTCGGTAAGCGACTGAACGTCGCCCTGGCCGGCAAGGTCCAGGAACTGGCGCGCTATCGCTCCGAATTCTTCGGCAAGCTGCGTGAAATTCTGGGCAATCGCAGCGATATCCGGATCGTCGGCGATCGCTTCGTCTTCCAGTCGGAAGTGCTGTTCGGCAAGGGCGAAGCGGAACTGGGCCCGGCCGGCAAGTTCCAGCTGATCGATTTCGCCAACACCCTGAACGAGATCGCCGCCAGAATTCCGGACGACATCGACTGGGTGCTTCAGGTCAACGGCCACACCGACAAGGACCCGATCAGCACCGCGCAATTCCCGTCCAACTGGGAATTGTCGACGGCACGCGCGATCTCGGTCGTAAAGTTCCTGGAAAGCCGGGGCGTCGATCCGAAGCGCATGTCCGCCGCAGGGTTTGCCGAATATCAGCCCTTGGATGATGGCACGTCCCCCGACGCCTACAAGCGCAACCGCCGCATCGAGATGAAGTTCACCAACCGCTGACGATGGTCGGCTAGGCGAGCTTTCGGCTGGCCGGCAATCTGTCCAGCTGTTCGCGCACTTCCTCGCGATGAGGCATCGCCGCCTGTGCGCCCTCCCGGGTACAGCTTAGCCCGGCACCGACCGAGGCCCAGCGCAACGCCTCGTCGATGGCGACGCCATTGTCCAGGGCAGCTGCCAGATTTCCGACGAAGGCATCCCCCGCCGCGGTCGTGTCGACCGGGGAAATCGGCAAGCCCGGGACCGACCAACCGCCTTCCGGGCCGAAACACAAAAGGCCCGCCCCGCCGAGGGTAAGAATGCAAGTCAGGCCGTAGCGGTTGGACAGCGCGCGCGGCACCCGCGTCGCCTGCTCCACATCCAGCCCGACCTCAGATGCAACGGTCTGGCCTTCCAGTTCGTTGACCACCAGGAAATCGACCGACCGTAGCACCTCGTCCGGGACCATGCCGGCCGGGGCGACGTTCAGAATGATGCGTGCCCCGCGCTCCTTGGCACGTTTGACCAACTGCCAGTTCTCCGCCGGCGAGACCTCCATCTGCATCATCAGCAGGGTCCGGTCGGTCAAAAGGTCGTCGGGGACCTGGCTTGCCCTCGCGCGCAGATTGGCGCCTGCACCGACCACAATGCTGTTCTCGCCGCTGTCATCGACCCAGATCGTGGCGCAGCCGGTATGTTCATCCTCGGCCTCGCCGACGCCGGAGACGTCGACGCCCTGTTCATGCAGGAGATCCAGGGCAAAGGTTCCGAAATTGTCATTTCCGACCATTCCGATCAGGCGCACCTTGTCGCCGGCCCGTGCCGCCGCCAACGCCTGGTTGGCTCCCTTGCCGCCCGGCGTCATCAGATAATCGCCCGACAACAGGGTTTCGCCCGGCCGCGGCAGGCGGCCGACCCGCATTTCAATGTCGATATTGACGGACCCGAAGACGACGATCACGTCCCGGCCTCCCCCCATAATGATTATGCGCCGCTCCTCGCTTCGGCATTGCGATATAGGTACTTGATTCCGCGTCCCGGGGAAAGGGAGCTTTCGGACGGATTATCGGAAGTCCTCATCCCGGGAGGCGGGTTGCCGCGCCGGTGTCCACGGGTGTAGTGTGCGCGCCTTGTGATCACATTCGCGAAGCATGCCGCGGCACCGGGCCGCCGCTCCGCCGAGAACTTTCAGGAAACTACCGATGGCCGACCGCTTGAATTCGCCCGCCGCCCGTGACGTGAAATTCGTCATGCATCCCTACACGAATCTGGAGAAGCATAAGGAAAACGGGCCGCTGATTGTCGACAAGGCGTCGGGTGTCTGGGTTACGGACGATTCAGGAAAGCGCTATATCGAAGGCATGGCGGGCCTCTGGTGCACGTCCCTGGGATTTGGCGAAGAGCGCCTGATCGACGCGGCGACCCGCCAGATGCGCGAACTGCCGTACTATCACCTGTTCACGCACAAGACCCACAATCCGGCGATCGATCTGGCCGAAAAACTGTGCGGCATGGCGCCGGGCAACATGGGTCAGGTCTTCTTTGCCAATTCCGGTTCGGAAGCGAACGATACGGCGATCAAGCTGATCTGGTACTACAACAACGCCATCGGCCGCCCGGAGAAAAAGAAGATCCTGGCGCGACTGAAGGGGTATCACGGTGTAACCGTCGCGGCGGCCAGCCTGACCGGCCTGCCGTATAATCATCGCGATTTCGACCTGCCGATCGCCAATATCGGCCATGTCGACTGCCCGCACTATTACCGCTACGCCGAAGCCGGTGAAAGCGAAGAGGATTTCGCGACCCGTCTGGCCGAGAACCTTGAAAAGCGCATTCTCGAGGAAGGGCCGGACACGGTCGCCGCGTTCTTTGCAGAGCCGATCATGGGGGCCGGCGGGGTGATCCTGCCGCCGAAGACCTATTTCCAGAAGATTCAGCCGATCCTGAAGAAATATGACATCCTGCTGGTCGCGGACGAGGTCATCTGCGGTTTCGGGCGGACCGGCAACATGTTCGGCTGCGAGACCTTCGATATCGAACCCGACATGGTGACCGTCGCGAAGGCACTTTCGTCCGCCTATCTGCCGATTTCGGCGCTGATGGTGAAGGACGAGATCGCCGAAGCCGTGTCCCGGAACTCCGGCAAGATCGGGACTTTCGGTCATGGCTATACCTATTCCGGGCACCCTGCCGCCGTGGCGGTCGCCCTGGAAACGCTGAAGCTCTACGAAGAGCGGGATATCCTGGCCCATGTCCGTGAGGTCGGGCCACACATGCAGGCCCGCCTGCGGGAGTTCCAGGACCACCCGATGGTCGGCGAAGTCCGCGGCATCGGTCTGATCGGCGCTGTGGAAACGGTCGCCGACAAGGAAACCCGCCAGAACTTCGACCCGTCCCTGGCGGTTGGTCCGAAGCTAATGATGGCCGCCCAGCAGCATGGTGCCATCCTGCGTGCCACGCCGGGCGACGCCATCGCCTTCTCGCCCCCGCTGATCATCAGCAAGGACGAGATCGACCAGATGGTCGCGGCGTTCGGAAAGGCGTTGGATCAGGTTCACGCGGAAATCAAGAAGGCCGCCGCCTGACGCGCCACTTGTTCAGGGGGCACCGCTCCATTTGCGTGCCCCCTGCGACACCCTTACCGAGGGACATTTCCGGCCGCCTTCCCTAGTAATGGGGGCGGAACGGATTTAAACTGTCTTTGCGAGCCGCCACCAGAAGCGGTCGGATGGAAAGGTGCCGAATGGACTACGATGCATTTTTCGGCGAGCGGCTGAACGCGCTCAAAGCGCGAGGCGACTACCGGATTTTCGCGGAACTGGAACGCCGTGCCGGCGACTTCCCCTCCGCCCTGCTGCATGAGGGCGACGCCGCCGATGATGTGACCGTCTGGTGCTCGAATGACTATCTGGGCATGGGACAGAATCCGGACGTCATCGCCGAAATGGTGCGCGCCGTGCAGGCTCACGGCGCCGGCGCCGGCGGGACGCGCAACATCTCCGGTACCAACCGATTGCATGTAGACCTGGAACGGGAACTGGCCAGCCTGCATCATAAGGAATCGGCCCTGATCTTCACCTCCGGCTATGTCGCCAACATGACGGTCCTGTCGACGCTGGCACGCAACATTCCCGGCTGCATCGTCTATTCCGATGCGATGAACCACAATTCCATGATCGAAGGCATCCGGCATTCCCGGTCGGACAAGCGGATCTGGAAACACAACGACCCGGCGGATCTGGAACGACTGATCCGCCAGGATGATCCCGACGCCCCGAAGCTTGTCGCCTTCGAATCCGTCTATTCGATGGACGGGGATATCGCCCCGATCGCCGAGATCCTGGATATCTGCGAAAAGTACAATGCCATAAGTTACCTGGACGAGGTGCATGCCGTCGGCATGTACGGCGCGACCGGGGCCGGTGTCGCGGAACGGGACGGCGTCATGGACCGTGTCGACATCCTGCAGGGCACCCTGGCCAAGGCTTTCGGTGTGATCGGCGGATACATCGCCGCCTCCGCCAATCTGGTCGATTTCATCCGGTCCTTCGGCAACGGGTTCATCTTCACGACCGCCTTGCCGCCGGGAATCGCCGCCGCAGCCCGCAAAAGCATCAGCATCGTGCGGAATGCGCCGGATATGCGCGAACGGCATCAGGAACGCGCGGCTGCCGTCAAGGCATCGCTGCGGGCGGCGGGTCTGCCCGTCATGCCGTCCGAGACGCATATCGTACCGGTGCTGGTCGGCGATCCCGTCGCCTGCCGCCGCGCCTCGGACCTCCTGATGGAGCGGCATCGCATCTATGTGCAGCCGATCAATTATCCGACCGTCGACCGGGGAACGGAGCGCCTTCGGATAACGCCGACCCCGTTCCATGGAGACGACGCAATTCGCCGTCTCACGGATGCACTGGTCGACATCTGGGGCGTTCTGGACCTGAAACGGGCGGCCTGATTTTCTCCTGAATTTCGATGGTTTGAGCGAAAGATCATCGGATTTTCCGGCCTCCACATGTGAGGCTTTCCGGATGATGTCGGATTCGTGGCCAAGAGCGTCGCAATCACAAAAAAATCTGAAAAATTAGTTCTTTTCATTTTCGGGACGGTCGCGCTACGCTTTGAGCAAGCAAGGAGTTGGCACGCGGAATTTTCGCCAAGCCGACCCATGCAACAGGGAATGCCCGGGCATTCGAATTTCGAACGGCCGGGACGAAACCGCCTTTGCGTACAACAACTTGAATCGACCGCGATTGCGGGACCAACGATCTGGCGGGATCGGAATGATCTGGGGGCAGGTTTGAGCTCAGCCAAACCAACCAAATTTTCAGAAACGCTGAACACGACCCTTGGGGTCGCAGGCCTGTCTGCACATCTGCTGCGGACGGGAAGGTCTATTGGGGCGAGGGGGTAAAACCGGCCATGGAACGAGACGACTACATCGTTCGATTCGAGAACGTTCAGAAAAGCTACGACGGCGAAATTCTGGTCGTTAAGAACTTCAACATCGATATCGAACGGGGTGAGTTCCTGACGATGCTCGGCCCGTCGGGGTCCGGCAAGACGACCTGCCTGATGATGCTGGCAGGCTTCGAACCGGCGACGCATGGCGAGATCTATCTGAACGGTCAGCCGATCAACAATGTGCCGCCGCACAAGCGCGGCATCGGTATGGTGTTCCAGAACTATGCCCTGTTCCCGCACATGACGGTCGCGGAGAACCTCGCCTTCCCGCTGAAGGTCCGCGGGCTGTCGAAGGCGGATTGCGAAGCCAAGGTCACGCGCGCGCTGGAAATGGTGCGCCTGCCGCAGATGAGCGGGCGGCGCCCCGCGCAATTGTCCGGCGGCCAGCAGCAGCGCGTCGCGGTCGCGCGCGCCCTGGTCTTCGAACCGGATCTGGTCCTTATGGACGAACCGCTGGGCGCGCTGGACAAGAACCTGCGCGAAGAAATGCAGTTCGAAATCAAGCACATCCACGAAAACCTCGGGGTATCCGTCGTCTACGTGACACACGATCAGTCCGAAGCATTGACCATGTCGAACCGGATCGCCGTCTTCGATGACGGGATCGTGCAGCAATTGGCGGCCCCGGAAGTCCTGTACGAGAAGCCTGAAAACGCCTTCGTTGCGTCCTTCATCGGCGAGAACAACCGCCTGATGGGGACGGTAACCGCAATCAATGGCGACAAGGCCCAGGTCAAGCTGGATGGCGGCGGTGAAACGGTCAACGCGCTGGCGATCAAGTGCGGTGGCGTCGGCGAGCGCACCCAGCTTTCCATCCGCCCGGAGCGGGTCGTCATCGGTCAGGACGATGTCGACAACAAGCTGAGCGGAAAGGTCGTCGAACTGATCTATCTCGGTGATCACATCCGCTGCCGGATGGAAGTCGCCTCCAGCAAGGAATTCGTGGTCAAAGTACCGAACAGCCATGCGCATGCCGCGCTGAAGGTCGGTGAAGTGACGCCGATCGGCTGGGTCACCGACGATTGTCGCGCGCTGGACGTGCTGGACGCATAAACCGTAGAGTTTTCGGAACCGTTTTGCCCGAGACGGTTCCGAACCTGAGCTTCGGGCGTTTTGAAACAGGGAAATCAGGGAGTACGTCATGAAATCCATGCATACCCTTGCCACCGCAGCCGCTGCCACGATGCTCGTGGCGACCGCGGCGCAGGCAGACGAGATGACGATCGTCTCCTGGGGCGGCGCATATTCTGCCTCGCAGCAGAAAGCCTACCATGATCCGTATATGGCAAAGAATCCGGACGTCACCATCGTCAACGACGAAAGCTCCGCCGAGGCCGTAGCCAAGCTGCGCGCCATGGACGAAGCCGGCAACGTGACCTGGGACGTCGTGGACGTCGTCGCATCCGACGCCATCCGTCTTTGCGACGAAGGCCTGGCCATGGAGATCAACCCGGATGAGCATCTGGCGCCCGCGCCGGATGGAACGCCGGCCTCCGAAGACTTCGGCGACCTGCTGGTCTCCGAGTGCTTCATCCCGCAGATCGTCTACTCCACCACGTTCGGCTATCGCACCGATGTCGAAGCGTGGGGCGGCAAGACGCCGGACGACGTCTGCGACATCTTCGACACCGCGACCTTCCCGGGCAAGCGCAGCCTGGAAAAGCGTCCGATCAACAACGTCGAATGGGCTCTGCTCTGCGACGGTGTTGCGCCGGAAGACGTTTATGAAGTTCTCGGCACGGACGAAGGCGTCGCCCAGGCGCTGGCCAAGCTGGACACGATCCGCGACGACATCATCTGGTGGTCGGCCGGTGCGGAAACCCCGCAGCGCCTCGCCGATGGTGAAGCCGTGATCGGTTCCACCTACAACGGCCGTCTGTTCTCCGTCATCGAAGAGCAGAAGCAGCCGGTGGCCATGCTGTGGGACTGGCAGGTGTTCGACCTCGACGGCTGGATCATCCCGGCCGGCCTGAGCGACGAGCGCAAGGCCCGCGCGCTGGACTACATCTACTTCGCCACGGACACGCAGCGTCTGGCGGATCAGGCCAAGTACATCTCGTACGGTCCGGCCCGTAAGTCCTCGGCTCCGCTGGTCGGCAAGCACGCCGATCTGGGCATCGACATGGCGCCGCACATGCCGACGGACCCGAACAACGCGAAGACCACCCTGCTCTATAACTACGAGTTCTGGGCGGATAACCGTGACGACATCGACGCCAAATTCCAGGCGTGGCTGGTTCAGTAAGAACCGATGTCTTTCTTCCGGGGGCGGGCACGCCCGTCCCCGGGTTTTGTTCCTTTGATTTACAGATTTTGTCGAGCGTACGGGTAGCGGTCAGCGCGAGGGGGATGACAAAGCGATGAGCACGACGACCGAGAATGACAGCGGACCGATGCTGGCCGCGGACGGCACACCTCTGAAGGTGAGTCTCGCACGCGCCCTGCGCCGCCAGAAAATCCGCGCCTTTCTGCTGATCCTGCCGCTCCTGGCCTTTATCCTGATCAGCTTCATAGCGCCGATCGGCGACATGTTGCTGCGATCCGTGGAAAACAGCATCGTGCCGGACACCATGCCGCGTACGGTGGTGGCCCTGGAGAGCTGGGACGAGACCAGCGGCGAAGCGCCGGGCGAGGAAGTCTTCGCAGCTTTCTACGAAGACATGAAAATCGCCACGGCGGAGAAGAACCACACCAAGCTGGGTTCCCGCCTGAATTATGATACCGCCGGCATCGCCAGCCTGTTCCGCAAGCTGCGCAAGCCGATGCGTACCGTCGACGAATCCATGCCCATCAAGCCGCAGTTCATCGAAGCGGAGGAAGAATGGGGGGATCCGGAAGTCTGGCAGACGATCAAGCGGCTGTCCGGCCACTATACGTCCAGCTACTTCCTGTCCGCCGTCGACATGGAAACCGGCCCCGACGGCATCCAGATGAAGGATGATTTCGAACGGATCTATCTGACCCTGTTGTGGCGGACCCTCGTTCTGTCCGTGGTCATCACGTTGTCCTGCATCCTGCTCGGCTATCCGGTCGCCTTCCTGCTGGCCAACCTGCCGCTGCGCACGTCGAACATCCTGATGATCCTGGTCCTGCTGCCGTTCTGGACCTCGCTGCTGGTCCGGACCTCATCCTGGATCGTGCTGCTGCAGCAGGAGGGCGTCATCAACGACACCCTTGTCACGCTGGGCATTCTCGACGATCAGGGCCGTCTGGAACTGATGTACAACCAGATCGGTACCATCGTGGCGATGACCCACATTCTGCTGCCCTTCATGATCCTGCCGCTCTATTCGGTGATGAAGACGGTGTCGCCATCCTATGTCCGGGCCGCGAAGTCGCTGGGGGCGAATGACTGGACCGCCTTCTGGAAGGTCTACTTCCCGAATACCGTCCCCGGGATCGGCGCCGGCGCCGTCCTGGTCTTCATTCTGGCCATCGGCTACTACATCACGCCCGAACTGGTCGGTGGAACGTCCGGGATCTTCATCTCGAACAGGATCGCCTATCACATCTCCTCGTCCCTGAACTGGGGGCTGGCGGCCGCACTCGGCGTGATGCTGCTGGGGCTGATCCTTATCTTCTACTGGCTCTACGACCGGATCGTGGGCATCGACAACGTGAAACTGGGGTAAGAACGATGTCCGCACTGCCTCCTTATGCATCCAATCTGCAGATCGCCTGGTACTACGGGTTCCGTTTCATCTGCGCGATGATCTTCCTGTTCCTGATTATTCCGATCCTGGTGATCATCCCGCTCAGCTTCAACGCCAGCGACTTCTTCACCTTTACCAAGGAAATGCTGGCCCTGGACCCGGAAGGCTATTCGCTGAAGCACTACCGGGATTTCTTCACCAATCCGGACTGGCAGCAGGCGCTGCGGAACTCGGTCTCCATCGCGCCGATGGCGACCCTGCTCTCCACCGGTCTGGGGACGCTGGCCGCGATCGGACTGTCGCAGAGCCATGTGCCCTTCCGCGGAACCATCATGGCGATCCTGATTTCGCCGATGATCGTGCCGCTGATCATATCGGCGGCGGGAATGTACTTCTTCTATTCCCGCATCGGCATGCAGGGCACCTATTGGGGGGTCGTCCTGGCCCATGCGGCGCTGGGAACGCCCTTCGTCATCATCACGGTGACTGCCACCCTGGTCGGCTTCGACAAGAGCCTGGTGCGCGCGGCGGCGAGCATGGGTGCAAACCCGGTGACCACCTTCTTCAAGGTACAGATGCCGCTGATCATGCCGGGCGTGATCTCCGGCGGGCTGTTCGCCTTCATCACCTCCTTCGACGAGGTCGTGGTCGTGCTCTTCGTCGGCTCCGCATCGCAGAAGACTCTGCCCTGGCAGATGTTCACCGGCCTGCGGGAGCAGATTTCACCGACCATTCTTGCGGTCGCGACGGTTCTGGTCACGATATCCATCATACTGCTGACCACGCTGGAACTGCTGCGCCGGCGCGCAGAGCGTCTGCGTGGTCTGTCCCCGGGCTGACCGAGGTCGGAAAACACCGACCTGAAACAGGCCCGGACCCAGTTCGGGCCTTTTTTTTTTTGCGAAGGGGCCACATGACCCGGCAATTGGAGTATGGATTTAGGCGTGCAAACACCCTATCTCTACTGCGAACCGTTCGCATGTCTTGAACCGGGAAACCCGAATGTTTCACGATAGAAGTCTGGTACCGGGGGAAGCCGTTCGCCTGTTGGCGCTCGGTGCCCTGATGGAGCAGGACCGCCGATACGGTGAACTGGCGACGGAAATCCGTTTCTTCACACAGCGGATCGTCGGGCCCAGTCTGGATCTCCTGGGATCTTCGCTGGAGCTGCTTCGGATCGAAGGGCTGGCGGACGCCATTGAGGAGCCGGCGGAAGACGAGAAGACCCTGTTGCGCATCACGGCTCACGGCCGGGCCATGTTCCATGAACTGATGAGCGCCCAGCTGCGCGCACCGATCAACGATGTCGGTCGGCTCGTCCTCCTCCTGAAACTTCGCTTCCTGAAGCTGCTGCCGCCGGACTCTCAGGAGGATCAGCTCGATCTGCTATGCGATATCGTCCGGACGGAACGGGCGCGCGCGGCGGATCTGGCCAAGGAGTACGATCATTCTGCGGTGGCGGATTGGGTCCGATTCGACGTCGAACTGTCCAATAGACGTCTGGAATGGCTGGAATCGGCGTTGGAGGAACTGGGCGCGACGGTCTAGCACCTGTCTGTTTTAGCGCCCTGGTCCGGAGCCCTCGGTCAGTTCGCCTGCACGTCCTGATAATGCCGTGCGATGGTTTCAGCGAATAACGGCACGTTGATCGGCTTCGACATGTAGTCGTCGCATCCCGCCTCGAGAAACCTCTCTTCGTCCCCTGCCATGGCGAAGGCCGTCACGGCGATAATCGGAATTTCCATCAGGTCAGGATCGGCCTTGATCGCGCGGGTGCATTCCTCACCGGACATCCCCGGCAACTGGATGTCCATCACAATGGCTCCGGGCCTTACGGATTTCAGAAGTTCCAACGCCGTTTCCGCATCCCCGGCCTGATAGACGACATAACCGAGCGCACTGAGCAGATCGGTGAACAACCGCATATTCACTTCATTGTCTTCAACGATAAGGATCGGTGGGCGCATAAGCAGCTTGTTTCGTGTTGATTCTGAGCTTTGCCGACCACCCGCTCGGCGATCGATTGCCACTGTCTCAAATTATTCTTAATGAAACACAAACAAATTGCGCTTCAGCCTTTTGCCGCCAATGCAGCAATTTCGTCACCCTCAATCCGATAGCTGAGACGGTTCAGGCGAAAGCTATCCGGCGCCATCATCTCGTAGAATGTCCTGGCATCCAGGTCCAGCCGTGCGGCGTGCCAGTCGATCCGGCGGATGCCGTCCCGACGACATTCCTGCGCCAGCGCTATCATCAGCGCCTTGCCCAAACCCTGCCCGCGGGCACGTTCGGTGACATAGATGTCGCGCAGAAATATGCCGTTGCCGGCAAAGGCCGCCTCGTAAACCGTTGAATACATGGCAAATCCAGCAGGCCGGCCGTCGCTATCCTCCACAATGAGGCAGCGATAGGCCCCGCTACCGGCAGGACCGTCCCGTTCCAGCGCCTCCGCAAAGGCATCGCCCTCGAGCGGAACCGCGCTGCCGTGGTATTCAAGCATTTCCCGAACCAGATCGGCGATCTTTGCCATATCGCCCGGGCCTGCGGGGTATACGCGCCTATCCGTCAAAGCCTGCGCTTCCCCCACGCCCTAGTTCTTGAAAGTGCCGCTGTTCCACAGAACGGAGTGACTGCCCCCGGCATTCCGCACGAGGTCGAGTGCGACCTGAAGCGCTTCGTCGACCTCTTCCGTTTCCGGATCATCCACGGCATCGACATTCGGCGTGATCCCGCCTTCGACGGTCTTGCCGCTCGGCGTATAGTACAGCGCGGTTGTCAGCTTCAGCCCACCGCCGCCGTGAAACTCGAACGTGGTCTGAACGGACCCCTTGCCATAACTCTTCTCGCCGACGACGAGCCCCCGATCACGATACTTGATCGCGCCGGCTACGATTTCCGATGCACTGGCGGAACCCTGGTTGATCAGGACGACCACCGGCAGCCCCTCGCTGGGGTCCGCCAGATCGGCACGAAACTCCTGAGAGGTCTTCCGACCGCGCGTCGACACCACCATACCGCCGCTCAGGAAGGCCCCGGCGACGTCGATGCTTTCCTCCAGCAGACCGCCGGGATTACTGCGCAGATCGACGACATAGCCCTTGAGGCCGCCCGGACCGGCCTCTTCTTTCAGGCGCACCATCTCGCGCCGCAGGGCCAGGCCGGTATCGCGCACGAAATGGGTGATCCGCAGATAGGCGATCCCGTCCTCCAACCGCGCACGAACCCGCTGGATTCGGATCACTTCCCGGGTCAGCGGCACGTCAAAATCCGGCACGCCGTTGCGTGACACCGTGACGGTCACAGTCGTCCCGGGCGCGCCGCGCAGCAATTCCACCGCCTCCCGCAATGTCAGATCGGCCAGAGGGCTGCCATCGGCATGGGTCAGCCGGTCACCGGGTTGAAGTCCGGCGCGCATCGCAGGCGTGCCATCGATTGGCGAGATCACTTCCAGACCGGTCGGATCCTTCTTGATCTCGATTCCAAGGCCGCCGAAGCTGCCGTTGATTTCCTGATGAAGTTTGGAATAACCGGCCTTGTCCAGATAGACGGAATAATCGTCCAGCGAATGCATCATGCCGTTGATCGCGGCTTCTATCAGCTGGGAATCCGTCGCAACCGCCGGGTCCGGGTAGGCTTCGCGCATGCCGTTCTGGGCGGCCAGCACCAGGGAATCGTCCTCGACCGGGCGTACATAGCTTGTCTGAACCCGCTGATAGGCCTGCGCGAACAATCTGGAATCCGCAATGCCCGGATCGCTGGGACCCGGTCGGCCGCCACGATAATCGTTCAACGCCTGCTCGATCTTGCTGGCGGCATCCCGGGCTTGCGGCGATGAGATATCCGCCGTGACCGCACAGGCCACCGCTACGGCGCATGCCAGACCGGCGGCAATCAGGAGCTTCGTTCCGCGCTTCATGTAGAAAAGGATAGTCGAATTCGACATTGTCCGCCAATCGATCCCTTGTTTGGTACGGCAGCAATCGACACTGCCCTCGGAGCGGGGGATAAGCAATTGCCCTGCCAAGATATGCGGTCAGTCACCTGCCAGAAACTCCCGTGCGCGGCGCCGATAGTGTTCTGCATCAAAATCCAGGAATTCCTCGTCCTCGGGCCGCAGGTCGCGGAGTTTCCGCGCCGGATTGCCGCCCCACAATTCCCCGCTGGGCACAATCTTGTTGGGGGTGACCATGGCACCTGCCGCAACGAAGGCGCGGGTTCGAACCACGGCGCCGTCCAGGACAATCGCACCGATTCCGACGAGGCATTTGTCCTCCAGCGTGCAGCCGTGCAGCCGTGCGCCGTGGCCGATCGTGACGTCCTTTCCAATCACCGTTGGCCCGGTGTCCAGCGTGACGTGGATGACCGTCCCGTCCTGAACGTTGGCCCCTTCCCCCACGACGATATGGTGATCGTCGCCGCGCAGCACTGCGCCGAACCAGACACTGGCATGGGCGTGGACGGTGACGTCACCGACCAGGACGGCGCCCGGCGCAATATAGGCGGTGGGATCGATCTTCGGAGACTTACCTTGAAACGAAACGATAATCGGCGTGGCGGACATGAACGGCTGGGCCCGATTGCTGTGTGCGAAAGGTCAGGTCCCTAGACTAAGGGTGCCGGTCCCGCAATAACAAGGCGAAGGCGGGCTACCGTCGAAAATCGACATGCAGATGATTGCCGTCCGGATCGCTGAGATTGATCTGGGTAATTGGCATATCCGGCAGATCAACCGCATGGTAGGCGATCCCTTCAGCTTCCAGCGTCGCCAGGAAACCCGCCATGTCGTCGGCGGCAATCGCGAAATGCTCCAGTTGCTGATCGCGCCGATATGGCGATGGTGGGGCGTCCACGCCGACCAGATGTACGATGGGCGCCCCGTCGCAATAAAGCCATGCACCGGGAAAATCGAAGGACGGGCGCCGCCCCTGCGTCAGTCCGAGCACCCTGGTATAGAAGTCGACCATCCGTTCCAGCCGTGCGGTGCGGAGATTGACATGGTCCAGCCGGCGCAGGGGCATGTCAGAAGTTTTCCTTCTTGTAGCCGAAATCGACCCGCCCGCTTTCCCGCGCCAGTATACGGGACAGTCCTTCCGGTCCGCAGTAGAAGACGTCGACATCGGTATTCGGGTGGGCGGCGCGGATCTCCGTGAACACGTCCCGCCAGTTCGGGCGCGACAGGCGGGTCGGCGCATGCAGCCCGGTCAGAAGGTCGCGTCCGGTCTCGCGGTGGTAGACTTCCATGGCGACTGTCAGGCTTGCCGACGTCAGTTCCGCCCGCAACCCCGTCAGATAGACCCTCAGATCAATCAGATCCCGGGTTTCCGGATCGTCCTCCAACTCCGCCATCAGGTGAATGAACCATTCAAAGGCCTGCTGATCACGGTTCATCCAGATGAAGTAGACCTTTTGCAGGTCCATCGTGCCGGGATCGGCCGCCCGACGGCGGTGCAGGATGGATCGCAGGATCGAGGCAAAGGGTGTGACCCCGATCCCCGCGCCGATCAGTACCGGAACCCGGCTGTCGAAGATGTCGGACGCGGGGGACCCGTATGGACCGTCAAGGAACACCTTACGCCAGTGCTCAGGGCGGTCACCGGGATCGCGCGACGCAATTCGGTTCAGGCGCCGGGTCCATGTGCCGACACTGCGAACATGAAGCTCCAGGTTTTCCTTGTCTTCCGGATTGGAGGTCACGGTGAAAGGGTGCCATTCACGCCGGGAGATCGCCGGATGCTTCAGAAAGACATACTCCCCTGCCTCGTATTCGAACCACTCCGGCCGTGCCATTCTCAGCCGGGTCACATCCGAGGGCATGGCATCCAGGGTGCTGAGCTCCGACGGGCGACGCCCTCGCATCAGGCGCACCGCCTGCTCGATCAGGAAGATCGCGCCCGGCACCACGACCCACATCCAGAAATCCGGAACATGGATCAGAAAGAATGCGAACCAGAGCCAGAACAGTCGGTGCGTGACATAGAACAGCTCGAACAGTCCCAACCTGCGGACGAAGCTGAGCGAGCAGACCCAGACAACCAAGAATATTCCGATGAGGGTCAGACCGGACCAGCCGACCTGGCTGGCGAACAGCTCACCATAGATCAGGTCCCGGGTGAAGAAATCCGGGTCGACCATGGATTCGTAGGTCGCGATGTAGCCCCCGACATGCACCAGGGCCAGGATGAAGGAAACGTGGCCGACCACCTTGTGAAAGTCGATGGCGCGATCGAGCGGCAGATAGGGGCCGACCGCCGTCCTTCGCAGGAAGGTCAGCGAGTGGCGCAGCATGCTGACCAAAATCACCGCGCCGTTCAGTTTCAGGGCCTCGGCCGCCCCCTGGGCCGTCACTGTAAAGATGTCAGAGCCGAGCGCCTGTTCCGCCAGGGCCCCCTGTCGGAACATCCAGACATTGCCGATCGCATAGAGCAGTAGCAGCACCAGCCAGGGCCGGTCATTGTCCCACAGGCGCTCCGCAAGGTCGGCCAGCGCCTGTAGGGCCCTGCCCCCCTTGCGGCGATCGCTTGGAATGCGCTGCGGCAGTTTCAGCCAGGTCGACGCACTGGCCACCATCTGCTCCTTGAGGGCCGGGTGAGCGTCGATGGTGGCCTTGAATTCGGCGAAGCTGATCGAGCCGCTGCCATCGGTGTCCACCGAACGGAAAAGTGCGTCGCTCAGCGCGTCGAGTTTCTCCGGCGGAATTTCCAGCCGGTGCTCGTTGAGACTGCGGTCCAGGATATGCGTCAGTTCCTGAAGGTCGATGGTCCCATCACCATTCAGGTCATGCAGATCGAAGACGATCCGCAGTTTCTCGTCCGGCGATCCGTCGATCAGGATCTTCGCAAACTCTATGAACTCCCAGAGCGTGACGGTGCCGCTGGCGTCGCGATCGACCAGCGCAAAGATTCGGGCGGCGTATTCCGCATCATTCAGTCCCAGACCTGCCTGCAGTTCGGCGCAATCGATCCTCTCGTCATTCCCGGCGATGGCCTTGAACCGTGTTTCGATGTCACGCAGTTGCGATGCAACATCCTTCCCGGTCTTAACCTTCAGTTCCGTACGTTCTTCCCCCATGCGCCGGTACCTCCCCTATCACGCATTAACCGTTTAACACATTCTTCGCGAGGCGGCATGTCCGTGATCGTTGCCCGAAAATGCAAAGTATTTTATCTTTTCAACATGATGAAACGATTCATGATCGCGCTTGCCGCGCCGGTCCTGTTCGCGGCGACAGCCGCCCAGGCCCAGGACATCTCGGGCGACCCCGCGCGGGGCCGCTCGCTGATGGAGGAGATGAAATGTCCGCAATGTCATGGCCCGGATGGAAAAGGGCGCATGAAGACACCCGGCGTTCCGCGCATTGACGGTCAGTACGAAACCTATCTCGTCAATCAGCTGCAGAATTTCCGCGACGGGCGGCGCCCGCATAAATTCATGGAGGTCTATGCCGGTCGTCTGGACGGTCAGACCATTCGTGACCTTGCCGCCTTCTATGCATGCCAGGGTTCGGAGCAGCCGCTGCTGCCGGATCCCGAGCGCTGCACGCCGGTGCGGTGACCGACATGCGCCATGCAACGATCGCCGCCGCGGGACTGTTACTGGGATTGTCGGTGCTGACCGGCCCCAAGGACGCCGCGGCGCTGGAATGCAACGAAAAGAACCCCGACATCTGCGCGACATGCGAGGATCTGCGGAAAGCGTATAGCGGTGCCGATATCAAATCGGTCCGCCAGATTCGGGGGCGCTCCGTGTGGACGCCGCTCTATTCCGCGTATTTCAAGGACTGCCCGGAACTGGCAACCCGCTATATCAGCATGGGCGCCCATCCCGCCATCGGCGGCATGGAGGGCGATATGCTGGCCTCCGTCATTTCCTGGGACCGTTGGGAAGTACCGAAACGCGCCGAATGGGTCGTGATGCTGGTCAAGGCCGGCGCGCGACTGGACCGGCCGCCGATTACCGACCGTACGACACGCCAGCGCTTGATGCAGGAATACGGTCAGCGCGACGATATCATGGCCCTGATCAAGATCGCGGAGGATGCCGGGGGCTGACGCCTCGTCCCGGCGGCGCGCCTCCAACGCGCCTTTTTCATCCAAGGAGAATGCAATGAAATCCGTTCGGCTCGGCCGTACCGGCCTCGAAGTCTCGCAACTCTGCTTCGGCACGATGTCCTTCGGCGGCGATGCAGACGAAGCCGAATCCAGAAAGCTGTACGCGGCCTGTCGCGATGCCGGAATCGACTTCTTCGATTGCGCCGATGTCTACAATGGCGGCAAGGCGGAGGAGATCCTGGGCGATCTGATCCGCCCGGAACGCGACCGGATCGTACTGACGTCGAAATGTGCCTCGGTCCTGGGGGACGGCAGCGATCCCAATCGCGGTGGCGCCAATCGCCGGCATATCCTGAAAGCCGTCGAGGACAGTCTTAAACGGCTCGGCACCGACCGACTGGACATCCTGTTCCTGCACCGCTGGGACCCCAAGACACCGATCGAGGAGAGCCTGCGGACGCTGGAGGATCTCGTCCGATCCGGCAAGGTCATCCATATCGGCGCCAGCAACTACACCGCCTGGCAGATGGCAAAGTCCCTGGGCATTCAGGATCGCAACAATTGGGCCCGGTTCGACATCATCCAGCCGATGTACAACCTGCTGAAGCGTCAGTCCGAGGTCGAAATTCTGCCGCAGGCGGCAGAGGAAGGCCTGGGCGTCATCACCTACGGACCGAATGCCGGCGGCTTGCTGACCGGCAAGTATCGCGACGGCGCCCGCCCGGACGGGTCGCGGCTGACGGCGAATGACATGTATGCGCAGCGCTATGCGGACCCCTACTACTACGAAACCGCAGCAAAATTCACGGCCTTTGCCGACGGGATCGGTGTCCATCCGGTCAGCCTGGCCGTTGCCTGGGCCGGGCATCATCCGGCGGTCACCTGCCCGATTATCGGCGCCCGGTCCGTCGCGCAGCTTCAGGCCTCGCTGGCCTCGGTCGATGTTCCAATGTCCGACGATCTGTGGCGGGAAATCGCCGGCCTGACGCGCCGACCACCCTCCCCCGTCGACCGGGACGAAGAACTCTGATCCGGGCCGCGCGCCCGCGGTCATAACTCCTGTGCTCAGCGGTCCGACGCCGCCGCATTGCCATGACAGTGGCGGCGTGGTGAAACCTTTGGTCTCTACTGAAAGGGATATGCGTGAGCGACAATGCCACCACAGCGCAGGATGACCGGCGGCAAACGGCGGAAGCCTATCTTTTCCTTGCCGTGACCTCGCTGTGCTGGGCCGGGAATGCGGTGCTCGGCCGGCTTGCGGTGGGAGAAGTCTCTCCCATGATGGTCGTGCTCGCCCGGTGGGCCGGTGTGCTGATCCTGTGCTGCGTCTTCCTGTTGCCGACATTGCGGCGGGACTGGCACGTCCTGAAACACCACCTGCCGTTTCTGGCCCTGCTGGGCGCGACAGGCTTCACGGGGTTCAATGCGCTGTTCTATCTGGCGGCCCATGGCACAACCGCCCTGAACATTGGCATTCTTCAGGGCACGATCCCGATCTTCGTCCTGATCGGCAGCATCGTCTTTCACAGGGTCGGGGTGCGGCCGTTGCAGGGGCTGGGCGTCGTCGTGACCCTCACCGGCGTCATCACGGTCAGCAGCGGCGGCAGTGTGGACCGTCTGCTGGCGCTTCAGTTCAATCCGGGCGATCTGCTGATGCTCTGCGCCTGCTTCCTCTATGCTGCCTACGCCATCGCACTGCGCAACCGGCCGAAAGTGTCACCGTTGAGCATGTTCGCGGTCATGGCGGGTGCGGCCTTCATCTTGTCCCTGCCGGCCGCCGGCATCGAGGCGGCCCTGGGTCACCATCAATGGCCGACGCCGTTTGGCTGGCTGGTGATCGGTCTCGTGACGCTCTTCCCGTCCTTCATCGCGCAGATCCTCTTCATTCAGGGCGTCGACCGTATCGGTCCCGGCCGCGCGGGCGTCTTCGTGAACCTTGTGCCGGTTTTTGCCGCCGCAATGGCCGTCCTGTTTCTGCAGGAGGCCTTCCACCTCTATCACGCGGTGGCACTCTGCCTTGTCCTGTTCGGCATCTACCTGTCAGAGCGCTTCAAAGCCAGAACATGAACCTGCACATGCTCCGCGGGAACAGATCATTTCAAATACGATCAATACTTGCCTGGCCGACCTGCCCCTGCGGCAAATAGAGGACCCGAGCGACTACCCCGGAACATATTCGTAAGTTAAAGTATGCTCCAACGGGCGCTTTTCGTATGGGGAGATATGAAAACGCACCGGCAAACCATAACTGGATCACGGGGGAGCTTTAAAATGATTTCGATATGGAAGGGGCCCGCGCGGCCCGCATCAGACCGATCGCTCATTGTGGCAATTGCATGCGCGCTGGTTGTGTCCTGCCAGACCGCGTCCGCCCCGACCGGCCCGGCCCTGACGCAATTGTCGGGTACGGAAACCGGCGACATTCTTTATGAAAGCCGATCCCCCTATGACTTCGTGAACATGATCGACGGATCCGCGCCCGAGGTGACCGTTCCGGCCACCCTGACCTTCCCGGACGGAGCAAATCCCGAAACGCCGGTCCCGGCCGTGATCATCATGCATGACAGTGCAGGCGTGGACGCGGTTCATGAACACGCCTATGCGTCGATGTTGAACCGGGAAGGCTATGCCGCCCTGGTCGTCGACAGCTATGGCGCGCGCGGCATTCGGAGTACGGAAGCGAACCAGACCCTGGTAACCGCGGTGATGATGCTCGCGGATGCCTATGCGGGGCTGGATCTGCTCAGCTCCGACCCGCGCATCGACGGGAACAGGGTTGCCGTGATGGGCTTTTCAAAGGGCGGCATGGTCGCGTTGTACTCATCCTTTGAACAGGTCAGGCAATGGTTTGCCGTCGGCAATGAACGTTTCGCCGCGCATGTTCCGATCTATCCGTATTGCGGGCTGCTGCCGGATGACACGACGATGACCGGGGCGCCTGTGAAGATGCTGCTGGGCGGTCTGGACGACTACACCCCCGCCTCCCAGTGTCAGACGGTGCAGGAACATGCCGATCCGGACGGCACCCTCATGACCCTGGAAATCTACAAGGGGGCATATCACTCCTTCGATGGATCGTGGACTGTCGAACGGGAACCTTTCTTCAATCCGAGTGAGTGTCACTTCTCCTTCGGAGCAGACGGCGTGACGCGGGAACGCGGAACGGGCCGGATCGCCTCCACGGCGGAACAGCGTCAGGACGTCCTGAGCGACTGCGGATCCATTGGCATCACTTCAGGTCGCAATTCGCAGGCTTCGGCCCAGGCCAGACAGGATCTGAAATCTTTTCTGAGCGCCACCTTCTGAACGTAACGACGCCCTGAGCCGGTCCCGGCCGACATCACCCGGTCGGAACCGACGCCGGAAAGCCCCCTGGAAAGCTCCAGGGGGCTTGTCCGTTCGGCATCCGCCGCTCAATCCGGAACCATCATCGGCAACGAAAGCTCTGGTCGTGGCCGCCCGCAAACCTGTCCGATTCCCACACGGTTCATACTTTCGGAATAACCTGATAAACTGTCTTTTCAGAATATCGCAACGTTCGGGAGGGAATACCCCATGGCCCGTACTCCGTTGGCGATGCTGTTAGGGATAATGATGGGCCTGATCGTCGCTGCAGATTTCGCAGCGGCGGAAACGCGTATGGCGCTCGTGATCGGCAATGGCAGTTATGCCACGGCCCCCTTGCAGAACCCGCCGAATGACGCGCGGCTGGTCGGGGACACCCTGGAAAGCCTGGGCTTCACTGTTTCCCGCCATTCCGATCTGGACCAGCGCGCCCTGAAGCGCGCCGTGCTGGATTACGGCGAGGCGTTGGCCGAGGCCGGGCCCGACACCATCAATGTGATCTTCTATGCCGGGCATGGCGTTCAGATTCAGGGGCGCAATTATCTGATCCCGGTAAAGGCGCAGATCGAACACGAACGCGACGTCCCCATCGAAGCGGTGGCCGCCGACGAGATCCTGCAATCCATCGCCTATGCGGAGACCCAGCTCAACATCGTCATTCTCGACGCCTGTCGGAACAATCCCTATGCGCGCAGCTTCCGATCGTCGGAAACCGGGCTGGCGCGCATGGATGCACCGCGGGGAACGCTGCTCGCTTACTCGACCGCCCCGGGATCCGTCGCGGCGGACGGTACCGGGCGCTACAGCCCCTATGCGCGCGCGCTGGCCCGGGCCATGAACCTGCCCGGGCTGCCAATTGAGGAGGTCTTCAAGCGCGCCCGGATCGACGTCATGGAACATACCGCCGAACGTCAGGTGCCCTGGGAAAGCTCGAGCCTGACCGGCAATTTCTCCTTCGTTCCCGCCGCTGCCGCAGGCGACGTGGCGGCGCAATCGCCCGAGGCCGTGTTCTGGAGCTCCATCGCCGCTCAGGACGATCCCGCCCTGTTTGAGGAATACCTGGCACGATATCCGGACGGGCTGTTCCGCAGCATCGCCGAAAGCCGCCTTGCAGCCCTGTCCGGCGCCGCATCCGCGCCACCACGTACCGCGCGTACCGGCCCTGTCCGGTTCAAACCGGGAACCTACGACCCCGCCATTCTGCGCAGCGAAACCGAATGTGCGGAAGTCCGGTTCCAATCGGTCACCCTGGAGCCGGAAAGCGGCAAGGGATTCTGGCTCCATCCGGATACCACCGGAATCGTGCAGTATCGTATCGAGGACGGCATCGTCGGCGTAAAGTTCAAGGGGACCCTGGTCAGCGAAACCCACGAAACCGTGCAGGTCCAGGGGGCGGACCTCTTTGTCCGAATGCGGGTCATCTATGCCGGAGGGGTCTGCAAGATCGCCTATTGGCTGAAAGGCGCCATCGGCCCGTAGGGACCGATTCCTTCCTTGCGATCCGTAAAAGACGAAACCCCCAGGTTTCCCTAGGGGTTTCGATGGTGGGCGCGGCAAGGATTGAACTTGCGACCCCTGCGATGTCAACACAGTGCTCTCCCACTGAGCTACGCGCCCGCGTCTCTGTGGACGGCGCGGTGTTTAGCACCGGTTCCCGGGTCCATCAAGCATTTGATCGCAGGAAAATTCATCGAAACGACATCGGGGCCGGCAAAAGCTGGCACAGGCCTTGCTACGCCTGGGGTGAGAGAGAAGTTCTATCGAACGGGAGAGGTTCGATGTTGCGCGTTTCCCTGGTCGCGGCGCTGCTTGGCGCCCTGCTGATTTCCGGACCGTCGGCCCGGGCGGAAGAACTTGCCGCCGCCCCGGCGGGCGCGATCGCGCCCGGCGCGCCCTCCACCAAGGACGCCGGCCCCTGCGCCGCCGCCATCGCCTATGCCGAGCGGGCCCGGAACATTCCGGTTCATCTGCTGCAGGCAATTTCCCTGACCGAGAGCGGCCGCTGGAGCGACGCCCATGACGCCTTTATCGCCTGGCCCTGGACCGTCATGGCCGAAGGCAAGGGACGCTACCTGCCCAGCATGGCAGCCGCCATTGCCGAGGTGAAGGAACTGCAGGCGCGCGGCATCACCAACATCGATGTCGGCTGCATGCAGGTAAACCTGTATTATCACGGCGACAATTTCGCGAGCCTGGAAGACGCGTTCAACCCGATTCACAACGTTGCCTATGCGACGACCTTCCTGACCCATCTGCGCCACAAGCGAAACAGCTGGACCCGCGCGGTGAAGGAATATCACTCGACCAAGCCGGAGCGGCAGGAAATCTATCGCGAGCGCGTGATGCGGATCTGGGACGCCCTGAAGAAGGGGCGGCCCGTCGGCGGCCGGGAAACCGGACTGGAAAGCAGCGGATTCGCCTATATCTCCACCGCGGAATGGCCGCCCCGCAACTATCGTGCCCAGAAGCAGATGGAAGCCGCGGCCCGGGCACGGGTCATGAACGGCGGCAGCCAGTTCTGAACCATCGCGTCCTCAGCCTCGGCCGACGCATGCCCCGCGCCTTGCCGCCCCGCTTCGGATCGTCTTAAGTCCCTGACAACAGAAGAAACGATGCGACGGGGCGATTTCATGGATGAACTGGATATCGAGGGGCTGCGCGCCGATACACCGGGCTGCGGCGGCGGGCTGATCCATCTGAACAATGCCGGGGCCGGACTGATGCCGCGCCCGGTTCTGGAGAGCGTTCAGGCCCACCTCACCCGCGAGGCGACGATCGGCGGCTACGAGGCGTTCAATCTGGCCAGGGACCAGGCGGAAAGCCTGTATGACAGCGCCGCGCGCCTGATCGGCGGCAAGCCCAACGAGATTGCCTATCTGGAGAACGCGACCCGGGCCTGGGACGCCGTCTTCTACGCGTTCGACTGGCAACCCGGCGACACCGTCGTAACCGCCAGGTCGGAATACAATTCCAACATGATCGCCTTCCTGCATGCCGAAAAGCGTCACGGCATTCGGGTCGTGCTGGCGCCCGATACACCGGACGGCGCAGTCGATCCAGACGGGCTGGAGGCGCTGCTGGACGACAGCGTGAAGCTGATCTGCCTGTCGCATATGCCGACCAATGACGGTCTGGTGAACCCCGCCGAGGCCGTCGGCACCGTAGCCGCGAAGCACGGCATCCCCTATCTGCTGGATGCCTGCCAGTCGGTCGGCCATTACCCGGTCGACGTCGCACGGATCGGCTGTACCATGCTGTCCACCACCGGCCGCAAATATCTGCGCGGTCCGCGCGGGACAGGATTCCTGTGGGTGCGTGAAGACTGGATCGCGCGGCTGGACCCGCCTTTCCTGGACAACCGCGCAGCCCGATGGACGGAAATCGACGGCTACGAGGTCTGGGACAGCGCCCGCCGCTTCGAGAATTGGGAAAGCTACATCGCCGGCCGGATCGGGCTGGGCGTCGCGCTGGACTATGCCAACATGCTGGGCGCGGACCGGATCTGGGATCGGGTCACCGGCCTTGCCACCCGGCTGCGGCGCGGTCTGGCGGAAATTCCGGGCATCACGGTCCATGACCGCGGCACGGTGAAGAGCGGCATCGTTACCTTTTCACATCCAGATGTGGACACGGCGGAGATCGTGAACCGGCTGCGGCTGGAGCATCGGATCAACACCTCGGCCTCGGACGTCCAACTGACCCGGACCGAGACGCTGGACAGCGGCATCAGGGCGATGGTCCGCGCCTCCCCGCATGTCTACAACACCGAGGCCGAGATCGACACGCTGCTGAACGCAGTGTCCGGGATCGTTCAGGTCCGGAAATAGGCGTAGACACGGCCCACATAAACGCAGGCCAGCATGATACCCAACGCCTGGATCAGCGCCTTGATCAGGCCGCCGAGCGGCGCGACACCCGACGGGAGCAACATCGCGAATCCAAGGGACAGGGCGAGTTGAACCAGCATGAGCGTGCCGCCGAAGCTGACGAGCGACCAGAATAGCGGACGGGCCTGCGCCTTGGTCTCATCCCAGCCGGCTCTGATCGCGAAGGGCTGACCCAGGGCCGTCGCCCCAAGTGCCGGAACGAACCGGGCCGAAACATAGATAAAGGCCGCCAGGCCGAGAACGGAGCCGACAACGCTTGCCAATTGAAGGAATGTGCCTCCCGACGCCGCACCGATTACCGCTGCCAGCACACTGACCGTCAGGGTCGATGCAATTAGCACCCCGATCATCGCCGCCAGCGAAAACACGACCACCACGATGTACGCGAAGAGATACTGAAGTTCCGCCTCGCCGAGAGATAAGAGCGGAAACCGTCCGTCCTCCGGCGGACCGTATACGGTCAGTCGGATCCATACCGTGATCGCGGGCAGCAACACCAATAGGGTGAGTATCTCAAAAGCCAGAACTTCGAAGAATCCGCCCACGGCGGTCAGATACAAGATGAGATCGGCCATTTCATTGCCGGGCGGCGGCACTGGCGGCGGCGACATCATGGTCGAAACCAGCATGCTGGCCACGACAAAGGCGCCGAGCGACAGCCACGCCGACCGCAGGAACAGACCGAAATGCCCGAACGGCAGCGAGAAACTGCCCAGTACGATGTCCTTTGTCGGGAAAGTCCCTGCCCCACCTGTATCGGGTTCGCTCACGGTTCCCTCTGCATGTCCTTGTATGTCCCGCGACGGATATAGGGGGTGTCGCGGGGTTTGGCCACCGATTCGCGCGCCTCACTCTTCGGCATCGTCGTCGCGGCTGCGATCCTCATCCATGAAGGTGCGGACCTCGGCCAGGGTCGGCAGAAGCACGGCGATCCGGTCGGGGGGGATGGCTGTGGCCAGGCGCTGGACGTCGGGATCCAGCGCCCGAATGGCCTCCTCGCGAAACCGGCGCCCCTGATCGGTCAGCCACACCCGCTTGCTGCGGCCGTCCTTTGGATTGGGCCGCATTTCGACCAGGCCATGCTTCACCAGACCGGTCAGGGTATGGGTCATCGTCGTCTTGGGCACCTGAAAGGCCCTGGCCAGGGTGTTCGGCGTCTGGCCATCCCGGACCCTGGTCAGATGGTTCAGGACAGAGAAATGCGGCAGCATCAGCCCCTCCGGGAGCCGCGCCTCCATCGCCGCGCGGCTCAACTGTGAAAGGATGCCGATCTCGTTGAAGAATCCGAAGTAAATGAGCCGCGTTTCGTCGTCCATTCCGGACCTTGCTCTAAAGAATCTTGTTTTCCAGCGGCCAGCGCGGGGCGGGCGGTTTGGCCGGTCCGAAACCCAGCCTTCCGATCATCTGAACAGTATGCCCTGGTTCGGCCAGCAGGTCATGGGCGGACTGACGGTGTTCCGACATTTCGGGATATTCCTGAAGCGCCTGACTGACCGGATGGAGGGACAGGCCCAACCCCGTCGTCGCCAGATTGAGGCGCATCCACTGCCGTCCGGCGCCGATCTGATGCTCCCGCGTGTTCCCGTTGGTGGTGACGACAGCATAGGCCGGCGTGGCGGCCAGCATCTCCTGATAGATCGCAATGCCCTGCTGGTAGGACGTCGATGTCGGATCCAGCTGTGCCTGCCGACTCAGCATGCCGAAGGTGATCAGGAGTTCCAGCATGCCACCGCCGAGATCGATACCGTCCGGATTGGCTTCGATCTCCGACTTGCCAAGCCGCATCAGTTCCACACTTTCGCGATGGGTCCTGGGCGTTCCGGCTTCCACTTTCCAGGCCCTCCAGGTCAGATCGCGCAATGCCGCGACTGTGTCAGGATCCGTGACAATGTCCGCCATCGCCTGAAGTCCGAAGGCCAGCTCCTCCGGGACTGCGCGGTCTTCGAACGGTTCCTTGCAGGAACGTCGGTCCAGCATGTGGTCGAACAGTGGGCTGCGTTCCGCGCCTGGCTGAAAGACGACGCGTGCGGTCGGCCCATCCTCTCCCTCCGGAAACAGTGTCGTATCCAGCTTGAAGCCACGGGCGCTCGCCGCGATGTCCAGACCTTCCAGGAAACAGCCCATCCCGATGGTCAATTGCCTGTCATAGGGGTCGGTTTCCGGGAGGTTCAGCGTCCGGTCACGATGAATGATCACCGTGTCGTCACCGACCAGTTCCGCCAGCCACGGCTGACGGTTATGCGGGTTGGGTGCCAGGATCGCGTAGGACAGCGCAAACCGGCGGGGCTCGTCATAGCCCCCTGCTACCCGCCAGGGCGCCAACGCCTTATCCGGAGACCGCGTGGCGACATGGCCGGCCCATCCGCCGGCTGCGAGAATGGTACCGCCCCCGATCAGGGCGAGGGTCTTACGTCGGGAAAGGGGCATCGATCAAACTCCATTTAGTGCGATTTCGTATTATATAGTTCGATATCGTACTTAATGGCAAGAACAATATGATTTCCGCGCACTCCCCCACCGAACCTGAAGAGGTTGTGTCCCCAAACTGGCTAACAGGAGGGGACGTGACGACAATGTCCGTCGCCGCCCAGGATCAGAATCGCCGCGTCACATGCCCGGTCGCATCGATTGATAAATGCGGGCAAAGAACAGACAGCCCATCAAGGTACTGAAGAACTCGACGAAGACACCGAGGGCCGTGAAGAAAATCAAGTATGCCCAATAAGATCCCGATGACGGGTCAAAGCCGAAGCCTAACCCAAGGACATCCGCTAGCAGGAAGCCGAGCGCGGTCACCACGAACCCAAACAGTGCAAATATGAGAAGGCAGACGATGACGAACATAATGAAGGCGAGAACGACAATGATGCCGCTACCGCGCGCCAAACGCCAGGAACGGCCAATGCCGATTCGGTCGCCCAAGGCGGAGCCAACGACCGCCGGGATGAAATGGGACAAGACATACCCGAAGGCCGCGAGGGATAGGATCATCGCCGGAACCGCCAACCATTGCGCGTCTCGGCCCAGCGCCCGAACACCATCGAAAACGGTGGTCGCGAGCAAGGCCATACCGACCGAGAGAACCACACCAGTGAGGATTAAGGCGATCAACAATCGGATTTCTCGGCCGCCGAATGGGAACGACGTTTCCCGTTGTGCCTGACCACGGCCTTCGACGCCCATCCGCAGCCAGATCGCCAACGCTGGGGTCATGGGCAGTAGAAAGACGAGTTCGAAAACCAGGGTATGGACCGTGACCCGCATCTCTGTCGGAATCCACCCAACCCTGTGACCGATCGTAAACAGCTCCCGATCCAGAATGTAAGGGCTCAGGAATGGCGTGAGCAGTGCCAGGACGAAGACAATCGCCAGCGGAAGCCGCGCCGCACGGAAATAGGTTCCGACGTAACCGAACGCCTCGTGCATCGCAAAACCGAGGGGCGCCAAAACGGTTAGGCGCCCCGACGTGTTAATCGTGTCGTCCGACATGTCCCCCCCATAACCCTTCTATCTGGACGGGAGTATATTATGCTCCGGGCCGAAGGGGAAACCGGTGATGTTGTCGGCACCGTCTTCCGTGACGATCAGGATGTCGTGCTCGCGATATCCGCCAGCACCGGGCAGACCTTCGGGCAGCATGATCATCGGTTCCATGGACACGACCATGCCGGGCTGCAGGACGGTGTCGATATCCTCGCGCAGTTCGACGCCCGCCTCGCGGCCGTAATAGTGGCTCAGCACCCCGAAACTGTGGCCATAGCCGAAGGACCGGTACTGCAGCAGGTCCCAGCCTCGATACATCTCATTCAGTTCAGCCGCGATATCGCAGCAGCGCGCCCCGGGTTTGATCAGGTCCAGCCCACGCCGGTGGACGGCAACGTTCTTTTCCCACAGGTCGAGATGCGCGTCGGAGGCATGTTCGCAGAACAGGGTCCGCTCCAGCGCCGTGTAGTAGCCGAAGATCATCGGGAACGTGTTCAGCGACAGGATGTCCCCCGCCTGAACCACCCGGTTCGTGACCGGGTTATGGGCCCCGTCCGTGTTGATGCCCGACTGGAACCAGGTCCAGGTATCCATCAATTCGACATAGGGATAGGAGGCGGCGATCTCTCGGATCATGGCATTCGTTCCGGCGATGGCGACCTCATGCTCCGGCACGCCGGCCGCCACGGCCTCTGCCACTGCGACGCCGCCGATATCGGCGACCTGGGCGCCCTTGCGGATCAGGACGTGCTCTTCCTCCGACTTGATCGTGCGCATCCACATGGACGGCTGACCGACATCGACCAGTTCCACGCCCGGCAGCGCGTCCTGAAGCTGGCGTTGCGTGTCCAGCGTGATGTGGTCGAACTCGACACCCAGCCGCTTCACGCCCCGGGTCAGGGTCTGAACGGCATGGAAATAGTTATCCTTCCGCCAGTCGGTATAGGTGACGTTGTCCCCGAATGTCCGGCGCCACGGCTGCCCGCCGTCGATCCCGGCGGAGATGGAGGTCGCGCCGTCCCGGTCGATCACGAAGCCGTATTTGCGCCCGAAATAGCAGTAAACGAAGCCCGCGTAGTAGTTGATGCAGTGATAGGATGTGAACAGGCAGGCATCGACATCGTTCTGTCCCATCCAGTCACGCACAGCGTTCTGCCGCCGCGCCATCTCCGCGTCGGAGAAGGGGGAATAGGATTTTTCGCCATTATGCCAGGTCACCAGACGCGCGAGATCGTCGGCCATATCTACTCTCCTAGGGTTTGAGGCGGGCGTCAGGCGCCGCGCAGGATAGGGAAGTCCGGGCCGGACAGCGGGTCCCCGCTGGCCAGGGTCACATTCGGGAAAGGCGGCGAGGTCACACGGCCTTCGGGCCGGATGAAGGTCGCCGGTCCGCCTACCAGCCGCAGGGAAAACGCGCGGCGGCTCTGATCGGCGCTGTTGTTCGCGGGGGCGCCGTGAATGGTACGGTAGTCGAAGGCGACCGCGTCGCCCGGCTCCAGCGCCCAGCCGAGAATGTCGTATTCATCGCGATGATCGTTGATGTTCGGAATATCTTCCAACCCGTCCCCCGGATTCAGCGCCGAGCCGTCGAAACGCTGCGGCCGGAAGAACTTGCCCCATTTGTGCGAGCCACCGACGAATTCCAGCGTCCGGTCGCGCGGCACCGGATCCAGTGGCACCCAGATGCTGACTGTGCGCGGGGCCTCAACGCTGTAATAGGGCTGATCCTGGTGCCAGGGCGTCGGAATGCCGGTATTGGGCAGTTTTACGATAACGTGCTCGTGGAACAGTTGGACCTGTTCGCATCCCATCAGTTCCGCGCCGACATCGGCGGCGGGTGAATTGAAGATGAAGTCCCGGTATTGCGGAATGCGCTGCCAGTTGCAGTAGTCGCTCAGGAAGGTGCCGCCCTTCTCCTCGTCGTGATAGATGCGGGCCTCCGGTGCAGGGTCCTCGATATTGCGGTCAACGCCGGCGCGCAGCGTGTCCACCCAGTCGCGGAAGACACCGCGCAGCACGGCCGCACCGTCGCGGTCGAAAGCGTCGACCGTTTCCTGATCCAGATAGGCTGCCATCACGTCGATCCTCAGAAATGCGTTTGATACCCCTCCGCTTTACACCGTCTGCGCCTATCCGTAGAAATAATACTTATGGATATACTTCATAAGAAAATCCGATCGCTCACATTGAAGCAGATCGCCTATGCCGTGGCGACGGCGGATGCGGGAAATGTGTCGATGGCGGCACGGCGTCTGAACGTGTCTCAGCCGGCGATCTCGGCCGCAATCCAGGCGCTTGAAGACCTGTTCGGGCATCGAATCTTCACGCGCCATCCCGGACAGGGCGTCGCCCCGACTTCGTTCGGCCTGACAGTGCTGGCCGAGGCGCGTAACCTGCTGGCCCAGGTAGAGAGTTTCTCCTCGCTTGGAGACCCCGCGGCGGCACCGCGAGGTCAGGTCGTGCTGTGCTGCTATCGCGGGTTGGGGCCCTATGTCCTGCCCGGCCTTCTGAAGCATCTGGAATCGCAATTGCCCGGCATTACCGTGCGTTTCCTTGAGGTCGATCTGGACGAAGTCCCGTCGCGACTGCAGCAGGACAATGCGGACATGGCGATTACATACAATCTGGGCCTCGATGAAGGGCTGGAATCCCATTCCCTCTATTCGGCGCGGCCGTATCTGCTATGCGCTTCCGATCATCCACTGGCCGTGCGCGACACGGTCGCCCTGCAGGACCTGCAGGGTGAGGCCCTGATCCTGCTGGATCAGCCGACCAGCGCCCAGCATATGATCAGCCTGTTGAAAGGGCACGGCGTCGAACCGCGCATCGCGGCACGGGTCAGCGAGTACGAACTGCAGCGGGCCCTCGTCGCCCATGGCTTCGGAATCAGCCTGACCTACACCGTGCCGAACAATGGTGTCTCGTATGATGGCCGACCGTTGGTGGCCCTACCGATCGACACCCCCTTGCCGTCCGAAAAGGTCCTTCTGGTTCGAAACATTCAATCGCGATACCACCCGGCGGTTGCTGCAACACATGCTGCCGTTCTGGACTGGGCCCAAACGGAAAGGGTCAGCCCGACGGTGCCGCATGCTTGATCGCACCCTGTCGGCGGTTTAACGCTTACGTCCGGATGGAATTCACCATTGTCCAGAGGGAGGCCGCCCCATGGCCCGCGGTTCGTTCTCCGGCGTTCTGTCGCCGGTCCTTTCGCCCAACAGCGCCGACGGCGGCGTCGACGCCGAACGCTTTCAGGCGATGTGCAAATGGCAGCTTTCCGCGGGGATCGACGGTCTGGCCATTTTCGGCACGACCAGCGAAGCCAACAGCATTTCCATCTCGGAGCGGATGCGGCAGACCGAAGCCTTGGTCGCATCCGGGGTGCCGGCCGACAGGCTGATGCCGGGCACGGGCACCTGCTCCCTTGCCGACACCGCGGCGCTGACCAAACAGGCTGTCGAACTCGGCGCGGGCGGTGTCCTGCTACTGCCCCCCTTCTATTTCAAGGGTGTCAGCGAGGACGGGTTGTTCGCCTATGTCGCGGAACTGATCCGGATCGTCGCCGACGACCGGCTACGCATCTATCTGTATCACATCCCGCCGCAGGCCGTGATCGGTTGGTCCCTGCCACTGATCCAGCGCCTTGTTGCCGCCTTTCCGCAGACGGTGGTCGGCCTGAAGGACAGCACCGGCGACTGGGACAACACCAAGGCGATCCTGGATAACGTTCCGGACTTTGATGTCTTCCCCGGTTCCGAACTGCTGCTGCTTGACGGCCTGAAAAATGGGGGCGCCGGGTGCATCAGCGCGACCGCCAACGTGAATCCGACCGGCATTCGCGCCGTTCTGGATGCCTATGCCGCGGGCGATATGGACGCGGCCGAAAAGGCGAACGAGGCGATGAAGGCTGTCCGGCTGGTCTTTCAGGGCTATGCGCCTATCCCGGCCCTGAAGGCGGCCGTCGCCAGTTTCAGCGGCGATGATGCCTGGGCGGCGGTTCGCCCCCCACTTTTGGGCCTGACTGCCGACAAGACCGCAACCCTGATGGAACAGCTGCGCCAGCTGGATTTCTCCATCGACTTCAATGGAAAGCTGGGCTGAGACCGACCATGACAAGCAACCGTTACCGTGAAGTGGTGCAACGTATTACCGCCCTGGCCGAGGGCGAAACCGACGCCATCGCCCTGATGGCGACGACTGTCTGCGAGTTGTATCAGGAAGACGATCGTTTCGACTGGGTCGGCTTCTATCGCAATGTCGGCAACGACATCTTGAAGATCGGACCGTATCAGGGCGGCCATGGCTGCCTGACCATCCCGTTCTCACGCGGTGTTTGTGGTGCCTGTGCCCGCACCGGCGAGGTTCAACTGGTCCCCGATGTCGATGCGTTCGAGGATCATATCGCCTGCGCGTCGAGCACCCGATCCGAACTGGTGCTGCCGGTCCGCGACGCGAAGGGAAACCTGCTGGCGGTTCTGGACATCGACAGTGACAAACCCGACGCCTTCGATCAGGAAGACGTCACGGCGCTGGAAACCCTGATGCGGGATCTGTTCGCCAAGGCGCAGTAGGCCGGGTCAGCCGTTCTTCTGCGCCTTCGCCCAGCTGTCCCGCAGACCGGTGGTGCGGTTGAAGACCATCTTGTCGGGCGTGCCGTCCGGGTCGACGCAGTAATAGCCCTGCCGTTCGAACTGAACCGTCTCGCCGACCGGAATTTCGGTCAGGCTGGGTTCCAGTTTCGCATCAGCGATCACCGTCAGGGAATCCGGATTAAGATCGTCGATAGGATCCCCGTCCGCGCCCGGATCCGGGCGGACATAGAGATGATCGTAGACCCGCACTTCTGCCGAAACCGCGTGGTCGGCCGACACCCAGTGCAGCGTTCCCTTTACCTTGCGGCCGTCCGGGGCATCCCCGCCCTTGGTAGCCGGGTCATAGGTGCACAGCAGTTCCACAATGTCGCCCGCGTCGTTCTTCACGACATCCTGGCAGGTGATGAAATAGGCCCAGCGCAAGCGGACCTCGCGTCCCGGGGCCAGACGGAAGAACTTCTTCGGCGGATCTTCCATGAAGTCCGCCTTTTCGATGTAGAGCGTACGGGAAAACGGAACCTGACGCATGCCGCCTTCCGGGTCTTCCGGATTGTTCACGGCATCCAGCGTTTCCGACTGACCTTCGGGATAATTGGTGATTGTGACCTTCAACGGGTCCAGCACCGCCATCCGGCGCTGGGCGTTCTTGTTCAGATCCTCCCGAATGCAGTGCTCCAGCATCGGATACTCGATCGTGTTGTCCGACTTTGTCAGTCCGATACGGCTGCAGAAATCGCGCAGTGCCGCCGCGGGTACGCCGCGCCGCCGCAACCCGCGCAGGGTCGGCATGCGGGGATCGTCCCAACCGCGCACATGCCCATCCTTGACCAATTGGATCAGCTTTCGCTTCGACAGCGCCAGATAGGTCATGTTCAGGCGCGAGAACTCGGTCTGACGCGGACGCGACGGAACCGGCAGATTCTCGATCAGCCAGTCGTAGAGAGGACGATGATCCTCGAACTCCAGCGTGCACAGCGAATGGGTCACCCCCTCGATGGCATCGCCCTGGCCATGGGCAAAATCATAGGTCGGATAGATGCACCAGGCATCACCCGTCCGCGGGTGATGGGCGTGCAGGATCCGGTAAAGTACCGGGTCCCGCAGATTGATGTTCCCGGACGCCATGTCGATCTTGGCACGCAGGCTCTTTTCGCCGGCCTTGAACTCCCCGTTTCGCATCCGGGCCAGCAGATCCAGGTTCTCCTCGACCGACCGGTTTCGGTACGGGCTTTCCTTTCCGGGTTCGGTCAGCGTGCCGCGGTACTCCCGGATTTCCTCGGGCGACAGGTCGTCGACATAGGCCTTTCCGGCTTCGATCAGATGAACCGCGTAGCCATAAAAGGTCTCAAAGTAGTCCGACGCGAATTTCGGCTCCCCGTCCCATTCGAAACCCAGCCAGCGCACATCCTCCTGGATGGCGTCGATATATTCCTGCTCTTCCTTCGTCGGGTTCGTGTCGTCGAAACGCAGATTGCAGCGTCCGCCAAACTCCTCCGCCACGCCGAAATTCAGGCAGATCGACTTGGCATGTCCGATATGCAGGTAGCCGTTCGGTTCCGGCGGGAAGCGGGTCACCAGTTCCGAGACCTTTCCGTTAGCCAGGTCGCTGCGGATCATCTCGCGAATGAAGTCGCGGCGTGCTTCTTGGGTCTCGGTCTCACTCATGGGATCAATCCAGATCTTCGACTTCGCTATGATTGCCATCCAGCTTCGACGCCAGCGAGGCTTCCAGGAAGGCGTCGATATCGCCATCCAGAACCGCGCCGGTATTGCTGGTTTCGACGCCGGTGCGCAGGTCCTTCACCATCTGGTAGGGCTGCAGCACATAGGACCGGATCTGCCGGCCCCAGCCGATCTCGGTTTCCGCCTCGAAGTTTTCCTGGGCGGCGGCTTCGCGCTTCTTCAGTTCCATCTCGTAGAGACGGGCCTTCAGCATCTTCATCGCCGTCGCGCGGTTCTTGTGCTGCGACCGATCGTTCTGACACTGCACCACGATACCGGTCGGCTGGTGGGTGATACGCACCGCGGAATCGGTCCGGTTGACGTGCTGGCCACCTGCGCCGGAAGCCCGGTAGGTGTCGACGCGCAACTCACTGTCGTTGATTTCGATCTCGATGGAATCGTCGATCTCGGGATAGACCTTGACGGACGAGAAGCTGGTATGGCGCCGCGCCGAGGAATCATACGGCGAAATCCGCACCAGGCGATGAACACCGCCCTCGGTCTTCAGCCAGCCATAGGCGTCCTGCCCCGACACTTTCAGGGTGACGGATTTGATACCGGCCTCTTCCCCGGGGCTTTCTTCGATCAGTTCGGTCTTGTAGCCGCGCTTGTCGCACCATCGCGAATACATGCGCGTCAGCATCTGCGCCCAATCCTGGCTTTCGGTTCCGCCGGCACCGGCGTGAACTTCCAGGAAGCAGTTGTTGCCGTCGGCCTCGCCGGATAGCAGGCTCTGCAATTGCAGCTTCGCGGCGGTATCGCGCAGGCTGGAAAGGGCCTTTTCGGCATCCTCGATCATCGACTGATCGTCTTCCAGCTCCGCCAGTTCGATCAGTTCGACATTGTCGTTGAGGCCGTTCTCCAGTTCCAGAAAACCGTTGATCCGGCTTTCCAGCGACGCGCGCTCGCGCATGACTTTCTGCGCGGCCTCGGGGTCGTTCCAAAGATCCGGGTCTTCCGACCGGGCGTTCAGTTCTTCAAGGCGTTTTGTCGAGACACCCCAGTCAAAGATGCCTCCTCAGCAGTTCCAGCGACTGCTTGAGTTCGTCGACCACCGCTTGCGTCTCAGCGCGCATTCGAACCGATCCTTTCCAGTTTCGGATTATCGGCCCTGCACTTAGGCGATGCGGCGCGAACAGGCAAGCCCGCTCGCGGCATTCCAAGCGCGCGCAGGTAGTGCGCGCGCCTGCAATCCAGCCCCTTGCATCACCCGTCATGCCTTTCCCGGGAGTCCGCCGGGGCCTGTTCGCGGTCGGTCATACCGTAATCGCGGATGACGCTGGCGATCCGCAGCCTGTAGTCCTGAAACACCCCTTCCCGACCGGCCGACTGGGCATCCCGGTGTGCCATTCGATTACGCCAGGCGGCGACCGCCTCTTCATCCCGGAAGAAGGACAGTGACAGCAGCTTTGAAGGGTCGCTCAGGCTCTGGAACCGCTCCACCGACAGGAATCCGTCATGATCCTTCAACTCCTCGAACAGACGCGCAGCGATATCCAGATAAGCCGCCTTGCCGCCTTCGCTTGGCGTGACCTCGAAGATAACGGCGATCATGACGACACCGTCCCGCCATGGGGCAGCGACACGCATTTCAGGAAAGTCCGATCCTCGCGCAGCAGGAACTTTTCCCGCTGGGCGAACTCATAATTCTCGCGGCCCAGCGGATCCGCGGCCAGGCGCGCCCGATAGGCCTCATAGACAGCCAGACTTTCGATGTTGTAGACGCCGTAGGCCAGGGTCGATGACCCTTCATGCGGGGCGAAATATCCGATCAGGTCGGCGCCGCAACGCGGGATGGCCTGGCCCCAGTTCCGGGCATATTCGGCGAAGGCGTCCTTCTTCGTCGGATCGATATGATAACGGATGAAACAGGTCAGCATGGCCGTCTCCAGGAGGTTCCGATGCCCTTCATTGCCACGTTGCCGCCCGCCAATGCTTCGTCTAGCATCGAAGTATGAAAGAAGGCCCAGACATTGCGTTGATCGCCTCCCTCATCGGTGACCCAGCCCGCGCCAACATGCTGACCGCATTGATGGACGGAAAGGCGTATACGGCCACGGAACTGGCCGCCGAGGCCGGTATCACCCAACAGACCGCCAGCACAAATCTGAAGAAGCTGGAATCCGGCGGGTTGATCCGCCAGCGAAAGCAGGGACGCCACCGCTATTTCGCGCTATTCGACGAACAGGTGGGCAATCTTCTGGAATCCATGATGGGATTGGCTGCGGCTCGCGGCCATGTCCGAACGCGCACCGGACCGAAAGATCCAGCCCTTCGCCATGCCCGCATCTGTTATGACCATCTTGCCGGGGAACTGGCCGTGTCGCTGCTCGACAGCCTGTTGGAACGCCGCATGCTGCGGGAGGATGGGGAGGAACTCCACCTCACCGATATTGGGGAATCCTTCTTCGGTGCGATCGGCATCGACCTGGACAGCCTGACCGGCAGTCGGCGCCCGGTCTGCAAATCGTGCCTGGACTGGAGCATGCGGCGCAGCCATCTGGCCGGCGGTCTGGGCAAGGCGGTTCTGGACCACACCTACGCCGCCGGTTGGGCTCGCCGGATCGACGGCACGCGGATTGTGGCATTCACACCGGTTGGCGAAAGCGCGTTTAGAAAAGCCTTCGACATCGTGTGACACCATATTGACGGTTCCCGTGGGTAGGGTACCTATATCGTCAATCAAAGTGATGACCATACAATTGGGAGGACGGCCTGATGGCGTCTGAACGCGGATACCAGTTTCTGCTTAGTCCGGGCCCGACGCCCATCCCCGACCGCATTCTGCGCGCGATGCATTGCCAGTCCGTGGACTTTTCCGGTCCCGACTTCATGGCGCTGTGTGACGAGGTCTTCGAGGATGTGAAGGCAATCTTCCGTACATCGGGAACCGTCCACCTGTATGCCGCGAATGGCCATGGCGGCTGGGAAGCGGCACTGACCAACATCCTGTCTCCCGGCGATACGGTCCTGATCCCGGAGGTCGGCGTCTTCTCCGAGGCCTGGCGCAGCATGGCCGATGCCTTGGGCCTTCATTGCGAGACCGTAGCCAATGACTGGCGTCACGCGATTGATCCTAACCGGCTGGAAGAAAAGCTGCGGGCGGATACCGATCACAAGATCAAGGCCGTCCTGTTCGTCCATGTCGACACGGCGACCAGTTTGAAGAGCGATGTACTGGCCGCGCGCAAGGCAATCGACGCCGCCGGTCATCCCGCCCTGTTCTGCGTCGACACGATCGCATCGCTGGGCACAACCCATTTCCCGATGGACGAGTGGGGGGTCGACGTCACCGTCGCCGCCTCGCAGAAGGGGCTGATGATGCCGCCGGGCCTTGCCATGGTCGCGGCGAATGACAAGGCGATGCAGGTAGGCAAGAAGACCACCATGCCCCGCCGGTACTGGGACTGGCAGGAACGCGTCGCCGGGGAACACTACCAGCGTTTCTGCGGCACGGCGCCGGAGCATCATGTCTTCGGTCTGCGCGAGGCGCTGAATATCATCGCCGAGGAAACCCTGGACGGCGTCATCGCCCGGCATGCCCGCCTGGCACGGACCGTCCGCGCGGCGGTCGGCCGCTGGTGCGACGGCGGCGCGCTGCAATTCAACGCGGTAGAGCCGTCCCAGCGCGCCGACAGCGTCACATCGATCCTGATGCCGGAGGGTATGGACGCGGAGGCCGTTCGGTCGACGGGCCGCGAAATGAACCTGCATATCGGTTCCGGAATCGGGCCGTTCCGCGGACGCGCCTTTCGCATCGGCCATATGGGCGACATCAACGAGCCGATGGTCCTCGGGTCGTTGGCCGCGATAGAAACGGTGCTGCGCCTCCACGGCGTACCGCTGGGGAATGGCGCCATGGACGCGGCCATTGCGGAACTGAGCGCCGCCAACAACGACGCCACGGTTCCAAACAGCGCAATGAAGGCCGCCGAGTAGGCTATTCGCGAAACAGCGCAGTCACCGCATCGTCCACCGCCTGCCGGGCGGCGCGGTCCCATGCACGGGCGCTGACTTCGGAGACGGGGTCGGCGGACAGCGGATCGTATGCCGCCCGGCGGACAGGGTCGTGGGCATAGGCCGCAAAGGCCAGCAGGCCACGCCGCGGATGCAGGACATACCCGGCCAACCCGACGCCATAATGCATGGTGCCGGTCTTGGCCCAGACGGCAAGAGCCGCCGGCGGCCCGGTCATGCGTCTGCGCAATCCGCCGTCCCAGCCGGCCGGCGTCAGGATTGCGGGCAGTGCCGCATCGCCGATTTCCCGTCCGGCCTCCCGTGCCAGCAGCAAGGCCATCGCCCTTGCCGTGACACGCGACTTTTCGCCGAGTCCGGAAAAGTTCTCCAATACGATATCTGCCAGGTCCGGATGGGCATCCGCCAGCCACACATTCGGCCCCTGCGCCGTGGTGGCAAAACGACCGAGCATTTCCGCCGCGGCGTTGCTGGATGTCCACAACATATCACGGATCAGATCGCCAAGCGGGTCGCTTTGATGCCGCGCCAGCTCTGCCGGGCAGGATTCGGGCCCGGGCTCAGGAGAGGGCAGATCGACCCCCAGGCCCGCGGCATAGGTTCGAAACAGCATCGCCGCCTGCCTCGGCGGATCAGGATGGGCGTACCAGTCCTCGCCGTCTTGAGGCGGCACAGGCCCGCCTTCGGGCACGCTCCAGCTCGTGGTGCCTGCCCGGTATCCCTTGAACGCGCCCTCCGCCACCATCAGACCAGATAGAACGGGATTGTAGGCGGCATCGGCAGGCTGCCCGGAATTCACGGCGCCCAGTGTGCGCACCGGTGCATAGTGGAATGAGGTCGCCCCATGGAGACCGTCCTTCGCCGCCAGTGCCAATGCCAGCAGATCCTCGACATCCAGCGACGGATCGCCGCCGCCGATCAACATCACCGCATCGCCGTCGCGACACAGGCGTGTAGTGAAGCGGTGCTCCAGGTCGGCCCGATCCGCAACGGTTAGGGCGGTAACCAGCTTCGCCGTGGAGGCGGGCAACACGGCACGGTCCGCATCGATGGCGACGACCGCGCGGCCGCCCTCAACGGAAATGGCCGCAATCGAGACGTCGATCGGTCCGGGATCATCCCGGGACAGGGTCCGATCAGCGGAACATCCGGCAAGCAGCCAGAGAAGGATCATTATGGCGCGCATTGCAGGACGCTATCGCGTCCGCACGCCGGTTGAAAGAGCGTGGCAATGCGCCCGCTTGCTTGCCGCGAATGGCCGGTCTAAATCATGATGCATGACGGAGATGCCCTACCGACCGACACCGGACGAGCAGGACGCCCTGCACCGGATTCGCGAGCGACTCGGCCCGAAGGGCTGGATCGACGATCCCGAAACACTGGCGCCCTGGCTCATCGATTCCCGCAACGTCTATGAAGGACGCTGCTTGGGTATGGCCAAGCCCGCGACGACGCAGGAAGTCTCCGACATCCTGTCGATCGCCTATGCGGCCGGCATCCAGGTCGTTCCCCAGGGCGGCAATACCAGCCGAGTCGGCGGAGCAACGCCGGATCCTAGCGGCCGGCAGTTGCTGATCAATCTGGGCCGGATGAACGCCGTTCGCGATGTCGACGCGGCCAATTACACGATGACGGTCGAAGCCGGTTGCATCCTGAAAGACCTTCAGGACACGGCGGAGGCGGCCGATCGCCTTTTCCCGCTCAGTCTCGGTGCCGAAGGGTCCTGTCAGATCGGCGGCAATCTGTCGTCCAATGCGGGCGGCATCAATGTACTGCGCTATGGCAATGCCCGCGATCTGGTGCTTGGCCTTGAGGTCGTGTTGCCGGACGGGCGAATCTGGAACGGGCTGCGGCGTCTGCGCAAGGACAATACCGGTTACGATCTGAAGCAGTTGTTCCTGGGATCGGAAGGGACGCTCTGCATCATTACCGCCGCGGTTCTGAAACTGTTCCCCCTGCCGAAGGAGCGTGCGGCAGCGCTGGTCGCCCTGTCCGACCTGGACGCGGCGGTCACCCTGCTGGAGCAGGCCCGAACCGCCAGTGCCGATGCGCTGATGTCCTTTGAACTGATGCCGGGATTTGCCCTGGATTGGGCGGAAAAGCATGTCGATGGCGCCAAGCAGCCCTTTGAGACAACCTATGACTGGACCGTCCTGCTGGAAATCGGTGGCACACGTGCCGACGGTTCGGCGTCCCGGGCGCTGGAAGGCCTGCTGGAAAGTGCCTACGAGGACGGCCACATCGTCGATGCGGTTCTGCCCCAGTCGGAAGATCAGAGGAACCAGATCTGGTTCCTGCGCGAAGCGATTGTCGACGCCCAGGTCCGCGAGGGTGCGCAGGTGAAACACGACGTTTCCGTGCCGGTCAGTCTGGTCCCGGATTTCATCCGCCAGGCCAATGCCGAGGTGACCGAGATGATGCCGGGCATCCGCCCCTACCCGTTCGGTCACGTCGGGGATGGCAACATTCACTACAACCTGTCCCAGCCGGTGGACATGCCGGCCGAGGAGTTTGCGAAACATCGCGAGGCGCTGCAACGCCGCGTGCATGATGTGGCCCTGTCCCTGGACGGGTCGATCTCCGCCGAGCATGGCATCGGCATGTCGAAACGCGAAGAAATGTTGCGTTGCAAATCGGATGTCGAACTTGCGACGATGCGCGCCCTGAAGGATCTGTTCGATCCGAAGGGGTTGATGAATCCGGGCAAGACGATCCCGGCCGCGCGCCCGAAACAGGACTGAAGGGGAAGACCCGATGAATGCTTACACGGCCCCGACGCGGGACATGCAGTTCATCCTGAAGGATATGGGGCTGCTGAACCAGGTGATGCAATTGCCCGGCTGTGAGGAAATTACGCCGGACCTCGTCGACGCGATCCTGGAAGAGGCCGCGAAATTCGCATCCGAGCAGTTGGCGCCGATCAATCATTCGGGCGACCAGCAGGGTGCGCGCTACGAAAACGGCGTCGTCCGCGTGCCGGATGGGTTTGCCGAGGCTTACAAGGCGTTCGTCGATGGCGGATGGAATGCGGTCCCGTTCGAGGCCGAGTTCGGTGGCCAGGAACTGCCCTGGATCGTGTCGACCGCGGTGGCCGAGATGTGGCAGTCGGCAAACCTGGCCTGGGCGCTGTGCCCGCTGCTGAACCAGGGTGCCGTCGAGGCGCTTCAGGCGCACGGGTCGCCGGAGCAGAAGGCGACCTACCTTCCAAAGATGGTGTCGGGCGAATGGTCTGGCACGATGAACCTGACCGAACCGCAGGCCGGCACCGATCTGTCGCTGGTGAAGACCCGGGCCGAACGGCGCGAGGATCATTACCGAATTCGCGGCACGAAGATCTTCATCACCTATGGCGAACACGAAATGGCCGAGAACATCGTCCATCTGGTTCTCGCCCGGTGCGAGGATGCGCCGGAGGGGACCAGGGGAATCTCGCTGTTCATCGTGCCGAAATACCTGCCCAAGGAAGACGGCACGCCGGGTGAGCGCAACGACCTGCGTTGTGTCTCGATCGAGCACAAGCTGGGCATCATGGGTTCGCCCACCTGCGTAATGTCCTACGGCGACAATGACGGTGCCATCGGATACCTGGTCGGCGAGGAAAACCGTGGCCTGGAATACATGTTCACGATGATGAACAATGCCCGCCTCGCCGTCGGGCTGCAGGGATTGAGCGTTATCGAGCGCGCCTATCAGCAGGCCCGAGACTATGCGCTGGAGCGCAAGCAGGGGCGCGCCGGCGACAAGGCGCTGGCCCCCATTGTCGATCACGCCGATGTGCGTCGCATGTTGATGACCATGCGCAGCCATGCCGAGGCGATGCGCGGCCTGGTTCTGGAAGCGATGGTCGCGCTGGACCAGCAGAAACGCCACCCCGACGAATCCTGGCGCAAATGGGGGGAACGGCGTGTCGGTCTGCTGACCCCGGTGATCAAGGGCTGGTTCACCGACATGGGTGTCGAACTGTCGTCCATGGGCGTTCAGGTCCATGGCGGCATGGGCTTCATTGAGGAAACCGGCGCCGCCCAGCATTTCCGGGATAGCCGCATTCTGCCGATCTATGAAGGCACGAACGGCGTGCAGGCGATGGATCTGGTCGGGCGCAAGCTGCTGCGCGACGGGGGCAAGGCAGCGCAGGAATATCTGGATGAACTGCATGTCCAGATCACCGGCCTGAACAACGTGCCGGGTGACGATATGGCGGCCATTCGCAAACGTCTGGCGAAGGCGGTTGATGCTCTCGAGGACGCCACAGAATGGCTTCTGGAGAACGCGTCCAACGATCCGGATGTCGCCGGCGGTACGGCGGCCTATTACCTGCGGGCCTTCGGTATTACAGCCGGCGGGGCCTCCCTCGCCCATGCGGCTCGGGTTGCCCTCGAAAAGCTGGAATCCGATGCTGAGGCCGACGAGACTTTCCTGCGTGCCAAGATCGCGACGGCGCGATTCTTCGCCGACAATGTCCTGACCCAGGTACCGGGTCTTGCAAAGTCGATGGAGAACGGCTGGGAAACCCTGCGGGCAATCCCGGACGATGCGCTCTAGACGGTCCAACCATCGAACAGCGATAGCCTGAAAATATTCCGTCCGGCCGATCTGGAATTGGACAAACCGGCACATCACCTAACGGATAACCGCAGCCATTTGCGGCTGTCGGCCCAATGGGCCGGCCCCTTCTGCTCAGGGACGCGCCGGAAAGATATCCGCGCGTGCGACATGAGTAGCGAACCGAAGTTGTCCCGCCTGTCGGCGGACCGTGGCCCGATGCACGCATCAGTGCCTCCGGATATGACTTCGTGCCCTCCCCGCGCCCCTGTGCATCTCGGAGACCCGAAATGTACGACTTCTTGATGTCCGCAGCGCTGCTCTGCGGTGGCCTCGTCCTCGCCTGGACCTGGTTGCAGTTCCAGGGTGCGGAGAATGCCCAATCCTCCGAACTGGGTGAAATGGGCACCATACTCTTCTGCGTCCTGCTGACCGGCCTTGTCAGCATCGGGACGGCCTATGCCTTCACCGCGGTTCACGCGCTGGACTTCGACGGCCCGGCCGGGATCGCCGCACTGGCGGGTGTCTTTGCCCTTCCTGTCTTCTGGCTGGTGCTGCTGGGCCGGCTCGTTCGGTCCGAAGACCCCCGGATGAGCCCGGAGATTCCCGACACCCCGGTCAACGACAACCACGAGCGTGCAACACATCGGCTTTCGAAACGCCGCAAGGCCGCGTAACCGGTGCGCCGGCGAGGGCTGGAAACAGCCTTGGCCGGCGGTACGGCTCCGCCTAGTCTGGCCGGATCAATTGTCCGACCGGGGAGCCGGCATTGCCCGACGCCACACGCAGGAAAATCGCCGAAACCGATGCGCCGTTTCTGATCGGCGCGGCTATCGGTTCCGGCAGTACCGGTCTTGCGGCGGCACGCGGCGGGGCCGACTTTCTGCTGGCGATCAACGCCGGTCGGTTGCGCAGCATGGGCGCCCCTTCCATCGCCTGCATGTTGCCGATCTTCGAGGCAACCGGTCTGACCGAGCCGTTTGCGCGCAACGAATTGCTGCCCCAATGCGACCTTCCGGTCCTGCTGGGCGTCGATGTCTGGAGCGGCGACTTCGACCCCGTGCGACGCGCCCGGGAGATCGCCGACGCCGGATTTGCCGGGGCCGTCAATTTTCCCAGTTGTATGCACTTTTCGCGCGCCATGCAGCAGATGCTGAGTCGCAGCGGGCGCGGCATCGAACGCGAGGTCGAACAGTTGCGCGCCGTTCAGAATGCGGGCCTGACGGCAATGTTCTATTGCGCGACCCGAACGCAGGCGCGGCTGGCAGCGGATTCCGGCATCGACATGGTCTGTCTCAATCTCGGCTGGAATGTGGGGGGCACCGTCGGACACCGCCGTCGGTCCTCCGTGGAGGAGGTAGCGACCGCGGTCCGGGAAATCGGCCGGCTAATCAAGCGGATCAATCCGCGTATCCGGTTCCTGCTGGAAGGCGGCCCCATCGCCACGGCGGAGGATCTGGGCCGTCTGCTTCGCCTTGCACCGATCGACGGCTACGTTGGTGGCTCGACCTTCGAACGCATGCCGCTGGAAGCCTCAGTTGCCGATCAGATCGACCGGTTCCGGCATGCCGGCCGACGGATGGAGACCCTGAACGATGAAAGCGCGAGCCTGCTTTCCTGGGGACGACGCTTCGGCCTGACGGGGCGGTCCAAGGCGCAACTCGGCTTTCTGGAGCGCCTGCGCCCGCTGGCCGGGGGTCGTTCGCCGGTGATGGTCCATTGCGGGCCGGGCCAGGATCCGATGCCGACCCTGCGCGCCCTGGCATCAGGCGCCGCCGGCACGCCGGTAATCTATCAGATCGATCTGGCGGGCGAGGATTTTCCCGCCCGGGCACGCGCCATCCTGTTCGGACAGGCCGATCCGTCCTCCCGGCGTCGCCCGGCCCTGGGTGACCCGGAAATCGATCTGCTCGTCATTCATGCGCCGGAACGCATGCCCACGGGCGCGCAGCGGCGCCTCGCCCGCGCCTTGTCGGATGGCGTGTTCCGGGCCACAGGTCAACGCCGCCCGAATTCCGTCGCACCACGAATTGCCCTGGTTCGCGCCGATGCCGGATCCGATGCCCGCAATGCCAATGCCCTGGAGGGCCTGGACCCGTCCCTGTGCCACATACTCGGCGGATCGGTCGTTCGGCTGCCATCCCTGACAGAGCGAATCGACGACCTGCTGACCTTGCTGGAGAGCCTCTCAGAGGATCGGCTCGGGCGTCCGCTGAAGCGGGAAGCGTTCTCGGCCGACGCCCTGCAGGCGCTGGAGGCCCATCCCTGGCCGGGGAACGAGGCGGAACTGCGCACTGTTCTCGGTCAGTTGCGCCATCCGGGCTCCGGCCAGCCGATCCAGAAGGGCGAAGTGCTGCCGCTGTTGCGTGGGGAAACGGAGCAACCAACGTCCGGGCGGGGCGAAAAGGACCGGATCGTGGACGCATTATGGCGTCACGGTTTCAGCCGCAGCCGAACGGCGGAAGCGCTCGGCATCTCGCGCAAGACGCTCTACAACAAGATCCGCAAGTATGGCCTGTCGGACTAGCGGTCAGGCGGCTTTGGGCCGGATCATCAACCCATCCACGCCTTCCGGCCACAGCGCCGGATGAGCCGCCTCTGTCGCGTCGCCGAGACCAAGGACGGATCCCTGCCAATCCGATGACGCCAGCGCATTGCGAACAAGCTGGATCGCCGTCCCCCGCTGACGGGATGATGGAAACCCTGCCGCAAAGTCCGAGACACGCGGCAGAACGATCAGCACCTCCGCCCCCGCGGCGATCGCCTTCTCGGCCCCTTCGGCATCCGTGACCACGGCCGCGGTGCGAAGACCGCGTGCGTGCAGGGCATCGAGACGTCGCAACTCGCCGGTCAGATCGAGACCGACATCCTCCAACTGCTGACCGAACTCCGAGTCCTGTTGCGCAACGCTCGGCAAGTTGACGATCCATTCGATCGATGCCGACTGACAGGCAGCCGCAACGGTATCGAGCTTCAGGAAGGGGTTCGCCATAAACAGGCCCAGCGCAGGGCGCGCGCCATCCCCCGCCGCCAGCCGATCCGCGATTGCGAGTTCCACAGGTTGGGAATTGCGATTGGGCAGCAACAACCCGACTTCCGCCGGCAATCCTTCCGCCAGCAGGGCCGGTACCGGGGTTGCGACCGCGTGAAACAAGCCGGCGCCGGACTTCCGGCTGCGCCATTCGACCGGCCAGGTCAGGTAATCCATGAATTCATTATCAGGCATCTATACCCATTTTTACCCATACTCATCTTTAGAAAAGCGATCAACCTTCCAGTAGAGCGCGGCGCACTTCCTCCAGATGCACGATCATCGCCTCGCGTGCGGCCCTGGGCGAACGACGCCGTACCGCGTCGATAATCGCGGCATGCTGCGCGACATAGCGGGCCTTCAGATCACTCGAATAGGCATTTCGCTTGGCAGCCAGCCAATCCGCATTGTCGCGCATCGACCGCAGCATCTCATCGATCCGCTGAACAAGTTGGTTATGCGTCATGGCAAAGATCAACTGATGGATCTGCGCGTCATAGCGCTCGAACTCTTCCATGACGCTGGTGTCTTCCGAGGCCGCCTGGGCTTCGAGGAGAAGCTCGATATCGGCATCGGTCGCATTTGCCGCAGCCGCAGCCGCCGCGGCCGGCTCGATCATCATGCGTGCCTCGATCAGATCCCGCGGGCTGATATCGGCCGGCAGGACGGTCCCCGTCGCGGCGAGCTGCGCCCCCTCCCCCGATGGAGACCGGGTAACGAAAGTACCCCGGCCGACCTGCCGCGTGATGTGTCCGTCCGATTCCAGGGAATCCATGGCGCGGCGGATCGTGTTTCGGGCGACGCCAAACCGATCTGCCAGATCCCGCTCCGTTGGGAAACGCCCATCGGGCCCGAAGGCGCCGGATTCAATGTCCCGGCGCAGAACTTCGCGGATCCTGGTCGATACCGTATTACGCACACCTCTTCCTTTCCTGTCGGTCTAGGCGGAACAATAGGATCAATTGGCTCAATAAAGCAACGAATTTGGCCGAACTCCCGAATCTTGATTGACAAAGGATCTATTGGCCCATCAATATTGAACCAATTGGTCCAGTCATTGGATCATTATAGGCTGCTTCGGTCCAGAAAGCAGATAGTGTCACCCCAACATTTCGGTGAACGGGTGGCCAAGAACAGGGAGGTTTTGGCAGTGCCGGATAGGTTTTTCCCGGTTTTCCAGTTCACGACTCACCTTCCGTTGAGGAAGTCCGAGTCCAATGAATCAAATTTATGGCCGCAGATATTACCCATTTTTTCCCATTTTGTCTTCGATCTCTGTTGCGGTCGTTTCGGGACACGATCAAGCTTGTCCTCAACCGTCGGATACAGACGGCGCGATGAAACATCGCAATCGAGAGCCGCCGAAGGCGCAAATGCGTCGACCGAATGCGGCCGCCAGGGAGGATACGCGTCGTATGTCGCACCATAACGGCAAGCGGCTGCCATGAGGCAGTTTATCGAACGCCACACATTCTGGGCGATCGTGATTCTTGTGATCGCGGCGGCTTTCCTGTGGATGATCTTCGCGGTCTGGCCGGACTGGATGGTTGATGCGATCGGCCGCAAGAAGACATTCGTGAACACCTTCCTCAACGGGATCACGCTCGGCGGTCTTTATTTCCTGGTCGCCAGCGGTTTCACGCTCGTCTTCGGGCTGATGCGCAACGTGAACCTCGCGCATGGTTCGATGTATCTGCTCGGCGCTTATATCGGCTACGAGGTCGCCGAGGCTACCGGCTCCTGGTTCCTGGGCCTCGCCGTTGCCTTTCTGGCCATCGCCGCAAGCGGCATACTGCTGCAGGTCCTGATTTTCCGCCGCATGGAAGGCGACGACCTGCGCCAGACCCTGGTCACGATCGGAATCTCGATCATCGCCGCGGACCTGATGCTCGCGATCTGGACCGGGACGACTTACCAGTTCGCACCGCCCGAATGGCTTTTCGGTGCAGCCACACTGCCCGTCGTCTCAGTCGTCAAATCCTCCGGCGACGCGGTCTTCATCAAATACCCGGTCTATCGCTTGGCCGTTCTTGCGGTGGCCGTCGCGGTCGGCATCGCCCTGTGGCTTTTCCTGAACCGCACCAGAATCGGCATGATGATCCGCGCCGGCGTGAACGATCGCGAGATGCTGGCCGCGTCGGGCGTGAACGTTCAACTGGTATTCGCACTGGTGTTTGCCATCGGCGCGGGGCTCGCGGGATTCGCCGGTGTCATCGGCGGCACCGCCCTGTCCATCGCGCCGGGCGAGGACATCCGTTATCTGCTCGCGTCCCTGATCGTCGTGATCGTCGGCGGGCTCGGCTCAGTGACCGGGGCGGCCATCGGCGCGCTTCTGATCGGCCTGGCGGAGCAGTTCGGCCTCGCCTATTTCCCGACCTACGGCGTGGTCCTGACCTTCCTGATCATGGTCGTGACCCTGGCGGTCCGTCCGCAGGGCATCATGGGGGGACGCTGAGATCATGGACACGCGGCGCCTCTTCTCCGGCGAGTTCTCCTTCAAGGACGTTCATCCGGCCAAACTGGCGGTGGCCGTTTTCCTGATCGCCTATCCGACCTTTGCATCGGACTTCTTCACCTATCAGATCGGCGCCTATTCCCTGATCCTCGGCACAATCGCGCTGTCGCTGGTCATGCTGGCCGGCTACGGTGGCATGGTCAGTCTGGCACAGCTGACCGTTGCCGGTTTCGCCAGCTACATGATGGCCATCTTCGGCGACAACAGTGTCGGGGTCATGGGCCTTGGCTGGCCATGGTGGATCACCGCCCCCTTCGCAATCTTCATGGCCGCCCTGTTCAGCGCCTTCATCGGTGCGATTTCGGTCCGGACCGAAGGCATCTACACGATCATGATCACGCTGGCGATCGCGGTCGCCTTCTTCTACTTCGTGCGCCAGAACTACGTCCTGTTCAACGGCTTCACCGGTTTCGCCGGTGTCGAGCCACCAACCCTGTTCGGGATCTACTGGCGTGATCCGGTGCCGTTCTACTATCTGACGCTGGTCATCTCGGCCGGCTTCTATGGCGCCATCGTCTATGCCGCGCGGGCCCCGTTCGGGCTCAGCCTGCAGGCAATCCGGGACAATCCGCGCCGAATGCGGGCGCTGGGCTATGACGTGACGCTGCACCGCGTCACCGCCTATTTCTTCTCCGGCATCATCGCGGGCACAGCGGGCGTGCTGATGGTCTGGTTCAACGGCCGGGTTTCCCCCGGATCCGTCGGCGTCGACGTCGCCATCGACATTCTGGTGATTGCGGTGGTCGGTGGTCTGCGTCACCCGATCGGGCCCTTTCTCGGTGCCATCGCCTTTGTGCTTCTGGAAAACTTCGCCATCGATCTGATCGACCGCGAACGCTTCAACACCGTGATCGGGTTGGCGTTCCTGCTGGTCGTCCTGTTCTCGCCCGATGGCCTGTTGGGAATTTGGAACCGCCTGCGCGAGCGGGTTCGGTTCTCACGAAATGCGCAGCGATCGGCTGAACGCATGGCAAGAGACGACCGGCAGTCTGCCGGATCTCTCGAATAAACCTAGCAATAGGGAGGAAGGAAGAGATGTTCGGTATTGGAAAGAAGGCGCTGGCCGCCGCGGCGGTCCTGTCGGTCGCCGGGCCGGCCATGGCGGAAGACACCGTCAAGATGGGGGCATTGGCAACGCTTGAGGGGGCGTTCACGGTCCTGGGTGAAGACGGCATGCGCGGCGTCAAGTTGGCGCTGGAAGAGTTCGGCTACACCGCAGGCGGCAAGAAGATCGAGCTGATCACCGGCTCTTCCGACGCCTCCCCCGACAGCGCGGTTCGCGCCGCCCGCAAGCTTGTGGAACAGGATGGCGTGGAAATCCTGGTTGGTCCTCTGTCCGGGTCGGAAGGCCTGGCCGTCAAGGATTACGCCAAGACGCAACCCGACGTCACCTTCCTGAACGGCTCCTCGGCCGCCCAGGACACGACGCTGCGCAATCCCTCGGACAACTTCTTCCGCTTCGGCACGGAAGGCGCCCAGTGGATGGCCGGCCTCGGCGAGTATGTCTATAATGAAAAAGGCTATCGCAAGGTCGCCGTCCTGGCGGAAGATTATTCCTTCCCCTACACGCAGGTCTTCGGCTTCCTGGAGCCGTTCTGCCGTCTGGGCGGCGAAGCGCCGGTGGATGCCCGCTACTGGGTCCCGATCGGCAACAAGGACTATTCCTCGGTCATCGCGGCGCTGCCGGATGATGTTGACGCCATCTATGTCGCCCTCGGGGGCGCGGACGCGGTCAACTTCCTGACGCAATACGAACAGGCCGGTGGTGAACTGCCACTGATCGGAGGCTCAATCACGGTCGACCAGACGGTTCTGGGCTCCAAGGGACGCACCCGCGACTTCATCATCGGCACGCCGTCGGCGGGACCGATTTCGGACACCTGGGACGACCCGCGCTGGAACGCCTTCGTATCCGCCTACAAGGAACAGTTCCCGGACGGCTTCCCGTCCCCGTCGCTGTTTGCCCATGCCTACTACATCAACACCAAGGCCGCACTGCTGGCGCTTGAGGAAGTCGGCGGCGATCTGTCGGACGGCGGCAAGAAGTACCGTGAAGCCCTGTCCAATCTGTCCTTCGAAACCCCGACGGGCATGGTATCGCTGGACGAACGCCGCAACGCGATTGCCGACATCTTCCTGACGGAGGTCATCGAAGGTCCGGAAGGCAACCTCGTCAACAAGACCATCAAGGTCATTCCGCAGGTCAGCCAGACCCTGGGCCTCTCCTACGAGAAGTTCCTGGAGTACGGTCAGGTCGGCCGCGACAACCCGAGCTGCGAATAAGCCCGTAGTCGGGGATGGATACGATGCCGATAGCCAAGACCGACGCCCTTTCCCGCCTTCAAAGCGCCGGACGCTATGCGCTGGAGCTTGAAGCCGTCAGCCGCCATTTCGGCGCGCTGGTAGCACTGGCCGACATCAACATGACGGTCAGGGCCGGGGAGCGGCGTGCGGTTCTGGGATCGAACGGGGCCGGCAAGACCACCCTGTTCAACGCGATCACGGGGGATTTCCCCCCGACCACCGGCCGTGTCCGCCTGTTCGGTGAGGACGTGACGGATCTGCCCGCCCATGAGCGGATTCGTCGCGGCCTGCGCCGCACCTATCAGATTTCCCTGCTGTTTCATGGGCTCAGCGTCATAGACAACATTTATCTCGCCTGTCGCGGGGTCGGCCGAGGCCGTTTCTCCCTGTGGCGGCCCAAGCGGGACGACGCGACGATGCAGATGGCCGAAACCCTGTTGGCGGCGGTCCATCTGGAGGCGGTGCGCGAGACGCAGGTGGCGACCCTCAGCTATGGCCAGCAGCGCCAGCTGGAGATCGCCCTTGCGCTCGCGGGCGCCCCGCGTCTGATCCTGTTCGACGAGCCGGCGGCCGGCCTGTCCCCGACAGAACGGACGGAGTTGATCGAAATCCTCCAGTCGCTGCCGGACCACATCGGATACATCATCATCGAACACGACATGGATGTGGCACTGCGCGTGTCCGAAAGCGTGACCATGATGCACAACGGACGCATCTTCAAGGAAGGCACCCCTGCCGAGATCGAGAGCGATCCGGAAGTCCAGGAACTCTATCTGGGGCAAGGTCATGGCTGACCGGAACCGAAACCGCCCCAGTGCTTCCGAGGTCCTTCAGATCCGCGACCTGCACGTCTATTACGGCCAATCTCACGCGTTGCAGGGTGTCGATCTGACACTGGAGCACGGCGTCCATTCCGTGGTCGGGCGCAACGGCATGGGCAAGACGACCCTGTGCAATGCGATCATGGGCCTGCAGCCGGCGCGGCGCGGTTCCATCCGGTTCAAGGGCGAGGAACTGATCGGCCAGCAGCCCTACAAGATCGCCGGCAAAGGCGTCGGCTACACACCGCAGGGCCGCCGGCTTTGGCCGTCCCTGACCGTCGACGAGCACTTGCGTCTGGCCGATACCGGCAGCGGCGCCTGGACCATCGATCGGATCTACGACACCTTCCCGCGCCTTGCCGAACGACGCCGCAATGGCGGTGGTCAGCTGTCCGGCGGCGAACAGCAGATGCTGGCGATCTCCCGCGCGTTGCTGCAGGACCCGCAACTGCTGGTCCTGGACGAGCCGACCGAGGGCCTCGCCCCCGTCATCGTCGATCACGTCGAGCAACTGCTGTCGACCCTCGCCGAGGAAAGCGATGTCGCGATCCTGCTGATCGAACAGAACATCTCGGTCGCGACGTCGATCTCGGAAGATGTCGCGATCATGGTAAACGGCCGGATCAGCCGCGTCATGCCGGCAAAGCAGTTGGCCAATGATCGTGCGTTGCAGGAACGCCTGCTGGGTGTCGGCCGCCATTCCCACGACGATATGGAAGTCGACGTTCCGGCTTACGAACCGCCGCAGGACGCGCCCGCCGAACCGGAACATCCGGCAGAAGCCGCGACACCGAAAGACGACGCGGCCGAAAAACCGAAAAGCTTCGTCTATGTGCCGCCGACCCGCTGGTCCAGCGCCGGCTGGAAGGAAGACAAGGCCGCAACCGCGCCGGTAACAAAACCGGCCAATCCGCCAACCCGCCCCTTCGATGCCGCGCCCGAACCGATTTATCGCGAGAAGCCGACCGCGCTCGACGCACTGCGCGGCGATGATGTGCTGGTTGTCGGGACCTTCGACACCAAGGGTGCGGAACTGCGATACATCCGGGACTGCATTGCAGAACAGGGGCTGCGCATTCGCACGGTCGACCTTTCCACATCCGGAAAGCCTTCGTCCGCGGACATTCCCCCGCATGTCATCGCGGCCTATCACCCACGCGGGACCACCGGCGTCTTTTCCGGAGACCGTGGCGCCTCTGTCCGCGCGATGGCCGAGGCGTTCGAGAGATGGATCGTCCGGCAGCACGGAATTGGCGGCATCATATCGGCGGCCGGATCCGGCGGGACCGCCCTTGCCACGCCGGCGATGCGGCGCCTTCCGATCGGCATTCCGAAAGTGATGATCTCCACCATCGCATCCGGCGATGTCGGCCAGTATGTCGGCCCATCCGACATCATGATGATGTACCCGGTGACCGATGTGCAGGGCCTGAACCGCATTTCCAGACAGGTTCTGCGCAATGGGGCGACGGCGCTGGCCGGCATGGTCCGCCATGCGCAGGTCAAGAAGACACAGAAAGCCGACAAACCGGGCCTGGGCCTGACCATGTTCGGCGTCACGACGACAGCCATCCAGCAGATATCCGAGCAACTGGAAGACAGCTATGACTGCCTCATATTCCACGCCACCGGCGTCGGGGGCCGCTCGATGGAGAAACTGGCCGACAGCGGGCTTTTGTCCGCGGCTGTCGATCTGACCACGACCGAAATATGCGACATGATGTTCGATGGGGTCTTTGCGGCTGATGAAGACCGGTTCGGCGCCTTCATCCGAACCCGTATTCCTTATGTCGGCTCTGTCGGCGCCCTGGACATGGTGAATTTCCGCGCGCCCGAAACTGTGCCGGAGAAATACGCATCCCGAACCTTCGTCGAACACAATCCTCAGGTCACGCTGATGCGCACCACGGCGGAGGAAAACGCGAGGATGGGCACCTGGATCGCCGAGCGGCTGAACCAGATGACCGGTCCGGTACGCTTCCTGATCCCTGAAGGGGGCGTGTCGGCTTTGGATGCGCCAGGACAGCCCTTCCATGACCCGGAAGCCGACAAGGCCCTGTTCGACGCCATTACCCGAACCTTCCGGGAAGAAGGGAACCGGCGGCTGATCCGCCTGCCCCATCACATAAACGATCCGGCCTTCGCCACGGCGACGGTCGAAGCCCTGAACGACATCAATCCGATACGGAATGCAACGGAGAGGACGGCCCGCCATGCCGCGATTTGAACGAAAAGACCTTCTGGCGAAGTTTCAGGACATGAAAGCGCGGGGCGAGCCGATCGTCGGCGGGGGCGCCGGGACGGGCCTGTCCGCGAAATGCGAGGAAGCGGGCGGGATCGACCTGATCGTGATCTATAATTCCGGGCGCTACCGGATGGCCGGACGCGGATCGCTGTCCGGACTGATGGCCTATGGCAATGCCAACGAGGTCGTCATGGAAATGGCGCATGAGGTCCTGCCGGTCACAAAGAAGACTCCGGTCCTTGCGGGGGTCAACGGCACCGACCCGTTCTGCATCTTCGATCACTACCTGGACCAGGTGAAGGCAATCGGCTTTTCCGGCATTCAGAACTTTCCGACCGTCGGTCTGATTGACGGGACGTTCCGGGCCAATCTGGAAGAAACCGGCATGTCCTACGGCCAGGAGGTCGACATGATCCGCATGGCCCATGAAAAGGACATGTTCACAACGCCCTATGTCTTCAACGAAGACGACGCCAAGGCGATGGCGAGCGCCGGTGCGGACATCGTCGTCTGCCATCTCGGCCTGACGACGGGAGGCTCGATCGGCGCGGAAACGGCGCTGAAGCTGGAGGACTGCCCTGCCCTGGTGAATTCCTGGGCCGAGGCCGCCCTGTCCGTGAACCCGGATGTCTTGGTCCTGGTCCATGGCGGCCCGGTCGCCATGCCGGCGGACGCCGAATATGTCCTGAAGAACACCGACAACTGCCACGGGTTCTACGGCGCCTCCTCCATGGAACGGCTGCCGACGGAAAAGGCACTGACCGAACAGACAAAAGCGTTCAAAGCGCTGCGAACGGGCTGATAGGGAGGATTGAGACCATGACGACCGGCCTGATCGGATCCATCATTCTCTGGCTGATCATCGCGATCATCGCGATTGTGGTGATCGTTTATCTGTTGAACTGGCTCTACCACCGTTCGACGAAGGAAGTCGCCTTCGTGCGCACCGGCTTCGGCGGCGAGACCGTGGTGATAAACGGCGGGGCTTTGGTCCTGCCGATCATTCACGAGGTGACGCCCGTCAACCTGAACGTCGTGCGCATTCCAGTCGCCCGAAAGGAAGACAGCGCGGTCATTACCAAAGACCGAATGCGGGTTGATATCGAGGCCGAATTCTTCGTCCGCGTCATTCAGAAGCCCGATGCCGTCGCGGCCGCCGCCTCCACTCTGGGCCGGCGCACCATGGACCGTGACAGCCTGGCGGACCTGCTGAACGGGAAGTTTGTCGGCGCCCTGCGCTCCGTCGCGGCGGAGATGACGCTGGACGAGATGCATGAGAAGCGCGGCGACTTCGTCTCCATCGTCGAAAACCGGGCTGCCGAAGCCCTGGCTCGCAACGGGCTGGAGCTGGAATCCGTCGCCATCACCGACCTGGACCAGACGGACCTGGAATACTTCAACCCTGCCAACCGCTTCGATGCCGAAGGTCTGACGCAGTTGATCGAGACCATCGAGTCGCGCCGCAAGCTGCGCAACGATATCGAGCAATCGTCGATGCTGGCCATCCGCAGCCGCAATCTGGAGGCGGAAAAGGAAACCCTGAAGCTGGAGCAGGAAAGCGAAAGCTCCCGCCTGGATCAGGAACGGGCGCTGGAGGCGCTGCGCGCGGCCCAGCGGATGGAGGTCGTCCGCGATCGCGTCGCCCGCGAGGCGGAGGCCGAGAAATCCCGGATCGCCAGCGAGCGCGAGACCCGGGAGTTCGACATCGAACGTCGCCGTGCGCTGGAGGAAATCGAAATCCGCGCCCAGCAGCAGATCGAAGCCGCCCGCATCGCCCAGGAAGAGGCGTTGGAACAGGCGCGCATCGACCGGGAAAAGCAGATCCGCACCCTGCAGATCAAGCAGCGGCACGAGGTCGAGACGGCGGAAATCGCGTCCTCTGAGGATGTCGAGCGCGCCAAGATCGTGTCCGAACGGCAATTGCGGGAAGCCCGCATCGCGGCGGATGAGGAGACCGAAGCGCGTGAAATCGCCCGCGGTCAGCAACTGGAGACGGCCCGCATAGCCGCCACGAAATCGGTCGAATCCGCCCGGATCGCCCAGGAGCAGATCCTCGACAAGGCCCGGATCGAACGCGACCGCCTGTTGCGCGCGCAGCAGATTGCGCAGCGGCAGTCGCTGGAGGAAACCGAGATTTCCGCCAATGAGGAAATCGAACGGGCCCGCATTGCATCCAACCGCGGCCTGGAAGAAGCCCGAATCCTGCAGGACCGGGACCTGAAGCGTCTGGAAATCGAACGCGCGATGGCTCTGGAGCTTGCGGATATCGAGCGGGAAATCGCCCGTCTGCGCAAGCAATCGGAAGAGGCCGATGTGCGGACCACGACCGAGGCAGCCCGCGCCGAAGCCGTCGCGGCAGAGGAGAAGGTCGCTACAGTCCGCGAGCGGGAAATCGCCGAACGTGTTGCCGCTGTCGACAGGTTGCTGGCGCAGAAAAATGCCGATGCTGCGGTTATCGCGGCCGAAGCGGACAAGATCTCCGCAGCGGTGGCAGCGGAAGCCGAACGCCTGCGCAACGAAGCCGAAAACGTACTCAGCGAAGACGCCCGTGCCGGCCGAATCCGCTCGAAGATGATCGACCGCCTGGAAGGCATCGTGCGCGAGAGCGTCAAGCCCATGGAGAAGATCGACGGCATCAAGATCCTGCATGTCGACGGTCTGACCGGGCATGGCGGAGATGGCGGTCATCGCTCCCCCACCGACGAGGTGATCGAGAGCGCATTGCGCTATCGCGCCCAGGCCCCGCTGATTGACGAAATGATGAAGGAAATCGGCGTCGAGAATGCCGGTGTCGCCAAGATGGGGGACATCTTCCGCTCCGCCAAGGACGCGCAGTCCCTGGCCAAGGAAGCCCAGGCATCCAAGAAGAAAAAGGATGACGACGCATGACCGAGGTCTATGCATCTTCCGTCATCGGCGCACCTGCGGACCAGGTCTGGGCGGCGATCCGCGACTTCAACAGCCTGCCTTCCTGGCATCCAGCCATTGCGGAGAGCCGTATCGAAGGCGGCGCCCCGGCGGATCAGGTCGGCTGCGTCCGGGCCTTCCGCCTGAAGGACGGCGGTTTCATCCGCGAGAAGCTGCTGGCTCTGTCGGACTATGACTTCGCCTGCACCTATTCGATCCTGGAAAGCCCGATGGGTGTCGAGAATTACGTCGCGACCCTGAAGCTGTCGCCGATCACCGATGGCGGGCGCACCTTCGCGGAATGGTCGGCGGAGTTCGACTGCGCCCCGGAGCGGGCAGGAGAACTTACCGATCTGATCGGCAACGGCGTGTTCCAGGGCGGGTTCAACGCGCTGAAGGAACGCTTCGGGGGCTGATGCCATGGTCGCCGTGCGACGCAGCACCATTATCGACGCCCCAATCGCGGCGGTCTGGGAAGTCCTGCGCGACTTCAACGGCCATGACCGCTGGCATCCGGCTGTCCGGCGCAGCGACCTCGAAGAAGGTCGCCGCACGGACCAGATCGGTGCCGTCCGCAATTTCACCCTGGAATCAGGCGACCGCATCCGCGAACGGCTGCTGTCCCTGTCCGACAAGGACAAGCGATTGCGCTACTGCATCGTCGATGCCGATGTACCGCTGCAGAACTATGTCGCCGAAATCGCCTTGAAACCGGTCACGGACGGCAACCGCACCTTCTGGTCCTGGACGTCTAGTTTCGGCACGCCGAAGGGCCGCGAGAACGAATTGGCAAAGCTGGTCGCCGAGGGCGTTTATGAAGCCGGGTTCGATGCCGTGCGTGACCGTGTGGAATCCGCAACGATCAAGTCCCCTGCTGTCCCCGCAATTGCGTCCGGCGCGGCCTTACCGGGCTGTGCCATGATGATCGATCGGCATGGCGGACCGGAAGAACTCCATATGCGGGACATCAGCGCCCCGCCCCCGGGACCCGGTCAGGTCCGTCTGCGCCAGACGGCAATCGGGGTCAACTTTATCGATGTCTATTGCCGCAGCGGCTATTTCGACCTCCTGGAGCCGCCGGGCGCCCCCGGGATGGAAGCGGCCGGCGTCGTGGATGCCGTCGGCCCGGATATACGCCACCTGAAACCGGGCCAGCGCGTCGGCTATGCCTGCGCACCGGTCGGAGCCTACGCCACCGTGCGTACCATGGACGCGGCCTCGGTCGTTCCCCTGCCGGACTTCCTGGACGACCGGCAGGCCGCCGCGATCCTGCTGAAGGGGATGAGCGCGGAGTTCCTGCTGCACCGGGTCCATCCAGTCCGCACGGGCGAGACGGTGCTGATCTACGCCCCGGCCGGCGGCATCGGGCAACTGCTCTGTCGCTGGGCGAACCGGCTTGGGGCGACCGTGATCGGCGCGACCAGCAGCGAGGAAAAGGCGCGGATCGCACGAGCGGCCGGTGCCCATCACGTCATTTTACCGGGCCGCGACAGTCTCGAAAAGCAAGTGCGGGACCTGACCCGGGGACGGGGCGTCGACGTGATCTATGACGCCGTCGGTCGTGATACGTTCGATCATTCCGTCGCCGCGCTGGCAAATTGCGGGCATCTGGTCAGCTTCGGCCAGGCGTCAGGCGATATCGGCCCCCGGGACATCAGCGCCCTGGCCGGCCGATCCGTAACCCTGTCGCGGCCAAATTTCGGCCATTACACCGATACGCCGGCCAAGATCGCGGCCATAACCGGCCGCCTGTTCGACGCCCTGCGCAACGGCGTTCTTCGCGTTGATATCGGGCGCACCCTGCCCCTCAGCGCCGCGGCGGAGGCGCACCGAGCCCTCGAAAGCCGGGAGACGACCGGCGCCACTATTCTGATCCCCGACGATCTGTACGAGAAAGGATAAGACGTATGAAACTGGCCACCTTCGATTGGAACGGGGAACGTCATGTCGGCCGCGTATCGGACGATGGCGGGACGATTACGCGCTTGGACCTGCCGGCCGGTGCCGCCGACCGGGACGGCGTTGCCGCCCTGATCGGATCGGACATGCCCGGCGATGCGGAGAGCTTGTCCGTTTCGGACATCAAACTGGTCGCGCCGGTGCCGCGTCCCCATCGCAACATCTTCTGCGTCGGGAAGAACTACTTCGAACACGCCCATGAATTCGCCTCTTCCGGCTTCGACAGCAGCGCCGCCAAGGGCGCGGTGCCGGAAGCGCCCATTGTCTTCTCCAAACTGCCGGAAAGCGTGATCCCGCACGAAGCCGCCGTGAAAGTCGATGCCGGCGTCACCACCGCAGTCGACTATGAGGCTGAACTGGCCGTGATCATCGGCAAGGGCGGGCGCAACATTTCCAAGGAAGACGCGCTTTCCCATGTCTGGGGCTATACCATCGTCAACGACGTGACCGCCCGCGACCTGCAGGGCCTGCACAGTCAATGGCTGATCGGAAAATCGCAGGACACCTTCTGCCCGATGGGCCCGGTGGCGGTCACCGCCGACGAGATCAACCTGGAAGACACGGCGGTCCGGTGCTGGGTCAATGGCGAACTGCGCCAGGATTCCAACACCAAGCTGCTGATCTTCGATGTACCGACGATCATCGCAGCAATTTCGAACGGCATCACCCTGATGCCCGGTGACGTGATCGCCACCGGCACGCCCGCCGGTGTCGGGATCGGCTTCAAGCCGCCGAAATATCTGACGCCCGGAGACACGGTGCGTGTCGAGATCGCCGGAATCGGCATCCTGGAAAACCCGGTGGAGGCCTATTGATCATGACGGAGGTCCGGTTGGGCAGCATGATCGCGGAACGCTGCGGCAAGGGCCCTACCGTGGTGATGATCCACGGTCTGGGCGGCACGTCAAACACGTTCCAGCCCCAGATAAGCGCGCTGGAAGGATTCGACATCCTGCGCCCCGACCTGCCCGGCGCGGGGCGGTCGGCGCTACGCCCCGGCAAGCCGGGCCTGAAGGCGATGGCGCAGGACGTGAAGGAAATGATGCGTGCGGCCGGGATTTCCCGGGCCCATCTGGTCGGGCATTCCATGGGCACGTTGATCTGTCAGTATCTCGCGGCCGACCGCGACTTTCAGGCCCTCAGCCTGACCCTATTCGGTGCCATTCTGGAACCGCCGGAAGCCGCGCGTGCCGGGTTGAAGGACCGGGCCGTCTCCGCACGCCGGGACGGAATGACCAGCATTGCCGACGCCGTTTCCCAGGCAAGTGTCTCCGTCGCATCCCGCAAAGCGAACCCGGTTGTCCCGGCCTTCGTGCGCGAAAGCCTGATGCGTCAGGACCCCGCCGGTTACGCCGCCCATTGCGAGGCGTTGAGCGGCGCCCAGGCGGCGAACCACGCCGCGATCGCCTGCCCGACACTGATGATTGCGGGCAGCGACGACCCGGTCGCGCCGGTTGCGATGGCGCAGGAGTTGAAGCGCCGCATCACCGGCGCAACGGTCGAGACCCTTTCCGGGATCGGTCACTGGATGACAATGGAAGACCCGCAACGGTCGGCGGACCTGTTGCGGCAACATTTGGACGCGGCCGCGTAAAAGAACGGCCGCCACGAAGGGAGAGAAACCATGGCTGACAACAGTTTCGGAGGCTGGGGCGGATCCGGCGGCGGCGCGCCGCGCAACCCGGAGATCGTCTTCAGCAATGTCCGCATTCTGGACGGCACCGGCGAGAAGCCCTATTCGGGCGAGGTCACCGTTTCGGGCAACCGGATCAAGTCGATCTCGCGATCCGGCGCCGGCGGTTTCGGTTGGAACAGCCAGAGCAATGGCGGCACTCAGCGCATCGACGGTCGGGGCATGACCCTGATGCCCGGCCTGATCGACGCACATCTGCATCTCAGCTGGAACAATGCGCCAGGCATCAACCCGATCCAGATGATGCCGGTCGAGGAGCACATGCTGAACTGCGTCTATATGGCGAAGCTGCTGCTGGATGCCGGGTTTACGGCCGGATATGGCGCGGCAGCCGCAAAGCCGCGCCTGGACGTGGTAATCCGCGACGCCATCCGGGCGGGCAAGGTGCCGGGGCCGCGCTACACCGCCGCCGGTCCGGAGCTGACGTCAGTCGGCGGGCTGGGCGATGCGTCCCTGCCGCATATCCCGCATGAAGGTTTGAACCTGGGTATCGTGGTTTCCGGGCCGGAAGACATGCGTCGCAAGGTACGGGAACTGATGAAATGGGGCGTCGACACGATCAAGATCAACCTGTCCGGTGAGGAAATCACCGGCATGGGCGCCGAGGAAAACCAGTTCAGCGACGAGGAAATCCGCGTCGCGGTCGAGGAAGCGAAGGGTCGTCACCGCCGTCTCGCAGCCCATGCCCGGTCCAAGGAATCCATTCAGCGCTGCGTGAAATTCGGCATCGACATCATCTACCACGCCTCCTTCACCGACGAACAGACGCTCGACATGCTGGAGGCCAACAAGGACAAGCATTTCGTGGCACCCGGCCTCGCCTGGCTGATCAACACGGCGCGCAACGCCGCAGAATACGGCATCAAGCCCGGCACGCCGATGACCGAAGCCTACGAACGGGAACTGGAACACGCGGTCGAATCCATGCGCAAGATGCGCGAACGCGGGATTCGGGTCCTGATCGGCGGAGACTACGGTTTCGCGTGGACACCGCACGGCACGAACGCGAAGGACCTGGAATACTTCGTGGATCTGGTCGGCATGTCCCCGATCGAGGCGATCCAGGCCGGCACCAAGCTGGGCGGCGAGATCATGGGCATGGGCCATGAACTCGGCATGATCAAGGAAGGCTATCTGGCGGACATGCTGTTGGTCGACGGAGATCCCAGCACGGATGTGCGCGTCCTCCAGGACCACAAACGCATTGTGGCAATCATGCAGGACGGCGCCTTTCACAAGGCGCCGTCCGCACAAACCGTTGGGATGAGGTACTAGGCCCAGCGTTACGGCAGGGCGGCGACGATGATGACCTCATAGAGGTATTCCGGCGTCGCCAGCTTTGCCTCGCCGCAGGCGCGGGTCGGGGGATTGCCGGGGGCGACCCAGGCGTCCCAGACCTCGTTCGCCGCCGCAAAGTCCTTCATGTCGGCCAGCCATATGGTGGCCTGCAGCAGGCGGGTCTTATCCGTGCCGGCTTCGGCCAGCAGGGCGTCCACACTTTCCAGCGCGGTGCGGGCCTGGGTCTGAATGTCGGCGCCTGGGGTGCCGACCTGCCCCGCCAGATAGACCACACCATTGTGAATAACGGCCTGGCTCATCCGGGTGCCGGGTTTGATGCGTTTGATATCGCTCATTGGGGTTTCCTCATTTTGGGTCAGTTGGCTCGGAACCGGCGGGGCGACAGAGCCGCGACCGTTTCTGCGGCCAGGGAAGGCGTTCGTCCATTGCACATATCCGCCGCCAGTTGCGACAGCGCGGGCGCGGTCTGGATACCATATCCCCCCTGCCCCGCGAGCCAGAAAAATCCTTCGGCCTCGGGATCGAATCCGACAACCGGGGTGCGGTCGGGCGCAAAAGTCCGCAGGCCCGCCCAGTTGCGGACGACCCTGGTCACTTCCATCGTGACAGCTTGTTCGAAGCGGAACAGACCCTCGGCCAATACCATCTCATCCGCCCAGGCATCGTGCGGCTCGACCGGATCCTCTTCGGCGGGCGACACCATCAGCATCCCGGCCTCCGGCTTGGCGTACCACTGTTCCGACGCGCTGGCGACCAACGGCCAACGGGTGATATTCATCCCGTCCGGCGGCGGTAGAATCGCGGCGGAACGTCGATACGGCGTCAGACCGACCGGCGTCACGCCAGCCAGCCCGGCGACAGTATCGGCCCATGCGCCCGCGGCATTGATCAGGATCGGCGCTTCAAAATCACCGGTCGCCGTCGCGACACGCCAGACACCGCCCGCGCGCTCGATCCTTGCCACTTTGGCGTCGCAGTGGACGTTGCCGCCCCGCGCCTTCAGAAGGCGGGCGTATCCCTGGAACAGTCGGTCGACGTCGATATCGCGGGCATCCCGCTCGATGGCGGCGCCGGCGATGCTTTCCTTTCGAAGGATTGGACACAGATCCACCGCCTCCCGGGCGGTCAGCCGCTCTATACCCTCCGCCCCGTCCAGATAGGCCTCAAGATCCGGCAATTCGTCCTCGGTTGCCACCAGCATTTCCCCGCGTTCGGTCAGGACCGTGCTGTCGGTGATACCTTCCGGATTTTCAAAGACCGGCTCCGAAGCGGCATTCAGGGCACGAAGGGTCGCATTGCCGTAATTCAGGATGAAGATCGCGGCGGAGCGGCCGGTGGCATGGCGCCCGATCGCGTCCTCACTCTCCAGGACCCGCACCGACGCGTCGGCGGCAATCATCGCCCCCGCGCCGATCCCGGCGATCCCGCCGCCGATTACCAAGACATCGCTGCGTTCCGTCATCCGTTGGTGTATCCGTCCAAAAAGCTTTCCAGGTTCAACCCCAACTCATCGCACAGATAGCCACCTTCCTGAACCAGAACGGTGGGTTTGCCCAGCGTTGCGACCTTTGCCCCGATCTTCGCGAAACCGTCTGTGGAGATGCTCAATCCGCCGAACGGGTCGCCTTCATAACCGTCCAGGCCCAGTGCCACGACGATGGCATCCGGCGCGAAAGCTTCTATCCGCGCGACGGCCTGGTCGAGAACCGGCATGTATTCAGCATCCGCGGTCCCACGCGGGATCGGCAGGTTCAGGTTATAGCTCAGCCCCGGCCCCGCACCGCGTTCATCCGCATGCCCCCAGAAGAACGGATAGAACCGGACCGGATCGGCATGGATCGAAACGGTCAGGACATCCGCCCGCTCATAGAATATGCCCTGCGTTCCGTTGCCATGATGCAGGTCGACATCCAGAATCGCGACCCGTTCCATCCGGGTCAGCAGTTCGGCGGCGGCGACGGCGGAATTGTTCACAAAGCAGAAACCGCCTGCCAGGTCCTTGAAGGCGTGATGCCCGGGCGGACGGCACAGGGCATAGGCAGCCCCCTCTCCATCCCTCACGGCCCGCGCCGCACCGACAGCGCAATTTGCGCTCCAATAGATCGACTGCCAGCTTTTCGGTCCGATGGGACACGCCGTGTCCGCCTGGTGATAGCCGGCCTGCCCGACAGCGGAGGCGGGATAGGATCCGTCCCGGCGATCGGGGTGGATGTTCGGGATGACTTCAGGCGATGCGCCGTCGATCCGTTGCCAACGCTCATATATCCCGGACAGGAAGGCGATGTATTCCGGTGTGTGAACGCGCGCGATCGGGCCCAGCCCGTAATCTTCCGGGGCGATCTGGCTCAACCCCGCCGTCCTGGCGCTTTCCAGCAGACGTGTCGCCCGTGCGGGCTTTTCCGGACTGGGCTGCGGCGCCCCGCTGACCAGAAACATCTGAGGATCATGAAGGGTCTGGTCGTCGTGATAGTAAACTTTCATGGCGATACGAACTTTCGCTTTTGAGACATGTATCAGAAGGCGACCCGGTCGCCGCCCTTCAGGTCGAGGCGCGCGCGGGCCTCTTTCGGTGTGGCGATCTCCAGGGACAGGCCTTCGGCAATCTTGCGCACCTGACGCACCTGATCGGCATTCCATTCCGCCAGCTTGCCGGGGCCGATGGACAGGCTGTCCTCCAGCCCGACCCGAACATTGCCGCCGAGCGACAGCGAAACCGCGGCCAGCGGCATCTGGTGTCGGCCGGCGCCCAGAACGGAAAACTCGTAATCCGTCCCGAACAGGCGGTCGGCGGTCTGCTTCATGAAGACCAGGTTCTCACGTTCAGGTCCTATCCCGCCCAGTACGCCCAACACGAACTGGATGAAGAATGGCGCCCGAACCAGCCCCCGGTCCACGAAATGTTTCAGCGTATAGAGGTGGCCAACGTCGTAGCATTCGAACTCGAACCGCACGCCCATTCCGGTGCCCAGACGATCCAGCGCCGTTTCGATGTCGCGGAACGTGTTCTTGAAGATGAAGTCACGGGTGGATTCCAGGAAGGGCTCTTCCCAGTCATGACGAAACTCCTGGATACGATCCAGGGCGGGGTACAGGCCGAAATTCATCGACCCCATGTTCAGCGAGCACATCTCGGGCGCATGGGTCAGTGCGGCCGCCATGCGTTCCTCCACCGTCATGGTCGCCCCACCACCGGTGGTGATGTTCACCACCGCGTCGCATGCCTGCTTGATGCGCGGCAGGAAGGCGCCGAACAGTTCGGGATCCGGGCTGGGTCGTCCGTCCTGCGGGTCGCGGGCGTGCAGATGCAGGATCGACGCGCCGGCCTCCGCTGCGCCGATGGCGTGCTGGGCGATTTCATCCGGGGTGACAGGCAAATGCGGCGACATGCTGGGCGTATGGACCGAGCCGGTGACCGCGCAGGTAATGATGACGGAACGGGCCATTACGTGCCGCCGTCCAGTCCGGCCCTTGCCGCAAATGCCGTGATGGCGTCATCCAGCTTTGACAGGATTTCCGAGAGGTGACTGTCATCCATGATCATCGGCGGGCAGACCAGGAAATGATCACCGGCGATGCCGCCACGGGTGCGCCGCGAATAGATGATCAGACCGCGCTTATAGGCTTCCTCAACCAATTCAACATGGGCGTTCAGTGCGGTGGGAAGCGGCGCCATCGTGGCGCGGTCCGCAACCAGTTCAAAGGCCAGCAGCAGCCCCTTGCCCCGAACATCGCCGATGAAGGAATACCGCTGCATCAGGCCTTCCAGGCCCTCTTTCAGCTTGGCGCCCATGATCTCGGCATTGCACACGAGCCCCTGACGCTCAATCTCGTCCAGCACGGCCAGCCCTGCGGCACAGGCAAGCGGGTTGCCGGCATAGGTATAGCCATGGATGAAACCGCCGGAATCCAGGACCGGCTCGACCAGCTTCCGATCTGCTACCATCGCCCCGAGCGGCGCATAGCCCGCGGCGAACCCTTTGGACAGTGCAACGATGTCCGGCTTCGCATCCGGCCAGTGATCAGCCCCCAGGAAACGCCCGGTGCGACCGGCACCGGTCATGACCTCGTCATAGATCAGCAGAATGCCGAACTCGTCGCAGATTTCGCGAATGCGCGGCAGGTAGCTGTCGGGCGCCACCAGCGCCCCGGTCGACGCCCCACCGATCGGTTCGACAATGAATGCCAGGACCGTTTCCGGCCCTTCCTGCAGGATGCGGTCGCGCAGCATGTTGGCATAGCGCACCCCGCGATCCGCGTCCGACAGATTGTCCCGATCCAGATAGCAGGTCGGCGCCGGAATCTTCGGCATCTCCCGCATCATCGGCGCGAAGGGGGCCGACATGGTGGCCATGCCGGTCAGCGACAGCGCCCCCAGGGTCGAGCCATGATAGGACGGGAAACGCGAAATCACTTTCCAGCGCTGCGGCTCGCCGACGGCAATCGTGTATTGCCGGGCCAGTTTGATACAGCTTTCCACCGCTTCCGACCCGCCGGATACGAAGAACACGCGATCCAGACCGTCGGGCATGTACTGCGCAGTACGGGCGGCCAGCTTCTCTGCCGGCTCGTTCTCGAAATGCAGACGATAGCCGAAGGTCGCCTTTTCCATCTGGCGGCGCATGGCCTCCAGGACATTCGGGTTGGAATGACCGATATTGGCGACCATGGCTCCGCTGGACCCATCCAGATACGCCTTGCCGTCCGTGTCATAGAGATAGACGCCTTCGCCCCGATCCAGCATCGGCCGGCGCTGTCGGCTTTGATAGAAAAGATGCGACGGCGGTCGCGCCAGGGGTTCGCTCATCTTGTCCTCGACCTATACCGGCAGGACGACGCAATCGCGCGCCCGTATCCGGACTGAAACCTGCTTGCCTTCGCTCAGCGGATGCTCGTCGATCTGGTTGATCGCCTGAAGCTGCCGTCCACCTGCATCCAGGAAGTACCGGGCGACCTGCCCCTGATAATCCACCGTGGTGACGCGGGCGTCCAGAACCGTCGCATCCGCCCCGGCTTCGGCCGTATCGCTCAGTGCCAGTTTCTCGGCGCGGATCGACAGCTTGACCTTCTGGCCGGCGCTCAGGGTCTGATCCCCCGTCACGCTGGCCAGGATGGGCCCCAGACCGTCGACATCCAGTCTCGCCACACCGCCGTCGACGCCGGTCACGGAGGCGGCGACAATGTTGGAATTACCCAGGAAACTGGCGACGAACTCCGAGGCCGGACGATTATAGACCTCTTCCGGCGTGCCGACCTGTTCGACATGGCCGGCGCTCATGACCACGATCTGATCGGACATGGCGAGGGCTTCGGACTGGTCATGGGTGACGAAGACCGTCGTGATGCCCAAGGTGTCCTGAATGCGCTTCAACTCAATGCGCATATCCTCGCGCAGATTGGCGTCCAGCGCCGACAACGGCTCGTCCAGAAGCAGCACATCCGGCTGCACGACGATAGCGCGGGCCAGCGCGATACGCTGCTGCTGCCCGCCGGAAAGTTGGCTGGGCATACGGTCCGCCATCTGAGGCAATTGTACCAGTTCCAGCGCGTCCTTGACCCGCTTGGCCGCCTCGTCCCGTGCGACGCCGCGATATTTCAGACCAAAGGCGACGTTCTCGAAGACCGTCTTGTGCGGAAACAGGGCATAGTTCTGAAACACGATGCCCAGATTGCGCTTGTGAATGGGAAGGTCGTTGACCCGTCGACCCTTGATTTGGATCTCGCCCTCGGTGATCGAGGTCAGTCCCGCAATCATCCGCAGGGTCGTTGTCTTGCCGCAGCCCGACGGGCCCAGAAGGGTCAGAAACGATCCCTCCGGTATCTCAAGATCCGTCCTGTGCACCGCCGTGAATGTGCCATAGCGCTTTACCACGCCTTGCAGATCCACCGCCGTTTGCGTTCCGTCGCCCACGGTATCCTCCTAGAAATGGTATCCGTCCGGGGAATGGGGGCCGGCGCACCGGCCCCCGCCCGTTTCGGATCAGTAGCCCTTCTGGACCCGACCGAAGGTCTTCGACCATTCGGCTTCGTTCGAGTTCCAGTACGGCGGATCGAAAAAGTTCAGACCCGACAGTGTGCCCGTCGGATCGAAGGCCGGCAGCGCGGCGACCTTGTCGCTGAGCTTCACCTTCGTCGGATCGAGCGCCGGCGGGTAGTTCTGCCCCTCGGCCACGGCGATCGCGACGTCCGGCTCCAGCATGAAGTTCAGAAGCTCTTCGCAAGCTTCCATCGGGCTGCCTTTCAGCACGAACAGGCATTCCTGCCAGCCCAGACCGCCCGGCGGATCGTAGTAGCCGATATCGTGGCCCTCGTCCTGCAGCGCCTTGATGCGACCGGACCAGCCCTCGGTGACGTAGATTTCCTCTTCCGCCAGCAGGCTCATCAGTTCGGCGCCGGATGCCCAGTACTTCAGCGCCAGATCGCGGTGCTCGCGGATCGCGTCCCAGACGGCATCCATGTCTTCGATGGCATTCGGGTTCTGATCGGTCTGCAGCGCGCCGTACCAGATGCGCGTCTTCCATTCACCCCAACCGCCGATCTTGCCCTTGTATGCCGGATCGATCAGCAGCTTCGCGCCCTTCTCCTTCATCTCCTCATCGGAGATGTACTTGCGGTTATAGGCCAAGCTGGTCGTGCCGTAATCGTAGGGCACCGCCGACAGCGTGCCGCCGGTAACATTGCGCAGAACATCCTGCAGCGCCGTGATGACGTTCTTCAGGTTGGGAATGTTGTCTTCGTTCAGTTCCGTCGACAGTTCCAGATTGTGATATCGCACATAGTCGAAGACGCCGGACAAGTGGGCGATATTGAATTCGCCCGGCTGGCTGGCCTTGACGCGGGAGATGTATTCGTCGGCACCGCCGAAGGTACCGTCGACGACCTCGATGCCGGTCTTCGCGGTATAGGCCTTGAAGGCATGCTCGCGGAACGCCTCCGAGACGACACCGCCCCAGCCGTCGAAGCGGACCTGGTCCGGCTTCGCGGCCATCGCGTGGCGTGTCAGTTTCGATACCGGCAGGCCAGTCACGCCGGCCGTCACGGCCGCGGCGCCCAGCAGGCCCAGGAAGGTGCGGCGTTCCAGATCCCCGTTGCGGTACCGCTCCAGCAGGCGTTCATAACGTTTCGTCGTATCCATTGTGCTCAAAGCCTCCTCTGCTCCATGTCGATCGCGTGTTTCGCGTTACGGTCTGTCAGTGCCGCCGGCGGGCGCGATCGGGCCCCGGACCGGCGTGTCTCGGTAGGCCAGTCTAGCCCCTTTGCTTTCGCCCGAGGCGGCGCGCAGCGGCGGCCCCCAGGAGCGGCAGGGCGACGGTGACGATGATCATCACGGTCCCCAGGGCGTTGATCTCCGGCGAAATTGAATTGCGCAGCATGGCGAAAATCTGCGTCGGCACCGTCTCCACCCCGCCCGGCTTCCAGAACAGCGTTCCGGTGATGTCGTCAAAGGAAATGGTGAAGGCAAACAGTCCCCCCGCCAGCACAGCCGGCAGGATCAGCGGCAAGGTGATCTGGAAGAAGGTCTCGATCGGCCCGGCCCCGAGGCTCATCGCCGCCTCTTCATAGTCGCGCCGCACCGCGACCAGCCGTGCCTGCACGACCAGAATGACGAAGGGCAGCGTGAAAATGACATGGCCGGCCAGCAGCAGCGGGAAACTCTTCGGCACCCCCATGGCGCCCAGGAACAGCAGCAGCGCGACTGCCAGCACGACTTCCGGCACCAGGATCGGCGCGATCAGCGCGGTGGCGATCAGCGTCTTGCCCGGGAAGTCGTAACGCACCATGGCCAGCGAGGCGAGGACGCCCAGGGTCGTCGAAATGACCGCGGTCAGCGCGCCCAGCAACAGCGAGGTCTGGAAAGCCCGGACGATGGCCTGGTTCTCCCACAACTCCACGAACCAGCGCAGGCTGAGCCCCTCCATCGGGAAGGAACCGAACTGGTTCGCATTGAACGACAGCAGGACAACGACGGCGACAGGCGCGAACATGAAGAGATAGATCAGCGCGGTGCCGAGACGGATCAGGTTCCAGCTGGTGAACATGGTGCCTCTCCCCCTATCCGAAGCTCTTGGCGATCTGGCCCATGCCAGCGAAGCGGTTGTAGACCGCGACGACACAGCCGAGCAGGATCAGCAGGACAAGCGACAGCGCCGAGCCAAGCGGCCAGTTCAACTGGGTGATGATCGCGTCGAAGACCAAATTGGCGAACATCGCATCCGTCGGCCCACCCAGGACCAGCGGGGTGATGTAGGTGCCGGCGCCGAGCACGAAGCACAACAGCGAACCGGCGGCCAGCCCGGGCAGCGAAAGCGGCAAGGTGACCTCCCGGAACGCCTGCCAACCCGTGCAGCCGAGGGAGCGGGCCGCGTCGACGAGGTTCCGGTCGATGCCGTAGAGGCTGACATAGATGTTCAGGATCATGAAGGGCAGCAGGAAATGCACCAGCCCGACGATCACGGTCCATTGATTGTAGAGCATCTGTATCGGCTCGTCGGTCAGCCCGATCCAGATCAGCGCCGCGTTCACGATCCCGCTGGAACCCAGAATATTTATCCAGGACATCGTGCGGATGATGTAGCTGATCCAGAACGGCAGCATCAGCAGCAACAGCAGGAATGCCTTGTGCTTGAACTGTGTCGTCGCGATGAAATAGGCGGGAATGTAACCGGCGATCGCGCAGATCACGGTCGTCGCGAAGGCGATCCAGATCGTGAACCCCATGATGTCGCGATAGAACGGGTCGGTCAGAACCTCGATCCAGTTGTCGAGATGGAAGCCGGCGATATCCGCGCCTGTCGCCGTGCGCAGCCAGAAGGAATAGACGACGATGAACGCGACCGGCACGACCAGCAGCAGAAAGATGGCACTGAGCGCCGGTGCCAGCAGCCGCCACGGCCGCCAGGCATTGTCCATCGGATCGAGCGAAGCCATCGAACCAGTCCCCTGTCCGTCGCCGGTCCTTGCCAGCGAACGCTTGTTGATTGCCGATAGGTTTCGGCAAGCCGATTCATTTTTCAAATAGATAATGGAAATCCTGATCATAGTTTGAGAGAATGATTGGGATGAGTGATCTCGGAACGGATGAAGGCGACCGGCTCGCCCGGCAACTGGACTGGAACCTGCTGCGCACCTTCGTTGCAATCGTGCAGGAGGGCGGGATCACGCCTGCCGCCAACCGCCTGTTGCTGAAGCAGCCGACCGTCAGCAACGCCCTGAAACGGCTGGAGGATCGGATTGGCAAGCGGCTGATCGATCGGGGCCCGGGTCATTTCAGGATCACCGACGCCGGCGAAACGCTCTATCGTGAAGCCATCGAGATCTATGGCTCGATTTCCCGCCTGACCATCGCCGTGCGGGACATCGAAGAGACCGTTCGGGGGCACATCGCCATCGGCATGGCCAGCCATGTGATCTTCCCGCCCTTCGACGAAAGCCTTCGCGATTTCAGCGCGCGGCATTCCCAGGTCACCTATGACATAACCGTCGCGACCAGTGCGGAAGTAGTGGGATGGGTGCTGGAAAAACGAGCCAGCTTCGGTGTCTGCCTTGTCCACAAACGACACCCCAAGCTGGATTACTTCCATCTGTACAGGCAGCATTTCGGCTTCTTCTGCGGCCCGGATCACCGGTTTTTCGGGCGCACGGACCTCACCCTGGAGGATCTGACCGGCGAGCCCTCGGTTTCATTCAGCACCGACCAGTTGCACGATGCCCTGCGGCCGGTGGCCCTGCTGCGTGCCAGCATCGGCCTTGACGACACGATTCGTGCCATGTCCCCGCATCTGGAGGAAGTTCGCCGCCTGATCATCGCTGGGGTCGGCATCGGGCCGCTGCCGATCCATGTCGTGGAGCGCGACGTGCGGGACGGGCTGTTGTGGCAGTTGCCCCCCTATGAGAATCCGCCGGAAATCGATATCTTTCTGGCGACCAACCCGGCTTCGCGACTGAACCGGGCCGAGACACAGTTCATTGAGGACCTGACCCGGCGCGTGTCGGCCCTTCCCGAGGCAGCCCGACATTTTCCCTAGTCCGGCCCTCTTTCAAGGAGTTCGCCCATGAATCCGGATGACGACCGCGACATCGATATCGATGAAACCCGTCGGTTTGGCCGGACGATCGATTTCGGCAGAACGGCAAAGGAATATGGGCGGCATCGGGCCGGTTTCCCTTCGGCCTTTTTCCAGGCCCTGGCGGATCGCGGGATATTGCGCCCCGGGATCCATGCCCTGGATATCGGCACAGGCACCGGAACGGTCGCCCGTGGTCTCGCCCTGGTCGGGGCCCATGTCGCCGCCATGGATCCGGCCGCGCATCTGATCGATCAGGCCCGCACACTGGACGCGGAGGCCGGGGTCGATATCGCCTACACGATTGGCAGCGCCGAAAACCTGGACACCAAGGACGCAACGCTAGACATCGTCACGGCCGGTCAGTGCTGGCACTGGTTCGACAGGCCCCGGGCAGCGGCCGAATGCTTTCGCGTGATCAAGCCCGGTGGATATCTGGTCATCGCGCATTTCGACTGGATTCCGATCGAAGGCAATGTCGTCGCGGAGACCGAGGCCCTGATCCGGATGTACAATCCTGCCTGGACAATGCACGGCGGAACCGGCCTCTACCCGCGCTGGACCGTCGACATGACCCTGGCCGGATTTGAGGCGCTGGAGACATTCTCCTTCGATCAAAGCGTCCGCTACAGCCACGCAGACTGGCGAGGGCGCATTCAGGCCAGTGCCGGTATCCGGGCCAGTCTGGACGAAGATGCCTGCCGGAGGTTCGACGCGGACCTCGCCGGGGTGCTGACATCGCAGTTCCCGCATGATCCAATGGATGTGCCGCACCGCTGCTGGACCGTGATCGGGCGGAAACCGGATCAGACCTGAAAGAATACGGCCCCGCGCCGGATAGCACGGGGCCGCATATTCTCGACACTGAACGGGTTCAGGACCGGTCGGCATTCTCGCCGATATTGTCCACGCCCCGTTCGTCAACGACACGCGTCAACCAGTCCGGATCCATCTCCGGAACCGAGGACAGCAGCAGATCCGTGTACGGGTGATGCGGCGGGGTGAACATTTCGTTCTTCGGGCCCTGCTCCACGACCTGCCCCTGTTTCATCACGACAACTTCGTCAGCGATGGATCGAACCGTCGCCAGATCGTGGGTGATGAACATGTAGGCTAGGTTCAACTCCTTCTGCAGCCGGTCCAGCAGCTTCAGGATCCCTTCCGCCACCAGCTGGTCGAGGGCACTCGTGACCTCGTCGCAAATGATGAAGGTCGGGTTGGCCGCCAGCGCGCGCGCAATGCCGATACGCTGTTTCTGCCCCCCTGAAAGTTCCGTCGGATATCGGTAATAGTATTTCGACGGCTCCAGTTCGATCATGTCCAGAAGGGAGTCGATACGGCTCTTCAACTCACCGCCCTTCAGACCACTGTAGAACTGTGCCGGACGACCGATGATATCGCAGATCCTGACCTTCGGATTCAACGCCGTGTCAGCCATCTGATAGATCATCTGGGCCTGGCGGAGCTGCTCCTTGCTGCGATCCTTGTAGCTCGCGGGCAATTCCTCGCCCTTGAACATGATCTTTCCCTTGGTCGGTGGCAGCAAACCGGTGATGCACCGGGCCGTCGTCGATTTGCCGGAACCGGACTCGCCGACGACCGCGACCGTCATCCCGGCATGGATGTCGAAGGACACGTCGTCCAGGACCTTCGTCTTGCCGTAGGCCGCATCGACATTCTGGACCGAGACCACCGGTGCGACGTCACCCGCCGGGCGGCTTTTCTGTTCCCGCTTGAAGCTGCGCACCGCCCAGAGGGACTTGGTATAGTCCTCCTTCGGGTTGGCCAGCATCGAACGCGTGTCGGATTCCTCGACCTCGTTGCCCTTCAGCAGCACCTTGATCGTATCCGCCATCTGCGCCACGACCGCGAGATCGTGGGTGATGTAGATCGCCGCGGTGTTGAACTGTTCAACGATATCGCGAATGGCCAGCAGGACCTCGATCTGCGTCGTCACGTCGAGCGCGGTTGTCGGCTCGTCGAAGATGATCAGATCGGGACGGCAGGACATTGCCATGGCCGTCATGGCCCTCTGAAGCTGACCGCCGGACACCTGGTGCGGATACCGGAATCCGATTTCCTGAGGGTTGGGAAGACGCAGCCGCTCATACAGCTGCATCGCGTCTTCCTGGCTCTCCATCCGCTTCATGATGCGGTAGTGGGTCGGCGTTTCCGTGTGCTGGTCGATCAGCCGGTGCGCCGGGTTGAACGATGCGGCAGCCGACTGGGCGACATAGGCGATGCGCGAACCGCGCAGGGCCCGCCGATCCCGTTCCGGCGTCGTCGTCAGTTCCATGCCGTCGAATTCGACCGACCCGCCGGAAATCCGGCAGCCGTCCCGGGCAAACCCCATGGCGGCGAGCCCGATGGTGGATTTACCCGCCCCGGACTCCCCGATCAGGCCCATGACTTCACCGCGATGAAGGGTCAGGTCGACGCCGTGGACAATCTCGATCCACTTGTCGTCCGAATACCCTTCGATTCGCAGATCCTTGATCTCCAGCAGGACCTCTTTCTTCTTCTCAGTCATATCATTGCTCCTTCAGGCCGGACGACCGGTACAGCATCCAGTCGACGACGAAGTTCACGGCAACCGTCAGCAGGGCGATCGCCGCAGCCGGGATCAGCGGTGTGATCTCCCCGAACGAGATGAGCGTCGCGTTCTCACGCACCATGGAACCCCAATCCGCCGTGGGCGGCTGGATGCCCAGCCCCAGGAAGGACAGGCCGGCGATCAGCAGGAAGACAAAGCAGAACTCCAGGCCGAATTCCGCGATCAGCGGCGCGGTTGAGTTCGGCAGGATCTCCTTTCGGATCAGGTACCACATGCCCTCGCCGCGCAGACGTGCGGCCTCTATGTAATCCATCACCACGATGTTGCCCGCAACCGCCCGGGTGAGGCGGAAGACGCGCGGCGCATAGATGATGGCCACAACCAGGATCAACAGATAGGTCGTGCTCATATAGGCGCTGAAGATCGACAGCATCAGCAGCGAGAAGATCAGCGATGGAATGGACATGATCACGTCAGCCAGGCGGCCCATCGCCTGATCGAACCAGCCCCCCTTCGTCGCCGCCAACAGGCCGGCGATCGCCCCCAGCAGGAATGCCAGCAATGTCGCGGCCAGCGCCAGCCCCACCGTGTTCCGCGCGCCGTAAACGAGGCGGCTGAACAGGTCACGGCCAAGCTGATCCGCCCCCAGCAGCATGGTCTCGTCGGGCGGTGCGAAGGATTGTGAGATGACCTCCGCCTCACCGAAGGGGGCAATGATCGGGGCAAAGACGCCCGCGATCGTATAGGTCATGATCACGAACAGGCCGAATGCCGCCGTCAGCGGTGCCTTGGCCAGTTCCTTCGCGGTCTCATACGGCGTGATGATCACCAGAAATTCCCGGAAGGCATAGGCCGTCCCGCCGGCAAGCGCGAGCGCCCCGGCGGCAAGCGTGATGTTCCAGAGCCAGGACTCCCCGCCGATAATCCCTACGATGAAGGATGCCAGCGTCAGGGAGAAAAGCAGCATGAAGACGCTTTTCTTGCCGTAGAAAGCTGCGAGACACGACGCACCGATCAACAGTGCATAATATCCGATTACGAAGTAGTTCATCCTTCCCCCCTCACTTCCTGTGACGCAGACGCGGATTCGTCAGAATCGCGAGCACGTCGGCCGCCAGGTTCAGCAGGATGAACGTTGCGGCAAAAATCAGACAGCACGCCTGGACAATCGGGAAGTCGCGCTTGGTCACACTGTCGACCAGCAACTGACCGATGCCCGGATAGACGAACACGACCTCAACCAGCACCACCCCGGTGATCAGGTAGGCGAGGTTCAGCGCGATCACGTTGATGATCGGGGCCCAGGCGTTGGGCAGGGCGTGTTTGACGATGACTTTCCAGGCCGGCATCCCCTTCACGCGGGCCATTTCAATATACGGACTGGCCAGCAGGTTGATGATTGCCGCCCGGGTCATGCGCATCATGTGCGCCGTGACAACCAGCACCATGGTCAATGCCGGCAGGAAGGTCCGGTGCAACAGATCCAGGAATGTCATGTCGTTGCTGAGCTTCGCAATCGCCGGGAAGTACCCCGTCTTGACCGACAGATAGAGGATCAGGATGTAGCCCAGGAAGAATTCCGGAGAAGAAATCGACGTCAGCGTCGCCACGTTTGCGACCCGGTCGAAGATCGAGTTGCGCAACAGCGCGACGGCGACCCCCAAGGCGATCGCAAGCGGTACTGCGATGACCGCGGCGTAGCAGGCCAGGAACAGCGTATTCGCGAAGCGCGGTCCAATCGCCTCCCCGACCGGAGTGCCGGTTACGGCGGAATGACCGAAATCGCCCGTCAGCGCACCGCCGAGCCATTCGAAATACCGGATATACGCCGGATCTCCCAATCCCAGTCTTGCGCGCAATGCGGCAAGGTTCTCTGCGGTCGCCCCCTGGCCCAGAATGGCCTGTGCGACATCGCCCGGCAGCAATTCCACCATGCCGAAGATTATGATGGAGATTACTAGAAGCGTAAGCGCCCCCAACCCCAGGCGCTTGACGACAATGTCAAGTACATCACCCATGACATACCCCCCTGTTGAATGCCTGTTTCAGGTCTGTCCCCCGGACGCGACATCACGCCGGATGTTCTTTTAGATCAGCCGTTCGCAAGGCATTCGTTTGGAAACCAAAAAACCGGCGCCGGATGCGACAGACCCGCCGGGCTTGTGCCCGACAGGTCCGCCGACGTTCCGGGACCGGCGAAAGCGTATCTGCCGACCGGGCAGACCACTTAGCCTTCGAACCACCAGCGGCTGCAACCGCGGGCGCCGTCGACCTGCCAGCTCGCGGCGAGGTTCTCGCCGTGCTTGACGTTCTTGCGACGGGCATAGACGAAGTTCGTGAACATCGGAACGATCGTGCCGCCGTCATCGCGTGCCAGCTGGCACATTTCGCGATATTGCTCAGCGCGCTTCTGCTGGTCCAGTTCAGCCTTCGCCGCGCGAAGCAGTTCGTTGAACCGCTCATTCTGCCAGCGGCTTTCGTTCCACGCCGCGTCATCCTTGTAGGCCAGGCTGAACATCACATCCGGCGTCGGGCGCGCGCCCCACTGCACCATGCAGAACGGCTTCTTCAGCCAGACGTCGGAATAGTAACCGTCGTTCGGCTCGCGCACGACATTGATGTTGATACCGGCCGCCTTCGCATGTTCCGCGTAGAGGACGCAGAGGTCGACCGCGCCGGAATAGACGCTGTCCGCCACCGACAGGTTGACGGTCAGGCCTTCCGCACCGGCCTTTTTCAACAGCGACTTCGCCTGATCCGGATCGTAGGTCCGCTGCGGAATGTCGTCCGGGTGGTAGGGCATGCTGGGCGCGACGTGGAAGTCGTTGCCCGGAATGGCCGTGCCGAACGCGATCTTCTGGACGATCTCCTCGCGGTTCATCGCCAGCTTGAGGGCATTGCGGACATTGACGTCGTTGAACGGCGCCTGATCGCAATGCATCGGCATGGTGATCGCCGCGGCGCTGGGCACGTTGTCGATTTCGATATTCGGGTCCCGTTGCAGCAACGCCAGCGTCTTCAGCTCCAGCTGGGTGATCGCGTCGACCTGACCGGTGACCAGTGCCGTCTGACGGGCGTTCGGGTCGTTCAGAACAGTCATCTCGACGGCGTCAAAATAGGCGCCTTCCAGGTGCCAACCTTCATGGCGCTCCAGCGTGGTGCCGACACCGAACTCATGATTCACGATCTTGTACGGACCGGTACCGTCGCCGGACTGCCAGTCGATCTTGCCGGTGCCGTCATCTGGGCAGATTGCCAGGTGGTAATCGGTCATCAGCCAAGGCAGGTCGGCATTGCCTGTCGACAGCTTGATCGTAATCGTGTGATCGCCGTCCTTGGTGATGTCCTCGACATCCTTGAGGAGCGCCGTCGCGGCCGACGTGCTGTCTTCGCCACGGTGGTGGTTCAGGGATGCAATGACGTCGTCCGCCGTCACGGGCTTGCCGCTGTGGAAGGACGCGCCCTTGACGATCTCGAAGGTCCAGTTCTTGGCATCCGGCGTGGCGGACCAGGATTCGGCGATGTCGCCGCCGAGGCTGTTGTCCGGATTGATCTGGGTCAGATAGCTGCGATAGGTATGCGCGAGCTGAATCATCGAGAAGCTGAGATACGTTCCCGGATCGTGCGAATCCGAGGTGTTGCCGTCATGCGTGCCAAGACGGAAGGTTCCGCCCTTCTGCGGTGCCGCCTGCGCAACCTTGGACGTCCAGAGACCGGACGCCGTGGAGGCCGCGACCCCAGCCGCGACGGCGAACTGCATGAAGTCGCGACGGGACAGTCGTCCGCGCCGGGCTTCCTCCGCCATACGGTCGATCAGATCGGTGCTCTTGTTACCAGACATGTTACCCCCTTGGATTTTGCGTTTCATAGCGACTGTTGCGCTTGTTGTGCGACTGAAGATCAGGCCAGAAGTCGTCGAAGTTCGGCCCCCTGTACATCTTCTCCCGTCACGCTCTGTTCGGCATTCTGATGGTTACACCACCCGCCATCTCTATATGCAGGTCGAAAAGCAATCCGCCGCTATCCCGTTTGGTCGCGAATTCCGTCAAAAAGCGACGCAATACGGCCCAAGAATGGCCAAAATAACCAACGAGATCGGGCGAGACGCGGTCAGATTAGAACAGAATCGCTGACCTAGTTCTTGTCCCGACGGTGACTTCCGACACCCTGCTCAAGCATAAGCGTATACAAAACCGATCGAATGTCCAATGGGGTCACGGAAGTTTTATTATCCAGGCATTGAAGTTTTATTGTCGAAGATGTGTGCTTTTGCCTGAAGCACTGGCCAATGGACAGGCCGCCAGAAACCCGACTAATCCTCAGGAAATCAGCCGGAAGTAGAGCTTCGGCAGGGCATCCGGTAACGCCGTGACCTTGTCGATCTGAAGCATGTTCCGGGATCCGAAGATGCGCGTCAGTTGACTGACGCCGGCGCCGGTCAATCCGACACAAAAGACATCCACCCCCAGCCGGGCCATTTCCTGAACGGCCTTTCGCGCATCTTCGACCAGATACAGCGGGTCCGGGGCGTCGACATCCGACGGTTCCCCATCCGTCACCAACAGAACCAGGCGACGATGGGACGGCTTGCGTGCAATTTCAGCGGACGCGTGCCGCAAAGCAGCCCCCAGACGGGTCGACAATCCAGGGCGAAGCGCCGCGAGGCGTGCCCGACAGGAATCGTTGAAGCCTTCCTCGAAGTCTTTCACCCGATAGAACCGGACGTCATCCCGCCCATCGGAACAGAACGCCCGCAGCGCAAACGGATCCCCCACCCCCGACATCGCGTCGGCCAGCAGTGCAGTCGCCGCACGCTCTATGGCAAAAACGGATTCTGCGGTCCCGGCGACAGTATCCTTTGTCGACTCGGAGATATCGAGCAGCAGCAGTACCGACATGTCGCGGTGCAGTCGCGCCGTCACCTCATAGACCCGGCGGTCGGGCTCGGCACCGGCGCGCCGGTCGATGACCGCGCGAATACAGGCATCGAGATCCAGGCGGTCCCCGTCCGGTTGGCGCCGCAGCCTGACCGGACGACTGACCCGGACACGGTCGACCAAGGCGGCGATCCGGGCCCGTGTGTCGTGGTATCGGGACAACAAGCTTTCGATCACGCCGGCGGATGCGGGCCGAAAGCCGTATTCCTGAACCGTAACCCAATCCGGCCGCAGCCGTTCCGCCCGACGGTCCCATTCAGGATATCGCGCCACGGGGATACCGACATCCGGATCCGGCTCGGCGGGGCGGACAGGGGACGTTTCGGCCCTGTCATCCTCCGGCGAGGCATCCCTGTCCTGCCTGCCGTCAGCCGCCTCCTGCTGTGTGACGCGGGCGGCAAGCAGGACCTCCTGTTCCTGTTCCTCGGCATTCGGCGGTGGGTCGCCGAAGTCCCACAATCCTGTTCCATCGTCCCGGTAAGGCGGTTGAACGGCATAGGTCTTGGCATTGAACTGAACACGCATCTGACCAAGGTCGTTCCCCAGCAGATTGCCGATTTCGCGCGACATCCTTGGGTCCTCTATGTCCGGCAGGCGCTGCTGGAACAAGGACACCCCCTTTCGTACCCATGGACTTGGATCGTCGAACTCCGGGTCGATCAGGGCCCGCGCGAGGCGGGACATCAGGCCGTCCGCGATGTTCGGTCCCTCCGGTCGGGCCTCATGGAACCGCCGCCACAGCCGGATCAGCCCCGGATAGCGGCGCCCTGCCAGGGTTTCCACCCGGGCGTCTTCGATCAACGACACCAGCGCGATCTGCATCGGTTTCAGACTTCCGACCGAAAATCGGGTGCCGGAAAAGGTCAGGTGCGCGCCCATATGCGCTACGGCCGCAAAGTAAAGCAGTCGTTCCTCGTCCTTCGTGTAACCGCCGATCCCATCCGGCAGCCGGAACATCGAACCGTCAAAGACAGGTCGGCGAACACTATGCATATCCAGGGGGGCGGACACCGGGCGAATGGTCGGATCGATCTGCCAGAGCGCCACCGTGAAGGACTTGATGGCGCGCATTGCGGCGTCGAGCCCGCCCGATCCGGCCTCCTGATCCAGAACCCGCCTGGCATGGGGAACCGACATGGCGAAATAGCGTTGCCGGTCCCGTGACGAAGCGAGGCCGGCGGAGACCCAGGCCGCAAAGCCAGCGACATCGACAGCCGCAAGCAGGCTTTCGATCCTGTCCAGAACGGGCCTCAACAGTTGTGGATCTTCCGCGATCACCGCATCCAGCGCCCCAAGCCAGATGTCGAATGCGATCCTCTGCGGCAGCTTGGGCACAGCCTTCGTCGACTGCACCAGAAGCAGACGGGCAAGATCCGTTCCATCGGATGTGCAGAGCGCGATTGCGCGCTCGCCCAGATCAAAGGCCGCCGCGGCGGAAACATGGCGCGCACAGACCAGCGAGGCATGGACATAACCGGATGCGAGCGATGGACCGGAAACGCTGCACAACCGGTCGAACTGTTCCGTCCAGCGCTCCAGATCCCGGCCGGCGAATTGGCGATAGACGGCGGTCCAGGTCGGGCCGCTGATCCTGTCAAAGGCCGCGAGCCGCCTGTCCCGACGGCGGCCCCGATCGCCGATTGGATCCATGGCCGTCTATCCGATGCAGGCGGCGACGGTTTCGGTCAGTGCGCCGCGGAGGTCGGGATCGTCGGTGATCGGCAGGATCATGGTAGCGCGGCACGCTTCCGGCAGCGGAACGCCGCGCCGGATCAGCCTGCCCGCCTGGATCAAGGTGCGCGTCGACGCACCTTCCGAAAGGCCGTGCCCCTTCAGATTGCGCGATCTTTCGGCGATTGCGACCAGGACACCGGCTGTTTCGGCATCGACATCGGCTTCCCTGGTGACGATTTCGGCCTCGGTGGTCGGTTCGGGATAGGTGAAGTCCAGGGCCGCGAACCGCTGCTTCGTCGATTCCTTGAGATCCTTCACCACGCTCTGGTAGCCGGGGTTATAGGATATCACGAGCTGAAAATCCGGATGGGCCGGAACCAGTTCATTCTTCTTTTCGAGCGGCAGCAGGCGGCGTTCGTCCGTCAGGGGGTGGATCACCACGGTCGTGTCCTGCCGCGCCTCGACGATTTCATCCAGGTAGCAGATGCCGCCATGACGCACCGCCAGGGTCAGCGGTCCGTCATGCCAAACCGTGCCGTCGGCATCCAGCAGGAACCGTCCGACCAGATCCGACGCCGTCATGTCCTCATGGCATGCGACCGTGATCAGCGGCTTTTTCAGGCGGGCCGCCATGTGTTCCACGAACCGGGTCTTGCCGCAGCCCGTCGGGCCCTTGAGCATGACCGGCATGCGCGCATCATACGCCGCCGCAAACAGGTCGATCTCGTTGGCGACGGGCCTGTAATACGGCGTCCCGTCGATCAGATACGCATCCAGTGGCATGGGAAACACTCTTCCTAGGGAGGGGACCGGACGGGGCGGAGGGAGTTCACGCCCCGTCCGTTCGGGTTCAGCGATGCTTCACGGTGGATTCGTTCGGAATGCCGTCCATCGGGCATTCCTCCGTTCCTGCCGTGGAGCGCGTCATCGCCTCGACCATTTCGCGGGTACCCTCCGGATCCGTGACCCACTTGCTGTAGAAGTCATACGGACAGGCGGCCACGCCCTTGTCGCTCTCGCCGGACCCGATCATGCCCGTGTAGCCGCGGTGGACCAGCTTGTAGAGGTGGTTCTGCGACTGCATGTTCTTGCGGGCATCGCGGATGAGGGACGTCGACAGTTGCGCGTACTGGATGCCCATATCCTCTTCGCCGCATTCGCCCAGCGTCCGGCCGTCGAATCCGATGATCGCCGAATGGCCGAAATAGGAATAGACACCGTCGAAGCCGGCGGCATTGGCCACCGCAACATAGCAGTTGTTTGCCCAGGCCATGGCCTTGGACATGATCACCTGCTGATCCTTGGCCGGATACATGTAGCCCTGGCAACGGACGATCAGTTCGGCGCCCTTCATCGCGCAGTCGCGCCAGATTTCCGGATAGTTGCCATCGTCACAGATGATCAGGCTGATCTTCAGGCCCTTGGGACCCTCCGACACATAGGTGCAATTGCCGGGATACCAGCCCTCAATCGGAACCCAGGGCATGATCTTGCGGTACTTCTGGACGATCTCACCCTTGTCGTTCATCAGAATCAGCGTGTTGTAGGGCGCCTTGTTCGGATGCTCCTCATGCCGTTCACCGGTAAGCGAAAACACACCCCAGACCTTTGCCTTGCGGCAGGCCGCAGCGAAGATTTCCGTCTCCTCGCCCGGGCAGGTCGACGCCGTTTCATACATTTCCTTCTGGTCGTACATGATGCCGTGGGTGCTGTATTCGGGGAAGATCACCAGATCCATCCCCGGCAGGCCGACCTTCATGCCCTCGATCATGCTCGCTATGTTGCGGGCGTTTTCCAGTACCTCCGCCTTAGTGTGCAGGCGGGGCATCTTGTAGTTGACGACAGCGACCCCGACCGTATCGCGGCTGCTGGAAATATCACCGTGAAGCATTGCGTCCTCCGTTCTTGATGTTTGGTACTCGGTCCGGTCCGGCTGCGCCTGTATCCGCCCCTAGACCGCCATGTGCCGCTGGACGAGGTCGTCCGTAAGTTCGGCGATGGCTCCCGACGCCACGGCGCATCCCTTCTCCATGATCACGAAGGTGTTGCTGGCGCGGCGCGCGAATTCGACGTCCTGTTCCACCAGCACGATCGCGATCCCGTGCTTGCGGTTCAGGGCGACGATCGATTCCTCGATCTGTTCGACAATGTTCGGCTGGATCCCCTCGGCGGGTTCGTCGAGAAGGATGATCTTCGGATCGGTCAGCAGGGCCCGCGCAATAGCGAGTTGCTGCTGCTGCCCGCCGGACAGGTTCCCGCCCGCCCGGCCGATATGCTCCTTCAATGCCGGAAACAGATCGAAGACGATGTCTTCCAGATCCTGCCGGTCCCCCGGACTGCGAGCGAAACCGCCGACCCTGAGATTCTCCATGACGGAGAAGCGCGGCAGTATCCCCCGCCCCTGCGGGACATAACCGATCCCGGCCCGCGCCCGCATGTGGGTGGCAAGGCCCGTCATCTCCTCGCCGTCCAGCCGGATCGACCCGACCGTGCGATCGAGCAGCCCGAGCACGGCGCGCATCAGGGTCGTCTTGCCGACCCCGTTGCGCCCCAGGACACTGACAAATCCGCCGTCCGGGACATTGACGCTGACCTGCTGCAGGACGTGGGAGTTTCCGTAAAAGCCGTCCAGGCCGTTGATCTCAAGCATGGCCGATCCCCACTTTTCCCAGATACACTTCACGTACCTTCTGGTTGTCGCTGATCTCGTCGGCGCGGCCTTCGGCCAGCATGGTTCCCTGATGCATGACCGAGATCACGTCACCGATCTCCTTCACGAAGCCCATGTCATGTTCGACCACGATGATCGTGTGCCGCCCCTTCAGGCGGTTGCAGATATCCGCGGTCTTTTGGGTTTCCTGGGAAGTCATGCCCGCCGTCGGCTCGTCCAGCAGGATGAGTTCGCTGTCCTGTGCCAGCAGGAGGGCGATCTCCAGCCACTGTGTCTGTCCGTGAGACAGGTACGACGCCGGCTGATCCAGGAAATCGACCAGGCCGACGAAATCGGCCAGCTTCTCCAGCCCATCCCGCTCCGGGGCTCGACCGATCCTGACCAGATTGGCAAAGACGCCGGTGCGTTTGCAGTACGCGACCTCCAGGTTCTCCCGCACCGTCAATTGCTTGAAGACGCTGGGCACCTGAAATTTCCGACCGACTCCGGACCGGGCAATCAGATGTTCCTCCAACTGTGCCAATTCCTTGCCGCGATACCGGATCGATCCGGATGTCGGCTTGGTCTTGCCGCAGATCAGGTCCAGAGCCGTGGTCTTGCCCGCCCCGTTGGGCCCGATCAGGCAGCGCAATTCGCCTTTGGCCACCGTCAGGTTGAGGCCGTCCACGGCCCGGAAGCCGTTGAAACTGACCGCGAGGTTTGAAAGTTCCAGATGCGTGCTCATGACCGTTCAGCCGCCCCCTTCTCGGTAAGGACGGAGACATCGGAAACGGTCTCCGTCTGTTGTCTTTCGGAAGGCGCCGCGAGTCGTCGACGCAGCATTTCGAACAGCCCCGCCAGCCCGTTCGGCAGGAACAGGACGACCAGTACGAAGGCCGCGCCCATGATCAGGGTCCAGGTGTCCAGGAAGGTTTCGGATTCCGACAGGGTGCCTTCCATGCCGGCGACAAGGATCGCGCCCAGCAATGCGCCCAGCAGGCTCTGCCGGCCGCCGACCGCGCACCAGATGACGATGGAAAGGCTGAGCGGCACGCCGAGAAAGGTCGGCGACGCGAACTCCATCACCACGGTGTAGAGCATGCCCGCCACACCGGCGATCCCGGCGGAGACCGAGAATGCCAGCACCTTGTACCAGGCAACGTCGTAACCGAAGAACCGCACCCGGTCCTCGTGGTCGCGCACCGCCTGGAGGATCAGCCCGGCCTTGCTCTTGGTAACGGCCAGCGCCAGGAACAGGCAGACCGTCATGCACACCGCAACCAGGTAATAGGTCGACTTACTATAGGCATCGAATTCGATGCCCAGCAGTTCCAACTGTGCCAGATCGGTAATTCCGTTGAAGCCGCCGGTGAAGCGCTGCTGGTCGATGATCAGCAGATTGCCGACCACCAGGGTGGCCAGCGTGATGATCGCGACATAGACCCCGGTCACCCGTCCCCGGAACATGAACCAGCCCAAGACGACGGCCAGGAAAACGGGGATCAGGACCCCTGCGGCCAAGGCGAAGGACATCGAATGGAAGGGCTGCCAGAACCATGGCAGGGTTTCGACATTGTTCCAGACCATGAAGTCTGGCAGGCCGCCTTCCCCGGTATGGACCGGGACCGTGCGCAGTTTCAGCGCCATGGCCATGCAATAAGACCCGACGCCGAAGCTGAGCGCCTGACCCAGATTGAGGATCCCGGCATAGCCCCAGGACAGGCTGAGCGCCATGGCCGCCATGCCGAGCACGAGGTATCGCGCGTAGCGGTTCAGCAGGAAGTCGTTGTCCAGGACCAGCGGGAACAGGAAGATCGCGATGCAGACAATGGCGTAGACCGTGATCTGGACCGCCGTCCGGTTGCCGAGGAACTGTGTGAATGCGTTAGACATATTGGCGCCTCCTCTCACGACCGGATACGGGAGACGAACAGGCCCTGGGGCCGGAAACGGATCAGCACGATGATCGCCAGCAGCACCAGCGCCTTCGCGATCGTGTCGTTCCACAGATAGGCCAGACCGCCGGTCAGCTCGCCCAGCATCAGGGCACTGGCGACCGTGCCGAACAGGCTCTGCACCCCGCCCAGGACGACGACGAAAAACGCGTCGACGACATAGGTCGTCCCCATTTCAGGCGAGACGCTCTTCAACGGTGCGACCAGCGCGCCCGCCAGGCCGGCGAGACCGGCCCCGTAGGCGAAAGTCAGGCTGTAGACCTTGTCGGCGTCGATCCCGAAACAGGAGGCGACGCTGCGGTCCTGAACCACGGCACGCAGTTTGGTGCCGAAAGTCGTCCGGAACATCAGATACCAGGTCACCGCGAACAGCGCGGCGACAAAGACGAAGATGAACACGCGATAGCCGGGCACATCGACCCCCAGTATGCCGACGGTGCCGGTCAGGAGTGAGGGCATTTCGACGTAGCGCAGTTCTCCACCGGCCGAGAGGCGGATGGCCTGCTGCAGCATGACGCCGAGACCCCAGGTCGCCAGGATCGTGTCCAGCGTTCGTGTATAGAGGAAGCGGATCACCCCGCGTTCCACCAGCCAGCCCAGGGCGCCCACGCCCAGAAAGACGACGATGAGGCTTGGCAGAAGGCCGACACCGAAGAAGGCGTTCATCGCCCAGGCACCATAGGCACCCAGCATCACGAATTCGCCATGCGCCATGTTGATGACGCCCATCGACCCGTAGATGATCGCGAGACCGAGCGCGATCAGCAGCAGGATCGACCCGATGCTGAGCCCGGTCATGATTTGTTGAAGAAAGAATTCCATCTGATGTCCCGTTCTGTCCGGGTGCGGCGCGTCCCGGTCCCGAAGGACACGGGACGCCACCGCACGGGGTTCAGCGACTGTCCGCCGGTCTGCTCTGTACGAGGCCGTCCGCGGTGCAGTGCTGGCTGGGATAGGCGGCGTAGGGCTCCGGCTTCAGCCATTCCTTGGAATCGCGCAGCACTTCGAACTGGCCGTCCGATTTCGCCATCGCGATCTTCGGCCACAGCCAGGTGTGCAGATTTTCGGATTCCAGCCGGACCCGGCCTTGCGGAGCCGTCAGTTCCTGCCCTTTCACCGCCTCACGGATCGTGGTCGGATCGATATCGCTCGCCGCCAGTTGCTCGACCGCCTGCTTGAACAGGTAGATCTGGAAGTAGGACGGTTCCGACACGAAGTGGGTGACCTTGTCGCCGCCCCAGCGGGATTTGTAGGCCTCCACGAAGCGTTCGTTCTCAGGCGATTGGTGGACCATGAAATACGGCGCGGAGGTGAAGTGACCGGCCGCCGCGTCGCCGCCCATGGCCGCGACCTCGTTCTCCGACGTCGTCAGGCTGGCCATCGGCATCTTGTCCGGATCGAGGCCGGCCGCCCGGTACTGGCGGTGCAGCGCGACGACGGAATCGCCCACGACCGTGGAGAAGATGACGTTCGGCTGGGTGCTCTGGATCTTGTTGATGACCGAACTGAACTCGGAATGGCCCAGCGGGACATATTCCTCGTTCACGACTTCCGCGCCGAGTTCTTCCAGCAGCTTCTTGCAGTAATTGTTCTCTTCCTTCGGATAGATGTAGTTCGATCCGATCAGGTAGAATTTCTTGCCGAACTTCTCGACCAGCCAGGGAATGAACTCATCCTGCTGCTGGTTCGGCACGGCGCCGGTGTAGATGACGTTCTTTGAGCACTCGCGGCCTTCATAGAGCGTCGGATACCAATAGAGATTGTCCCGCTTCTCGAAGACCGGCAGGACCGCCTTACGGCTGGCCGAGGTATAGGAACCGAAGACCGAAACGCATTTGTCGCCGACGACCAGCTTGCGCGCCTTGACCGCGAAGGTCGCGGGGTCGGAGGCCGGGTCTTCGACCACCGGCACGATCTTCATGCCGTTGATGCCGCCGGCATCGTTGATCTCTTCGATCGCCAGCAGGGTCGCCTTGTTCAGCGATTCTTCGATGATGCCGGTCGTACCGGTCAGCGAAAACAGAACCCCGACCTTGATTTCGCCATTCGAAGCGCGCGCCAGGGACGTATCCTTGCGCCAGATATGCGGGGCTGCGGTAAAGGCGCCCGTTGCCGCGGCGCCGATCAGAAAGTCTCTTCTCTTCATGCTCTTTCTCCCTGTCCGAAACACAAAAAGCCCCGAGCCGATCCGCGGGATGCGGTCGTTCTCGGGGCACCATTGCCAACACTGTGTTATGGACGGCCGCGCGGCCGCCAAAAATCGATTCCCAAAATTGGGTCCGGAGGGAAGCAACAAAAAACCCCACGGACTCGCGCATCGCGAAATCGTCGTGGGGCTGCTTCGCCGTCGATTTTTAAGGGCGGCTTCTCTGCCGCCAGATGGATCGTCTTTTCACGATCCGGAAAAACGTTAGCCGAGGATTTCCTGAGAGTCAATCAGCGCGTTAGCCACGCTGCCGATCGAAACACGGCGTTCCATCGCCTGACGCCGCAGGAAATGGTACGCTTCCTCTTCATTCATGTTCTTCATGCGCATGACGATGGCCTTGGCGCGCTCAACGCTGCGCATCGTTCGCAGATTTTCATCCAGCCTGTCGATCCGGCCACGCAGGCGCCGTTCGTAGAGAAAATGCTCCCGCGCCAGAAACAGGCTGGACTGAACGCTCGCCGGTTGCAGCGGATAGTGCAGAATCGATTGCGTGGCACAGTTGCGAACCAGTCCATAATCCACCGGCACCTTGCCTGTCGCTACGAGCACCAGGGCTGCTTCCGGCTCCCCCGGCACCCAGGGCAACCGGCTGGGCAGATCCTCCGTCAGTTCGCAGTAGATGACATCGAAATCGACGGGCAGTTGCGGTGGCACCGGCCAGATATGCTGGACCCGGACCCGCGCACGCTGCAATTCCCGGATCAGGCGTTCCCCGTCGTCGCTTCGTTCCGCGATCACAGCGACATCCATGTTCGCAAATCGGAATGTCGGGCTGCGATCCTTGCCGTGCTGGACGGGCTGCCCGCGTCCGCCCGCGGGCCCGCGCGACCGGTTCTGTCCTTCCTGACGGTTGATCATGCCGCTCATGCTCGCCCCCTCCGCAGCCTAACCGAATGCCAGATTGCGGCTGTAGCCGATGAGGTATGGATCGGCCTTCACCCGGTCCTTCGATTCGAAGACCAGATCGAACTGTCCGTTTTCATTGGCACGTCCGATCCGGGTCCATAGGTCGGTATGGCCGCAGACCGGGTTGATGGAAATCTCACCCTGAGGCGCCTCGAACTCGGATCCGATGACGGAGGCGCGGAGGATTTCGGTGTCGATCGAATTCGTCTCTTCCAGTGCCTTGGCGAAGACATGCACCTGAAAATAGGACGCTTCCAGGCACATATTCGTCGGCTCATCCTCCCCGTATCGCTTCTTGTAGAGTTGGACGAAGGACGAGTTTCGCTCGTTTCCGATTTCCTGGAAGTAGGGCGCAGCCGTGATGTGCCCCTCACCGACGTCATAGCCCATGGCCTTGATCTCGGCTTCTGTGGTGGTCAGGCTTGCGATCGGGGTGACCTTCGGGTTGAAGCCGAAATCATTGTAGGTCTGGTAGAGATGGACCGTGGCGTCCCCGACGACCGTCGAAAAGATGACGTCCGGCTGGGCATTCTTCATCTCGCGCATGATTTCCGTGAATTCCTTGCGGTCTGCGCCTAGCCGGACATACCGCTCACCGACCACCTCGCCGCCGCTGTTTTTCACCAGCTCGCGCATGATCCGGTTGGATTCACGTGGATAGATGTAGTCAGCACCGACGAAGAAGAAACGCTTGCCATACATCTCCATCAGGACGCGGCACAGTTCGACGCTGTTCTGGTTCGGCGCGGCCCCGGTATAGATCACGTTTGGAGAGTATTCGAACCCTTCATAAAGGGTCGGATACCAAAGCAACCCGTTCAGCCGTTCCACCACCGGCAGCACCGCCTTGCGGCTGCTGGAGGTGTAGCAGCCGAAGATCGTATTGACCCCGTCCTCTACCATGAGCCGTTTCGCCAGACGTCCGAAGGCGCGCGCCTCCGATCCCGGGTCATAGATCACCGGTTCCAGTTCGCGCCCATTGATGCCTCCAGCGGCATTGATTTCCTCAATCGCGGTCAAGGTGCCGCGCAACTGCGTTTCCTCAATGACCGCCATGAAACCGCTTTGAGAGAACAGTACGCCGACACGCCAAGGTTCGGTCGTCTTCGTGGTATCCATTCCCGTCGTCTCCCGTCGTCGGACTGCCTGTTACAGTCAACACGATCGAACGAGAATTGCCGCCTTGTATTTTTGCGGTCATTACACCCGTTCGAACTGCGGGACGTCGATCCATGCGATCAAGCGTCCCTGGCTCCCTCCCCGGCAGGCCCTCGTGGATGCGGAAGCCGAACATCCCTGCGGCATTTACGTGACTGTCCCCGGGCGGGCCGGGGCAGATAACGAAAAAGGCGAAGGGGCCTCCACACGGCTCCGCTCATTGCGGAGACATCCGGAGGCCCCTTCGCCCTGGTATTTTCAGCGGCGCCAATGCCGCAAGCCCGCATCGCAGGCCGTCTGAAACGCTACCGTCACCGTTTCTGCAAGTCAACGGCCTTGGTCGCACAGGTCAGGATTTGAGCGGATAGGTGTCCAGATTGGCGCGCATGACGGAGATCAAGCGTTCGAGGACCGCCTTTTCATCGTCGGAGAGATTGACCAATGCCCGTTCTGCATGGGCGAGCGTGATCGACTGGACCTTCTCATAGATTTCCCGGCCCTTCGCCGTCATGGAAATCGACCGTACTCGCCCGTCCTGGTCGATACGGTCGCGCCGCACGAGGCCGTCCTCCTCCATGCGGGTGATCAACCGGCTGACCGTCGACTGTTCGATCATCGCATAGGAAACCAGTTCATTGATCGAGGCGGTTTCGTTGTAGTCCAGAACCGCGAGCAGACGCCAGTTGGAGATCGTCAGCCCCAGTTTCCGCAGGTCCTGATTCAGCAACTGGTTCATGCGGAAGGTCAGGCAGTTCATCAGGTAGGGCAGAATGCTTTCCAGCACAATTCCCGACCGGGGCGCCCCGTTTTTCGCTGCTACATCCCTACGTTCCGCCATATCCGACATGGGGCCGCGCAATCCTTTCAAACCGTATTCATTCAAAAACCCGTATTCGCTTACAGGAGTCCCGGACCCCGATCAATTGGAAGCGCCGGGGGTCGGATCGTCGATGAAGCTGCGAATGGTCGCAATGGCCCCTTCCAGCGCCTCCCCCTTTTCATCCGCCAGCGCCGCCTCGCGAAGGCGTCGAACCCAGTCGGCGGCATCCGGTCGACCAGCGACCAGGGCCGCACCATCCAGAACGCGATCGAATTTCGACAGGCCGCGCGCATGGGTGTCGCTATAGCCCTTGATCAGGCGGCGGCATTTCAGGACTTCCACAGCCAGGTGATAATCGAAGCGCAAGGTCCCCTGCGCCCGTTCCAACCAGGCTTGCCAATGTGCGGCCTCTCGGTGGTAACGCAGGGTCCCGCGCCGCCAGCGACGCAATCCGCCGACACAATAGAGGCCCAGAAACGGAAGCAACGAATCCGTCCGGATCCGGCGCCCCTTGTTGACCAGCCTGTCGACCAGGCCATAAAGCGCCGGGCGCGATTCAACAAAGGCCCCGATCCTGCGGGGCATCAGGCCGCAGACCTCCGCCGCGCCGGGATGCATGAACTCCGTGATGTGAACAAGGGTATCCGACCCCGCCCCGGCATGGTCATGAACCCGACGGAACCGGGCGGCCCGCACCTTCAGATCGGCGACGCGAATGACATCGTCATAGGCCATGGCATTGGCAAGATGCTTCGCCAACGCAACAGAATAGGCGAACCCCCTGGCCGCGCCGCCATTCTGTCGATCCGCAGTCAACGCGCGTTCGATTTCGTCCAGATAGGCCTCACCGTAATCGGTGTCCTGAAACTCCACGACCTTCCGCAACCCGAGCCGTGACATCTCCCGTACCGGTTCCGGAAATCCGTCGATTCGATCGGTCAGCGCCTTCCAGTGTTCGATCAGTCGCTTCGGGCCACTTGGCATGGGTTCCACGGGAGCGGGTTTCTGATCGCCCCCGGCATCCGGTTCCGCCGTTCCCTGGGCCACCGCGAAGGATCGATCGAAGGCAACCAGGCTCGCCTCGACGCCGCGCCCCGCCGCCCGGATGGTCTCCTCATAGCTTTCCTTGGAAAACGGCAAGGCGCCCGACCCGGCCAACCCGCCCAGCAGGCAGGCGGAGATATGGCTGCGGGTCTCGACGGCGATCCGGTCCATCGGAAAACAGATGAACTCCTTCGCTGCCTCTCGGGCAGAACGGAGCACGACATCCACATCGGCGCGACCGTCCCCCGGGACGATCTTTTCGGAGACCGCGAACATGCGATGCTGAGACGCGATCAGTGTGGTCCGGTCCGGTGTGACGAGACCGCGGGTGATGGCGCGCCCTGCCTCCATGATTTCAGCGGCCACCAGGACATCGACATCCCCCGGTGCCGGCATCAGGGCGAATATCGGTTCCCTTTCGGAAGCCGGCATCATCTCGACATAATAGATCGTCGCGCCGGTGCGCTGGGCGACACCGGGGACAGAGGTCGATTGCGCGTGATAGCCGTTGCGTTCGGCCACATCGACGATCCAGTCGGTCAGGACACCACCGCCCTGCCCACCAACCGCCAGGACAGCCACCTTGATGATCCCTTCGGTCTGATCCTGACCGGCCGCCGCCGTGAAATCCCGTATCGCCGCGTCGATCATGCCGCCTCTCCGAAACTCAGGCGCTTCGACTCGCGGCGCATCTGCAGCCAGGCGATGAGCCGGGCCGACTGACGCGCCAGCCAGGATTCGAACCGGCCCGGATTGTGGATCGTATCGGCACGATAGAATGACGGACACAGAACGGCCGCATCCGCGACCTCACCGCAATTGCCGCAACCGACACAGGACTCATCGATTGCCGCGACCGGATCGTCGCGCAACGGATCGTCCAACTGTTTCATGGTCAAAGACGGGCAGCCGGACAGGCGCATGCAGGCGTGGTCGCCGGTGCAGACATCCTCGTCGACGCCGAATTTCGGCACCTCCACCCGACCACCGTCCCGCATAGTCTTGGCGCGTGCCGGGCGTTCCCGGCGCTGACGGTTCAGCATGCATTCCGACGATGCGATGATGACCTTGGGACCTTCCGCATCGGTCGTCAGGGCATCCTTCAGCGTGTCCCGCACCCTGGTCACGTCGTATGTCCGGTCGATCTGGCGTACCCATTTCACGCCCACGCCGTGAACGGCACTTTCGATGGAATGCTGCGTCGACTTGGATTTGTTCTCCGCCCGGGATGACAGGATGTCCTGACCGCCGGTTGCCGCAGAATAGTAGTTGTCGACGATCATCACGACGCCGTCGGATTTGTTGTAGACGGCATTTCCGATGCTGGACGTCAGGCCGTTATGCCAGAAACCGCCGTCCCCCAGGATGGAGATCGGGCGCCGCTCCCCGCCGCCGTCGAAGGCCGCGTTGGAGGCCGGCCCCAGTCCGAATCCCATCGTCGTCCCGCCGATTTCGAAGGGGGGCATGATTGAGAACAGGTGACAGCCGATATCCGCAGCAATCTGATGCGGCCCCATTTCCTGTTCCACCAGTTTCATCGCCGCGAATATCGGTCGTTCCGGACAGCCGGTGCAGAATCCGGGTGGCCGCATCGGCACGGTCCTGGTCAGGTCTTCGCCGTAGGAATCGGGTGTCGGCTTGTTCGGTGCCCGATCCTTCGCCTGCAAGAGCGATGGATCGAAATCCTTCAGGAAGGACGAGATGCCGTCCAGCATGGCCGCGCCGGTATACTCCCCGGCAGGGGGCAGCACTTCCTTGCCGATCAGTTTCGTTGTCGCCCCGGACTTATAAAGCATCGATCCGAAGGCCTGTTCGATATAGGCGGGTTGTCCTTCCTCCACGACCAGAACGGCGTCCTTGTCGCGGCAGAAATCCAGAAACTCCTCGTCGACGAGGGGATAGGTAACGTTCAGGACATAGAGCGGGATCGCCGTGTCGCCGTGCACATTGGCAAGGCCCAGACGCTGCAGGGCCCGGATGACCGTGTTGTACATGCCGCCCTGCAGAACGATCCCGGTCTTCGATGTCTTTGGACCGAAAAATTCGTTCAGCCCGCGCTCACGGATGAATTTCACCGCTGCGGGCCAGCGCTCGGTCACCTTCTCCTGCTCATGCTTGAAGGCGGCCGGCGGCAGGACGATACGATCGGTCTTGCGCTGCGGATTCTTCAACGCGTCGCGCACGGACAGGGGCGGCGGGACATTGTCCTTGGCGGTGAACCGGCCATGGACATGACAGGCCCGGATGCGGACCTCCAGCATGACCGGCGTGTTCGACGCCTCCGACAGTTCGAAGCCGTCATGCACTGCCTGCACCATGGACGGCAGGTTCGGGCGCGGATCCAGCAGCCAGATCTGCGACTTCATCGCGAAGGCGTGGCTACGCTCCTGCATGATGGAGGAGCCTTCGCCGTAATCCTCCCCGACGATGACCAGCGCCCCGCCGGTCACCCCGCCCGATGCCAGGTTGGCCAGCGCGTCGGAAGCCACATTGGTGCCAACCGTCGACTTGAATGCGACCGCGCCGCGGATCGGATAATGGACGGATGCCGCCAGCATTGCCGCCGCTGCGGCTTCCGACGCATTGGCTTCGTACCGCACGCCCAGTTCCGCCAGAATGTCCTGCGCATCCGCCAGCACATCCATCAGATGGGAGATCGGGGCCCCCTGATAGCCGCCGACATAGCCGACCCCGGCTTCCAGCAGCGCCTTGGTGATCGCCAGAATGCCCTCGCCGCGGAACTCCTCGCCGGCGCCGATGCGCAATTGCTGAACTTCTTTGACGAAGGATCTTTCGGCCATCGGATGCCTCCTCTAGCGCGTGATCAGGGCGGGCAGCCAGGTGCCCAGCGCCGGTACCGCGACGACAAGCGCCAGCACCAGCAGCTTGATCGTCAGGAAGGGTGCGACGGCCGCATAGATCTGCTTCATCCGGATCGAATCCGGCACCACGCCGCGCATGACGAACAGCAGCAGGCCGAAGGGCGGCGTCAGCAGCGCGATTTCCATGGTCAGCAGATAGACGACACCCAGCACCAGTTCGTCGATCCCGACCGCCTTCGCCAGCGGGATGAAGATCGGAATGGTCACCATCAGCATGCTGACCTGGTCGATGAAGCAGCCCAGGAACAACAGGATGAGGATCATGCCGACCAGCACCTGGAGGGAGGTCAACTCCCAACCGTTGATCAACCCGATCAACCCCGACGTCGCACCGCTGAAGGACAGGATCTGGCTGAAGGTCTGACTGGCCGCGATGATGAACATGATCATCACCGTCAGCAGCACGGTCTCGCGTACTGCCGCAATCAGATTGTCGAGCGACAGGGAACGGTAGGCAGCGCTGGCCACCACCGCGGCCAGGCAGCCCAAGGCCGCCGCGTCGGTCGGCGAGGCGATGCCGATCAGCAGGCTTCCAATCACCACCATGAAGATGCCGGACAGCGGCAGGACATAAATGCAGAAGGGGCGCCAGCGCTCCCACAGTGTCATGTCCGGCTGATCGTCGGCCGGTGCCAGTTCCGGCTTCGCCACCGACACCGACACGATCAGGATCACGAACAGGGTCGACAGCAGGATCGCAGGCAGGATGCCCGCAACCAGCAGTTTCGAGATCGATATCCCGGCCAGACTGCCCAGCAGAACCGCCAGAGCCGACGGCGGGATCAACATCGCGATCGCGCCCGACGCCATGATCGGGCCCATGGCGAGCGTGGGATGATAACCCTTCTTCAACATGCTGGGCATGAGGGTCGACCCCAGCATCGCCGTGTTCGCGATGGTCGATCCGGAAAGTGCGGAGAAGATCGTGCCGCCGAAAACCGTGACGACGGACAGGCGCCCCGGCACCCGGGTCACGATCCGTTCGATTGCGTCTATCGCCCGATGCGCCACCCTGGACTGAAACAGGATTTCGCCCATCAGAATGAACAACGGAATCGGGGCCAGTTGGAAATTCGAGACTGATCGCGTCGCATTGCGCGCCATCTGCACAAGACCGTTCTCGCCACCCAGGATGAAGAAGGCGCCAACGACATTGACCGCAATGAAGGCGAAGGCGACGGGCAGGCCCAGCGCCAGCAGCACAACCAGCGCGCCCAGCATCGCCACCAGGATCATGATCCAATCCATAGAACTACAATCCTGTCTGCATGCGTTCGACATCGGGCCGCGCGGCGGCCTTGAGGATGAATTCCACCGCCAGAAGCACACCGGCAATCGATGGCGCCATCAGCGGGATCCATTCCGGGAAAACCAGGATGCCGCGAACCATCGATCCGCGATCGACGGCGGTGATCAGCGCCGTGATCGACGACCAAGACAGAACCGCGGACATCAGGGCGCCGAAAACCATCATCACCAGGGTCAGCCTGCGCCGGGCAGGCTCAGGCAGGGTGATCAGAAAGATGTCCACCGCGACATGCCCGTTTCGGCGCAGAACCCAGGGCGCCGCCAGGAAGGTGGCCGCCATCAGGCCGAGCTCGATCGCGTCGACCATGCCGAACAGACCGCCCTCCCCCGCGGCCCGAAACGCCACATTGACGATCAGAGCCAGGGTCATGGCGGTCACGACCGCGCCCGCCAGAATGGCGAACGCGGTCACGATCCGCTGGTGAACCTCTACCAGAATGCGCATGACGTCGGTCAGCGCATGCAGGACTGCAGTGCTGCCGCGGCGTCCGCATCGATGGCGGCAACCGTATCCCAACCGGCGGTCCGGGCCGTCTCAAGCCATTTTGCCTTGGCGTCGTCCGCCAGTTCGATGACTTCAATCCCCGCGTCGGCCTGCTTGGCGGCTTCCGCTTCATTGATGTTCAGGTTTTCGGCATTGCGCTCTTCCAGCCACGCGATGCCTTTTTCCAACAGCGCCCGCTGCTCGTCGTTCAGGTCCTTCCAACGATCCAGATTGACCAGAATGTCGACATCGACCTGATAGAATCCCGGGTCGACGCGATACTTGGTCTGTTCGTCCCAGCCGAGGTCCAGAACGCCCTGAATCGGCCAGCCATAGCCGTCGATCGTGCCGCGCTCCAGCGCCGTATAGACATCGCCCGGAGGCGTGCGGATGAGGGTCGCGCCGAGGGACTGGAACATCGCCTGATAGACCGGCGTCGTCCGAATCGTCAGCCCCGACAGGTCGGCGCCCTCGATCGGCTTCGTCAGGTACAGATGAAAATTGATGTGATCGCCGGTGCGTCCCAGATACTTGACGTTCATCTGCTCCTGATGCATCGCGTCGATCTTGTCATAGCATCCGTTCGCGCGCTGGTCCTGAATCGTGTTCTCCGCCAGTTTCAGCGCATCGCCCATCGGCAGGATGTTCGTGTAGAAGGCCGCGGTGACATTGGCGATATCCACGACGCCGGAGGACACGGCATTGCCGACCTCGAACGGCGGCATGGCTTCCGGTCCGCCGACGGTCTGGATCTGCAGCACGCCCTTGCCGTTCTCGTTGATCCATTCGACGAATGCCTCGTAGGGGCGCGAGAAGGTAGTGCCCTGTGCGAAGGCGGTCGTGCCGCGAAGCGTGACTTCATCCGCGGCGGCGGTCCCGGCGGTCAGACCGCCCGTAACCAGCGCGGTCGCCAGTACGGCGCTTACAAAACTGCTTTTCATGGTGTCTCCTCCCTCGGAAAGACTCTGGTTGATTTTTCTGCGCCGCTGACCGGCTTGTTCGTATGCGAGTAAACTATACCCATTTGCATATAGTTTGCCGGATTTTCGAAATGGGTCAATGGGCATGCATCAATTGAAACAAAATTATACTTTCTCTGCCGCCTGCGATCGGCACGGCAAGATGAACCGGATTCGGCTGGGACCCGGGCGCCCCGGCGGGCACGCGAAAGGCCGGCCACGGCCATTGCTGGTTCAGTGAAAGCTGGCCAGGAAATCCGTCGCCGTCAGCGAAACATGGGCATCGAGCGGCGGATAGAGTTCGAAGGCCTTCGGCTCACGCGAAAAATTCCAAAGCCGGAAAAGGCACCATTCCGATCGTCTTTCCTCCGCCACGGCAAGTTCGTTGCGCGTGATATGGAAGGGTGTCCTTTCCCATCCGTTCGTCGTCTTCACCTCGATCAGGCGCGCCCGACCGTCCGCCGAAAAGCTGGCAATGTCATAACCGGCCCCATCGCCATCCTCCTGCGATACCCAGCGCACCTGCCGGGCCAGATCCTGCCGGCCACCGGCTGCCAACAGAGCCCGTTCGCGCGCCAACACGCATGCTTCGCCGGCACGTCCCAGTTCCCTGTTTCGTTCATCACGGCCGGCAACGTCGAACTTCATTGCGACCCTACGGGTCTGCTCCAGTTCCGGCGGTGGCGGTTGGTTCGATAGTGTCGGGGGCGCTCCGATCCAGATCTGGGTAGGTTCCTGAAGGCCAAATTCGTGACTGCCAAATTCTGGAAGGCTGGCGGAAGGTCCGCCCACAGGTGTTCGATGAAGCCAGCCCGGCTCGGCGGCCAGCCATCGGCCCACCGCGTCTTCCAGGGACGCCTGATAGTTGAAGGCGGGCCTGTATCCGGGAATCCAGGCTTCGCCCATCCCCTGCAGAACGGCACTGATGTTCTGGTGTTTGAACTCCACCGACCCTTCGGAGCGTCCGGCCAGCAGAGGTATGAGGGCGCGCCGATGCGCCGCCTTGCTGTAGGGGCGCCCCGCGTAATCGGCCTTCAACATCGCAAAATAGTCAGCGACGATCAGGTCGTTCTCTTCATCCGTCCAGGCACCGCTCGGCATCGGGCCAGGCTAGTCGGGCCAGAACCATTTGTCACCGTGAGGAATCAAACGAAGACGCTGAAATCGCACGGCAGACCTGCGTCCGGACGACAGGCCTCACGCAGGACCAAACGGCGTCGCCGGGTCTCGCGATAGGCCGGGCACCATGACACCAACGATTTCAGATGTTGAGAAGTGGCGGAGGGAGGGGGACTCGAACCCCCGCACGAGTTTAACCCCGTGACGGATTAGCAATCCGCTGCATTACCGCTCTGCCATCCCTCCGCATGACGGGACCGCTGCGGCCTGTCGGAGGCGGTGCAATAGCGGCTTCGGGGGGCGCTTGTCAATGCGCCTTGCGCCACCCTTTGCACGCCGATGCCACGGCACCGCATGGCCGCTGTCAGCTCTGCATCCGGCCGACCACCCAGCGGTGGAACATATGGGTCGGCCCATCCATGGCCGGGGCAAAATGGCCGCCGTCGAAACCGGGGGCATGACGGCCCTGCTGCATGCCCTCTACGACGAAGACGTCCTCCACGAAGATGCCCTTCCACTGGCGGGCATTGCGGTCGCGCAGATCGGCATAGTTGCCGTCCAGCATCGCCTCGTCGGCATAGTAGATCTCGACCCGTTCCACGGTCCGGTCGACCCCATGCGGCTCCAGCAGGATGGCATAGACATGGTCTCGGTGAACGCCGAACAGGACATTGGGATAGAGCGAGATATATTCCGCCGCGGTGTCCCATTTTTCGGAAAGGCCATCGAAATTCACGAAGGCCCGGCCGGATCCGTCAAGCTGCGGGTTGTAGACCATCGTACCCTGGCCGGAGAACTTGCCGTCCTGTTCGATGTGATAATGGTCCTCCAGCCGGGAGTAGCTGTTCAGTCCCGGATGAACCATCGGCAGGTGATAGCTCTCGCAATAGTTCTCGACCGCCAGTTTCCAGTTCGACTTCACTTCCAGCTGGAAAGAGCTTTCCGGGCCGCCGTGAAAAATCGGCCGGTCGAACTCGGCCCAGCGGGACTTCAGTTCGGCGGCGTAATCGTCGAATTCCGGAGCATCGCCGGAGATGTTGACGAAGACCACGTCATGGAACAGGGCAGCCCGCACCTCGACAAGGCCGAGTGCCGACTTGTCGAAATCCGGGTGCTCGTTGATGCCCGGCCCGCCGACATCCGGCGTGGTGCGCAGGCTGCCGTCCAACCCGTAGCACCAGGAGTGATATGGGCAGCGAATCACGCCGCGGATGGTGGTCGGCTCCTGCACCAGGATCATGCCGCGATGACGACAGATATTCTGGAACACCCGGACCGCACCGGATCGATCGCGCAGCATCAGCAGCGGCATGCCCAGGAAGTCGACCGGGACGGCGTCGCCGCTGCGCGGGACATCCTTGCCGAAGCCGATACCGGCCCAGGTCTCGAAAAAGACCTTTCGCTTCTCGCGCTCAAACGTGCCGGAATCGATATAGGCGGCATTGGGCAGGCCCGTGGCCTGGCCGATCGGCTTCAACACATTGTCGAGTTCGACGGTATCCAACGGCATTTCGGACCTCCGCAAGTTGGCGACTGCTGATCGACCGGTACTGCCGAACCAGACTCCCGCTCAATAGCGAAAAACCGCAATCTCGGTTGACCTCAAGTCAACCGAGATGGTCATTGTGTCATCAACCAGTCGCGAAAGGCCGCCATGGCGGGCGTCATGCCGCGATCCGCGGACCAGACCAGATAGTGAGATCCGGGTGCCGGCATGGCCAGATCGGTCAGGCGAACCAGATCCCCGGATTCGATCATGGGACCGACCAAGCGTTCCCAGCCCAGCGCGACCCCCTGCCCGTCCCGCGCCGCCTGAATGGCGACCGTATAGTTGTTCAGGCTGCGCCCGGAGGACGGGGCCTCGATGGGCCCCAGCCCCGCCCAGGCAAGGAAGGTATCCCAGTCGATCCAGGCCGGGTCGACCCCCTTGAGCCGCAGCAACGGCAGATGCGGCAGGTCCCCGGGCCGCACACCGCGCCGGGACGCCTTGAACTGCGGTGCACAGACCGGGTACAGCCGGTCGCCGAAGAGTTCCACCTGTTCCGTATCGGGCCAGTCCCCGAAACCGTAGCGCAATGCAAAGTCGACCGGCCCCCGACGCAACTCGATCGGATCATCGGAAACCGCATGATTGACGGTGATCTCCGGATGATCCTGCCAGAAGGCGCCGATCCGTGGGATGAGCCAGAAACCGGCGAAGGCCGTGGTGGCGCCCACCGTGAGGCTGGGCCCGTCCGTGGCGTCCCGAATGCGGCGGCAGACATCTGCGACATGGGTAAAGCCGCGTGCCAGCGCTTCGGACAGTTCCGCCCCGTCCATTGTCAGTTCGATGCCGCGATGCACACGCACAAAAAGCGGACGGCGCAACTCCTCCTCCAGCGCCTTGACCTGTCGGCTGACCGCCCCGGGCGTGACGTTCAACTCCGCCGCGGCGTCCTTCATGCTGCCGTGGCGGGCCGCGGCCTCGAAGGCGGCCAGGGTCGTCAAGGGCGGCAAATCGTAAGGTCGGCGCATGGATCGTTTCCCCGACAGCAGGCTTGTCGTCCGGCAGTTAGCCCATACAGGTGAGTTTGACGCAAGCGAACTTCGTCGCAAACGGAACACGAGCGGACGTTTCCGGTGCTTGCGGCGCGGCGCATTTTGCGGCACCGTCCGGCTTCCGCCGCCGGGTCTGTTACCCGGCCTATCCGAAACGCCCGCCCCGCCCATTCACGGAGTGCGCGATGATCCCCTCTCCCTTCTCCGCAATCCTGAAAGAAACCACGGATCTTTCCAACGAAATCCGCAGCTTCACCTTCGAGGCGCGCGACGCCACGCCCTTTGCGACGGCCCGGGCCGGAGCCCATGTCGACGTGCATCTGCCCGGCGGACTTCAGCGGCAGTATTCGCTGTGGCAATGGGACCCGGAGGGGCGCTGGGGCAGCGTTGCGGTCAAGCGCGAGGACACCGGCCGCGGCGGCTCGCGCGCGATGCACGATTTGACACCGGGCACGGAACTTCAACTGGTCGGTCCGCGCAACAATTTCACTCTGGAAGAGGACGGGCCCCATTCGATCCTGATCGCCGGTGGCATCGGCGCGACTCCGATCTACGCCATGGCCGCTCGGCTCGCGGCCTTGGGCAAATCTCAGCAGGTTCACTACCTGACACGCAGCCGCAGCCATGCGGCCTTTCAGCCTGCCTTCGAGGCGCTCGGCCTCGGCAATGCCCTGGAGTGCCGCTATGACGACACACACGGGCTGATCGATCTGAATGGCTTGTTCGGGTCCGTGCCAAAAGACAGCCATGTCTATGTCTGCGGGCCGGAGCCGCTATTGGCCGCCGTACTGGACACCGGCCGTGCCCATCTGCCGGACGAGCAGGTGCACTTCGAACGGTTTTCCGCCAATCCCAGCGCCCTTGAAGGTCCATCGGACTCCTTTGAGGTGGAACTGGCCCAGAGCGGCAAGACACTCTCCGTCCCGGCGGACAAATCCATTCTGGATGTGCTGTTGGAGAACCGGGTCAGCGTCGACTACAGCTGCACCGAGGGGGTCTGCGGCGCCTGCATCATTGATGTCCTCGACGGCGAAATCGATCATAGGGATAGCGTTCTGACGCCCGATGAACAGGCCGACAACGAACTGATGTGTGTCTGTGTCTCCCGCGCGAAGGGATCAAAACTGATCCTCGACATTTGAGGCCGGGCCCGGCGGGCAGATGCGGCTCGACCATCCGTCGCCGGATGTCGGGTGACACTGTTTTCCGTGCCTCACCGCTCCATAACCGTTTATGATGGCGGGCGAGTGAGGGAATGAAACAATGCGCCTTTTGCTGAGTTTGTTGGTATTTTTTGCAGTCCATCAGGGGCCTGCCACCGCCGAGGAGGTTCGCTTCTTCGAACCCGGGGAGGCGACGGCGGAAGACCTGCTGGAAGCCATGGCCGGCCCATCGCCCGTGTCCATCGGGGCGACGCGGGGCCTCCCGGGGGCCAGTTCCGAAACGGTCCCCACGCAAAGTGGCGGGACTGTTGGCTACCGCATCCAGTTCGACTTCGACTCCGACCGGATATCGGAACGCGATGCCCCCTTCCTGTCGGAAATCGCCCGCATGCTGGCCTTTCCGGAAATGCGCGATCGCATCCTGGTGATCGAGGGACATACCGACGCCGTGGGCAGCGAAACCTATAACCTCAATCTATCCAAACGACGCGCACTATCGGTCAGGAACTATCTGACGGACCGCTATGGCATCGACCCGCTGACGCTGCACGTGATCGGCCGGGGCGAGGCAAAACCGATCGAGCCTTGGAACCCGGAATCGGATGCGAACCGACGGGTGCAGTTTTACCTGCGCTAGGCTGGCCGGCCCGGCGCCCCTTGATCGGTGCCTTCTGAAATTCCAGTCTACTGAAGGATGAAGAAGGAGCGCCCTTGGCCATGAAGCGCCTGCTGATCGTCACCCACGCCCCGTCCCCGAACACGCGCAGGCTGCGCGACGCCGCAATCGATGGCGCCCGGGAAGGCGGCGGGGATACGGTCGAGATTTTGTCGAAACCCGCCCTGGAGGCAGGGCCGGAGGATGTCCTTCAGTCGGACGGCATCCTGCTCGGGACGACGGAAAACCTGGGATACATGTCCGGGGCGCTGAAGGACTTCTTCGACCGAACCTACTACGCGGTCCTTGAGGAGAAACAGGGGCTGCCCTATGCCCTGTATATCCGGGCCGGCATGGACGGGACCGGCACCCGCCGCGCGGTCGAGAGCATCGCCACGGGCCTGCGGTGGAAAGCAATGCGCGACCCGCTGATCTGCCGCGGCGATTGGCAGGACAGCTTCGTCGATGACTGCAGCGAGTTGGGCATGCTGGCGGCCGCGGGCCTGGACGCCGGCATTTTCTGACACCGACGGCGACGCCCCCGTCACAAGCCGGTGCTTTCGAAGCAGGGACGATTCGTCTATGCCTGAAGTTTGATCAGCGAAAGCACCGTATGCCGTCCGATGTCCTTACCCCCCGCCACGAGCGGCTCCTGTCCTATTGGAGATCCCTGTTACCGCCGGAAGGGGGCCTTCCGGCAAGGCGGCACTTCGATCCCGTCGCCATTCCGGATCTGCTGTCCTTTCTGGTCCTTGCGGATGTGGAAGGCAGCGACCTCCGATTCCGAGTCGTCGGAACTGAAATGGCGGAAGCGTGGGGCAGCGACTTCACCGGCAAGACGCTCCGCGAGATCATGCAGGGACAGTATCACGATTTCATCCGCGACCAGTTCGACGCCTGTATCGAAAGCCGCGCTCCGGTCGCCTCGCACAGCCGCTTCCAATGGGATCGCGGGCGTTGGCTCGACACGATCCGCGTCATGATCCCGCTCGCCCGTAACGCCGAACCGGCCCGCGTGGGCCATGTTGTCGTCGGCCAGTCATTCCATTACGACCGGACCGGACCGGAAACGCCCAGCGTTTACAGTCTGAAGGAAGGGACGCTGTCCGAACTGTCGCGCAGGGTCCTGGACGTACAGCCATAGGCGCCCAGCCGGGCCCGCGCTCAGTCCTGGACGTTCGATTCCACGGCTGAATTCGCAGCCGGCGCCGGGTCCTTGCAGTCCAGCAGCCAGACGTCATAGACGGCGTGCTCCACGGCGTTGAGCCCCGGACTGGACGCGAACATCCATCCGGTGAACAGGACATTCTGTTCCTGCCCCGGGCGCAGTTCGTCGATCTCGATGAAGGCCGCCGCTTCCGGTCGCTCTTCCGGTGGAGTCCGGTCGCAATGACGAACCCGGATGCGCAGCGCTCCGAAATCGATCGGCTGATCGATCTGAACCTCGAATGTGGAGACCCGCGCGGTGACCTTGTCGAGCCCCTGCAGCACGGCGATGGATTTCGGCTCGGCTGAAGCCGGCGCGATTGCGCCGAACAGAAATGCGACGCCGCAGAGGGCGCCCTTCCGGATTGGTCCAGACACCCCGATCATTCAGCCAGCTCCGCCGAAAAGCGCAGACGCACATAATCCGCCACCCAGGTACCGTCCGGATCCGTCAATACGGGCCGCAGGGCGTCGCGGATCTGGTCGATGGCAGCCACGCGTTCCGTCTCGTCGATCCGATTGAGGAAGCTCTCCCCGAAAGACGCCAGCCATCCGTCGACATCGCCCGGCAGCGGTGTCGGCCGATTGATCAATTCGATGGATTTCACAACGAAGCCTTCCGCCTCCAGGACGTCACGATAGGCATCAGGAGTCGGAAAGTACCAGGGATCGGCGTCGTCCGGATCAATCCCACGGGCGGCGACCGCGACCCGAAGGGCGGTGCGCAGCGTCTGGACATTGCCCACGCCGCCGAACTCGCCGACAAAGCGCCCGCCGGGCTTCAGCGCCCTTCGCACCCCGGAGACTACGGCCGCGGCATCCTTCATCCAATGCAATGCCGCATTGGTGAACACCGCGTCGAACTGGGCGTCGAAGGTCAGGTTCTGACCATCTGCCACATGGGCGTCCAGCCCTTCGTCCCTGGCCTTTCGAATCTGATCGGCGCTGGCGTCGACCCCGACAACGTCGCAGCCCAGCGCCGCGAGTTTTCGGGTCAGGGCCCCTTCCCCGCAACCAAGATCAAGAATTCTTTCACCGGCTTTTGGGGCCAGCAAATCCACGACCGGCATCCCGAGTTCGGCGACGAATCCCGCGTTCCGGCGATACCTTTCCGGGTCCCAGTGCTGATCGGCAACCGTCATCCGGCGCTTCCTTTCATCGGGCCGAATGGCCTATTCTTCGGTGATCAGGAAAATCGCGCGGCCCAGAAGGTCCTCCAGGGCGACGACATCTTTCGTGTCGACGATTTCGTCTCCATCCGCGAGAATCTCACTGTCGGTACCCGGCGCCAGTTTGACATACATGCCGCCCAGCAGACCGTCGCCCGTGATCGCCGCAGTCGAATCCGCCGGCACCTGAATGCCTTCCTGGATCGTCATCTCGACGACCGCCTGATAAAGTTCCGGGTCGATTGACGCGTCGGTGACGGTGCCGACCTTAACCCCGCCAATGCGGACATCGGCCCCCAGCGTCAGACCGTCGATGGTGCCGAACCGGCCCGTCAGTTTGAAGCCGCTGTGGTCCGCGGCGAGGTCCGTCGCCTGATAGGCCAGATACAGGAACAATCCCGCGACGATCAGAACGACGGCGCCCATGATGGTTTCGATTACGCTGCGCTGCATGTCCCTACTCCGCCGGTGCTTCCTGAGAGTCGCGGCGCGCCTCCGCCATCAGGATGATCTTTTCGAAAAGATCGAAGAACGAAATCGAGTTGCGCGTGTAGTCGAACGCACCATCAGGCGGCAGCATCTCGTAGTCGCCGCCAGGAACGACGCGGATGTACTTTCCGCCCGCCAGCCCGTCGCTGATGATCGACGCCTCGCTGTCGACCGGAATCTCATAGCCATCGCGGATGGTCATCTCCACGATGACTTCGTTCGTGTCCGTGTCCAGACGCATGCTTTGGACATTGCCGATCGGCAGGCCGGCCATCAGGACACGGCTGCCGACGGACAGGCCTGCCGCCGATTCATAATAGGCAAAAACGCGATAGCCGTCCGACCCGCGGCTTTCCGGCTGCCCCATGTAGCCGAGCACGAAAAACGCCGCCAGCGCCACACAGGTCGCTGCGCCGATCATGCAGTGTTTGGCATCGCTGGAAAGGCGGGCCATGGCTACTCCGTCACCTGGGGTCGGCGCTGCACGGCGCACCGATATCCCGTCATTCCGGCGTCCAGGCCTCGTAGTCGCCGGTCGCCGATGCCCGCCGGCCGCCGGCAAGCGTATGTCCGGGCGGACGATAGGCCTCAACCGTCCCGGTCAGGTTCGGAACGTGCTCCTTCTCCCAGTCGAATCTGGGGCGACTTTGTGCCGACGGGAAGGCATCGATCGTATAGTGCAGCCAGGCATGATGCTGCGGCGGCACGCGTGACGCCTCATCCTGACCGTCCTTGTAAATCACCCAGCGGCGGCGGCGCGTGCCGGGCGATACCTTACGGTCCTGGTAATAGACGTTGCCGTGTTCGTCCTCGCCGACGCGCTCTCCGCGCAGCCAGGTCGTCAGCCGGGTAATCGCATTGGCCATGGCCGGTCGTATCCTCGGATATGAATGCCTTCTTGATTGGCGCGACTATGGCAAAGCCGAGCCCTTGCGTCCAGCCTGCACAGGGTGTTTCGACGCCGCAGCCCCGGAATCCTGCAGAAACCCGAGAGTCGCAAAAAAATCAATATATAGAATGCCGTCTAATTTTTTCCGCACATGGGACACAGCATATTGTATCTGGCTACAGATGGTGTACCATCACCAAAGTTTCACAAGATATAGCGCGTCGGACGGCACAATGCAGGCGGGGAGTTGGCCTGCCGCCGAACAGCGGTCGTTCCGGCGTCCGGCAATCTGGCAGCCAAGGGGGTCAGCGTACACATGCGTATCGCGAGACGGTTCACCAAGAAAAACGAGTCGCCTTACGCGGCGATCCAGTTCCGCAAGACCGATTCGGAAATTCGGAATCCCGACGGAACCGTCGTCTTTCAGCTGAAGGACATCGAGATCCCCTCGAACTACAGCCAGGTCGCTGGCGACGTGCTGGCCCAGAAGTACTTCCGCAAGGCCGGCGTCCCCGCCGCGACCAAACCGGTCAAGGAAAAGGACGTTCCGGAATTCCTGTGGCGCCGCGTGCCGGACGAAGCGGCTCTGAACAAGATGCCGGAAGAGGACCGCTTTGGCAGCGAGACGAAATCGACGCAGGTCTTTGACCGACTGGCGGGCACTTGGGCCTATTGGGGCTGGAAGGGCGGCTATTTCGACGCCGAAGAGGATGCCCAGGCCTATTTCGACGAAATGCGCTTCATGTTGGCCCGCCAGATGGCCGCACCGAACAGCCCGCAATGGTTCAACACGGGCCTGCACTGGGCCTATGGCATCGACGGTCCGAGCCAGGGCCATCTTTACGTCGACTACAAGACCGGCAAGCTGGTCCGATCCAAGTCCGCCTATGAGCATCCGCAACCCCATGCCTGCTTCATCCAGTCCGTCGAAGACGATCTGGTAAACGACAACGGCATCATGGACCTGTGGGTCCGTGAAGCGCGCCTGTTCAAGTACGGCAGCGGTACCGGCACCAATTTCTCACGCATTCGCGGTGCCAACGAGCCGCTGGCCGGAGGCGGCAAGTCTTCCGGACTGATGAGCTTCCTGAAAATCGGCGACAAGGCAGCGGGCGCGATCAAGTCGGGTGGCACGACGCGCCGGGCGGCCAAGATGGTCGTGGTCGATGTCGACCATCCCGACATTGAAGGCTTCGTCGACTGGAAGGTCATTGAGGAGCAGAAGGTCGCCGCCTTGGTAGCCGGCTCCAAGCTGCATGCCGAACATCTGAACGCGATCATGAAGGCCTGCAATGAAGGTCGGCTGGATGACGGGGCCGTGCTGACCGGCGATGCCCGGTTCGATCCGAAACGGAACCGGACGCTGAAGAACGAGATTCGCGCCGCGCGCCGCGCCCAGATTCCGGAAAACTATGTCCAACGCGTGATCCAGTTCGCCCGCCAAGGCTATACCGAGATCGAGTTCCCGACCTATGATACGGACTGGGATTCGGAAGCCTACAGCACGGTTTCCGGCCAGAACGCCAATAACTCCGTCCGGGTCACGGACGAATTTCTGCGCGCGGTCGAGACCGGCGGCGACTGGGCCCTGAAGAACCGCACGGACGGCAAGGTCGCCAAGACGCTGAAGGCCGCCGACCTGTGGGAAAAGATCGGCCATGCCGCCTGGGCCAGCGCCGATCCCGGCATTCAGTACGACACCACGATCAACGATTGGCATACCTGCCCGAATTCGGGCCGGATCAACGCGTCGAACCCGTGTTCGGAATACATGTTCCTGGACGATACGGCGTGCAATCTGGCCTCCTTGAATCTGATGCAGTTCCGGCGCCCGGATCGAGGCTTCGATATCGAAGGCTTCAGCCATGCGGTCCGCCTGTGGACGGTGACCCTGGAAATTTCGGTCCTGATGGCGCAGTTCCCGTCGAAATCCATCGCGGAACTATCCTACAAATACCGCACACTGGGCCTCGGCTTCGCCAATATCGGTGGGCTGCTGATGGCCGCCGGCCTGTCCTATGACAGCGACGAGGGCCGGGCGATCTGTGGCGCGATTTCCGCCCTGATGACGGGTGTTTCCTACGAGACCTCTGCGGAAATGGCGTCGGAACTGGGGCCCTTCCCCGGTTTCGAGGAAAACCGCGATGCCATGCTGCGCGTCATGCGCAACCACCGTGTGGCCGCCCATGGCTGGGGCGACGGGTATGACGGGCTGTCCGTGACGCCGGTGCCGTTGGACGTGCCGAACTGCCCGGACGAAGTTTTGGCCAAGGCCGCCGCCGATGCCTGGGACCGCGCCGTGAAGGCGGGAGAGCAGCACGGCTACCGCAACGCCCAGGCCACCGTCATCGCCCCAACCGGCACGATCGGTCTTGTGATGGATTGCGACACGACCGGGATTGAGCCGGATTTCGCGCTGGTGAAGTTCAAGAAGCTGGCCGGCGGCGGTTACTTCAAGATCATCAACCGCACCGTACCGGAAGCCCTGAAAACCCTCGGCTACAGCGAACGGGAAATCGGTGAGATCGAACGCTATGCCGTCGGCCACGGCACCCTGGCCGGCGCGCCGGGCGTCAACCATGACAGCCTGATGGCCAAGGGTTTCGGCCCGGAAGAAATCGCCAAGCTGGAATCCGCCCTGGGCAACGCGTTCGACATCAAGTTCGTGTTCAACAAATGGACACTGGGCGAGGCCTTCTGCACTGACATGCTGGGCTTCGACGCCGACGACCTGAACGACATGAGCTTCGACATGCTGGCGGAGCTGGGTTTCGAGCGGCACGAGATCGACGCGGCGAACACCTATTGCTGCGGGGCGATGACCCTGGAAGGCGCGCCGCATCTGCGGGCCGAACATCTGCCGGTTTTCGACTGCGCCAATCCGTGCGGCAAGAAAGGCACGCGCTTCCTGACCGCCGAAAGCCACATTCGGATGATGGCTGCAGCACAGCCTTTCATCAGCGGTGCGATCTCCAAGACGATCAACATGCCGAATTCGGCCAGCGTCGAGGATTGCAAGGCGGCATATATCCTGAGCTGGAAGCTGGGCCTGAAGGCGAACGCGCTCTACCGCGACGGATCGAAACTGTCCCAGCCGCTGGCGTCCAGCCTGCTGGACGATGACGACCTGCAGGACGATCTGGCCGATGCGACACCGGCCGAAGCCATCCCGATGGTGGCAGAGCGGATCGTCGAGCGGATCATCGAGAAACGTGCCGACCGCAAGAAACTGCCGCACCGCCGCAAGGGCTATACCCAGAAGGCGATCGTCGGCGGCCACAAGGTCTATCTGCGCACCGGCGAATACGAAGACGGCAGCCTGGGCGAATTGTTCATCGACATGCACAAGGAAGGCGCGGCCTTCCGCTCGCTGATGAACAATTTCGCCATCGCGGTTTCCATCGGCCTGCAATACGGCGTGCCGCTGGAGGAATATGTAGAGGCCTATACCTTCACGCGGTTCGAGCCGTCGGGGATGGTCGAAGGCAACGAGGCGATCAAGATGGCCACCTCGATCCTGGACTACATCTTCCGCGAAGTGGCGATCAGCTATCTGGGCCGCGACGACCTGGCCCATGTTCAGCCGGAAGACATGCTGCCGGACACGACCGGTGGCGGCGACAAGGAAAGCGAACTGGCGGAAGAGACCGCCCAGGCGATCCAGGCGATCCAGCGGATCACCAGCCGGGGCTTCGTCCGCAAGTCGGACCTGACCGCCTATACCGGTGTCGTGACTCAGCTGGGCGGCGGAGGTGCCGCCGGCAGCATGACCAATTCCGCCCCGTCGCAGACCGCGGTGTCCGCCGGTGCGGGAACTCAGTTTGTGGAGACCGGGGCGGGGGGCGATACCGCTGTCCAGGTCGGCGAAGCGGTGCGCGAACAAGTGGATGGCCGTCTGGAGCGGATCCGCGAAGCGCGCGCCAAAGGGTATGAGGGCGATCCCTGCGGTGACTGCGGGAACATGACCCTCGTGCGGAACGGCACCTGCCTGAAATGCGTCACCTGTGGCGCCACCAGCGGGTGTTCGTAAGGGCCCGGCCCTTCCTTATTCGTCGGGCCCTCGGCGCGGATATCCCTACTCCGCGCCACGGTGCTCCCTGTGACCTTGCCCCCGGCCCGCGCCGGGGGCATTTTTCCACTCGGTCGCCCAACAATCACCTGCCACATCCATGCTTCGGAATTCGATCATGAAAATCGACACCTATCTGTTCGACATCGGCGGCGTGCTGGTCGACTGGAACCCGGATCACCTGCTGCGCAGCCTGCTGCCGGACGATGAGGCGATACGGGTGTTTCGGGATGAAGCCGTCACCCATGAGCGCATCCTGAAGATGGATCGCGGGCAAAGCTGGGCGGAGCAGTTGGCCGAGATCGAAGAAGCGGCTCCGCATCATCTGGACGTCGCGCGGATGTACGGCGAACGGTGGGTCGAGACCATCGCGGCACCGATTCAGGACACCGTCGACCTGATGCTGGCGCTGAAGGCCGAGGGCTATCCGATCTATGCCCTGTCCAATTACGGGGCGGAGAATTTCGAGCGTTCCGTCGATGTCTATCCGTTCTTGGACGCGTTCGACGGGCGGGTGGTTTCGGCTTACGAGGACGTAATCAAGCCCGACCCGGCGATCTACGACATCGTCATAGAGCGTTTCGACCTGACGCCGGAGACGACGCTGTTCATCGACGACCGTCCGGAGAACACCGACGCGGCCGCCGCGAAAGGGTTCCAGGTGCACACTTTCACGACACCGGAGAGTCTGAGGCGTTTTCTGGGACGGTAGTTGGCGACCGCCCTGTTCCTGCGAAAGCAGGAACCTTCATTGATCAGGTACGGAGCAGACACATCGAAGGCCCCTGCTTCCGCAGGAGCACGTGACGTCTTATCGCTATCGTGAGCCATCCCCGCCGCCGCGTTCCTGCGAAAGCAGGAACCTTCATCGATCAGGTACGGCACAAGCCCACAGAAGGCTCCTGCTTCCGCAGGAGCACGGACTGAGCATATCACCGCACGGGCGGCGGTTTCCGGACGATGCGGCGCAGGGCCATATTGGACTGGATGCGGCTGACATGGGGCAGGCGCGAGATGTGGGTTTTGTGGATGCGTTCAAAATCGCGCATGTCGCGAACGACAAGGCGCAGTAGATAGTCCGCCTCCCCCGCCATCAGGTGACATTCGACCAGTTCCGGGATGGCGGCGACCGCGCGTTCGAAATCGGCCAGCGCCGCCTCGCTCTGACCGCTCAGCGTGATCTGCACGATGACGCTGCCGTCGAAGCCCAGACGCTCCTCGTCCAGCAATGCGGTGTAGCCTTCGATGATCCCGGCCCCCTCCAGACGGGTCAATCTCCGCTGACAGGTTGAGGCGGAAATGCCCAACCGCTGCCCCAGATCGGCGAGGGTCAGGCGGGCATTTTGCTGCACCGCATCCAAAAGGGCGATATCCGTGTCGTCCAACTGCATTCTGCAAGATACCATCATTGGGCTCAAAGTTTTGCAAGTTTGCTGCATTTGATGGCATTTCCGACAGCGACTTCGCAACCACATTTCGGGCATCTGGGCGTATCATCCGCACCATACGAAACTGGTGCCTCTTCAAAACGGGGCCGCTCGCGAAATATAGGGGTGGAACAATGCTCATCGGCGTGCCGAAAGAGATCAAGAATCACGAATACCGTGTCGGCCTGGTGCCCTTCGCCGTGCGCGAACTGGTACACCACGGCCACAAGGTCGTCATCGAAACCCAGGCCGGCTCCGGCATCGGCGTCAGCGACGACGATTATCGCGCGGCGGGCGCGGAAATTCTGGGCGATGCAAAATCGGTCTTCGAAACCGCCGAGATGATCGTCAAGGTCAAGGAACCGCAGGCGGTCGAATGCGAGATGCTGCGCGAAGGCCAGTTGCTGTTCACCTATCTGCATCTGGCGCCCGACCTACCGCAGACCCAGGGCCTGCTGAAGTCGGGCTGCATTGCCATCGCCTATGAAACCGTGACCAGCCCGCGCGGCGGCCTGCCGCTGCTGGCCCCGATGAGCGAGGTCGCCGGCCGGATGGGTCCGCAGGCCGGCGCCCATTGCCTTGAGAAGGCACAGGGTGGACGCGGCGTGCTGATGGGCGGCGTGCCCGGTGTCGCACCGGCCAAGGTCGTGGTGATCGGTGGCGGCGTGTCCGGCACCAATGCCGCCCGGATCGCCCTGGGCATGGGCGCGGAAGTCACTGTCCTGGAGCGCAATATCGCCCGGATCGCGCAACTGGACGACATGTTCCGCGGCACCGGCATGAAGACGCTGTATTCCACGGTCGATGCCGTCGAAAAATCCGTTCAGGAAGCCGATCTGGTAATCGGCGCCGTGCTGGTCCCGGGCGCCGCGGCCCCGAAACTGATCAACCGCGAAATGCTGAAGACCATGGCCGACGGCTCGGTCGTCGTCGACATCGCCATCGACCAGGGCGGTTGCCTGGAAACGTCGCGGCCGACGACGCATGCGGACCCGACCTATGTCGAGGAGGGGGTCGTTCACTATTGCGTCGCGAACATGCCGGGCGCCGTGGCGCGAACGTCGACCTTCGCGTTGAACAACGCCACGCTGCCATTCGCCGTCGCACTGGCGAACAAGGGCTATCGCGGCGCGCTGGCCGAGGACCCGCATCTGCGTCAGGGGCTGAACGTGGCCGAGGGCAAGATCACCTACAAGGCGGTCTCCGAGGCCCATGGCATGGACTACACCGCCCCCGAAGAAGCCCTGGGCATTTCTTTCTGAACCGGATCCTCCCGGTGACGAGCCTGCGGCCCCGACGGATCCCGTCGGGGCCGCCTTTTTGCGTCAGACGTTCAGCAGAAGATTCTCACGTTCCCAGGAACTGATGACCCGCTGATACAAATCGTATTCGTGATTCTTCACGTCCATATACGCACGGGAGAAATTCTCACCCAGCGTATCCTTCAGGGGCTTTGCATAGTTGAACTTATGCAGCGCATCGCCCTGGTTCCGCGGCAGCGCGAAGGCGAAACGGTAGGCATCGCCGTCGACCGGGTTGGACGGTTCGATCTTTTCCTTCATGCCCAGATAGCCACAGGCCAGGGTCGCCGCCATGGCCAGATACGGGTTCGCGTCTGACCCCGCCAGGCGGTTCTCGATCCGTCGCGCCTGGGGTGAGGAATCCGGCACGCGCAGGCCGCAGGTTCTATTGTCATGGCCCCAATGCACATTGATCGGCGCATCCGAATAGCGCGCGATCCGCCTGTAACTGTTGACGTTCGGCGCCATCAGCGGCATCGCCGCCGGCAGGTAGCGCTGCAGCCCGCCAATGTAGTTCAGCAGGGTCTTCGAATCCTTGCCGGTCTTCGTCGCAAACACGTTGCGACCCGTTTCGATATCGACCAGCGACTGGTGAATATGCATGGAGGAGCCGGGCTGGTGCTGATGCGGCTTTGCCATGAAGGTGGCATAGATGTCGTGCTTCAGCGCGGCCTGACGGACCAATCTCTTGAACAGGAAGACCTGATCGGCCAGTTCCAGCGGGTCGCCATGATTGAAATTGATCTCCATCTGCGCGGCACCGGCTTCATGCGCCATTGTGTCGACATCCAGATTCGCGGTCTCGCAGAAGTCGTAGATATCCTCGACGATCGGATCGAACTCGTTGGCGGCCTCGATCCCATAGGCCTGCCGCCCGGATTCCTGGCGGCCCGAAGCGCCGATCGGCGGTTCAAGCGGATAATCCGGATCCAGGTTCTTCTTCACGAAGTAGAATTCCAGCTCCGGCGCGACGACGGGGCGCAGTCCCTTCTTCGCATAGAGTTCCAGGATGCGGCGCAGCAGATAGCGTGGCGAGATGTCCACAGGCTTGCCGTTCAGGTGAAAGGCGTCGCAGATGACCTGTGCCACCGGTTCGGGATACCACGGGACAAGGCGGATCGTGCTTGGATCCGGCACCATGGCGATATCCTTGTTCGTGTCCGCCACCACATCGGTTTCGAACACGAAGTCGCCGGTCACCGTCTGGATGAAAAGGCATTCCGGGACCCGCAGGCCGCGGTCGCCCAGACCATCGATGAACTTGTCCCGGGGCAGGATCTTGCCCCGCGCAATTCCGGACATGTCCGGCAGCAGACATTCGACCTCGTCGATGTCCCGTTCCTTAACCCACTCGATCAGATTACTCACGTTACCCTACCTCTACCGCGCCCCAGGCAGGTATCCGAACGAGCCCCCCAGACAGAAAAAAGCGCAGCGCCAAAGATTGTGATCACATTTTTTATGCCTTATAGTCTCGACCGACCGCAAGGGGGAATCGGCTTGCGGTATCCGATGTCCGATCCATGGACGCTTCTCAGCAACGGTGTTTCCCATGACTGCCTGGCTCAGTAAGAAAGAAGTCGACGCCTTCACGAAGGCCAATCCGGGCCTGAAGGGTGTCGATATGCTCGTGCCGGACATGTGCGGCATCCTGCGCGGCAAACGCATCGGCGTCGAGGCGATAGACAAGCTGCATGAAGGCGGCGTCGCCCTGCCCGGCTCGACCTATCTGCTGGATGCCACCGGCCAGAATTGCGACACCATCGTCTATGGTACGTCGGACGGCGACCCGGATTTCAGTTGCCTGGGCGTTGCGGGAACACTGAAACCGGTTCCTTGGGCCCATGCCCCGACCGGCCAGGTCATAGCCAGCATGGTGACCGGAGAGGGCGAGCCGTTTTTCGCCGATCCCCGGTTCATCCTGGCCCGCGCCACCCAGCCGCTGGTCGATATGGGCTACACCCCGGTCACCGCGATCGAGCTGGAATTCTATCTGATGGACGCGAAATTGGACCCGTCCGGCATTCCGAACACGGCCAGTTCCCCCGCTACCGGCCGGCCGCAGACGACCACGCAGGTCTACGGCATCGAAGAATTGTACGAGTTCGAGGATTTCCTCACGGATGTGGAGGATGCCTGCGTTGCCCAGGACGTGCCGGCCGATACGGCGACGGCGGAGTACGGGCCGGGACAGTACGAGATCAACCTGCATCACGTCGACGACCCGATCAAAGCCTGCGACGACGCCATTCTGCTGAAACGCATCATCAAGGGGGTCGCCCGCAAGCACGGCATGATCGCGACCTTTATGGCCAAGCCGTTTTCGGAACGGGCGGGCTGCGGCATGCACATTCACCTCAGCCTGCTGGACAAGGACGGCAACAACATCTTTGCCGGTCCGATGGACAAGGAGATCGGCCTGCCCGCCTCCAAGGCGCTGCGCCATGCCATCGGCGGCCTGGCGGCGACAACGGCCGATTCCATGGCGGTCTTTGCCCCCAATGCCAATTCCTATCGCCGTTTCCAGGCGAACTCCTACGCACCGATCAACACCGCCTGGGGGGTTGACAACCGGACGGTCTCGCTGCGCATCCCGCGATCGGACGAAAAAGGCATGCGTGTCGAGCATCGGGTCGCCGGCGCGGATGCAAACCCCTATCTGACCATGGCCTGCGTCATGGCCGGGGTCCATCACGGCCTGACCCATAAATCCGACCCGGGCCCGATGGAAACCGGCAATGCGTATGAAAAGCCGGTGACGGAGCTTCCCCTTCGCTGGTGGCAGGCGCTTCAGACCTTCGGCGAAAGCAAGGTCCTGCCGAAATATCTCGGGGCGCATTACTGCGAGACCTACGCGGCCGCCCGGAGCTTCGAGAACGACGCATTCCAGGCGCAGATCCCGCCCCTGGATTACGAATGGTACCTGCGCACGGTGTAAGACATGGCAAAGTTTGACGATACCCGATCCTATTACCGGGCAACGGCCCATACCGCGCCCTCACACCCGCGCCTGGAAGGCGAACACAAAGCCGACGTTGCCATTCTGGGCGCCGGTTATACCGGCCTGTCCGCCGCGCTGGAACTCGCCGAAGCGGGATATTCCGTCATCGTGGTCGAGGCGGAAACCGTCGGCTTCGGCGCATCGGGCCGCAACGGTGGCCAGGTCTGCAGCGGCTTCAACAAGTCCATGGCGCAGATCGAAAGAGCCGTCGGGTCCGAAGCTGCGCAGATCGCCTGGGAAATTGCAGATGGCGCCCCGCGACTGGTCGGCGAACGGATCCGGAAATACGATATCGATTGCGATCTGAAATGGGGCTACCTGCACGCTGCGGAGAAGAAAAGTCAGCTTGAAGACCTGAAGGAGCACCAGGCTGAATGGGAGAAATGGGGCTACAAGGGCACCAAACTCTATGAAGGCGCCAATGTGCGGGAGAAGATCGGCAGCGACCGCTATGTCGGTGCCTTGTGGGAACCCGACGCCGGTCATGTCCATCCGCTGAACTATTGCCTGGGGCTTGCGAAAGCCGCCCATGCCGCCGGAGCGCAGATCTTTGAACACAGCCGCGCGGTGAAGCTGGATACCGGCGACCGGCCCGCGATCCATACCGAGCAAGGGACCGTCCGCGCCGAGCATCTGATCCTCGCCGGCAATGCGTATCTGCGCGAAACGGAGCCCTATCTGTTCCGACGCCTGATGCCGGTCGGCAGCTATATCGTTGCGACGGAACCTTTGGGTGACAATCGCGCGAAGAGCCTGCTGCCCACGGACGATGCGGTGTCGAACTGCAACTTCATCGTCGACTATTACCGGCTCAGCGGTGACAAGCGCATGCTGTTCGGCGGCCGCGCCACCTATTCCGGACTTGAGCCCAACGATCTGGGCGGCTTTGTGCGGCCGCGCATGCTGCATGTCTTTCCGGAACTGGAAGATGCGAAGATCGAGCATGTCTGGGGCGGCTATATCGGTATCACCGTCGACCGAATGCCGCATGTCGGCCGGATCGGCAGCCGTACCTATTTCAGCCAGGGCTATTCGGGCCACGGTCTCGCCCTCAGCAACATGTGCGGCAAGATTCTCGCTGAAGCGATCAAGGGGCAGACCAGCAAGTTTGACGTGATGCACAAATTCAAGCATCCGATCTTCCCCGGTGGTCGTTTCCGCACCCCGTTGCTGACCCTCGGCATGTTTTGGTATCGCCTGAAGGATGCCTTGGCGTAAGCTCTCGTTCGGCACGAATCCTGCTTGCGCCATTCGGCGGGAGGGCAGTGCGTCTGCCGTGAAGAGGGAACCCTGAATGTTCAGCCGCTTGATGCGTATCATCAAACCGGGCGATCGCCGCAAGGAACGCCGCGTCAAAGTCCGCTTTCCGGCGGAGGTCGGCGGCCTGAAAGGACGGGTGACCGATGTCAGCCTGGGTGGGTTCGGCTTCTATCCGGACCAGGAGGGCCTGACCGAGGGAGACGAGGTCATGTCGGTTCTGATGCCCGACGAGTTCACGACCATCGAAATCGCGAGCCGCGTAGTGGGCGCCGATGATGAAGGCATGGTCGTCTGCGTCGCCTTCATCAAGGTGACCCCGGAACAGTTCGATCCGTTGCAGGACATTATTGCAAATCAGTCCATCGGGTGATGGCGGGCCGGCAGCGCCTTACAGGAAGTCTTCCAGGTTCAGCCCCAGAACATCGCAGATCGCTTCGCACTGGGCCCTTTCGCTTTCCAGAAACACTCCGTCCGCCCGGCTGACCGCCAGGGCGACCTTGACCAGCAGCACGGCATCGCCGGCCTCATGGCGCATCTCCTTGATGGCATCCAGCGCATCGCGCCGCCCCTTCGATTCCGATTCGATGATATCTTCGATATAGCCATTGAACAGGTCGACGGCCTCGTGAACGTCAAATATCTTCAGTTTATCAATAGCTTCCAGGATCTGGTCGACGCGTCCGCGCTCCGACAGGGAGACCTCGCCATCGGCGATCGCAACCAGGGCACAGGAGGCCATGCACGCCTCCAGGAACGGCCGGTTCCTGCGCCGCGCCGTGCGTTCCTCGATTGCATGCCTGACCCCTTCGAACATCCTGATCCCCCAAACTGGCGCATTTCCCCGGAATTGCGCGGCGCCGCAATTTGACCCTGCTGCAGTGCGGCGGTCAAGTGACGGGTCTGCACGCATGGACGTCGCTTTTACCCTAGTCGCCGATCCAAATTGGCCTAAAGTGATCCGATAAGAGAGCGGTTCCCCGAAAGGGGATCAAAAGGGAATTCGGTGAGATGCTGGACAAGATCCGGGATTGAGGCCGAAGCTGCCCCCGCAACTGTAAGCGGCGAGCCGATCGCCCAGTCCAGGCCACTGACGGACGTTCCGTTGGGAAGGCCGGGCGAACCGGCACCGACCCGCGAGCCAGGAGACCTGCCGCTCTGTCAACTGCAACCCTAATGTCCGGGCGGGGTGCCCCGGAAGGAGGTTTCGATGAGTGGTACCACGTCTGTTTTCCAGACCGCAGAACGGGAAATCGCGGCATTCGATCCGGGGCAGAGTCTGTCCGCCCTGTTCCTGGCGGAAGAGCCTCTGCCGCGCGGTGCGGCGGAGGGGGCGATTCTGTCATGGCTTCTCTCCCTGCCCGACGGGACGGACCCGGCCTGGGCCGCAAAGATGCTGGGACAAACCTCACCCTTCGCGGATGCATCCGCGGGCGAGGCCGGCAAGGCCAGCGAACTTTTGCGACAGATCGCTCAGTTCCCCGCGGACAAGCTTTCCCGCCCGCGGCGTCGGCGCATCCGCAACTGATTTCGGTCCGACGCGGGAAGGAGTGAGACGGAACGGATGACGCAACCCCTGTCATCGCCTATATAGCCCCCATGACGGATGCTCCTTCCCGCCCGGGCCCGCCCTGGCTGACCCAACTGGTCGATTTCGCGCCGCTGGCGGCCTTTGTCGTCACCTATTTCCTCAGCAAGGACCTGTTCCTCGCCACGAAAGTCGTGATGGCGGCGAGTGCCGCGGCCGTGGTCGTCTCGCTGATAGTGACCCGCAAGATTCCGTGGATGCCGCTGCTGACCGCGGTGCTGGTCGGCGTGTTCGGCGGCCTTACGATCTATCTCGAGGATTCCAGCTTCATCAAGATGAAGCCCAGCATCATCAACACGCTGTTCGGTGTCGGGCTACTGGCGGCCCTGGCCCTCGGCAAGCTGCCGCTCCGCGCCATGATGGGACACAGCTTCGCCATGCCGGAACGGGCCTGGAAGGTTCTGACCCTGCGCTGCGCGGTCTTCTTCCTGTGTCTCGCCCTGTTGAACGAAATCGTCTGGCGTTCCGTATCGGAAGCGATCTGGGTCTATTTCCGCTTTCCCGGTCTGATCGCAATCACCTTCCTGTTCTTCATCAGTCAGGTGCCTTACATGATGCGACACAGCGAGACCGACGCCAGCGAACAGGCCGGCGATCAGTAGTCCCCGGTTTCTCCGTCGGGGTTGGTGAACGGCGCAGACGGGACAGTCCCACTGAGCGACCGACGATGCGCCAGGGCCCAGTGCACGGAAGGAAAGGCGATATCGCGCGTCGGAATCTCATCCCAATCGAAGAACCGGACCTCCAGGCTTTCCTCGCCCGCCGCGATGCCGGGGGAGGACAGATGGGCCGCATAGATCAGTTGCACCTGGCTGATCCGCGGGATGGTGTAGACTGCCAGCAAGCCGTCGATGGCAATATCGGCGCATGCTTCTTCCCGCGCTTCGCGCCGGGCACCGTCCTCCACGGTTTCGTTCAGTTCCAGATAGCCCGCGGGAATCGTCCAGTATCCGCGGCGCGGTTCGATCGAACGGCGGCACATCAGTACCCTGCCCTCCTCCACCACCACGGCGCCGGCAACGATTAACGGGTTTTCGTATTGAATGAAGCCGCAATCGGGACAGGTCAGGCGTTCCCGATTGTCCCCTTCCGGAACCTTGCGAACGGTCGGCCCGCGCGCCGTCAGTCTGTCGGATTCATCCTCCATTGCAGGCAAATCATGCGTGTTGGGCTTGTCCGCCGCAAGCGACAACTGCTATTCGCATGGCGCTGAACGGGGATCGCCCCCGCGGAAGGTTGAGGGGGATTTCGAATGGCCGATCTGCGCCGCATCATAGACGAGGCCGAGGAACATTATCGGCGCGGCCGCCTTGCCGCCGCCGCCGATGCCTATCAGCGCGTATTGGACCAGGATCCCGACAACATCGAAGCGCTGGAATGGCGCGGCGAGATCGCGGTTCAACAGGACGACTATGAGACCGCGGTCGAAACGCTGGGACGCGCACGAGAACTGCGCGGCGACGACGCCTTCGCGGAATACACCAATCTGGGCCTGTCCTATTACGAGCTGAACCGCCCGGAGGAAGCCGTGGAAACCCTCTGGATGGCAGTCCGCCGGAATGCGTCGGACCTCGTCTCCCATTCGAATCTGGGCAAGGCGCTGTACGATCTTTACGCCAACAATGGCGAGGAAGAAGCCGTGCGGATCGCTGGCGAATGGATGCGCCGCTTTCCCGAGGTCCCGGACGCGCAACATATCGGGCCCGCAATCTCCGGCCTCGGCCTGCCGAAGACCGCCAGTGCCGCCTATGTCGAAGACATCTTCAACGACTACGCCCCGATCTTCGACGAGAAACTGGCTGAACTGGGTTATCGTGCGCCGACGCTGATCCTTCAGGCGCTGGAACCGCATCTGCCGCCCCCCAACCGGGATCTTGTCGTGCTCGACGCCGGATGCGGCACCGGCCTGTGCGCGCCGCTGCTGTCGCCGCACGCGCAGCACCTGGACGGGGTCGACCTGTCGCCCGGCATGCTGGAGAAGGCAAGGGCTAAGGAACTCTACGACAGCCTGGAACAGCAGGAACTGACCGCCTATCTGAACGCCGCGCCTGAACGCTACGACCTGATCGTGGCCGCTGATGTCCTGTGCTACTTCGGCGACCTCGCCGATGCGATGGCTGCATTCGAAACTGCCCTGGTCCCGACAGGCCGCCTCGGGTTTTCGGTGGAGCGGCTGCTGGACGACGATCAGGTTGCCGGCGGCTATCGACTGAATCAGAGCGGCCGATACAAGCACGACCCGGCCTATGTCTCGAGTATCCTGGAAGAAGCCGGATTGATCCTGATCGACATCGCCCAGGAGGATCTGCGCAGCGAATACGGCATCCCCGTCGGGGGACTGATCGTCACTGCGGCGAAACCCGCTTGAACAGCGCTTCCCCGCCGCCCCGCACACAGTGTATGGTCTGACGATGGATGAGCAGGACACAACTCAGGGCGGCGGAATGACGACGCCGCCGACCAATGATACCGGGCAGCCGGGTACGACGAAATCCGGCACTGAGGCCAACGCGCCGCCCGCGAAGCCAAGGCCGGTCGCAAAGGCCATCGTGAACAAGCCGGGCGCCCGCCCCGGCAAACCCAGAATTCAGCCTGCGAAGGTCGTGGCGAAGGCCATCCCGGCGAAGAAGGCGGCGGCCAGGGCACGCCCCGTCGCCAAGGCCGTGGTCAAGGCAGCAGCAAAGAAGACACCTGCTCCAGAGCCGGCAGTCCGAAAACCCGCAGTCCAAGCGCCGGCAGCCCAGAAGCCGGCCGCTTCCGAACCCGCCCCTGCCCCGCAGACCGGTTCGGATAAGGCGATACCGTCCCCGACGTCCCCCCAAGCCTCAGAGTCGCTACCCGCCCAGAAGCCGGTAGCCCAGGTCGTCGCGCGGCCCGATGCCGACCCGCAATTACTGATGCGCCGGGCATTGCGGGCCCATGGCGAGGGGAAACTGCAGGAGGCATCGGAACTCTACGGCCGCATTCTGTCCATCGACCCCGAATTCGCTCCGGCCTGGATCAATCTCGGCGTCCTGCTGCGCCGTATCGGGAAGTTGAAATCGGCAGTCACCTGCCTGAAACGCGGCATCGCCCTGAAGCCCGATGACGGACCGGCCTGGTCCAATCTGGGCAACGCCCTGCGCGCCGTGAACCGCCTGGATGAGGCGATTGCCGCCCAGCGCCAGGCCCTGGAACTGTCATCCGATGTGGCACGCATACATTACAATTACGGCCTGACCGTACGGGACAAGGGGGATCTGAAGGAAGCCGGAAACGCCATCCGGCGGGCGAGTCTGCTGGGCTACGAAGCCCCGGAACTGCCGTGGGACCAATCGCTGACCGAACTGCTGTCCGGGAATCTGGCTCACGGCTTCGAGATTTACGAAAGCCGCTGGAAACTGCCGGAAATCAAGCGGCTTCACACCAATGCCCCGGAATGGGATGGCAGCGCCCTGGAAGGACGAACCCTCCTGGTGTGGTCCGAGCAGGGTATGGGGGATACCCTGCAGTTCTGCCGCTATGTCATCGATTCCGCGGACGGGATTGCCGATACGGGCGGCAAGATCGTGCTCGAAGTTCAGGCACCGCTTGCCCGCATCCTTCAACGGTCGCCGGATTTTTCGAAGGTCACCGTTATTCCGCGCGGCGCGAAACTGCCGAAATTCGATCTGCAGATCCCGCTCCTGAGTTTACCCCGCCTGCGTGGCACGACGCTGGATTCGATTCCGGACCATTGCCCCTATATCATGCCGCCATCGGACATCCCGAAACCGCCGGGTTTGCACGCGGACCGGCTGAAGGTCGGCTTGTGCTGGGCCGGAAAGCCCAGTCACAAGAATGATCGGAACAGATCGGTCGACCTTGAGAGTTTCGCCACCCTGTTCGACCTGCCGAAGACCGACTTTGTCTCGTTGCAGAAGGGCCCCGCGGTCCAGGACATCGCGGAACTGTCGCTCGGCCCGCTGTTGCGCGACCTCGGCAGCGGCTTCCGCGACTTCGCCGATACGGCAGCCACGATCCGCGCGCTCGACCTTGTGATTACCGTCGACACGTCTGTCGCGCATCTCGCGGGTGCCATGGCACGTCCGGTCTGGGTCCTGCTGCCCTATGCGCCGGACTGGCGCTGGATGCTGCACAGGGACGACAGCCCCTGGTACCCGTCCATGACCCTTTTCCGTCAGACCAGCCCCGGTGACTGGAGCGAAGTCTTCAGTCGGGTTCGGCAGGCCCTGATCCGCAAACTGCGATCTTCGGGACGGTAACCTCGCCATTTGTTCCGATTTGTTCTCGTTAATAAAAATGAGAACAAAAATAGAATAACCCACTCTCCCGATCATCTGAACACTATCCGACGCCTTTCACAGCGCCCTCGTTCTCTTCGGAACGGGGGTATTTGTCTTGTTTGAATATTCAACGATCACTTCAAATGCAGCGGAAATCCCGGGCTTATTCATTGACGGGTAGTTCATTCCCATGATATCCCATGATTACCCATAAGCGTGCTCACTGGCAGAATGTGGTCGATCTGCGTCCATGCCGAGCTGCTCTGGGAGTTGGAACCCGGGAGAACCGGGGGTTTCAACGGAGAAACGGCGGTCCGGACGCGAACCGCCTGGCGACAAAAGGGGTGACGGCGACATGGCGCTGTTTACCGGCACGTTCGAAAACAAGGTCGATCGGAAGGGACGTGTTTCCCTGCCGGCCGATTTTCGTGCCGAACTGCCGGATGGCGGTGAACGCGTCGTCTACATCTACCCGTCGCCGAAGCACGATGCGCTGGAAGCCTGCGACAAGGCCTTCATGCAGCGGCTCGTGCAGGCCATCGAGGAGCAGCCGCTCTACTCCGATGAAGAGGAAGACCTGAACCAGTCCATCGTCGCCCAGGCTCGCAAGGCCCTGCTGGACGAAACGGGTCGCCTCGTTTTGGCGCCAGAACTGGCCGGCCACGCCGGGATTGAAGACAAGGCCGTCTTTGTCGGCCAGGGGTCGCGGTTCCAGATCTGGTCGCCGGACCGATATTCCGATCACAGCGAACGGGCCCGCGCCCGCGCCAAGGGTCGGACCCTGGCCCTGAAACCGGCGGGAGGGGCATGATCATGCAGGCGCACAACGCCCCCCATCTGCCGGTCATGTTGCCCGAAGTACTGGAGGCCCTGGCCCCGGCCGACGGAGAGTTCCACCTGGACGGAACTTTCGGGGCTGGCGGTTACACGACCGGAATTCTGGACGCCGCGGACACGCGTGTCTTTGCCGTCGACCGGGACCCGGACGCCATCCGGCGCGGCGAGGCTCTGGTCGAGCGGTACAAGGATCGTCTGACCCTGCTGTGCGGCACTTTCGGCGACATGGAACGTCTTCTGGGGGATGTCGGCGTGACGCGGCTGGACGGCGTCGTACTGGATCTCGGGGTGTCCTCGCCCCAGATCGACACGCCGGAACGCGGTTTCTCCTTCCGCTTCGACGGCCCGCTGGACATGCGGATGAGCCAGTCCGGCCCCAGCGCCGCGGATGTCGTCAACGACTGGCCCGAGGCCGAACTGGCGCGGATCATCTGGGAATACGGCGAAGAACGCTTCTCGCGAAAGATCGCGAAGGCCATCGTGCGCGAGCGCGAGGACGACCGGATCGAAACCACGAGCCGCCTCGCCGAAATCGTGCGCCGCTGCGTGCCGCGCGCGAAGGACAAGATCGACCCGGCGACCCGTACTTTCCAGGCGCTGCGCATCCAGGTGAATGACGAGTTGGGGGAAATCGACCGCGCCCTGGAGGCAGCGGAACGCCTGCTGACCCCCGGCGGCCGTCTTGTGGTCGTCGCCTTCCACAGCCTGGAGGACAAGCGCGTGAAGGCCTTCATGAAGGCCCGCGCCGGCCGCACCGGCGGCGCATCCCGCCACTTGCCTCCCGGGAACGGGGAAAGTCGCGCGCCGTCCTTCCAACTCGCATCCACATCGGCCCGCAAACCCGGCCGTGCCGAGGAATCCATCAATCCGCGGGCCCGCTCTGCGCGACTGCGCGCCGCAACCCGCACCGAGGCTCCGGCCTGGCCGACCGAAGGAGGATCCCGATGAGAGCCTTGATGATCGCCGTCTGGGTCGTGATGGTCGGCGTAACCGGCTATGCCCTGTTTCATATCACCTTCCAGGTCGAAGCCCTGGAAGGGCAGCTTGCGGAACTGAACCGTCAGATCCGCGAGGAACAGGAGCGCATTCACAACCTGAAGGCCGAATGGTCGTATAACAGCCGCCCGGACTGGATCGAGACGCTGGGCGACGAATACATGCCGGAAATGCAGCGCATGCATCCGGCCCAGGTGCTGCGCATTCAGGACATTCCATTCCGCCGCCCGGAGAACGAGGGGCTTCCCGCCTCTGCCGGTTCCTCGGACACGGCCCCCAAGGCACCGGCAGAAGCCGTGCCCGCAACCTTGATGAGGACATCGCAATGATCGGACCGTTCAGAAAGACACGGCGTCCGAAACCGCCGGATTTCTCACCCCGAAGCAGACTGGCGCATGATCGGAAATGCGCCGTCCTGCCTCATGTGCCGACCCGTACAGACGGTACGTTCCGCCGGGCAATCGAAACCGGGCGATCGCGGCTGCTGATCACCGGTGCCGTGATGGCATTCGCCTTCGTGGCCGTCGGCATCCGGCTGGTCGACCTCGGCGCCTTCGCCACACCCGCGACACAGGCCGCGGCGACGCATGCGGTGACCGAGACGGCACTGCAGACCGATCGGTCGACGATCGTCGACCGGAACGGCGTGATCGTCGCAACCAGCCTGACCACCACGGCGCTGGCCGCTCGGCCGGACCGACTGCTGGATCCGGTCCAGGCCGCACGACGCCTGGCACGTGTCTTCCCGGAATTGGACGTTGCCGATCTTGAAGCAAAGCTGACGTCGGATTCCCCGTTCGTTTACATTCACCGCAAGCTGACGCCGAAAATGGAACTGGCGGTGATGCAGCTTGGCATCCCCGGCCTGGAGTTCGAACGGACAGAATCCCGTGTCTACCCGCAGGGCCGCCTGATGGCGCATGTTCTGGGGTTCACCGATATCGACGGCAAGGGTCTGGCCGGCATCGAGCAGGGTCTGGAAAGCCGGCTGAAAGAAAGTGACGAGCCGCTGCGGCTGAGCCTGGACGTCCGATTCCAGCATGTTGCGCACCAGGAACTGACCAAGGCGATCGAAACCTATGACGCCATCGGCGGGGCCGCGCTCGTCATGGACGCGCATACCGGCGAAGTCCTGTCGCTGGTCTCCCTGCCCGATTTCGACCCCAACAAGCCCGCCGCCTCGCCGGATGTGAACCGGTTCAACCGGGCTACCTTCGGGACCTACGAGCTGGGCTCGACCTTCAAAATCTTCAACACCGCCATGGCCCTGGAAAGCGGCGCGGCGACCCTGTCCGACGGGTATGACGCGACGGACCCGATCCGGGTCGGTCGCTTCCTGATCCGGGACTATCACGGCAAGGGCCGCTATCTCACGGTGCCGGAAATCTTCGTCTACAGCTCCAATATCGGTTCCGCCAAGATGGCGCTGGATGTCGGACCGCCGGCGCAGAAGGCCTTCATGAGCGCACTGGGCATGCTGCAGCCGATCGCCCTGGAAATTCCGGAGACGGGTCGCCCGCAATACCCGGAGACCTGGCGCCCGGTAAACACGATGACCGTTTCCTACGGGCATGGTCTTTCGGTCACACCGCTGCACCTCGCCTCCGGCGTTGCGTCGATGGTCAATGGCGGCATCCTGTTCCCGCCGACCCTGCTGGCACGCGACGAAATGCCGATCGGCCGACGGGTCATCTCGGAATCCGTCAGCTTCGACATGCGCCGGCTGTTGCGCTTGAACGCGGTGGCCGGTTCGGGTAAGCGCGCCCTGGTGCCGGGCTACATGGTCGGTGGCAAGACGGGCACGGCCGACAAGCCCAATGGCAGCGGCTACAATCGGCGCTCCCGGATTTCGTCCTTCGTGGCCTCCTTCCCGATGAATGACCCGCGATATGTGGTCTATGTCGTGCTGGATGAACCGCAGGGTACCAAGGAGACCTTCGGTTTCGCCACCGGTGGCTGGGTCGCCGCACCGGCGGTCGCGGCCATCATCGAGCGGATCGGCGCCATCGCGGGCATTCAGCCCGTCGAGGAAGACGCGCCCGAACTACAACACGCCTTCGCCATCGAATTGCCGGAGGAAACGAAGAGGCTCGCCTCCCTGCAGCAATAGCAAGGAGGTATGATGTGAAGAGGGAAAACGAAGCGGAGATGAACGCGGACAGGATCTTGCCCGACATTCCGATCACCGGACTGACCGCGGATAGCCGTCAGGTCCGGCCGGGGTTCCTGTTTGCCGCGATTCCGGGAACGGTTGCCGACGGAGCCGCCTTCATTCCCGACGCCGTTGCAAAGGGCGCGGTTGCCGTGCTGGCACCGCCGGGCATCGACGCGGGCCAGGTCGGGTCCGGTGTCACGCTGGTGACGGATGCCAATCCACGCCGTCGCCTGGCCAGAATGGCCGCCGCATTCCATGCACCTCAACCGGATACGGTCGTCGGGGTCACCGGGACGAACGGCAAGAGTTCCGTTGCCGGCTTCACGCGGCAGATCTGGGCCGCAACCGGGTTGAAATCCGCCAGCATCGGAACCCTGGGAATCGAAGGGCCGGGCTATACAGGCGGCGAAGGCCTGACCACGCCGGACCCGGTCGATCTGCACCGCGAAATGGCTGCCATGGCCGCATCCGGAATCGACCATGTCGCGATGGAGGCATCCAGCCACGGCCTCGACCAGCACCGGATGGACGGGGTCCGGTTCGCCGCAGCGGCGTTCACCAATCTCAGCCACGAGCATCTGGACTATCACGCGACCATGGAGGCCTACCGTCAGGCCAAGCTGCGCCTGTTCGAGGAACTCGTTCCGCGCGGCGGCGCCTGCGTCGTCAATACCAGCGCTGCCGAGCACGATTGCATCTTCAACATCGCAGAGGAGCGCGGCCTTCGTGTCTTCTCGTACGGTCTGGTAAACGGAATGATCCGTGTCATTACGGCCGAGGAAAGCCGCGGCGGATACGCAGCAACCCTGGATGTGATGGGGGAACGGGTCGAGATCGACTTCCCCCTCCCCGGTCGGTTCCAACTGGAAAACGCGCTGGCCGCGCTGGGTCTGGTCATCGCTACCGGTACCGAGGCCCGCCGCGCGGCCCAGTCGCTGAGCCGCCTGGAAGGGGTGCGGGGTCGGATGCAACTGGCCGGCACGCGGCGCAATGGGGCCCGGGTCTTTGTCGACTATGCACACAAAGCCGAGGCGTTGAAAACCGTTCTGGACACGCTGCGTCCTTTCGTGAAGGGCAAACTGGTTGTCGTTTTCGGCTGCGGTGGAGATCGGGACACCGGAAAACGCCCGGTCATGGGTCGCTATGCAGCTCAGGCCGCGGACCGCGTGATCGTCACCGACGACAACCCGCGCACCGAGGACGCAGCCGCGATCCGAAAGGCAGTCCTGGCCGGCTGTCCGGACGCGACCGAAATCGGCGACCGCGCGGCGGCGATTGGAGAAGCTGTCCGCAGCCTGTCGGATGAGGACGTGCTGCTGATTGCCGGCAAGGGACACGAGACCGGCCAGAAGATTGGCGATAGGACCCTCCCCTTCGACGATGTCGAAGAAGCCCGCAAGGCCATTGCGGCAGCGGATGGGGGTGCGGCATGAACAACCGTCCGATCCTCTGGACCTCCGACAGTGTCAGCGCCGCGACCGGGTCCCGCAGCGCGGTGAAGTGGCAGGCAACCGGCGTGACGATCGACAGCCGGGCTGTTGCACCGGGCGATCTGTTTGTCGCGCTGAAAGGGCCGAACCATGATGGCCACAACTATGTGCCTCAGGCCTTGGGCGAAGGCGCTGCGGCGGCACTGGTCAGCGCTGACTGGGCCGAGGACAAGTCCCAGAATCTCCCGCTGATTCCCGTCACCGACACAATGCAGGCCCTGGTCGACATGGCCCGGGCGAAGCGCGCCAGCACCGGCGCGAAAGTCGTCGGGATAACCGGCAGTGTCGGCAAGACCGGTACCAAGGAGAGCCTGTCCGCAGCCCTCGCGAAACTGGGCGAGACGCACAAGACGATGGGCAACCTGAACAACCATATCGGCCTGCCGCTGACATTGGCGCGTCTGCCCGATACGGCACGGTTCGCCGTACTCGAAATGGGCATGAATCATACGGGTGAGATCGACGTCCTGTCCCGATTAGGGCGACCGCACGTAGCGATCATCACCACGGTCGAAGCCGTCCATCTGGAGTTCTTCAACAGCATCGAGGGCATCGCCGACGCCAAGGCGGAAATCTTCGATGGGATGGAACCGAACGGAACCGCCGTGCTGTTCCGGGACAGCCCGCTCTATGACCGGCTGGCCGCCAAGGCGGAAGCTGCCGACGTGCACCGGATTTTGAGTTTCGGAAGCCATGAGGGCGCGGACATCCGACTGATCGACAGTTCCCTGCACGCGGCCTGCAGCGCCGCCACGGTACGTATCGGCAACGACACCTTCGATTACTGCATCGGCGCCCCAGGCCTGCATTGGGTCATGAACAGTCTTGCCGTACTGGCGGCCGTCAAGGCGCTGGGCGAAGACCCGGTCGCGGCCGCCGCCACCTTCACCGATGTTCGCGCGCCCCGCGGACGGGGCGCCTACCGCAGCATCGCGCTGCCCGATGGGGGCAGTTTCGGCCTGATCGATGAAAGCTACAACGCCAGCCCGGCCTCAGTTCGCGCCGCCATAGCCGTGCTGGGCCGAACCCATCCGAAGGAGGATGGCCGCCGCATCGCCGTCCTTGGTGACATGCTGGAACTGGGCGAATCCGCGCCTGACCTGCATGCCAACCTCGTCAGGGACCTGATCGCCGCTGAAATCGACACGGTTTACTGCTGCGGCCCACTGATGAGCGCGCTCTGGGAACAATTGCCGCAAACCATGCGCGGTCAGTATGCCGAGAGCTCCGATGGGCTGGTCGCTCCTGTATGCGATGACATCCGCAATGGCGACATTGTCACGATCAAGGGATCGTTGGGCACGAAAATGGCCCCGATCGTAAAAGCACTCGACGGGCTGGCAGCCGAAACCGCCAGCCGCGCCGCCGGCGCCTGAGAGGAGACGGTCCAGAATGCTCTTCACCCTCCTCTCTCCCCTCGCGGAAGACTTTCAGGGCTTCAACCTGTTCCGGTATCTGACCTTCCGGACCGGCGGGGCCATCATGACCGCATTGCTGATCAGTTTCCTGATCGGCCCGTCCGTCATCCGCTGGCTGCGGTCGAAACAGGCCGGGTCGTCCAACATTCGCGACGATGTGCCCGAAGGGCATCTGGCCAAGGCCGGCACGCCGACCATGGGCGGGTTCCTGATCCTGGTCGCGTTGGTGATGTCGACCCTGCTCTGGGCGGACATTTCGAACCCCTATGTCTGGATTGTCCTGCTGGTCACGGTGGGTTTCGGCGGTATCGGCTTCGCGGATGATTTCCTGAAGCTGACGAAGCGCAATTCCAAGGGACTTCCGGGCAAGCTGAAACTGCTTGGGCAGATCCTGATCGGGACCGCGGCCACCATCTGGTTCGTGTCGGTCACCGACGGCCCGTTGGCTCAGGGCCTCGCCGTTCCCTTCCTGAAAGACACCCTGGTCAATCTGGCCTGGTTCTTCATTCCATTCGCCGTTTTCGTCATGGTCGGCGCGTCCAATGCCGTCAACCTGACGGACGGTCTGGATGGCCTGGCCATCGTGCCGGTCATGATCGCGGCAGGCTGTTTCGGCTTCATTGCCTATCTGGTCGGCAACACCGTCTATTCCGGCTATCTCGGCATCCATTATGTGGATGGCAGCGGCGAACTGGCGGTGTTCTGCGGTGCGGTACTGGGCGCGGGTCTGGGATTCCTTTGGTACAATGCCCCTCCCGCCATGGTCTTCATGGGCGACACGGGCTCTCTGTCACTCGGCGGCGCCCTGGGGGCGATTTCCGTCGTCACCAAACATGAGATCGTCCTGGCCATCATCGGCGGCCTGTTCGTTCTGGAAACCGTATCGGTGATCGTCCAGGTCGCCAGTTTCAAGCTGACCGGCAAGCGCGTCTTCGCGATGGCGCCGCTGCACCACCACTTCGAGAAGAAGGGGTGGAAGGAGCCGACAATCGTCATCCGTTTCTGGATCATCGCCGCCATCCTGGCCCTTGTCGGGCTGGCCACACTGAAGCTGAGGTGACGGGATGACGACAGGGACCGACATTTCCGATCCAATCCTCTACGCCGGGCGACGCGTGTTCGTTGTCGGTCTCGGCCGTTCCGGCATGGCCGCGGCCCACGCCCTGCGCGCCGGCGGTGCGACCGTTCTGTGCTGGGACGATGGCGACGCGGCACGCAGCGCGGCCGCTTCCGAACGCTTCGACATCGTCAACCCGACGACCGAGGGCGCCCTGAGCGACGCCGCCTGCATGGTTCTGGCGCCCGGCATTCCGCTGACCCATCCCCGGCCGCACCCCGCTGTTATCGCCGCCCGCCATGCGGGCGTCGAGATCGTCGGCGACATCGAGCTTCTGTTTCGTGCGCGACCGGAGGCCACCTATGTCGGGATCACCGGTACGAATGGAAAATCCACCACGACGGCCTTGATCGGCCATATCCTGAAATCAGGCGGGATGGATGTCGCAATCGGTGGGAATCTGGGAATTCCGGCATTGAGCCTGCCAAAGGCGGATATCTATGTCTTGGAGATGTCGTCCTATCAACTGGATCTGACGCCCAGCCCTGCCTTTGACATCTCGGTGTTGTTGAACATCACACCGGACCATCTGGACCGTCACGGCGGCATGGGCGGTTACATCGATTCCAAACGGCGCATCCTGCGGCCGCGCACATCGGACAGTCTCGCCGTCATCGGCACCGACACCCCCGTCACCGAGACTATTGCGGTGGAGCAGCGCAGCCGCAACGCCGACGGTGTCGTTACGATCTGTCATGCGACCCAACCGGTCGCGGATTACGTGGCCGACGGACGTTTCCCCGCCATCGCCGGCGATCACGGCGTTCAGAATGCCGCAGCGGCCTTTGCCGTCGCCCGTCGCCTGGGCCTGTCCGACGACGTCATTCTGCGGGGTCTGGAAACTTTCCCCGGTCTTGCCCACCGGCAGGAACGCGTGGCGACCCTTGACGGGATCACCTTCATCAACGATTCCAAGGCGACCAATGCGGAAGCCGCGGCCAGGGCCCTGTCGACCTTCGACGGCATCTACTGGATTGCGGGTGGCCGCGACAAGAATGACGGCTATGCCCCGCTGGATCCTTATCTGGGGCATGTCCGCCGGGCCTTTCTGATCGGCGAGGCCGCGGAAGCCATCGATCTGTGGATCGACGGCCGCATTCCCACCCTACGATCCGGCGACCTGACGAATGCCGTTCACGCCGCCCGCGAGGCGGCAAGGGATGACGACGCGCCCGGCCCGATCCTGCTGTCGCCGGCCTGCGCATCCTTCGACCAGTTCCCGAATTTCGAAATCCGGGGTGAAACGTTCAAGAACATCGTCCTCGCCCTTCCGGCAACCGACCGGATCGTGCACGGCGCGAAGGAGGCGGCGTGATGGCTATCGCGCGGAATGACAATTCAGTTCTGGGCCGCTGGTGGTGGACCGTCGACCGCTGGACACTGGCGGCACTGGTCACACTTGCTGTGCTGGGATTGCTGATGACCCTGTCCGCCAGCCCGTCCGTGGCAGAGCGGATTGGCGCGGATTCCATGCATTTCGTCCGGAAGCAGGCGATTTTGCTGGCCCCGGCCGTGCTGGCGATGATCGGCGTGTCGCTGATGGAACCGCGCGCCGTGCGCCGGCTCGCCCTGTTGATGCTCGGTGGCTCGATCCTGCTGCTGCTGGGCACATTGGTCCTCGGCGCGGAAATCAAGGGTGCCACCCGTTGGATTTCCATTGCCGGCTTCACCATTCAGCCGTCCGAATTCGTAAAACCGGCCTTCGCGGTCATCGCGGGCTGGATGTTCGCAGCCCGCCGCCTGGGCGAACCGATTCCGGGATACACCATTGCCTGCGGCCTCTACGTGATTGTCGTCGGCCTGCTGCTGCTGCAGCCGGATGTCGGGCAAGCCGCGGTCGTCACCGCGATTTTCGGCGTGCAGTTCTTCCTGGCCGGGCTGCCCATGGTCCTGGTCATTATCATGGTCATCGGCGGGATCGGGCTGCTGGTCGGCGCGTATTTCATCTTTCCCCACGTGCAGAGCCGCATCGACCGGTTCCTCGACCCGGCAGCAGGCGACACCTATCAGATCGACCGGGCCCGGGACGCCTTCATGAATGGCGGCCTGTTCGGACGGGGCCCGGGCGAAGGGACCGTGAAAGCCCATCTGCCGGACAGCCATGCCGATTTCGTCTTCGCGGTCGCGGGCGAGGAATTTGGCATCATTGCCTGTCTGCTCATCGTCTCGGTCTTCGCCTTCATCGTGCTGCGCGGCTTCGCGCGTGTGCTTCAGGACAACGACCTGTTCGTCGTCATCGCCGCGACCGGCCTGCTGGTCCAATTCGGTCTGCAGGCCCTGATCAACATGGCATCGACCTTGAGCCTGATCCCGACCAAGGGCATGACCCTGCCCTTCCTGTCCTATGGGGGATCTTCGCTGCTGGCTCTCGGTCTGGGGATGGGCATGCTGCTCGCACTCACCAGAAAGCGACCGGGGGTGCTGTCATGAGCAAAGGCAATCTCGTCGTCCTGGCAACCGGCGGAACAGGCGGCCACGTCTTCCCGGCCCAGGCCCTGGCTGAAGAACTGAAGCGCCGCGGCAACCGCCTCGCCCTGATCACGGACAGACGCGGCGACGCATATTCCGGCCCCCTGGGGGAACTGGACGCCCACACGATCAGCGCCGCCGGGGTTTCCGGAAAGGGCCTGCGCGCCCGCATCGCCGCTGTCTTCAAGCTGATGGTGGGCTATTTCCAGGCACGCAAGCTGCTGCGAACGATGCGCCCCGCCGTGGTCGTAGGCTTCGGCGGCTATCCCAGCGTGCCGACCATGATGGCCGCCAGCCACCTCAAGATTCGCACGGCCATCCATGAACAGAACGCCGTTCTGGGGCGCGCGAACCGGCTGATGGCCGGCCGGGTCGACCGGATCGCCCTCAGTTTCAATGAAACGGACGGCTTGTCGCCGAAGGATCGCGAACGCAGCGTCCTGACAGGCAATCCGGTTCGCCCGGAAATCGCCGCCCTCGCCGGACGGCCCTTCAAGACACCGGACAGCGACAGTCCCCTGCATGTGCTGATCGTCGGCGGCAGTCAGGGTGCTCAGATCCTGGGAGAAGCGGTACCCGCGGCCATGGCCAGACTGCCCGAAGGGTTGAAATCCCGGCTGAGGGTTGAACAGCAGGCACGGCCCGAACAGCTGGACGCCGTCAGGAGCGCCTATCGTCAGGCCGGCATCGACGCCGACATTCGCCCCTTCTTCGACGACATGCCGGTGCGACTGGCCCGCGCACATCTGATGATCGGCCGGGCCGGCGCCTCCACCCTGGCGGAACTGACCACCGTAGGGCTGCCGGCCATCCTGATCCCTTACGCTTATGCGATCGACAACCACCAGGCGGCCAATGCGGCGCGGCTCAGTGACGCCGGCGGCGCCTGGGCGATCCCGCAGATGGATGTCACCGCCGACGACCTCGCCCGCCGCATCGAACAGCTTCTCGGCAACCCGCCGGTGCTGAGCGCAGCCGCACAGGCCGCCGCACGCACAGGCATTCCCGATGCCACCCGACGTCTGGCCGACGCGGTCGAAGGCCTGACGAACGGCAACGGCGGAAACTCGATGAAGGAGGCTGCGTGATGCGCATGCCCTTGACCCTCGGTCGCCTGCATTTCGTCGGCATCGGCGGGATCGGCATGTCCGGAATCGCCGAAGTCATGCACAATCTCGGCTACACAGTTTCCGGTTCCGACATGGCGGACAACGCCAATGTGAAGCGACTGCGCGGCCTCGGTATCGACGTCCGGATCGGCCATGAAGCGGCCCATGTCGATGGCGCGGCCGTCGTCGTGGTTTCTACCGCGGTGAAACGCGATAATCCGGAGGTTTCTGCAGCGCGTGCGGCCCTGATCCCGGTCGTGCGTCGGGCCGAAATGCTGGCCGAACTGATGCGCCTGAAATGGTCCGTCGCCGTCGGCGGCACGCATGGCAAGACGACCACCACGTCGTTGGTCGCCCAGATGCTGGATACCGCGAAGAAGGATCCGACCGTGATCAACGGCGGAATCATCAACGCCTATGGAACCAATGCCCGATTGGGTCAGGGCGAATGGTTGGTCGCAGAGGCGGACGAGAGCGACGGAACCTTCGTGAAACTGCCTGCGACGATCGCGGTCGTAACCAATATTGACCCGGAGCATATGGATCACTACGGCAGTTTCGACGCCCTGCGCGACGCCTTCCGGACCTTCGTTCAGAATATTCCCTTCTACGGGTTCGCAGCCGTGTGCCTCGACCACCCTGAGGTCCAGGCACTGATCGGGCGCATCGAGGACCGACGCATCGTCACCTACGGTTTCAGCCCGCAGGCCGACGTCCGCGCCGTGTCCTATACGCCCGGCCCCGACGGTTATGTCATGGCGGTTGAAATCGCCTTGCGCGGTGAGGAGAAGCGCCGCATCGATGACATTCACCTTCCGATGCATGGCGACCACAATGTCCAGAACTCCCTGGCTGCAATTGCCGTTGCAGTTGAAATGGACATCCCGGACGAGGTCATTCGGGCAGCACTGGCCGCCTTCTCCGGCGTGAAGCGGCGGTTCACGAAGACCGGCACCTGGAATGACGTGACCATCATCGACGATTACGGCCATCACCCGGTCGAGATCGCAGCAGTCCTTCGCGCCGCGCGGCAAGCCACCCGAAACCGGGTCGTCGCCGTGGTTCAGCCGCATCGCTACACCCGACTGCACGATCTGTTCGAGGATTTCTGCACCTGCTTCAATGATGCGGACATGGTTCTGGTCGCGCCGGTCTACACGGCCGGGGAACAGCCGATCGAAGGTGCCGATCGCGACCATCTGGCCGATGGGCTGCGCGCGCGTGGCCACCGTTCCGTCCGCGTGATCGAGGGTGAGAGCGATCTTGCCGACACCGTTCGCGAGGTAGCCCAGCCCGGTGACATGGTCATTTGTCTGGGTGCGGGTTCGATCACCGCCTGGGCGAACGCGCTTCCGGAACGCCTGGCGGCGGGAGGCGCGGCATGATGGCGATGAAGTCGGATATCGAAACCGGCTTGCTGGCGAGACTGCCCGACGTGCGTGGACGCATTTCCGAAGGCAGCCCGCTGTCGAAGGTCACCTGGTTCCGCGTCGGCGGGCCGGCGGATGCGATGTTCAAGCCGGCCGACCTGGCCGACCTGCAGGCCTTCCTGGCTGCGACCCCGAAGGACATTCCCGTAACCCCGATCGGCGTCGGGTCCAACCTGTTGGTGAGAGACGGCGGCGTCGCCGGTGTCGTACTGCGACTGGGGGGTGGATTTGCCGACATCTCGGCGGACGGCACCGAAGTTGAAGCCGGCGCTGCGGCCCTGGACGCCAATGTCGCCAGAACTGCCGCCAGCCATTCCCTGACCGGACTGGAGTTCTATTCAGGCATCCCTGGCACGATCGGCGGCGCATTGCGTATGAATGCCGGCGCCTACGGCACGGAAACAAAAGATGTCCTGATCTGGGCGGAGGCGTTGGATCGTGAAGGCACGCTGCACCGCATCGACGCGGCCGATATGGGATTCGACTATCGCCATTGCGGCATCCCCATGGATTGGATTTTCGTACGTGCCCGCTTCCGTGCGGAACCCGGGGACGAAACGGCAATTCGCGCCCGCATGGCGGAAATCCAGGAAAGCCGAAGCGCCAGTCAGCCGATCCGCAGCCGGACCGGCGGATCCACCTTTCGAAACCCGCCGGGCGGCAAGGCCTGGAAGACAATCGACACAGCCGGCTGCCGCGGCCTTCGGGTGGGCGGCGCACAGGTGTCGGAGCAGCACTGTAATTTCCTGATCAATACCGGCGACGCAACCGGCGCGGACCTCGAGTCCCTCGGCGAGGAAGTCCGCCGACGGGTGCGCGAAAGCCAGGGCGTCGAACTTACCTGGGAAATCAAGAGGATCGGGAGGACCGCGGAATGACGAAATCGGTGGCGGTTCTTATGGGCGGCTGGTCCGCCGAACGCGAGGTTTCACTGGTCTCCGGCAAGGCCTGTGCCGACGCGCTGGAAAATGCCGGCTATTCGGTGAGCAGGATCGATCTGCAGCGGGACGTGCGCGCCCTGATCGACGCCCTGGAGCCACGACCGGACGTCGTCTTCAACGCGCTGCATGGCCGATGGGGCGAAGACGGTGCGATCCAGGGCCTGCTGGACATGATGGCCATTCCCTATACCCATTCCGGGCGGATGGCATCGACCCTGGCGATGGACAAGCCGTTGTCGATCCAGCTCTTCCGTCAGGCGGGCCTTCCGACGGCAAATCATGTCGTGACCGACATCGACGCCCTGCGTTCCGGGCCGGAGCCGATGCAGCGCCCCTTCGTCGTGAAACCCGCCCATGAAGGCTCCTCCGTCGGGGTCTATATCGTGCTGGAAGGCAATAACGGTCCGGACTATTCCGCCTGGTCCTACGGAACCGCGATGGTGGAGGAGTATGTGGCGGGACAGGAACTGACCGTCTCGGTCATGGGCGGCAAGGCAATGGCCGTCACGGAACTGCGCCCTAAGCAGGGATTCTACGACTACGAAGCCAAATACACCGACGGCAAGACGGTGCATCTCTGCCCGGCGCCGATCTCTGACACCCTAGCCCGGACCTGCATGGATCTGGCGGAGCGCGCCCATGTTGCGCTGGGCTGCCGCGGCGTGACCCGTTCCGACTTCCGCTATGACCCGGAATCGGGCCGACTGATCATTCTGGAGGTCAACACACAGCCGGGCATGACACCCTTGAGCCTCGTCCCGGAACAAGCGCTCCAGTTAGGCATTTCGTTCGAAGAACTGGTGAGTTGGATGGTGGAGAACGCGTCATGCGATTCCTGATGCGCGCCAAGAAACCGACCGGGAAAGCCGCCAAGGCCGCACCGCGCGAACGCGCCAAGTCGCGTAAGGCAGACAACGACGCGGAGAGCACGGGCATGCGGACACCGCTGACGCTCGGCGCATCCTTCGCGGGTCTGCTCGCGGTATTGGGCGGCCTTGCCTACGCCTGGCATATCGATGCCCCCTCCCGCATTGCGGCCTGGACATATGACAGCTTCATGGCCGCTACCGCGGGGGCCGGCCTGTCGGTTCGTGAAGTCTATGCCGTCGGCCGCACGGAAACCGCGCGCAGCGACATTCTGAGCGCCCTGCAGGTCGATATCGGCGATCCGATCCTCGACTTCGATCCCGAAGTCGCGCGCACCCGCCTGGAGGAACTGGGGTGGGTCCGTGCAGCCGAAGTTCGCCGCACCTTCCCCGGCACCGTCGTCGTCCGTCTGGAAGAACGCGAGGCAATCGCGATCTGGCAGCATGACGAACGTTTCGTACTGATCGATTCGAACGGGATCGAGATCGGCGAGAAGGACGTGCACCGGCACAGCCATCTGAAGATTGTCGTCGGGCCCGACGCACCTCAGCATACGGCGGAACTGCTCAGTCTGCTGAAAAGTGAGCCGGAACTGGAAGACCGCGTCGTGGCAGCCGTTCGCGTTGGCGCGCGGCGCTGGAACCTGCGGCTTGAGGGCGGGATCGACGTCAGCCTGCCGGAACAGGGCGCATCGGTGGCCTGGCGCAAACTGGCGGATTATCAGCGCGAGCACGAAATCCTGTCGCGGGCGGTGGGTGAAATCGACCTTCGCCATCCCGACCGCATGACAGTGCAACTGACAGAACCCGGCCTGCAGGAAGTTATGGGCCGGGGAAAAGGCGAAGAAACCTAAAGGGGCAACCAAGACGCGGGTCCGGTAAGGGCCGGCCCGGCTTTTCGAGGAAGAACGACGGTGGCGACGACACGTAAACTGACGGCTTTGGATGTGGGATCGACGAAGATCTGCTGCTTTATCGCAGAGGTCTCGGATGCCGGGCGCATCCGCGTTACCGGCATGAGCCATCAACAATCAGCCGGGCTCAAGGGTGGCGTGGTCGTCGATATGGAAAGCGCCTATCGCGCCATTCTGTCCGCGGTCCATTCCGCTGAGCAGATGGCCGGCACCACGATCGAGGACGTCATCGTCTCCATCAACGGGGCGAAGCCGAAAAGCACCACCCTGATGCGGGAAATGACCATCGGTGGCGGGGCAATTCGCGACCCCGACATTGCTCGCCTGCTACAGGAAGCCAAAGAGGCGGAGAACCACGAGAATCGGATGCTGTTGCACGCCATTCCGATCGGATACTCCGTCGACGGCGGCCCGCTGCTGAAAGAACCCCGGTCGATGCATGCCCAGACACTGGGCGTGAAGATGCATCTGGTGACCGCCAATGAAGGCGCCGTGCAAAACCTCGTGAACTGCGTCGCGCGCTGTCATCTGAAGGTCTTCGATTTTGCGCTTTCCTCCTACGCGGCCGGTCTGTCCGCTCTGGTTGAGGATGAAAAGGACCTCGGCGCGACGGTGATCGACATGGGTGGCGGCACGACCAGTTTCAGCGTCTTCTATGAAGGTGCAGCGGTCTATGGCGACTGCATACCGGTGGGTGGTCAGCATGTTACCTCCGACATCGCCCGCGGGCTTTCGACCACGATCCATCAGGCGGAACGGCTGAAGACGCTTTATGGATCGTGCCTGCCCGCGCCGTCGGACGACCGCGACATGATCGATGCGCCGCGCATTGGCGAGGAGGACGATGCCTCCCCCAATCGCGTCCCCAAAAGCTATCTGGTTTCGATCATCGCCCCCCGATTGGAGGAGACATTCGAACTGGTCAAGAAGCGCCTGGATGCATCCGGTGCCGCCGGCATGGCCGGTCAGCGCGTCGTCCTGACCGGTGGCGCGAGCCAGTTGCCCGGCGTTCGCGAAATGGCGGGACGCATTCTTGGAAAGCAGGTTCGGCATGGGCGCCCGCTCAAGGTTTCCGGCCTTGCCGAAGCTACCGGAGGGCCGGCATTCGCCACTGCGGCCGGCCTTCTGCACTTCGCTGTGGACGATTGTGGGGAGGCCCGCAGCACCGCGACGCAACCTGCAGCGAATCAGGGGGGAATCATGGCGCGTGTCGGAGGGTGGTTTCGTGGCTTTTAAGCAACACCCAAGGAAAAAACGCACAAAACCATGCAGTGGAAACGCTAAAAACCGGTCCAAAGCCTGCGAATCACTAGAGACTCGATTCTCGATATCAGGTCTCGCGAATCAGGACCGGCTGAAGACATCGTCGCTCGAAGGAGGCGCATCATGAGTATCAATTTCAAGGCACCCGAGGCCGAAGTCGACCTGAAGCCGCGGATCGTGGTCGTCGGAGTCGGCGGCGCGGGCGGCAACGCCGTCAACAACATGATTCGCTCGAACCTCGAGGGTGTCGAGTTCGTCGTCGCGAATACCGATGCGCAGGCGCTGAAACATTCCCAGGCGGACCGGAAGATCCAGCTCGGTGCGGATGTCACCCGCGGACTCGGTGCCGGTGCCCGACCGGAAATCGGTCGCGACGCCGCGATGGAATCGCTGGACGACGCGCTGGAACACCTGACCGGCGCGAACATGGTCTTCATCACCGCCGGCATGGGCGGCGGCACCGGCACCGGTGCCGCACCGGTACTGGCCGAGGCCTGCCGCGACCACGGCATGCTGACGGTCGGTGTCGTGACCAAGCCGTTCCATTTCGAAGGCGCCCACCGCATGCGGGCCGCCGAGCAGGGCATCGAGGAACTGCAACAGTTCGTCGACACCCTGATCATCATTCCGAACCAGAACCTGTTCCGGGTCGCGAATGAGAAGACGACCTTCGCCGACGCCTTCAAGATGGCGGACGATGTCCTGTATTCCGGCGTGCGTGGCGTGACCGACCTGATGGTCATGCCGGGCCTGATCAACCTGGATTTCGCCGACATCCGCACGGTGATGAGCGAAATGGGCAAGGCGATGATGGGGACGGGCGAAGCCGATGGCGACAATCGCGCCATCCTGGCCGCCGAAAGCGCCATCTCCAACCCGCTGCTGGAAGATGTGTCGATGAAGGGGGCCCGCGGCGTCCTGATCAACATCACCGGCGGGCCGGACATGACCCTGTTCGAAGTCGACGAAGCCGCCAATCGGATCCGCGAGGAGGTCGATGCCGACGCCAACATCATCTTCGGCTCCACCTTCGAGGAAAACCTGGAAGGCAAGATGCGGGTCTCGGTGGTCGCAACCGGTATCGAATCCGAAGCCGGCGTCAATCCGCGCCCGGCCCAGCAGCGTTCTTCGGTAACGCCGCTGCGTCCGCGTAAGGTGGAAGCCCCGGCGGCAGAGGTCGCGGAGGCCCCGGAAGTCGTTGCCGAAGCCGATCCCTACGAAGAAGCGCATGAGCAGATGGAAGCCACGGTAACCGCGGAAGAAATCTCTCAGGTTGCGGCAACCCGGCCGGAAGCTGCAGAGCCGACGGCCGAGTCGGACGAATACGATCCGGAGCCGGCACTCTTCGACGACCCGCCCGCAGCGACGGACCGGAAGGAAGCCGCAGACATGGATGCCGTGCCCGAAACGGCCGGACCGTCCCCTGCCCCGGAAGCCGTCCGTCCGAAAGACGCCTTCATTCCGCCGCGACCGGTGCGCCCGGAGGAACTGAAGCGCGGCCCCGCCCGAGAGGCCGAGCCGTTCCGTGAAGCCGAAATGATGAACGGTAGCGACGGCGCCCAGCGTCCGCGCGGCAAGACCAGCCTGTTCAGCCGCGTTACCGGACTGGGCCTGGGAAACGGGAAGACCGCGCCGTCGAAGCAGAGTGAACCGTCTTTGGTGCGCGGCGAAGCCAAACCCGCCCAGCAGCCGCAGCAGGCCGCGCCCCGGCCGGCGCCGATTCAAAGAACTGCGGAAGCCGCAAAACCGGTTGAAGCCGATCTGGCACCGTCAAAGGCGGAAGAGGAAATGCTGGAAATCCCGGCATTCCTCCGCCGCCAGGCAAACTGACGGGTCTCAACATTGCGATAGACCGGCCGCCGCCCATATCGGGTTGGCGGCCGGTTTGCGTTTGGATAACGCGTTCCGCCCGGAAATCCCGCCCTGTTCCTGCCCTAGATCGACCAAGGGGGCTCGCCGACACAACAGGTTGGGATGCGCACCGCCATTTGCCGCGCCGCAATGCAACATTGTGTAACACTAGTTGATTTGTTGCCTTGCGACCCCGGTGGTACATCCATCAGCGTGCCGAACAGCGCGGCGCGGGGGTGACACGAAAACGCTGCTTCAAGTAACCGATCGATAGGGTGTGGGTGGTGACAATGCTGGACGGGATGAGCGAACTGACGGAAGTGACGGAACGGTCCGTATCGGCCGGTCTTCTGCAGCGCACTCTCAAATCTTCGATCAACTGCCGCGGCATTGGCTTGCACTCCGGTGAACCGGTGAACATGACGCTGACCCCTGCCGACCCCGGTACGGGCATCGTCTTCCGCCGCGTCGACCTGAAGAATGGCGCGCGCGACATCCCTGCCCGGTTCGACATGGTCACGGATACGCGGCTCTGCACCAAGATTTCGAACGACCACAACGGTTCTGTCGCCACCATCGAACACCTGATGGCCGCGCTTGCCGGCTGCGGCGTCGACAATGCCATTGTCGAACTCGACGGACCGGAAGTGCCCGTGATGGACGGCAGTTCCGAACCCTTTGTGTTCCTGGTCGAATGCGCCGGGGTCGTCGAACAGTCGGTCGAGCGCAATATCGTCCGGGTGAAACGCCCCGTGCGTGTCGGCACGGATGAGGCTTTTGCCTCGCTGGAGCCGGGCCACCGTTTCACAATGGCGATGGGCATCGATTTCGCGAGCCGCGCCATTGGTCGACAGGACATTTTCCTGGAAATCAGTGACCTGACTTTCAAGCGGGAGCTTTCCAAGGCCCGTACCTTCGGCTTCGCCCATGAGGTCGAGGCCATGCGCGCCGCCGGGCTGGCCCGCGGCGGCAGCCTGGAAAACGCGGTTGTCATCGACGGCGACACCGTCATGAACAAGGACGGTTTGCGGTTCGAGGACGAGTTCGTCCGCCACAAGGCGCTGGATTGCGTCGGAGACCTGGCACTGGCAGGTGGTCCGATCCTGGGCCATTTCCGCGGCCGTCGAACCGGCCATGCGTTGAACAATCAACTGCTCCGCGCGCTGTTCTCCGATTCGGAAAATTACGCCCTGGTCCCCGCTTCCGAGACCTTATCCTTAGCCTGAAGGGCTGCCGGACGACTCGGTCACGAAGCCTCCCCGCCTGCTTGCCGGTCAAACCGCATCCGCGCCGAGAGATCGCGCGCCTGGAACGGCGTTGGATCCCAGGCATGTCAGGGCGCGGCCACTTAGCGATGCAAACCGAGTGTCGGGGCCGGCAGGCGCGTATGTTTTCTGCCGGAAACGGCCTTCTGCTTCCCTCGTGTTTTCATGATCGAATCCCCGGAACCGCCAGGATATCGTTCGGTCCGGCCGCGGGCCGCGAATGAATTTTGATCCCCGGGCCGTAATGCTATATTCAGCCAGTGTGAAAGCGTCGCCTTCCCGGGAACACGAGCGATCCAATATGCGTCTGATCAAATCTTTACAGAGCCGCACTCTAGTAGGTCTCATGGCCGCATTTCTGATGCTGGGTCTGACTGCCTGCTCCGAGGACGAGCCGGAATATGTCGAACGCCCGGTGGAGGAACTCTACAACGAGGCCATGGACATGCTCGAAGTCCGAAACTTCGACGCCGCCATTCTGGCCTTCGAGGAAGTGGACCGGCAGCATCCCTACTCTGTCTGGGCCACGAAGGCCCAGTTGATGTCGGCTTATGTGAACTATCGCGCCGACCGCTATGACGAGGCGATCATCGCCCTGGACCGGTTCATCGACCTACATCCCGGCAACCGGGATATCGCCTATGCATACTACCTGCGCGCCATCGCATATTACGAACAGATCGTCGATGTCGGCCGCGACCAGAAGATCACGCGCCTTGCGCTGGACGGGTTGCGCGACGTGGTGCGCCGATTCCCCAATACCGAATATGCCCGCGACGCCAATCTGAAGATCGACCTGACCCAGGACCATCTGGCCGGCAAGGAAATGTCGATCGGGCGCTTTTACCAGCGCCGGGATGAGCACGTCGCCGCGATCAACCGCTTCAAGACGGTGATCGCGCAGTTTGAGACGACGACCCATGTCCCCGAGGCCCTGCATCGGCTGGTTGAAAGCTACGTCGCACTGGGAATTCGGCCGGAAGCGGAGCGGACCGCGTCGGTGCTGGGATACAACTTCCCGGGCAGCGACTGGTACGCCAATTCCTATGCGCTGCTGGAAGGCGGCCGGAATCTGGACGCCCCGGACGAGGATTCGTGGCTGAGCTGGACCTGGTCCTGGATATTCTGATCGGAGACCGGCGCGCATCATGCTGACGGGGCTCACGATCCGGGACATCGTACTGATCGATAGACTGCGCCTCTCCTTTTCCGGCGGCCTGGCCGTTTTGACCGGCGAGACCGGCGCCGGGAAATCCATTCTTCTCGACTCCCTTGGCCTGGCCCTAGGCCGCCGTTCCGAAGCGAAGCTGGTTCGACCCGGCGCGGACAAAGCCTCCGTGACCGCGGAGTTCGAGCTGCCGGAAGGACACGCGGTTCACGCCATTCTGGAAGAGAACGACCTGCATCCCGAAGACCATCTGATCCTGCGCAGAACGGTGTCCGCGGACGGGCGCAGCAAAGCCTTCATCAATGATCAGCCCGTCGGCATTGCGTTGCTGAAGCAGGTCGGGGAGCGGCTTGTCGAAGTTCAGGGCCAGTTCGACCAGCACGGCCTGCTGGATGCCAGTACCCATATCGACCTTCTGGACGCATTCGGCGGGCTGACCCCGGAGCGAAGCACGGTCGAGCGCAGCTACAGCGCATGGCAGGCGGCACGCAGGGAATACGACAAGGCCGCGGCAAAGGCCGAAGCGGCACGCAAGGAAGAGGATTATCTGCGCTTCGCCGCGGAAGAGCTCGACAAGCTGGCCCCGCAATCGGGCGAGGAGGAGGAACTCGCGGAACGTCGCACAATGCTGCAGAACGCGGAGCGCCTGACCGAATCGATCACGGCTGCGGTGGACTTCCTGTCCGGCAATGATGGTGCCGATGAAGGGCTGCGTCAGGCGCAGCGCGCCCTGGACCGGGTCGCGGACAAGATGGGCGAACTGCTGAATGATGCCATTGCCGGACTTGACCGTGCGGCGGTAGAAATCGAGGAAGCCATCGGTCAGTTGAACCGGATCGGGTCGGATCTGAACGCCGATTCCGGTGCACTGGAAGAGATCGAGGAACGCCTGTTCGCGCTGCGCGACATCGCCCGGAAGCACGGCACCACCGTGGACGACCTGCCCCGGCTGCGCGAGGACATCGCGGAAAGACTTACCTTTATCGATGCGGGAGAGGAACGGCTGGCCGCCCTTACGGCCCAGGTGGAGACGGCGCGCAACGATTACGAACGCGCAGCCGAAGCGCTTAGCACGCGGCGGCGCAGCGCGGCGGAGAAACTGGACGCCGCCGTGAATGCCGAACTGCCGCCACTGAAACTGGAGCGCGCCCGCTTCTCGACTGAGATTCATCCACTGGATCCGTCGAAATGGGGCCCAACGGGCCGCGACCGGATCGGCTTCACCGTGACCACCAATCCCGGCATGCCCGGCGGTCCATTGGACAAGATTGCCTCCGGCGGAGAGTTGAGCCGTTTCCTGTTAGCCATCAAGGTCGCGCTGGCAGAAGTCGGAACCGTTCCCACCCTAGTGTTCGACGAGGTCGATGCCGGGGTCGGCGGCGCAACTGCTGCCGCCGTCGGGGAAAGATTGGGGCGTCTGGCGGAACGACTTCAGGTACTTGTCGTCACTCACTCTCCGCAGGTCGCGGCACGCGGCATTTCCCATTGGCGGGTTGCCAAAGCCACCGGTGATGACGGGCGTGCGGCAACGTCGGTCAGCAGCCTTGATCCCCATAATCGGCGCGAAGAACTGGCCCGCATGCTGTCGGGCGCGGAAATCACCGACGAGGCTCGGGCAGCCGCGGATCGTCTTATCCAGGGAGTCTGAGCCAGTGAGCAGCAAGGAAGTCGATGCGCTGACCGAAGCCGAGGCCCGCAAGGAACTGGCACGGCTGGCCATGGAGATTGCGTATCACGACGCCCGCTATCACAAGGAAGATGCGCCGGAGATATCCGATGGCGACTATGATGCACTGCGTCGCCGCAACGAGGCGATCGAGGCACGTTTCCCCAATCTGATACGCAAGGACAGCCCGTCCCTGAAAGTCGGTGCGGCACTGAAATCCGGCTTCGGCAAGATCCGGCATGTCAAACCGATGCTGTCGCTCGGCAACGCGTTCAATGACGAGGATGTTGCCGAGTTCATGGCCCGGATCCGCCGGTTTCTGGGGCTGAGCGACACGGAAGAGCTTGCGATCCTGGCGGAACCGAAAATCGACGGGCTGTCCGCCTCCCTGCGATACGAGAACGGCAAGCTGGTCTATGCCGCGACCCGCGGCGACGGGTCGGAAGGCGAAGACGTGACCGCAAACATGCGGACTCTGGAAGACGTCCCGGAAACCCTGATAGGTGCGCCGGATATTCTGGAAGTGCGCGGCGAAGTCTATATGCGGAAGGACGATTTCTTCGCACTCAATGAGCGTCAGGCGGCAGCCGGGGCAAAGACATTCGCCAATCCCCGTAATGCGGCGGCCGGCTCCCTTCGGCAGCTCGACCCGTCCATAACGAAACAGCGCCCCTTGCGCTTCTTCGGCTATGCGTGGGGCGATCTTTCCGCGCCCCTGGCGTCGACCCAGGCCGAAGCCCGCGAGCGGCTCAAGGAACTGGGCTTCTCGCTGAACCACCCGACCGCCCTGTGCCAGAGCCTGGAAGAGGTCCTGGCCCATTACCGCCTGATCGAGACACAACGTGCAGAACTGCCCTTCGATATCGATGGCGTGGTCTACAAGGTCGACCGCCTGGACTGGCAGGAACGACTGGGTCAGGTGAGCCGCGCGCCGCGCTGGGCCATCGCCCACAAGTTCGCGGCCGAAAAGGCCGAGACCGTAATCGAGGAAATCACCGTGCAGGTCGGCCGGACCGGCGCTCTGACGCCCGTGGCGAACCTGAAGCCGGTTACAGTGGGGGGCGTCGTGGTATCGCGGGCAACCCTGCATAATCAGGACGAGATCGAGCGGCTGGGCGTGAAAGAAGGGGATACGGTTCGCATCCAGCGCGCCGGTGACGTGATCCCGCAGGTCCTGGAGGTCGTCAAAGACGGCGGCGGCGCACCCTACACCTTCCCGGCGGCCTGCCCGGTCTGCGGCAGCGATGTCGAACGGGACGACGGTGAGGTGGTCTGGCGCTGTACCGGCGGCCTGATCTGCGAAGCCCAGGCCGTCGAACGCCTGAAACATTTCGTCAGTCGTGACGCCTTCGATATCGAAGGACTGGGCACGAAGAGCATCGAGGAGTTCTGGGGCGAAGGGCTGATTCGGGAACCAGCCGATATCTTCCGCCTGTCCGTTCATCGGGATTCCCTGATCGGACGCGAGGGATGGAAGGAAAAATCCGTTACCAACCTGCTGAACGCCATCGAGGCACGCCGGGAAATTCCCCTGGACCGCTTCATCTACGCATTGGGCATACGGCACATCGGACAGACGACGGCGAAACTGCTGGCCCGCAGTTTCCACAGCTTCGACGCCTGGCACGCAGCCATGACCCAGGTTGCCGCGGAACGGAAGGATAATCCGGACGAACACAAGAAGCCGGAGTTGATCGGCCCCGCTTATGCCGAACTGACGGGGATCGACACAGTCGGGATGACGGCGGCGGACAGCCTTGCCGCCTTTTTCGGCGAGGATCACAATGTCGCCGTGTTGTCGTCTCTGGCCGGTACGCTGACCATCACCGATGTCGAGGCGCCGGATGTCGGCGATTCACCGGTTGCCGGAAAGACGATCGTGTTCACGGGCACACTTGAGAAGATGAGCCGCGGTGAGGCGAAGGCACGAGCCGAATCCCTCGGCGCCAAGGTATCCGGCTCGGTCTCCAAGAAGACGGATTTCGTCGTCGTCGGTGCGGATGCCGGTTCCAAGGCGAAGAAGGCTGCTGAACTGGGGGTTACCACCCTTTCCGAAGACGATTGGCTGGCAATGGCTGAGGGGCATGCGCCGCCGACACCACCCGACAGCGGTCAGGGGACACTGATCTGACATGAAACCACTGGCCTGCCTCCTGCTGCTGCTTTGCGTGGTGTACCCCGCGGCAGCCGAGGCACAGGGTTGGACGGTACTGGAATATGACGCGAATGGCCGGGTCGTCGGGTCACGCAACAACACGAGTGACGCAGGCGACGACGATTCGGTTTCCGGCGCGCGCCAACAGGCCGTGGAACCGAACGAGTTGCTGGTTGTCGACCCGACGGCAGGTCAGTTGGCCGAATTGCGCGGGGCGGGGTTTGGCATTCTTCGCCGCAGCGTGCTGACGGGACTTGGCTTCACCCTGGTCGAAATTTCGACACCGCCCGGCATGTCGGTGCCGGAGGCGATGAGCTTCATCTCGGACCGCTATCCCGAACTGCTGGTGGAAACGAATGACCTGCTGGACCTGTCCGGCAACGGCTATCGGGACCGGCAGCAGGCCCAGTCGATCGATTTCACCCGCGATCTCTCGGGCTGGGGCGATGTTCCCGACAGTTGCGGTGCCGGCATCGTCCTGGGACAGATCGACGGCTTCGTGGATGTCGATCACGCAGCGCTGCGCGGCAAGAAGCTGATCTATGAAAGCTTCCTGAAGCCGGACCGGGTTCCGGCGGCAGAAGATCACGGCACCGCTGTGGCGGTCATGCTGATCGGCCGCGCCTTCAACGACCGCTCCAGCGGCCTGCTGCCCGGCGCGAAGCTCTTTGCCGCGAACATCTTCGAGCGACGCAATGGCAAGGATGTCGGCAATCTGGCTGCCCTGGTCCGGGCCATCGACTGGCTGGCGACGAACAACGTCAGGGTCGCCAACCTGTCCATCGCGGGGGGCGACAACAAGATCATGCGGCTGGCAATCAACCGTGCCCTGCAGAAAGGTCTGTTGCTGGTCGCAGCCGCCGGCAACAACGGACCCAATGCGCCGCCCGCATGGCCCGCCGCCCATCCCGATTCCTTTGCGGTTACGGCGATCGACAAGACCATGCGCCTCTATCGCCATGCCAATCGGGGCGCCTACATCGATTTTGCCGCCCCGGGGGTGGACATCCCGACCCAGACGCCGCGTGGTCTGAAGAACCAGAGCGGTACATCCTTTGCCGCGCCCTTTGTCACGGCCATGGTCGCCCTGCACCTGGATGCCGGTTTTGAAGCGGATCCGGAATTGATCCGCCGCAGTCTGCAGCGTTACTCCATGGATCTCGGGACATCCGGGAAGGACGACGTCTACGGCTGGGGGTTGGTACGGCTGCGGCCGAGCTGCTGATCGAAGTAGCCCCGAAATCGCCTGAATCAGACCCAGTTGGTGCCGCATCGCCCGGGCACATTCCCGGCCATGACACACACCAGTTTCGTAACCGCCTTCCTGGCGCTGCTCTCCCTCTGCGCGGTCATCGCCGCGCCGGTCATGGCCTTTTTCTGGTCTCGGGCCGTCCTGCCACCGCCCGTGCAGGTCTCGGAACGCCTGCTGCCGACACCTGAGGCCGCGCGACACACGGTGGCCAGCCGCCTATCCCAGTTCGGGCAAGCGGCGCGGACCCGTCTGCAGCCGGCCTTTCAGGAAGCCGATCTGCCTTATCCACCGGCGGAGGTCGTCATGGTCGGCCTGAAGCGCGAGCGCAGACTGGAACTCTACGGCAAGGCCCCGGAAGGAGAGCTTCAGTTCGTCAAATCCTATCCGCTTCAGGCGTGGACAGGGTCTCTGGGCCCGAAACTGATGGAGGGGGACATGCAGATCCCTGAGGGCGTTTACGGCGTGGAGTATCTCAACCCCAACTCCGTCGCCCATGTTTCACTGAAAATTGGATACCCGAACCCTTTCGAACGGGCCAGAGGCGTCGAGGACGGGCGCGACAATCTGGGCGGCGACATCATGATCCACGGCTGGACCAACGGGTCCCAAGGCTGCATCGTCGTGAAAGACGAGGATGTCGAGGAGATATTCACTCTGGCATCGGATACGGGGCTGGGCCGGATGCGTATCCTGCTCGCGCCGTCCGACCTTCGCCGGAAACCAGCCGAGATTCCGGCTGAAGCCCCGCCCTGGACGGAAGCCGTCTATCGCGACCTGGTCGACGAAATGGCACATTTGCCGCTTCCGTCCATCCAGGTCGCGGGTGACTGATCAGGCCATGCCCAGCGCGGCCATGTAGGTTTCCAGCAACGCATCCTCTTCGGCGCGGTCGTCCGGATCCTTCTTCCGCAGTGAAACGATCTTGCGCATCGTCTTGACGTCGAAGCCCTGGCTCTTCGCCTCGGCATAGACTTCCTTGATGTCGTCCGCGATGGTCTTCTTCTCTTCTTCCAGGCGCTCGACCCGTTCGATGAAGGACCGCAGACGCGCACCGGTTGCGGTTTCGGTGCTGGTTTCCGTTTCGCCCTGCTGGGTATCGGTTTCGGCGGCGAGATCGGCCATGGATAAGGACCTTGTCTGTTCGGGTGGGATTGGGGCGGGACTGTACCTCCGCCCCCCTGCCCCTTCAAGACGGCAAGCCGGATAGACGGACGAAAACGGGATTGATCGGGATCAATGCCCCGCCGCGGGCGCCCTTGCATGATAGGGGCATGAGACAGGATCTGATCAGACGGTACGGCGGGGCCGCCCCGCGCTATACCAGCTATCCAACGGCACCGCATTTCTCGGACACGGTGGGCCCACCCCAATACCGGGAGCGCCTGTCGCAGCTGCCGGCGGATGAACCGGTGTCGCTCTATCTGCATGTCCCGTATTGCGACACGCTGTGCTGGTTCTGCGGTTGCCATACGAAAATGACGCGACGCTACCGACCGGTTTCCAACTATGTCGACACGTTGATGCAGGAACTGGTCCTGATTGCCCAGACCGCCCCCAGGAAGCTGCGCATGTCCCATATGCATTGGGGCGGCGGGTCGCCGACCCTGCTTCAGGCGGACGATATCCTGCGTCTGGCCCGCGCCGCGATTGCGCTGTTCCCGCCCGCCCGGGGTTTCGAATTCGCGGTGGAGATCGATCCAAGAGGAACGGGAACCGACCGGATCGCTGCCCTTGCCAGGGCGGGACTGACCCGTGCCAGCATCGGCGTCCAGGATTTCGATCCGACGGTACAGCGCGCGATCAACCGGATTCAGACATTCGCGGAAACCGCCGACGTCGTTCGGAATCTCAGAGATCACGGGATTCAAAACCTGAATCTGGATCTGATGTACGGCCTGCCGCATCAGTCCAGGGTGCGAACCTTATCGACCGTGCGACGGGCACTGGAACTGGAGCCCGCGCGCGTTGCCCTGTTCGGATATGCGCATGTGCCCTGGATGAAGACCCATCAACGGATGATTCCGGAAGAGGCCCTGCCCGGTCCGGCGGAGCGGCTTGAGACATTCGAAGCGGCCGCCGCGCTGCTGACAGAGGCGGGCTATGTCCGGACCGGCATCGACCATTTTGCCAAGCCGGACGATTCCATGGCGCAAGCCTTCGAACAGGGGAACTTGCGCCGCAATTTTCAGGGTTACACGACCGACCGTGCGGAAACACTCATCGGCGCCGGGGCCAGCGCCGTCAGTCGGCTTCCAGGCATGTATGCCCAAAACTCCGTACCAATTCAGCGTTATACCGCCATGGTACGGGAAGGCGACCTGCCGGTCGAAAAGGGTGTCCGCCTGACCAACGAAGATCGCATGCGCGCCGAAATCATCGAACGCATCATGTGCGACTTTGCGGTCGATCTGGGCGCCATCTGCCGTCGACACGGCACAACTATTGAACGCATTTCAGAATCAACCAGACAACTGTAAGAATTCATGTGCGATAACTTAGTCATATTGGACGAAAACCGTTTATCCGTACAACCTATCGGAATACCATTCATCCGAAATATTGCATCCTGCTTCGATAAATACTTTGTGATCGGCAAAAAAGTTCACTCTCCGGCCATATAAATTAAACTTCTAGAAAGTTTTTAGGTAAATTATCTCCAGTACGAGGGTGGGACCTTGCACACGCTCCGGCGTCTGGGCCGGGGACTGGGGAATGAAAATGTCGATCAAGAGCTTGCCGATAGCGCGCAAGACGGCGCTACTGCTTATCCTTTCGGCACTGGCACTGGGTGGCAGTATTGCGACAGTCAGCGCCTGGCGAACACACAACCTTTCCTTCGAGCTGATCGAAGAAGAGCTTCACGCCATCGCGGTCGGAAGAGCGGGTGCCCTCACTGCCTATCTGGCATCCATCGAGCAGGACCTTCTGATCACCGCCCGAAATGAACAGACCATCGACGCCGTGCAGGCCTTCACTGCCGCCTATCAGGCGCTGGGGAGCAATGCGGAAGCAGCACTGCAGAAGGCCTATATCACCGACAACCCGCACCCGACAGGGTCCAAGGAACAGCTGGATGTCGCGGATACGGGCACGGAATACGATGCCCTTCACGCCCGTCATCACCCGTATTTCCGTTTCATGCTTCAGCAGCGCGGATATTACGACATCTTCCTGTTCGATACGGCGGGCAACCTCGTCTATACGGTGTTCAAGGAACTGGATTACGCGACGAACCTGAACACCGGGGAATGGAAGGGCACCGATCTGGGCAACGCCCTCCGCGCAGCCCTGGCTGGGTCCGGGCCGGCACCGGTCGCGTTCTTCGACTTCAAACCCTACGCCCCCAGCCACGGCGCACCGGCCAGCTTCATTGCGACAAAGATCAATGATACGGACGGCAAGACAGTCGGCGTTCTGGTCTTCCAGATGCCCATAGACCGCATCAATGCGGTGATGGACGAGGCCGGGGACATCGGGGAAACCGGCGAGGCTCTCATCATCGGGGAAGACCACCTGATGCGCAATCAGTCCCGGCTGACCGATGAACCGACAATCCTGCAGGCGTCGCTGGTCTCAGACGCGGTGGACGCCGCCCTTTCCGGTAAGGAAAGCGCCGGCGTCGAAGCTCATGGCGATATCAGCTATGCCGCTGCCGTGGCTCCAATGCGCTTCCACGATGCCAACTGGGCAATTGTGGCCCGAATCCAGAAGGATGAGGTCGAAGCCCCGGTGATGAATGGCATTCTGATCATGGTCGCCCTGTCCGTCGGTCTGATCCTTGTCATCGCCGTTGTCGGGATTTTCTTCGTGCGTGGTCAGATCGTGCGCCCCCTTGTCGGACTTGCCGACACGATGAAGGCCTTGGCCAGCGGCGAACGCCAGATCGAAGTTCCGGGCGCCGATCGCGGCGACGAAATCGGCGGAATGGCCCGCGCGGTCGATGTCTTCAAGCAGGCGCTGCTTGAAAATGACGATTCACAGGCTCGACAGGCAAGAGAGAACGAACTTCGTCAGCGCCGACAGGAAAAAATCGACTCCCTGATCAGCAATTTCACCACCAGCTCGGAAGCTGTGCTGGGGCAGTTGAACCAGGCCTCCGGCGCCATGTCTCAAACCGCCGAAGACCTGACCCGCAGTTCGGAAGAGAACATGGGACAGGCATCCAGTGTTGCGTCAGCGGCCGAACGGACTTCGGGCAGCGTTCAGACGGTGGCCAGCGCGGCCCAGGAACTGTCCGCCGCCATTGGAGAGATCGGCGTTCAGGTCGAACGTTCCAACGAAGTGACCCGAAACGCGGCGGATGAGGCCCAGGCCACGACCGCCAAGGTCGAGGCTCTGCGGGAAGCCGCCGAGAGCATTGGCGCGGTAATCACCCTGATCAACGACATTGCGGAACAGACCAACCTGCTGGCGCTAAATGCGACGATCGAAGCCGCCCGCGCCGGGGAAGCCGGAAAGGGGTTCGCCGTCGTGGCCAGCGAGGTCAAGTCCCTCGCGGCTCAGACCAGCAAGGCGACGGAACAGATCTCGTCGCAGATCTCGGGCATGCAGGCTGCGACGTCGGATTCGGTGGAGAGCATCGCCCGGTTTACCGAGACAATCCGAACCCTGAACGATATCGCCAGCGGGATCGCAAGCTCCGTGACAGAGCAGCAGAGTGCGACGGAAGAGATCGCACGCAATGTCGAGGCGGTCGCAGCCAGCACCGATGAGGTCACCGGCAGCATCGGTCTGGTCCGTCAATCGGCCAACGACAACCGTCAAACAGCGGACAAGGTTCGGGATGCCGCGAGCACGCTGTCGAAGGAGGCGGAGGTACTGAGCCGCGAGGTCAAGACCTTCCTGCAATCCATCGCCGCGGCCGACGAGGCCTGATGCAGTCCCGCTCCGTGGTGGCGCTCTACCCCCAGAGCGCTGCCACGGGCGGCAGCATCGTGGACCCCTCGAACTCGAACGCCGGCTCCCGGTCTTTCGCCAGCAGCAACGGACCGTCCAGATCGACAACCTTCGCGCCCTGCGCGACCATGAAGGCCGGTGCCATGCCCAGCGACGTCGCCAGCATGCATCCGACCATGATCTCCATCCCGGCCGATTCCGCCGCCTCTTTCAGGGCCAGTGCCTCGGTCAGGCCGCCGGTCTTGTCGAGCTTGATGTTGATCATCTCGTACTTGCCGACCAGTTTCTCGAATCCGTCCCGCGCATGGGCGCTTTCATCGGCGCACAGAGGTACCGGATGGGCGAGTTCGACCAACAGACCGTCGTCAGCCGCCGGTAGGGGCTGTTCGATCATTTCGACCCCCAGCGCGGAGAGCTTTTCGGAGAACGGCTCCACCATCGCGGCGGACCAGCCCTCATTGGCATCGACGATCAGACGCGTATCCGGTGCCGCCTCCCGAACCGCCGCTACCCGCTCCAGATCGCCTTCGCCTGTCAGCTTCAGCTTGAACAGCGGCCGCGTCGCGTTGCGTGACGCCGCCGCCGCCATGTTTTCCGGCGTATCCAGGCTCAACGTATAGGCCGTGACCAGGGAGGTCGGCGCCTGAGGCAGTCCGGCGGCCCGCCAGACGGGCGTACCACTGCGCTTCGCCTCCAGATCCCACATCGCGCAGTCCAGCGCGTTACGGGCCGCGCCGGCGGGCATCACGGCGTTCAGGGCGGCACGGTCCTGTCCGGCTTCGACACCGGCACGGAACTCCCGAATCTGGGCCATGACACTGTCGATGCTTTCGCCATAGCGGGCATAGGGAACACATTCCCCACGCCCGACCATGCCGTCCGCCTCCAGTTCCGCCACCACGACCTCGACACTGGTCTTTGACCCGCGCGAGATCGTGAATGTGCCGGCAATCGGAAAGCTGTCGTGACGAACCGTCAGTTTCACCATGACGTCAGAGCGCGTCGACCAGTCGGCCGGCGCCCTGCCGGAAGGCATCTACCGTAGGCAGCCCCAGTTCCTTCTCAACCTCTTCGAGGTAGGAATCCTGACGGTCCTTCGGCAGCGCGGAGGTATTGACGGAAACACCGATCACGCGGGCATCCGGATTGACGATCCGGGCCATGCGCTCGTTCAGGTCGATGCATTCCTTCAGGCCCGGCAGCGGGAAGTCCGGCAGTCCGCGCATATGGGTGCGGGTCGGTTCGTGACACAGGACCATGGCATCGGGCTGGGCGCCATGCAGCAGACCCAGGCTGACGCCAGCAAAGGACGCATGGAACAGCGAACCCTGCCCTTCGACGACGTCCCAGTGATCGGCGTCATTCGGCGGGCACAGTTTTTCCGTGGCACCGGAAATGAAATCGGAAATGACGGCATCGACCGACACGCCGGAACCGGCGATGAAGATGCCCGTCTGACCCGTGGCGCGGAAATCGGCCTTCATGCCGCGCGCCTTCATTTCCCGCTCGATAGCCAGTGAGGTGAACATCTTGCCGGCCGAACAGTCGGTGCCGACCGTCAGCAGACGTTTGCCCGGCCGACGGGACCCTTTTGCGACTTCGAAGTTTTCGGTCGGATGACGTACATCGAACAGCTTGCGGCCATGTTCGGCGGCAAGGCTGGACAGCGTTTCGATATCCGTAAGACGGTTATGCAGGCCCGACGCGACATCGAAGCCCATGACAAGGGCCTGTTCCAGGGTCGAGAGCCAGGATTGCGGAATGATCCCACCCCGGTTCGCGACGCCGACGATGACCGTCTTGCAGCCGGCGGCCTTGGCCTCTTCCAGCGTCATGTCGGTCAGGCCGAGATCCGCCTTGCAGCCATCGAGGCGCAACTGGCCCTTACACCATTCGGGACGCCACTTGGCGACACCGTTGGCCACTTTGGCGGCCAGGTCGTCCGCCGCGTCGCCCAGAAACATCAGATACGGATTTTCGATTTGCATGACCGAGAATTCCCCTCGAACAAAGTGATTTGCGCGGTTTTGCCCGCGGCGGCGCACTATAAGGTCGTGGAACACGCCCGTCACGCCTTGTGACGAAACGGAATCGCGATACGGTTTCCAAGCTTTGTTGCCGCATGGGAGCGACTTCGCCCGATGGCTCAACCCTACCCGAAGGAATTCACGCCCGAAATCCGTTTCGCGGCCATCGCAGCATCGCGCTTCGGTTATGGTGCGCGTCCCGGACAATTGGCGGCCATCTCCGCGGATCCTTCGGGCTGGTTGATGTCGCAGGTCTCCGGCGCCCCCGAACCCAGCCCGGAATTGAGCGCCCTGCCGGACAGTCGGATGCATGCCGCGGCCCTGCTAGCAGCGCATGCGGCGGGACCAGGGGCCGTGCGCGTTCATCGGCGCGAGGCACAAGCCACTTTCGAACGCGAAGCCCGCGCCCATATGGCCCATGCCCTGTCCAGCCGCGCCCCGTTCCGTGAAAGGCTGGTCCGGTTCTGGTCCAACTTCTTCGGCATCACCGCCACCGATCCGAAATCCTTGTCGCTGGCTTTCGCCTTTGAGCGGGAGGTCGTGCGCCCGAACCTGACCGGCAGCTATGCCACCATGCTGACGGAGGCCGTTCGACATCCGGCCATGCTTCTGGCCTTCGAGAACAGCGGATCCTTCGGAAACTATTCCGATGCCGGCCTGGGCGGCGGCTCCGGCCTAAATGCGGCATTGGCGAACCATATCCTGTCGCGGCTGACCATCGCCGACGAGTCCGCCTATACCAACCGGGATATCATTGAACTGACGAAGATGCTGACCGGCTGGTCGGTTGCGGGACCGCAGGAAGGCGCCCCCGGCAGCTTCGTGTTTCGGCAGGCCCTGCACCAGCCACAGGGCAAATTCTTCCTGAACCGGGCCTATCCGGCCGCCGGGGCACTGGAGGCGGAAGCGGCCCTGGACGCGCTGACACGGCGCGAGGCAACCGCGCGGAATCTGGCGACCCGAATGGCCCGCGCCATTCTGGCGGACACGCCGTCTGAATTCGTTATCGATTCCATGATCTCCGGCTATGCCGGCGGCGGCAACAGTTTGCGCGGGCTGGTCAAGGGCATGGTCGATGCTTCGGAAGCCTGGAAACCGGAAGGGACGAAGGCCAAGTCTCCGGAAGACCTGGTCCTGTCCGTCGCCCGCAGCCTCGATTATGGCCCCTCGATGGCCGGTGTCGCGTTGCGTTCGCTGCGGTCGTTGGGACAGGCCCCGAAACGCGCACCGGTCGTCGCCGGCTGGCCCGATCTGGACGCGGCCTGGATGGCCCCGCAGCAGATGATCGAACGGGTGCAGTGGGTCGCGGCGGCGGCAGCCGATCGCGTATCCGTACTGGGCCGCACACCGATCCCGGAGTTTGCACTGTCGATCCTGGGGCCGCTGCTCCGGCCATCGACATATCGCCGGCTTTCGGTGACACGGGACCGTGCGGAGGCATTGGGCCTGCTGTTCGCCTCCCCGGAATTTCAGCGTCGGTAGGGAAAATGAGCTTGAGGAACCCGACCCTATCACGACGCGCGCTGCTCTCCCTGGGAGGAGCGGCCGCGATTACGGCCTTTTCCGGGGTCCGGGTGACCTATGCAGATGGACCGCGGGATCGGCCCCTGATCCTCGTACTGCTACGCGGGGGGCCGGACGGACAGGCTCTCCTGCCGATGCATGGCGACCCGGCCTACCGCAGCGTGCGCGGTCCCCTGGCCCTTCCCGGGCCGGATTCTCCAGGCGGAATATATGATCTCGACGGCTCGATCGGGCTTCACCCGAATGCGGGCGAACTCATTCCGCTGTGGCAATCGGGACAACTGGCCGTTCTGCCCGGTGTCGCATCGCCTTACCGCGGCGACTCCCACGCCGAAGCCATCACTGTCCTGGAGTCCGGATCGGCGGGAGTCGAGGCCGCGATGGACGACGGCTGGCTGAACCGCGCGATCGCCGCCAGCGGCGCCGCCGAAGGCGAGGCGGCCGCCATCGGGCATCCGGTCGGGAACACGCCCCTGATCCTTCGTGGCACCGCCGATGTCACTGCGATTTCCGGCACCGAGCCCCCGTCCCCCGACGAGCGGCTGTTTGCGAAGGTTCAGGCGCTTTATGCTGAGGATCCCGCCCTCGCGGAGACATTGGGGGCCGGTCAAAAGTCCCATGACATGCTTGCCTCTGCCCTTGGCGGCGACCATGCGGCCGCCAACGCCATGGGGCGCCACCCACAGGCCTTCCCGCTGATGGCCCGAACCATAGGTGAGGCAATCGCAGACGGTAGCGCGCCAAGCTGCGCCGTGATCGAGCTGGGCGGTTGGGACACCCATATCCAACAGGGCGCCGAGCGCGGGCCACTTGCGCGACGCATTGCCGGACTGGCCGGCGGACTGGCCCAACTGACGGAGTCCCTGGGTGCCATGATGGCACACAGCATGATCGTCGTTATCGGCGAGTTCGGGCGTTCCGTATCGCCCAATCGGGCCGGAGGCACCGATCCTGGCCTCGGCGGTGCGGCCCTGGTCCTCGGCGGTGGAATTGACGGTGGAAAGCGGCTCGGCCCGCTGCCCAGCCTCGCGGCTGAGTCTCTGGCCAAGAACGGCGCCTTGGTTCCGACGGTCGACAGTCGCGCCCTGTTCAAGGCGGTGCTGGCCAAACATTGGAGGGTCAGCGCATCCGCCATGAACAAGCGGATCTTTCCCGATTCAGGCGACGTGCCGCCGCTGCCGGGGCTTTAGCAATTCGCCGATTGTCAGGCCTGTGATGCCAAGGGTCCGTAATAGGATTCGGGGAATCCGGCGCGGGCACGGCTCTCAACATTGAAGGGCGGGCGCAGCCCTCCCTTGAAATGCCGCTTCACCATGGATTGCCAGGTCTCAACCGGCTCGACACCGCGTTCCGAGCAGACATGCTCGAACCAACGCCGTCCCACCGCGACATGGCCGATTTCGTCGTCGTGGATGATCTGCAGGGCCGCCGCGCTTTCGGGGTCGCCCGCCGCTTCCAGCTTTGCAATCATCGCTGGCGTCACGTCGAGACCACGCGCCTCCAGCACCATCGGAACGATGGCCAACCGTGCCAGAACGTCATGGGCGGTTTCCATGGAAGCCTGCCACAACCCGTCATGCGCCGGGAGATCACCGTAGCTGGCGCCAAGCCCTCGCAGGCGGTCATCCAGCATCAGGAAGTGCCGCGCCTCGTCGTCGCCGACGGCAATCCAGTCATCGAAGAAATTCTCCGGCAGGCCGCTTCCCGCGAAGCGCGCAACGATATCGAAGGCCAGATCAATCGCATTCAGCTCGATATGGGCAAGGGCATGCAACAGCGCGATCCGGCCTTCCGGGGAGGGTCCGATCTTGCGGCGCGGCACATCCTTCGGACGCTTCAACTCGGGCTGCGGCGGCCGGGCCGGACGCTCCGGCACCGGGCGGGGCCCATTGCAGCATTCGACACCCCGGGTCAGCCAGTCACGCGCAACGCGTCGAGCCGCATGCGCCTTTTCCCGCGCATCGGAGGTTTCCAGAACCTCGATCGCCGCGCAGGCCAGGGTCCGTTCGTTCTTGCGGGGGGTCAAAGCGATTTCACGGCAGCGAGGACTTCATCGACGTGACCGGGCACCTTTACCTTGCGCCAGATCTTCGCCAGCTTGCCGTCTCCGTCAATCAGGAATGTGGCCCGTTCGATGCCCATGTATTTCCGTCCGTACATGTTCTTTTCGACCCAGGTGCCGTAGGCCTCGCACACGGATCCGTCCTCGTCGGACGCGAGGGGAAAGGTCAGGTCATACTTGGCCTTGAACTTTTCATGCTTGGCGACCGTGTCCTTCGACACCCCGATCACGGTAGCGCCGACACCGGAGAAATCCGGCAGCGAGTCGCGAAATCCGCAGGCTTCCTTCGTGCACCCCGGGGTATCGTCCTTGGGGTAGAAGTAGAGCACCACCGGCTTCCCCTTCAGATCCGACAGCCGGGCCGTACCACCACCATCCGTCGGCAATGAGAAATCCGGGGCGGTGTCGCCCTCGCCAAGTGCCATCGCGTCGCTCCCAATCTGTTTCGTCGAACATCCGACACGCGTCATGTAGCGCGTCTGCAAAACTCTGCAAGGGCCGGACAGAAAACCGCCCCGCGAGATATCACCTAGCGGGGCGGATAAGACTCAACCCAGAACCCGGTTCCACCAGCCGCGTTTCTTCGGCTGGGACGGGGTGTCGTCGTTCCCGGCCTCAGCCGCGTCAGACGACTCTTCCGCTGCCGGTTCCGCACTGTCATCGGATGGTGCGGCTTCGGGCTTCGGCGGCTCAGGGGCCGGCTCGGGGCTTGGTTCGGGGGACTCCGAGGGCGCGTCGCTGTTGGCGGCGGCCGGGACATCGACCTGTTCCGCCGGTTCAGCGGGTTCCGGCTTGGCCGCAGCGGCCTTCTTGCGGGAACGACGCGGACGTTTCGGCTTCTCTTCCGATTCGGCCTTGGCCGCTTCCGGATCGGAGACCACGGCATCCACGGCTTCCGCTGCAGCCGGCTTCGCAGCGGCGGCCTTCTTGCGGGACCGGCGTGGACGCTTCGCTTTCGCTTCCGCCGGCTTCTCTTCTGCCGGTTCGTCCGAAGCATCCGCCTTGTCCGAAGACGGCTCGACAGCTTCCGGCGACTTGGCCTCTGCCGTTTCCTCGCCGGTTTCCGTCACGGTCTCCGTGGCGGCAACGTCCGTATCTCCGTCATCCCCCGCCTCACCGGATTGGGCCTCACCGGATTGGACGTCATCGGACTGGGAGTCTTCCGACTGTGCGTCACGACGACGACCGCGGCTGCGACGGCGCCGTTTCGGCTTCGTTTCCTCACCGCCCTCGTCGGCCGCATTGTCATCGGTCTGGCCCGCGTCCCCCTCCGAATCGGCGGACTGTTCCTCACCGCCTTCGCCGGATTCCTGAGTACCATCCTCGTTGCGATTGCGTCCGCGTCGACGCCCGCCGCGACGGCCACGTTTACGGCGACGGCGACCACGGTCGTCCCCGCTGCCGCCCTCACCGTCAGACTGTTGATCGCCCTCAGCGGATTCCTCGGCCTCCGACTCGTCTTCGACCTCCTCCGCATCCTGGATATTCTGATCTTCGTCATCCCGGCTGCGGCCACGACGACGACCGCCGCGGCGACCACGACGCCGTGACCCGCGATCTTCGTCGCTGTCACCGCCCCGATTGCGTTCGCGATTGTCCTCAGTCTGGGCTGTCTGCTCCCCGCCTTCGCCTTCGATCGTGCCGGAGCGCTGAATTTCGAAGTTGGGCGGCAGCATTCCGTCGACCGCCTCGATCGTAACGGTGAAACCGTAGCGGCTCTCCATATCGGTCAGCGCGGCGCGTTTGTGGTTCAGGATATAGAGGGCAACCGATCCCGGCACCTTGACCGTGATCTCGCTGGCACGACGGCGCAGCCCCTCTTCTTCCAGCGCCCGTGTCACCATCAACGCGGCCGATTCCGTCGACACGATATAGCCAACGCCGCCGCAGGTCGGGCAGGACTGGCTCATCGCTTCCAGCAGGCTGGGACGCAGCCGCTGGCGCGACATCTCCAGCAGCCCGAAGGCCGAAATCCGACCAACCTGAATCCGTGCCCGATCCCGGCGCAATGCCTCCTTGAGGCGACGCTCAACCGCGTGATCGTTGCGGTTCTCGTCCATATCGATGAAGTCGATCACGATCAGACCGGCCAGATCGCGCAGACGCAACTGACGCGCCACTTCTTCGGCCGCTTCAAGATTCGTCTTGAGGGCGGTCTCTTCGATATGACGTTCGCGAGTCGCCTTGCCCGAGTTCACGTCGATCGCCACCAACGCCTCGGTCTGGTGGATAACGATGGATCCGCCGGAGCGCAGATGAACCGTCGAATCGTGGATCAGGGCCAGTTGCTGCTCGACCTGATAGCGGTGGAACAGCGGGATACCCTGCTCGTCCTTGTAGGGCTGAACCTTCTTAGCGTGGCTGGGAATTAGCGCGCGCATGAAGTCCTTGGCGACGCGATATCCCTCATCCCCGGCGACCAGGACCTCCTCGATGTCCTTGGTGTAGAGATCTCGGATCGCCCGCTTCACCAGGCTGCCTTCTTCATGGATCAGGCTGGGCGCCGTCGATTCCAGGGTCCGTTCGCGAATTTCATCCCACAGCCGCATGATGTAGTCGAAGTCGCGCTTGACCTCGGCCTTGGAGCGTTCCGCCCCGGCGGTACGCAGGATGACGGCCATACCTTCCGGAACACTGAGTTCCGACAGGATGGATTTCAGGCGCTTGCGGTCCTGAACATTGGCGATCTTTCGGCTGACCCCGCCGCCGCGCGACGTGTTGGGCATCACCACGCAGTACCGGCCGGCCAGCGACAGATAAGTCGTCAGCGCCGCCCCTTTGGTGCCGCGTTCTTCCTTGACCACCTGCACCAGCATGACCTGCCGGCGCTTGATCACTTCCTGGATCTTGTACTGACGACGCAGGCGCGGACGGCGGCGTGCCGCTTCCTCAACCGCTTCGTCGACGCCTTCTCCGGCGCCCATATCCTCGACACCGTCGCCGGCCTCACCATTGACGTCGTCCTCATCGGCATCGACGTCTTCGACCAGCTCTTCCCGGTCCGAGACCGGAATACGGTAATAGTCGGGATGAATTTCCGAAAAGGCCAGGAAGCCGTGGCGATTGCCGCCATATTCCACGAACGCCGCCTGCAGCGAAGGCTCCACCCGCGTCACTTTCGCGAGGTAGATATTGCCCTTTATCTGCTGTTTTGTGGTGGTTTCGTAGTCGAATTCCTCAAGCCGGTTGCCGCTGACGACCGTCACCCGGGTTTCTTCCGGATGGGTCGCATCTATTAACATGCGTCTTGTCATATACTCCTACCTCGGCGGTTCCGGTCCCGATCGGGCGGCCCGCCGGCAGCCGTTGTGCGAGCGCGACCGCTGCCGTTCCGCGCCGGTAACGGCCGGATCGGGAGGGACGTGCGCCGAATGCCGCGCGCGCCATGGGCGCGCCCGGGGTCGGTGTGCAAATGCTCGCTGGTTTCATCATATCGCTTGCGCGTCTCGAATAATCATGTCCTGTGTCCGGCACTCTCGACCCCCGTCGCATGACCCCGAAATTTTGGAGCACGACAACGGGCCGGCGGCGCCGAAAATCTCTTCCCGACGCCCAGAAACCTTCTTTTAGAAAAGTTCATGTACGCCGTGTGGCGGAGTGTCTCGCCTGGCGGCATCCGTCGCGCCGACCCTGCCCGCAATTGGACAGGCGGAACGCTGAGTTCCGGATGACCGCCCCCGCATCCGTCCCGCATTTAAAATTCGACGCACGGCGCGCCCTTTCTTCCGGCGCTGCCGCTCGCCCCCTGCGGTGGACACGAAACGGACTCTCTCGACGGCTAGACTATCTGCCGCGCGGTTCTTTAACAACGCAATTCACGCACCAATTTCAGAAAGTTCTTCCAAACCGGCCGACGGGGCAGGTGTTGCGCGGTTCGCCTTTGAGTTTTCCCGCGACTCAGGCCATAGATGCTCCGTACGGGCGCACGGAATGGCAGCGCAGGCGAAGGCACGGTGCTTATGCCCAAAGGTATCCGGATCGAGCGCATCCTTCGGATTGCCGCGTTTCTGACGCTGGCGATCGGAATGGCGCTGATGACCGGCGCGACTGTTCGCGCCGAAGGACCGGTGCTGTCCGACGCCCGGATCGGAGTGCATGACGGCCAGACGCGCTTCGTTCTGGAGTTCACCCAAAGCGTCCCCTACAAGATTTTCACGCTGGCCGGCCCGGACCGGGTCGTTATCGATCTGCCTTCCGTCGACTGGCGCGGACCGAAATCTGGTCAGGCCGGCGGGCGCGGGCTGATCAGCGGCTATCGACACGGCCTGTTCAAGCCGGGCATCACCCGTGTCGTCATCGATCTTGCTGCCCCCGCCTCCGTATCGAAGCATTTCGTGCTTGGCGCGGGCGGCGGCGCAGGCCCACGGGTCGTGGTCGACCTCGCCCCCGCCGTCCGCACCGTGCAGAGCGCCGAACCCGAGGAATCGCCGAGTTGGGCCGCCTATGCGTCCGAACTGTCGCGCAACGCCCCTGCCACGACAGCCGCCGCCACGCCGACCGACTCCTCCAAGCGGATCATCGTGATCGATCCCGGTCATGGCGGTGTTGACCCGGGTGCCATTGGTGCCAGTGGCATCTATGAGAAGAAAGTAGTTCTTTCTTTTGCGAAGACGCTGCAAGCCGCCCTTGAAGGCACGGGCCGCTACGACGTGGTGATGACTCGCGACCGGGACATCTTCATTCCGCTACGCGACCGATATCAGGTGGCACATTCGGTCGATGCCGGACTGTTCCTGTCGATCCACGCGGATTCCCACAACAGCGCCAATCTGCGCGGCCTCTCCGTCTACACCCTGTCCGACAAGGCTTCCGACAAAGAGGCCGAGGCGCTGGCCAAGAAGGAGAACCTTTCGGACGTGCTGGCAGGGACCGATCTGACCGGCTACGAGGCGGACGTGACCTCGATCCTGATCAGCCTTGCCCAGCAGAGCGTGAAGCAGAGCAGCGCCCTGTTCGCCGAAACGCTGGTCGACGAAATGAAGAAATCGGTCAAGCTGCTGCGCAATCCACATCGCTTTGCCGGTTTTGCAGTGCTGAAATCCCCGAATGTCCCGTCGGTCCTCATCGAATTGGGCTATCTGTCGAACCGAACCGATGAGGCGAACCTGATGTCCGAGGCCCAGCGCCGGAAAATGGCGGCCAGCATGGTTCAGGCGATCGACCTCTATTTTGATCGCAAGGAAGCCCTCGAACGTTCGTGACGCGCCCCTTGTGCCAGGTCGGCGGTCCGTGCCGCAATTGCGTCATGGAATCGCCCTACCGCTTCCTATAGTTTAGGAGATGCTGGAAAAGTTCCGGCCCTATGAGTGTAACCGGTTGAGACGATTATGCGATTTGTCAGGCGTGCCTTCCTTTATCTGTTCTTTCTGGGTCTGCTGGCCGGTGTGGTCGGTGTCGGCACGGTCGGCTGGGCGTTCTGGGAATACGGAAAGGATCTGCCGGACTACAAGTATCTGGCGGATTACGAGCCGCCGACATCGACACGTGTCCATGCCGGGGACGGGCGGCTGCTGGCCGAATTTGCGGTCGAATCCCGCGTCTTCGTGCCGATCGAGGCCATTCCCCGCCGCGTAACCCAGGGGTTCATCGCCGCCGAAGATCAGCATTTCTACGAGCATTTCGGCGTCGACCTGCAGGCGCTCATGCGGGCCGTCGTCACCAACGTCGTCCATTACATCCAGGGCCGCCGGGTCATCGGGGCTTCGACCATTACCCAGCAGGTCGCCAAAAACTTCCTGCTGACCAATGAAGTGTCGATCAAGCGCAAGATCCGTGAAGCGATCCTGGCGCTTCGTATCGAGCGGGCGATGGACAAGAACCGGATTCTCGAGCTTTACCTCAATGAGATCTATCTGGGGTATCGCTCTTATGGGGTTGCCGCGGCGGCGCTGAACTATTTCGACAAGAGCCTGGACGAACTGACGGTGGCCGAAATCGCCTATCTGGCCGCCCTGCCCAAGGCACCGAACAACTACCATCCGATCCGGCGCCGCGAAGCCGCCGTCGCGCGGCGCAACTGGGTTGTCGGGCGGATGCTGGAAGAAGGCTTCATCACCGGCGAAGAGGCCGCGATGGCACGCGCGGCGCCTCTGGACGTGAAGACCCATCTGGCGGCGGATTTGGTTGATGCGGGATATTTTCTGGAAGAGGTACGGCGTGAACTGGACGACCGCTTCGGTGAAAGGGGACTTTACGAGGGCGGCCTATCCGTTCGGACGACCCTGGACCCGGTCCTGCAGGAATATGCCCGCGCCGCGCTGCGCGACGGGCTGATCGCCTATGACCGGCGCCATGGCTATCGCGGTCCGATCGGTCGGGTCGGCGAGAACGAGCCATGGCATCCCGCGCTCACGGCCTTCGAGAAACCGAAAGGGGCGCTGGACTGGCAGATCGCCGCGGTCCTGAAAGTCGACCGGGACTCCGCCGAAATCGGACTGCCGGATGGATCGACGGGCACACTGCCCCTGGCGGAATTGCGCTGGGCCCGCAAGCCGAACAATGACGAACGCCGTACGGTCGGCCCGTCGATCGGCAAGGTCGGGGATGTCCTCAGCGAGGGCGATATCATCCTGGTCGAACCGGTGCGCGAGGGCGCCCCGGCCAAGGACGGCGAACCGCCGGTCGAATATCCCGAAGGCACCTTCGCCCTGCGCCAGATTCCGGAAGTGAACGGCGCGATTGTCGCGATGGACCCGCATACCGGCCGTGTCCTGGCCATGAGCGGCGGCTGGAGCTTCGAGACCAGCCAGTTCAACCGGGCGACGCAGGCCTATCGTCAGCCGGGCTCATCCTTCAAACCCTTCGTCTATCTGACAGCGCTGGAGAATGGATACACCCCGGCGACCATCATCCTGGACGCCCCCTTTGTGATTGATCAGGGCGAAGGGCTGGGAAAATGGAAGCCATCCAACTTCTCCCGGGAATTCTATGGCCCGTCCCCGATGCGCATCGGGATTGAGAAGTCCCGCAACCTCATGACGGTCCGGCTGGCGCAGGCAATCGGCATGGATAAGGTGTCCGAAACCGCAGAGCGTTTCGGCATCAAGGAGGCCATGCCGGCTCAGCTCGCCATGGCCCTGGGTTCCGCCGACGTCTTGCTGATCGACATGGTATCGGCCTATGCGGCGCTGGTGAACGGCGGCAAGAAGATCACACCGACGCTGATTGACCGCATCCAGAACCGGAACGGCAAGACGGTCTTCCGCCATGACGACCGTCCGTGCGAAGGCTGCGATGTGCCTTACTGGGACAATCAGCCGGTACCGGAACTGCCGGACACCCGTCCGCAGATCACCGACCCGGCCTCCGCCTACCAGATCGTCACCATGCTGGAAGGCGTAGTTCAGCGCGGCACCGGCCGCCGCATCGCGGAACTGGGCAAGCCCCTTGGCGGCAAGACCGGCACGACCAACGATTCCAAGGACAGCTGGTTCATCGGCTTCTCGCCGGACCTTGCGGTCGGGGTTTTCATCGGTTTCGACAATCCGATCCCGCTGGGTTATCAGCCCTGGGGTGGACAAGAGACCGGGTCCTCCGTGGCGGCACCGGTCTTCAAGACCTTCATGGCGGACGCGCTGGCGGACAAGCCGGCGATTCCGTTCCGGACGCCACCGGGTATCCGCATGGTCCGTATCGACGCAGAGACCGGGAAACTGGCGACCCCATCCAGCGGAAAGGTGATCACGGAGGCCTTCAAGGCAGGCACAGAACCGGGCTCTCAATCCAGCGCCGTATACATTTCCGGGACCAATGCGCCGGTCCTTCCCGTGGTTTCGGAAGACGGCACCTCGGTCAACGGTCAGGGCAGCGTCGATACATCGCCGGTTCCGGGCAGCATCCCCGACACCTCTGGCACGACCCAGCCACAGACCGCGCCGAGCGGCCTTTACTGATCGGGCCGTCGTGAATTACCGACACGCGTTCCATGCCGGCAATTTCGCCGATGTTCACAAGCATTGGATCCTGTCTCTTCTGCTGCGCCGGCTGGCCGCCAAGGACAAACCCTTCTTCGTCCTGGACAGCCATGCCGGTGCGGGGTTCTACGATCTGGCGCGAGAGGAAACAGGCCGGACCGGTGAGGCCGCGAACGGTATCGGGCGCCTGATCGATCTCGACGAGCCCCCACCGTCCCTTGGGCCCTATCTGGCCGCCATCCGGGGGCTGAACCCGGAGGGCGGACTGCGCTGGTATCCGGGATCGCCCTGGTTGATCAGCCATTTCCTGCGCCCGCAGGACCGGCTCGCGGCGGTCGAGGCGCATGAGGAGCAGTCGGCGCTGCTGCGGGCAACATTGCGCGATGCGCCCAATGCCCGGGCCTATGCCCGGGACGGATATGACGCCATTCCCTCGTTACTGCCGCCGAAGGAACGGCGCGGACTGACCCTGATCGATCCCCCCTATGAGGATCGAACGGAAGTGGCGCGCATTGCAAAGGCCGTCGCGGATGGCATGAAACGGTTTGCCACGGGCAGTGTGGCCATCTGGTATCCGATCAAAACCCATATGCTGGGTGACGCCCTGGCGGAGGACCTGCCCCCCGCGGAACGCGGCCGTATTCGCTGCGAGATCTGGGTGCGCCCGACCGATCGAGAGGATGCCGGCCTGACCGGAAGCGGTGTCATCCTGTTGAACCCCGTCTGGCCCGTGCAGGACACGATCGCCGCGGAGCAGCCGGCCCTCGCCGCCCTGCTCGCGAAGGAGGACGGTGCCGGATCCCGCATTGTCTCCTTCTGAGCCGACCGAATTGTATATTGCAGACTGACGTCCCTTGCCGGAGCATGAAAGATGAGCCACCACGACGCCCCGGAGCCCGACTGCCACGGCGATGACTGCCATCCGGTCGACCTGGTCATCGAACCGAAGATCCGGAACATCGGTGCCTTCGAAGTTCGCCGCGTTCTGCCGGTCGCACAACGTCGTTCCGTCGGCCCCTTTGTCTTCTTCGACCAGATGGGGCCAACGACCTTCGAGAACGGACAGTATCTCGATGTCGGACCGCATCCGCATATCGGGTTGTCGACCATCACCTGGATGACCGAAGGGGAAATTCTGCACCGGGACAGCCTGGGATCCGTGCAGGCAATCCGGCCCGGCGACGTAAACTGGATGACAGCGGGCTCCGGCGTCGTGCATTCGGAGCGCTCTCCCGACAGCGAACGACGGGAGGGTGCGCGCGTCGCAGGCATCCAGGCCTGGATCGCACTGCCCGAAGCCGACCAGGAATGCGCCCCGTCCTTTCAGCATTACCCCGCCAATGAGATTCCCTGGATCGACCGCCCGGATGTGCGCGCCGCCCTGATTGTCGGCCACGCCTGGGGACTGGAATCGCCGGTCGCCACCCCGACAGAGACCCTCTATGCCGACATCGACCTTTCGGCCGGTGCCACGCTGCAATTGCCGGACGAAACCCCGGAACGGGCGATTTACGGGCTTGAGGGGGATTTCCAGCTCAACGGAACGGTCTTCGCAGCCGGCCAGATGCTCGTTCTGAAGCCAGGCGTCTCCGTGGCAGTGACGGCCGGCCCAGCCGGTGCGCGGATGATGCTGTGCGGCGGAGAACCGTTGGACGGGCCGCGCCACATGTACTGGAATTTCGTGTCCACGTCGAAAACACGGATCGAGGAGGCCAAGCGGGATTGGTCCCAGGGAAACTTTGGTTCCATCCCGGGCGAAGGGCCTGTCATTCCGCTGCCGGGAGAACGCGCCTGAGCGCATCCAGATCGATATCGTCGATCTGATCCGGGCGCAGGTATTTCCGGGCATAGTCCAGATAGATTCCGGACCGCAGGAAAAGGTCGAACAGGTCGGGGTCGATATGGCTGTCCTTGACCATGAACCCCATGATCCTGAGAGCCTCGGAGAGTGTCTTCCCCTTCTTGTAGGGCCGGTCGACTGCGGTCAGCGCCTCGAAAATGTCCGCAACCGCCATCATCCGGGCGACCATCGACATTTCGTCCCGATGCAAGCGTTTCGGATAGCCCGTGCCATCCATCTTCTCATGATGTCCACCGGCCAGTTCCGGCACCTGGCGCAGGTGCTTGGGGAACGGCAATCGGTCCAGCATCTTGATGGTCTGCACAATGTGCTCGTTGATCTTGTAACGATCCTCATCGGTCAGGGTCCCCCGGGCGACCTTGAGGTTATGGATCTCACCCCGGTTATACAGATATTCGGGAACGTCCATCCTGAACCCCCAGGGATTGTCGGGGGCGATCCGATCCGCTTCCGGTCGCTCGAAGAGATGTTCGGGGCGGTCTGACAGCAGCGGCTCGGTCACCGGCAGACCGGACGACGCGCCTGCCCGCTCCTTGCGGGCCCGCTCGTCGTGGGACACGCCCAGCCGATCATCCAGCGTGCGCGTCCAGGTTCTGCCGGCAATGCGTTCGATCTCATCCATCCGATCGGGGGACATGAACTCCCCCCCTTGATTGCATTCCGCCAGAAACGCGAAATCGGCATCCAATGCCGCCAGTTCCGCCTTCAGAGCCGCGTCGTCCGCAGGGTCCCCGCCGGTTTCCAGAACCTGCCGCAGGAATGCGATTTCCGCCTCTCGCTTCATGACCTCGACCCGCATGCGGACTTCGTGAATGCGGTCGTAGATGGTTTCCAGCTTTGTCGCCTTGTCGACGACGAATTCGGGGGTCGTCACCTTCCCGCAGTCGTGCAGCCAGGACGCCACATGGATGGCCTCCCAATCATCCTCCGACAGACGAAAGCCACCGAAGGGCCCGTCCGTCGCCCGGTCCGCTTCGGCCGCCAGCATCTTGGTCAATTCGGGCACACGGGCACAATGACCGCCGGTATAGGGGCTCTTGGCATCAATCGCGCCGGCGATCATCTGGATGAAGCTTTCGAACAGCTCCTTCTGGGCGGCAATCAGCTGGCGGGTTTCTACGGAAACCGCGGCGGCCCCGGACAGGGCTTCGGTGAACCGAACCAGCGCCCGATCCATGGAGTGGCTTTCGATCAGCAACAGGACACCGACCAACTCTTTCTGGCGATTGTAGAGTGGGGCAGCCAGAAGGAATTGCGCGGGCTCCGAAAGGTGGGCGTCGATCCCGACCAGTCCACAACGCTCCAGTTCCACCGTGTTGGCTTCGGCGCTTTCGGCGTTCTCATCCGCAATCGACCGGACGACAACATTGTCCCGATGCTGCAGCAGGATTTCCGGTATCGAAAATTCAAGATCGGTCTGATCATCGAGGCGGGCGGCATGCGGTACGAGGCGGCGCTCATCCGCGTCCGTCAGATAGAGAATCCCCGCTTCGGTGTCGGTCGTCGCGATGATCTCGTCCAGAAGGCGCCGAACCAGCCTGTCGAAGTCTTCCTCCGCCGCTATGGCACGGTTGATTTCCAGGAAGCGCTGAATGGTCATACGCATCCCGTCGATCGTATGGGACAGTTCGGACACTTCCAAAATCCGGGTGCGGGTCCGGATCGGATCGTCGAATTCGAAGGAAGCAAGCCCTCCTACCTCCTCCGACAGCGCCTTGAGCGGGCGTGAGATCTGGCGCACGACGAACAGCCCAACCGGGAAGGCCAGAATAAGGATCAGCAGGATCAGAACGCCCTGTTTCTGGGCGATGTCCCGCGACGCGGACAGCATGTCGCTTACCGGCACCGCAAGCACGATCATCGCCGCCTCGCCCAGCCCGATATCCAGTTCACCGTATGAGTAGATCCAATCCTCGCCGTCGACCTCGATCAGACCATGATGGTCCTTGTCGCCCCGGGCAATCGAGGCCGCGACCTGCGAGAGAACCGGCACGCCGAGTTGGTCGACATGGATGCGCGATGCCCCGCCGTCGGCCTCCTGCCGGATGATTCTGGACAGGTCCGTATAGGCAATCAGGGTGCCGTCCGGTTCCAGAATGGCGACTTCCGAAGATTCCGTCGGACGGACATCGGCGACTTCGGCCGCCAGTTGCTCCAGGGTCGCGTCCATGCCCAGGATGGCCCCGGCATTGGCGGCGCGGCGTGACACGGTAATTCCGACCTCACCCGTCGTATAGAACAGATAGGGGCGGCTGATCCTGGGTGCGCCGGTACTTTCGCTGGCCTGGTACCAGGGCCGGCGGCGCGGATCGTAGTCGTAATCCGGCCTCTCCAGCGCCTGCAACAGACGAATCCGCTCATCGTAGTAGCGGTATTCGCCGAGCATGGTGCCATCCCCCTGCTCTGTCAGCGTCTGGACCAGATAGGCGGCATCCGACGGGGCCTCGAAGAAGACTCGCACTTCCTGGTCGTTCAAGCGCCGTACCAGGATGAACTCACCATTGGGATACCCGGCATAGACCGACTTGACCGTCGGGTTCACGCGCAGGCTTTCCACCAGGATCGGCAACCGGTCGAGCCGCGCGGGCAGGTTTCTGGCCAGGGATAGCCGGTCGTGGATCAGAAGCCCCAATTGCGACTGGATCGGTTCGACCAGCCGTCGACCGCGTTCGTGCAACAACCGATGCAGGCTTTCGAACTGATCGCCCAGCGACGCCCGCATTGTGGAATTCATGCCGGAATACCCGACATAGGCGATCCCACCGCCGACCACGAGCATCATCGCAAGACCAGCCGCCAGAAGCACTGTCTGTACCGACAGCTTCACGTTCTGAAAGTAATGCAGCGCAGGTTCCCCAGGATGCCCGATTTCGTCCCGGGGATTGTTTTAGCGCGTCGAAGCACCTGCTGTAACCAAGTTTTCGCGCTTTACCTGAATTCGGTGGCTTCAGGCAGATTACTGCGAGAAGCCTCGACATGACATGCGCTTCGGGGTGAGGGGCGTTGCAACCCACCCGTCCCGCTTCAGATCACGGCGTGGCCGGGTCGACTTCGTAAAGCAATGTGCCCGTGCTGTCATAGGCGCGGACGACGTCACGACCGTCTTCCGTTCGGATCAGAAGGTAAAGCCGGCCACCATCCGCGGTCATGGACAGGACACCGCCGGACGCCCCACCCGGTGCCGGGTTAGGCATGGATGCGGGAACCGTGGCGGATGTTTCGGGACTATCGGAGGAACCCAGCTTGCCCGCCTTCATGGCGATACCGTATACCAGCCCTCCCAAACCCAGGACGATCAGGACGCCCAGGGTCGCAACGACGATGACGATGCCGCGATTGGCGCGGACCGGATGTTCATTCGGATCGATGTCGTTCTGGGCCATGGCAACTGGTTCCTGAATATCCGGCATGCCGACCGGATCAGAGGTGGATACGATGACCGACGGACTTCCCGAAGACGACGACAACCCCGTGATCGCGGGGGCCGGCGACGACGCCGGTGGCGCGGTCCTGCTGACCGTGACGGACGATGCCGAAGGTACCCGCCTCGACCGTTATCTGGCCGATGTGCTGCCGGACCTTTCCCGAAGCCGGGTTCAGGCCCTGCTGCGGGATGGCTGCGTCCAATCGGAAAGCGGCACGACAGTATCCGACGCCTCGGCGAGGGTCAAACGCGGTGCGACCTACTCCGTGACGGTCCCTGCCCCGGAGGCCGCGACACCCGAGCCGCAGGACATTCCCCTGAACATTGTCCATGAAGACGCGCATCTGATTGTCATCGACAAGCCGGCCGGCATGGTCGTGCATCCCGCCCCTGGAAACCGTGACGGCACCTTGGTCAACGCGCTTCTGCATCATTGCGGGGACAGTCTGCTCGGGATCGGCGGGGTGCTGCGTCCCGGCATCGTACATCGCATCGACAAGGACACATCCGGGCTCATGGTCGCAGCCAAGAGCGACAAGGCCCATGCCGGTCTGGCCGCCCTCTTCGCAGAACACGCGATCGAGCGGCTGTATCGCGCCATTGTCATCGGCGTTCCCGAGCCGGTCCAGGGCACCATCGACCAGAATATCGGTCGCCATCCGACCGACCGCATCCGCTTTGCGACGGTCAGCGAGTTCAGCGGTAAGACCGCGATCACCCACTACCGGCTGCTGGCCCAGTCCGACATGGCCGTCGCGGAAATCGAATGCCGCCTGGAAACCGGTCGGACCCATCAGATCCGCGTGCACATGGCCAGTGCCGGACACCCGCTGGTCGGGGATCCCCTCTATGGACGGTCGACCCGCACGCGTCGGGCCGCGCTGTCCCGCGAAAAGCGGATCGCCGCCGATGCCTTCCCCCGCCAGGCCCTGCACGCGGCCACTCTGGCCTTTCGGCATCCAGTGACCGGAGAGGACCTGTCCTTCGCGACCGAGCCACCGGAGGACTATCGCACCCTGAGATCACGGATGGGTCTCGACAACGGGTAGTTGCGACCGATTATCAGCGCGATTGACAATCATTATCATCAATACTATCTGAATTGCGTAGCGACCTAGGAGGTTATGCGCGCGATGTATGTTTGCATTTGCAATGCTGTATGCTCCGACCGGGTGTCCGCGGCGATCGATAGCGGACATCACGATCCGGAATCCGTCTATGCTGCCTGTGGCGTACGGCCGAATTGCGGCATGTGCGCCGAAACCATTGAAGAGATGATCTGGAGTCGCAAGGCGTCGGTCACGCCGGTGCCCGCGGAGTAGAATGTTCACGTTCCGCATGATGAGCCGGTGGATCCGCATGGCGGAAAGCCCCGTCAGAGAAGAGCCGGACAACAACGACGACCGTCAGAACCCGGACCGCCGCGCCAGCGTTCCCGACACTTCGGCTCCGGACGATCGAGACCGTTCCGGACGTTGGACGCCCTGACGCCGCTCTAACGGAAAGTCCCGGCCTGCGCGGAACGGCAAACCGGGACTCAATCCCATCCGAAGAATGTCGATGCCCTTACGAGGACGATGAATCTTCACCGAACATGTGCTCCTGCAGGTAGTTCTGCAGTCCCGTGCTCTCGATCAGATTCTGCTGGGTTTCCAGCCAATCGATATGCTCTTCGGTGTCTTCCAGGATCTTCTCGAAAATCTCCCGGCTGACGAAGTCACGGTTTTCCTCGCAGACCGGAATGGCCTCCTTCAGCGCGGCCTGGTTGGCCATTTCCAGAGACAGGTCGCATTCCAGCATTTCCGGCACGTTCTGACCGATCTTGAGGCGGCCGAGATCCTGCAGGTTGGGCAGCCCGTTGAGCATCAGGATTCGCTCGATCAGGTAGTCGGCGTGCTTCATCTCGCCGATGGATTCTTCATAGACCTTGTGCGCGAGACGCTGAAAGCCCCAGTCCTTCAACATGCGCGCATGCAGAAAGTACTGATTGATCGCCGTCAGTTCGTTCTTGAGGATCGCATTCAAATGTTCAATGACGCTCGGGTTACCCTGCATCTCGCCATCCCTTCGATTCCATGATTGGTTGCTCCCAACCTGCCCAAGACAGCAAGAGAAGTCCACTGATAACGACTCTCAAGACATTGATACTATTTGCGTTTTGCACCTAAGACTAAGTTGCAACGACGGCACTGATGAGAAAGTCGACCCGTTTCCCGTCCCGGCTCAGCGGCAGACGCAGGGTCGACATCTGTTTGTATCCGGGCATGTCCCAGTCAACGGGTCCCGATTGCCGGCCGATCGCCGGTTTCTGCACGAGTTTGCGAATGAAGGCGAGATCGAACTCATTGTAGTTGGTCGCATCGATCCGATTGCCATAGAAGTGCTGCATCGTCTTGCCGGTCATTTCCAGGCGCGTCAGTTCGGCCACATGCGTCCCCCACAGCCGATACCGCATGGCGCTGCCCTCGGGATCGACTATTTCACCCAGCGTGATCCATCCCCACCACCCGCGGAAATTCTCAAACCCGAACTCGGATTTCAGCGGTACGCGACCACCGGAACGGTGGGCAGACCAAATGCGCACAAAATCCGCGTGCGCGCCGAATTGGTCCGGCTCCGTGTTCAGATCGAAAATCTCGTAGACCCAGTCCTGCTCTTCACACCAGATCAATCGGTCACAACCCCTTCATTCCCTTGCACAGCCGGCCCGGCGCCCCCAAGTCACCACATTGTCCTGCCGCAGCCACAGTTCCGCCGCAATCCCGTTTGACACTACAGGAACAAAGTTAGGGTGAATACAGCCCTATCGTTTCCCATCACGACAAGGTGATTGGGAAATGTCAGTTATCAGTGACACCGTATCTTGAATGATCGGGACGCAAACCCTATCTCTCAGGTCGGTACCTAAGCTGGCTTTTCGCATGCCAGTGACGTTGGGGAGATACATATATGGCCAACACCGCAAACATTCCTGCGCTCACGCCGGAAGGCAATCTGCAGCGCTACCTCGACGAGATCCGCAAGTTCCCGATGCTGGAACCGGATCAGGAATACATGCTGGCCAAACGGTGGCGCGAGCATGAGGACCGCGATGCCGCGCATCAACTGGTCACCAGCCATCTGCGTCTGGTTGCCAAGATCGCCATGGGCTACCGCGGCTATGGATTGCCCGTTGCAGAACTGATTTCCGAAGGCAATGTCGGCATGATGCAGGCGGTCAAGCGCTTCGATCCGGAGCGTGGGTTCCGCTTGGCGACCTATGCCATGTGGTGGATTCGCGCCGCGATCCAGGAATACATTCTGCACTCCTGGTCGCTGGTGAAGATGGGCACCACCGCCGCCCAGAAAAAGCTGTTCTTCAACCTGCGCAAAATCAAAGGGCGCCTGCAGGCGCTGGAGGAAGGCGATCTGGCGCCGGAAACCGTTGCCAAGATTGCGCAGGAACTGGACGTACCGGAACAGGACGTCGTGAGCATGAACCGGCGGCTGGCCGGGGGCGACAACTCGCTCAACGCGCCGCTGCGGGCCGACGGCGACGGGGAATGGCAGGATTGGCTGGAAGACGACAGCGACAGCCAGGAAACCGTGCTCGCCGAGAGCGAGGAACTGTCCCTGCGCCGGGAAATGCTGGCCCAGGCCATGACCAATCTAAATGACCGGGAACGGCACATTCTGACCGAACGCCGACTGAAGGACGATCCGAAGACGCTGGAGGATCTCAGTCAGGAGTACGGCATCAGCCGCGAGCGCGTTCGTCAGATCGAGGTTCGGGCGTTCGAAAAGCTGCAGCGCTCCATGCGCAACAAGGCAATCGAGCAGAAACTGCAAACCGCCTGACCATCAAGCTCGACGGGCAGACATTCGAACGGGCGGCTGGATGCTTCAGCCGCCCGTTCCCGTTTTACCATGGTCTTCGTCAAAGGCTTCATCCGACAGGCCATTGCCGTTTCCGTCCATTGAGTCGGGGTCTGGCTCTTCCTCTTCACCGTCGGACGTTCCCGATTCGACCGCGGCCAGTTCGTCCAGCGGTGCCGATTTGCGCACCTCGCTGCCCCATTCCTTTTCCAGATCCTTCTGGCTTTCCTTGATCGACTTGCGGCGCATCTCCAGCGACAGGTCGAGATAGCGCAGGACCATGCCAGGGACCATGAAGTGCACGCCCCAGCCCACGCCGGCCGCCCCCAGCATGATGATCCAGTTCATCGGATCGCGCAGCAGGTCGATGGTGGATGCCAGCGAAACATCGCCGCCCCAGAGATCGAACGCCACGATCAGCGCGCCGGCCAGATTGGTCCAGGCGACCGTCTTTGTCGCATAGCGGCGCGGATGGGTGTCGATCAGGTAGGCGACACCGGTTGGCAGCATACCCACCGCCAGAAGAATGACCGTCTCGTAGAAGAACAGGCAGATCAGGCAGGAAAAGGCCATGATGATCGTGTAGTAGCCGGCGGACCGCTTTTTGGGGGCGGCCCCTCTGGCCTGGTTGGCGCCCCTATTGACGGGAGCCGGTGCCGCCTGGGGCGCCCGCGCCGAGCCAATTTCGTCGACCAGGTCGTTATCCGGTGACCGTGCCATCTTATGCTGCCGTCTCCATACGCGTTCACCAGTTCCTAGACTATCCTGTGGCGAGAGTAACCCAACTACGGCTACGCGCCCATTAGGGTCTCAAGGGCGATATGTCGCCGCAAACCTATCCGCTTATCCAATTCATCCCTAGAAGAATGTCGCAAAGCCGGCCAGGGCCACCGTTGCGACACACCCCAAAAGCGCCGCTGCCCCCGCCAGTTGTCCGCCCAATTCTTCTGCCAGCCGGTGCTTGTTGTTGATGTCCCGCGTCAGGTTGATCAGTTCCTGGGTCGACCTCGCGTAATCCATGCAGGCCTTGTCGAACGCATTCTGGTCCTTGGACACTTCCTGCGTATCGTCGATGATATCCAGCAGATCCTTGAGGCGTCCCGACTTCGCGACCTTCCGCAAACGCGCCCGTACATGCTTGCGCCGATCCCGGCTGTGGAATCGTTCAACCGCCGGCTCCAGCAACGCCGCGCAAAATGCGCAGATATGCGGAAAATTGACATTGCGATGCAGGGCGTCCTGCAGATTCGACAGAATTCGAACCTGTGCGATACGACCTTCTTCCTCATCCGCGGCACGATCGATGTCACGCAACTCTCCGCCGATGGCACGCTTGAAACCTGTGCCCAAGAACGCGGCGATATGACGATCGATCAGGCGTTTGGGACGGTCCTCAGAGGCGCAAAGCCGTTCAATCGCCGGCATGATGTGTTCGATCGTCGGGACGAAATCCCTCTCGAACAGCGGCGACATGCAGGGAAGGCCATTGTTGAGTTCATAAATGACACGCTCCATCCCGAACCCCAGGCCGGTCTGATTTAGGATGGGTTTTACCTTGTCGAGACGGTTCATGTGGCGAACATGGCCCGCCTCCAACCCGCGCTGCTGATCCAGCCAGAAATTCACCAGGCCATAAGAAATTACCTGGGCGAACAGCTGACGCGCCTGCTGATCGTCCGGGAAAGCGGCGATCAGGTTGGAAATGCCTTCCAGCGTCGCGGAGAACTCGCGCAGGCGGATAGGACCTTCCGGATCAAGCGCGATCAGCACACGGGACACCAACCGGTCCGGATTGTCGTTGCCGATGGATTTCGCCAGATTGACCGCTTCGACCCGATCATCCTCCCCCAGAGAGCGCCGAAGCCAGGTATCCAGCGCACCGGAATTCACCAGAATGATGGCCTGGTCCCAATTGCGGTGCATGACATGGGCGACTTCTCGCGCGGTCGTCAGATCCACGCCTGCAATGGTCAACGCCCGGGACCCCTTGGTCGGCATCGCCTGCTGCTTGGGTGAAAGGCGCCTTCCGTTCAGCCACAGGGACAGGTCCTCCACCGTCCATCGTTCGCTGGGGTGATCGTTCAGCAGCCCGCGCAGCGGTTCCATCATCGTCAGCGACACACGGTGGTTCTGCACCATCGCCGCATAGGATCCGACATTCAGCTTCAACCGGATGATCTCGTCGTCGGACTTGCCGACAAGCGGGCTATGTCCAGTAAGCAGCGCCAGAATGGTCACGCCCACCGCGTAAAGATCGTTTTCCGGCCCCCCCTCGCCACGCCCGGCGGCGGAGGCCAGCGAGCACTCCAGCGTCTCGTATACGATTGGACTGGTGATTCCCGCCGGGGCCGAAAAACACTCCCCGACCAGCATTTCGCGCTGGTCGTCCGACATCCAAAACAGGTTGTCCGGCCGGATCATGCGGTGGTAGGTCCCCAACGCATGCATCTCGCGCAGGATCTGGCAGATCGGCTCGATGAAATGCCGGGTCACCCGTTCTTCCTGCATCGGCGCAGTTGCCGTTTGCAGGGATTCCATGACGCGTTTGCCGACGGGCCGCTCCAGAATAACGACCGGGCATCGGCGGCCCTCCGGCGGCCAGTCCACAACGTCCCAATCCAGGGCGCGGATCAGATTCCGGTGATCGATACGGCGCAGAATGCTGACGACATCAAATCGCGGGGGCAGCTTCGGATCGCAAATCAGCGCATAGAGGTTGCGCTTTGAATCCCGCTTGTGAGAGCAGGCATAAGCGATCGCCGGCTGAGAATCGAAATCAGGGAGCGGCTTTCCGGAATCGATTTCGTATCGATCCTTGACGTCGACGACGCGCGCGGTCGAAATCGTCTTTTCCGCGCCGCCGCCACCACTGACCTTCAGGGCCATGTTCCGGTCGTCTCCCAGTTTCACCGCAGCCTAAGCCGCCAGCGTCGCACGTATCACGATTCGACGCCAATCAAACGGACCGGGAATGACGGAGACGAGACCCCCTGCGGGCGTCTCAATCCTCGAAAGGATCGTGCACCCGGATCGTGTCGTCACGTTCGGGACTGGTCGACAGCAGCGCAACCGGCGTTTCAATCAGCTCCTCGATCCGGCGGATATACTTGATCGCCGTCGCCGGCAGATCGGCCCAGCTGCGCGCCCCGAACGTGCTTTCCTGCCACCCTTCCAGAGTCTCGTAGATCGGCTCGGCCCGCGCCTGCAACGCGGTGGAGGACGGCAGGTGATCGTAGTCCCGGCCGTCGATGCGATAGCCCGTGCAGACATTGATCGTTTCCAGCCCGTCCAGCACATCCAGCTTGGTCAGGGCGATGCCGTTGACGCCACCGACTTTCATGGCCTGACGGACCAACACTGCATCGAACCAACCACAGCGACGCTTGCGACCGGTCACGACGCCGAACTCCCGGCCCCGTTCACCCAGACGTTCGCCGATCTCGTCATGCAGTTCGGTCGGGAAAGGCCCGGACCCGACCCGCGTGGTATAGGCCTTTGTAATCCCCAAAACGTAGCCGACACCGCCCGGTCCCATGCCGGATCCGGTGGCCGCCTGTCCCGAGCCGGTGTTGGACGACGTCACATAGGGATAGGTTCCATGGTCGACATCCAGCATGACGCCCTGCGCGCCCTCGAACAGGATGCGACGGCCACGGCGGCGCAGATCTTCAAGCTTCTTCCAGACCACCCCGGCATAGGGCAGAAGCTTCGGCGCGATTTCTTCCAGTTCCGCGATCAGGCTGGCGGGATCGACGGTCGGCGCGCCCATCCCCTTCAGCAGCGCATTGTGGTGCAGCAGCAGCGCTTCCACTCGTTCAGGCAGACTTGCCGGATCGGCCAGATCGCAGACGCGGATCGCGCGGCGCGCGACCTTGTCTTCATAGGCCGGACCGATGCCGCGACCCGTCGTACCGATCTTCGATTCGCCCCGGGCCGCCTCGCGGGCGTGGTCCAGCTCGCGGTGGACCGGAAGGATCAGAGAAGCGTTTTCGGCCACCATCAGGCTGGACGGGCTGATTTCGACCCCCTGCGCGCGAACGCGTTCGATCTCTTCCATCAGCGCCCATGGGTCGATGACGACGCCGTTTCCGATGACCGACAGCTTGCCGCGTCGAACCACGCCGGACGGCAGCAGGCTCAGTTTGTAGACCTTGCCGTCGATGACCAGCGTATGTCCCGCGTTATGGCCACCCTGGAAACGCACGACGACATCCGCGCGTTCGGACAGCCAGTCCACGATCTTGCCCTTGCCTTCATCGCCCCACTGGGAGCCGATCACCACCACATTCGTCATCTGTTCAAACCCTCAGAGATCGTCCAGAGCGGCGGGGCCATCCCCGCGCGTCGGATCGAATACGTGACTGCAGCCAAGGCGCCGCGCCTCGGCCGTAACATCGTCCACCGGCGCCAGGGCCGCCAGAGTGCACCATCCCTCGGCCCGCAGTGCCGCCGCCGCAGCCGGCGCGACGCCATGGGGCAGGAATACCGTGTCGCCCTCCCCTGCCTCGGGCACCGCCCGCAAGACGGAGTCGAGATAAAGCGAAAAGCCGCTGGACGGCTCGCCGCCGCCCTGGCCCGCGTGATAGCGGCCGCCGCGCCCCAGTTCGCCGCGCACGCCCTTCGAAAAGAGCGTGAAGCTGAGGCCGGTCTGGTATTCGAAGCCGCGATGTTCGACAGGGTCCACCGTCACGGCGAGCGAAGGCACCGCTTCCTCCAGAAGGTCGAGTACTCGGGCCAGTCGATCGCGCTCCGCCTCTGCGACCGGCGGCAATTTGATGCCGTTGAGCGTCTCGAGGGCGCGCCGGGCAGGACCGCACGCGTCCAGAAGGGCGCCCAGTCTCTCCGCTGCCTTGCCGCCAAGCGCCGCGACATCGTGCGCATCCTTGCGATCAAGCGCGATTCGCGCCGCGCGCCGTTCTTCGGCCGTCATGCCCAGGGCCTCGCAGACCGCCGGCACGACCGTCGGCAGGCTGATATCCACGGAAAGATCCCCGGCACCGACCGACGCCAGGGCATCGGCCGCCACTTCGATGAGCTCGGCATCCGCTTCCGGCGTATCGGCGCCGATCAATTCGCATCCCGCCTGGGTGATCTGCCGTTCCGGCCGCAGCTGACTGCCCCGAACCCGAAGGACCGGGCCGGCATAGCATAGGCGGAGCGGACGGGGCGCACGCCCCAGCCGGGAGGTCGCAATACGCGCGACCTGAACCGTCATGTCCGCCCGCACCCCCATCATGCGCTGGGAAACCGGATCCATGAGTCGGAAGGTATGCGTCGCCGTCGCCGCGCCGGCCCCGTCGAGCAGGCTGTCCTCGAATTCCACGAGAGGCGGATCGACACGGCGATAGGCGGAAGCCCGGAATCGGTCGATCAGGCCGCGCATGACCGTCGCTTCGCGGGTCGCCTCCGGGGGGAGAACGTCGCGCAAACCATCAGGTAGCAGCGTCTTGGAAAGGCCGTCGGTCATGATCGGGGGCTCGTCTGCCGGGAAATGCCAATGAAACGCCGGTTTGGTAGCGGGTTTGCCGGTTCAGGGCAAGCAATGGCGCTCGCGACAGGTAGCCGCGCCCGTCGCGATCGTCCGGATCACGCCGGGATCGGATCGGCCGACGCCACCACCCGGTTCCGACCGGCCTCCTTGGCAGCCAACAGGGCACGATCCGACCGTTCATACAGGCTGTTCGGCGTGTCCCCCTGGGCGACCAATGCCACGCCGAAACTGGCGGTCAGCGATACGGGCTGGCCGTGCCAGTCGAATGTCAGGGCCTCGATGCCGGAGCGGGCCCTTTCCGCGATTCGCATGAGGGCCCCTTCCGCGCCGTCGGCAATCAGGAGGCCGAACTCCTCCCCACCCATTCGGGCGGCAACATCCGACGGCCGGACGATTTCGTGCAGCAGTTCCCCGACCGCCTTCAACGCCGCGTCACCGGCAGGATGCCCCAGCGTGTCGTTCAGACTCTTGAACCGGTCCAGATCGAGGAGAATCAGGCCCGGCTTTCCCCCGCTGCGTTTGGCGCGCTCCAGTTCGCGTTCCATGACGGCGAAGAAACTGCGTCTGTTATCCAATGCCGTCAACGGATCGGTCAGTGCCATGCGTTCCAGCTCCGCCTGCACCGCGCGCCGCTGCGCCACCTCACGGCGCAGACGCAAGGCCATGAAACCGATCGCCCCGGCCATGCCTGCAAACAGCACGGTGCCGGCAATTCCACCCAGCACAGCCGGCCGAACCCAGCCCGGCAAAACATCCAGCGGTCGATACAGGAATGCGTCGAAGTCCACCGCATCGTCCATCATGCCGGCCCGCTTGAAGATGTCCGCGATGTGGCGCCACCGTCCGGGATTGCTGTGCCCGATCTCCACGATCGACGGCAGGATCAGCTTTTCGGTCTCCCGAGCCTCAAACATCAAATGCGCACGAGACTGATCGCGGCTATATCGTTTCAGGATCAGGTCGACAATTTCTTCCGGGTGGTCCATCGCATAGGTCCAGCCCTTCAGGCTGGCGTCCCGGAAGGCCTCGACCATTTCGCGATCGCCATTCAGCAGGTCCTCACTGGTGAAGAGCGTATCGCCGTAGAAGTCGATCCCGCCCGAACGCGGGGTCACGACATTGTATCGGATTTCCAACTCGCGCAGGGCGAACGGCTCGTCCGTTACATAGGCCGACATGCCGGCCACGCGCCCGTCCAGCAGCGGCGTGATGGATCGTGTATGCGGGCGCCGGATCAGCGCATCCGCACTCAACCCCTCATCCTGCATGAATACCAGCAGCTCGGCGCCATGCGACTCGATCATCAGCGGTTGCCCGGCCAACGACTGAACATTGTCGAAACCGCGGGATTGCAGCGTGATCAACGCGAAGGGAGAGTGCTGGAAAATCGGCGCCAGCACGACGACCGGCTGCCCCTTCGAGCGGGCAACGATCAGGTCCGCCGAACTGACCCCGAAATGCGCAGAACCGGACAGGACAGCCGCGACCGGGTCGTCATCCCCCTTCGCCGGACGAATCGCAACGTCCAGCCCGGCATCCCGATAGTAGCCCTGCTCCACTGCCGCATAGTAGCCGGCGAACTGAAACTGATGGTGCCATTGAAGCTGCAGAACAACGGGCCGAAGCGGTTCCGCCTTACCCTCTGTTCCCATTGCGGCCGCGATGGCCAGACACAACGCAAGCGTCGTCAGAAAACACCGAACCGACAAACCCCGATCCCTACCCCGGTCATCCTCGGGTCAGTTTAATCGGTGCGATATATATTGCCATTCGAAATTGAAGTTCGGGCGCAACCCCATCCGTTTGCGATAGCCCGTCACGCGGCCTTCATGATCTTGCGCAGCGGCATCGCCGTATCGGCCAGGAGACCCGGATCCGGATTCACGCCGCGCTCCATCATCATCTGGGCGACCTTCACATCCTTGGCGATGGCGGAGACCTGCCCAAACCCCGCAACGCCCGTCAGGGTCCCCTTTTCAAAGGTGAAGAATATGACGGCGCCGTCCTCGTAACTGCCGCGGGTGACCACAGTGTCGCATTTTCCGGGCAGCCCTGCGGTCTGCAGCGTCCAATCGTACTGATCCGACCAGAGCCAGGGCACAGGCGCATAGGCCTCCGGCTTGCCGCAGATGCTGCGCGCGACAGCGCGGGCCTGCATATCCGCGTTCTGCCAGCTTTCGAGACGGATCGCTTCCCCATAATGCGGGTTGACCGCGCGGGCACAATCGCCCGTCGCATAAACGCCCGCGACCCGGGTGGCACCAAATTCGTCGACCAGAATGCCATCCTCGCAGGGGATCCCCGCTGCCTCCGCGAGATCGACGCCAGGCGCGATCCCGATGCCGATGACAACCACATCGCAGGGCATCTCGGATCCATCCTGGAAGCGGATGGCGGTTACCTTGCCATCCTTCCCTTCGAAACCCGCGATCCGGACGTTCAGATCGATCTTCACACCATTATCGGTGTGCAGCCGTGCGACGACATCGGCGACTTCCTGAGGGACGGACCGACCGAGAATCCGCGGAGCACCTTCCAGGACCGTCACGTCACACCCCATCTGCCGGGCACTTGCCGCCGTCTCCAGACCGATGAAGCCTCCGCCGATGACCGCAACCCGGGCACCTGGCGTCAGATCCGCGCCGAGTTCCGCGCTGTCCTCAAGAGTACGGACGACATGAATGCCCTTCAGATCCGCGCCGGGCAGCGGCAGGCGCTTGACCACACCGCCTGTCGCCAGGACCAGCGCGCCATAGGGCAGCACACTGCCATCGCTCAGACTGACGGTTCCGGCCGTTGTGTCGATGGCTTCGACCCGGGTTCCGGTTTTCAGGGTAATCCGGTTGTCGTCATAGAAGGCCGCGTCATAAAGGAAGCAGTGCGACGCGTCCTTTTCCCCCTTCAGGACCGCCTTGGACAGCGGCGGACGCTCATAGGGGGCGTGCGGTTCCGCACCGATCAGACAGATGTCCCCTTCGAACCCTTCCTGGCGCAGCAAGGCAGCAGTGCGGCCGCCGCTTTGCCCGGCCCCAACGATAACCACGGACTCGACAGTCATGTACCCTCAACCCTTTCCTTCGGCGAGCAGGCCCGGGCTCAATTCCTGTAGTCCGGCTCCTCCTCGTCCAGAATGTCACGAAGCGCCTGAAAGTGCTTCTCCGCCGCGCCGGGATAGTCCTCCCATTGCTGGGCCGTTTTCTCCGCCACCGCGTCACTGGCGACATTGAGGTCCCGGCCGCTGGACAATGCAAGGAATAGCGTCTCGCAGGCGCGTTCGAAATAGTACAGTTCATCGAACGCCTTGGCGACCGTCTCGCCGACGGTCATCACACCATGCTGGCCCATCAGCAGAACCGACCGATTGCCCAGCACCCCGGACAGCCGTTCCGCTTCATCGCCAAGCCCCATGCCGTCGAAACCGGTGTCGACCGCAACACGGTTATAGTAGCGCATCGTCGTCTGATCGATCGGCGGGATCGACGTATCCTTCAATGCCGACAGCGCGGTCGCATACTTCGAATGGACATGCAGAATGCAGCGCGCCTGCGGGTTGTTCCGATGCATCGCACCATGAATGCAATAAGCCGTGGGATCGATCACGTCGCCCATGCCTTCCGGCTCCTCGCGTGCATCGACCAGCATGATGTCGCTGGCGCGCATCTTTGAGAAATGGCGGCCGTAACGGTTGACCAGAAACTCGTTGCCGTCGTTCGAGACCGCGACACTGAAATGATTGGCCACGGCCTCATGCATGTTCAGGCGCGCCGTCCAGCGGAAGGCGCAGGCAAGGTCCTCTCGTTCCTGGCGATGCGGCAGATCGGTCGGTCTGGCTTCGGACAGCTGGCTGACGGACATACTGGTCCCCTTTCAAATGAAGATTTTCGCGGGGGAGCATGCGGCGGGGCCTTTCGCAGGACAAACGAATAAACTCGGCCCTATTCATTAGTCATACTAATGATAGACTTATCCAAACTTCGACGTCTATGGAGTCGCCATGCGCCCCGGACAAATGCCGCCCCTCAACTGGCTTCGCAGTTTCGAAGCGGCCGCGCGTACATTGAGTTTCACCGCCGCCGCCACGGAGCTGGGCATCACGCAGTCCGCCGTCAGTCAGCAGATCAAGGCGCTGGAGGACACGCTGGGGCGCGGACTTTTCATCCGGCGCGCGCGCAGCCTGCAACTGACGGACACGGCCCGGGTCTATCTGCCGGCGGTACAATCGGCATTCGAAACCCTGATCGCCGAAACCGCAGCCATTGTGGGCCAGGATGAGGACGCACGGCTGGATATCCATGCCAATATGGCCTTCACCATCTTCTGGCTGGCGCCCCGTCTCGATGCGTTTCTGAAGCTGCACCCCTGGATCCGCCTCAATGTCGCGACGTCGGTCTGGACCAGCGAGAATGTCGCCCCCTATGCCAGTGTCGAAATCCGCTTCGGCGCCGGTCGATGGGAAGGTCAGACCGGGGAGAAGTTTGCCCAGGGTGAGGTCTACCCGGTCTGCGCGCCGGAGGTCGCCGAGACCCTCCGTTCACCACAGAATCTTCACACCCAGCGCCTGATCGATGTGGCCGGGCTGCGTCAGGGATGGGATCAATGGCTGCAGGCCGCCGGCGTATCGGGCGGCAGCGATTTCGAGCGCCACTGGGCCAGCACCTATGTCATGACCTTCGAACTGGCGCAGCAGGGAACGGCCGTGGCGCTCGCGCACTCGCCCATTGTCGACGGCCACCTGGACAGCGGACGCCTGATCCGCCCATTCGATATCGCCATCCCGATGCAGGACGCCTATTATCTGATCACACCGCCGACGGCGCGGTTGAATGCGGCCGCCCGGATCTTCCGGGACTGGTTGCTGGAGCAGTCGCCATTGACCTGAGGAAACCGGGACGGTTCGCCATGTACAGCCACATCACGCTCGGCACCAATGACGGTGCGAAAGCCATTCCCTTCTATGACGCGATCATGGAATTACTGGGCCACAGTCGGTTTCATGGCGATGAAGACAAGGGGTTCGGGGCCTGGGGGCAAGCCGACGGCGACCAGGTCTGGGTGCTGCCGCCCTATGATGGAAAGGACGCCACACACGGCAACGGAACGCATGTCGCCTTCATCGCGCCGGACCGTGCAACCGTGCGCGCGGTGCATGCAGCTGCCCTGTCCCTGGGTGCTGTCGACGAAGGCGCCCCCGGTCTGCGACCGCATTACCACCCGCATTATTACGGCGCCTACTTTCGCGATCCGGATGGCAACAAGCTTCAGGTCGTCTGCCATAATCCGGAGAATGAAGCGGAATAGCAGGCGATTGCGGCAAACCGCCACTTGACCGCCAAGGGCCCTCCGCTATTTTGCGCCGTGAGTGAAAGGCCCGTTTCTACGGCATTTTTGGTTCGGAGATCGCGCGCGTGGCGACCATTCTTCCCCTGAACGAGAAGCGAGATGCGGACGCGGAGTCCCGTCGTCCCAGCCTGGACGCCCTGTTGGCGCTGATTGATGACGACCTGCGCAAGGTCAACCAGCACATTCTCGATCACATGAAGAGCCCGGTCGCGCTGATCCCGCAACTGGCCGGCCATATCATCGCGGCCGGCGGCAAGCGCCTGCGCCCGGTTCTGACGCTGGCATCGGCGCAATTGTGCCATTACGAAGGCGACCGCCATATCGCGTTGGCGGCCTGTGTCGAGTTCATTCATACCGCCACCCTGCTGCATGACGATGTGGTCGATGAGAGCGACCTGCGCCGCGGACAGGCCAGCGCCAATGCAATCTGGGGCAATGAAGCGTCCGTTCTGGTAGGCGACTTCCTGTTCTCCCGTGCATTCCAGCTGATGACGGCGGACGGGTCCCTGGATGTCCTGCGCATCCTGTCCGATGCTTCCGCCGTGATTGCGGAAGGCGAAGTCCTGCAGCTGATGACCGCAAACGAGCCGACGACAACCGAGGAAGCCTATCTGGAGGTCATCCGGTCCAAGACCGCGACCCTGTTCGCGGCCGCGACCCGGATCGGCGCGGTCGTGGCCGATCGTCCGGCCGCCGAAGAAGAGGCGCTGGAAAGCTACGGCATGAATCTGGGCGTCGCGTTCCAACTGATCGACGACGTGCTGGACTATTCCGCAGACCAGCGCGCCCTGGGCAAGACCGTCGGCGACGATTTCCGTGAGGGCAAGGTCACCCTGCCGGTCATTCTGGCCTATCGTCGTGGCGACGATCAGGAGCGGGAGTTCTGGCACCGCACGATCGAACGTCTGGAACAGCAGGACGGCGATCTGGAAGAGGCGATGCGCCTGATGACCTCGCATGGAACGCTGAGCGATACGGTTGATCGGGCCCGTCACTATTGCAGTGTCGCGCGCGACGCGCTGGGCATCTTCCCGAAGGGCGAAATCAAGGACGCGATGACCGACCTTGTCGATTTCGTCACGGACCGGGCCTACTGATTCAGGGCATTCGCCGCCGTCCGGTTGCCTTCCAAGAACGAAGCGGGTATTGAGCCGCGGAATTTTGCGGCCTTTGTCATGGCCGCTTCGACAGAGGCCCCGCCGTCCATGACGCAGTCATCCGTACCAAAGAGCCCCTGGCGCAAGCATGCCGCCATAGCTTTGAAGGTTGCCGTGACGGGGCTTCTGTTCTGGCTTATCGCCCAGGATATCGACCTTGTGGAGATCGGGGGGCTGCTGCAGGCGGCAGACCCGCTTCTGCTCTGTGCCGCGACCAGCCTGATTTTCGTGCAGCTGATATGCAACTCTCTGCGATGGCGCCGCCTGATGGCGATGGACCGCGTCGCGCTGTCCTTCGCGCATTCCTTCCGGTTCTATCTGGAAGGCATGTTCTTCAATCAGGCGCTGCCCGGGGCCATCGGCGGCGACGTCATGCGGGTCTATCGTGTACGCCCGTTCTGTTCCGGCTTCGGTCAGGCCGTGAACGGGGTCGTCCTGGATCGCGTGACCGGGCTTGTCGGCCTCTGCTTTATGATTCTGATCGGAATGCCGCTGCTGCTGGAGCGGGTCGGAGATACCGGCATACTCGGCGGCTTCGCGGGGGTCCTTGTCGCCGGCGTAGCGGGCGTGATCTTTCTGGCATTTGTGGCGCGCATGCCGGAATCCGGCCGCGGTGGCCGCCTGCGCGGTGCAGCCGTGCGCTTTGCACGATTGTTCATCCAGCTGGTGCGCCGCCCGTCCGACGCCTTGCCGATCCTGGGATTGGCGCTGATAACGCATATCATGCTGATCGCAACGGCCTATCTGTCGGCACGCGCGATCGGATTGACGTACAGCATCGAGGATTGCCTGATCGTGGTGCCGACCTCGATCCTGGTCGCGACACTGCCGATTTCGCTCGGCGGCTGGGGCGTCCGGGAAGGCGCCTTTGCCGCGGGCTTCGTACTCATCGGCGCGGCGACCTCAGGCGACGCCGGACCCGTCGCCCTGGGAATCGTGATGGGCTTGGAAATGTTGGCCGTCGGCCTGATCGGCGGTGCAGTATGGTTCTTCGGTGGGGCCGTCCGTCCCAAGGAACCGGTTACGGCCGAAGGAGGGGAATAGACATGGCGAAGAAATCCACTGCGAAAAAGGCGTCGCGCAAGACGGCGGCAAAGAAGTCCGCCCCGAAGCAGGCCGGCGCAGCGCAGCCCAAGGCCGCGACGGGGAAACATTGGCGCGATCGCTTGTCGAAGCGCAAATCGTCGATCCTGGACCATATCGAAAACATTGCCGTCAAGCGCGATTCCTGGCGCGATCGGAACGCTGGCTTCTATGCCGACGACCTTGCCTTCATGAAGTTCCTGATCCCCGAGGGATCCCGCATTTTGGACCTCGGGTGCGGCACCGGGACGCTGCTGGCCGATCTGAAGCCATCCTATGGCATCGGCGTCGACTTTTCGGCCAACATGGTCGATGTGGCCCGAACCAATTATCCGGAACATGAATATCCCGAACTGCAGTTCCGGGTCGGTGACGTTGAGCAACTTTCCTCGGTCCGTCGTGAACTGGAAGGACCGTTCGATTTCATCGTTCTGTCGGACACACTGGGTTTTCTGGACGATTGCCAGGCGACGCTGGATCAGCTTCACGACCTGTGCGACGAGGAAACCCGGATCGTCATTTCCTATTACAGCCATCTTTGGGAACCGGTCCTGAGGGTCGGCGAAGCGGTCGGGATGAAGATGCCTCAGCCGGAGGTCAACTTCCTGAGCCCGGCGGATATCGCAAACATCCTGGACCTGTCGGATTTCGACGTCATCAAGACCGAATGGCGGCAGTTGATTCCCGCCCGCCTTCTGGGCCTGGGAACACTGATCAACCGATACATCGGCACATTGCCGCTGATCCGTAAGCTGTCGCTGCGCCATTTCATTGTGGCCCGGTCGAAACGGAAGGCCAAGCGCAAGAACCTGTCGACGACGGTGCTGGTTCCCTGCCGGAATGAACGCGGCAACATCGAAAGTGCCGTCACCCGCCTGCCCCGCTTCTGCGAGGATATCGAGGTGCTGTATGTCGAGGGCAACTCTTCCGACGGAACCTATGAGGAATGCGAGCGGGTGCGCGACCATTATGCCAAGCCCGAAAACGGCGGCTGGGATATCAAGGTCTTCAAGCAACCGGGCAAGGGCAAGGGCGATGCGGTCCGAAAAGGGTTCGATGAGGCACGCGGCGACATTCTGATGATCCTGGACGCCGACCTGACCATGCCGCCGGAGGAACTGCCGAAATTCTATGAGGCAATTGCGACCGGAAAGGGCGAGTTCATCAACGGATCGCGGCTTGTCTACCCGATGGAAAAGGGCGCGATGCGGTTTCTGAACTACTGGGCGAACCGCACCTTCGCGATGATCTTTTCCTTCCTGCTGAACCAGCGCTTCACCGATACGCTGTGCGGCACAAAGGTCCTGACCAAGGCAGATTACGAGAAGATTCAGGCCGGCCGCTCCTATTTCGGAGATTTCGACCCGTTCGGCGATTTCGACCTGATCTTCGGGGCTGCCAAACAGAACCTGAAGATCGTGGAAATTCCGATGCGATACGCCGACCGCACCTATGGGGAGCCGCAGATCAGCCGCTTCCGGGACGGCTGGCTGCTGCTGAAGATGGTCGTCTTCGCCTGGCGTAAGCTGAAAGCATTCTGATGACAGCCGCATCGGTGCCCCCACAGTTGCAGGGGGCTTCTGCTCAGGGCATGAACAACGAAGATTCCTGCGTTTCCGGGAACATGGGGGGGCGATGACCCAAGATTTGGACCCGCGCCTGCAATCGCATGCCACCGCCTGGGAAAAGAAGGCCAGCCTGAGGGCGGTCTACGGCGATTATTACCGGCGCATGCTGGACGCGCTGCAGAAGGATGGCGCCTATCTGGAAGTCGGCGCGGGATCGGGGCACAGCCGCGATTTCACCGAAGGCATGGATGTAACGCGCCTCGACATCCTGCCCGCGCCCTGGGTCGATACGGTGTGCGATGCCCAGGCCCTGCCCTTCCCGGATGACAGTTTCGACGGCATTTTTCTTCTGGACGTGCTGCATCATCTCGCGGAACCGCGAAAGTTCTTCGAAGAGGCGGCGCGAGTCCTGAAACCCGGGGGCCGCATCGCGATGATCGAGCCCGGGATCACGCCGCTGAGCTGGTTGTTCTACAACTACCTGCACGAGGAGCCGGTGGACATGTCGGCATCCCCGCTGGAGCGGCAGCCCTATGGCGAGACCAAGGATCCTTTCGAAAGCAATCAGGGCATTCCGACCCTGCTGTTCCGGCGGCAGGAACATCGCATCGCCCTGTCGGAAACCGTTCCGGCCCTTCGCAGCGTTTCCCGCGAATGGCTCAGCCTGTTTGCCTATCCGCTGACCGGCGGCTTCAAGTCCTGGAGCCTGATCCCGGCCGGATTGGCCGAAAGACTGGTACGCCTGGAGGACAAGCTGCTGCCGGCATTGGGCATCTTTATGGCATTCCGGCTGTTCGTGGTGATGGAGAAACGCCGCTGAGCGGTGGCATTCACCATTTACAGAAAATCTGTTTCGCCTGAGAGTGGTTCCAGTCGATGGAATTACGGAGGGCCGGTTCATGTCGGAAACTCTGCTGGCGATGCTGGATGACCGGCTGCGGGCGCAGCGGCAGGACTTTGACCGCATCCCTGTGATCGACATTTCCGGCATCCGCGACGGCAGCGACCGGGACACCGCAGCGCGCGGCATGAACTGGGCCCTGGCGAATACCGGGTTCATGTATGTCAAAGGGCACGGCGTGCCGGACGATCTGGTTGACGCTACCTTCGCCGCCGCCCGTGCCTTCTTCGCGCAGCCCGATGACGTGAAGATGCCCTTGCACATTACCAATTCCGGCACGGCTCTGCGCGGCTACACAGAGCTGTTCGGCGAGAACACAAACCCGGGCGTCACGCGGGATTACAAGGAATGCTTCGATATCGGGATCGAGTATGACGGTCTGACCGGCCCCTTCCACGGCAGGAACCAGTGGCCCGATCTTCCGGATTTCAAGCAGACCGTCTCCGCCTATCTGGATGCGATGCTCTCGACGGCACGGACCGTCCTGGAGGGAATCGCGGTCAGCCTGGACCTGCCATATGACTATTTCGCCGAGAAGATGACCCAGCCCGTGATGATCCAGCGCCTGATCCACTATCCCAGTCAGGCCGGCCAGGTGGATGAGAGGATGATCGGCATCGGGGCCCATACCGATTACGGCCTGATGACCATTCTGGCGCAGGACGATGTCGGCGGACTTCAGGTCATGAACCGATCGGGAGAATGGGTCGAGGCGCCCCCCATTCCGGGGACGTTTGTGGTCAATATCAGCGACCTCGTTCAGCGCCTGACCAACGACGCCTATCTGGCGAACCTGCATCGCGTGGTGAACGTTTCCGGCCGGCAGCGCTATTCCATGCCCTGTTTCGTCGACTGCGACATTGATGCGGTCATTGAGCCGCTGCCGTCCTGCGTAACGGATGCCGCGCCGCTGGCCTATGCGCCGGTGCAATGCGGCCTGCACAAGATGTCCCGCTACGCAGCGACTTTCCCGCATCTCGCCGCGGAATGACCGGGCTTTCGGACGCCCTGCGTTCCTGGGACGGAAAATCCACAGTGGCGCTACGGGCCCAATACGCAAGGCACGGCGACACGCCGGACTTTGTCGACAGGCTGCTGTCCGCGCCGGCGGGATCACGTCGTGCGGCGACCTGGTTGATCAAGATGCATGTCGAAAAGGGTCATCGACTGAATGCGCCTACCGTCGCGCGCCTGATCGAACTCGCGGGGGATGAAACCGCACATTGGGAAACCGTGCTGCACTGCCTTCAGGCCCTCGCGCTTCAATCCATCCCGGAATCCAAAACCGAGGAGCTGGCCTCCACCTTGAAGCAGCTTACCGGTCACAAGCGCCCCTTTGTCCGTGCCTGGGCCTATGGCGGCGCGCTGTCTCTGTCGCGTCAGGTGCCGCACCTCGTCGACTGGGCGGATTCGTTGTGCCGCGCAGCCCTGCAGTCAGAGCCGCCTTCCATCCGGGCCAGATTGAGGCAACTGGGATATCCGCCGCCGGCGTGAAGAAATCTGCCCGGTGGCACCGGGCAGGTTCCTCCTGTTCCACGTGCAGTTACTTGATCGACAGTTGAACGTCGATGTTATTCCGGGTCGCGTTGGAATACGGGCAAACCTGATGCGCTTCGTCGACCAGCTTCTTCGCCGTATCACCGTCCAGACCCGGCAGTTCGACTTCCAGCGCGATCTCCAGACCGAAACCGCCTTCGGAGCGCGGACCGATCCCGACATTGGCGGTGACACTGGTATCGGCCGGGACCTTCACACCCGTCTGCGATGCGACGAACTTCATCGCGCCGATGAAGCAGGCGGCATAACCCGCCGCGAAAAGCTGCTCGGGGTTGTTCCCCGCGCCGCCACTTCCGCCGAGTTCCTTCGGCGTCGACAGTTTGACATCCAGACTGCCATCCAGGGTCTTGGAATGGCCGTCGCGTCCTCCGGTGGCACGGGCGACCGTGCGGTATTTAAGATCCACGGACATGGTTCATATCTCCTTCAATGAGAGGTTAAGTCCAACCCGATTAAATCGTGCACGATATAAATAAGCCAAAGGTCCTCTCTGTCAAGCGCTTGCGATTGTATCGCGCACGATATATATGATATGGCGAAGCTGGAGATGCAAACCATGGTCGATACAGACAACGCCCTGATCCCCGTCGCGGATCTGCTCTGCTTTTCGGTCTATTCCACGTCGCACGCGTTCAACCGCATCTATAAGCCGATGCTGGACGAACTGGGGCTGACCTATCCACAGTACCTCGTGCTTGTCGCATTGTGGGAACAGGATGATCGGACCGTGGGAGACCTGGGAAGAACCCTGCAACTTGAATCGAATACGCTCACGCCATTGCTGAAGCGCCTGGAAACCGCCGGTCACGTTGTGCGCAGACGGGATCTGAACGATGAGCGCCAGGTCCGTGTCAGCCTGACGGAGTCGGGGCGCACCATGAAGAGCAGGGCAACTGAGATCCCCGTCTGTATTCTCGACAGTATCGGGGTGGACCTTGAGGAGTTGCAGGATCTGCAGCACCGAATAACGGCTCTGCGCGATCGCCTGAACCAAACCGACGCCTAGGCCCAGTCCGACCGTACCCGCGCGACAATATCCGGTGACAGATAACAGTCGACCCGCCCTCTGACATGGTCGATCAGCGCAGTGTCCGTATTCTCCGCCGACCAATCCTCCGTGTCTTTCGCATCTTGTTTGTCGGCGCGCAGGGTCTTGCGGCTTTCCACGCGCCACTTGGCGCACCAGGTGACGGACCATAGCCACATGAGGCGGCGCATCGGCATCAGATAGGGTTCCAGTGATGCTGCCAGGTCGCCAGGCATTGCGCCACGCCAGGCGTCGTAGAATTCGTCGACCTGCGTCCGGCTCGGCTCGGAGTAAGTCGCGACGTCCCAGGTCGTGGAGGTATAGAGCGTGGCATGGGCAAGATCGAAGCCGGCCCCGCCATACCGCCCCTTCTCCAAATCGACCAGAAAGGCTCGCCCCTTTCCGTCGACCATGAAGTTTCCGGGATGCGCATCGAAGGAAATCAATCGTGCCGGCGCCGGTGGCAGGTCCGCGGCGTCTCGGGCCGCGGCGGTCAGTTCTTCCGCAATCATGTCGGCGCTGTCCGGATGCAGATCCGCGTGATCCAGGAAGATTGCCTGACCCTGCACTTCGGCCAGCGTTGCCGCCATCGGATTTGGCTGATCGATCAGGGGCGCGCGGTCGACCTGCGCCGGCACGGGCAAGGCATGGATCGATGCCAGCGCTTCCGCTGCCAACGGCAATTCCTCAGGCGCGGACAGTACACGGCCACGAATTCGATCGACAATCAGCGCCCCCATGGGCAGTTCCACGCTCGGCATCAGGATCCCGTGACAGGCCGGCGCATGCCCACCGCGACTCATCCGCTCAAAGCACGCCGCCTGGTAGGTCAGGTTGCGCGCCGCATCCAGTCGCATCTGACTTTGGCGTGGAACCCGCAGCAGAAGGTTCCTCCCCTCGATCGCCACATGATCATGCGCCAGCCCCGTGGTTGGGAAGGGTGCTAGGTCTTCCAGGGAGAGGCCATCGAATCCGGGGTGATCCTTCAGGGCCCGGTGCAGGGCCGGAAGACGCTCCGCAATGGTGGTCATGATCTACCTCGCTTCCGGTACCGCCAATAATCCTCGCCCGTGTCGATATCATCCTTCTCACCGATCAGACCATGGCTGTATCCGGCAGGAAGACTAGCGATTGTATCGACAAGCGCATGCGGGCCCGACCACCGCACGTCGGCCATGAATCCCCGCGGCACCGGTCGCCGGCGCGCCATGCCGGCCAGCCAGTAACCGCCGTCCGAGGCCGGACCGAACACGGCATCCCGCCGCCCCAAAACCTGGAAAGCCGCCTGAATATCCTCGACCCGAATATCGGGAATATCGCTGCCGACAATGATGGCTGGTCCCGGCGCGAGGCTACGCAGAACCGCGGTCATCCGCTTACCCAAATCACCCGGCGGCTGGAGGAGAACATCGTGACCGGCAAAGAATGCAGCACCGGCGTCCTTTGGATGCGCGACCGCCACCGATAGCTGCCAGGGGCCAACGACCAGCCTCCGCAGAGTCCGGGCCAGATTGGCCCGATAGAAGCGGTGGGCACCCAGCCTTCCGATGTCCGCCGCCAGACGCCGTTTTCCAACACCCAGTCGCGGTGCGCGCGCGAAAACCACCACCTGTCGCGCCGGTCCGCTCATCCGTAGATCCTGCGGATCGCCCAGGGCGGCACGCCCAGAAAGTAGAGGGCCAGGCATAAGAGGTTCCGGGCACTGCGTCGCAGATAACCGTCACGCCGGAACTTCTCGGACGAGGTGACCAGGCGCGCATCCAGGCAAACCAGCCTTTTCTTGCCGATCCGGCGCGCCAGCGCGACATCCTCCATCAGCGGCAGGTCGGGATACCCGCCCAGACTTTCCAGAAACGCGCGGGACACCAGCAATCCCTGATCCCCATAGGGCAGCCCGAGCACCCGGCAACGCCACGCAACCAGCCGTTCCAACCGTCGGGCCGATGCGCTGCCATCGTCCAGGGCGAAGGCAAAATAGCCGGCAAGCGCCTCAGAACCCGGATCGGCCATAAAGGCCGCGACCCGTCGGTCCCAGTCTTCGGGCAGCCGGGAATCCGCATGAAGGATCATCAGCCATTCCGCCAATGCCGCGTCGACGCCTGCCTGGATCTGCGGGCCGCGCCCACCCTCGGCGGCGGTCAGCCTGGCCTGATGTCGGGATGCCAGATCCGGCGTCGCATCGGTCGACCCGCCATCGGCAATGACGAGGTCCAGATCGAGCCTTTCGGAGGAAAGCTGCGGCAGCAGCGCCTTCAACCCGGCGGCCGCATTCAGGGTCGGAATGACGACGGTAAGCCCAGGCAACCGGTCTTTGGCGTTCCCGGTCAATCGGGTACCGGGTCATGGCCGGACCCGCCCCAGGGATGACATCTCAAAATTCGCTGGACCGTAAGCTTTCCGCCGCGCAGGGCCCCATGCCGCCGTATGGCTTCCAGTCCATATTCGGAACAGGTTGGAAGAAAGCGGCAGCGTCGCCCCAGAAAGTAGGACAGTGTGACGCGATAAAGCTGGATCATGCCGATCAGCAGCCAGGCGGCGGGGCTGTGCCGTTCAGCCATCGGTACCGGTGTTGCCGCCGGCAACGGCTTCTTCCACAGCGCGGACCACCGCCTTGAAGGGAAGCAGGATCGATGCATGCCGCGACTTGTGATTCCGGGCCGGTTCCAGCACGGCCAGATCGGCCCAGTCGCCTGAAGGTGCCGGCCCGCCGCGTTTCAGCATGGCTTCCAGGGCATCCCGAATACTTGTCAGTTCGTCGAGGTCTCGCCCTTCCGCATGGGCCTTCATGATTGCCGCCGCGGACTGGCCCAGCGCGCAGGCACGGACCTGCTGGCCATAGGCGGCAATACGGCCATCCGGCGACAGTTTCACGTCCACCCGGATGCGGCTGCCGCAAAGCGGGCTGTCCATCTGAACGGTCGCGTCGGGATCGGCCAGCCGGTCATCCTTGGCGAGGCCACCCGCCAGGGTCAGGATCCGGTCGTTGTAAAGTGCTTCGTGGCTTTCCATATGCCGTCTACCGCGCGGATTAGGCCGAAATTGGAAAAGGTTTGTCGCAGGTGATATTGTTGACTTCACCGGCCTTTGCAACGATATAGCCGCATTCTACGCGGGAAACATGGTTTCCCGAAGACTTCAGGAAAGGTATCCGTCGCCATGTCCGATAAGGCGCTGCGCCCGAAAATCGTCTCCGGCCGTCCCTCGCAGGAAGAAGCCGAGGAGGCCGTACGGACGCTGCTGCGCTGGGCCGGTGACAACCCGGAACGCGAAGGCCTGATCGATACGCCCAACCGCGTCGTTCGCTCCTATGCCGAATTCTATTCCGGCTATGCCATCGATGCCGAGGAAGAATTGCGTCGCACCTTCGAGGAAACCGAAGGCTATGACGAAATGGTCATGCTGCGCGGCATTACCTTCGAAAGCCATTGCGAACATCACATGGTACCGATCATCGGCACCGCGCATGTCGCCTACCTGCCCCGCACCCGGGTCGTCGGGATTTCCAAGCTGGCCCGCGTCGTCGACATTTTCGCCAAGCGCCTGCAAACCCAGGAAACGATGACGGTACAGATTGCGCAGGCGATTGAACGCGCCCTGCAGCCGCGCGGCGTCGCGGTCGTAATCGATGCCGAACATCAGTGCATGACCACCCGCGGCATTCACAAGCCCGGGGTCAGCACGATCACCAGCCACATGCTGGGCGCCTTCCGCGAGAACCCGGAAGCCCGCCGCGAATTCCTGGCGATGATCTGATCTTTCACGGTATAGTCGCCGGCATGGTGCTTCCGCAGGGCGACGACCACCAATGACAGTGCGTTTGACCATGGCTCCGGTCCGGGGCCTGCGGCTTTGCGTGGCTACGTTGCTACTGCTCGCCCTCAGCATCCATCATTCGGTTCAGGCCCACGCCAAGATCCGGTCGGACATTGCGTCCGCGGCGGCCTGCGAGGCCGGGCGGGATGGTCCGGCAAGCCTGGATGCGGGAACGCGTGCGAACATTCTGTCGCCGCCGAAACGCGGCGGCCATCCGGTCCATGTCGATATCGGCCTATATGTCGAGCGTCTGGATTCGATCAGCGAGGTCGACCATTCCTTCCAGATCGAAACCTTCATGGAACTGATCTGGTGCGATCCCCGCCTTGCCTATCTGGACGAGGTGAACGCTCCGGACAGGAAAGTCTTCCTGGAAGACCGCGCCCGTGAGGAATACGGCAGGATCTGGGCCCCGGACATCATCTTCATGAACACGGCCGCGCCGCCGGACGTGCAGCAGGAGGAACTGATCGTCTTTCCCGACGGAACGGTACTGTACGAGGAGCGGGTCGCGGTCAGCCTGAGAACCCGCTACGACTTCACCAAATTTCCTTTCGACAGCCAGCGGCTGGTGATCGAAATCGAATCCTTCTCCTGGCCGTCAAGCGACCTGATTCTGCACCGGGATGAATCGAAGATCGGTTTCTCCGAAGGATTCAACATTCCGTCCTGGGACCTGACCGGCTTCACGTCCGAAGTTCGAAATGTCCGTGAGATTCGCGACCGCGACACGTTTTCCGAACTGCTGCTGGCAATCGAAGCAGAGCGGGTGTCGGCCCCGTTCGTCTATCGCCTGATCCTGCCGCTCCTGCTGATCGTGATGATTTCCTGGTCGGTTTTCTGGCTCCGCACGTCGGATACCGGACGCTTCGGAGTCACCTTCACGACCATTCTGACCGTGGTCGCGTTCAACTTCGTGGTCACGGACAAGCTACCCAATGTGCCGGAGGTGACCTATCTGGAAACGCTGTTCGGGTTCGCCTTCCTGTTCCTGCTGCTGGTGGTCATCGAGAACACCGTAGCCGACCGCCTGACGGCCCATGGCCGGGAGGATCGCGCCGAGCGTGTGGACGCCCTGGCAAGGGTCGCGTTTCCGGTCGTCTTCTTTGTCGGCGCGGCGCTGGTGACCTACGGTTTCGGCATCCTCTGACCGACCGGAACGCCGGGCCGCGTCGCGCTGCCGCACGGGCGGTTTTGCAGGGCCGGATTCCTTGACTCCTATAGGCGGCGAGACTAGTGTCCGCGCGCGTGGAAAAGGGGGGCAATCGCCACACCGCCACGGCGTTTAGAACGGTACAGAGTTTCAGGGGGTATCCGACGCAATGACCGAGGGCGACAACAAGCCCTCATCGGACGATTTCGACGCCCGTCTGCGGGCCGCCCGAAACGCCTATGAGGCCCGTTCCGGACGGTCAAAGGACGCCGGGGACGGCACCCAGCCGAAAACCGGCATGCAAGGCATCGGCTTCGCCCTTCGCGTCGGTACCGAACTGGTCGCCGCCACCGGCATCGGGGTGGCGATCGGCTACGGGCTGGACAGCTGGCTGGGCACGGGTCCCTGGCTGTTGATCGTGTTCCTTTTCGTCGGCGGTGCCGCGGGGGTCACGAATGTTTACCGCCTGGCCAGCGGCATGGATCAGGGCGTCGGCTGGCGCCGTCCAGGGGACAGCCCCCAGGACAAGGACGACGGCCGGGGCGGAAAGAGTTAGAACGCGTAACTTGGGTTAACCCGCGGGCGCCGCAACGGCACCGCAAGAAGAAGATCGAGGAAAGGGGTCGCCGTGGCTGGTCCGCTCGAACAGTTTCAGATCAAAACGCTCGTCGACGGTCCGGTCGACGCTGTCGCCTACACCAACTCGTCGCTGTGGATGTCGATCACGGTCATTGTCGTGACCGTCTTCATGCTGCTGGGCATGTCGAAGCGCGAAATGGTGCCGGGTCGCTGGCAGTCGATCGCGGAGTCGATGTACGAATTCGTCGGCAACATGATACGCGACAATGTCGGCGATGAAGGCCGGAAGTTCTTCCCCTTCATCTTCACTCTGTTCATGTTCATCCTGTTCGGCAACCTGCTGGGCCTCGTGCCGGGCAGTTTCACCTTCACCAGCCACATCATCGTCACCCTGGTGATGGCGTTGTTCGTCTTCCTGATGGTCACGCTGGTTGGCCTGCTGAAGCACGGGCTGCATTTCTTCAGCTTCTTCGTGCCGTCGGGCGCGCCGATTGCGCTGTATCCGCTGATGATCCCGATCGAGATCATCTCTTACCTGTCGCGTCCGGTCAGCCTGTCCGTCCGTCTGTTCGCCAACATGATGGCCGGCCATACGATGCTGAAGGTCTTCGCGGGCTTCGTCTTCGGCCTGGGTGCCGCGACCGCCGGTATCGGCGGCATCCTGCCGATCACCATGATGGTCGCCCTGACGGGCTTCGAAATTCTGGTCGCCTTCCTGCAGGCCTATGTCTTCGCGGTACTGACCTGTCTGTACCTGAACGACGCCCTCCACCTGCACTAAGGCGCCGAAACACGTTTCACCGGGATCGGACGGGCCACAAACAATCCCCGTCCGACCCATCACGAAAGCACGGGCCACACATCATCCCCGTGCGACTTGGAAGGAGTAGTAACCATGGAACTCGATGCAGCGAAAATGATCGGTGCCGGTCTGGCCGTTATCGGCCTGTCGGGTGTCGGTATCGGTATCGGTAACATCTTCTCGTCCCTGATCTCGTCGGTCGCCCGCAACCCGGCCTCCCGTGGCCAGGTCTTCGGTCTGTCGATGCTGGGCTTCGCGCTCGTCGAGGCCGTCGCGCTCTACGCGCTGGTCATCTCCTTCCTGATCCTGTTCACCTGATCCGCTGGGACGATTGTCGCGAGGCGCGCCGAATGCGGCACGCCTCACCACGGATCCGGATGAAAGGGGACCAGGAATGAACCCGATTACACATACGGGCATTCGCATTGCGGCAGCCGCCGCCATGGTAACGGCTTTTGCTCCCTCGGCCTTTGCGGCCGAAGGCGGGTCGTCCATGCCCCAGCTGGACTTCAGCACCTATTCCAGCCAGGTCTTCTGGCTGGTCGTGACCTTTGCGGTGCTGTTCATCCTGATGTGGAAGGTGGCGATCCCCCGCGTCGGAGAAGTGATCGAAGCGCGCGAGCAGAAGATCCGGGCCGATCTGGAACGGGCCGAACAGCTCCGCACGGAGATTGAAGAAACCGAACAGGCGGTGGAGAAGGCTCTGGCCGACGCCCGGTCGGAAGCGCTCGAAATCCTGCGCAAGGCGCAGGACAAGATCGTAGCCGACCACGCCAAGAAGCAGGAAAAGCTGGACGCTGAACTCGCGAGCAAGGTCGCCGATGCGGAATCCCGTATCGAAGACGCCCGCAAGGAAGCGCTGGCATCGGTGCGCGACGTGGCTGAAGAAGTCGCTGCGGCATCGATCGAAAAGCTGACCGGCGATGCGGCGGACAAGGGCACCGTCTCCAAGGCGATCAACGCCGTCTCGAAGGGGGCATAAGGTATGGAAATTCTTCAGGATACCAATACCTGGGTCATCGTCTCCTTTGTTCTCTTCTTCCTGCTGGTGGCCTGGAAGGGTCGCTCGGCCATCGCGAATGCGATTGACGGACGGATCGAACGGATCCGATCGGAAATTGCGCAGGCCGAACAGCTCAAGGAAGAGGCGACGTCCAAACTGGCGGAGCTGAAGCGCGCACAGCGTGATGCCACCGACCAGGCGGCCGCCATCGTGGAGAATGCCAAGAACGAAACCAAGACCATGAAGAAGGAGCAGGACGCCCGCTTCAAGGAAGCCATGGAACGCCGTGAAAAGCAGGCCATGGACAAGATCGCTCAGGCGGAAGCCAACGCGATTGCCGAAGTGCGCAGCCTCGCCGTCGACATGGCCATCGCCGCCACCACCCAGGTCCTCAAGGACCGCATGGGTGGCAAGGAAGGCGACAAGGCCATCGACGACGCGATCGCGACCCTGCCGACCAAATTCCACTGATCTCGGTTCGATAAGAACGGCGCCGCAAGGCACCGACAGCAAAGGGCCGCTTCCCAGGGAAGCGGCCCTTTCTCTTTGCCCCCAGGTCTCACCGCTGAGAGGATATGTCCAATCATCCCTCTCCCCTTGGGAGTGGGTGGCCCGAAGGGTCGGGTAAGGGCCTGCGATGGTTGCCGAACGGCACGAACTCCCCCTCACCCCGGCCCTCTCCCTCTCCCTCAAGGGAGAGGGAGAAACGGAACCTTTCTTGGCGCCGAAACAAAGAAGGCTCCTGCTTGCGCAGGAGCACAGGTTGCCTAATCCGTCCGTGCTCCTGCGAAAGCAGGAACCTCCCTGACAAGACCATCGTGCTGAAACAGCGAAGGCTCCCGACCTCGCAGGATGAGATCAGAACAGCCAGGCCGGCAGCGCTGTGGCTAGGCCCGGCAGCATCCAGACCGCCGCCACGCCCAAGGCCTGAAGGCCGATGAAGGGCAGTACCCCGGCATAGATTATGCCCGTCGTCACCTCCGGCGGGGCCGCACCGCGCAGATAGAACAGCGAAAAGCCGAAGGGCGGCGTCAGGAAGCTGGTCTGCAGGTTGATGGCGATCAGCACAGACAGCCAGACCGGGTCGTGCCCCATCAGGATAAGCGCCGGCGCCACGATGGGCAGCAGGATCACCGAGATTTCGACGAAATCGAGGAAGAACCCCAGGACGAAGACCAGGATCATGACGAAGATCAACGCCCCATCAGCGCCCCCCGGCATCAGGGTCAGGATTTCTTCGATCCGCGCGTCACCGCCCAATCCACGGAAAACGAGGGAAAAGACGTTGGCCCCGATGATGGTGCCGAAGATCATCGCGCTGACCGTCATCGTCCCGGTCGCGGCGTCTTTCAGGATGCCCGCCTTGCCGGTCGTCCGGAAGGCCTTGATCAGGGCCAGGAGCACGACCAGCGTCAGCACGATCCCGATCGCGCCGATCAGATAATCGCCGCCGTCCAGATCCCCACGCTGCAGCCGCACCGGCGCAACTCCGGCCAGCACCGCCAGGATGGCCAGCGCACCACCGCCGATCAGCACCAGTTTGCGTGTGCGCGCATCCCCGAGGCGCAGGGCTGCCAGCAGAACTGCCCCGATCGCGCCTACCGACGCGGCCTCCGTGGGGGTCGCGATGCCGCCCAGAATCGAACCCAGGACGGCGATGATCAGCACGACCGGCGGAATCAGGACGCTCATCACGCCGCCCTTGCCGTCCGATGCATCATCCACCCGGCGCAACGCCGGCGCCATGGCGGGCCGCAGATAGGCCGTGACCATGATGTAGGCGATGTACAACGCGACCAGTACAAGGCCCGGCACCAGTGCGGCTGCAAAGGTCTGACCGACGCTGATCGTCTCCACAGTGAACTTGCCTTCGGCAAACTGGGCCTGCTGATAGGCATTCGACATGACATCCGACAGGATGATCAGCAGCGTCGATGGCGGAATGATCTGCCCCAGGGTGCCCGCGGTGCAGACGGTGCCGGCCGCCAGCCTCTTGTCATAGCCGTTGGCCAGCATGGTCGGCAGCGCGATCAGCCCCATCGCCACGACGGTTGCGCCGACAATTCCGGTGGAGGCCGCCAGCAAGGCACCGACCACCACGACGGACACGGCCAGTCCGCCGCGAACCGAGCCGAACAGGCGCCCCATCTGTTCCAGCAGGTCCTCCGCGATCCGGCTTTTTTCCAGCACCGCCCCCATGAAGACGAAGACCGGAATGGCGATCAGTACCGGATTGGTCATGATCCCGTATATGCGTTGCGACAGAGCACCCAGCAGACCGGTGTCGAAATGCCCGGTCGACCAGCCGATCAGCGCGAACAGCAGCGCGATGCCGATCAGCGTGAAGGTAACCGGATAACCTAGCAGGATGGCGAGGCAGAGCCCCGCGAACATCAGGACGTCGAGATAGTCGAGCAGGACCATGCGATCAGGCTTTCGGGGATGATTTCAGGCGCGCGAGATCGCGCAGCAGACAAGCCAGCCCCTGGAGTGCCAGGAGCAGGCAGAATGCAGGGATCAGCGATTTCAACAGGAAGGAAGCCGGAATGCCGCCGACGGAGATCGCACCGTCCAGGTTTTTCCAACTGTTGAAGACAAAAGGCCAAGTGAACCACGCGATTACCAGCGCGCCGGGGATCAGGGCCAGCAGCGCGCCCAGCACATCCATCCGCGCCTTGCCACGCGCCGACCAGCGGCCATAGAAGATATCGACACGCACATGCCCGTCCAGCAGCAGCGTGAAACCGGCGCCGAGCATGAAGAGCGCACAATGCATGTAGAGGACGCTTTCATCCAGGAAGATGAAACTGACGCCGAAGACATAGCGCAACAGGACGATACCGAATTGCAGCGCCACCATGGCAACCGCCAGCCATCGCACCGTACTGCCGACAGCGCGGTTCACGCCATCCAATCGATCCGCAAGAGACGCCATGGGCCATTCCGATTGTAGCAAGCAAGGAAGCACCGGTCCGGGAGTATACCCGAACCGGTGCCCAACAGGATCAAACCTTCAGACTCAGTACTTGTAGTCCAGCGCGCGGGCGTTCATCTGCCCGTTATCGGCATAGACCATGTAGTCGGAGATCGAGCCGCGATACGCCATGAAGCTCTCGACGATCCGCTTCACCAGGTCGTCGGAATCATCGCGCAGTTCCGTCATGACTTCGCCGGCGGCGTTGCCCATGGCGACGATGACTTCTTCCGGCAGCATCTTCACCTGAACGCCCTTTTCGGCGACCAGTTGCTGCAGCGCCAGCGCATGCTTGGTCGTGTATTCCGTCCAGACATCGTTGTAGAGCGACTTGCACGCCGCCTCCACGGCCTGTTGCAGGGACGGCTCCAGCGCGTCGAACGCTTCCTTGTTGACCGCGCATTCCTCCGCCGACGACGGCTCACCCACGCCCGGCCAATAGTAGTTCTGCGCGATCTGGTAGAAGCCCAGCGCCGAATCCGTCCACGGACCGATAAATTCGCCCGCGTCGAGGGCGCCGGACTGCATCGCCTGGAACATGTCGCGACCGCCCATGGCCTGAACCGCCATACCCAGCTTGGCGCACATTTCGGACGCCAGACCGGTGGTGCGGAAACGCAGCCCTTTCAGGTCGTCCACCGACTTGATCTCCTCCCGGAACCAACCGGCCCATTGCGGACCGGAGTTGCCGCACAGGAAGGGCTTCAGATTGAACCGGCCGTACATTTCGTCATACAGCGCCTGTCCGCCGCCATGCGTCAGCCAGCCGACCTGTTCGTCTGCCCGAAGGCCGAAGGGCTGCGAACCGAACAGCAGGATGCCCTTGGACTTGGACCCCCAATAGGCCGGAACAGCATGGTACAGTTCGGCCGTCCCTTCGGAGACGGCGTCGAAGACGCCCCGACCGGGGACCAGTTCACCGGCCGCGAACAACTTCACTTCCAGCTTGCCGCCGCTCAGTGCCGTGATGCGGTCGGCCAGCATCTGGGCCGCCACACCGGGTCCGGGCAGGTTCTTCGGCCATGCTGTCACCATTTTCCATTGCTGCACACCCTGGGCGATCGCCGGGGTCGCGAATCCGGCTGCTGCGACGCCCGCCGCGACGGCACCGGACGCCTTGAAGAAATCACGTCTTTTCATGATCACACACTCCCTGTTCTGCGTTGCACTGCACAAAAGATACGCGAACCGAACTGTCGCGCATCGGAAATATTGCTTCCCCTCGGGATCAATTGCCGAGAATACCGGGAAGGCGAAGCCCGTTCTCCTTGGCGCAATCGATCGCAATGTCATAGCCGGCATCGGCATGGCGCATGACGCCGGTCGCCGGATCGTTCCACAAAACGCGTTCGACCCGCTGGGCCGCATCGTCCGAGCCGTCGCAGCAGATCACCATGCCGGAATGCTGACTGAAGCCCATGCCGACCCCACCGCCATGGTGCAGCGAAACCCAGGTCGCCCCGGACGCGCAGTTCAACAGCGCGTTCAGCAGTGGCCAGTCTGACACGGCATCGGACCCGTCCTTCATGCCTTCCGTTTCGCGGTTGGGGCTGGCGACGGAGCCGCTGTCCAGATGATCGCGGCCGATCACCACCGGCGCCTTCAACTCCCCGTTCTTCACCATCTCGTTGAAGGCGAGGCCGAGGCGGTGGCGCTGACCCAGGCCGACCCAGCAGATGCGAGCCGGCAGGCCCTGGAAGGAAATCCGCTCCCGCGCCATGTCGAGCCAGTTATGCAGATGCTCGTCGTCCGGGATCAGTTCCTTCACCTTCTGATCGGTCTTGTAGATGTCCTCCGGATCGCCGGACAGCGCGCACCAGCGGAACGGCCCGATCCCCTTGCAGAAGAGCGGGCGAATATAGGCCGGTACGAAACCGGGGAAGTCGAAGGCGTTCTCTAGCCCCTCTTCCTTCGCGACCTGGCGGATGTTGTTGCCGTAATCCAGGGTCGGCACGCCCGCCGCGTGGAATTTCAGCATCGCTTCGACATGGACGCGCATGGAGGCGCGGGCCGCCTTCTCCACCGCCGCCGGATCGCTTTCGCGCTTTTCCTTCCACTCGGCCATGGTCCAGCCCTGCGGCAGGTAGCCGTTGATCGGATCATGGGCGGAGGTCTGGTCGGTGACGATGTCCGGACGCACGCCGCGCTCGGCCAGTTCGGTGAAGACGTCGGCGGCATTGCCCAGCAGACCGACCGACTTCGCCTCGCCCGCCTTGGTCCAGCGGTCGATCATCTCCAGCGCCTCGTCCAGGGTTTCGGCGCGTTCATCGACATAGCGGGTACGAATGCGGAAATCGATGCGGTCGGAATCGCACTCCACGGCCAGGCAGCAGGCCCCGGCCATGACAGCGGCCAGGGGCTGCGCGCCGCCCATGCCGCCCAGGCCGCCGGTCAGGATCCACTTGCCGGTCAGGTCGCCGTTATAGTGCTGGCGCCCGGCCTCGACGAAGGTCTCGTAAGTGCCCTGGACGATGCCCTGGGAGCCGATATAGATCCACGACCCGGCGGTCATCTGGCCGTACATCATCAGGCCGACCTTATCGAGCTTATGGAAATGCTCCCAGGTTGCCCAATGCGGCACCAGATTGGAGTTGGCAATCAGGACCCGCGGTGCGTCCTTGTGGGTCTTGAAGACGCCGACCGGCTTGCCCGACTGCACGACCAGGGTCTCGGTCTCGTCCAGCGTCTTCAGCGAATCCGTGATCATGTCGAAATCGTTCCAGGTCCGCGCGGCCCGACCGATGCCGCCATAGACGACCAGTTCATTCGGGTTCTCCGCGACCTCCGGATCCAGGTTGTTCATTATCATCCGGTAGGGCGCTTCGGTGACCCAGCTCTTGCAGTTCAATTCGGCGCCATGCGGGGCACGAACGGTTCGGGTGTTGTGGCGCGGGTTCGACATGACGGTCATTCCTTCGTTCAAAGTCGCTTCGTCTCTAGTCCTGCCCAGGCAGGTGATTTCATCCTTCAGCCCATGCCGCCGGCAAGACGCGGGAAGATATCCCGCCCTGCTGCGCGCACCGGGTTGCCCGACCGGACCAGGCCGGCGGCCAGGATCAGGTCGCCGGACATGTAACGGTCTTCCTTCAGCGCCGGGACTTCATCGCGGACGCTCTGCAGCACCGCCTTCAGACGCGGGCTGGTGGTCAGCGGTGCGCGGAATTCGACGCCCTGCGCCGCCATCAGCAATTCGATGCCAACGATCTGTTCCAGGTTCCGGTTCATATCCATCAGACGGCGCGCGCCGTGGCAGGCCATGGAGACATGGTCTTCCTGGTTCGCGCTTGTCGGTGTCGAATCGACAGAGGCCGGGTTGGCGCGCTGCTTGTTTTCGGAGTACAGCGCCGCGGCGGTTACTTCCGCGATCATGAAGCCCGAATTGACGCCCGGATCCGGCGTCAGGAAAGGCGGCAAACCGAAATTCAGCGCCGGATCCACCAGCATGGCGATGCGCCGCTCCGTGATGGAGCCGACTTCCGCGATAACCAGCGCCAGTTGGTCGGCGGCAAAGGCAACCGGCTCGGCGTGGAAGTTACCGCCTGAGATGATCCCATCGTTGCCGCTCATCACCAGCGGATTGTCGGTCACCGCGTTGGCCTCGGTTTCCAGTGTCTTGGCGCAGTGGCGGATCAGGTCGAGGCAGGCGCCCATGACCTGCGGCTGGCAACGGATACAATACGGATCCTGGACCCGCTCATCGTCGATGGCGTGGCTCTCCCGGATCTCGCTGCCCTCCATCAAGGCGCGCAGCGCATGGGCCGCATCGATCTGGCCCTGATGGCCGCGCAGGGTGTGAATTTCCGGATGGAAGGGGGCGCTGGACCCCATGGCGGCATCGGTCGCCAGGGCACCGGATGCCAGGGCTGCCCGGAAGGCGCGGTGCGCATCGTACAGGCCTGCAAGGGCCAATGCCGTCGACACCTGCGTCCCGTTGATCAGGGCAAGGCCTTCCTTTGGCCCCAGTTCGATGGGGGACAGGCCGGCCTCGCGCAGCGCCTGAGCCCCGGCCATGCGTTCATTTCGATAGACCGCTTCACCCTCACCGATCATCACCGCGCTCATATGCGCCAGGGGTGCGAGGTCGCCACTGGCCCCGACCGATCCCTGGCCCGGAATGACCGGCAGGACGCCGCGGATCAGCATGTCCTGCAGCAATTCGATCAGTCCCCAGCGCACGCCCGATGCGCCGCGCCCCAGCGAGATCAGCTTCAGCGCCATGACCAGCCGAACGACTTCCGGCGGCAGCGGGTCACCCACGCCGCTGGAATGGGACAGGATCAGATTGCGCTGCAACCGCGCCGTATCCGCGGGTGCAATCCGCTTCTGGGCCAGTTTGCCGAAGCCGGTGTTGACGCCATAGACCGGATCCGCCCCGTTGGCCGCCGCCGTCACCTTGTCGGCCGCGGCGCGTACCGCCGCCTGACAGGATTCGTCCAGTCGGGCGCCCGCACCGTCCCGGTAGATCAGGCGCAGCGTGTCGATATCGACTTTGCCAGGAACAAGGGTCAGGACCGTATCGGCCTGGGTCATGCTTCGCCTCCATAAATGCGACGTATAAGGGGATTGTAGCCAAAGCGATAGGCCAGTTCGGCTGGATGTTCGATGTCCCACAGCGCGATGTCGGCGCGCTTGCCGGCTTCCAGCGTGCCGCGATCCTTCAGCAGGCCCAACGCCCGCGCCCCTTCGCGTGTCATCCCGGCCAGAACCTCTTCCGGCGTCATGCGGAACAGGGTGCATGCCATGTTGAGCGCCAGCAGCGGCGAGAACATCGGCGAAGAGCCGGGATTGCAATCGGTCGCCACCGCAATCGGCACGCCCGCATCCCGAAGGCCCTGAAGCGGCGGCTGCTTGGTTTCGCGCAAGGTGTAGAAGGCGCCGGGCAGCAGGACGGCAACCGTCCCGGATTCCGCCATCGCCGCGATGCCCGCCGCGTCGAGATATTCCAGATGATCCGCAGACAGGGCCCTGAACCCGGCGGCCAGAGCCGTGCCGCCCAGATTGGACAATTGTTCCGCATGCAGCTTCACGGGAATACCCAGATCGCTGGCGGTCTCAAAAACGCGGGCGACCTGAACCGGACTGAAAGCAATGGTCTCGCAAAAGGCATCGACCGCATCGACAAGGCCCTCGTCATGCGCCTGTGGCAGCATCTCCTTGCAGATCAGGTCGATATAGCTGTCGGCATCATCCTTGTATTCCGGCGGGATGGCATGGGCGGCCAGGAAGGTCGTGACGATTGTAACGTCGCGTTCGGCGCCAAGTCGGCGCGCCGCCCGCAACATCTTCAATTCGTCCGCGGTGGTCAGGCCGTAACCCGATTTGATCTCGACGACGCCCGCGCCTTCATCAATGAAGGATTCAAGCCGCGGCAGGGCCGATTCGACCAGCTCCTCCTCAGAAGCGTCCCGCGTGGCGGTCACGGTGGACAGGATACCGCCGCCTGCCCGGGCGATCTCCTCGTAGCTGGCCCCCTGAAGGCGCAGTTCGAATTCCCGCGCGCGGTTGCCGCCATAGACCATATGCGTGTGGCAATCGATCAGGGCCGGGGTCGCCAGGGCACGACCGCCCTTCTCGACCGGCCAGTCGGCGAAGCGTGTCGGCAGCCGTTCGCGCGGGCCGCTGTAAACAATGCGCCCATCCTGGATCGCCAGCGCCCCGTCTTCGATGAGGCCGTACGGTTTGTCCCCCGCGGCCATGGTGGCTAGTCGGATTTCGCTGAGTACGAAACCACCATCCGATGTCATGATCGATACCCCCGGTTCGCTATATTGTGCAGACAAGAGCGTTGCACGATCATGGCACAGGTCAAACCCCTTGCCGCCGTTGCCGCATTTTGTATAGTCATAACAGTTTTTATGTCCAGACAAAAAATGGAGCATGCAGTGACCGGACTTTTCTGCGACTGGGCCCTTCTGCCCGACGGGTGGCACGCCAATGTCCGGATCGGGATCGGCTCGGATGGTCGGATAGCCGAAATTGCCCGGAATTCAGCAGCGCAGGAGGACGATCTGCGCATGACGAACGGCCTGGCAGTGCCCGCCCCGGGCAACCTGCATTCCCACGCCTTTCAGCGCGCCATGGCCGGCCATGCAGAGATCAAGGGCAGCGGCGAGGACAGTTTCTGGACCTGGCGGGAAACCATGTACGGCTTCCTCGGCAAACTGACGCCCGACGATGTCGAAGCGATCGCCGGTCAGGTTTACATGGAGATGCTGGAGGCCGGTTATGCTGCGGTCGGGGAGTTTCACTACCTGCACCACCAGCCGGACGGCAGCGACTACGACAATGCCGCGGAAATGGCGCAGAGCGTCGCCGCCGGCGCGGCCGCCAGCGGGATCGGGTTGACCCTGTTGCCGGTGCTCTATGCCCGCGGCGGAGTCCATAACGAGGAGCTGAACGACCGCCAGAGACGTTTCGGCTGCAACATTGACCGCTACGCGCGTCTTCACGGTGAAATCCAACTGCCGACACCGGATTCGGTACTGGGGGTCGCGGCTCATTCCCTGCGCGCCGTCCCGCCGGAGATGCTTGATCCACTGACCAGAGAGTTCGGCAACGGCCCCGTCCACATCCATATTGCCGAGCAGACGGCAGAGGTCGAGGCGGTCGAGGCCGCCTATGGCGCCCGACCGGTTGCCTGGCTGATGGATAATGCCGAAGTCGATCGTCGCTGGTGTCTCGTCCACGCGACACACATGCTGCCCGGCGAAACCGAGGCGCTGGCCCGTAGCGGCGCCGTGGCCGGTCTGTGTCCGATTACCGAAGGCAATCTGGGCGACGGGATCTTCGACGGGCGCCGCTTCGTCGAAAACGGCGGTGCCTACGGCGTTGGCAGCGATTCGAATGTGCGCATCGAGCTGACCGAGGAACTGCGTGTCCTGGAATATTCCCAGCGCTTCAAGGACCGCCGCCGCACCGTCTTGCGCGACGGTCCCGGTTCCGTCGGTGAGGCAATGTACCGGGCCGTAACGGCCGGTGGTGCCCAGGCACTGGGCCGCGGCGCAGGCACGTTGGAAGTCGGGCAATGGGCCGACATCACCGTACTGGACGCCGATGAGATCCTGCCCTTCGTGCCCGGGCCGGCGCAGTGGCTGGATCACTGGATCTTTGTTGCCGGTGACCGCGCCGTCCGGGATGTGTGGTCGGCAGGCCGTCATGTGGTACAAGAGGGCAAACACAGAAGAAGAAGCGCCATCGCGAAACGTTTCCGCGATACCGTAGCGCACCTGATGGAGGACAGTGTTTGACCGAGGTCGCCCCCTATCAGCGGATCAAGCACGATCTGCGCGACCGCATTCATACCGGTCATTGGCGACCCGGGGACACGATTCCCGGCGAGATGCAGTTGGCGGAGGAATTCGGCTGCGCCCGTGCGACGGTGCATCGTGCCCTACGCGAACTGGCGGAAGAAGGCGTACTGGAACGCCGCCGCAAAACCGGCACGCGGGTCGCGTATCCCAAGGGCCGCAGCCTCGCCCTGGACATCCCGCTGGTTCAGGACGAAATCCGCGCCACCGGGGCCGAATACCAGTACCGCCTGCTGCACCGGGCGGTCGAGGCGCTGCCTGCCATGGCGGCGATGGCGCTGGATCGCGCAACAGGGGAACAGGCCCTGCACCTGCAATGCCTGCACTTCGCCGATCGGCGCCCCTATCAATTCGAGGATCGCTGGATCGACCCGCAGACCGTGCCGGAATGCATCGAGGAATCCTTTGCGGAGAACGGCCCGAATCCCTGGCTGGTTCGGAACATTCCCTGGACCGACGCGGAACATACGATTTCCGCCGACATCGCCAACGAGACCGTGGCAGAGATTCTCGACATCCCGGTCGGCGATCCTGTTCTGATCGTGGAGCGGCGTACCTGGAACGACAAGGGCCCGGTCACGGTGGTCCGTTTCCATCATCCCGGCCGGACCCACCGGCTGCGCACCCCCTTCGCCACCCGCTAGAGAACCCACAATGAGCGACGATCTGCATTCGCCGGAATCCCTCAAGCGGCTTGCCGTAGATATCCTGACCCGTAACAGAACATCGAACCCCAATGCCGAATCCGTGGCGGATGCCTTGGTGTCGGCCCAGATCGACGGCCATGCAGGACACGGATTGTCCCGCCTGCCCTCCTATTCGGCCCAGGCGAACAGTGGAAAGGTCAACGGTTTCGCGGAACCGGTCGCAGACCGCGCCGGATCGGCCGCAGTCCGGATTGATGCCGGACATGGCTTCGCCTTCCCCGCTCTGGACCTCGCCCGGCGGGAGTTGCGCAGGATCGTGCCGGAGACCGGGATCGCCGCCGCAACGATATACCGAAGCCACCATTTCGGCGCTGCCGGACGACATGTGGAACTGTTGGCGCAGGACGGGCTGATCGGTCTCGTCCTCGGCAACAGCCCAAAGGCCATCGCGCCCTGGGGCGGCACCGCCGGCGTCTTCGGGACAAATCCGATTGCGTTTGCGGCACCGATGGGAACGACGGAACCGCCGCTGCTGATCGACTTGAGCCTGTCAAAGGTGGCGCGCGGCAAGATCATGGTCGCGTCGAAGAAGGGGGAGCCGATCCCAGAGGGCTGGGCCCTGGATGCCGACGGGAATCCGACCACGAATGCGGAAGCGGCCCTGGAAGGCACCATGATCCCGATGGGCGACGCCAAGGGCGCGGCGCTTGTTCTTATGGTAGAGATTCTCGCCGCGGCCCTGTCCGGGGCGAATTTCGGCTTCGAAGCCAGTTCCTTCTTCTCCGCCGACGGCGATCCACCCGGAGTTGGCCAGACCCTGATCGCCTTCGATCCGGTCGCCCTGTCCGGCGGCTCCTTTGCCGAGCGGCTGCCCGTGCTTGTAAGGGCCATTCTCGACCAGCCGGGGACCCGACTGCCCGGTACGCGGCGGCTGGACAATCGCGCGGCAGCTCAGCAGGACGGCGTCCGCGTTCCAGCCGATCTCATGGCGGAACTCCAGGCGCTCTGAGCTGGGACACAGCGCGATTGCACGTCACAATTGGCCCGCCTAGGCTGGATGGATGGCTCAAGCTCCCGAACAGATTCCCGAGACCCTCTGGATAGAGGAAGAGGTCTACCGCCTCTTCACCGCGCCGCTTGCGCCGTGGCTGCGGGCACACGACCTGGCTTTCGAGCACCGGAGCGAAGCCTGCGCGCGCGGCTATATCGGGCGTTGGAAGATCGCCACGGGTGCCCTGTGGCTGATCGACCTGCACGGCTGGATTGACGGCAGACTGGTCAGGGTCCCCGATCTGTTTGACGGAGCCGCGGAGATCCGCGCCGATTGGTACTCCGGCGACATCGTATTTGAACCCCCGCCCGATACGGTGGAAGAGGGCGCCATGGCGCGACAGCAGCGCGTCTATATAGATAGCGGGGCAATTCGCAGATCGCGACCGGCGCCGGGTTAGGGGCGAAATCCCGAACGACCAATTGACCGATCGGGACCAGGCGCTCGGGTGGTGAGCCGTCAAGACATCCATCGCATTGAAAAGTCGTTGCTTATCGGGTTACGGCAAAATCAGTCTCACCTGTCCCCAATCATTCTCATGGGGAGATTTGCATCGCCGTTCCGCCAGCGTCGAGGTCTACCCGGCGAAGAAGCCCCGACGGGTGGAGCGCCCGACAGGACCACGAGCATGGCCCGTTATCGTATGGCCCCCAGATGATACAGGGACGACCGATCCATTGCCTTGAAGACGCGCAAGCGACCATCTTTCGGCGGCTGGGGCAGCAATAAGCGTGTGTAGCCCCACTCATCGCCTTCCAGGCACACATATCGGCGATCCGCCAGGCTCGGCTCACCGCCTTGAGCACAGGCGTTGAGGGCCTTCAGGACATCACGAGCGTCTCGTTGCTGAAAGAAATCGTTCACCGTCTTCCCTCGCAGTTCTCCGCCATACAGTTCGCAGCAATAGGTACCGGCCAGGCGAATGACCGCATCGTCACCGCTCGGGGAAAGTTCGATCAACATCACAGTCGGCAATAGGGCTGGGGGAATTTCGAAAACATCAAGCTCCGTCGAGTCGCCTGCCTCACGGCGCAGCCTCCAGGCGGTGTATACGGACTCAAGATCCGGATAATCCCTGACGTCGGCGATCGATCTTTCATAGTGTCGGACCCGCTCGCCATCTGACGTCGTGGCCCTGAAAATCTGGCTGTGGTTCCCGCCCCCGGCATCATGATCCGATGCAAACAACACACTGTTCATTTTATCCTCCAGTTTCCGCGTACCTTTCTCTACGTCGTGATCGGGGGATTGGATTTCTTGAACGAATTCAGATCGGTAATCAGACCGTTTTCTGACCAAAAGAAAACGGGCACCGCGATTGCGGTGCCCATCGTCAAACTGCGTCGGCCAGATTATGCAGCGGCCGCTTTGGCTTCCTTGAGGTAGCCCAGAACCGTGTCGACATCGCTGACCTCAAAGGGGTCGCCGGGCTTTTCCGGTTCGACGAACATTTTTTCGATCGTACCGTCGTTCACGACCATCGCGTAACGCCAGGAACGCGGACCGAAACCCAGATCCTTCTTGTCGGCCAGCAGTCCCATCTTTTCGGTGAACTCACCATTGCCGTCCGGGATGACCTTCAGCTCGTCAGTCACGCCCTGGTCCTTGGCCCAGGCGTTCATGACGAAACTGTCGTTGACCGACAGGCAGTAGATGTCGTCGACACCATGGGACTTCACTTCCTGGGACTTGATCATGAAGCCCGGCAGGTGAGTCGAGGAGCAGGTCGGCGTGAAAGCGCCCGGAAGGGCGAATACGACGACTCGCTTGCCGCCGAAAATGTCGTCGGTGGACACGTCTTTCCAGTCACCGTCGGCACGGGTACGGAAGGTTACGGACGGCACTTTATCGCCGGCTTTCTTGGCATTCGGGAAGTTGGTCATGCTCTCTCCTCCAATTGGTCTGAGCGTCGGCAGGACCGGATGATCAGCCCTGCAAAATTCAATGGGCACAATAGGCGCGCCCCATTATTAGAACGCGTCTAATGTGCTTTCACGCGGAAGATAGTGCGTTTTAGACGCATTTCAATAAAAAATATCCGGCCATCGGAATTTTCCCGGAGGCACTCTTCCGTCCGGATGCTGCACGCGGTGATTTGAGAGAAATCTAGCTGCGACAGCGCTCGATGAGCTTGCGCAGCATCTCTTCGCACTGATCGATCTGACCGGCTTCGATGAACTCGTTCGGCTGGTGCGCCTGATCGATCGATCCCGGTCCGCACACAACTGCCGCCATGCCGGCGGACTGGAACTGACCGGCCTCGGTGCCATAGGGCACGTAGGTGACATCATTGTCGCCGGTCAGTTGCCGCACCAGGGTCTCGGCCTCGCTATCGAGGTCTTTCCGCAATCCCGGCACGACATTTTCCGTGGTCACGTCAATCCGTGTTGCCGGATCCACCGCATGCATTTCGGGAAGAATTTCCTGCTCGATCCATGCCTCGTATTCCCGCTGGATGTCTTCGGGAAAGTCTTCCGGGAGATTCCGCACATCGCAGACGAACTCGCATCGGCGAGAAATGATATTCGCAGCGGTACCACCCTGAACCGTTCCGACATGGATCGTCGTGTATGGCGGAACAAACTTGCAGTCAGGATCCGCCGCCGCAGCCCGCGCCTTTGCCATTTCATCCAGTTTGGCGATCAGGCGCGCACCGGTCATGACCGCCGACACACCGCGATGCGTCTGACTGGAATGCGCCTCCTTCCCGGTCACGACCGTGCGGAAGAACCACATACCCTTATGGGCCGACACGACCTTCATGTCGGTGGGCTCGCCGATGATCACCACCGAGGGCCGCGGAAGCGTTCGTCCGATCTCGGAAATCATGGCAGGCGCGCCAAGACAGCCGACCTCCTCGTCATAGGAAAAGGCAAAATGAATTGGGCGCGCCAGAGGCTTCGCCAGCATTTCCGGCAGTAGCGCCAAAGCGGTCGCGGGAAACGCCTTCATGTCGCAGGTGCCACGACCGTAAAGTCGACTGCCCTTGCGGGTCAGAACGAAGGGATCCGTGTCCCAGGGCTGCCCATCGACGGGGACGACATCGGTATGACCGGACAGACAGACCCCGCCTTCCCGCTCCGGCCCGACCGTGGCCCAGAGATTGGCCTTGGTACCGTCCTCGTTCGGTACCAGGGTCGAGGTCACACCGTGCGCCTCCAGATAGGTGCGAACCCAATCGATTAGGGCCATGTTGGATTTCGCACTCGTCGTATCGAACCCGACGAGCGTGTCGAGAATTTCCACCGATGTCGGCATGACGCCCTCTCAAGAAATAAACCGCGCAGTGACCTCAGCCGCGCCAGAAACTCGGCGCCAGCAGGATCAGCACCGTAAATATCTCAAGCCGCCCCAGCAACATGCCGAAGGACAGCAGCCACTTCGCCTGATCTGGAAGGGAGGCAAAGGTCCCCGCAGGGCCGATCACGTCGCCAAGGCCGGGCCCGACATTCGAGATCGCCGTCGCGGCACCACTGGTCGCCGTTACGAAATCCAACCCCATGAGGCCCAGGCCGCAAGCCATCAGGGCAAAGATCATCATGAAGAGGAAGAAGAAACTCATCACCGATTCTTCGACCGATTCCGGGATCGGCTTGCCATTGTAATAGGCAATGAACACGCCGTGCGGACGCAACAGCCGACGCATCTGGACCCGTGCCGTCTCATACAGAACCTGGAAGCGGAAAATCTTGATCCCGCATGTGGTCGATCCGGCACAGCCCCCGATGAACATCAGCAGGAAGAACAGCGGCAGCGCAAACGCGCCCCAGGAACCGAAATCCTGCGTTGCATAACCGGTCCCTGTCATGACCGACGTCACATTGAAGCTGGTGAAGCGGATCGCGTCCGCCAGGGTCCAGTTCTTCTCCAGCACCAGATAGAGGATCATGATGCCGATGGCGGTTAGCAGAAAGCCGAAGAACCATCGTACCTGGCTGTCCACGAACAACGCCCCCGGCGCGCCCCGCAGCGCCTGCAGATACAGCAGAAAGGGCAAGGACCCCAGGATCATGAACACGGTCGCGATCCATTCGATCCGGGCACTGCCGAACAGGCCGACGGAACTGTCATAGGTAGAAAACCCACCGGTCGCCACCGTCGTCATCGCATGATTTATGGCGTCGAAGCCGCTCATCCCGGCCCACCAGTAAAGCGCCGCGCAAACCAGTGTCAGGATCAGGTAGATGATCGCGATCCAGGCACCGATCTGTGCCGCGCGCGGCAACGCCTTCTCCATCCGTTCGGCAAATTCCATCCGGAACAACTGCATCCCGCCGACCTGCAGCATGGGAAGGACGGACACGGCCATGACAATGATCCCGACCCCGCCCAACCATTGCAGCAGCGACCGCCAGAGCAAAATGCCGGGCGGCGCGTAGTCCAGACCAACAATCACCGTCGACCCCGTCGTCGTGATCCCGCTCATCGCCTCGAAGAAGGCATCCGTGTAGGACAGATTCAGATCCGAAAATGCCAAGGGGAGCGCCGCGAACCCGGGCAGCAGGAACCACGAGGTCGAGGTCATCACGAAGGCCTGCCGTACGGTGAGCGCATTCGACTTCGCCCAGTTGGTCAGCGCCAGCATTGCGCCGATAAAGAGCGTCAGCGCAGCCGCGGCGGCAAAAACCTTCCAATCGGGATTACCGACAGCCAGATCCACCGCCGCAGGCAGCACCATGGCTGCCGCCAGCGTGACCAGCAGAATGCCGTTCACCAAAAAGACTGGGCGGAAATCCAGCAAATCCCCCTCCGGGATCCAACCAACTGGTTAACGAACTTGGGCCCCAATGCCGAAGGCGGACAATAGCGACAATGATCGCACCGTGCCAGCGGCGCGATGAAGCTCATCCTGACATTCGCAAGAGTTGTCCAGATTCCCGCTTTGGTTTCTTTACCATTCTTTAATCGGCCCGGTGTATGGTATCGGAATATACCATGGTCGAGAGAAAGTCGCAGGTCAGCATGTCCGACTCCAACCGCGCCAAGGATAACAAAGCGGTTCATTCCAGTGAGGATTTGCAGCGCCTTGAGGCGATTTTTTTGAATACCCACGATTCTATCATCACCATCGACAGCAATTCGACCATTGTCGCCATCAACAGCGTGACGCTGGACATTTTCGGTTACGAGCAGGAGGCCGAACTGATCGGGCAACCGATCGAAGTCCTGATGAATGACGTGCATGCCAGCCGGCACCATCGCTATATCGCAGACGAGGTTTCCGGCGCCCGGCGGGGTACTTTGGGCAAGCTTCGGCGCATTCGCGCACGGAAACGCGACGGCACGATCTTTCCGGTCGACATCCATATCGCGGATTACGAGTTCGAGGGGCAGCGCTTCTTTGTCGGCTGCATACGGGACATGTCCCAGGTCCAGGAACATGAAGACCGCGTCCACAAATCGCTGTTCTACGATCAACTGACCGGATTGCCGAACCGGGAAACCCTGGACCGCAGTCTCGCATCGATACTGGATCCTTCGGTCCGGGAATCCTCGCGATTCCTGATGATGGAAATCGGCATCGATCAGATGCGGGCAATCAACACGACGTTCGGCATGGGGGACGGCAATACGGTCATCCGACTGGTCGGCCAGCGTCTCGAGCAGGCCCTTGTGCCCTGCGAGTTCTTTGGACGGGGTAATGGCGACAGATTTACCGCCCTGTTCGAAATTCCTGCCAGCAAGACGGCGGACACGGTCGCACTGGATACGTTCCGCAAGATGCAGCGTGCCTTATCGGCGCCGTTTGAATTCGGCGGTGCGCGGGTCTCGATCAGCGTGACCGCCGGCGGTCTGGAAATCCCGCTGCTTGCCACCGATCCCAGTCTCGCCGTCCGTTACGCGGACATGGCCTACTACGAGGCCAAGAACCTGCACCGGGGGGAAGTCTACCTGCTGACCCCGGACGACGTCGCCCGCGTCATGCAGACATCCGCCCTTGTGCACCAGATCCGCGAAGCCCTGCAGATGCAGGAGTTCTTCCCGGTCTTCCAGCCGAAGATCGATCTGGAAACCGGGCGATGTTCGGCGGCCGAATGCCTGATCCGCTGGCGCACGCAGGAAGGCAACATGATCTCCCCCGCCCTGTTCATTCCTGTGGCGGAAAGTGCGGACCTGATCGAGGGGATCGGTCGTTTCATATTCCTCGAATCCTGCGCGGCCGTTCAGGAATGGAAGGCGGACCCGGTCCTCAGTCAGGTCAAGCTGGCGGTCAATATCTCTCCGAAGCAGCTGGAACGAGACAATTTCGTGGAATTCGTCCGGCGGTCCCTGGAGACTTTCGATATTCCCGCCTCGTCGCTGGAGTTCGAGATCACCGAAACCACCCTGGCCAACAACCCCAAGATCACCTTTGCGGCGGTTGAGGAGTTGAGCCGCATGGGGATCTGTATCGCAATCGACGATTTTGGCACCGGGCAGTCCTCATTGGGCATGCTGCGTGAAGTCTGTGCATCGCGCGCGAAGGTCGATCGTGCCTTCCTTGCGGGTGTGCCGGAGGACGAGAAATCGAACCGGATGCTGCGCAACATCGTCAACCTGATGCGCGACATGAATCTGGCCGTCACTGTCGAAGGCATTGAAACGCGGGAGGTCGCGGAATACGTCCGAACCCTGCGTTGCTCGGAAGGCCAGGGCTTCTATTTCGCGAAGCCGATGGACAAGGTCGATTTCGAGGACTTCGTTCGCGATACAAACGCGGCTGCATCGCCCGGCGCCATCATGCGCCGCCAATCCGTTATGAATTAGGCCGGACCGGTCGATCCAACGATCGCCGTTTTTTCAGTTTCGTCGATCAGCCGATCGACGCCGCGTTCAAGCCCGTCATCGCCATGAACTCCGAACGAAGGGCACGGTCGTCCTTGAATGCGCCCAGCATGCGGCTCGTAATCATGTCGACGCCGTGCTTCTTGACGCCCCGTGTCGTCATGCACTGGTGCTGACCGCTGACGACGACGGCGACACCGCGCGGCTGAAGCGCGTCCTGAATGGCCCCGGCGATCTGGGCCGTCATCTTTTCCTGGATCTGCAGCCGCTTGGCGTAGGCCTCAACCACCCGCGCCAGTTTGGAAATGCCGACAACGCGCTCATTCGGAAGGTAGGCGACATGCGCCGTACCGATAATCGGCACCATGTGATGCTCGCAATGGCTTTCGAAGGTGATACCGCGCAACAGCACCATCTCATCGTAGCCGCCCGTTTCCTCGAAGGTACGCGCAAGCATTTCCGTCGGGTCGATTTCGTAGCCCGCGAAGAACTCCTCATAGGCACGCACAACGCGTTTCGGCGTGTCCAACAGACCTTCACGGTCCGGGTCATCGCCCGTCCAGCGCAGCAGAGTCCGGACCGCCGCTTCCGCTTCTTCCCGGCTGGGGCGCGGCACGACGTCGAGGGAGTCCTGCTTCTGGTCGACAGATGCGGGCTGCTGAATGGCGTTCATCGGTTCTTCCTTGCTCTGACGCGTCCGCGGAAGACCCGCACCCGCATGCTTTCGAACTACGGCGCGCCAGGGACGCGCCAGTTGTGCTACCAATTACGTTGCGTCAGTTCAATTGGATTGTCTGATGCGGACTATCAAGAGAGAAAGCCGGAATTTCGACTTCAAACCGGCCGCCGCTGTGATCGTCCATCTCGTAGCGCCCGGACATGATGCCGGACGGGGTCTTCAGCGGCGCCCCGCTGGTATACTCGAAACATGCGCCAGGCTCGATCAGCGGCTGCTCGCCGACCACCCCGGGTCCGCGCACTTCCTCCCTCCGGCCGTTGGCGTCGGTGATGCACCAATATCGATTGATGAGTTGGACCGGTCGGTCGCCCATATTCTCGATCCGGACGCTGTAGGCCCAGACGTAATGCGAATGTTGGGGCGAGGACTGATCCTCGAGGAACCTTGGCTCCACGGCGACCCGGATTTCGTTCGTAATCGCTTCGTATTTCATGGCAGGGCCTGGTTTTTCCATCCATTACCAGAAATGTGACACCAATAATGGATCATTGACGCGCATTGTCCAGTTATCCGCCCTTCAAATTATCCGCCCTTCAAAGGAAACGGGCCGGAAGGTTGCCCTTCCGGCCCGGTCCCTGATTTACGCCGGAACGGATGGCCGTTCCGGAACCGCGATCATCACTTGATGGTGATTTCCACGCGGCGGTTCTGCGGGTTCTTCACGCCGTCGCCGGTGGCTTCGAGCGGCTCGCTCTCACCCTTGGCATCGACGGTGAAGGCCGAAGCCGGCACACCCATTTCGATCAACGCGAAGCGCACGTTGTTGGCACGCTGCAGCGACAGACGATCGTTGTAGTCGTTCGGACCCGACGTATCGGTGTGACCGACCAGGCTGATCTGTCCGTCCTTGTAGTCGCCGAACTTCGAGTTCACGAGGTTCAGGACCTGGCCGGCGCCTTCGTTCACGCTCGCATCATCCCAGTCGAAGAAGACAATGAAGTTCGCAGGCTCCATCACCGGCTCCGGCGCGGGCGGCGGCGGGGGCGGCGGTGCAGGCGGCTCCATCTTCTGTTCCAGCACCTCGATCGCGGCCGCGAATTCCTTCATGCACTCGGCGATGTGCTCGGGCTGATGGTTTTCTTCCTGCTGCTCGACCCAGCAATCGAACTTCGCCTGGGCGATCGCCGCTTCGACCGGGTGGTCTTCGCGGCCACCGGCGTCCAGCGCTTTGATCAGACGCGCACGAGCGGCTGCAAGCAGGTCAACGCGATCAGCGGGCAGATTCCAGTTTCCGAGTTCCTCCGGAAGGACAACCTCACCGGCGGCAGCGCGCAAGCCCTTGCGGGCGAAATAATCGCCGTCGATGTGGTCGTGCATCTCGTACATTTCGAACTCAGAGAACTTCTGGTATTCCTTGGCCAGTGCCTTGGTGAATTCCGTGCCCTGCGGTTCGGTTCTCTGGAGCTCTTCGAGATTTCCATAGACCGAGCAACCTGCGAGCAGAACGGCGCCACCAACCAGGCCGATCAGACGCTTCAACATATTATCAATTCCCCCTTTGCGGCTTCTTCCGTAGGGTCTTGCTTCCCGCCGCTCACCGCCAAGGTGGCGCAGATGAGAGAGCAATTCCCCGAAGTGGGACATGTTAAATACCGCACCGGCAAATCCAGGCGGCATGGGAAACTCCCGAGGTAATAACGATTATAGGGGGCTTCGGGTTCGATTCATAGAGCCAGAAAGAAGCTTTTTTTGTGGTTTTTATGGAGTTTGCGCTGCATTTCCACAGGTGTTGCAATTTTGTCTAAAATTCCAACTAAATACCGCGCAACATAATTACCTCACCATCCGCAGCGCCTGCATCGTCCGGGTCGTGCGTTACCAGCAGGACTGGAATTCCGCGCGATATGCTGTGTTCAAACACGAAGCTGCGGAACCGCACGCGCAGATCGGCGTCCAGTTTGGAGAACGGCTCATCAAGAAGCAGCGCCTCCGGTTCCGCCATCAGGGCCCTGAGACAGGCTACCCGCGCACGCTGGCCGCCGGACAGGGTCGCCGGGTCGCGGTGCTCAAACCCGGTCAGGCCGGCCTCGGACAGCGCCTCGGCGATCCGTCGGCGCTGTTCGGCACGGGGCAGGCCGGCTGGCAACCCGAAAGCCAGATTGTCGGCGACGCTGAGATGCGGAAACAACAGATCGTCCTGAAACAGGATACCCGTACGGCGCTGCTGCGCCGGAAGCCCGTCCAACCGCCGCCCGTTCAAGGTCACGCTGCCCGACATCGCAAAAACCGGATCCAGCGTACCGCAGATCGCGGATAGAAGAGTAGACTTGCCGGACCCGCTGGGACCCATGATCGTCGCCGTACAGCCCGGCGCGACAGACAGGGACACGGGCGCAAACAGGGCCGTTCCATCATGGCTGATGCCAAGGTCCTGCAGGCACAGGCCGTTCGCGGCCTGTCCCGCCGTATCGTGATCGGCATCCATCGTCATTCGCCCCTTCCCCGTCGAAATGCGGCCCGGCGCACCAGCATTGGTGTGATGGCCGCCAACGCGAACAGGGTCAATGGCAGCACGCCCTGCAGAACCACAAGGGTACCGATCGTGCGTCGATCGCCGCCCCCCGCCAGGGAGACCGCCTCGGTCGTCAAGGTCGTCAGGCGGCCCGCCCCGGCAAAGACCGTCGGCAGGTATTCACCGACGCTGACGGCAAACCCGACCGCGAAGGCGATCAGGATCGGGCGCAACAGCATCGGCAGCTTCACCCGCCCGAAAATGCGCCATGGCCCCGCCCCCAGACAAGCCGCCGCGCGCTCATAACGCGGGTCCAGGGCCCGATAGGGATCTGACAGCGACAGGAAGATATAGGGCAGCACAAACAGCAGATGGGCCCAGACCAACCCGACCCAATGTCCGTCCATGCCGCCGCTCACCAACAGAACCTGCGCCCCGAACAGAAACGCGACCTGGGGCACGATCAGCGGTGTGTAGAGCAGCCATAACGCGCGATTGGTGGGGCGCCGGCCGGTCCGCTGTTCCGCTTCCAGGCACAACAGGACCAGGAAAAGCGCGATCGCCGCCGACGCCGCGCCCAGCCAGACCGTGGTCAGAAGCGGATCGACAATCTGGTCAATGCGTCGCGTCCAGTTGGACAGGGTCCATTCCGCGGGCAGCATGTCCGGGAACCGCCAACGCCGGGCAAAGGACCAGACGGCGAGCCCCATCAGGCCGAGCATTCCCAGCAACGCGGCGCCGCACAGCCCGGCCAGCGCGCCGGCATTCATGCCCATCGGCATGCGGCGGCCTGCAATGCGTATCCAGGCGAGACCGATCCGGGCCACTGCGCGCTCTGCCAGGATCCAGGCTGCCAGCGCCGCCAGAACCACCCCACCCTGCAGGCAGGCACCGGCCGCCGCCTGGAACTGCAGGGTCAGATCCGGGTCGTTCGCCCAGCGCAGGATCAAAACCCCCAGTGTGGGGGAAGGCGTTACTGTCAGGATCATGGCGACGTCGACGACCGAGACGGAAAACGCGACGATCGCAAAGACCGGCAGCCGGATCTGCCCGTATATCCGGGGCAGGACGGTCTTCAGCCAGGCGGACATCCGGTCGTAGCCGAGTGACTGCGCGACGCGGATGGAACGGTCCGCGGGAACCTGATTCAGCGCGCCGACGGTCATCAGAAAGAGAAACGGCACTTCCTTGACGACAAGGGCGAGAACGAGGCTCCACCCGTAGGGATCCGGCGCCAGCATCAGGTCCGGCGGTCTGTCATAACCGGTCAGCCAGGGCGACAACGCCCGCAAGATCCAGCCGCTGGGGGCCAGCAGGAAGGCCAGCCCCATGGCCAGCGCGGCATGCGGCACCGCCAGCAGCGGGGCCAGAACCGCCCGAACGCGACCGAACCAGCGCGTTCCGAAGGACGCGGCGCAGAACAGGGTGACGAGCACGAACGAGATCGCCGCCGATGCCAGACCGGTACCAAAGCTGCGCAAGGTGGCATCCAGAACGCCGGGATACGCCGCAAGGTCCCGCCAGGCCGCCAGCGAGACAGTATCGCCCCCCAGCGCCGGCAGATATCCGAAAGCCGGTAGCAATGTTCCGAACAGTCCTGCCGCGACGGGCCCCAGAAAGACCGCCAGCGTCAGGCCCGGGACAAAGCGCAGAAACCCGGCCCGGCGCAGCGCCGCCGACCCGGCCGGGTCAACTGCCATACCGCTCCAGCCAGGCGGCTTCGATCCGGGTCATCCAGCTCGGGTGCGGTTCCGGCAATGTCGGTCCCAGCTCCTCCGGGCTCAGGGACGCGACGCCCCGCGGCAGCGCTTCGAACAGGGCCCTGCCCTCCGGTGAGAGGCGTGACAGGGTCAACACGGTCATGTCGCCCCAGATTTCCGGATTTTGCTTCCGCGCCTGCGCCTCGGGTGACAGCAGGAAATTTGCCGCAACCATTGCCGCTGCCTTGTGGGCGGCGTTGTAGGGGATCGCGACGTAATGCGTGTTGCCGATCGTACCGCCATCCAGAACGAAGGTTCGCGCGGATTGCGGCAGCAGCCCTTGTGCGATGGCCGCCGACGCCTTTCCGGGATGGAAGGACATGGCAAAGTCCACCGCACCCTCGTCCAGCAGTCGGATCAGGGCATCCTCATTGGCCGGGAAATCCTTGCCGCTGCGCCACATCACAGGGTGCAACTGGTCCAGATAGGCCCAAAGCGGCGCCGTCACCTCGTCGAAGTTGGCGCCGGCCTCTATGAGCAGGACCTCCGGTTCGGTGACCAGTTCATAGAGCGCCTGCTTCAGGAAGGTCGTGCCGAGAAACTGCGGCGGCGCGGGATAGGTCACGCGCCCCGGATTCTCGCTGGCATGGGTCAGCAGATCGACCGTACTGCCCGGCGGTTCGGCAACCGTTTCGGAATCATGGATGAAGACCAGCTTCGCCTGACCATAGGGCGACTCGTACCCTTCGGTCGGAATGGTGAAGTCCAGTTCGATCGCCGGATTTGCCGCCACGTCGATGAGCCCGTAATTCGGCAGTTTCGGCGTGATCGGACCGTGCAGCAATGCCTGATCCTTCATCGCCTTGAAATTCTCGCCGTTGATCCAGATAAGGTCCACCGACCCGTCCTCGTCACGTCCGGCGGCCTTTTCCGCGACGACCTTTCGGACGGCCTCCGCAGTATCGCTCAACTTCACATGAACCAGATCGATTTCGTATTCCTCGGCCAGCCGTTCCCCGACCCAGGCGACATAGTCGTTGATCCCTTCATCGCCGCCCCAGGCATTCCAGTAGAGGATCTGTCCACGGGCCTCGGCGACGGTTTCGTCCCAGGTTTCGGCCGCGGCAGGCTGCATGCCGCCGAGAACCAGACCGGCCGCGATGGCCAGCCGCCAGAACTTTGATATCGCCATGGAATATCCCCCCGTTCGATTGCTCTCGTTGAGCCTAACCGTAGTTCAACAGACGCGGCGGGACCAGCCGCGGGGACTGACATCCCGGGCCGTTCACGCAATTGTGCCCGGCGCGAACTCATGCTACAGCGGTTGCCCATGAGCTGATCCATGCGGGATCGGCCATGCTTACGGGAGCCTCCTTGGACCGACATGACCCGCCACACCGCCATGCGCGACACGCGACGAAGCCGCGCCGCGTCCGCCCGACGACCGGGCAGGACCGGCGGTGTTTTCGCGCGCATTGACGGCGTGCAGGGGGCGGCCCGTCCTTAAATTTGGGACCGTCCTTCTTCCACTCGCCGTCACGCGCCGGTTTTGACGGGCACAAGAGATAGGAAGAAACCCGATGCAGTATTCCCTGACGCAAGAAGCCCAGTCGGATTCCGACGATATCGACGCATTGATCGACAGCGCCTTCGGTCCCGGGCGCCTGACCCGGACCGTCCACCGGTTCCGCGCCGGCATCCCGCCGATGAAGGAATACGGCTATGTGGCGCGCCTGAATGGTGAGATGGTGGCTTCGATCCGGTTCTGGCCGGTCGTCCTGCCGGGCGGCATGGCGGTGCCGATGCTGGGCCCGCTGGCCGTGCGTCCGGAAATCCGCGGTCTCGGCATCGGCCGGGCCCTTGTCCGCAAGGGCATGGATACGGTGCGACAGGAAGGCCGCCCCGCCATTCTGATCGTCGGCGATCCGGGCTATTACGCGCCGTTCGGATTCAGCGTCGAACCGGTCCAGTCCCTGGACCTCGGCGGGCCGGTCGTTCCACTGACCCTGATGGGCATTGAGTACGAAGCCGGCACATTGTCGAAGGCGAGCGGGACGGTGACACCGGTTCCCGCTTGATCGGCAGGCCGCCGCTCACTATAAACCGGCTTCAGGATGCGGGTGTAGTTCAATGGTAGAACGGCAGCTTCCCAAGCTGCATACGAGGGTTCGATTCCCTTCACCCGCTCCAGCCTCTCCCAAACCAGCGTTCGCCCTCACACCGCCGGAACCGGCATGTCCAGTTCTTCGTAGATCCAGTTGCGGAAGGCGGCGATCTTGGGGTCTGCCAGGGCGCCGGGCAGCATGACCATACGGTAGCTGGACTCGGCCTTTACCGGCATGCCGAAGGGCGCGACGAGGTTTCCGTTCTTCAGGGCGTCGGTCACTAGGGCGGATCGGCCGACCATCACGCCCCGGCCGGCGAGGCAGGCCTGGATCATCATGTGACTGTCGCTGAATTTCGGCCCCCGGCTCCAGTCGACGCCGTCCGCCCCGCCGACGATTTCCAGGAACCGGCCCCATTCGATCGGCCCCATGACCTTCGCATCGGCATCGTGCAACAGGGTGTGATGCGCCAGATCGGCATAGTGCCGGATCGGGTGGTCCGGATGATTGACCAGATCGGGACTGCAGACGACGCCCAGATATTCGTCCATCAGCGTCTCGACATGCAGCCCCGGGAAGTCGCGGGTGCCGTAGCGGATGGCGACGTCGATATCCTCGGCTTCGAGATCGACCACCCGGTCGAAGGTCGCCAGCATCACGTCGATCTCGGGATGAAGGGTGTCGAAACGGTGCAGCCGTGGCGTCAGCCATTGCGCCCCGAAGGAAGACAGACAGGTGACCTTCAGGGTCCGTGAATCCTGCCCTTCCATCGCCCGGCGCGTCGCCCCCTCGATCTGATCGAGCGCTTCGGTCAGCGGCGGCAGGTAGGACTTCCCGACCTCCGTCACGGCCAATCCGCGCGGCAGCCGCCGGAACAGCGCCCGGCCCAACCATTCCTCCAACTGCTTCACCTGCTGGCTGATTGCCGATGGGGTAACGGCAAGTTCCTCGGCCGCCTCAACAAAGCTTCTATGGCGCGCGGCGGCCTCAAACGCCCGGACGGCCTTCAGCGGCGGAAGACGGCGGCGCATCGAAATCTCCTTGAATAACTTTTTCTAAGCCAATGGCCCGGATATTCGCGTTTGTTTCTGGAACAGGCAAGGCTCATCTTAGTCACAGACGGGGCGATGAAACCTGAACCGAGAAGGAACAACGCCATGACTGATACGACCTGCAACCAAAGTTACACCCATTTTGCCCACGCCGTCGAACGTGACGGGCTGACCATCGGCGCCATCCTCAAGAGCTGGCATTTCCGCTGGCAAAGCCGCCAGCGCCTGGCCGGCATGACGGATCGCGAACTGGACGATATCGGCCTTGATCGCCGCACGGTCGACCTGGAAGTCGCCAAGCCGTTCTGGCGGGCATAGCCCCCTTCCGCCGGAAGGCAGGCGCAAAAGTGAAAGGGCCGGCAGATGCCGGCCCTTTCCTGTTTGACTGTCATTCAGGTCAGTGCAGTTCGGCGCGAATGCGCTGGCGGAAGGCATCGATCGGGACGGATTTGGACCCATCCGACTTGACCTGCCAGTATGTCCAACCGTTGCAGGACGGCGCCCCCTGCACGGCCGCGCCAACCTGATGGATGGACCCGCGATGGGCGGCGGAGATGATCGTGCCGTCGGATCGCACCTTGGCCGTATGCCGCCGGCAGGGACTGATCAGTACCGTCCCGGGGCTCAGCATTCCGCGCTCCACCAGCATGCCGAAGGGAACGCGCGGTTCCTTGCGCTTCGGCGTGGTGTAGGAAATGGCGTCGGCATCGGCTGCCTCCGGCTCCGCCGCGATCCGGCGTCTGGCGATCTTGAGGTATTTCTCTTCACGCTCGATCCCGATCCAGCGACGGCCGAGGCGCTTCGCCACGGCGGCCGTCGTGCCGCTGCCCAGGAACGGATCCAGCACCACCTGCCCCGGCTCCGTCGACGACAGGATGACCCGGTGCAACAGTGCCTCCGGCTTCTGTGTCGGGTGGGCCTTGGCCCCGTCATCATCCTTCAGACGCTCATGACCGGTGCAGATCGGCAGGGTCCAGTCACTGCGCATCTGCAAATCGTCGTTCAGCGCCTTCATGGCCTCGTAATTGAAGGTGTAGCGCGCTTCCTGATCCTTGGAGCACCAAAGCATCGTTTCATGCGCATTGGTGAACCGCCGCCCCTTGAAGTTGGGCATCGGATTGGTCTTCACCCAGACCACGTCGTTCAGCATCCAGAACCCCATGTTCTGCAGCGCCGTTCCGACCCGGAAGATATTGTGGTAGCTGCCGATCACCCAGATCGTTCCGGACGGCTTCAGGACGCGCCGCGCCGCCGACAGCCAGTCGCGGGTGAACCGGTCGTAAGCATCGAAATCGTCGAACTTGTCCCAGTCATCGTCGACCGCATCGACTTTGGAATTGTTCGGTCTGTAAAGAGAACCGGCCAATTGCAAGTTGTACGGTGGATCCGCAAAGATCATATCTACGGATTCTTCGGGAAGTGACCGCATTACTTCAATACAGTCACCTGTCAGAATTTGATTCTGCGGAAGTTTTTTCATGATTCTTCATGAGCCCTAGTGCTTGCCAGAGCCCGAATCATGATTCTTTCGAGAGTCGCGGTCAACAAGTATCTGATTCGACTTGAATTTTTCTACATATAGAGTCCCGACCGCGAAGCAGGACTCTAGATATTGAGCACCGTCTGAAGCCGCGCCCGGATCGGTGCGAAGCTGGTGCGGTGATGGGGCGTGACTCCATGCAGATCGAGGCCCGCACGGTGGGCTGCCGTTCCATAGCCCATATTGCTGTCCCAGCCGTAGTCCGGGTAGTCCTCGGCAAGGGCAATCATTTGCCTGTCGCGCCGCACCTTCGCCAGGATGGACGCGGCCGCAATGGCGATGGAGGCACTGTCCCCCTTCACGATCAGGCGTGTCGGGATGCCGAGCCCGGGGTCGCGGTTTCCGTCGACCAGCGCGCACCCCGCGGGACACGGTAGCGCCGCCAGGGCGCGCCGCATGGCCAGGAGGCTGGCCTGCAGGATGTTCAATTCATCGATTTCCGCGACACTGGCTTCCCCGAACCCATGAGGGACCGCGCCGAGGAGCGGTTCATAGAGGGCCTCCCGGCGCTCGGCGGACAGCTTCTTCGAATCGTCCAGTGCCGTGTATATCGCTGCCGGCAAACCCGCCATCGGCGCGTGTGGCTCAGGAAGCAGCACTGCGCAGGCGACAACGGGCCCCGCCCATGGACCGCGGCCGACCTCATCGAGCCCGGCCACGGGGCCGTCGCTCTCCGAGAGCAGACGAAGCTCATGAGACAGATCAGGCATTTCCGGTCGATGGTGCGTCGCCGGATTTCTTCGGCGCGGGCTTCGCGGTCACCTTCTTGGCCGACCCCGCCTTGGGCGGAGACTTGTGGGTCTTGGGCGGCGTTTCGTCCATGGAAGCGTCCTTCGGCGGCGGAGCCGACTTGTCGACATCCCCCGGCAGCTTCCTGCGGATCGGGCTTTCGTCCAGTTTTTGGGCCGCATGTCGGCGCATCCTGTCGATGCGGATCTGCAGCCAGGTCGCAATACGGAAGGCGACGGCAAACAGGGCGCGTGACGTCCGCTTGGTGATCTGCCATTCACGGAAATAGGCAAATCTCAGCAGGCCGCCGACACTGGAAATATGGCCCGCCGCCCGGTGCCGGATACGCTTGTTCATGTCGAACATGAGCGGGCTGGTAACCAGCGAGAAAACCGTCAGGGCAACGATCATCTTGTGGATCTCGTCGCCGATCACGTTGGATGACAGGGCCACGGCCGCCATGACGAAGGAGAACTCTCCCAACTGGCCGATGACCAGCGAAACGGAGAAGGCGGTCTGCCAGCTCTGGCCCTGCAGCCGCAGGATGAAGACATTCAGGGCCGTCTTGAACACCGCCACGAAGAGCAGCAGGCCCAGCAGAAGCCAGATGTTCTCCCAGACGAAGGGGAGATCGATCAGCAGGCCGATCGACAGGAAGAACACCATCATCAGGATCGCCTGGATGGGTCCGGCGTTCTCGTGCACTTCCTGGCGCTGGGCGCTGTTGCCGACAATCAGACCTGCCAGGAATGCGCCGAAGGCCGGGGACAGGCCGATCACGCCGGCAATCGTCGCGAAACCGAAGCATATGGCGAATGCAGCGAGCGGCTTCAGGTCCGCATTCTTGCCGATAATCTGGTGGAACGGCAGGTCGACCTTCGAACGCCGGGTCAGGAACAGGATGATCAGCACCAGGATGCCGATCGACAGCGCTACCTCCAGCACCATGTGCAGGACGGCGCCTTCGGTCTCCGATGCCATGTTCCCGATAACGACCAGCATCGGGGCGACGGCAAGGTCCTGGGCGATCAGGATGCCGACGGCCAGGCGTCCGACCGTGTTGCGCAGTTCACCGGTATCCTCCAGCACCTTCACCGCGACCGCGGTCGAGGACAGGGCGAGGCAGAAGCCGAACAGAATTGCCCATTCCCGCGGCCAGTCGAAGATGCCGCCCAGGACATAGAGGGCGCCCACGGACAGGCCGATCTGCGCCAGGGCCGAGATGATCGCGACCTTCCAGATTGTCCGGAAACTGCGCAGACTGAGTTCCATGCCGATGAAATACAGCAGCATGATTACGCCGAGCTGCGCCAGGAGGTCGATGGTCTCCCGGTTTTCGACGAGGGACAGGCCGTTCGGGCCGAGGATCAGACCGGCGAAGATGTAGCCGATGATCGCCGGCTGCCGGAGGCGGACCATGGCCATGCCGCACAAAACGGCGGCGACGGCCACGATTGCGATTCCCGTGAGTTCAGAAGCACCATGCATGATGCGGCCATCTTATCATGTATTTTCCGGCCGAATAGGACAAAGCCGTGAAATCGCTGAAAGAATTCCGCGGTCTCAGATGAGGACGCTTTCGAAATCGAAGACCAGGACAAGGCGGTCGACGACATCGACACGGCCGAAGGGAAGGGTCAGCACGCCATAGTTCCGGAACTGCTTCTCGGCCCAGGTCAACCGTGACCGCGCGTAATAGGGTTTGCGATGTTGAACCGCCCAACGCAGCCGCTCGGTGCCCTGATCCGCATCCGGCAACTGGCTAACCCTCGTGCCGGTGAACTCCTTGCCCAGCATGTCGGTCAGGCCGGTCCCCGCCAGCCGAACGCGGAAGTCGGATTCGCTGACATCCAGAATGGCCATCAGGGGCAGCGCCGAGCGCGGCAGGGTCAGCGGATCGATATGATCCACGACCGGCAGCCCGCCCTCCATGGGCAGTTGGGTCCAGTATACGAAGGCGTCCTGCTGCCCGACGGTCGGCAGCTCGGACGCGTTGAACGTGATTAACATGGAGCGTTCCAGCTCCACCCCATCGAGGGCAACCGGGTCGGTGGACATCCGACAAACCTTTATGTTCGCGCGACTGAGGGCGCTGCATAACAAGGTTAACCGGCACTGTCGAACCAATGATTTTTAACAGGCTTGTTTGCGCACCGTGAACCGGTCCAAACCCATGAAATCAAAACAGATCCATCTGCGGGCTGGGGCGCCGTGGCGGCACGAATGCCGTGCAATCCAGGTCGGACTGACGCCGCTTGTCCAATCCGTGCCGCCGCCGGGCAAGGCGGAACCGATTGGCAATCAGATCGGCGATCGGCCCCGTGCCCCGCATCCGTTTTCCGAACTCGGCATGGTTGAGCGCCCCGTCCCGGCTTTGCCGCATCAGGGAAAGCACTCGCTCCGCCCTGTCCGGGTAATGGGCCTTCAGCCATTCCTGGAAGAGGTCCTTGATCTCCAGCGGCAGACGCAGCATCACGTAGCCGGCAGATCCCGCACCGGCCGACACGACCCTCTCCAGAATGTCCTCGATTTCGTGATCGTTGAGCCCAGGGATAACCGGGGCGACGAGAACACCGGTTGGAATCCCGGCCTCCGACAGCCGGCGAATGGCGGCGATCCGTTTTTCCGGCGTGCTGGCCCGCGGCTCCATCTTGTTTGCCAGATGCCGGTCCAGGGTCGTCACCGACATCATCACCCTGACGCGGTTCTCGCGCGCCGCCGGTACCAGCAGATCCAGATCCCGACAGACCAGGGCGTTCTTCGTGACGATCGTATAGGGATGCCGAGCCTCGTTCAGAACCCTCAGCAGGCCGCGAGTCGCCTCGGTCTGCCGCTCGACCGGTTGATAAGGGTCGGTATTCGTCCCGAACGCGATCGGCGCGCATCGATAGGACGGCTTGGCCAGTTCGTCGATCAGTAGTTCCGCCGCGTTGGGTTTCCAGAACAAACGGGTTTCAAAATCCAGCCCCGGCGACAGGCCCAGATAGGCGTGTGTCGGCCGGGCGAAACAATAGACACAACCATGCTCGCAACCGCGATACGGATTGATCGACCGGTCGAAGGGCACGTCCGGGCTGTCATTCCGGGTAATCACCTTGCGGGCGCTATCGATCCCCAGGCGCGTTCTGAGAGCAGGCGCCCCGGATCCATCCAGGTCCTCCTCCAGGAGCCAACCGTCATCGATCCGTGCCGTTTCATGGCGTTCGAACCGGCCGCTCCGATTCGTCACGGATCCCCGTCCCTTCGTCGGAACGTCGGGTCGGAGGTCTTCCTGCATGGGATGATAGCCGATGGTCATAAGCACATCACACAAACAAAAATAGAACAAACAAGGATCAATTTGGGTTCCTGACGCCCTCCGGCATTTTTCGGGTATTCACCGCAGTGCGGTTGCGGGATGACCGGCCCGTTCCTACACTCTTCGGCACTGTCTCGGACAAGAGGACGAAACGGTCGATGCCGTATGTTTCACGCGACGATGAAGGCCGGATCAACGGAATCGGGGACCGGCCGGCCCCGCATGCCAAAGAGTTTCTGCCGAATGATCACCCCGAGGTGATCCGCTATCTGCGCGGCGCCAGCCCCAGTGCCATGATGGACAGGCTGAGCGCGACGGATACAGAAATGGCGCGTATCTCCGAGGATCTGATCGACGTGCTCGTGGCACGGAACATCCTCAACTTCACCGATTTCCCTGTCGAAGCGCAGCGCAAGCTCATGGCACGCCAGAAACTCCGCAAGAGTCTCTCCGCGCTCAGCAATCTCGTGACGGACGAAGACGACATCATCTGACGGGTTTCAGCCGACAGCCGTATCGTCCTGTTGTGTCTCAAAGATCGATTGCCAGTGTGCGATATCGGCGCTTCCCGGGCTCATAGCCGCCAGTTTTCGCAAGGCCACCCGAACGGCCGTGCGCTGTCGCCGGTTGAAGCCATGCGGATCCGGCGGCGACTCTCCGGCTGCGAGCCTGGCCCGAACCAAGCGCTTGGCCGCCTCCAGTTCAGCCTCCCCATAGCGGTCCAGCAACTGCGAAAACTCCGTCATCCTTTCGCGATCCAGACGGGGCGCCGAGTCCCCGTCGCGCTGCAGGATCGGGTTGGGCGGACAGAAATGCAGTACGGGAACAAATCCGTCGGGAACCGGCACATTCGCGGAGTGGGTTCGCCGCGCCGAGAGCAGATCGGGCAGGATATGGGTGTGCGGGCCGGGTGCCGTACTGCCCCCAGGCACCGGTATCGGGTTATGGACTTCTATGCGGCCAAGCAGACTGCGAAACACCCGGTGCGGCTGCCCTTCGAGAAGCATTTCCCAGGCCCGCGTGCCGGAGGCTCCAAGAATGTCCGTGCCCTGCAGGTCGCGCAGGCCCTGGATCAGCGCCGGGTCGTCCGTACGCACCATGGCCTGCATCGTCTCGAAGCCGAGACCGAGGTCGAACAGAATGGCCGCCCGATCTTCATCGAGGATCGCATCGCCATCCGGCCCCACCTCCGTGATGCCGATGAAGCGGCCGATGGCGGCGGCCGGCGTCGGGAGGCAGATATTGACGCCATGCAGCCAGAAGGCCCGGCGTCTGGTCAGGAATTCGTAGGGCGCGAGCCGTGCCTGATCGGAGAGTGCGACGCGCAACGCACCGCCCTGCCCGATCACCGTTCCGCCGAACGAGTCCAGTCGGATGTCATCGGCCTGGCCGGGTTCGCGATGGAATTCCGCCAAAGCCCCGAAGACACCGATGGTCCAGCTTGTCTCCGGATCGCGCAAATAGCGGTGAACGATATCGACGATGGCGTTCAAGCCCGGGCCCCATTCTCCGACCCATTCTCTCCTCCACCTGCCGGGCTATCCGCATCACCCGCGGCGGCGGCGTCTTCGGGCGCGCTCCCAGATGGCCGTCGGGGGCCGGGCAGGCCGGCAAACCAGTTCGCCGCACGCTCCGCGCGGGCCAGCGATTTGTCCAGTTCCGCCATCGTTTTGGAAAGGTCTTCGCTGTCGTCCTTGAACCAGACATTGAGACAATTCAGCCAGACCGCCGCCAGCCCCTTGATCCGGATCGCACCGGCAAGACCGTCCGCCGACTCTCCCGCAGCCTCCAGATACCAACCCAGCGCCCTCAGCCCCTGTGGTGCGAGGCACAGCATGGCAGGCAGGTCGCCACGCAGGTCCCGTCGTACCGACGCCAGGGCATCACGATGGGGCTGGAGGGCATCGAACCGGCGCATCAGCAGATCGAAAAGTCGGTCCCGAACGGATTCCTCCTCGCCGAAATCGGGATCGTCGCCCAACACCGCCGCATCGATGCCGATCAGAAACCGCCCCAGAATCGCGGACTTGTCGTCGAAGCGTCGGCGCAGGTCGCCAAGGTCGCATCCCGCATGCAGGGCGATATCCGCCAGCCGGACGGCGCGATACCCCCGCTCTGCAAACAGTGTCATGGCGGACTGGATGACCGCCGACTCGATGTCGGTTTCCGGTTTTCTTGCCATTGCTGCTCCAACGAAGGTCGGTGTCAGTCGAGAGTCCCGAGCAATCCGGCCAGACCGCCCGCGTCGTCGCTCAGAATTCGGTCTTCCGGCAACGCGACGATCACCGTCGTGCCCATTCCGGGGCTGCTCTTCACTTCGAGCCAGCCACCATGGGAAGCGACGATAGCGCGCGCGATCGGCAAGCCAAGCCCCGTGCCCGGCTCCGCAGCGTTGAAACTATACGATGCCCGCCCGAAGGGCATCATCGCAGTGACGATATCCTGTTCAGACATGCCGATGCCGGGATCGATCACCCGAACGACGGCAAATCCGCCGGTGACACCATCATAAACCGCCCTGATTTTGCTTCCCCTTTGGGAATATTTTAGGGCGTTGGAAAGCAGATTCGTGAAAACCTGAGTGAGCTTCAATTCGTCGGCAAACAGGGTGGGCGCCTCGTCGAACCCAACCAGATCGATCATGCTGCCCTTCTGACTTGCAAGGCCACTGACTATGCGCATCGCGCTCTGCAGGATTTCGCGCAGTTCGACGGTCGTCTCATCCATTGCCTCCGGCCCGGAACTCAGCTTCCCGAGTTCCAGCATGCTCTTCACCATGGCAAGCAGGTAAAGACCGGAGGCATTGATATCCTTAGCATAGTTTCGATACTGCTCGGATACTGGACCGAAATGCTGATTGCCGATGACTTCGCTGAAACCGATCACCGCGTTTAGCGGCGTCAACATTTCATGGGAGAGGTTCGAAAACAGCTGTGTCAACGCGTCGTTGGGGGCCGAACGTTCCGTCAGCAGCATGCCGGCCGCGCTCTCATCCGTCGGGAAGAGGTATACCGCCAGCACATCGGCACCGGCCTCCCCCTGCTCGGCAAACAGCGCCAGGCCGCCCCCGGCCTTCAATTGCGCCCGTACCCAGCGTCCGTCCTGCGTCGGCGGCGGGTCTGACAAAGGATCCGTTCCAAGCTTGAATTCCACGAAATCGGTAAGTCGGCGTCCGATGACGCCGCGGCCGGTACCGGCCAGCATCGCCAGTGCCGGGATATCGGCGTTCACAATGGTCCCGCCCTGGAGTTCGATCCGTGGCAGCGGCAGGTAGGGATTTCGGTCCTTCATGGCGCCATATCTCCCGACGCTGCCTCTGGCAGACCGATGCACCCTTTTGTCTCACAGCCTTCGAAATTCGTACTGGAGAATACCGCCCCCTCCAGGCTGGCCCCGTTCAACGTGGCGCCGGCAAAATCGGTTCCGGTCAGATCCGCCCGGCGCAGATCGGCGCCAGTCAGGTCGGCGCGCCGGAAATTCGCGTTGCACAGTCGAGCCCCGGTCAAGACGGCGTTCCTCAGATTCGCCGTCATCGTCCGTTTGCGGTCGGTCAGCACAAGCGGACTGAGATTGGCATCGGTTAGGTCGGCCTCGTTGCAATGCGCGCCACCCAGTCGGGCGCCGCGCATATCCGCTTCAACCAGTCTAGCCATACGCAGATCCGACCCTGTCATGTCGACCAATGCCATATTGGCCATCGAAAGATTGGATTCGTAGAGGCAAGTCCGCCGGATATGCGCTGCGGCCAGAACCGCACCCTGCCAGTCCACCCCACGAAGCGACACGCCCTCCAGCGCAAGGCGCGCCCCATCGGACGAGTTCGACTGAACCCACCGCCGATGCGCCTCCTTCATGCCTTCGATGTCCTCCTCCGCCTCGGCGAAGGCCTCCGGCAGCTTCGCATTTGACAGCATCGGGCTGGACAGAAGCGCAAAGTCCGCAATCGCGCCCGTCAGATCCGCACCATCGAAACTGCAGTCGGCGATCTCCACATCGGTCAGGATCGCGCCCCGAAAATCCGCATTGTCGACCTTGCAGCCGGAAAAGCTGGTTCCCATCAGATTGGCGTTGGTGAAGACCGCATTGCGCAGATCCGCCTGCCGAAAGGTCACGCCGCGTAGTTCAGCACCGGTAAAATCCGCCGCCAGCGCGAAGCTGTTTCCGATCTTGGCCCCGGTCATGTTGGCCCCATGCACGGATGCGCCGGACATATCCGGCTCCTGCATGTTGCCGCTGAGGTTTTCGAGCCCGGCATGCTTGTCGGCTTGCGCCAGTACCGCTTCCCGAACGTCCACTTCCGTCATTACGGCACCATTCAGAGACGCCCCGCGGAAACATGTCCCCCGCAGGTCCGAACGATGAAGTTTCGCGCCGTCCAGCACCGCGCGGGACATATTGGCTCCGTAGAAGTTGGCGTATTGGAAGGACGCGCGATCCAGCCGGGCACTGGTCAGGTTCGCGCCGCTGAAGTCTGCCTCGTCCAGGATGCGCCCCTGCATCCTGACCCCGTCAAGGTCGGCATATTTCAGCAGCGCGCGCTTTCCGCTCGGCTTCCGTTCCAGAAAGCGTTCATGCGCCGTGATAATGGCCTCAAGGTCGCCCTTAATCATAAGCCCCGACACTCTTGATAAGTTCGCCGGGTCCGGGAGGGAATCGGGCCGATTTCCGGCCCGCGCAGTCCGTGCTGTCGGCCCCATTCTAAGGACGATTTGTACTCCGGTCGGTCCTGTGCCCCCGCCTGCCGGGCGTTAACCATACTATGCAATGCGCCCGTCCCGCCAGTTTTCCCAAGTTTTACGGTCCGCATTCCCATTCGGACCACTTATCTGCACCCGTCAGATAACCCCGGAACAGTTAAGATTTCGTTGTATTGACCGACCCGGCAGCCCGCTTCAAAGAAGAAAGGGCGGTGCCCGCGGCACCGCCCTTTCCCAAGCATTCGCAGATGCAGCCGATGGCTTACATCATGCCGCCCATGTCCGGCATACCGCCGCCATGGCTGTGCTCTTTCGGTTCCGGCTTGTCCGCGACCATGGCTTCGGTCGTGATCAGCAGGCCGGAGACCGACGCGGCGTCCTGCAGGGCGCAGCGGACGACCTTCGCCGGGTCGATGACGCCTTCCTTCATCAGGTCGACGAATTCGCCGGTCTGGGCGTTGTAGCCCCAGTTGGTGTCCTTCGATTCGCGCAGCTTGCCGACGATGACGGCGCCGTCCGCACCCGCGTTGTCGGCAATCTGACGCGCCGGGGCGGTCAGGGCCTTGCGGATGATTTCGATGCCGACCTTCTGGTCGTCGTTGCCGGCCTGGAGTTTGTCCAGCGCCTGCAGCGAGTAGAGAAGCGCGGTGCCGCCGCCGGCGACGATGCCTTCTTCCACGGCCGCGCGGGTCGCGTGCAGGGCGTCGTCGACGCGATCCTTCTTCTCTTTCACTTCGACCTCGGTCGCACCGCCGACGCGGATGACGGCGACGCCGCCCGCCAGCTTCGCCAGGCGTTCCTGCAGCTTCTCACGGTCATAGTCGGAGGTCGTGGTCTCGATCTGCGACTTGATCTGGCCGCAGCGCGCCTCGATTTCCTTCTTCTTGCCGGCGCCGTCGACGATGGTGGTTTCGTCCTTCGTGATCGAAACCTTCTTGGCGCGGCCCAGCATGTCGAGGGTCACGTTTTCAAGCTTGATGCCGACGTCTTCGGAAATGACCGTACCACCGGTCAGGATCGCCATGTCTTCCAGCATGGCCTTGCGACGGTCGCCGAAGCCTGGGGCCTTGACGGCCGCGACCTTCAGGCCGCCACGCAGCTTGTTGACGACCAGGGTCGCCAGCGCCTCGCCTTCGACGTCTTCGGCGATGATCAGCAGCGGCTTGCCGTTCTGAACAACGCTTTCCAGCACCGGCAGCAGGGCCTGCAGGTTGGACAGCTTCTTCTCGTGCAGCAGGATGTACGGGTCTTCCAGTTCGGCCTGCATGCGGTCGCTGTCGGTCACGAAGTACGGCGACAGGTAGCCGCGGTCGAATTGCATGCCTTCGACGACTTCCAGTTCGGTGTCCAGCGACTTGGCTTCTTCAACCGTGATCACGCCTTCGTTGCCGACCTTTTCCATCGCTTCGGCGATCATGTCGCCGACCGACTTGTCGCCGTTGGCGGAAATCGTGCCGACCTGGGCGATTTCGCTGTTCTTTTCGATCTTGCGTGCGCGCTTGGCGATATCCGCCACGACCGTTTCGACGGCCAGGTCGATGCCGCGCTTCAGATCCATCGGGTTCATGCCGGCGGCCACGGCCTTGGCGCCTTCGCGCACGATGGCCTGGGCCAGAACCGTCGCCGTCGTCGTGCCGTCACCGGCCAGATCGTTCGTCTTCGACGCGACTTCGCGCACCATCTGGGCGCCCATGTTTTCGAACTTGTCCTTCAGTTCGATTTCCTTGGCGACCGTGACGCCATCCTTCGTGATGCGCGGGGCACCGAAGGACTTGTCGATCACGACGTTGCGGCCTTTCGGGCCCAGCGTGACTTTGACGGCGTTCGCCAGGATATCGACGCCGCGCAGCATGCGGTCGCGCGCGTCGGTCGAGAATTTAACTTCTTTTGCAGCCATAATTCGCTACTCCGTATCAGGTTGTGGCAGTAACGGTTTGTCCGAAGACCCCGTCTTAGGCGGCCTTCTTCTTCGCGACCGGCGCGTCCATGACGCCCAGAATGTCGCTTTCCTTCATGATCAGCAGCTCTTCGCCGTCGATCTTCACTTCCGTACCGGACCATTTGCCGAACAGCACGTAATCACCGGCCTTCACATCCAGGGCGCGGACGGAGCCGTCTTCCTGGATATGGCCGTTACCGACAGCGACGACTTCGCCCTGCATCGGCTTTTCCTTGGCGGTGTCCGGGATGATGATCCCACCGGCCGTCTTCTGATCCTCTTCGACGCGACGAACCAGAACCCGGTCGTGCAAGGGACGGAATGCCATGATTGAACCTCCTCCATTCTTTAGACAAAGGTTTGTCATGCTGAATATGGATTGGCACTCTTGGCATTGGAGTGCCAATCCGCGCGCGATCCATGTATGAAAATCCTTCACGGCTTTCAAGAGGGTTTGGAAGAAATTATCAGCACTCAATGCGGCCGGCTGCCAACCTACTGAAAATAAACTATTTCTATTGCAGCAACATACGAATTGGAGGCAAAATTCAGATATGCGGGAGATGCGACTCCCCGCCTGAACTGGCGCCGAAACGCACCTCCCGTTCGCGAAGAAAAGCAACAACCGCGACAGTAGGAGGCGTAACCTTATGTCAGGTACCGATACCCCGGCCGCCACGGACGGACTTTCCCTGCAGATGAAGGGCTACCGGCTTTCCACCGCCGAAATTCTCTATCACATGCCCGATCATCCAGGATTGCTGCAAAGCTTCATATGGCAGCATTACGATATCGCCCCAAAATATCCCGAACTGCATCGTTTCCTCGACTTCTGGGTCGAGAACATCGATGGACCGCTGCACTCGGTCCGGGTCGCGCGATACGATCTGGTCACACCGGGCGACACCCGCTTCACGGATGCGTGGATGCAGATTCACTGAGGCGTTTCAGACGACAAAGCCTTCGGTCGAGAGCCTTCCGTTCTCGCAGACGGAGATGACATGAGCCTGCGGCACGGCGGTCCATCGCGGCCGATCCGTGTCCAGTGGTTCGGATACCAGCGTCAATGCGGCGCTGCCGGCCCCCGTGTAATACAGGGTCGGCGCCATGGAATCCGATGCACAGCGGAAAGCGAATATCCGGTTTCCGTCCGACAGGACCGCGGTAAACCGCAGGGGGTCGTCAATCCCGGCCTGTGACATTTCACGCCGCACGATCCCGAGACTTTCCGCCATCGACCCGATAGGGTCGCTGTCCAGTCCCAGTGAGAGCGCAAGCAGGAAAATCAGTTCGGAATCGGTGGTTCCCTGGCGGCTGAGATAGTACTCGTCCGGCAGCATCTGCTCCAGCTTGCGCCGGATCAGGCCATAACCGCCGATCTGGCCGTTATGCATGAACAACCATCGGCCGTGGGCAAAGGGATGGCAGTTGGACCGGGTGGTCGCGGTCCCGGTCGACGCGCGTACATGGGCAAAAAACAGCCGGGACCGGATCTGCGCCGACAGATGCTTCAGATTTTCGTCGTTCCAGGCCGGCAGTATCTCACGGTACAGGCCTGGCTCCGGCCGTTCGCCATACCAGCCCAGCCCGAACCCGTCGCCGTTGGTTTCGGTCTTCGCCTCCGCCGCGTGCAGGCTTTGATGGATCAGGGAATGGTCGGGCTTTGCGACCAGATCTTCCAAAAACAGGGGCGGTCCCCAGTAAGCCAACCAACGGCACATTATCGAATCTCCGAGACTGCGAACGCGCCGGGCATTTGGGCCCTGCCTGCCGGGGCTTGCAAGGGCTTTGGCAGAATCATGACGCAAGGTTTCTGTCGGCGCAGCGCAGCATCGGCGCCGGTATCGTCAATGGCGCGACAGTCATTTGCGAAAATACCGAATACGCATCTGGGCGATTTTCCGGGCCGCAGTGTTGCCTTAATGTATGTGGCATGCGCATCGCCATCTACTCTCGCGATCACAGCCTGGCAGGACGCCTGGACAAAGACCTGACCGCCCTGACCAGGGTGCGGACGACACGTTTCGACGAACGGGACAAAGTCTCTGCGTGGATCATGTCGGAAAAGCCGGCGGCGGCCCTGATCGTGGCAGGTGGCGGCGATGCCCATATCGAAACGCTGAAAGTGCTGAGGCCGGTCGCCGAGAGAGCCGGAACGGCGCTCTTGTCCATCCTGAACGGCGATGACGCGGCCACGCCGGCCGCCGCCCTTGCAGCCGGCGCACAGGAAATCTGCCGTCGCGACGCCCATCCCGCCGAACTGCGAAACCGGATTTCAATACTTCTGGACCTCGCCGAGGCACGCGCGGCGCTATGGACGGAAAGGGGAGATCGCCAGTCCCAATCCATCGCTGATGGCTTGACAGGCCTGATGAACCGGCGTGCCTTTCTATCCCGGCTCGACGGGGAAATCGCGCGGGCCAGGCGCGGCGACGATCCGCTGGCCGTTGCGCTGATCGATGTCGACAGATTGCAGGAAATCAATGCTCGCCACGGCGTCGGGACCGGCGACCATGTCCTGAACGCGGTCGCCGGTCATACGGTTCGCATCCTGCGGGAAATGGACGTGGCGGGCCGGATTGGCGGTACCGAATTCGCGGTCTGCCTGCCCCAGGTCGGCCTGTCCGGCGGGTCGGCCGTGCTGGACCGTTTGCGGCGCCGGTTGAGCGACCTCGCCTTTCCGCTGCCGCGCGGCAGTCTGTCGATCACGGTCAGTGTGGGCATTACCGAACTGGATTCGGAAGACCGCGATTCCTCGGACCTGATCAACCGGGCGGATCGGGCCCTCCTGAAGGCGAAGGATCGTGGCCGGGACCGACTGGAACGCGCCTGAGGCCGATCCCGTCGATCATCGAAATCGGCGATCAATTCCATCGCGAGACATCGTTTCTCAGCCGACTGAACCGGCGTTAGCGTGCCCCCTTCACTTTCTGGAGCGGCACGACATGAACGCACGACATACGCAACCTTCCGGATCAGACCATCGTGTCCTGTTTGATTTCGAGATCGACTTTTCCAATGGCGGCGGATTGCAGGGCCAGGGATTCCGGCTGGACATCGACGGCACCGACATTTCCGACGATGACCTTGCAGACTATATCGTCGCCGACATGCGATTGCTGATGGTCGGCGCGGTCCGGATCCTGAACAAACGCATTATCCGCGAAGCGCACAAGCGGGACAGGATGGACCGATAGCGGTTCAGTCCCGGTCCAGCTTCTTGCCGTCGAGGTCGCGGTCGACCTTTTCCATACGGGCCCTCTTCTCCGCTTTTTCGGCCTTCGTCCGTCCGAAAAGATGACGGTTTTCCTCCGCCTTTGCCGATTTCTCGGCACGGTCCTTGCGTTTCCGCATGGTGCGCAGATTGACGATCTCGGCCATCAGGTGTCTCCGCCTTGTCGGGAAGGATTGCTGGTTTAAGCTAATGGCGTTTCGGGTCGGACGTCCAGCGTCGACCCGAAACGCATGTTCGCAGGGGGTGCATCGCAAGGGGGCTTATCATGACGGGACCCGCATCCAGGTCTCGCCGCTGGAAATTGTGGGGAAGCCTCGGCTGTGCCGTCGGGCTGCTTGCCGCCCTTTGGTTTGGCCCCCGCATGGTGGACTGGAGCCCGTTCAAGCCCGAAATCGCCGCCTTCATGTCGAACGAGCTGGGTGTGAAGGTTGATCTGCGCGGGCCGCTCAGAATCGAACTGCTGCCACAGCCCCGCATCACCGCGGCGGATATCCGCGTATCTGGTGAAACGGCCAACGGCCATATCCGCTGGCTGCGTGGAAGTTTGAATCCCCGCGCCCTCCTAACCGGAAGGATGCAGCCGCGCGACGTGGAACTGGTCGAGGCCGACCTGACCCTGCCCTTCATGCAGAACGAGGCAGCGCCCTATGCCGGCCGAACCTCCGTGGATGTCCAGGACGGTCGGCTCACCCTCACCGGTGGTCCGACATGGCTGCCGGATACCGTCGAACAGATCGATGGCCGTCTCGCACTGGGTACCGGCAATGGCCGCCTGTTCGGGTTCGACGGTGAAGCACGGCTTTCCGGCGAACCCGTCGGCATCGCCGTGGAGGGCGATGGCAAGGGCGGATTGGTGCTCACTCTTGCCCATGGGCCCAGCGCGTCGGACCTTGTTCTGGACGGGGCACCGACCGAGGACGGCGGATGGAGCGGGACGGTCACTCTGATACTGGAGGAGGCCGGCTTCCTGTCGACCCTGAATGCGGAGGCTGTCACCCGTCTCATCGGCGACGGGGCCGCGACCGTCGACGCCACGGTGACGGTTTCTCCCGCCGGCATCGTCTCCATCGGTGCGGAACGGATCGACACGAAGCGCCTGACAGGAAAGGCGACGGCCACCATCGTTCCCGGCCCGCGCAATGCCTTTGATCTGGCGGTAGCGCTGAAACGCGCCGACTTTACGGACACGCCGCCCACCCCCGCCTGGATCGCCAGAGATCTGTCCAAGGCGCTCGACGATTTTTCCGGCATCGACGTGACCGCGCGGGTTCTGGCCGATCGGATCGATACCCCCGGCGGCGCCCTGCGCCAGCTTCAGATCGTACTTGCGGCCGGCGGCGGCTTGGCGGTGATCGAAAACGCATCCGCCATTCTTCCCGGCGAAACCGATATCAGCCTTTTCGGAAGCCTGCGCCCCGACCAGACGGGATGGGTGGTCGACGGGGAAGTTGCGGTCGTCAGCCCGGATGTCCGATCGGCGCTGGTCGCGTTCTATCCCGACGCGATGGCCCCGCTGGAAGCCTTGCCAAAAGATCGGCTGAGATCCGTCGATGTATCCGCGCGTGTCTATGCGGATGGCGAAGGTCTGGAGATCACAGAGCTTTATGGTCGGGTCGACGAAACGTCCTGGGCAGGCGCCCTGTCGGCCCGAACGGATCAGGGTGTCGATCTTCTTCTGCAAGGGGACCGCCTGAACCTGGACCGTCATGTCCCGCAGGGTAGCGGGGCGACCAAACTGGGACTGGGCCTGCTTGCGGCTTTGCCACCGACGACCGCGGGGTCAAATCACAGGCTCTCGCTATCCGTGGATCAGGCTACGATATCGGGCGTCCGAATTGATGGCGCCGGGGCGGAGTTGAGCTACCGGCCGGCCGAACGGCTGCAAGGCACATTGCGCGCCGCATCCCTCGCCAGCGCCACGGCCACAGGGACATTCGAGGTCGATCTTGCCAATGCTTCCCTGCCCGCGGACCTTTCCCTGCGCCTGGAAACGCCAACGCCGGATCGTTTTCTCGGCGCCCTCGGCATGCCCGCCCGACAGGCCGCCCGTATGGCATCGCTGGGCGAGACAACCGTCACCCTTGATGTCTCGGGAAATCCCAAAGTTGGCTTCGGATATGCCGTCGAAGCCCTCGGCAGCGGCGGCGATGCCCGGATCAGCGGCCTTTTCGAACCCGGCCCGCAGCCCGTTCTGGAGATCACAAAAGGCGCGTTGAACCTGGGGGATATCAGCCTGTTCCACATTGAAGCCCGATGTAACGGCGCTGAAGGGGCGGTCTGGCTTTGCAACGGACTGTCTGCCGAAACACCCGGCATGCGATTCTCGGGGGCCCTGCGTCTGGATGGAACGCCGTCCGCCCGACAGGTCGACCTGACGGTCATGGCGATGGATCTGGACATCGGTCTGTTCGCCGCGCGCAGCGGCTTCCCGGTTCTTCCGGAAGGGGAAATCCGACTGTCAGGCAGCATAACGGGACAAGGGCGCAGCCTGTTTTCCGCGCTTGCGACAGCGAGCGGCGATCTGGCGATAAGTGGCGATGTCTCCTTGAATGTTCGCCGCGGTGGTGGCGGCAAATTCGGAAACTTCGACACGCTGCGCACGCGGCTGCGTGAGAGTTTTGGCACCACCTCGCCCCTGACCGGCACTGTTCAGATCGCGCCGGACACCCTGGACGCCGATCTGCAGCTGGATGGCAACGGTGCGACCGTGACCGGGAAAATTGGCGTCAGTCGCAGCAGAGACGCCCTGCAGGCCTCGTTGTCGGTATACGGACACCGGACGCCGGACCCGCTGCTGGAGCTGATCGCCACTGGGCCGACCGGCGCGCCGGATGTTCGCCTGAAAGGCCCCTGGATCACTGGTCGATAGCAGCGTGCGCCCTTGCAGGCGGGGCTTGACCGAAAGACGCGAATGCGTAGTGTCGTCCAAAGAAATCTCCTCGGGGTGCCTAATGGAGGCTGAGAGGCGGCGTGCCGTCGACCCGTGGAACCTGACCCGGTTCGGACCGGCGTAGGGAAGGGAGATAACCGTTTGGCCGCCCCCGGCAGGCCACGCAATCCCCCCGCAGCCGGTCCCGCATCGTCCGCCCGTGACGAGAAAGGACATCCACGCCGTGACGGCCCCTGGAAATGCAATTGAACTGGCCACCCTATCCGCCGATCTGCTGAACCGGATCGCGGAGCGGGGCATTCGCGTTCATTGCCTGACGAATTCCGTCGCCGAACCGATCACCGCCAACGCCCTTCTGGCGATCGGCGCGGTGCCAAGCCTCACGGCAGATTCCGAGGAATTGCCGGACTTCCTGCGCAGTGCGGACGCTCTTCTGATCAATCTGGGCACGCCCAGCGCTGAAAAGAAGGCCGTCCGGCGACTGGCCGCGACCGTCGCCTCGAAATCCGGCCTACCCTGGGTTCTGGACCCGGTCATGGTCGACCGGTCGGATCGCCGCAGGACCGAGGCCGAAACCCTGATTGCCGAGCGGCCGACCGCCATTCGCTGCAATGATGCGGAAGCGGCGGCGCTGGCGAATTCAATGACCGGGCTGGCCGGAATCATCGCCTGCACCGGCGCGGTGGATCGGGTCCGACACGGTACGCGGTTTGCCTCCCTGGCCGTCGGGCACCCGATGCTGGCACGCATCACGGCGACAGGATGCGCCCTCTCCGCCATTCTGGCCGCGTTTCTGGCCGTCCATCCGAAAGACCGGCTGGCGGCCGGTCTGGCGGCGCTGGCAGCCTTCGGCGCGGCCGGGGCAGAAGCGGCAGAACGTGCGGCGGGGCCGGGCAGCCTTGCCGTGCATCTGCTGGACAGCCTGTCGACATTGGATGCCGAGCGGATCGCCAGGCGGATCGAATCCTACGAACTTCGCGCGGAGGACAGCGCATGACCCGGCCTTCCCTGGACCTGACCCTGTATCTGATCGTAGGCCCGTCCCATGTCGATGGCGACCCGGCTCCGCTGGTGCGGGATGCGGTCCGGGGCGGCGTGACCCTGGTCCAGTTGCGCGACAAGACCTCGACGACCGGCGGCATGGTTGCTTCCGCCCGCGCCTTGAAGGCAGCCCTCGACGGGACAGGAGTGCCGCTGCTGATCAATGATCGCGCGGATGTGGCGGTCGCAGCCGGTGCGGACGGGGTGCATCTGGGGCGCGACGACCTTTCCCCGGCCGACGCACGCGCCATTGTCGGATCGGACCGCATCGTTGGTGTGACAGTCAAGAACCCGTCAGAAGCCAGAGCGGTCGAGCCCGGCATCGTCGACTATGCGTCCGTCGGCGGCGTCTTCTCGACAGAGAGCAAGATCAATCCCGATCCGCCGATCGGCCTGGACGGTCTGCGCGAGATGGCCGCTGTGCTGACGGCCGGGTCCCCGGGCCTGCCACGGTGTGCCATCGCTGGAATCGATGGAACGCGCGCCGCGGAGGTCATCGCCGCAGGCGTCGACGGTGTCTGCGTCGTCAGTGCCATTACGCGTTCGACCGATCCCTTCAACGCCGCGCAGCAATTGCGCGCCGTGGTCGATGCGGCGAAACGCGAGCATGAAAGGTCTTTCGCATGACCAATACCCCCATTGCCATGACCATCGCCGGATCCGACAGCGGCGGCGGCGCCGGTATCCAGGCGGATCTCAAGACGTTCTCGGCCCTGGGCGTCTATGGCTGTTCCACGATCACCGCGCTGACGGCACAGAATACGCGGGCCGTTACCGGGATCTGCCCGGTCGCGCCGGAGTTCGTGCGGGCCCAAATGGATGCGGTCTTCGACGATATCGGCGTCGATGCGGTCAAGATCGGCATGCTGGGCGATGCAGCCCTGATCCGCGCAGTTCGGGACGGTCTGCAGACCCACAAGCCGGACTGGATCGTTCTCGACCCGGTGATGGTCGCCAAGAGCGGCGACGCGTTGCTGGCGCAGGAAGCCGTCACGGCGCTGGTCGCCGACCTGTTGCCGATGGCCCATGTCGTCACACCGAATCTGCCGGAAGCCGCGGCACTGCTGAAGCGCAAGGACGCCATCGACGACCCGGATGCGATGGTCGAAGCCGCACAGGCTCTGCTGGACCTGGGGCCCGGAGCCGTCGTCCTGAAGGGCGGTCATCTGGCCGGGCAGGATTCCGCCGACCTGCTGATGACGGCGGAGGGCAGCACCTGGCTGCCGGGCCGACGGGTCAACACGCAAAACACTCATGGGACGGGCTGCACCCTTTCCAGCGCCATTGCCGCCGGACTGGCGAAAGGCGAAACGCTGGACGACGCAGTCAAATCCGCAAAGGCCTATATCGCAAATGCTATCGCCGCGGCGGACCGTCTGTCGGTCGGCCACGGCCACGGGCCTGTTCACCACTTCCACGCATATTGGGCAGAGGCTGGAAAATGACCAAACCGACGATGACTCCGACCCGACGCTCCCTCCTGACCGGCGGTGCCGCCATCGGCCTGGCGACCGCCGCAAGTGCCTTCCCCGCCCCCGCCATCGCGGACGGCGTTCGAAAATGGCGCATGTTGACCTCCTGGCCCAAGAACTCGCCCGGTCCAGGCCAGACCGCAGAGCGCCTGGCCAAACGCATAACCGAAGCATCCGACGGCAAGATCGTGGTCAAGGTCTACGGTGCCGGTGAAGTGGTTTCCGGCTTTGAGGTCTTCGATGCCGTCAGTGGCGGCACTGCCGAAATGGCGCATACCGCCGCCGTCTACTGGACCGGCAAGACCGCGGCGTCGGCCTATTTCACCACCGTGCCTTTCGGCCTGACCTCCCGCGAGCATATGGCATGGATCTATCACGGCGGCGGACAGGCACTTTGGGATCAGTTGTACGAGCCGTTCGGCATCAAGCCCTTCATGGCCGGCAATACCGGCATGCAGATGGGGGGGTGGTTCAAGAAACCCATCCGTTCCATCGACGATCTGCAGGGTCTGAAGGTTCGCATCGTCGGCTTCGGCGGCGACATCTATCGTCGCATGGGCGCGGCGCCGGTCTCCCTCCCCGCCTCCGACATCTTCACCAGCCTGGCATCGGGCGCCGTGGACGGCGCGGAATTTCTCGGCCCCTGGATCGACGAGGCCTTCGGCTTCTACAAGGCCGCGCCGTACTATGTCTGGCCGGGATTCAACAAGCCGAATGGTACCGGCGAATGCCTGATCGGAAAATCGCTGTATGACGAGCTGCCGGACGCGCTGAAACAGATCGTCACGAATGCCTGCATGGCGGAGCACGCCTATGCCCTCGCCGAAGCCGACTGGAAGAATGCCGACGCTTTGGACCGGTTGGTCAGCGAACGGGGTGTGGAACTCATGGCCCTGCCGCAGGATCTTGTGGCCCGGGCGCGGAGCGAGGCCGATACCGTCATGAAGGAAGCGCTGGACGGCGCCCATCTCGGGCCGGAAATCCTGGAATCATATGCCGCGGCACAGCGCAAGGCACGACGCTGGGCGGAGGTCGGCACGGCCGCCTACCAGACCATGCGCGGCGCCTGACACCGGACCCGACCGTCATGGCATCTCCCGGCATAACGGTTGAAGCGGCCGGCCTGTCCTTTGGCGGCCGCCCCGTCTTCAACGACCTTTCGCTGACATTGTCGGGTGGATGCTGGACGGCGCTGCTGGGCCCAAGCGGTGTCGGAAAGTCCAGTCTGCTGCGTCTGATGGCGGGACTTCCGGCCGCAGACGGCGGCGAAATTCGGGGGAAGGTCTCGGCGACAGACGGGACGGAACTGACCGGCCGCATAGCCTACATGGCGCAGCGCGACCTCCTGCTGCCCTGGCGCAGCGTCGTCGACAATGTGCTTTTGGGGCTGCGTCTGCGCGGCACACAGATCGGACCTCAGGATCGCCATCGCGCGATGCATCTGCTGGATCAGGTCGGACTGGCGGATCGGTCCGAAGACAGGCCCGCATCCTTGTCGGGCGGAATGCGCCAACGCGTCGCGCTCGCCCGGACCCTGATGGAAGACCGACCCGTCGTCCTGATGGACGAGCCCTTTTCCGCGCTGGACGCCCTGACACGGTTCCGGCTTCAGGAATCGGCGGCATCGCTGTTGCAGGATCGTACGGTGTTTCTTGTGACGCACGATCCGATGGAGGCCTTGCGGCTGGCCGATCGCATCCTGATCCTGGCTGGTGAGCCGGCGCGGCTGCAGGAAACAGCGGCGCCGCCGAGCCCGGCAAGACCAAGAGATCCCGGCAGCGAGGTCATGGCCGCAAGGGCGGCGGAACTGACCCGTAACCTGGCGGGTCCGGGGGAGCGTGTGGCATGACACGCCTCTTCCGCCTGTCCGTGACGACCGTCGGATTGCTGGCCGCCTGGTGGCTGCTGGTCTGGTTGACCGAGGCCCCGCCCTTCATGCTGCCCGATCCCGCACGGGTGATCGGGGTCCTGGTCGAGCGCTTCTGGTCGATCCTTCCCCATGCCGGCATTACCGGGGTGGAAATCCTGATCGGGCTCGCTCTGGGAACCATATTTGGCGGGGCAAGCGCCCTGCTTCTTGTCTCCGTCGCACCGGTCCGACGCTGGCTGATGCCGTTGCTGGTTGTCAGCCAGGCCCTGCCGGTCTTCGCACTGGCCCCGCTTCTGACACTCTGGTTCGGCTATGGTCTGGCCTCGAAGATCGCGATGGCGACGCTGATCATCTTCTTCCCGGTCACGGCCGCATTTTACGACGGTCTGCGCCGCATCGATCCGGGCTGGCTCGATCTCGCCCGGGTGATGGGCGGCAGTCGCGCCACGACCCTTTTGCATCTGCGCCTGCCAGCCGCCCTGCCCGCCTTCGGCAGCGGCCTGAGGGTGGCAACCGCGGTCGCCCCGATCGGCGCCGTGGTTGGGGAATGGGTCGGGTCCTCCGCCGGGCTCGGCTATCTGATGCTGCATGCGAATGGGCGCATGCAGACCGACCTGATGTTCGCTGCCCTGTTGGTCCTCGCCGTCATGGCGCTGACGCTCTACGCAGCGGTCGATGCGGGCGCCCGCGCCCTGACCCGATGGCAGCCGGAGGACGGCTATGCCTGAACGCAAACAATGAACCGACAAACGAACCGATAAAGGAATGACCGGATGAAACGCACCCTGATCGCCGCACTGTCCGCGGCCCTGTTGCTGGCCACAGCCCGTCCCGGCATGGCACAGGACAAGATGACCGTCCTGCTGGACTGGTTCGTCAATCCGGACCACGCGGCGCTGGTCGTCGCACGGGACAAGGGCTTCTTCGCGGATCAGGACCTGGAAGTCGAACTGATCGCACCTGCCGATCCGAACGACCCGCCGAAACTGGTCGCTGCCGGAAAGGCCGATGTGGCGGTATCCTATCAGCCGCAATTGCACATGATGGCCGATCAGGGCCTGCCGCTGGTGCGGGTCGGCACCCTGGTGGATCAGCCGCTGAACAGTCTTGTGGTTCTGGCCGACGGTCCGGTCAAATCCATTGCCGATCTGAAAGGTGCGCGGATCGGCTATTCCGTCGGCGGGTTCGAAGACGCCCTGCTGGGGGCGATGCTGAAGGAGGCCGGCCTGTCGCTGGACGACATCGAACTGATCAACGTCAACTGGTCGCTGTCGCCCTCCCTGATCGCCGGACAGACCGATGCCGTGATCGGCGCCTTCCGCAATTTCGAACTGAACCAGATGGACATCGAAGGCCATCCGGGCCGCGCCTTCCTGCCCGAAGACCACGGCGTCCCGGCTTATGACGAATTGATTCTGCTGAGTTCCAGCCATGGCCGCGACGACCCGCGCCTGCCGCGCTTCCTGCGCGCACTCGAGGACGCGACGGCCTTCGTTCAGGAGAATCCGGCCGAGGCCTGGGAGGTGTTCATTGCCGCCTATCCCGATCTGGATGACGAACTGAACAGGCGCGCATGGAAGGACACGGTCCCGCTTCTCGCCGACAAACCCGCGAAACTGGATGCCAAGCGATACTACGATTTCGCAGCCTTCATGCTGGAATCCGGCCTGATCGAATCCAGCCCGGAGCTTCATGTCTATGCGGAGGAACTGCCGGTTCCCTGCAACTGCTCCGCCAACTGATCTGCCAACTGATCCGCTTTTCGGAGGGAACCATGCCTGATCTGTTCGACCGCCTGAAGGCGTCCTGTCCGAAAGACTGGGAGGCCTATACCCGCCACCCCTTCGTTCGGGGCATGGCGGACGGCACCCTGCCGGAACCGGCCTTCCGGTACTATCTGGAGCAGGATTATCTGTTCCTGATCCAGTTCGCCCGCGCCTATGCCCTGGCCGGATACAAGGCGCGAACCGTGGAAGACCTGAAACGGGCAAAAGACGGTATCGCGGCCATCATGGATGTGGAACTGAACCTGCATGTCGGGTTCTGCCGGAAATGGGGCATTGATCCGGCCGACCTGGAGAACCTTCCCGAAGACCCGGCCAACATGGCCTATACACGCTATGTCCTGGAATGCGGCATGGCGGGCGATCTTTTGGACCTTCACGTGGCGCTGCTGCCCTGCATGCTGGGCTATGGCGAAATCGGTCCGGCACTGGATTCCGAAACGAAGGCACGGGGTGTCGACACGCCCTATGCCGACTGGATCGCGATGTATGCCGGATCCGACTATCAGGACGCCTGTGCCGATGAACGCCGGTATATCGACCGCCTTGCAGGGCCCCAGCTGTCGGACACGCGCTTCGACGATCTGGCCCGGACCTTTCGCGACGCGACCCGGCTGGAAATCAAGTTCTGGCAGATGGGGCTGGACGCGGCCTGAACTCCGAAACGGGCGGCCCGGCTATTCGGTCTGGGTCGCCCGCGCGCGTTCCTTGGCAGCGCGCTTGCGGGCTCGGCGGGCATGCCGCGCCAGCATCTGACGGCGCTGCCGCTCCCGCAACTTGGCGAGAAACTTCAGGGTCAGGACATATCCCGCCCAGGTTCCGGCAACGGCCCAAGGGATGCAACCGACAAACAGCGGCACGCCCCAGGTTCGGAATATCTCGTGCGTATAGACCCAAAGCGATTCGACGAAAGTCGCATCCTTCGACAGGACACTTTCCACATGGGCCTGAAAGACATCGAAGCCCAGATCGGTGCTGTCGCCCATCATCAACCGCCCTGTCAGCAGGCAGAGATAGTAGTAGGCCGGGGCGGTCAGCACATTCGTCGGCCAGGTCCAGGCCAGCGCCACGATCAGATTGAATTTCCAACTGGGCTTCAGCCATTTGATGGCGGCCCAGAAAACAAGAATCATCGGCATCTGGATGCCGACCGTGGGCGTTAGTCCGAAGGCAAGCCCGATCGCCGTACCGCGCGCCGTCGGAACGCCGTTATGGCGCCCTCGCGCAATCGGAATAACCAACTTGTACTGCAGAAGGCGCGCCAGACCGGTCAGCCGCTTCTTGCCGTTCGGCTGGGCAGCTTCCGTTTCCGGCTCGCTTGGGGGCGGCGTTTCTGTCTCGGCCATGCCTTTTGCGTTTGACTATGCGGACCAATTTGGGCGCACCATATCGCGTAATCGATGACAGGCAACGGTGTTATCGACGCACCGCGCTCTGATATCGTGGTCGGCGGCATCGCGCGGAAAACCGGCGCCGATCTTCGATCGTGATCTCGCCCGATCGAAATGGTATGACCTTTCCAGGTATCTCATACAGCGGAAATTTCCGGAGCAGCACCATGGCCAGATCAGCAGAATCCAAGCACGCGGCGAACCCCGGCATCGGCATCCTGCAGCAACGGTTCGGCGACCGTGCCTCCACCTCGGCGGCCGTGCGCGAACAGCACGGCCACGGCGAAGGCTGGTTTCCCGGCGCACCGCCGGACCTGGTGATCTTCGCCCATTCCACCGAGGAGGTGGCAGAAATCGCCAAGGTCTGTTCCGAGCACAAGATTCCGATGATCCCCTTCGGCACCGGCACGTCGCTTGAGGGCCATGTGGCGGCGCTGGAAGGCGGCGTGTCGATCGACGTTTCGCAGATGAATGCAGTGCTGGAAGTCAACAATGAAGACCTGGATTGCCGCGTCCAGGCGGGTGTGACGCGCAAGCAGCTGAACGAATACCTGCGCGACACCGGCCTGTTCTTCCCGATTGATCCCGGGGCGGACGCGTCGCTGGGCGGCATGGCGTCGACCCGTGCTTCGGGGACCAACGCCGTGCGCTACGGCACCATGCGCGAAAATGTTCTGGGCCTGACGGTGGTCATGGCCGACGGCCGCATCATCAAGACCGGCGGTCGGGCCCGTAAGTCCGCTGCGGGATACGATCTGACCCGGATTTTTGTCGGCGCCGAAGGCACGCTGGGCATCATCACCGAAGTGCAGCTGCGCCTGTACGGCATTCCGGAGGCCGTCACCTCCGCCGTTTGTCAGTACCCGGACCTGGAAAGCGCGGTGAACACCGTCATTCTGACGATCCAGTCGGGTATTCCGGTGGCCCGGATCGAGCTGCTGGACGATGTTCAGATGGGCGCCTGCATCGACTATTCGAAACTGGATGGGTTCGAACGGAAGGTGACCCTGTTCTTCGAGTTTCACGGCTCGGAGGCGTCCACGGCCGAACAGGCCGAACAGGTTCAGGCCCTGTCCGACGAATTTGGCGGCAGCGCCTTCCGGTGGACGAGTCAGGCGGAGGAGCGCACGAAACTGTGGGAGGCCCGTCACAACGCCTTCTATGCGGCCTGCGCCGCCGCGCCGGGCAAGAAGGGCATGGCGACCGATGCCTGCGTGCCGATTTCGAAACTGGCCGACTGCATTCTGGATACCAAGCGGGACATCCAGGATTCCGGCATCTATGCACCGATCGTCGGTCATGTCGGGGACGGCAACTATCATCTGTGCCTGATGTTTGACCCCGATGACGCGGACGAGTTGAAGCGCGCCAAGGATATGGTTGAGCGGCTGAATCAGCGCGCCATCGCCTATGGCGGAACCTGTACCGGCGAACACGGCATCGGCTACGGCAAGAAGCATTTCCTGACCGCGGAACACGGTGAGGCGGTGGCCGTCATGCGTCAGTTGAAGCAGGCTTTCGATCCGGACAACCTGATGAACCCGGGAAAGATTCTGAGCGCCTGATTGCGAAGACGGCCCGGTCGAGCCGCGCAAAAACAATTACACAGAGTGCTGCCACACCAGTCAGACCAGCCACCAGGAAGGCGACCGATGGCCAGCCGAATGTGGTCGCGAGGCCCCCGGCCAGCGGCGGCCCGACCAGCAGGCCGATATTGTTGCCCTGCATGATCAATCCCATGGTGGCCCCGACCAGCGATCCGCCGCCCGATCCCCCGGGCGCGAAACGTGGCGCGGCGTCAAAGAGGACGACCGGAACCACGCCACCGACCAACGCAAACAGAATGCAGAGGATCAAGGCCGGTAGCGCCGGCAGCGGCATCCAGAAGAAAAGACATCCCGTTACCGCCATTACGGCGAATCCGGCAATCAGGATATGCGCCGGCGGCGCAGTCCCCCTGAGCATCCTTCCACAGGCGAGGTTCCCGACAATGCCGGACGCTATCGTCAGTCCGGCGACCGGTCCCGCAAGCTCAGGCCCCAAGGCCAGCCGCTCCGACAGGAGGGACGGAAGAAAGCCGAACACTGCAAAGAACAGGGCCGCGTAGATAGAGAATATTACAGCAAGCAGAAGGGGAGGCCCGGTCCGCAACGCGGCTGCAAGATCCGCCAGGATCGATCTCTCAATCCCCGGAACCTGAACCACGGCTGGTGGGCTGGGTATGGTCGCCGCCACAATTACCGCATAGGCACCGAGCAGCGCTGCATTGCCGAGCCACAGGTCGCGCCAGGATATTGCCGACAGCAGCGGGGTCGCCGCCATGATCAGGGCGAGCCCGACCGGCATGAAGGTCGCCCACAGCGCCATCGCACCGTTCAACCGGCCCGGCGGCGCCAGACGAGCGATCATGGCCGGCGCAGCCACGACCACCGCCAGAAATCCAAGTCCCTCCAGAACCCTGGCCGCCAGCAGAACCGATTCCTCCGGCGCCAATCCGCCGATCGCCGCCCCCAGTGCCTGCAAGACGAGGCCGGCAATCGCCATCCGACGGTCACCGATCCTGTCGACCGCCATTCCGATGGCGGCACCGCCCAGGGCGCCGATCAACGCAAAGACGGAAAGAATCATGGATGCCGTGCCAATATCCAGCATCAGATCTGCGCGGATTTCGTCCATTGCGGCCGTTGCCTTGCCGACCTGGATGGCGGACACCACGCCAGCGCCGACGATGACGGCAACCGCGCCCCATCCCCTGTGCGCGCCGCCCTGCTCCACTCGGTCCATCAAGCCGCTTCCGGTTCGGGAAGGAACGACCCGGCGCGAAGCGCCGCGGCGACCCTGGCAATATGCCGGCCCTGAAAGAATGCGCCGTCCAGTTCGTTATCGCTGGGCCGCCGGTCTCCCCCCTGCCCGTCATCGGCCATCGTCGTCGCCCCGTAGGGCGAACCACCGGTGATTTCATCCATGCGGGATTGCCCCTTGAAGGTATAGGGCAGTCCAACCACCACCATGCCGAGATGCATCAGCACGATATGCGTCGACAGGATCGTGCTTTCCTGACCGCCATGCTGGCTGCCCGTCGAGGTGAAGACCCCGCCCGCCTTTCCGACAAACCGATCCGAGAACCAAAGCCCGCCCATCTGATCGAAGAAGTTCTTCATCTGACTGGCCATGTTCCCGAACCGCGTCGGCGTGCCGAAGAGAATGGCGTCATACTCCGGCAGTTCATCGATCCGGCAGACCGGAACATCATCCTCGGTCACATAGCCGGCCTTTACCGCAACCTCGGGCGGCACGAGTTCAGGCACCCGGCGTAGGGCGACTTCGGCCCCTGCGTCCCGTGCACCATCGGCGGCATGTCGGGCCATCTGTGCGATGTGACCGTAGGAAGAATAGTAAAGTACCAGGACACGGGTCATTGAGTTGCCTCCGTTTGCGATGATCGACGGCATAGATGGCACTCAGTATCAATCTATTGAACTGTTGTAATTTTGATCAAATTGATCGATTTAATAGATCATGTTGGATGCTCTCACCCTTGACCAGATCCGGGTCTTCGTCGCCGTGGCCGAGGCAGGCAGCTTCCGCCAGGGCGCCCGTCGGCTATCGCGCGTTCAATCCGCAATCAGTCACGCCATTGCCAATCTGGAGGCGGAACTGGGCGTCACCCTGTTTGACCGATCGGGACATAAACCTGTCCTGACCCGCGCCGGCACCGCCCTGCTGGAGGATTCCCGCGCCATCCTGCTGAAAGCGGATTCCCTTCGAGCCAGGGCCAGGGGGCTTGGCGAAGGCGTCGAGCTCTCGCTCTCGCTTTGTGTCGACGTTCTGTATTCCCTTCCGGCGATTTCCGATGCGCTGTATCGGATGCGCGAGATGTACCCATCGGTCGCCATCCGCCTGGAAACCGCCGCACTGGGCGGACCGCTGACGTCGCTGCTGAACGGTCGCTGCCAGATCGCGATCACTGCCGGCGAAGAGTTTCGCGATCCCCATGTCACGCTTGAGGCGCTGCGCCCCGTTGTCTTTGTAGCCGTTGCCGCCCCGATGCACCCGCTGGCAAGGCGGGGGGCGGGCGTTTCCCTGGACGCGGCGGATCTGGTGGATCATCTGCAGATCGTCCAGGAGGACCCAACCGCCTGGTCGGAGGGGCGCGATATCGGGGTCCTGTCGCCTTCGACCTGGCGGGTTGCCGGACAGGATTCCAAACACGCGCTCATCCGGGCCGGTCTGGGGTGGGGGCGCCTGCCGCTCTGGGCAGCGGAGGAGGACCTGGAATCCGGCCGTCTGGTAAGGCTTAACGCAGTCGCTCTGGGACTGAATGGCGCGTCGATCATGGGGTGCTATCTGGCGCACCGCAACGATGCGCCGCTGGGCCCGGCCGCCCGCACGCTCCGTCAGATTCTCCTGACTAAGGATGACAGGGAGTCCGGCGGTTAACCCGCTTCCCGCATCCGTTCGGCCTGCCGCAGATCGACGGATACGAGCTGCGAAACGCCGCGTTCCGCCATGGTCACCCCGAACAGCCGGTCGACACGGGCCATGGTCATGCGGTGGTGGGTGACGACCAGGAAACGGGTCGTCCCGGCCTTGGCTATCTTGTCCAGCATCTGACAGAAGCGGTCGACATTCGTATCGTCCAGCGGCGCATCGACCTCGTCCAGCACACAGATCGGCGCGGGATTGGTCAGGAAGACACCGAACAGCAGCGCCAGCGCGGTCAGCGCCTGTTCTCCCCCGGACAGAAGCGACAGGATCTGCATCTTCTTGCCGGGCGGGCTCGCCATGATCTCCAGTCCGGCCTGAAGCGGATCGTCGGATTCCGTCAGTTTCAGATGCGCCTCTCCGCCACCGAACAGTTCGACGAACAACTGCCGGAAATGGGTGTCGACTTCCTCGAAGGCGCGCAGCAGACGCTCCCGACCTTCGCGGTTCAGCGCATTGATTCCTTGGCGCAGCCGGCTGATCGCACCGATCAGGTCGTCGCGTTCCGTCTTCATCGACGCGATCTGTTCTTCCAGTTCCTGCGCTTCCTGTTCGGCGCGCAGGTTGACCGGTCCGATGTTGTCCCGCTCACGGCTTAACCGTTCGATGCGCTGCTCGACATCGGCCTGATCGGGTAATTCGGCATCTTCCGACAGGCCGGACTGGGACAACGCCTCTTCCGGGGTGCATTCCAGTTTCTCGGCGACCCGTTCCGTCACGGTCGCCATGGCCTGTTCGGCCTGCTCCACCTCCGCCTCGCGGCGCACGCGGGTTTCACGTGCCTCCGCCAGCGCCTGCTCGGCGGCCTTCAGCGCATGGTCCATATCGCGCTGGGCCAGTTCTGCCTCGGCCAGGCGGTCGGCCGCCGCCTTCCGCTCCTCTTCCAGTTCGGCAATCTTGCCCTGAAGGAAAGCCCGCTGCTCGGCGATCTCCGCCGGCCGTGCCTCCAGGGAGGTCAGTTCCCGCCCGGCCGCCAGATGCCGTTCCTTCAGATCGTTCTGCCGCCGTGCCGCCCCTTCGGAGCGTGCTGTCCAGGACTGCTCCTCGGCCAGGATCGCATTCAGCCGTTCGCCACGGGCCTTCGCTTCCCGTTCCAGCCGGTCATAGGTCGAGCGTTTCTCGACCTGCCGCGCACGCAGTTCGGCCAGTGCCGCGCGGGAAGACGACAGGCGTTCGCGCAGAATGTTGGCATCTTCCAGAACGGCGACGGCCTTTTGCGCGGAGTCCACACGCTCGTTCGCGTCGGCCCTCTCGGTCTCGATCCGGTCCGTTTCCCCTTCCAGCGCCGCCAGACGGCTGCGGCTTTCGGAGACCTGCTGTTCCAACCGCGCCAGGGTCTTCCGTGCGGCACCGGCGGCGTCATAGGCATCCTGTTGCGCGCGGCGGGCCTCATTCGCCCGCGCGGCCGCCTCGGTGAGCGCTGCCGCAGCGGCCTCAGACGCGGCGCGCAAATCGTCCAGCTTGCCTTCCGCCTGCTCCTCGGCCTCGGCGACAAGCTTCTCAGCCGCGTCACGCGCGGCCGACAGGGATTGCTCCGCCGACTGCTTCGCATCCGCGATCTTGCTTTCCGCCTCTTCGCGAATGCGCGCCAGATCACTCTCGGCCCGTGCCAACGCCTCACTGACATCCGCGAGCCGATTGCGTTGTTCCAGGCGCTTCGCCGCTGCCGTCGCCGTTCCCGGCCGGATACGCAATCCGTCCCAGCGCCACAGTCCGCCATCCCGGCTGACCAGGCGCTGACCGACCGTCAGTTCCTTTTGCAGGCGTACCGCCGTTTCGGCATCCGCAACGACGCCGATCTGAGACAAGCGTCGGGACAGGGCGGCCGGGGCCCTCACTTCGTCGGCCAAAGACGTCACGCCATCCGGCAGTGCCGGCGCACCTTCCAGCGTGCCCAGATCGGTCCAGTGACGGGACGCCTCCTCATCCAGCGCTGCATCCAGATCATCGCCCAGGGCGGCGCCCAGAGCGGTCTCATAACCGGCCGCCACCTGAATTTCTTCCAGGACCGGCGCGCCGCCATCGTCATCCTGGGCCAGAAGATCGCTCAGCGCCGCCTCTTCGGCCGCTAGGCGACCGCGCAGCCGATCCGCTTCCTCGACACTCTCCCGGGCAGACTTCTCCGCCGAAGCCACCTTGTCGCGCGCGTCCCGCTCGGCTGTGCTCAGGCTCTCGCGCGCCTGATTGCGCGCCGCATCAAGATCCCGCCGCAAAGCCTGATCGGCTTCGGCCAGCGCATTGCGCGTCTCGGTCGCTTTCGCCTCAGCGAGCGCACGGCCCTCCTCAGCGGTTTCCGCCGCCGTCCGGGCCGCGACAAGGGCCTGCTCCGCCGCGTCGACCGCTGCCCTGGCGCCCTCGACATCCCCGGCCTCTGCGATCCGCGCGTTCAGGGTCTCCGTCTCCGATGCGATGGCCGCCGAACGTTGCTCCAGCGCCGCGAGGCGTTTCCGGGCATCATCGATCTGGCGCGTCAGCGCGGCCCGTTGAGCCTCCACGGCGGCGACATGCTCATTCAACTCGTCCAGTTTCGCCTCTTCCCGGGCGACGGACTTGTCGGCTTCATCCCGTTCGGCACGCAGCTTTTCAGTCTCGGCCTTCTCGGACGCCTGGAGCTCCTGGATGCGCTTACGCTCCTGGCCGAGGCGTTCGAGCGCCTCAATCGCGTCGGATGCCAGCGTTTCCTCCCGCACCATGTCCGAGGAAATCTGATCCAGTCGCTTGCGCAGGTCCGCCAGTTGCTCGGTGATGCGTTCGCCTTCGGCTTCCAATTGCCGTTCGGCGATGACCTGCGACTGCAGGCGTGCCGCAGCCTCGGCTTCGGCCTCGCGCAGTTTCGGCATCTTGTCATGCGCATGGGCCTGCAGGTTGGCACCCTGTGCAGCCATCTGCGTGCGTTCGGTGACGACGGCCTGCGCCTCGTTCAGCTTCAGGCGCGCCGATTCCAGTTTCGCCGTTGCCTCCGTCCAGCGGAGGTGCAGCAGGATGGCCTCCTGCGCGCGCAGTTGCTCCGCGATGCGACGATAGCGGTTCGCCTGTCTCGCCTGCCTTTGCAGACCGCCGAACTGGCTCTCCAGGGCGCCGATGACGTCTTCCAGACGTTCCAGGTTGCTCTCGGCCGCCTTAAGGCGCAGTTCCGCCTCGTGGCGGCGAGAATGCAGTCCCCGGATTCCGGCGGCCTCCTCCAGAAGGGTTCGCCGATCCTGAGGCTTCGCACCGATCAGCGCACCGACCCGTCCCTGGCTGACAATGGCGGTCGAATTCGCGCCGGTCGCAAGATCCGCGAACAGCAGTTGGACGTCCCGGGCCCGGACCTCCTTGCCGTTGATTCGGTACGTCGATCCCTGGCCACGATCGATACGGCGCATGATTTCCAGCTCATCCGTATCGTTGAAGGCGGCAGGGGCCTTACGTTCTGAATTGTCGAGATAAACGGTAACTTCCGCGCTGTTCCGCTGCGGCCGGCTGGACGATCCACCGAAGATGACGTCGTCCATCTCGCCGCCCCGCATGCGCTTGGCCGAAGCCTCGCCCATGACCCAGCGCAGCGATTCGATGACATTGGATTTGCCGCAGCCGTTCGGGCCCACAACGCCTGTGATCCCGGACGAGATCATCAGCTCGACCGGGTCGACGAAGGACTTGAAACCGTGGACTTTCAGCTTCTTGAAATGCACTGAGGCGCGGTCCGTAAAGCCTTAGACGACAATCTGTGCCGGGCGCCGAATCGCGCCCAACAGGTAAGGCAATACGGATTCTCCGGGAAGAGTCGAGTCGTTCCCGGAGCCCGCTGGAATCGCGAAACGATTCGGCGTCAGTTCAATTCGCTGTCGATGATCTTCTGGAATTCCGAGAAAGGCTGGGCGCCGGAAACCTTCGATCCGTTGACGATGAAGGTCGGCGTCGAGGAGATCTCGTGCAGATTCGACCAGACCTGACGCTGTTCGCGAATCGCACGGAACAGTTCTTCGTTCTCGAAGCAGGCCTGAATGCTCTCTTCCGACATGCCGGCAAAGCCGCCGAGACGCGCCAGTTCGCCGACAAGATTTTCCGACCTGGCCCAGCTGCGCTGCTGCAGGAACAGCAGGTCGACCAGCGCGAAATACCGGTCTTCCGGGGCACAACGGGCCAGCAGAGCACCCAGCGTCGCACCGTCGTCCAGCGGGAAATCGCGCAGTTCCAGCTTCGCCTTGCCGGTATCGATGTAGGTTTCCTTCAACTGCGGCAGCGTCTCGCGGTGGAACGCCGCGCAATGCGGACAGGTGAGCGAGGAATATTCGATGATCGTGACCGGCGCGTCCGGATCCCCCAGCACCCGCGGCTTGATCAGCGGGTTCGTGTCCGGCGATGCGGCGGAAGCGTCCGCGTTGGCCAGATTGGAATCGACCTGGCTGGCGATCGGGGCTTCCGGAGACCGGTTCACGTAGTAGATCAGGCCGCCAATGGCCGCGACGACCGCGACGACAACGACAGGAAGAGCGGCTTTGTGCTGGAACAGGCTCATGGACGCGATCCTCACCCTCGCATTGAATCATGTCCGGCTTACCTATGGACTTCCCGCGTCGATGGCAACCCTCACATGGCGCAAGAACGGGGACGCGGCGTCACTTTTGAGCGTTCCGGCGCAGAATCCCCTCCCCCAGGCGCCGCAGGATGACCCGCAGCTCCGGATCGTCGACACTCTCCAGCCGGCGATCCAGATCGGCCAACTCCCGGGAATCCGCGGGCCGCGGGGGCGGCTTGCGTTGTTCGGTGCGCCGCGACGTCGCCGGAGTCCGGGTCGGTGGCGCCTGAAGCAACTTGATTCCCGCCACCGCGCGATAACCGAAATGTGAATTGATGCGGTCGACCAGAACCGGCTCGAGATGCTGCAACTCGGTCGCCATCGGTCCCATCGCGCGGATGTGCAGTGTCCCGCCATCCCGCTTCCCACGCGGAAAGGTCAGGCGGTCCGGATGGGCATGCCTGGACAGATCGGTGCCAACGATCATCGGCCATTCGTTCAGGATGCGGGCATCCATGAATCCACGCTTGCCGACGGCCTTTCGGGCCAGCCTGGGGACAATGGCGGCCAGCGACTGGGTGCCGCCGTAACGCATGTCGTCCGTCTTCTTTCGCTTGTCCTTCGGCGCGCCGTCGTCTTTGGTCATGATCGATTCCGGGGTTGCGGGGGCTGGTCTCTGCGCCGCCGCCGATTACACTGTGAACCATGGCTGTCCAATCCGAAACCGATATCGCACCGGCCCTGCTGTCCTGGTATGACCGGCACGCCAGAAAGCTGCCCTGGCGCGCGCCGCCCGGCCGGGTCGCGGACCCGTACCATGTGTGGCTGTCCGAAGTGATGCTGCAGCAGACGACCGTAGCGACAGTCGGCGAATACTTCCGCCGCTTCCTGTCCCGCTGGCCGACTGTCCGCGATCTGGCGGCAGCCGATCTGGACGATGTCCTGACGGAATGGGCCGGCCTGGGCTATTACGCCCGGGCCAGAAACCTGCACAAATGCGCGATCCGTGTCGCCACAGAGCGTGACGGACAGTTCCCGGACACGGAGGACGCCCTGCGCGATCTGCCGGGAATCGGCCGCTACACCGCCGCGGCCATTGCCGCCATCGCCTTCGACCGGCCGGCCGCCGTGATGGACGGCAACATCGAACGGGTGACAACCCGGCTTTTCAACATCGAAACGCCGCTGCCCGATTCCAAACCGGCGCTTTACGACTTCGTGACTGCGATGACGCCGACGCATCGCCCCGGCGATTTCGCCCAGGCGATGATGGATCTGGGCGCAACCGTCTGCACGCCGGGCCGTCCGAAGTGCATGCTGTGCCCGCTGACGGATTTCTGTAGCGGGCAGTCGATTGCGGAGACGTTGCCACGCAAGAAGCCGAAGAAGCCCAAGCCGACCCGGCGCGGCGCCGCCTTCTGGATCGAACGCGATGATGGGGCGATCCTGCTGCGCCGTCGCCCGGAAAGGGGGCTGCTGGGGGGCATGATGGAATTCCCCGGCACGGATTGGACGGAAGCCGGCAGCGACGCGTTTCACGATACCGGGCTGCCCGCGATGGCGACCGTTACCGGAATGGCCGGCGCGATCCGGCACACCTTCACCCATTTTCATCTGGAACTGACCGTCTTTCGCGCGCGCGCAATTGACGAAACCGTACCCTCCGACTGTACTTGGTGCCTGCCGGACGGACTGGGCGATCGTGCCCTGCCGACGGTCATGCGCAAGGTCGCCAGGGCCGCCTTGTCCGACTGACCAGCTGTTCAGGAGTTATTCGCCCGTGTCCCGATCCAGTACCGAACAAATCGCGCAATCCGGGGAGGCGAAGACACCGGTCCTGGACGCTGCCACGGGCACGATGAGCCCGCCGCCGGCCACCGGAACCGGATGGACAGGGGTCGACAGTCTGGCGGATTTCTGGGCGCTGGTGCGCGAGGTTTGGTCCTATGGCGTCGGCGGCATTGATCTGGGCGAGATCCTGGTCGCGCTGACGATATTCTTCGTGTTCCTGATTTTCCGTCAGATCTTCAGTCGCTTCGTGTTGCATCGGGTTGAGGTTCTGGCCGAGAGATCGAGCAACCGGCTGGACAATACGATCACGACCGCGCTGGCCGGTCCGATCCGCATGATCCCGGCGGTGATGGGCGTCTTCTTCGCCACCGAATACCTGTCTCTGAGCGGCACGGCACAGGATATCGCGACCTCACTGAACCGGTCGCTGATCGTGCTGGTGCTGTTCTGGGGCTTCTACCGGATGGTCGATCCCCTGTCCTTCCTGCTGAACCGGGTCGAGCGCGTCTTCACCTCCGCAATGGTCGAATGGCTGATCAAGGCGATCAAACTGATCATCGCCTTGATCGGGGTCGCGACGGTGCTTGAAATCTGGGGCATCCAGGTCGCCCCGATCATTGCCGGGCTGGGCCTGTTCGGCGTTGCCGTCGCACTAGGGGCGCAGGACCTGTTCAAGAACCTGATCGCCGGGATCCTCATCCTGACGGAAAAACGCTTCTCCATCGGCGAATGGATCCGTGTCGACGGTGTGGTCGAAGGCACCGTGGAATCCATCGGCTTTCGCTCAACCTTCGTCCGGCGCTTCGACAAGGCCCCTGTCTTCGTCCCCAACGCGCAACTGTCGGACAGCGCGGTCACCAATTTCAGCCGCATGACCCATCGACGCATCTACTGGATGATCGGCGTCGAATACCGGACCACGGTGGCACAATTGAAGGAAATCCGAGACGGAATCGAGGCCTACATTCTGTCCCAGCCGGAATTCGTCCCGCCGGAGCGGGCGACCATGTTCGTGCGTGTCGATAGCTTCAACGCCAGTTCCATCGACATCATGCTGTATTGCTTCACCCACACGACGGTCTGGGGCGAATGGCTGGCGATCAAGGAAAAGCTGGCCTACGCCATCAAGGACATCGTGGAGGAAGCGGGAACCGGCTTCGCCTTCCCCAGCCAGTCGCTCTACATAGAATCCGTCCCGGGCGAAGCGCCGGAGGCCTTCAATCCGCCCACCGCTGGGAAAAACTCGGCGAAGAAGGCGGAAACGAAGAAGGCAGGCTCCAAGAAATCGGGATCTAAACGGATCAGTGCAAAACGGGTCGCGGCCCGGCGCGCCACGCGCAAGGGCTCGGACGGTCCTTCGGGCGACGGAGAGGACGAGGGCGAGGACACCTGATCGTCACAGGACCCCATCGTAGGACCGGCGGTCGATTTCGCAGACGATCAAGGTGAATGTCTCGGCGGACAGAGCGTCCTTTACCGCCGCCGCGAGTGCCGCACGATCCCGAACGGTGGCGCATTCGCCGCCAAACGCCTTTGCCAGGGCGCCATAGTCGTAGCCGCCTGCGAAATCCACGCCGGCATTGCCCAATTGCATGCCGCGCTGCTTCAATTCGATCAGGGCCAGGCTGCGATCGGAGAACACGATGACGGGGATCGGCAGGCGATAATCGGCAAGGGTCGACAACTCCCCCAGCACCATCATCAGTCCACCGTCGCCGGTGAAGGCGACAACCGGCCGGGCCGGATCGGCGATCTTGGTACCAATGGCAAGTGGCAGGGCACATCCCATCGTGCACAGCCCCATCGACTGCAGCAGGCTGCGCGGTTCGAAACAGCGGTAGACCTGGGAAAGCACAATCCGATGAGCCCCGGAATCGACCGTCGCGACGGTATTGCGCGGCACCGCGGTGCGAACCGTATCGGCGATGGCGCCTGGCCCCCATTCCGCCGTCGCACCATTGGACTGCCGAAGCCGGTCGCGCATCCCGGTCGGGGCCTGATCGGGCCAGGTCGCACTGCCGGTCATGCCGCTCCTCAGGAGATCCAGGGTGCGGCCGATATCAGCGACAAAACTGACCGTGGCCTGATGCATGTACTGATCGTTCGGCCGGGCGACGACTTCAATGACATCGGTTTTTGCCGGATTCCACAGATTGCGCCAGCCGACACGCATCTCGATCGGATCGTATCCGGCCAGCAGAATAAGATCGGCCTGTGCGACGAGCGGCTTCACGACGGCATCGGCGGACGGCGACAGGGCCGCGGCGCAGACGACACAGGCGTGGTCCTCCGGCACCAGCCCCTTTGCCTTATAGGTCGTGATCAGCGGCACATTGAGCGTTTCGCAGAACCGCCGCACGGCATCGCCCGCATCGTCGCAGACCGCGTCGAACCCGGCGATCATCAAAGGCCGCCGCGCCCCGGACAGCATGGACTGCGCCCGCGCCAGCTCCGGCCCCTCTGCGGGCACGGACGGCGACGGCTCCGGATGCCGCAGCGCATAGCCGACACCGCATTCGGCTTCGGCCACGGTAATCGGCACATCGATGAAGACAGGACCGGAGCGGGGCGACATTGCAGCCTGAACCGCCTTTTCGGCGGCCTCTCCCGGGGCCTCCGCCGTCAGGGTGAACACCGCCTTGCAGATCGGATCGAAGACCTTCGTATGGTCCAGGACCTGATGGGAATAGGTCAGTCGCTCGGCCGGATCGACGCAGCCGGCAATGGCGATGAGCGGAACCCTGTCCTGCTCGGCATTCGCCACCACGTTCACGGCATTCAGGATTCCGGGTCCGACCGTGCCCAGAAGAATGCCCGGCGCGCCGGTCCGGTGCCAGGTCGCCTCCGCCATGAAACCGGCCGCGTTCTCATGCTTTGCCAGAATGAAGCGAATGCCGGCCCGCTCCATCGCATCCAGCAGGGTCAGAACCTCCCCCCCCGGCATACCGAAGGCAAAGCGGCATCCGGCCTCGTAGAGGCGTCGGGCGAGTATATCGGCGGCGCGCATGGAACCTCCCTCTATCGTTTCCCGGTGCTACTTTTCCGGTGGAAGCGGAGCGGCGCAAGCCGCTTGACCGCGCCCGCAGCCATCGATAGCCTGATCCCATGACGACTTCCGGCGGCATGCTGCTTCTATCGAAGCTACTAGGCCACGCTCTAATCTGAGCGCGGAAGGGGCCCTTTTGCCCTTCCTCCGACAGCCTGCCTCCCCCTTCGGAAAGACACCGTCGTCATGACCCCGCACCCGATTTTCATTACCGCACCGTCCCGCAGCCTTTCCCTGCAGGCGCTGGCGCGACTAATTCACGGTCGTCGGTCCGCCCGCGGCAGACCGATGGCCGTAGCCCTGCCGCGAAATCCGCTTCAAACCATGGACACCGCGCCGCCCGGCGCCTAGAAGAACCGGGCTGGCGCGGCCAGAAAGAGCTTCAGGAGGACCCCGTTATGAACCGCATGCCCGTAGATAAATACCGCATGTACGACCGGATCGATCTGCCCGACCGCCAGTGGCCCGGACGGGTGGTCGACAAGCCGCCGATCTGGTGTTCCGTCGATCTGCGCGACGGCAATCAGGCCCTGATCGAACCGATGGGGCCGGACCGAAAGCGCCGCATGTTCGAACTGCTGGTCCGCATGGGCTTCAAGGAAATCGAGATCGGGTTCCCGGCCGCGTCCCAGACCGATTTCGACTTCACGCGAGAGCTGATCGAAAAGAACATGATCCCCGAGGACGTCACGGTGCAGGTCCTCACCCAGGCGCGCCCGCATCTGATCGAGCGAACCTATGAATCGCTGAAGGGTGTCCACCGGGCAATCGTCCACGTCTACAATTCGACCTCCACGATCCAGCGCCGCGTCGTCTTCCAGCAGGACCGCGACGGTGTGAAGCAGATCGCCATCGATGGCGCAAAGCTGGTACGGGAGCATGCGGAAAAGAACCCCGGAACCGATTGGCGCTTCCAGTACTCGCCGGAAAGCTACACCCAGACCGAGCCGGACTACGCCCTGGAAGTCTGCGAGGCGGTGATGGATGTCTGGGAGCCGACACCGGAGAAACCGATCATCCTGAACCTGCCGGCCACGGTCGAGGTCGCGCCCCCGAACGTCTATGCCGACGGCATCGAATGGATGCATCGCAACTTCACCCGGCGCGACAGCCTGATCCTGTCGGTTCACCCCCATAACGACCGGGGTTCGGGCGTTGTGGCGGCGGAATTCGCCCAGATGGCCGGTGCCGACCGGGTCGAAGGCACGCTGTTCGGCAACGGGGAGCGGACGGGCAATGTCGACATCGTGACCCTTGGCATGAACATGGTCGCAACCGGTGTCGATCCGCAGCTCGACTTCACCAACATCCCCGAGATGCGCAAGATTGTCGAATACTGCAATCAGTTGCCGGTCCACCCGCGCCATCCGTATGGCGGCGACCTCGTCTTCACGGCTTTCTCCGGCAGCCATCAGGACGCCATCAACAAGGGCCTGAAGGCGATGAAGGATTCGAACAGCGGTATCTGGGATGTGCCCTACCTGCCGGTCGATCCGATGGATGTCGGCTCCTCCTATGAGGCCGTGATCCGGGTCAATTCGCAGTCCGGCAAGGGCGGCGTCGCCTATATCCTGGAGACCGATTACGGCGTGCGCATGCCGCGCAACCTGCAGATCGAATTCTCGACCATCGTCCAGACCATCGCCGACGAAACGGGCAAGGAATTGGCACCCCAGATGATCTGGGACAGCTTCGAGGAGGTCTATCTGAACAACGAGACCCCCTATGCCTTCGTCGATCACCGAACGACAGCGGATACTCATGCCTCGGAACTGCGGTCCATCCTGGCTATCGTCAAACGCAATGGCGAGGAGGTCTCGCTGCACGGTAAGGGCAACGGTCCGATAGACGCCTATGTCAACGCCCTGAAGGACGACGCCGGCATCGAGATATCGGTGATGGACTATTCCGAACACGCCATCGGCGAAGGCGCCAACGCCATGGCCATCGCCTATGTCGAGGCCCGCACGGCCGACGGCAAACGCCTCTACGGGGTCGGCCGCCACGCCAATATCGTCACCGCCTCCCTGAAAGCCGTGACCTGCGCGGTCAACCGGGCGAGCGCGTTGTAATCACGCCAGGAACGCGGCCCGCCCCTTCCAAAAGGAAGAGCGGGCCGTTTTCATTATTTCGACAGCATCTGCCCAACCTACCGGTCGCGTGTTCGTATCGGTCAGGCGCTAATGCGTTTCATACTCGCGAGTTTCTATATTGGCGACGCAATACAATTGGGGGCACGTATGAGTAAGGTTGCAGCCATTCTGTTCAGCATTGCTGCACTCGCAGGATGTAAACTTAACTACTGGAATGTCGATCCCACCACCAAGGGTCCTACCGATTGGGCGATTGTGGTATTTTCAGTGGGTGAACACGGCACGGATACCGAATGGGTCGCCGACAATGGCCCATACATGTGGTGGTGCCGCATAGTCGACGAGTTATCCGACCTTACCCATGTGGGCTTTATGTCCAGGATCGACGTGGCCGACCAAGGGATTGGATATCGTGCGTTCGAAATCAAGCCCGGAACCTATGTCTTCTCGTATTTTGGAATTGGCTGGGGCGGAATACATGCCACTTTCCGCGACGATCAAACCCATAGCTTTGCCGTAAAAGCTGGCGAGGTTGTCTATCTGGGCCACTTTGAATGGGAAGTCCTACCCAAGAGCGAACTCAAGGATCCTGAGCGTCCGCCTTTTCTCACAACGAGTTCTGGCGAAAAGTTTTGGGAGGCTCCAGCGCTATACTCGCTGGAAGACCGATACCAGGAGGCGGTCGACTGGGTTGCGGCGAACTATCCGGGTCTTTCGGGAAAAGTACAGAAAAGATTGGTAACACAAGGGTTTCATCCTCGAGCAGGCTTCCATACATACGAGGATGCTCGGGAAGAAGGATGGGGGAAATTCGTTTGCCGCTAAGGTTGGCAAACAGTGCTCCGCCTCCCACTGTCTGTGACAAGCTGAAAGCCCTCACAGTCAATCTGAATTGCGTTGGCTAAGCGGGCCGCCCCGGATGGTCTTCCGGGGCGGTTCCGTTTTTAATCCGTCGAGGTCTTTAATGCGGCAGCATCTGGCCGATCTGGCGTTCGACCGCTTTCGGGTCGGCGCGCAGGCCGCTGTGCAGTTCCAGCGCCTGGGCGTCCGGATAGATGTCCTCGCTGCCGACCGCGATTCCCTGAAGGACCGCGGCCACAACGTCCTCCGGGGACGTCTTGTCGATATCCAGCGCCTGGGCCATGTCGGTATCGACCGGTCCTGGATAGACGCCGACGACCTTGGTACCGGACTCTTTCAGTTCCGCCCGGATCGCCTGGGTCAGGGAATGCACCGCCGCCTTTGACGCGCTGTAGGAGCCGAGCAGCGGGAAATTCACATGGGACGCGATGGAAGCCAGATTGACGATCATCCCGCCGCCGTTCCGCGCCAGCACCGGCGCGAAGGCCCGCACCATGTTCAAGGTTCCGAAATAGTTGGTTTCCATATCCGCCCGTGCCGCCTCGAGGCTGTCCGCCTGGATGAACCCGGCCAGGGCCGCGGTGCCGGCATTGTTGATCAGGATGTCGACATCGGCGTGATCCGCAGCCGCGGCGGAAACCTGATCCGCATCGGTGATGTCCAGGCGTACCGCCCTCACCCGTCCGGACCCGTTGGCAACCAGGTCATTCAGCGATTCAGGCTTGCGCGCGGCGGCCAGGACCTTGCCGGCCCCCGCCTTCAACAGGGTTTCCACAAAGGCCCGGCCGATGCCGCGATTGGCGCCGGTAACCAGGATCGTCTTGCCATGGAAGGAATTCATTCTCATTTACCTCCGAAGTCAGGCGGCAGGTTATTTCCTACCGTTCGGTACATAAATGGGTGCTTGAACTTCGGGTTCAACGCTTCAAAATACCGTTCGGTATAAAAATTCCATTTGACGGGAAGAGTCCTCCATCATGGTTCGCGGACGACCAAGAAAGACCGACCCCGATTGCGCATTGGCAAGCGCCATGCAGGTCTTCTGGACCAAGGGTTTCGAAGGGACGTCGCTGGCCGACCTTGTCGAGGCGACAGGCATGGCGAAACCCAGCCTCTACGCCACTTTCGGCGACAAAGAGGCACTCTATACCAAGGCGCTGACGCGCTACATGGAAGGGGTCGGGGACGAGATTCTGGGCCGGATCGGCAGCGACGACCGCCCCATCCGCGCAGTCATGCGCAGCTATCTGGAAGACGTGGCGGACCGGGCGACCGACCGGACGGGTCCCTGCGGCTGCTTCGTCGTGAACAGCATCGTCGATGCGGAAAACCTGCCGGAACAGACCCGGCGCATGATGGATCTGGCAAAAGAAAAGCGTTCAGCGATCATGGTCCAGGTCTTCGACAAGGCCAAGGCGCGGGGCGACCTGCCGTCGTCGTCCAGCTCCATGGCGCTGGCCGACTATTTCTGGGGGCAGACCCTGGCGATCGCCCTCATGGCCCGGTCCGGCGAAAGCCGCGATTCCATCGGTCGCTTCATCGACCTCGCTCTCGCCGTTCTGGGGCCGGAACCGGTCAGCGGCTGATCACCGTCACCGGATAGTCGAAAGGAACGGCATCGCCTGAAATCCGGTCGCTGATGTCCTGCCGATATGCCTCGTCGCGGACGAGGTCCAATACGAAAGTATCCGCATCCTGACGCGCCGTGACGCGCGCCCGGATCAACTCCAGCACCTCGCCCGTCGCGGCCGCGGGATGCTGACGGCCGGAAGCCTGTACCGCCAGCAGGGGGATGGTGCCGCCATCCTCCGACACCAGATGGCCGCGTGTCCCGACATAGCAGAAGGCGTGATCTGCTCCGCCGCCGGTCGACAGTTCCAGGGATACGCCGTCGAGCCGCGCATAGACGTAATTGGCGGCGCTCATCTCGCTGTCATGCATGATGGTGAGCTGCGCGGCATCAAGCCAGGTTATGGCGATGTTCACCGTCACGCCCGGCACCCGCTGCAGCATCGCCGGCACTGCGCCGTATGACGTGATATGGGCCGCATAAACCACGTCGAAATCGGTCAGCCTAGCGGCTTCGACCGGGATTCGGTGATCGCCCAAATGCGCGAATTTCTGGTGCAGTCGCTCCGGCGCCCGGTTGGACCCGAAGGCCAGAACCGGTGTCCGTCCGGCCCGGTCCTCCGGTGCGAAATCCCGGACTTCACCGTGATGCCAGGTGTAGCTGCCCGATGGCGCTTCGTAGGGATAGGTCCGCGCGCGCCGAAGGATTTCGGCGGTCGCGTCGCTCAAAGTTTTTCGATCCGGAAGCGGGCGTAGGCGTCGTCGATCGCGGCCATGGATTGCGCCTTCCATTCCCGCTGGGCGTCGTCATAGGTCTCGAACGGCCCGAACTTCCTTTCCTCTCCGCCATCCGCCAGTTCATGGAAATTGGTGTCGGTATAGACGCCACCGATCACCCAGTATTCCTCATGACTTTCCTTCTCGATGGAGTAGCGCGCGTGGGCGTCGTCCACCGTCTCCATCGCCTTGGCGCGCCAGACAGCCTTGGCCTGTGCGTAATCGTCGAATGGCCCCAGCCGCGTTTCCTTGCCGCCGCTGGCGATATCCGTGAAACCTGTATCGGCGTATACGCCGCCGACGACCCAATAGCGTGCGGACATGGAGCTTCTCCCGCCTATTGAAAATGCGCGCTCTATTTCGCACAGACGCACCGGCTGCTCAACCGGAACAGGGTGTCTATTCCTCGACACCGGTAGGCTTATCCGATATCGCATTGATCTGACATCGACATGCCCTAGAACGGAACGTATGCCCTATTCATCCCTTCGCGACTTCTTGGAGATGCTGGAAAGCCGGGGTGCTCTGCACCGGGTGACAGCGCCGGTTTCGACCGAACTGGAAATGACTGAGATCCAGACCCGGCTGCTGAAGGATCGCGGGCCGGCCGTGCTGTTCGAAAACCCGACCGTGTCCGGCGGCAAGCCCTCGGAGATGCCCGTCCTGGTCAATCTTTTCGGTTCGGTGGGACGGGTCGCGTTGGGCATGGACCGGACGCCGGAGGAACTGCGTGCCGTCGGCGAGACGCTGGCCTTCCTGCGCCAGCCGGAACCTCCGGGCGGCTTGAAGGAGGCGATCGGACTTCTGCCACTGGTCAAGCAGGTCCTGGCGATGAAGCCGAGAAGCGTCAGCCGCGCCCCCGTTCACGAAGTCGTTCTGCAGGGCGACGAGATCGACCTGTCCCGCCTGCCGGTTCAGACCTGCTGGCCAGGTGAGCCGGCGCCACTGATTACCTGGCCCCTGGTCGTGACGCAGGGCCCCAATCCGGGCGGCGACAAGACGGATGCATTCAATCTGGGCATCTATCGCATGCAGGTCACCGGCCGCGATACGACACTGATGCGCTGGCTGAAGCATCGCGGCGGGGCCCAGCACTACGCCCGCTGGAAGAAGCAACGCCCGGAGCCACTGCCCGCCGCCGCGGTGATCGGCGCAGACCCGGGCACCATCCTGGCGGCGGTGACGCCAGTGCCCGATACCTTGTCCGAATATCAGTTCGCGGGTCTGCTGCGCGGCAAGAAGGTCGACCTTGTCGACTGCAAGACGGTACCGCTGAAAGTGCCTGCCGAGGCGGAGATCGTCCTTGAGGGCCATGTCATGCTGGATGAATACGGCGACGAAGGCCCCTATGGCGACCATACCGGATACTACAACTCGGTAGAGCCCTTCCCTGTCTTCAAGGTCAGCGCCATCACCATGCGCAAGGACCCGATCTACCTGTCGACCTTCACCGGCCGGCCGCCGGACGAGCCATCGATCCTGGGGGAGGCCCTGAACGAGGTCTTCATTCCGCTGCTGCAGCAGCAATTCCCGGAGATAACGGATTTCTGGCTGCCGCCGGAGGGATGTTCCTACCGCATCGCGGTGATCTCCATGAAGAAGGCTTATCCCGGTCATGCCAAGCGCGTCATGCTGGGTGCCTGGTCCTATCTGCGCCAGTTCATGTACACGAAATGGCTGATTGTCGTGGACGACAAGATCGACGCCCGCGACTGGAAGGATGTCATGTGGGCCATCTCGACCAAGATGGATCCCGCCCGCGACATTACCGTGATCGAGAACACGCCCATCGATTATCTGGACTTTGCTTCGCCGGAAAGTGGCCTTGGTTCCAAGATCGGGCTGGATGCGACCGACAAATGGCCGCCGGAAACCAAACGAGAATGGGGCGAGGAAATCCGGATGGACCAGGCGGTAATCGACCGGATCGACAGGCTGTGGCCCGATCTCGGTTTGCCCGGCGACGGCAAGAGCATCTGGAAGGCATGACACGGCACAGCCGCTTCGAATAGAGTTTGCTTATCCGAGGCATGAATTTTTTCGGCTTCTGTTCTCACTAGGCCACTGCTAACTTTCCAAAGTATTTACTTTCGAAAGCCGGGGGAGAAGCCAATGGCCGCTATACAATCCGACACAGCGCCGAAGGACCGGCTTCCCTACTGGTTCAGTGCCGGACATCTGTGCATCGACTGGCCGTTCGGTGCCCTTTACATGATCGCACCGGCGGCCGGACTGTCGTTCGGCTGGTCTCCCGCGCAGGTCGGCCTGCTGCTGACGATTCAGAGCATCGGGGCATCGCTTGCCTATCTGCCGGCGGGCCTGCTGATGGATCGGGTGTCCAATCGTGGCCGCATCCTGATGTCGACATTTTTCTGGGTCTCCTTCGGATACATCCTGGCCAGCTACGCGCAGGGGTTCTGGCCCCTGGCGATCCTGATGGCGGTGGCCAGCATGGGGGACGCCGCCTGGCATCCCATGGCTACCGGCATTCTGGTCAAGGCCGCACCGGGTCAGCGCGCACGTGTTCTCGGCATCCACGCCATCGGCGGAGCCATGGCGGGGGTCTTTGCACCACTGTTTGCCAGTCACCTGCTCGATCACGGCCTGTTCGGGATGGAAATGGACTGGCGCGACACGCTGATCGTTGTCGTGTTGCCGACAGCAGTCATGGGTTTCCTGTTCCTGATCCATGTTTCCCGGCAGGTGCCCAAGGTCGAACCCGGCACGGTCGCACGCCCTGATTTCCGCGGCCTGATACGTGACTGGGGCACGCCCTTCGGCGCCGGTCTGGTCGCCATGATGGTGCTCTACAACCTCGGCCTGATCGGTGCGACGGCCATGACGCCGCTGTTCCTGCAGACCGATCAGGGCATGGATGTCTGGCAGGCCGGGCAGATCTTTGCCGGGGTTCTGCTGGTCGGTGCCGTGCTGCAACCGCGGCTGGGCCGCCTGGCGGATGACGTCGGGCGTCGCCCCTTGATCTTTGCCGCGGCGGTACTTTCCGCCATCGGTGGGGTGGTCGTCTTCCTGTCGACGGACACCTATTGGGTCGTGGGCGGTCTGGTTCTGTGTCTGGGCGCGCTGACATCGGTGCGGTCGGTGGTTCTGGCCTGCGCGGTCGATCTGTCCGGGCGCAGCGAAGCAACCACTCTGGGCATCGCCTTCGCGCTTCTGGACGGGGTCGGGGCTTTCGGTGCGGTGCTCGCCGGGCTGATCGGTGAGACGGACCTGAGCCGGGCCTACCTGATGACGGCGGTCTGCGCCGGCGCCGCAGGCATCGCGGCGGTGATGCTGCCGCGTCGCCCTGTCCGTTGAGATCTGGCACGGATTACTCTTGCCAGAATCCGGAACCGACGGCATATCAGCCGCGCGGCGCAACCGGCGTCGTTTCTTCGGATATCCGGACATGCAGGATGATCGTTTGCGCGCCGAGCGCCGCTTGAATCTCGGCCTGGCACTGGTGGATGAGGGCGACCTCGCCGGTGCCGGAGAAGCATTGACCGAGGCCTGCGCCATCGCGCCGAATTGGGCCGACGCGCATTTCGCCCTGGGCGACGTTCTGGAGAAACTGGGACGTCTCCGCGAAGCCGAAACGGCGTATCGCGCCTATCTGAAATGCGATCCGGACGACCGGATGGGCGCCCGGATTCGCCTGGGCCTGATGGGCGCCGCCCCGGTTCCGAAGCGTCTTCCCGCGGCCTATGTCGAAGCCTTGTTCGATCAGGAGGCCCACCGCTTCGACCGCAAGATGGTGGACACGTTGCAGTATCGCGGCCCCGATCATATTGCCCGCGCCGTTGAGAAGATCGCCGGCGCCCTGCCTGATGCCGCCCGTGCCTTGGATCTGGGATGCGGCACCGGACTGAGCGGTCGCGCCCTGAAACTCGTTGCGTCGGAGTTGCATGGCATCGACCTGTCGGCGGGCATGCTGAGCCAGGCGGCGGCGACCGGTCTTTATGACCGCGTCACGCAGGCCGATCTTCTGACCACCCCGTGGACAGAGCCGGACCGGGCCTATCATCTGATCGCGGCGGCCGATGTCCTGAACTATATTGGCGATCTGGCACCGGTCTTTCGAATGGCTGCGGAAGCGCTCGTCCCCGGCGGTTACTTTGTCTTCACGGTAGAGGCCGGGACACGCCACGACATCGACCTCAGCGAGGGGCACCGCTACCGCCACGCGCTGTCTCGTCTACGCCCGTGGATCGCCGCAGCGTTGCTCGACATCGTGGCGCTGGAACGCTGCGTCCTGCGTCAGGAAAAGGGGCGCCCCGTTCAGGCCATGGTGCTGACATTGCGCAAACCGGATCTGACATCGGAACAACTCATCCCCACGGCACGGAACCACGGCGGGGCGCGCAACCCCGTGTGATAGCTTTCACCGTGTCTTGATTGGCGCATCATTCAGTTCCAGATCATATGCTGACCCCGGAATCGTCAGTCAGGAGAGATGCGATGTTCTTCAACTTCCGTCAGGACAAGGCAGAAATGCCCGACCCGCGCGATGCGCTGGCCGGCCGGGTCGAGGCCATGCGGGTCAATCCGATCCACCACCATCTGGGCACCCGGATTGTTGCGCCCTTCCCCGACGGAACGGAGAAGGCGGTCTTCGGTCTTGGCTGTTTCTGGGGGGCGGAGCGCGTTTTCTGGCGGACCCGCGGTGTGTATTCGACCGCCGTCGGATATGCGGGCGGATTTACACCGAACCCAACTTATGAGGAAGTCTGCAGCGGCAAGACCGGCCATAACGAGGTTGTGCAGGTGGTCTACGACCCGGGCGCGGTTCGCTACGCGGATCTGCTGAAGGTCTTTTTCGAAGCACACGATCCGACCCAGGGCATGCGCCAGGGCAACGATGTCGGCACGCAATACCGATCCGGCATCTATGTTTTCGATTCCGTCCAGCGGGCGGAGGCCGAAGCGGCAAAGGCCGCCTATCAGGAGGTGCTTCGCGCTCGCGGCCTGGGACCGGTGACCACCGAAATCGTCGATGCGCCGGACTTCTACTACGCCGAGGACTACCACCAGGGCTATCTCAGCAAGAATCCTGGCGGATATTGCGGGCTGGGTGGGACGGGAATCGCCTGCCCCGCTATTCCGGATCAGACAGTGGCGTAACCGAACCCGCGACCTCGAGGGCGGGGTTATGGGGCGTCCGGCCTTTGGGCGGACCGTCATAGTCCCGAATGCCCGAGGCATAGGCCGCGCAGGCCAGGCGGATATAGAGCGGGATTTCGATTTTCTTTCCGTCCCGCTCCCCCTTTTCATAATACTGAACGACGCGACGCTTCAGCCCCAACGCGTGGGCGGCCTCTTTCTGTGAAAGGTCCAGGCTCTTACGCCAATTCTTGAAGTCGTGCGGTTTCAATACCCTGCCCCTGCTCTTCCGTTACCCAAGACGGATTCCGACCCCTGACACTTGACTATTTATCACAAAGCGCACTTTGTGCGCATTTTTTCCTTGCCCTGCGCACATAGTGCGCCTAGGTAACTATCAGAGGCGCACCACGTGCGCAACCTTTGACAAATTGGTCGGGTCACCGCTTCGGGAATTCCTCCCGACTCCGCCCGGCCGGAAGGAGGCTGAAATCATGGCCACTCTCTATGTCGGTGAAAAACATGCCTATCGCGATGAAGTGTCGGCCGCCCGCGCCGAATCCGCCCACATCGCCGTCCATGCCGCCCGTGCGCATACACTGGACTGGGATGCGAAGCTGGTGTTTCGCGTCGATTTCGAAGATGGGCGCAGACATTTCACGACGGACGATATCGAGGTCCGCAAACTGGTCGAGAAGCACCCGGATTGCCATGTGCATGTGATCACGGTCGCCTGATCAACACGGCGCTCGAATTCAGCGCGTTCAGAAAGCACACCAAAAATCGCCCCCTTTTCCGGAAGGGGGCGATACGCATTTCAGGGTAGATATCATTGGGCCGGGCAGCCGCCCGGCCATCCGATCATGCCAGCAGATTCACCGCGGACCCGCGCGGCGGCGCATTGTTTCCGCTGCGTTCGATCGCGGCACGGGCCGTCGCCTGAGCATCGCTGGGCAGGTCCTGACGGCTTTGCCCGGACCGACCGGAATCTTCGCCGTCGACCGGCGCAACGGCGGCGCGCTGCTGCGGGGCCTCTGCTTCGCCCTGGCGCGACACCTGCTGCGTATCCGCCGCACGATCACGCTGTTGCGCGGCGGCGGCGTCCTGGGCGGGTTGTCGCTGGACGGAGGCGGCCTGAGCCGCCAAAAGCGTGTTCGGTTCGGTGCCTGTTACAATCATGGCGTTTCATCCCATTGCGGCGGACTTCTGTCCATGGAGCCACTTGTAACGCCGATAAATTAAGAAATCCCTAAGACAAACTAGGGTTTTCTTGTTATTCGCCAAATCGTTCCGCCGATTTCATCACCAATATAGATTGCACCGTCAGGCCCGATCGCGACCCCGACCGGTCGGCCCCATACCCTGGCCGGGCCCGGTGTCGCCGGGTTGGGAACATCGATCCGGAAGCCGGTGGCAAAGTTAACATAGCGTCCGGTCGGCCGGCCGTTCTCGAATTCAATCCGGACAACCTTGTATCCTGTCGGCTCCGCCGCATTCCAACTGCCGCGAAGGGTGACCAGGGCGTCATCGCGCCATGCCTCCGGGACATCGGCATCGGCCAGGAAGGCCAGTCCGATCGGCGCGCTGTGGGATTGAATGAGGACGTCCGGCACCACGGACTGGGCCACAAGGTCCGGACGCTCCTCACCGAAACCGGGCTGCGGGTGGGCGCCGATATAGGCATAGGGCCAACCATAGAAAGCGCCCTGCCGAACCTCGGTGAAGTAATCCGGCACCAGGCCGTCCCCCATACCGTCGCGCTCATTCACGACCGTATAGAGGCGGCCATCTTCCGGGCGCACCGCGATTCCGACCGGGTTGCGCAGCCCCGCGGCAAATGTCTCGCCAGGCCCGAGCAACCCATCCTCGTCGACCTCAAACCGCTGGATGGTGGCGCGAGGCGGATCCTCTCGGGATATGTTGCCGCGCGATCCGATGCTGGCGTAGAGATACCTGCCGTCCGGAGAGAACGCGATGTTTCGGGTCCAGTGCCCGCTGCCCGACCCGAATACGCCGTCGCGGCTTACCGCCTCCACATCATCGGCCGGACCGCCGCCGTCCCGCCAGGGAACGCGATAGAGACGGTTCGTGTCCGCGATCCAAAGATACCCGTCATGCAGGGCCAGACCATGGGGTCTGCTCAGGCCACGCACGACATCGACGATCTCGTCCGCGCGGCCGTTTCCGTCTTCGTCCGGCAACACGCTGACCGTCCCGGCGCGACTGCGCGCGACGATTACCAACCCGCCGGCATCCACCAGCATCTTGCGTGGCCCACCGACCTGCTGCGCGAAAAGGCGGATTTCGAAACCGTCGGGAACATCCGGCTCGCGCCCGCCACGGGGTACGGTATCGGAACTGTTGGAGACGGATTCCGTGGCGTAAGGTGCAGGCATGTCCTCCGGGGGCAGATGAAAGACCTGCCCCGGCCGGTCCTGGGCCTCGGCCGGTGCCGCAAGCACCAATGCCATGCCGAACAGTGACGCCGCGGCCGATTTCATTCTCCGCCCCTCCAATTCGTAGTCATGGACGACCTAAGAGTAAGGGCCCGGGCGCCAATGTCGACGGTTCGTAAGTGATCAGCCTTCCAACGCGGCGACCCCGGGCAGTTCGCGCCCTTCCATCCACTCCAGGAATGCACCGCCGGCCGTGGAGACATAACTGAACTGGTCGGATACGCCGGCCGCCGCCAAAGCCGCCACCGTATCCCCGCCCCCGGCGACGGAGACCAGCGTCCCGGCCTTGGTAAGTTCCGCAGCCTTCCGGGCCAGCGCTACGGTTCCGGCATCGAAGGGCGGAATTTCAAAGGCCCCCATCGGACCGTTCCAAATCAGCGTTCGACAATCTTCCAGTTCCGCGGACAACGCACGGGCGGTATCCGGTCCGATGTCGAGAATCATCTTGTCGGCCTGCACGGCGTCCAGCCGTACGGTATCGCTCGCGGCGCCGGCGGCGAATTCGGAGGCCACCGTCACATCGCTGGGCAGGCCGATCCGACAACCGGCCGCATCGGCGCGTCCCAGGATTTCACGGGCAGTATTGGCCAGGTCCTTTTCACACAAGCTCTTGCCGACATCCTTGCCCATCGCATGCAGAAAGGTGTTCGCCATCCCGCCACCGATGATGAGCAGATCGACCTTCTCGACCAGATGGTTCAGCACCGCCAGTTTCGTGGAAACTTTCGCACCGCCGACAATCGCCGCGACCGGGCGTTTCGGGTCTCCAAGCGCCGCATCCAGTGCTTCCAGTTCCGCCTGCATGTTGCGCCCGGCCAACGCGGGCAGGCATTTGGCGATGGCATGGGTGGAGGCATGGGCGCGGTGAGCGGCCGAGAAGGCGTCATTCACATACACATCGCCCAAATCGGCGAGGGCCTTCGCGAACTCCGCATCGTTGCCTTCTTCCTCGGCGTGGTAGCGCAGGTTCTCCAGTACAACGATGCCATCCTGCGGCGCCGCGGCAATGGCGGCAGAAGCAGCGTCGCCGACGCATTCCTCGGCGAAGGTCACCGGACGGCCCAACACTTCTTCAACGGCCTTCGCGACCGGCGCCAGGGACATTTCGGGGACGCGCTGGCCCTTCGGTCGTCCGAAATGGGATAGCAGGACAACCTTCGCCCCTGCCCCGATCAGGGAATCCACCGTCGGACGCAGGCGTTCTATACGCGTTGCATCGCTGACCACGCCATCGCGCATCGGCACATTGAGGTCCGCCCGGACCAGTGCCGTCTTGCCGGAAAGATCGATATCGTCGAGGGTCTTGAACATGCTGCGCCGCCTCTGAAGAGTTGGAAAATCCGCTATTCCTCTATCGGATCGGTCCCGGCTGGGAAAGCCCGCGATGCCCGGTCGAAGTGTCGCGCAATCGATGCTGGTCGATTTCCCCGACAGACACCAGATTGTATGGGTCGGGTCATGAGGACAAGGAGGGCCGGTTATGTCCATTTTTGGGCGCGCCCTGTTCAGCGCCGGTCAGGCGTCCCGTGCCGTATGGTTCGGAGCACAGTACAGTATCGCCCAGAAACTTGCACCGCCGCTTGATGGGCCGGTGCCGGCGCCGGGTAGCATTCCGGGCTGGCCCTACATCCTGAAGGATCTGCGTCGGCTGCAACAGCGCGACTGGTCGAACGTCGAGGCCGGCTACTATCCCCCGCCCGCGGATCTACTCGTTCCGCCCGGCAAGATGCTGCGCAATGCTGCGCGTTTCCTGCGCGATGTCCCGGCCGTCAACCTGCGCCGCCGCCTGAAGGCGAACAGCGAGACGTTCAACGAGCAGTACCGGGGCAGACGACCGCGATACTATCTCCAGAACTTCCACTATCAGTCCGGCGGCTGGATGACGGAGGACAGCGCAGCGCTGTACGACCATCAGGTCGAGGTCCTGTTCACGGGTGGGGCGGATGCGATGCGGCGGCAGGCCCTGGTTCCGATCGGCGACTGGATCCGGGCAAACGGGATCGAGAACAAGCGCCTCCTGGATGTCGCCTGCGGCACGGCACGGTTTCTGTTCGACGTCAAACGTGCCCATCCCGGTCTATCGGTCGTCGGGCTGGATCTCAGCGAAGCCTATCTGGCACGGGCATGTCGCAACCTAAGACGCTGGCGCGGGGATTTCCGTCCGATCCTGTCGAAGGCCGAGGCGATGCCGTTGCGCGACCGCGAAGGCGCCGATCTGATCACAGCGATCTTCCTGTTTCATGAGTTGCCGGCAAAGGTCCGTCGGTCCGTCCTTCGCGAAGTCGCCCGGGTCCTGCGGCCCGGCGGTCGGTTCGTTCTGGTGGATTCGATCCAGATCGGCGACCACCCGGCCTATGACAGGCTGTTGGACCGGTTCCCGCTGGCCTTCCACGAGCCCTATTACAAGGATTATATCCGGGACGATCTGGTCACGGCGGCAGCAGAAGCGGGGCTGGTTCATCGATCGACCGCGCGGGCATTCTTCGCGCGGGTCATGACCTTCGATCGACCGAAATGAGGTCAGCGGCCCCGGTGGCGATTCCAGGCGTACAGTGCGGGCGCGAGCACCCAATCGTAAAGCGCTGCGCCCAGATGGTAGACGCCCGGCAATGCCACAAGGCGCGCCAGAGTGCGATAGCGCGGCATCTGTCGCCAGAGCACGAGAAACGCGTCCACCCCGCGATGGACGTTGCCTTCGGCGTCGAGGACCGTCATGCGGCGCTTCACATCTTCCCGATCCAGCCCCAGTTCTTCCAGGATCGGGGCATCGACACCCGATGAGATGTCCGCCCAGCCAATGACAACGGCCTGCCGCTCGCAATATCCCTGGTAATGGGAGATTTCGGCGCTGCAGACCGGACAGGCCCCGTGATAGAGGGCTGTTACACGGCCAGATGACGGTGTCGTTTCAGTCATAGGACAGATGTCGGGCGCATTCCCCTGCCCGGCAAGGGGAGCGGACCTCCTGTGCTACTCCGCCGCACCGCCGGCGGGCTGGGCCTTTCCGACGACCGGATGCGGCGCCGACTTCTTGTGACGGATCAGATCGATTTCCATCGGGGCCGGCCCCTGCTCGATACCGTCCTCCCCGAACTGCTCGAAGACTTCGATATAGACGGTATCGCGGACGATCTCGAAATCGAAGTATTCGTCGATCCAGAAGTCCACACGATAGCGGTGGAACAGGCCCAGTTCGAACACCTTCACGCCGTCATAGCGCCAAGTGTAGTCGTCCAGCGCATCGTCCCGCCCCAGGACCTCGACCAGACGGGCCCGAATGCGGGCCTCCGCTGCACGAATGGATTCCTCCACCTGGCGCGGCTGATAGCGTTCCGGCACGAAAAACTCCGCACTGAACCGAACCATGTCCCCGGTCGAATAGTTCTGGATCAGGGCTTCGGACACCTGCCCGTTCGGGATGCTGACATGGTAGCCGTCGCGGGTCATCAGACGCATCGTTCGCCAGGTGATATCCGTCACCTGACCGATCATCTCATCCACCATCACCCAGTCACCGACCTTGAACGGCCGCTCGATGTTGAGAACGATCCCGGAAAAGATGTTCGCGATATTCGCCTGGATCGCCAGACCGATGATCATGGCCAGCAAGCCGGACGTGGCCAGCAGGCTGGTCAGTTTCTGATCGAACACGAAGGCCACGACGCCGAAGATTGCCAGCAAGTAAACGCTGCCCGATGCGAAGAGACGCACGACATTGGGGATCCTGCGGCCTGAGCGCTCCTCGATCGGAACCCACAGGAACCGTTCCAGCGAAATCACCAGCAGCCGTGCCGGGATCAGCCACCACAGCGTGTCGAAAATCATCACGAACGTATCGGTGACGGCGTCCGGCATGTTCTGCGCCGAATAGTCGAGCACCAGCGTTCCGAGCGAGACCAGCAGGATCGGCCAGCAGATCACTCGAATCCCCAGGGTCTGGAAGCGCCAGAACTGCCCGCGGTCCTTGCGGTCCATGACGGCCGCGAAGAGCAGACCGACGATTGCAAAGATCAACAGGTAGACGAACCAGTTGTAAGGAACGGCATCGGCAGGATCGACCCCGGCCTGGCCCAGGATGACGCCCAGATCGATGCGGGTGAATTCCGGTGCCTGCTTTCCGAAGCCAATGAATGCCGGATCCCCCTCCCCGGTGCCTTCGTAGACTTCCTGGGAAATCCAGCTGCGCTCCGCAGTCCACTCCGGCAATGCGGCGAAGACACGGCGCTCGCGAAGTCCGTCCAGCAGCGGATCGCCACTCGGCCCTTCGCCCAGGAGCGAGGCCAGATCGATATCGCCCAGCCCCAGGACATCCAACCAGCCCTCCGCCTCAGCCACTTCCGCGGCCGCCGGCTGAGCTGGGCCCGCCGTCGCGGCATCGTTGCGGGACTTCACCAATCCCATGCCGAGCACGTCGGTGACATACATGAGGTTGTTGCGGCTGAGCAGTCGGTGATGGAAGCCCAACCCGGTCAGAAGCGTGCCGTAGGCATGCTTGATGTCGGAAAATTCGAGCTTGAATGTCCCCGACACCCGGTAGGATTCGTATTTCAGGTCGCCGTCGACCCCGGTCTTGTCCGGTTCGCCCAAGCTGATCGGCTCCACCGCGTTCACGAACACGATGTCCTGCGGCTCAAAATCGCCGCGATAGCGGAACCAGATCAGGAAATCGATCTTGAACCGGTCTTCCAGAACGACAGTGTCCTCGCCCTGCTGTTCGAAGACCTTCTCGACATTCTGAAGCTGGACGCCGGTATAGACGACATTGGTTCGATACATGAACCGGTCGTTGACATAGAGAACCTTGCCTTGCTGCACCAGATCCAGGAAGCCTGTCACGCCGCGTTCCAGAATGGGCTGCAACTGCGTCAGCGCCGAGATCATGCTGGCGCCGTTGTAGAGACCGATCTGAACGCTCGTCGTGTTCTCGCCGGCCGGCCCGAAATACCGTTCGCCGCCGACCACACGCGTGGCGCGTTCGGGATGGTCGAACCCGTTCAGGTAATCCCGGACGGCACCGCGCAGCACCTCAATCGGGGCGAGTTCCGCCTCTGCCTCGTCAGCCGGTGCCTGCCCGATATCGGAAAGAATGCCCGCGATGGCCAGATGCGCCGCATCAAAGGCGAAGGCGGCGGTCCAGTCGGGCGTGATCCCATATTCCGAGATGTGATCCGTTCGGAAATTCTGCGCGACCTCGGTCGCCGTATCGAAGAGAAGCGGCGTTGTGACAAAGATGCCGTTGGTCACAGACGCGGCAGGTTCACCGTCCGGCAGAACCGCCTGGACCTCGGATACAAAGGCCCCGGTGGCCATGTCGGACAGTCCCACGATCCCGTTTCGGACCCGCCCCTGGCGCAGGGCCGTAACAATGCGCGCGGCCTGCGGCGCGCCGCCCTGGACGAAGATATGGCCCGTCAGCTTCTTGTCCCGCATTTCCTGCGCGATCGCTTCCGCACGACGCGTCAGGCCGTCCAGATTCGCCGGATCATAGGCCCAGAAGTTCAGCACCTTGGTGCCGAACCGTCGGTAGGTCTTGTCGAACGCATCGGCCAGCTCACGACCGCGGGCGGTGTCGGCATGAATGATCGACACCGTTTCCTGTCCGACGACGTTGCGCAGATAGTTCGCCAGAAAGCGGGTCTGCTCCAGATCGTCATAGACCGTACGGAACTGCCATTGCGGCTGGTCCCCTTCGGACCGGGCCTCGGCCGGTGCGGTGGTCAGAAGCGGAATTCCGGCGGCTTCATAGATCGGGGCAGCGGCGGCCGTCGCCTCCGGGGACCAATGACCGATGACGGCGGTGATGCCTTCGCGTCCGGCGATTTCCTGGGCGGCGGCGACAGCGCCTTCCGCCGAATTGAAGTCATCGAACTTTTCGATCACCACGGCGCGACCACGGATGCCGCCGCTCTCGTTAGTCTGTTCTGCGGCGAGGCTCGCCCCGCGCAGCATCGCCGCCCCGGATGCGGAATCCACCCCGTCCAGAGGACCGACAACCGCAATACGGACCGGATTCGAATAGTTCAGGTCCAGAACAGTGACACGGGTCAGCAGCGAGAACACGGCCGATGTCCCGGCCATCATCAGCAGGATGACCAGGAACATATTCCGCTTGGTCATCGGCCAGTTGCCGAAAACCGTCCGCCAAATTTTCTGAAACACGACCCGCCCCCACTTGTCTGAACGCGGTCAGGGGCGCAGCGTCGAACGCGAAACGGCCTCAGACCACGGTAACGTCGATTTGTTCGGTTACTGTATCCGTTCCGTCGGAAATCTCCACAATGAAGCTGTCATCCGACCCGCTGCCGTCGTGATCATAGACGAATGTGTTGCCGTTGAAACTGACCGATCCATGCTGCGGGCCCTGCGCAAGGCTGTAGGAAAGCTGGTCTCCGTCCGGATCCGAGCCCATCAGCAGGCCCTTGTAGACCTCATTGTTGCTGATCGACAGCTCAATCAGATTTTCGCGTGCCGCATTCGCGCTCATCGTGCCGTCATGACCGTTTCCGGTCAGATCGGTCACCGCCGTGCCTACCGATTCGTTGAACGTCCAGTAACCGGACAGCCCCGTCTCGTTGCCGCTCAGCTGCTGGTGCATGGTCTGATTGATTTCCAGTTCGGTTCGGGCGGTATCCCAGATCCGAACTTCATCCATCGGATAGGTGTATCCCGTTCCTTGCGCGCTCGGGGAATGCGCCGGGTCGCCGATCATCAGCGAATCCGAGGTCGAGGAGATGTTGCCCTTCGTCCAGACATCGTCGTAACCGCCGCCCGCAATGGTCCAGCCGTTTTCGCTTCCGTCCAGATAGGCGCTCAACTGACCGTCCGTGGGATGGCTGCCCTGATCGATGACCATGGCGACATGATGCCAGCCGGAATCGACCCCTGACATGTCCAGTTCCAGCTCGCCCTGGCCCGTGCCTGTCGACGTCCGCGCAATCAGCGTGTTTCCATTCATGAACAGGGAATATCCCGGGTCCGTCGACCCGTCGGTATTGCCTTTGGACATCAGGAACTGCAGCCCCGCAACACCGCCGGCGCCCGGCCAGTAGAACCACATTTCGGCCGTCATATCCCCGGTTCCGGGCTCCAGATCGGCGTGGTGGCCGATTTCGACGTAATCCGCGGTGCCGAGACTGACCGCATTCTGCGTTCCGTGGATCGTGAAACTGCGGCTGCCAGCCGTCGCCGCGCCATGCTCGTCGATCACGTCGTAGGTAACGGTAACGACCTCGCTCTGTCCGGCCCCCAGATTGGCGAACTGCGCGGTATCGATGCTCAATGCTCCCGACGCGCCGTCGAGTGTGTAGGAGACAGTGCGTGCCCCATTGCTGGAAACGACAGAGGCGTTCGACACTGTGAGCACGTCGCCATCCGGATCGCTGGCATCGCTCAGCAGATTGGAACTGAGTGTACCGGACCCTGACTCGATCCCGCCAACCGGGATTTCCGCAGAAATGACCAGATTGTCGATCCCCCAGCTTTCATCGCTGATGTCCTGGTCCAGCGTGGAGGTAAAGCCAAGCTGCAGCATCGGATTGCCATTTGCGTCGACCGGCAGGGCCGCGATCTGCTGCTGTGTCAGGGTCATATCGACCCGGAAGGAATGGTCGTCCCATCCGCCGTTGAAACCGGGCCCCTGGTTCACCCCCTGGGCGAACGTGACGGCGACCGTATCATCGATGCCGGGTACCGGGCCCGCGACAGTCGTGTTGTAGACGAAGGAGCGCGCGGCAACAGTCTGGCCACCGATCTGGATCTGGAAGTTTTCGCCGTCCCAGGTATCCATCTTGTAGAAATCGAAACTGATTGTCGTCTCGTTGGCGCCGGCCGGCAAGGTGAAGGTCTTTGACGTCGACGCGCCGTTGCCGAAAGCCCCCATGAATTCGGTCTGAACGGTCGCCGTATCCGTCGTCGTGGAATTGCTCCAGCCGGACGCCCCGTTTTCGAAATCTTCCGACGCAATGTTGAAAGTCATGGTTTCGCTGAAGGTCGCCGAGACATTGGCGGAGACCCCGTCGAAGTTTCCGGTCGCGTCTGCAACAACCTCGCCAGGCGCGAAGCCGTCCCTGAAATTGTATAGCGCGCGCAATCCGGCTTCATCGCCGACCAAGCTGGCTTGATAATTGTCTGCGATTTCGGTGTCCGTCCGAGCATGATCCCAGATCCGGAATTCGGACATCTGACCGTCGAAATAACGGCCGCTGCCATCGCCGAGCCAGGCACCGATGGCAGTGCCCGTGATCTGACCGCCGGACGCCCCGACAATGGAGAAGTTCCCGGCCACAGTCGCATCAAGCTGTCCGTCGATATACAGGTTCGCCTGCGTGTTATCGAAGGTAATGGCGACATGGTGCCACTCGCCGGTCGGGATGGTCGTGTTGCTGCTGATCGTACCGCTCTGGTTCGATCCCTGGAACAGGACCTGACCCGGGGTGCCGTCGCCGATCCGGAAAATGGCCAGGCTGTTTACGCCATTGGCCTGCTGCGTGAAGATGGCTTCCTGGTTGTTCGTATCCAGATAGACCCATGTCTCGATCGTGCCCGCCGTCAGGCCGTTCACTGTCGCGTCGGGCACGTCGATATGGGCATTGGCGCCGTTGAATTCGGCGACCGCCGAGACATTTGTGGCCTCTCCGGCAATCAGCGGCGCGTTGTTGATCAGGTTCACGGTCACGGAAATCTGCTGGACGGTCTCACCGCCGTTACCGTCGGTGACCCGTACCGCGAAAGCATCCACCCCGGAAAAGCCCGGATCGGGCGTATAGGAATAGGTTCCGTCCGCATTGACCACTGCCGTGCCATGGGCGCCATCGGCGGACAACGAGTAGGACAGCGCATCCCCGTCCGCGTCCCCGGCCACGATGGTGCCCTGCAGCACACTGTCGGCCTCGAGCGAAACCGAATTGGAGACCGTGGCGTAGACGCCAACGCCGGGCGCGATCGACGCACCGCCGGACATCGTCCCATCATTGCCATGGCCCGTCGCGTCGGTGACGGTCGCGCCGTCGGCCCCGTCGAAGCTCAGGTTCATGACCAGACCGGGCTCGTACCACGGTTCCGCCAGTTCGCCGTTCATCGACGCCTGGATTTCCGCCTGACTGCGCGCCGTGTTCCAGACCCGCACATCGTCGATCAGTCCGTCGAAGTTTCGGCCGGCGATAACGTCGTCGCCGATGGTCCAGGGATCGCTGTTGGCCGACCCCAGCGTAAAGGGTGCGGAGGCCGTAAGCTGGCCGTCGATATAGGCGTTCATCGTCGTACCGTCATAGGTGAAGGCGACGTGCTGCCACTGACCGGCGACGATGGGTCCCGAATAGGGAATGCTGGTAGCCCCGTTCCACAGGCCGATCGTGCCGTCGATGATATGCATGCGATAGGTCGAATAATCGGCCTGCGATAGGTCGAATAATCGGCCTGCGACCGGTCCGACTTGTCGAATATGGTTGTCAGCCCGCTGACACTGTCCGGGTTCAGCCACATTTCGACCGTGATCGGCGAATTCCCGCCGACCGTGAAATCAGGCACATCCGCGATTTCCACGCGGCCGTCATTGCCATCCAGCGCCAGGGCCGAATGCCCGGTGACACCCAGAATGTCCGGCGCGTCGTTGTCCGGCGTGACCGTCACCTCGACCGTCCGGGTTTCAGTCGGCGCCGTGCCGTCGTCGACACTCACCGTGACATTGGCTGTGCCGAAGAAGTCGGGGGCACCGGTAAAGGTCGCGGTTCCCATCGCAGCCTGCACATCGGCCGGCGTACCGGTGATGCTGATACCGTTGGCGACCGCCTGAACCGTTGCGCCGCCGAAGCCTGGATTTGCCGCCAGCGACCCCTGGGCGGAGGTCAGGGTAACCGTCAGAACATCGCCGTCGGCATCCGCAACCACGATCCCCGTCAGTGGGATCGCGGTGTCCTCCACACCGGACTGCAGGGCATCGCCGCTGCTAATCTCGGCATTGTTCAGCGTAATCGGCGGTGCGCCGGGTACGCTGCTTTCCAGCGACCCATCGAAGCCGTATTCGGCAATGAGATCCGGATGATCCAGCGGATCCAGCGGCGCGGACATGGTCGCCTGGATATTGGCCTCTGACCGCACACTGTTCCAGACGCGCAGCCCGTCGAATTCAGCATCCAATGCCTGGCTGGATTCAAAGGAACCGCCGACAGCATCCTGATCGGAGCCCAGGACCAGCGTCCCGCCGGTGGTCAGCGCACCGGTCGCCCCCAGCGACAGGACGGGCTGACCGTCGACATGGAGCACCGTGTCGTCAACGCCGGGGCCGAAGCTCAGCGCCACGTGATGCCAATTGCCGTCGGTCAGGCTGCCGGCACCGACCGATCCTAGGTTACTGTTATTGAGCCAGACCTGCAAATTGCCGCCGCTCAGCGTGACCCACAACTCGTTCGGCGATCCCGGAACCGCATAGGATAACAGGGCGCCATTCGAATCCGTCGTCTTGACCCATGTCTCGATCGTGCCCGCCTCGGTCGGGAAGGTATCGAAATCGGCCACAGCCGCGTAGGAGAAGCTTGAATCGTTCCCGTTCGTCCCCGTACCGGTGGTCGACAGCGCACCCGGAACGAACAGCGTCGGCGCATCGTTGGTGCCGGTTATCGTGACCGAAACGGTGTTCTGCGTTGTTGTCGTGCCATCGGACACGCCATAGGTGAAAGACAGCACCTCGCTTTGGCCTGCCGCAAGATCCTCGAACTGACCGGCTGCGAAGACCAGATTGCCGTCCGCATCGATCGTTGCACCAACATCGCGACTGCCATTCGCGACCTGCTGAAGGTTCACCGCCGACAGGGGTTCCCCGTCAACGTCGCTTTGCCCGGCCAACAGATCGACCGTGAAGGTCGCGCTGTCCTCACCGAACGTGCGCGTCACGGCGGAAACAACCGGTGCATCATTCGAACCGTTGATCGTCACCTGCACTGTGTTCTGGGTCGTCGTCGTCCCGTCGGACACATCATAGGTGAAGGAGAGAACTTCCGACTCCCCGTCATCCAGGTCCTCGAACTGACCGGCCGCAAAAACCAGATTGCCGTTCGCATCAATCGTCGCGCCGACATTCCGGCCGCCGGTCTGTGCAAGCGAAGCCGCGGACAGGGCCTCGACATCGACATCCGTCTGGCCCGTAAGCAGATTGACGGAGACCGCACCGGAATCCTCACCGCGGGTCGTCGCAATCGCCGCAACCGACGGCGCATCATTCGAACCGGTAATCGTCACCTGCACCGTGTTCTGCGTCGTCGTCGTCCCGTCGGACACATCATAGGTGAACGAGAGAACTTCGGACTCGCCGTCATCCAGGTTCTCGAACTGGCCGGCTGTAATGATCAGATTGCCATCTGCATCGATCGACGCATTAACAATGCGGCTGCCATTCGCGACCTGCTGGAGGTTCACCGCCGACAAAGGCTCCCCGTCAACGTCGCTTTGCCCGGCCAACAGATCGACCGTGAAGGTCGCGCTGTCCTCACCGAACGTGCGCGTCACGGCGGAAACAACCGGTGCATCATTCGACCCGTTGATCGTCACCTGCACCGTATTCTGGGTCGTCGTCGTCCCGTCGGACACATCATAGGTGAAGGAGAGAACTTCCGACTCCCCGTCATCCAGGTCCTCGAACTGACCGGCCGCAAAAACCAGATTGCCGTTCGCATCAATCGTCGCGCCGACAATGCGGCTGCCATTCGCGACCTGCTGAAGGTTCACCGCCGACAGGGTGTCTGATGCATCAACATCGGACTGATCGATCAGAAGGTCGATCGCGAAGACGGGGTTGTCCTCACCAAAAACCCGAATGATCTGCACCACATCGGGGGCATCGTTTCGCCCCTCGATCACCACCTGCGCGGTATTGGCGACGACACCGCCATTTCCATCGACCACGTTGTAGGACACGGAAAGCGTCACCTGCTGACCGTTCGGCAGGTCCTGGAACAGGAACGGTGCGATTTCCAGTATGCCGGTATCGTCATCCACCACAAAATGCGGCGGACTGGTGATCGGCCGGTTGTCGCTGGAGGTAATCACGACGGAATCCGTGTCCAGATCGTCGCTCGTATCGAGGTCGCTTGCGACAGACAGCAGTTCTATGCGGATCGGGTCCGGGTCGTCTTCGTTTGTAACTCCGGCGTCGATTGCCTGCGACACGGTGGGGACATCGTTCGTGCCGGTTACCGTGACGGTCAGGATGGCCGTATCCGTCGCACCGGATGGATCCGATACTGTGTAGCTGATCTGGACATCCCGGTCTTCGCCAACCGCCAGGTCGTCGAAATCCGCGCCCGGATCAAAGGTGATGGAGCCGCCGCTGAAGGTAACCGTGCCGGAATTGGCGCCGACGGTCGCGGCGGTTACGGACAATGCATCGCTATCCGGGTCGGAATCGTTGCCGGCCACATTGACGGTCAGGATCGCATTCTCCGCCGACGTTTCGAAGTCGTCATCGGCAACGGGGGCGCTGTTCGGCGTGACGTCGTTGGTGTCGACGACGGTCGTGCCGCCGTTGCTATCGTCCTCGTCCCGGGATTGGCGGGTTGTGGTCGTTGTTGTCGTGGTGCGCGTGGTCGACTGCGTCGACGTCCCGCCCAGGCCGGAATTTCCGATGGTCGGGTTCAGCAACTGGTTGAAGCCCAGATTGGACGACGGGCCACCGCTCTGATTGCCGCCAGCCGCCGTGGCGATGTTCTGAAGGGCCTCAATCTCCTCCTCGGTCGGCAGATCGCCGCCGCCGCCCTGCTGCGCCGTCGGGGTCACGGGCGTACCGCCGTTGGTCTCGTCCGGCTCCGGAACGACCTCTGTTTCATCTTCGCTGGCGGCGTTCCCGCTCGCCGTCTGGATCGTTTCGGTGACCTCCTCTTCGGTGACCTTCTCTTCGGTGGCCTCCTTCGTCTGGCCAGGCGGGCTGCCGGAGGTCGTTTCAACAACCTCCTCAACGGTCTCGACAACTTCCTCGGTGGCAGGGCCGCCGGTCTGCGCGGTCTGCGTCTGATCATTGCCCGGTTCGGTGCCTTCGGTCCCGGTGCCGGACGAATCCTGTGCCTGCTGCTGCGGCTCCCCGCCCTGGGCGGGTTGCTGGCCCCCCTGTGGCTGCTCTTGCGGCTGATCGTCAGCGGTCTGTTGCTGACCCTGCGGTTGGCCCTGTGGTTGATCGCCACCGGCGGGCTGTCCACCCTGAGGGCCGGACTGAGATTGGCCCTGCGTGTCCGCTGCCGCGGTCTGCTGCGGCGGTTGCTGACCGCCCGCGCCACCGTCGGAAGGCGGTCCGGATTGCGGCCCGCCCTGATCCGCTGTTTGGGTTTGCGGTGCGCCGCCCCCGTTACCGGGACCGCCTTGCGGGGCCCCACCGGCCTCACCGCCGGCGGGTTGGCCGGATTGCGGCTGCCCCTGCTCGGCCGTCTGCGACTGTTGCGGCGGAGGATTGCCGCCGGGTTGCGGCCCGGGTTCTCCGGTCGTGCCGGTGACCTCCGAAATGGCATTCGCCATTTCCTGACCGGACGCGCCGCCGCCGCCCTGGGCAAGCGCCTGCATTGCCGGATCCGCCGGAACATTCTGCTGAGATGCCGCCGTATTTGCAGCCTGCTGTGCGGCACCGGCCTGGGCCATGGACTGATCCGGCGACTGGCCGTTCGCCAGTGCGGCTTCCAACTCCGCCCCGAAGGCGTCGCCGCCACCGGCCTGGGAAAGTGTCTGATCGACATTGTTGCCGGAGGCCAGGGACGCTGCCATCTGATCGGCAGGCGACAGAGGCACGGATTGCTGCTGCGCCGTCTGCTGCGCCGCGTTGGCGGCCTGCTGACCGGACTGCATGGCGTCACTGGGCGCCGCGCCATCGGCCAGACTCTGTTCCAGCGCGGCCGCGAAATTCTCATTGCCGCCTGCGGCCTGCATGACCTGATCGACATTTTCGCCGGAGGCTAGGGACGCCGCCATCTGATCGGCAGGCGACAACGGCACGGATTGCTGCTGCGCCACGGTGTTCTGCTGCTGCTGCGCCTGATCGGCCTGGTTCATGGCCTCACCGGCACCGGCGCCATTCGCCAGCGCGTCTTCCAGTGCGGCGGCAAATGCGTCCCCGCCCCCGGTCTGTCCCAGTGCCTGATCCACACTATCACCGGAAGCCAGGGCGGCGGCCAGTTGATCCGCCGCGTTCAGTTCGACTTCGGCATCCTGACGCGCCTGAGCGGAATCGACCGCCGCCTGCTGGGCGTCGTTCATCGCCTGATTGGCATTGGTCCCGTTCGCGAGGGAGTCCTCAAGCCCGTTGATGAACGCATCGGCGTCTCCGCCCGAACGCTGCGCCGCGTCCTGAAGCACCTCGTCGACATTCTCACCACCGGCCAGCGCCGACAGGACGGGGTTATCGACCGGCACTTCGGCCTGCTGCAGGCTCTGCAGCCCGGTTTGTGCAGCCTGGGTGGCCGAATTGACCGCCGCGTCAGGGCTGTCGCCGCGCGCCAGGGACGACTGCAATTCATCCAGAAATACATTCTCGACCTGGCCGGACTGCGCATCGTTCATGTCGCCGCCCATCTCGGCAACAACGCGCGACACGGCCTCCTCGACACCGTTGCCGGAGGCGATTGCCGCCAGCAGGGCATCGGAGGGCGAGACATTCTGCGCTGATGGATCATAAGTATCGATCGCGGTCTGCATCGCCTGACCGGCATAGTCGGCCGCGTCGGTCAGCGGACGACTGCCGTCGAAAAGCTCATCGCGAAACGTGTTGATGAAGACGTTGGCGGCGTGATCCGCAGCACCTGCAGAACCGCCGGCATCGAGCACCGACTGACGCACCGTGTCCTGAAGTTTGGACAAGGCCTCCTCGGCATCGCTGCCGCCCGCGAGGGCCGCCAACACAGCTTCGAAAGCCCCTTGAGGCAATTGCGGATTGACCGGCAGATCAGTGCCGGCCGTGTTCTGCTGAAGATCGTCAGCCATCGCTTTTCGTCCCTCTCCCCCGGAGACGTCGCGACCCTGCCCTCGTCGCATCCCCCGGAATCTCAGCAAATTTAGCCGAAAACGGACTAAATTGGCGACTCTAATGTAAGCGCAAAATTTCAATGCGCTACATATTTTTTTCAAATTTCTCTAAAATTTTATATATTGAGACACCTATTTATCCTACCCCAGTAGGGCACAACCAAATTAGAGAGGCAGAATCAATTGGTTGCGCTGACGCCTCTAGCGCTCTCGCATTGCAGCACGCATCGAGCTGACATAGGGGTCCAGGATGTACTGGGCGATCCTGCGTTCCCCAATGACGATCGAACTGGCGACGCGCAACCCCGGATAGAGGCGATATTCAAGGTCACCATCATTGAAACCCTGGGCATCCGGCTCGATCCGGACTGAATAGTAAGGCACCCCTTCGTCATCCAGCAGCGCATCCGGGCTGACCCCGGCCACGGTCCCTTCCAGCTTACCGAAACGCGCGGCGTCCGCGGAGGTCAGGGTGATCTGCGCCCGCTGTCCGGTCCGCACGAAACCGATGTCCTCCAGCGGCATCCGGGCATCGATGACGAGACGGTCGTCCAGCGGCACGATCTCCGCCAGCACGTCCCCCGGCTTGATGACACCGCCGACCGTCGACACCGCAATGGTCTTCACGATCCCGGCCACGGGCGAGCGGATGACCATGCGGGACTGGCTGTCCTGAAACTTGCGCAGCCGCTCCGTCAGTTCATCGAACTCCCGGCGGGCGGTGGACAGTTCTGCGCGCCCCTCCTCCGTGAAGCGCTCAGCGATTTCGGAGAGTTTCGCGCGAGCCTCTTCCAGCGCGGCCCGTGTCCGCTGCAGAAGGGCCCGATCCTCTTTCACCTGACCGTCCAGCGTCGCCAGATCCTTCAACAGGTTGATATGCGTCATGCGGTTGGTGATGTTCTGCTTCAGCAGCGTGTCGGAGATTTTGATCTGCTCATCCAGGAAGCCGCGCGTCGCTTCGGCGGTTTCAAGCCGGGCCGACACTTCGACGATCTCCTGGCGGCGCTGCGCAATCAGCTGCCTTTGAACATTGAACTCCGCGGCCAGACGCTTGCGGCGCGTTTCCATGATGGCCCGTGCGGCCTCGACCTGCTCCGGCACGCGCGCGATCAGGTCCTCGGGATAGTCGGCGGCGTTGTTGCCGGCCAGTTCCGCTTCCAGACGCGCGATATCGATGCGCAGGCTGGTAACGCGGGACTGCAGTTCCGCCACCTCGGCGTCGATCTGCGTGGAATCCAGCGTGACGATGATTTGACCGGCCTCCACGACCTCGCGTTCCTGCGCGCGAATCTCGGAAACGATGCCGCCTTCCAGATGCTGTATCTGGCGCACCTTGCTGCCCGGGACGACCTCGCCCACCGTGGCGCTGACAATGTCCAGCGTTCCGTACCAGGCCCACGCCCCCAGCGCGCAAACGAACAGCGTCGCCAGAAGAATGAAGGATACCGTGCCGCGGCCGGCATCAGGCATCGGGGCAATCAGATCGTCATGTCCTGCCATGCCGGGCGCCCCCTATTCCGCCGCCTTGGGCTTGACCGGCGGACCGCCTCTGGCGCCGGCATTCCAGGTCTGCGACGCGGCGGCACCATCCTTGGATAAGGTCCTGATCTCGGGGCGCGGCTTGGCGTCCAGATCAATCATCATCTGCGCGCCGCGAATGATCTGCGGATCGTGCGAGGAGACGATGATCGTCCGCCCGGCGCGGGCCAACTGGACCAGCGTTTCATAGATCTGGCGAACCCCTTCCTCGTCCATGCCCTCGGTCGGCTCGTCAAAGACGACAAGACGCCCGCCGCTGGCCAGAGCCCGCGCCACGGCAAGCCGCCGTCTTTCCCCCCGCGCCATGGACAGGCCGTTATTCACGACCATGGTGTCCAACCCTTTCTCGGTCTCGTGCACGAAACGCGCCGCGCCGCTGCGTTCCAGCATTGCTTCCAGGGCCTCATCGGTCAGATCGGGGTTGAGGAGCTTCAGATTGTCCCGGATCGTCGCGTTGATGAAGGTCGGCTCCTGCGGCAGATAGACGATCTGGCGCCGCCACCACGCCGGCACGATCTGACGGAGATCCACGTCATCCGCCAGAATCTGGCCGCGGGACGGTTCGATCAGGCCAGCGATCAGCCGCGCCAGGGTTGTCTTGCCCGCACCGTTCCGCCCAATCAAGGCGACAACGGAACCCGGCTCCAGGACTACATTCAGATCCTCGAACAGGGGCGCCGGCGCGCCCGGGGCAGTATAGGCGAGGTCGCGCAGTTCCAGCTTCCCCGAATAGGTCCTCAGCGCCGCGCCCTCGCCCGGTTCGACCGGCAGTTCGGCCAGCGATTTGGCACGATCCAGCGCCTGCCGGGACTTCACGATCGATTCCGAAAGCTGCGCAAACCGGGTCACAGGCTGCATGGCCCGGGCCGCCAGCAGGTTCGCACCGATCATCATGCCGACATCCAGCTCACCGACCACGACCAGGGTCGCGCCCACCGCAATGACCCCCGCGCTCATCAGGCCCTGAATGCTCTGTGTCAGGGACTGCAGGCCGCCCTGCCGGCGGGCGAGACGACGGCGCAATCCCTGGACGACCGCCAGATTTTTGGCCCAGTCGCCGATCAGCCTTTCCCCGGCGCCGAAGGCCCGGACACTTTCCGCCGTGGACGTCGTGGTGCCGATCAGGCCGTGTCCGATCGCCTGATGCTCTGCCAATTGCCGTGTCATCGGCCGCAACGCGATCTGGTTGATTAGTCCCAGCAACATCACCGCGCAGATCGCGATCAGCACGATCAGCGCCAACGGTGGGCTGAAAATGAAGATCGCGCCGAGGAAAAGCAGCGCGAAGGGAAGATCCATCATTGCCGTCAGGTTCGGCGCCGAATAGGCACTTTCCACCTGTTCCAGCCCCGAGATCGCCTCGCGACGATCGCCGGAGGACATGCGCTCGAGAAAGCCGAGCTTAGCCGTTGTCAGCACGCCGAACGCCCCAATCCCGGCGCGATGATCCGGCTCCCCGGAAACCGACGCGGCAAGGCGCATGCGGCTCCACCGGAACCCCAGTTCGAAAAGGATGGCGATCCCGACGCCGACGGTCAGCGTCACCAGGGTCGCGTCGACACCGTTGGAGACATACCGGTTCAGGACCTGAATGACATAAAGTGAAGACGCCAGGCCGAGAAGGTTGGCCAGGACGGATGCAACGATCATCAAGGCCGTCTGTGACGGCCGACGCCGAAGCCTGGCCAAAAGCTCACCCATTGGGAATCCGCCCGTTCCTACCCCATTCCGCTGTTTCTATTGTGCCCAATCAAACAGCGGGTTGTCGAGATCGCCGTCATCACGCCCGGAAGGAGGCGTCGGTTCGGACGGTTCCTCGGCGGCGGGGTCTTCCTGCGGTGCCGACGCGGCGGGCCCCTCGTCGCGGACAGGCTGATCCGGCGGCTCCGGTCGCGGCAGGGTATCGAAGCTGGGCGGGGATTCCAGAGCGTCAAGGAAGGGCTGACTTTCGGCGGGCGCCGGTTCCGCGGTTCCCGGCTCTGTGGCTCCTGGTTCGGCAGGGGCTGTTTCCAGGATAGGGGCATCCGGTGTCAGGGTGGAAAGGGGCGGTTCCGACGGCGCGGTTTCGCCGGAAGGAGGCGTTGGCGAGGCGCCGGGTGTCGGGCTGGCTCCGGACGGCGGCGGCGTGAAGACACCGCCCGAACTCTCACCGTCCTGGATCAGGGCCGATGGGTCGAGCTGCGTTCCGAGGTCGGAATCCGGCCCCAGAAGCTGCATCGAAGGATCGGGCGCGCCACCGAACAACCCGGCAATGGGCGCCAGCATCTCACTACGATCCGGACGCGGAACGGTTTCGATGACGCCATAGTCGAGCGAACCGGAAGCGGCGAGCAATTCGACCAGGGCCAGTTGAACCTCGGCTTCCGCCGCGATGGCATCGCTCTGGGCGTTGATCAGCGACGTTTCCCCGGAAAGGACATCGATCAGCGACCGCTGCCCCAACTGCCGCTCCTGGATCGCCACTTCCAGAAAGGCCCGCGCAATCCCGGCCTGATCAAACAGATATCCGGATCGCTGCCGCGCGGTCTCCAACTGTTTCCAGGCATTCCGTACGCGTTCCTCGACCTGCCGCTTCAGGTCACCCATGGTTCGGGTCGCCGCGACGACATCGGATTGCGCAGCCCGCAGGGTATTGATGGACGTGAACCCGAGATTGAAAGGGAAGTTCATCTCCAGCTTGATGGACGATTCCAGTCGGCGTCCGATCGTGCCGCCGTCGTTCTTGGTCATGGTGCGCTCGCCGACGACTTCGAAAGTCGGGGCAAAACTGTCACTACGGGCGCTGATGCGGTCCTGCTGAGACAGGGAAACGTCAATGGCTGTCAGGCGCAGTTCCGGGTTGCCCTTGAAGGCCAGGTCCAATGCGTGTTCCAGCGTGTCGGGCAAACTGGAATGATCGACCTTCAATCCGGGCAGCGCGCCAATATCTTCCGGCACGTCGCCGAATACGGATCGATAGCGGTTCAGGGCCAGTTCATACGCCCCTTCCGCATCGACGCGCCGGGCCTGAGCGCCCGCCAGTTGTGTCTTGGCCTGCAGAAGGTCGGTCGACAGACCGGATCCGGCTTCAATCCGCGCCTCTTCCAGACCGGTCTGACGGCGGATATTCTCTTCGGACCGCCGCGCAAACAGCACCACTTCCGCACTGCGCAGCAGATTGATGTAGGCAGTCAGCGCCTCCGCGATCAGGGTCTGCCGTGTCTGAACAAGGGCGATCTCGGACTGAACCAGTTGAAGGCGCGCGCGCTCTACCGTCGCATTCGCCCCGCCGAAATCCCAGAGAAGCTGGGTGATCGTCGCGGTGAGTTCCTGCGCCGGCGCAATCACCGTATTGGTGTTGGTTCGCTCAAGCCGGTAGCGCTCGACATTGGCGGTCACGTCCAGGGCCGGATACCAGACGCCCAGGGCTTCTTGGGATCTCTCGCGGGCCGCTGTCACCTGGGCCTGACCGGCCAGAAGCCTGTCATGGGATTCAACGGTCTCGGAAATCAGGGCTTCCAGAGAATTCGCGCGCACGTCTATGGCCCCGCTGAAGCAGGCAACCGCACACAGTGCGGCAACTCGCAGGAAGCGCGCTCTCTTCATACCCAACAATCCGCGAGCCTCGACCCGCATCTCATTTGGGAAGCCCCCCTCCGTCTTCCGCGCGAAGACGGTACCGGACCTGCCCTGTTACAGGTTTACCCAATGCCGTGCCTCCGTACTAGCCCCGGCTGTGACCAGTTCACTACGAGTCGGGGCGTTTAGCGAAGACCTATTGCAAAAAAATCGTACGCGGCGGCGGTGGCGCGAGGCGATGTAAGCCTCTATCTTGGAACCAATCGTCGAAAACGTGACAGGCAATGGGTGGAACATGACCAGATTTCAGCGAGATGCGGTGCGACACGGCGCGACAGGCAGCCTTGGAAAGGTCGTAATGGCCGCGCTGCTCGCTGTCCTGCCGATCGCTATGCCCAGCGCCCAGGCCGACCGCGCGAGCGGCGAGGTCCAGATTGGCACGGCCTCGCAGGAAAACACGGTCTTCGGCGCCTACATGGCGGCCGGCCACGCGGAGGCCGTGTATGACTTTCAGCATGCGGCGGATCTTCTGGACCGCGTTCTGGAGGCCGAGCCCGACGACCCTCTCCTTCAACGCCGCGGCATGCTGGCCAACCTGCATGCAGGACGGATCGAGCGCGCCGCACAACTGGCCCGCCCCCAGATCATTGTCTACCCCAGTGAGGTCGACATCGCGGCGCTGACGCTGGCCGCCGTCGCGATGCGCAACGACGAATGGGAACGGGCGGTCAAGATCCTGAAACCGGCGCGCCGTATCGCCTTGGCCCGCTTCTCGTCCCCTATCCTTGCCGCCTGGGCCGAATTCGGTCGAGGCGACACCGACGCCGCCATCGAGTCGCTGGAGGCGCTGCGCACGGAATCACAGGCACAGGGGCTGCATGATTTTCACGCCGCCCTGATCTTTATGGCCGCCGACCGACATGCCGAAGCCGAAGCCCTGCTGGCAGGTCAAACCGACAACCTGGAATCCGTACCGATCGGCGTCGTGCGCGCCATGGCCCGTGCGAAATTGGGCCTGGGCGAAAGCGAGGCGGCGGAGGATCTGCTGCGCGGCTATGACGCCCTGAATCCCGGCGTCACCTATATCGAAGAAGACATCGCTTCCCTGGAGTCCGAAGGCGCCCTGGCGCCGATCGTGCCCGGCCCGAAGGCCGGTGCCGCGGAGGCCTTTGTCGATCTGGCACGTCAGGTGCGCGATCAGGCCCCGTTGATCGCACTGCGCTATGCCCGGCTCGGCGTGTTCCTGGACCCCCAGAACGATCTGGGCCGGATGGTGACCGCGGCCATTCTCGAACGCCTGCAGCGCCATGACGCCGCCATCGTCGCCCTCAGCGAGGTTCGTGAGGACTCCGCCTTCGATTGGGATGCACGCATGCAGATCGCTGACAATCTGATTTCGCTGAAGCGGGATGAGGAAGCGATCGAGCACCTGGAAGCCATGGCGAAGGAACGGCCGGAAGACATCGATGCACTGGACCGGCTTGGCTACCTGATGCGCGCGCGGGAACGCTTCGCCGAGGGTACCGATTACTACGACCGTGCCGTCGAACGGATCGACCAGGTGAACGATCAGCATTGGCGGCTGTTCTATTTCCGCGGCATCACGCTGGAACGCACTCAGCGCTGGCCGGAGGCGGAAGCCGATTTCCGCAAGTCGCTGGAGCTGAAACCCGACGATCCCTATGTGCTGAATTATCTCGGCTACAGCTGGATCGACCAGGGCATCAATATCGAAGAAGGCATGGACATGATCCGGACGGCCGTCTCGCAGCGCCAGAATGACGGCAACATCGTCGACAGTCTGGGCTGGGCCCATTATCGCCTGGGCGAGTATGAGGATGCCGTGATCCAGCTGGAACGCGCCGTTCAACTGCGCCCCTCGGAACCAGTGATCAATGACCACCTTGGCGACGCCTATTGGAAGGTCGGGCGCAAGCTGGAGGCAACCTATCAGTGGCGCCACGCGCTCAGCCTGGAGCCTGATGACGACCTGCGCGCGACCATCGAGCGCAAGCTGGAAGAAGGCCTGGACGCGGTCGAGGCCGCATCCGGCAACAACTGAGGCAAAGCACCCCGGCCATGGACGCGACCGTTCTAGAGGAACTCGCCCCGGCCAAGGTCAATCTGTCCCTTCGCATCACGGGACGCCGTGCCGATGGCTATCACCTGCTGGACAGCATCGTCGCCTTCACCGATTTCGGAGATACCGTATCGGTCGGTGCGGCGGAAGCGCTGTCCCTCTCGGTCGATGGCCCGCATGCGGACGGCGTGCCGACGGATGACAGTAATCTGGTCCTTCGGGCCGCAAGGGCTCTGGCCACGGCAACCGGCGTCGACTCCGGCGCGGCAATCCGGCTGACAAAGGCGCTGCCATCGGCGGGCGGCATCGGCGGGGGCTCCTCCGACGCCGCGGCAACGCTGCGACTTCTGTGCCGATTATGGGATGTTTCGCCATCCCGGACGGTCCTGTCGGAGATCGCCCTGAATCTCGGCGCGGACGTGCCGGTCTGCCTGGAGCGGCGCCCCCGCCACATGTCCGGGATCGGTGAGAAACTGGGGGTCCTGCCCCCCTTCCCCAAGGCTGGAATCCTGTTGGCCAATCCGGGGCTTCCCTGCCCCACACCGGCAGTTTTCAAGGCCCGCAGCGGACAGTTCTCGACCCCCGGAATGCCGATGATGCCCGGGCATTCGGCCCATGCGCTGGCCCGTGCCCTCGCCCGGGAACGCAACGACCTGACCGAGGCCGCGGTTGCCGTCTGCCCGGAAATTCGGGAAGTACTCTCCGCATTACGCGACGCGCCGGGAACGCTGCTCTATCGCATGTCCGGCAGCGGCGCGACTTGCTTCGGACTCTATGAAACGCCGGAAAAGGCAAGACTGGCCGCGGACAGGGTTGCCCGCGACGGCTGGTGGGTTGCGGCCGGCGGGCTGACATGACGGAAGGCGAACTGAGGCTCCTGGTCTGCGTCAATCCGGTCGGCAGCAACAAGCCCTCCTGCGGCGGCGACAGAGAATCGGAACAACTTGTCCGGCTACTCGAACAGGGTATCGCAGAGCGCAATCTGGCCGTCGCCGTGGAACGCGTTCACTGCCTGAACCGATGCCTGCGCGGCCCCGCCATGCGGATAGCCCCGGGCGGGAAATTCTATCTGGAATACGGCGCGGCCGACATCCCGCGCATCCTGGACGAACTGGAGGGCGAGGCTGGAAAGCGGGAGACGAGCGATCCGGATTTCGACCTCGGCGACGCCGCACCGGGGAGCTAGAGCAGACCGCTTTCGAACGGATAGCTTGTCAGGTTCTCGAAACCCGTTTCGGTCACGACGACCTGGTCCTCCAGCTTGATGCCGACGCCCCCGCCTACCTTCCCGGCATAGACTTCGACACACAGGCACATGCCCGGCTCAAGCTCGCCGGCGTAACCGACGGCCTCCCAATCCTCCGGATAGAAGATCGCGGGATATTCGTCACACAGGCCGACGCCGTGGAACTTCACCCCGTAGCGCAGGTCTCTGTAGGCTTCCGGCAGACGATGCCCGCCCTCCATCAGTTCCTGGAAACTGACACCCGGCTTGATCAACTCGCGGTTCGTCATGATGTGTTCATAACCGATCTGATAGGCTTCGCGCTCGTTGTCGGTGGGCTTTCCGCCACCGATCTTGAAGGTCCGTGACAGGTCGGCGCAGAAGCCATACGGGCCGATCATGTCGGTGTCATAGGCCAGGATATCGCCCTCCTGCATCACGCGCGGACCGCATTCCTGGAACCAGGGATTCGTGCGCGGCCCCGAAGACAGAATGCGCGTTTCGATCCATTCGCCACCACGGATATGGCTGGCGCGGTTCAGTTCGGCCCAGGCTTCGACTTCGGTCATGCCCGGCCGCACCATGTCCTGCATGGACCGCATCGCCGACTCGCAGGACGCGACGGCGCAGCGCATGGCGTTGAGTTCGTCCGGACTTTTGACCTTGCGGGCATGCTCGGTCAGTTCCTGTCCCAGTTTCAGTTCGAAGCCCCGTTCCTCCAGGGCCCAGATCATGGCCAGTTCGGCCTTGTCGACGGCGATGCGCTTATTTTCACCGGCATGGGTTCTGACCAGATCCTCGAACTCAGCGGCGAATTTCTTCGCCCGCTCTTCGCCACGATCACCGGCGTCGAAGTAGAAAACGTCGGCACCGTGCCGGACCTCCTTCACCAGCGGCAAATGTGCCGAAAGGTGATCGCAGGAATGAAAGTCCCAGAGCACCATATAGCCGTCGGCCAGAACCAGACAGGCACGGCACATGTTGTGCGTGACCCATAGCTGCATGTTCGTGCTGTCGGTCGCATAGCGGATGTTCAGCGGGTCGAACATCAGGACACCGGCATAGCCGCGCGCATTGACGTGATCCACCAATCGCTTCAGCCGGTATTCACGCATGCGCGGCAGGTTCGGCAGCGTCAGGCCCAGCGCGGCCCATTCCTCGAAGGCGAGGTCGGTCGGACCGATCTCCACCCGGTCGTTCTCGTTCGGTGTGCCATCCGGCAGGAAAGCGCCCTGTGCGATGCGGCGGCGATAGGGATCGATCTTGCGATTGGATCCAAGGATCAGACGGTCATCCGGCATTCGACAGCACTCCGTAAGCCCCGGGACCGAGGCGCAGCTTCAATTTCTGAACGGAGTTTGAAGCCGACCCGCAACAATCGACAATGCAGAAAGCGTCAGAAACTGGACCGAACTGTCCACGATGCGACGAATACCGACCTGCAGCACCGAACCCCGCGCTATTCCACGCGCCAGGCCAGACCGCCGTCGAGATCGGCGACCAGAAAATCGATGAAGCTTCGCACCTTGCCGGCCAGCAGGCGATTGTGGAGGTAAAGCGCGTAGATGCCGAGTTCCTGCACGGCGCAGTCCGGCAACAGTCGGATCAGCCGTCCCGCCCGTAGATCGTCTGCAACTGCATAGGATGGGATCAGTCCGATTCCGAGCCCCCGGCGCACCATGGACCGCACCGCCCGGGCGCTGTTGACCCGGAACCGACCGTTCACGCGGATTGTCTCCCTCGCGCCGCCGATGTCGAATATCCAATCCCGGCCGTCCCGGTGATTGCTGTCGACGATGCAGTCATGGCCGGACAGATCGGTTGGGCTCAAGGGCGCTTCCCGCTGCGCAAGATAGCTCGGCGCGGCGCAGGGTATGACCGACGACACCCCCAGTTTTCGCGCCACCATGGCGGAATCCGGCAGATTGGAAATGCGGATGGCGAGGTCGACCCCCTCATCCGCAATGCTGACGAAACGGTCAGTCAGACGCAGGTCAATGCTGACCCCGGAATGGGCCGCAAGGAAACGTGCGACCGCGTCGGTCAGGTGCATTTCCCCGAACGTCATCGGGGCGGTAACAACCAGCTTCCCCCGTGGTTCCGCATGACGATCGCGCATCGTCTCGTCGAGCATGTCCATATCTTCGACGATGCCCCCGGCCCGGTCGTAATAGGCACGCCCAAGCTCCGTCGGGGAAACCGCACGGGTTGTCCGGTTCAGCAGCCGAACACCGAGACGTTCCTCCAGCCGCAGTACCTGCTTGCTGGCGACTGCCTTGGAGAGACCCAGCCGTTCCGCCGCGGCGGTGAAGGACCCTGCCTCGACGACGGCAATGAAAGTGCGGATTTCCTGCAAGGGATCCATCTGTATCCATTTTTTTGACAGTGTTTTAATATCATAACTATTTATCAATTTTTTGGAAACAGCAATCCTCTCCTCATTCGAAATCGTCAGCCCGGCCGCCCTGTTCGCGGCCCGACAACAAGGAGAGTTGAGATGATTGATGCAAAGCCCGGCGCCTATGCCGCCCTGATTCTGCGGGTATCCCTCGGGTCGATGTTTCTGGCCCATGGGCTCCTGAAACTGCTCGTTTTCACACCGGCCGGCGCGGCCGGATACTTCGAATCGCTCGGACTGCCTGCAGCGCTTGCCTACCTCACCATCGTACTCGAACTGGTCGGTGGCGGTGCGTTGATTGCCGGCGTTCTCACGCGGTGGTTCTCACTCGCCCTCGCCCCGATCCCCCTGGGCGCCGCGCTGTTCGCCCATGCCGGCAATGGCTGGCTGTTCAGCAATGAAGGCGGCGGATGGGAGTTTCCGGTCTTCTGGACGATCGCCCTCATCGTGCAGGCCCTCATCGGCGCCGGCGCGTTTGCACTGCCCCGTCCGGCGCCTCTCACGGCGCTGCCCTATTCCGACTGACCGCCGACGTTCGAACGCGACATTCACACGGGAGAAAGAGAATGCTGAGAAATGGAAAATGGGTCGCACAATGGCAGCCGATCCAGGGCAAGGACGCGGATGGACGTTTCCTGAGGCAGGAATCCGCCTTCCGCCACTGGGTCACACCGGACGGTTCCCGGGGCCCGACTGGTGAGGGGGGCTTCGCGGCAGAGGCAGGACGCTATCATCTTTATGTTGCGCTGATCTGCCCCTGGGCATCCCGAACCCTGATCGCACGGGCCATGAAGGGGCTTCGCAACGCCATCGGCGTCACGGTTCTGTCGCCTGTACTGACAGATCAGGGATGGGCCTTCGGTGGATTTCCTGGTGCCGAAACAGACCCCTACTCAGGCGCGGGGCATCTGCATCAGGTCTATACGAACGCGGATCCGAACTATACGGGTCGGGCGACTGTCCCGGTCCTTTGGGACAGGCAGCGGCGGACGATCGTGAACAATGAATCCGCGGATATCCTGCGAATGCTCAACAGCGGGTTCGGCGCCCTCGCCGAGGGCGCGGTTGATCTCTATCCCGCCGATCTGCGCGCCGATATCGATACGCTCAACGCATCGCTCTACGCCTCACTCAACAACGGCGTCTACCGGGCGGGCTTTGCTTCCAGCCAGAAGGCATACGACGAGGCCGTCCGGGAGGTCTTTGCGATGCTCGACATTCTGGAGGACCGGCTGTCGGACGGACGGCGTTATCTCATGGGGGACCGGTTCACGGAATCCGACATCCGGCTGTTCGTGACCCTGGCCCGGTTCGACGCGGCCTATTTTGGTCTGTTCAAATGCAATCTCCGCCGTCTCTCGGATTACCGTCACCTGTCGGATTACACGACCCGTATCGCCGCACTGCCCGCGGTACGCGACACGGTCAATCTCGACCACATCAAGGCAGGCTACTATTCGGTGAAGGCCATCAATCCCAGCGGCATAATTCCCGCGGGACCGGCGGTAGGATTGCCGCTGGCAGCCTGATCCGGATGGCGAAGCGATCCCGGCGAACCGGACCGCCCCCAGCGGCAAGGACCGCCGGGATCGCGCGCCAGCCATATCCCCTGCCATACCCCTTGCCATACCCCCAGCCCCTCCCCCGGGACAAACTTTCCCGAATCCGACACTGTTGGCAGAATTGAGATAATTCGCGTCGCTGACCGATGTTCGCCCCAGGCGGGTCTGCGGCATGTGTCGAAACAGGCCGGATCGCGGTCGACCAATATTGTCGGAAGGTTGTTTCATGAAATCGCATGCGCAGGCCGTCGTGATCGGCGGGGGTGTCGTCGGGTGTTCCGTTCTCTATCACCTGACGAAAATGGGCTGGAAGGACGTGGTCCTGATCGAACGGTCCGAACTGACCTCCGGCTCCACCTGGCATGCGGCGGGCGGCTTTCACACCATCAATGGCGACCCGCAGGTCGCCAAGCTGCAGTCCTACACGATCGACCTTTACAAGGAGATCGAGGAAATCTCCGGCCAGTCGACGGGTTTCCATCTGACCGAGGGGGTTTTCCTGGCGGCGACGCCGGAACGGATGGAACTGCTGAAGGTCATGCAGTCGCAGGAAAAGCTGCTGGGCATCGAAACCCAGCTTATGACACCCGAAGAGGCCGAGAAGATCCTGCCGATCATGGACCCGAAGGAGTTCCTGGGCGCGCTGTGGACGCCGATGCACGGTCATCTGGATCCCTCCGGCACGACCCACGCCTATGCCAAGGCGGCGAAGGTCCAGGGCGCGGAAATCTATCTGCGAAACCGGGTCACGGACCTGCAGCAGAATCCGGACGGTTCCTGGACCGTGGTGACCGAACAGGGAACCATTCAGGCCGAGCATGTCGTCAATGCCGGCGGTCTGTGGGCACGTGAGGTCGGCCGCATGGTCGGACTGGAACTGCCGGTCCTGGCGATGGAGCACATGTATCTGATCACCGAGGACATGCCCGAGGTCGAGGAAATCAACCGGTCGACCGGAAAGGAAGTCCTGCATGTCGTCGATCCGGATGGCGAGATCTATATGCGCCAGGAGCGCAAGGGCATGCTGATGGGGACCTATGAAAAGGCCTGCGTCCCGTGGTCGCCGAAGGAAACGCCGTGGGATTTCGGCCACGAGCTTCTGCAGGAAGACATCGACCGGATCGCGCCGTCGCTGGAAGTCGGCTTCCGTCACTTCCCGCCGTTCCAGCGCACCGGCATCAAGCAGATCATCAATGGTCCGTTCACTTTCGCGCCCGATGGCAATCCGCTGGTCGGCCCGGTGCGCGGCCTGAAAAACTACTGGTGCGCCTGCGGCGTGATGGCCGGGTTCAGTCAGGGTGGCGGGGTCGGTCTGGCGCTGGCCAACTGGATGACCGGCGGCGATCCGGGCTTCGATATCTGGGGCATGGACGTTGCCCGCTTCGGCGACTGGACGACCATGGCCTACACCAACGCCAAGGTCCGCGAGAACTATTCGCGCCGCTTCAAGGTCCGCTTCCCCAATGAGGAACTGCCGGCGGCACGGCCGCTGCGCACGACACCGATCTATGAGCGACAGAAAGCCGCCAATGCCGTCTTTGGCGTCGCCTATGGCATGGAACAGGCTCTCTGGTACGCCCCGGAAGGCGTGGAACCGGTGGAAAACATCACCTTCCTGCGGTCCAACGCCTTTGATCCGATCAAGGAGGAGTGCAAGGCGGTGCGCGGCGGCGTCGGCATGGCCGACATTTCCTCCTTCGCGAAATACGAGGTCACGGGACCGGGCGCGGAAAGCTGGCTGTCCCATGTCATGGCGAACAAGATTCCCCGCACCGGGCGCCTGACCCTGTCGCCGATGCTGAACGAAAAGGGCAAGGTCATCGGCGATTTTACCGTCGGGAAATTGGCCGAGGAACGCTTCTTCATTTTCGGATCCGGCGCGGGCGAGATGTACCATATGCGCTGGTTCGAACGGCATCTGCCGGAGGACGGCAGCGTTACGATCAAGGCGCATGGTTTGGGTCTGGTCGGACTGACCATAGCCGGTCCAAAATCCCGTGAGGTATTGGCCGCGCTGACCGATCAGGACGTCTCCGGCGGGGCCTTCAAGTTCCTGGATTTCCGCGCCATGGATCTCGGCATGGTCCCTGCGCTGGTCGGCCGGGTCAGCTTCACCGGCGATCTCGGCTATGAGATGTGGGTGAAGCCGGAGTTTCAGGGCCGCCTTTTTGACGATATTCTCAAGGCTGGCGCCGCACACGGCATCAAGCTGTTCGGGTCGCGCGCCATGCGATCCATGAGCCTGGAGAAGGGCTTCGGGTCCTGGGCGACCGAGTATCGGCCGATCTATGGCCCCTTCGCAGCCGGAATGGGACGTTTCATAGACCTGACCAAGAACGACTTTATCGGCCGCGAAGCCGCCGCCCGCGAAAAGGCCGACGGCCCGACCAAACGGCTCGTCACCTTCGATGTCGCCGCAAGGGAGATCGACGTGATGGGGAACGAGCCGATCTATCGCGATGGCAAAATCGTCGGCTATGTCACGTCCGGCATGTACGCGCATCATGCCGACCGTTCCGTCGCCATGGGGTATGTCCCAGCCGATCAGGCCGAGGATACCGACGACGGCACCTTTCGGATCGAGGTTTTCGGAGAGATGCTGCCCGCGACGATCCTGCCCGAGCCGCTGTTCGATCCGAAGGCGGAACGCATGCGGGGTTAGAGCCGGCCAGCTTGGCACACCGATAGCAGGAGGGTAGGATGCGGTCACTCGCAAAGGGAGTGACCGGATGGGCCCCACGATCTTCGACCGGCTGCGGCCTTCTGACATCCGGACCGACCCGTTCCCGCATGCGGTGGTAAACGCGGCGTTGCCGCCGGACCTATGCGCGAGACTGATCGAAACCCGCCCGGGCCGAAATCAGGGATCATTCCGGCCGGCCACGCGATCCGTGGTGCCGGCGTGGATGATGTGTGAACTGGACTTTTTCGACCCAGCCTGGCGAGCCTTTGCCGAACGCCATACCGGAGGCGGGACCACACAGCAGGTTCGGACGCGGTTCAACGGTCACTGGCCGGACCACCTACCCGATCCGCCGGACGATCCCGAAGCCTATGGCCTGCATGGCAGGGACGACCATGACAGTCACCCGGTGCTGTGCGATGCGCGACTGGAAACGATATCGCCCAACCCCGCGAGCCCTGCAAGCCATCGCGGCCCGCACCTGGACAGCGGCAATCGCCTGTTTTCCGCGCTCTATTACCTGCGCTCCCCCGATGACGATTCCGACGGTGGCGGCCTGACACTGTTCCGGTTCCGGAACCGGCCGGAACGCCTGGATGTCTTCGCCTTTTCAGATCAAGACGTTTCCGCCGCCGTCACGATCCCCTATGCGGCGAACACATTGGTCGTCTTTCCGAACAGACCGGACGCAATCCATGGAGCGGAACCACGAGGGCCGACGCCGCACGACCGCGCCTATATCTTCGTCACCGCCGAAGTGAGGGACGATCTTTTCTGATCAGGAGTCTTTCACCGGGACACTGGGAACCCAGAGATACCAGTCGGGATCGAATATGTAGCATTCCCTCAGGCCGTGCGGCTTGTCGATCGTGCCTTCCAGCATCTGATATCCCCATTCGCGCGCCCTGGCCTCGGCCTGATCGGGGTCAACGCCATAGAGACGGAACTCCGCCCCGACACCGCGCCCCTGTACCGATCGGACGAGACCCGACAGGCGATGGTCGCTGTAGCTGTGGTCGGCATGCAGGATCCACGTCGCGCCACTGACCGGTTCCCGCATGAAGGCAAAATCCTCGTCGTCATAGACGCTTTCCGCACCGAAGACATGCTTCGCAAAACCGACGGAGGCCTCGACATGTTTCACAAGCAGATTGATGCCCAGTCCCTTCGGCAGCGATTTGCCGAATTCAGCGGCGTCCATCCAGGGTTCCTTGGTCCGTTTCGATGTCATGGCGGCAGCTTTCGATCTTATTGTTCAGCGCGAACGACGCGACCATGTCCTCGTCCGCACCCGACTACAAGGGCCGTATTGTACAAATCGGGCTGGCCAATTCGCGACTATGCGTTCGTCTGCAGCGGCGTCGCCGTGAAATAGAATTCGTGCGTCTTCGGATCCATCGCCTTGTAGACATTCGGTCCCTGAAGCTGGGCGAAAAATTCTTTCTTCTCCGCGATATCGGTCAATTCCCGAAAGGCGGCGCGCGAGCGGTGCAGGCTGGCGCCACCACCATCCACGGCAACCACTTCGAACAGGGCTTTCTTGCCGCCGCCACCAGGCGCCTTCCAGTTCTTCTCCTGAAGTTCACGGGCGACACTGTTCCAGGACCGGGCCGATGCCTTTCCGTCGGCCCCGGACTTCAGAAACATGGCCGCCGGAACGTTGCCAAAGAATAGGTGCTGCCCCTTGGCAGGATGATATCCGATATTGTCGGGATTCTTGTGCCGCTGCGTAAAGCGCGTGATGTGCCCGTCCACGTCCTGAAAGTAGACGGTCGGCTGGGACGATCCTTCCGTAACACCAATGATATGCGCCGCGGTCAGATTGCCCGGCACGTGCCGTTCGGTTTTCGCCATAGGACCTCCGATGGATCAGTCCCGCGCCCATCCCCATGACGAATCGATTCGGCGTTTCTGTAAACGGATTGCCGGTATCAGTTCTGCCTGGGCTCCGTGGCGGAACGCTGCACCTCACGGATCTCATCGATGCGGTCCAGAATTTCCTGCACGGCAGCGACATTGGCCAGCGCGGCGTCATAGGCAGCGCCGCCCCATCGCTTGCTCAGCGCGCCCATCGGCACGACGTTTTCCTGATCCAGCTTGCCCAGGACAGTGCCGTCGCCATCCATGAGCCACCATCGGATCGTGACCAGTTCCCGGTCGTCGCCCAAGGGTTCAAGCGTCACCGCCCCCGCCAGAAGCAGAGCCGCATCCTCCGGGGTCCCGGCCAGCGGCACGCCCGCCTCCTTCAGAACTGCCGCCATGGCGCGCGACAAGGCCCTGTCGCCATCACCCGGCGCCCCCTCCACACCGACCACGGCGACGGTCGGTGCCCCTTCCGGCAGGGCCGAGATCGCGTGTTCCGTCCCAAGCGACGCCCCCACCAGGGCAGCACCGCGTTCCGCGAGTATCTTCACAAGCGACGGATCGCCATCGTCGAAGGCACTGCGCGTCGCCGCGGCATTGGCCGACACGGTCGCAACCTCCGCTCCATCCGGGTCGGTCAGCACCCAGAGGACATCGGCCCGACCGTCACGCCATTCCGCGACACCTTCCATCAGGATGCCGTGGGTTAGGGCCGCACCGGACGACGCGGGAACACCCAGGCGCTGAAGTTGGGCAACCATGGCCTCGGTGAGCGGACCGGACAGGGCCGGTGCAGCGCCCTCCACCGGCGCGACTGTCACGCCGGATCCGTCCGGAATCGCCAAAAGGGGGTTTGAATCCTTCGCCCCCGGGGCAGTCTTGAACGGCTTGGGGACGGGTCCGCATGCTGCCACGACCAGAGCCAGCGCGAAAACGGCGAGAATGCGCAATCGATCAAACAATGCAGAACGCCAGAAGCAGCAGCATTGTGATCGCAAGCATTTGGATCAGCCAGGGCATGGGCGGTCGGTTCGATCTTCAGTCTCAACTGCCGGTCATATAGGGATGGAACCCCTGACAGGAAAGGCGCGTTTTACAGGACCACCAGGTCCAGCGGCGCCTTCGACACGCTTTCCGACCCGTTCTGCGTAACGATGGAGGAACGACCCAGGCACATTGCCAGTCCCTTGTCGGAATTCATGATGATAATGTGAATGAAGAAGGACATGTCCGGTGCCAGTTCCACCGGGTTGCCTTCATAGAACATCGGCCAGTCCATCCAGCACGGGGTGTACCGCGCGCCCATCCCGTAGCCACAGGCGTTCAAGCGGTGCGCGCGCAATCCGTGATCATCCAGCACACGGGCATGCGCCTGGAAGACATCATCCATGCGATTGCCGGGTTTCAGCGCCGCCTCACAGGCCAACAGCGCTTCCTTCGCCGCCGCATGCATTGCCACATGCTCAGGGTCCGGTTCCCCCACGATGAAGGTATTCATCATCGCGGCGTGATAATGCCGGTAGGCCCCGGCCCATTCCAGGGTCATCTGGTCCTTCGCGGACAGGGTTCGGCGCCCGGCCTTGTAACGGCACAGCAGCGCGTCGCGGTCGGACCCGATGATGAACTCATTGCCCGGATAGTCGCCGCCGCCTTCGAAGATCGCGCCCTGCATTCGCGACAGGATCAACCCCTCGTCGACGCCGGCGGCGGTAACATCGACTGCTGCTTTGTAGGCGTCATCGGCCAGTTCCCCGGCACGACGGACATAGGCCAGTTCCGTTTCGCTTTTCACCAGGCGCAGGCGGCTGATCAGGTTGTTCGCCTCGACCAGGGTCGCAAACCCGTCCATCGCCGCATCAAGCTGCTTACCCCGATAGGCCGTCAGGCCGGCAGACTCGTATTCGACTCCCAGCCGCTTGCCCCTGGCGCCATAGCTGTCCAGCAGATCGCGCAATTGCTCGCACGGGTTCACCCCTTCGCGGTCGACCCAGATCTGAATATCTTCAATGACACTGGTATGTTGGGCCTGTCGGAGGTCCGGTGCACGGGTCAGCAGGAAGTGTTTTCCATCGGCGCCGAGATAGAGGCACTGGAAGAAGCAGAACCCGAATGTGTCATAGCCGGTCAGCCAGTACATGCTTTCCTGAAGAAAGATCAGCATGCCGTCCAGGTCACTCTCCGCCATGGCGCGGCATGCCATGTCCCGACGCTGCGCCAGTTCTTCGACCGAGAAATGAATGGCCATGTTTCCGCTCTCCTAATTCCGCAATGCAATTGTGGACAACAGCCGGCCGTAATCGATCGTGCCGTCCGTGCTGCGTTCTTCCAGATGGGTCGCCCGACGATAGCTGTAGTAGCGGTCGGGGTCTGAATAGGTGTCCTCGGCCACGTGACCGATTTCCGCCACCTGCGATGCCTCCAGCCGTCCCAGAACAAATCCCGGCAGGTCGAAACGGTAATGCCTGTCCCTGTCCGACGGCAGAAAGAAGACGTCGAAATCCGAAGTGACGTCCAGAAAGGCCTCCCGAAACTCGGGGCCTACTTCATAAGATTGCTGATGGATGCAGGGGCCCAGGACCGCAGCGATATCGGCCCGTTCCGCACCCAGTTTTTCCATCGCCAGAACGGTGGTTTCCACCACACCGCCCAACGCGCCCTTCCATCCGGCATGGCAGGCCCCGACAATGCCGGACTTCGCATCGGCAAACAGGACCGGCGCGCAATCGGCCGTCGCGATACCCAATGCAAGCCCGGGTACCGATGAAACCATTCCATCCGCCCGGGGCAGGTTTTCGGGATCCAGTGGGCGGGCCACTTCGACGACATCGGCACTGTGAACCTGGTAGAGGGTGTTCAAGGCATCCGGCGGCAGTCCCAGCGCGACCATGGCCGAGGCGCGGTTGCGCTGCACTGTCATTGGGTCGTCCGCCGACCCAATCCCAATGTTCAATCCCGCATAGATGCCGGTGCTGCCGCCGCCGAGCCTGGTGAAAAACCCATGTGCGATGCGGTCCGATTCCAGCGCGGGGTGGGTCAGGTATGTCGGTTGGTCCGGCATCAGGCGGGCTCCAATCCTGGCAGCGGCGGGAGGTCGTTCGCCGCGAGGCCGACAACCTTGAACAAGGTGCCCATTCCATCCGCCCCGATCAAGCGGTCCCGCGCCTGCTCGATTTGCCGGGCCGTTGCCTCCGGCGCCGCACTCACCAGCGATTGGGCCCGCATCTCTATCCCCAATGCCCGCAGAAAATCGCCCTGTGTCGCTGTCGGGCTGACCCGGCAGCCGCCCGATGCGGCCGCTTTCGACAAGGCAGTGAAGTCGACATGAGCCGTCAGATCCGCCTCGCCCGGCGTCTCGAATATCGAACAGGGTTTGTGCGCCTTGACCGCCTGAAGCGTATCGCCGGTCGCCGGCCCCTCATATCCATAGTCGATAGCCAGTGCCGCGCCGCCCTGCGCTGCGATTCGGGCGCCCATATCGCCGGCGATGCGCCAGGCGAACGGCGCCAGTTCCACGACCCGGCCAACCCTTGTTCTTTGTGCCAACCCTGGGTCGATCAGGCCTGAAATCGGCCCCGGACCGGGTGCAATCATCAGCGCCAACCGGTCCTTGGCGGGATCGACCGCCACCAGCCTTTCACGCCAGCCCTCCTTCGTCTTCTGGACCTGGCGGATCGGCAGGGCGTCAAAGAACTCGTTGGCGACGATCAGCAGCGGTGCATCGTCTGGCAAGGTTGCAATATCGCTGTGCCATGTCGGGGCCATCGGCGCCCGCTCCAGGGCGCGCGCCTGGGACTGCCGCAGGATCGGACTGGTTTCCACCAGATGCAGATGGACCGCCTCCAGAAAGCCCGGCATGCGCTTCGCCGCGCGCAGAAGGTCGGCCATCAGGGTACCGCGCCCTGGACCGAACTCGACCAGGTGCACCTTTCGCGGCGTTCCCATCTGTGCCCAGATTTCGGCGCACCACAGACCGATCAATTCACCGAACATCTGCGAGATTTCAGGCGCCGTCGTGAAGTCCCCGGCGCGGCCGAACGGATCGCGGGTGATATAGTATCCAAGCTCCGGATGGCCCAGCGCGTCCCCCATGAAATCCGCCAACGTCAGCGGACCTTCGATGGCGATCCGCCGTCGCAGATGCTGCTCCAGCGGGGTCACGCGGCCGATTTCCCCTTACGCGCCTTCTCCGGCGCCACCGGCGGGCGGTGAATGGCCTGATGGATCAGCCAGGCGCCGCCCAGCAGCATCGGCAGGGACAGCCACTGCCCCCATGTCGTGCCGAAGGGCAGAACGCTGGTCAGCACTTCCGGCTCCCTGAAGACCTCCCCCACGGCGCGGGCGACGGCATAGCCCATCAGGAAGACCCCTGTCGGCAGCCCGGGCCGCGACAGGCCATTGAAACGCCGCACCACGACGATCATGACGATCAGCAGGATCGCCCCTTCCATCGCCGCCTCATAAAGCTGGCTGGGATGACGCGGCAGCAGATCGCCGGATCGCGGAAAGGCCATGGCCCAGGACAGGTCGGTCACGCGCCCCCAATGCTCACCATTGATGAAGTTCGCAATGCGCCCCAGCAGGATGCCGAAGGGCGCGACGGTAGCGATGATATCGGTCAGCGAGAACAGTGGAATCCTGTTCATCCGAGCAAACAGCACCATGGCCACCGTGACCCCCAGAATACCGCCGTGGAAGGACATGCCGCCCTCCCAGACCTTGAAAATCTGCAGTGGCTGCTCGATGAACATGTGCGGCGCATAGAATGCAAAGGCGCCCAGCCGACCGCCGACAATGACCCCGATCACCGCCCAGGTCAGAAAGCGGTCGATGTGGTCCCGGGTGACGCCCAGCGGGCTGGTCTCCGCCAGACGCATGCCCCAGCGCCAACCGACGATCAGGCCGAAAATGTATGCCAGGGCATACCAACGCAAATCGAACGGACCGATCGAAAGCAGTACCGGGTCCAGATCGTGCACCCACACGCCGTTTTCCATTGTCACTCCTGCGTACCGAACCCCGCTTCCCTGTTCGGGTCAGCGATAGGGGTCTTCGGTTGCCAGATATTCCTTGATATAGGTGGCGACGCCGTCTTCGACCGATGTCGCGGGGCTCTTGTACCCGGCAGCGGCGATGCGGTCCATCCGGGCCTCCGTGAAATATTGATAATGCCTGCGGATATCTTCGGGCGTGTCGAGCCAGTCGATAGCCGGCTCCTTGCCCAGGGCAGCAAAGACCGCGTTCGCGAGATCCAGAAAACTGCGCGCCTTGCCGGAACCACAGTTGAAAACCCCGGACACATGGGGGTTGTCATAGAGCCAGAGCATCATGTCGACGCAATCGCCGACCCAGACGAAGTCCCGCATCTGACCGCCATCCTCGTAATCCGGATGGTGGGAGCGGAACAGTCGGGCCCGACCGGAATCGCGCACCTGCTCATACAACTGATGGGCGACGGATCGCATGCCACCCTTGTGATACTCATTCGGGCCATAGACATTGAAGAACTTCAATCCAGCCCATTGCAGCGGTGCTGCCCCCTGGGCCGCGAGGCGTGAAGCGTTACAGTCGAACAGCTTCTTCGACCAGCCATAGGGATTCAGCGGACGCAGGGCAGTCAGCGCCTTTAGATCGTTATCATCCTCGAAGCCCAGGCTTCCGTCGCCATAGGTCGCCGCGGAGGACGCATAGATCAGACGCACGTCGTTCTCCGCGCACCAGTACCAGAGCCGCATCGACAAGGCGAGATTGGTTTCCAGGATCAGGTCGACATCGGTTTCCGTCGTCGCGGAAATGGCGCCCATATGAAAGACGCAGTTCACCGAGCTGCCGTTTTCATCCAGCCAGGCCGACAGGTCTTCCGGAAGGACGGTCGCAACGATCGGGTGCTTCGCGACATTCTTCCATTTTGCGCCATCGCGGAACCTGTCGCAGACCGCGATCGGACCCAGCCCGCGTGCTGCGAGCCCTGCAATCAGGTTGGAGCCGATGAACCCGGCGCCGCCGGTAACGAGAATCATGACCGGACCTTTCGTGACATTGGCCGTGCCCTTTCATAATCTGCGCGACCTGCGCTCGCAACCGTTGCCCCGCCCGGATGCAAGGAATATCTAAGGGGTAGGACACAGCCATGAAACGGGAGCTGTAAGATGCAGACCACCGGCAAATTCTTCGACGATTTCGCCAAGATGGCGGGCGGCGCCATGGGTGCGCTCGGCGGCGTGAAGGAAGAAGCGGAAGCCGCCATCCGCCAGCGTCTGGAACGCATTCTGGCTGACATGGATGTCGTGCCCCGGGACGAATTCGACGCCATGGCCGATGTCGCGCGACGCGCCCGGGAGGAACAGGAAAAGCTGTCCGCAAAGGTCGCGGACCTGGAAGCCCGGCTGAAAAAGCTGGAAGGTGGCAAGACGGCGTCAAAGAAAGCGGCGTCCAAAAAGGCAGCCGCCCGGAAGCCCGGCGCGGACTGATCCGGCGGGCGGAGGCGCTGGCCCCGTCGACGGCGCAGCATACCTCAAAAGCTATCGGACAGTCCGGGCGGAACGTCCGTGTTCCGGAAGTAGCCCAGGCTTCCCGCGCCTTCTTCCCGGCGCACCGGGCGATATTGGCTTTTCCCCTGCCTGTGCCCGGCTGTCATCGCGGTTGCCGGAACAACCTCGGGTCCCTCTCCCGCACCCGAACGGCATGCGTCGTTCTTTTTCCCGAAAGCTTGTGATACAATGGAAACACAACCCCAAAGTGCTCTTTGGGCTCGGCATCCGCTCAATCGTTCTATGAAAGGAACAGATGATGAAGCGATGCACCATGATAGCGGCGGTCGCCCTGACCCTTTCAATGATCGGCGCCCTCCAGCCGATCCGATCACAAGACGCCGGCGATACGGTCGTCTTTGCCGTCGGGGAATGGCCGCCTTTCGTCTCGGAAATCGAAACCGGTTACGGAATTCACCCGCGCCTCGTCACCAGGGTCTTCGAAGACGCCGGGTACAAGGTGGCATACGACTTCATGCCGTGGCAGCGTGCGGCAGCCTCAACCAAGGCCGGTCAGTATGTCGCGACCTTTCCGTGGCAGAGAACCGGCGCACGGTCCGAAGATTTCCTGATTTCGGAGAAGTCGCTGGGCCCGAACCTTTCCGTCGCCTACTACGAAGCGGCACGCTTTCCGGAGGGGCTTCGTGGCACAACGCTGGAGGCTCTGGCGGCGGAAGGCTACAGCTTCGTCGGTGTCCGGTCCTACATACACACCCAGAAACTGACCGAAATCGGGGCCAGACTTCACATCGTCAGCAATTCGGAGCTGGCCTGGAAGATGCTGTCGCGCGGGCGCATCGACATCTACATAGACAATGAAATCGTCGGAGACATCGAAAGGGTCGATTTTCTGGGAGAGAAGCGAGCCGCGGATTTTGCGAAATCGACCCCGATCAGCGACGACCCGTTGTTCATAATGTTCAGCCGGAGCCACCCGGACAGTCGCAAGCTGCTGGAGGTCTGGGACAGTTCAATGTCCCATTGACCCCTGGCCGGCCCAGTCGCCACGCACATTGCTCAGGCACCGCCGTCAGATGACCTCGTCGGATCGGTCGTCGGTTTCGCCATAGCGGCGAAGCGCCGGCGGGCGCGTGCCCTCGTACAACCGGTCCAGATTGGCGGCAATCTTCGCATTCTCTCGCTCGAACAGGCTGTTTCCCTGCAGGTCGGATTCGACAATGAAGGGGCCGAACTGCGCGACCTCGAAGCACCACAACGCCTGCGCAAGGCCCAGTTCATCGATCCAGTCGACGCTGTCGACGGACCGAACGCCACGCCCCAGCAAGGCCCCTGTTCCGTAGCCGACCGTCGTCAGATAGATCGCCCCGTTCGGGACGAAGTGACGCTTGTAGTCTTCAGACGTCATGCCGCCCTTGCCGATCACGATCTTCACGCCGGATATCCGGAACCAATCGTCCAGCCATTTCGAGAACCGAAAGGACGCCGTTCCGGAAAGCGCCCCGACTTCATAGCCGCCCTTCCCGTCCGGCGTGGCGGCGGGGGAACAGTGGAAATTGACATTGGATTTCCGCAACAGGCCGTCCGGTAGGCCGTGGCCCTCCTCCAGAACGCGCTTATAGACGCCCTCCCGTCCAGTGAAGACGTGCCCCTCCAGAAAGACGATGTCACCCAGCGCCAGACCGCGCAGATCGTCGGTGGCAACCGGCGTCTTCAGCGTGTGGCGGTTGAGCGTTGCTCTTCCAGCGGCCATTCGACCGTCTCCCGTCGCATGTAGGGGGTGAACCATTGCGGGTCGGTTCGGTATTCGATCCGCCCGTCGGCGTGGATGCGCGCGCAGGCCCGGCGCGAGGACAGGCAGAATGCATGGACGCTCATCGGCATGCCGCCGGTATGGCAGTAGCCGACCTCGATATGGCAATCGACAACCATGGACTTGCCGACAAATCCCATCGCGCCCATGCCGATGGAATTGCCAAGATCCATCAATTCCTGCTCCAGCGCGGCAATCTTCGGGTCGGGGTTGCGATCGCCGACAACACGCAGACAGGCCGCCTGCTTGCCCAGCACCATGGTCGCGTCCTTGGACCCGCCCAGGCCTATGCCGATAATCGCCGGCTGACAGGCCAATCCCCGTTTCCCGAAAGCAATGAGACTGTCCAGATAGAACCGCTTGATCCCCTCGATCCCGTCGCCGGGAAACAGCATCCGGTAATCGGTGCCGAACAACCCGCCCTTGTGCACCGTGGTCAGGTCGATCCAGTCGCCCTCGGGCTCGAACGCGTATTCGATCTCCGGTGCGCCGATACCGACATTGTTGTTGTGATCCGTTCGCCAGAGCGGATGAACCCGATTCGGCCGCAACGGCACACTTCGGGTCGCGTCGGCGGTCGCGCCCCGCAGCGTCGCCTCCAGCGCGATTGGCCCGCCGTCGATGCGCGCCTCGTTCCCCAACTTCACGTACCAGCGCGGTACGCCGGTATCGGCGCACATGGCGCGGCGATCCTGTTTCGCCGCCTCGTAGTTCTCCAGCATGGCGCTCAGTACGAAAGAGGATAGATCCCCATCCTCCTGGTCTGCGGCGGCCTTTAATCCGGTCAGATAGTCGTCCGGAATTTCGATTGCGGCGCGGGCCATCAGTTCGTCGGCCGCCTGCCGCAGGACCTCCTGTCCAATCATTGCTTTCCACCCTGATAGCATTCCCCGGCAACCTTAGCATGTTCGACGCCGTGGGACGATTCGGCAACGCCCGGCGCAAAAGCCGAAAACCGCTGAGGCAAAATCCCGGCAAGGACGTGTTGCTTTCGGGTCATTTCGTGTAAGAGAAGTAAATTCGGGTAGTTAGGCGGACGTATGGCGGGGCCGGAGACAGACGAGACGGCAGCGGCGGAAGGGCCGGCAGCGGAAGGCGCAACACAGGAACCGGTGGATACCGGCGCGTTGTGCCTCGTTACGCTGTTGCGTTTCCTGGAATTGCCGGGCGACGCGGCACAATTGCGCCATCAGTTCGGCGAACCCGGCAAGACCATGTCTGCCGAAACCCTGGTACGCGCGGCCAAACGCCTCGATCTCAAGTCCCGGATCGTCAAGAGCCAGTGGAAGAAGCTGGATGGCACGCCGATGCCCGCCATTGCCGAGTTGAAGAACGGCAATTTCATTCTGATCGGCGGCATTCGAGAAGGCAAACTGCTGGCTCAGGACCCGACTACGGGGAAGATGGGGGCACTGGACCAGGCCCAGTTCGAGGAGATATGGACAGGCCGCCTGATTCTGGCCACCCGACGGACCAAGATCCTGGGCAAGGGGTCGAAATTCGACATCTCCTGGTTCGTCCCAGCGATCCTGAAATACAAGCGCCTGTTTATCGAGGTCCTGATCGCGTCCTTCTTTCTGCAGGTCTTCGGCCTGGTCTCGCCGCTGTTCTTTCAGGTCATTATCGACAAGGTTCTGGTCCATCGCGGACTGACGACACTCGACGTCCTGATCTTCGGCCTTGTCGTCGTGTCCGTCTTCGAAGTCTTCATGGGGATATTGCGGACCTATATCTTCTCGCACACGACGAACCGGATCGATGTCGAACTGGGCAGTCAGCTCTATCGTCACCTGCTTGCCCTGCCGCTCAGCTATTTCGAAAGCCGTCAGGTCGGCCAGTCCGTCGCGCGGGTTCGCGAACTGGACAGCATTCGCAACTTCATAACCGGCAGCGGCCTTACCCTGCTGATGGACCTGTTCTTCACGGTCGTCTTCTTCGCCGTCATGTGGCATTTCAGCCCGCTGCTGACGATGATCGTGCTGGGCTCTATCCCGTTTTACGTTGCGCTGGCCTTCTTCGTGACACCGGTTCTGCGCGCCCGGCTGGAGGAAAAGTTCCAGCGCAGCGCCCAGAACCAGGCGTTCCTGGTCGAAAGCGTGACCGGCGTGGAGACGATGAAGGCCCTGTCCGTCGAGCCACAGTCCCAACGCCGATGGGAAGAGCAACTGGCAGGGTATGTACAATCGGCCTTCAGGACGGCGCAGTTGGGCAATGTCGCCGGACAGTCGACCCAGCTGATCAGCAAGGTCACGATGGCGTTGACCCTCTATTTCGGGGCGACGGCAGTGATTGCGGGTGACCTCACCGTCGGGCAACTGGTTGCCTTCAACATGCTGTCGGGGCGGGTTACCGGACCGATCCTGCGGCTGGCGCAGCTATGGAACGACTTCCAGCAGGCGCGCATTTCCGTCGAGCGGCTGGGCGATATCCTGAACACCCCGACCGAACCGCAATACAATCCCAACCGCGCCACGCTGAAGGATATCGAAGGCAATGTCGTCTTCGAGAATGTCACCTTCCGATACCGCCCGGACCTGCCGGAGGTCCTGCGCCGCATCAACCTGAACGTCCCTGCCGGGCAGATTGTCGGCATTGTCGGTCCGTCGGGGTCGGGCAAGTCGACCCTGACCAAGCTGGTACAGCGCATGTATGTGCCGGAAAGCGGGCGTGTCCTGGTCGACGGCGTCGACCTGGCAATGGTCGACACGTCCTGGCTGAGGCGACAGGTCGGCGTGGTGCTGCAGGAAAACCTGCTCTTCAACCGGTCGATCCGGGAAAACATTGCACTGGCCGATCCCGGCATGCCGATGGAACGCGTTGTCGAGGCCGCAAAGATGGCCGGCGCGCACGATTTCATCACTGAACTGGCCGAAGGCTACGATACCCTGGTTGGAGAACGCGGATCGAACCTGTCCGGCGGTCAGCGTCAGCGCGTTGCGATCGCCCGGGCGCTCGTCACCAATCCACGAATTCTGATCCTCGACGAGGCGACCAGCGCCTTGGACTACGAATCCGAACGCATCATCCAGCAGAACATGCGCCGGATCTGCGAGGGCCGTACGGTCCTGATCATCGCACACCGTCTGTCGACGGTACGGACCGCCGACCGGATCGTGACCATCGACAAGGGGGAGCTGGTCGAGGACGGAACCCACGAGGAACTGCTGAAGACCGACGGCCGATACGCCCGCTTGTGGCGCATCCAATCCGGGGAGATCGCCGATGCCGCCGAATGACGGCACGCCGGTCGGCCGGATCACGCCGACCAAGGTCCCCGCGGATCAGGCCAATCCGGGAACGCCGGACGGATCCGATGCGGCGCCGCAGAAGCCGGCGGCAAAGCCTCCCCCGGCGCGGAAGCGGCCGGAAGGAGAGGCGCGCGAATTCCTGCCCGCGGCGCTGGAAATCCTGGAAACGCCAGCCAACCCGGCCGGCCGGGCGCTGGCATTGCTGCTGGCAGCACTGTTCGTCATCGCCCTGGCCTGGGCCTATATCGGCGAGATCGACATCGTGGCGGTGGCACAGGGCCGGATCGTCCCGGTCGGTGGCGTGAAACAGATCCAGCCGCGCGAAATCGGTAATGTCCGTGCCATTCACGTCAGCGACGGCCAGCATGTGGAAGCCGGCGATCTGCTGATCGAGCTTGATCCGACGGAAAGCGAGGTCGACAAGGACCAGTTGATCCGGGAACGCATGGAAGCCGCCGTAGAAGTGGCCCGGCTGACCGCGTATATCAACGGTCTGCGGGGGCTGCCGCCTGGCTATGACCCGCCGGACGGCATCGACGACCCGGCGATCATCGCCATGCATGCCAGCCGCCTGGAAAGTGACCTGGCCGCTTTCGAGGCCGAGATCGCCTCGCTGGACGCGGAGTTGAGCCGCCGCATCGCCGACCGTGCCGCGATTCAGGCAGAGGTGGAGAAACTGCGCGCCGTCATCCCGCTGATGGCAGAGCGTGAGTCATCCCTTCTGCAGCTGCTGGAGAAGGGACACACGCCGAAGCCGGTCTGGCAGGAAGCCAAGACCCTGCTGATCGAGACGCGTCATAACCTGACCATTCAGGGACACCGTCTTGCGGAGGCGGAAAGCGGCATGGAGGCCGCCGTCAAGGAACAGAACCGCATGGTTGCCGACCGGCTGCGCGAGGCCTATGCGGAACTGACCGAAGCCAGAAAGAACCTGAAACAATCCGACCTTGCCTTGCGCAAGGCCCTGGCGCGGGAAGACCTGCATCGGCTTCATGCCCCTGTCAGCGGCACCGTCCAGCAATTGGCGGTCCACACGGTGGGCGGCGTCGTTCAACCCGCGGAACCGCTGATGGTGATCGTCCCGGACGACGTGCAACTGGAGGCCCGGGCACAGGTTCTGAACAAGGATCGCGGATTCGTCGATTTCGGCGACGCGGCCGAGATCAAGCTGGAAGCCTTCAACTTCACCAAATACGGCACGCTGGACGGGGAGGTCCGCACGGTTTCCACCGATGCGGTCGAGGACGAGAATCTCGGTCTGGTCTACGACACTCGGGTCACGCTATTCGCGGACAGCATTCGGGCGGACGGCAAGGATGTGCCGCTCAGTCCCGGCATGTCCGTGACCGTCGAAATCAAGACCGGAAAACGCAGGATCATCGAGTTTCTGCTGTCTCCGCTGCAGCGCTATCAGGACGAGGCGATCCGAGAGCGCTGATTTTTCCCGGCTTCGTGAGGTCGTCGGACTTTCCCGTCGGCACACCGGCACTGCGGCTACTTGACAATCATTCGCAACAGGTGGATAACCCACTCGCATTTATGCGAATGACTCGCAGTTGCATGACAAGCCGAGCCAGCCCCGCCGTCTATCGGGTTCGCCAGCCAGGCGTTGAAAACAGTGCGTCGCAAAGAACGCACGTAAGACGCTGGAGCGATTTTGATGACCGAGCCGACGACCGCGCCCCCCCGAATGAGAGTTTTGAGCACCACGGCCCTGGCCGGAGCAATGCTGGTAATGACGGCGACCGCCGCACAGTCGCAGGATGCCGACCGCGACCAGGGCGCCGTGACCAGCCTGGACGCCATGACCGTGACCGCAACACGGACCGAGAAGTCGGCAATTGAAGCCCCTGCGTCGGTCAGTGTCGTGGATCGCGAGGCAATCCTGCAGGCACAGCCGCAAAGTCTGGACGATGTCCTGAAAGGCGTTCCGGGCGTCCAGATGACCGGCGGCCCCCGAAACACGGCCGAGCAGCCCAATATTCGCGGCTTCAGCGACGAGCGGGTCGTCGTGATCACCGACGGCGTCCGCAAGAACTTCCAATCCGGCCACCGTGGACGGACGTTTCTGGATCCGACCCTGCTGAAGAGCGTCGACGTTCTGCGCGGCCCCAGCTCGATGCTCTACGGTTCCGGCGCGCTGGGTGGGGTTCTGTCGATCGAAACGATCGACGCCTCAGATTTGCTGAAGCCTGGAGAAAAAGTCGGCCTTCGCACCTCGATTGGTGGCCAGTCCAACAATGCCTACAAGAGTGCCAACGTCACCGCATTCGGCACGCCTTTGGACGGGGTCGACCTGCTGTTCAGCGCGTCTCGACACACGTCGGGCAATTACGAGGATGGCGACGGTCAGGACATCCCCTTCTCCGCCGACGACATCGGGTCCGCACTGGCGAAGGGATCGGTCGAGCATGAGGGGCATGAAGTCGAACTCAATCTTCAGCTCTTTCGGGACGATCACGAAATCCCGACCGCGGCGAACACCAACGGCACCGTCATCGCCGACCGCGTTACCCGTGAGGAATCCGGCAGCCTGCGCTATGGCTACAACGACATGGAGGGCCTGCTGGACCTGACGGTCACGGCCTATTCGAACAACGCTTTCATTCGTGAGATCGTCCAGACCAGCGGCCGGCATGATGTGACCAAACTGGACACGCTGGGGATCGACGTCGCGAATACCAGCCGCACGACCCTGAGTGAGGATGCGAAGCTGGCCCTGACCTATGGCTTCGAGCTGTATCAGGACGATCAGGAAGGTGTCCGGAACGACGCCCCACGCGGGCAGTATCCCAACGCGAGCCAGATCACCCAGGGCTATTTCGCCCAGGCGGAGTTCACCCTTTGGGACGATCTGACAGTCATACCGGGGCTGCGCTACGACACCTATGAACAGGAAGCCGCCGGCAACCGGGATGTCGGGGACAGCAAGCTTTCGAAGAAGCTGGCCCTGTCCTATCAGGCCACTGACTGGCTGATGCTGTTCGGGTCTTACGCCGAGGCCTTCCGCGCCCCCTCCCTGACGGAGCTTTATGTCAGCGGTACACACTTCGTCTTCAACACCTTCGTGCCGAACCCGGATCTGACCCCGGAATTTGCAAAGAACAAGGAAGTCGGCGCGGCGCTCAGCTTCGATGATGTCGTGGAGGAGCGCGATGCGCTTCGCATCAAAGGCGCCGTGTTTCAGAACGATGTCGAAGACCTCATCGAGCAATCCGTCCAGGGCGGCGCGTTTGGAACCACGACGACCTCCAACGTGCCGGAAGCGCGCATTCGCGGGGCGGAGCTGGAAATTCAGTATGAAGGTCCGATGTTCTTTTCCGGCCTGTCGGCGACCCGCATGCGCGGCGATGACCTGACCCAGGGTGACGCGCTGGCCGATATCCCGGAAGACCTTGTGACGCTCACCGCGGGCCTCCGCTTTGCAGATCTGGGTCTGACGACCGGCTGGCGGTCGATGCTGTTCTTCGGCCAGGACCGTACATCAAGCACCGGCACGGCCCATCCCGGCAAGAAAATGGTCCATGACCTGTTCGTGTCCTACACGCCGAACGATCCGCAACTGGACGGGCTGCGCGTGGATTTCGGGATCGACAACATCTTCGACAATACCTACCGGCGCTACCCGTCAGAACTCAACGAAACCGGCCGCAACGCGAAGCTGACGGCCAGCCTGCAGTTCTGACCATCCATGACCAGCGAGAAGGATCCGAACATGACCCTGCACCGACCGACATCTGCCGGCACACGCCTGTCCGAACCGCCTGTGCTTTCCAGTGACGAACTGTTGCAGGAAAAGGGCGAGATCCTGATCGAACATCGTGGTGAGCGCTATCGCCTGCGCCGCACGCGCCAGGACAAGCTGATCCTGACCAAGTAGGCATGTTGCGGGCGGCTACCATGATTGGACCACGTTCCAGGGCGCCTGTCCGGCTGCATCAATCCGACCGGGCCCTTTCCGATCGGACCGATGGAACCGGGCGCGCCCTGGCCTTCTCGGCCCTGGCCGCCTCCCTGGCGGTGCATTGGGCGATCATGTCGACCAGCAATTCCGGGGGCGCGCTCAGCCTGGGCGCGTCCACCGCGCTGAAAACGTCCATTCAGATTGCCGCCGTCAGCAATCCCGCGGATACGCTTCCGCCGGCCCCGCCAAGGCACTCGCCGCATCCGACCGCAGTCCAGGCTGCGCAGGCCGATCCGCTGCCGCAGCCGATGACGGCAACGGTTCCGACGGAATCACCGACGCTGGCCCCTGTCGAAATCACCGACCTCGGCCCGCAGCCGATCACCACGACGGTTCCGATTGCGCCGCCGGTATTGGAACCGGTTCGGATCACGGAAGAAAAGCCGGCGAAGCCGCCCTTCCAACCCATGGCGAAGCCAGCGGAACCGCCCCGGCCGGAACCGGCAATCGAGCCCGCACCAAAAGCACCGACGGAACCAGTCGCGAAAGCCATCGCGGAAACGCCGGCCCGGCCGGTTGAGTCGGCGCGATCCGACACGGTCCAGAGCGCCACCGCGGATCCTGTCCCGGTTCTGACGCGCGAAACCGGTGCTGCTGCCGGCGGCGCTCCCGCCGCGGACCCCGTTCTGGTAACCGAGCCGCGTTTCAGGGTGCCGCCGACCCCGCCCGCCTACCCACCCGTCGCCCGACGACGAAACGAGGAGGGTACGGTTGTCCTGCGTGCCCTCGTTTCGCCCGGCGGCGACACACAGCGAATCGAAATCTGGCAATCCTCCGGTTTCTACCGTCTGGACGATGCCGCGCGTGCGGCCGTCGAGGATTGGCATTTCGAGCCGGCCCGGAAATCCGGACTGGCGGTCGCGTCCTGGGTCCAGGTGCCCATCCGTTTCCGACTTGATTGATCCGACCTGCCTCAAGGAGCCCGTCTGCCATGCCCGATACGCCTGAAATCTTCGAATCCAACGACCTGTTGAGCCGCTACAACGCGCTAAAGGCCGACAATCCAATGGTCCGCGGGCGCGATGCGGCCACCCAACTGGGCGCCAGTGAGGGAGAACTGGTCGCCGCCCGATGCGGGGAGGAAGTCGTCCGCCTGAAAGCCCCGTTCAAGGATCTGATCGCGGCCCTGCCGGAACTGGGGCGGGTCATGGTCCTGACCCGGAACGAGACCGTCGTTCATGAGCGCAAGGGCGTCTTCGGCAATATCAGCCTGGACGGCCATGTCGGCCTGGTGCTGAACGAGACGATCGATCTGCGGCTGTTCCTGAATTTCTGGACACATGGTTTTGCGGTCGAGGAAACGGTCCGCAGCGGACGACGGCGCAGCCTGCAGTTCTTCGACCGGTCCGGCATGGCCGTTCACAAGGTCTACCTGCTGGACGAGAGCGACACCGAGCGGTTTGACGCCCTTATCGACGCCCATCGTGACTCCGATCAGACGCCCGGGATCAAGGTCAAACCCTATGGTGAACCGAAGCCCAATGCCGCCACATCGGAAGTGGATCTGGACGCCTTTCGGGCCGAATGGGCCAATCTGCAAGACGTCCATGACTTTCATGGAATGCTGCGCAAACACAGGCTGGACCGGCTTCAGGCGCTGCGACTGGCGGAGGACCGCTTCGCGACGGTTCTGCCGGTCACGGCCCTGCGCTCAGCGCTGGAAAAGGCCGCCGCCCGCCAACTTCCGATCATGGTATTTGCCGGCAACCGGGGCTGCATCCAGATCCATTCCGGACCGGTATCGAACATCCGTCCGATGGAAAACTGGGAGAATGTTCTGGACCCCGACTTCAACCTTCATGTTCGGTCCGACCGGCTGATGACGGCCTATGCCGTGCGCAAGCCGACGGTGGACGGAATCGTTACGGCGCTGGAATTCTACGACATCGACGACACCCACGTGACGCAGTTCTTCGGCGTCCGCAAACCCGGTCAGCCGGAAAGTGAGGATTGGCGGACGCTGGTTGCGGACATCGAGGCCGAACGGGAAGAGGTCCCCGCATGATGGGACTTCCGGAGATCGATGTGTCACTGCTGCTGACGCGCCTCGGGCCGGTCGGCATTCCCTTGGCCCTTTGTTCGGTAGTCGCGCTGGCAGTCGTGCTGGACAAGACCGTCCGTGCCATTTGCACCCAAAGGATCGACATGCAGCGGCTGCGCGGCCTCGCCGACACCGCCCGTCGGGATGGCCCCTCCGCTGTGACGGCGGGGATCGGCCGACTGCCGGAGCCATTGCGCAGCGGTGCGGCGGTGCTGATGGATCCTGTGCATGCCGACAGGGCACAACGTGAGGACGCTGCCTCACACTGGCTGGATCAGCAGCGCAGCACGATCAACCGTGGCGTCGGTCTGCTGCACCTGATCGCCGGGCTGGCCCCGATGCTGGGGCTTCTCGGCACAGTGATCGGGATGACCGTCGCCTTTCGCGATATTGCCGGACATGACGGCCCGGTCCATCCAGCCCTTCTGGCGGATGGATTGTGGCAGGCCCTGCTGACCACGATCGTCGGCATGGCAATCGCCCTGCCCGCAACGGTCGCAGCGTGGATTTTCCAGGCGATGACCGAGCGGCGCATATCCACATTGGCTTCGGCCCTGACGATCCTCTCTTTGTCCCTCGAGCACACGCCTGCCCAGTCCGCGCACTTCGGCACGCATCTGGCGGAGGCGGCGGAATGATCCGTGCGTCTCAGCCCGACGCTGCTTCCGGACCGCGTTTCGGAGCGGATCTGACACCGCTGATCGATGTTCTGTTTATGCTGATCGTCTTCATGGTGCTGACGGCGAACAGTGCGCAGTTGGCGGTCGAGGCGGACCTGCCCAGTACGGAGGAATCGGGCTTGTCCCTGCCCAGTCCGGAATCGCCGCTTACCATAACCATCCGCGCGGCGGGCAACGCGTATTCAGTCGATGAGGTCGACTATCCCGACTGGTCGGCCGCCCGCACAGCCATGCAGTCGGCGCTGGAAGCCGACCCGGACCGACCCGTCGTGCTGGCGACCGAACCCGATGCCCCCGTTCAGCGTCTGATCGATGCCATGGCCTATCTGCAGCGGGCCGGCATTCCCGACGCCCAAATACTCCTGGAAGCCCGATAGGAAAGGCATGCCCAACATGACTATGTCCCGACGCGCCCTGCTGGCCGGTATGGCCGCCGCCCCCCTGCTGCCCAAACTTGCCGTCGCCCGCGACACCAGCCGCATTGTCTCGATCGGCGGATCGGTAACGGAGACGATATACTTCCTAAGCGAAGAAGCCGGTCTGATCGGGGCTGACACGACGTCGCTCTTTCCCGCTGCGGCCATGGAACTGCCCAAGGTCGGCTATATGCGCAATCTGTCGGTCGAAGGCGTGCTGTCACTCGACCCCAGCCTGATGCTCGCCGTTGAGGGATCCGGCCCGCCCAATGCCCTGGACAGCCTGCGCGACGCCGGGCTGGACCTCGTCATGGTGCCAGAAGCCCACGACATTGACGGCGTCATCACGAAGATCCGCACAATCGCGGATGTACTGGGGGTCCCGGAGAAAGGCCGCACCTTGATACGCGACGTGGAAATCCGGGCGAATACGGTCACCGAAGCCATTGCCGGAAAGACCAGGAAGCCCCGCGTCCTGTTCCTGCTGGATTTTCGGGAAGGATCATTGATGGCGGCCGGCCGAAACACCGCCGCGGAGGGAATCATTTCCCTGGCGGGGGGCGAGTTGGTTTTTGACGACTTTCAGGGTTACAAGCCGATTTCCACAGAAAGCGCGTTGAACGCCGATTGCGACGTGATCCTGATGATGGACCAGACTGTCGAGCGCCTGGGCGGACCGAACGCCGTTTTGGACCTGGGGCCGATACGGCCGCTGCGCGCAGCGCGGGAAGGCCGTCTGATTTCCATGGACGGGCTGTTGATGCTCGGTTTCGGGCCCCGCACACCGGACGCGATGGTCGCGCTGGCCACCCACCTGTATGGTCCGGATACCCTCTCCGTGACCCTGCCCGCCCTGATCCCGGCATGACGACGGCCGAAATGCTGGATCCGGGTCTGCGTGCCCGGCGGCGGGCAAGCCTGCTGGCGGCCCTGTCCGTTGCTGTGGCCGTGACCGGAATCGCCTGTCTTTCCATCGGCGCCTATTCCGTCCCGCCGATCAGCGTGCTGGAGGCCGTGTTCCTGGGCGGGGACAGCCGCGCAGATCTGGTCATCGCCCAGGTCCGCCTGCCGCGCATCGTCTTCGGTCTACTGGTCGGCGCGGCACTGGGGGGCAGCGGCGCGGCGCTGCAGGTACTGTTCCGCAACCCGCTGGCCGATCCGGGTCTTATCGGCATTTCGTCGGGCGCCGCTTTGGGTGCGGTCACGGCCATCGTACTGGGCGGCAGCCTCGCCCCGGCGGTCATGTCGGTGATGTCGATCTACGCCATTCCTTGCGCCGCCTTTATCGGCGCGGGCCTCGCAACCCTGGCCATCGTCACCATCGGCAACCGGCGCGGAAAGGTGGATGTCGCGCTGATGCTGCTGGCAGGCATTGCCATCAACGCAATCGCCCAGTCGGGGATCGGCGGCCTGTCCTTCATTGCCGACGATCAGCAATTGCGCACCCTGACCTTCTGGACGCTAGGCAGTCTGGCAATCGCCGGATGGGACGCGCTGCCGCTCATTGCCGTATGCGTACTGATTCCGATGGCGCTGATCGCATCCCAGGCCAGCGCCCTGAACCGGTTCATGCTGGGCGAGGTCGAGGCCGCCCATCTGGGGCTCAACGTGAGGAGATTGAAACGGATGATCATCCTGTCGGTCGCGCTGTCGGTCGGCGTGGCGGTTTCCTTTTCCGGGGCGATCAACTTTGTCGGGCTGGTCGTTCCGCATGTGGTTCGGATCGTCGCTGGCGCAGACAACCGGATTGTTGTCCCCGGCTCCATGTTGTGCGGCGCCATCCTGACCGTACTGGCCGATCTGGCTGCCCGCATGGCGGTGATACCCGCGGAACTGCCGGTCGGGCTGGTCATGGGCGCGGTCGGCGGGCCGTTCTTCCTTTGGCTGCTGTTGCGCACCCAATGGAGACGGTCGATATGATGGAACTGCGCAACGTCGACGTCGAACGCGGCGGAAACCGCGTTCTGCAAGGTTTCGACATAAAGGTGGCGCCCGGCGAGATCGTCGCCCTGGTCGGCCCGAACGGCGCCGGAAAATCCACAGCACTGGGGGTTCTTGCCGGTGACATTCGACCTTCGCGCGGTGCGGTGACCCTGAACGGTCACGACGTGGCAACCCTGCGCATGACGGAGCAGGCGACCCTGCGCGCGGTCATGCGGCAAAGCATCGACATTCCCTTCGCCTTTACCGTGACGGAAATTGTGGAGATGGGCCTGTTGATGCGCAGCGGCGACCGCGGCGCCGGCGACATCATCGAACGTGCCATCGCCCGCTGCGGGTTACGGGACCTGGCCGACCGTCCGATCACGCAACTGTCCGGCGGCGAGCGCCAGCGCGTATCCCTTGCCCGCGCGCTGGTTCAGATCGAATCCAGCCCGGCCTACGGCGACCCGCGATTCCTGCTTCTGGATGAGCCGACGGCCAGTCTCGACCTGACGCATCAGGCAGCGATCCTGCATACGGTCCGCGAACTGGCTGCAGAAGGAATTGGCGTCCTGGCGGTACTGCACGACCTGAACCTTGCGGTGGTGATGGCCGACCGGATTGCCGTCCTGTCGCGGGGCATCAAGGTCGCCGACGGTCCGCCGGGTGAGGTGGTCACGGCAGAGCGTGTCTCGTCCGTCTATGACACCAGAATTGATATAGTGGAGACCAATGGGCGCCGACTCGTCGCCATCGGCACCTGACCATACCGCTCAGGCCTTTCACTCCGGTCGGACGCCTCCTAAACTCCGCGCCGATTTGGGACGCAACGAGGCGACGACGCGATGAAACCGGTTCTGGACGAGACACACGATCCCGCCCGCAGAAGTTGGATTGAAACGGCCAACCGGCCCGATTGCGACTTTCCGATTCAGAACCTGCCCTATGGTGTGTTTGAAACGAAGGGCGGCGCCCGGCCCGGCGTGGCCATCGGCGATTGCGTGATCGATCTGCGCGCCCTGTCCCGCGGCGGCCTGCTGCCCGTTCCATCGGGAGTGTTCGACGGGCCGTCCCTGAACCCGTTCATGGCGCTGGGACCGGAGGTCTGGCGCGCGACACGACGCGCGGTGTCAGGGCTGCTGGACCGGGACTGTCCGGATTTGCGCGACGACGCCGACGCCCGCGCGGCGGTACTGCATGCCCTGTCGGATGTGACCCTGCGGATGCCCTTCGACCTTGCCGAATACACCGATTTCTATGCCTCCCGCGAACACGCGACCAATGTCGGCACCATGTTCCGCGATCCCGAAAACGCCCTGATGCCGAACTGGCTTCATATCCCGATCGGCTATAACGGCCGCGCCAGCACGGTGGTGGTCAGCGGCACCGACATCCGGCGCCCCTGTGGCCAATTGAAGGCACCGGACCAGGCGGCGCCGACTTTCGGCCCGACCGCCAAGCTGGATATCGAGCTGGAGATCGGGGCAGTTGTCGGCACCCCGAACGCCATGGGCACGCCCGTCACGACCGAACAGGCCGAGGCGATGATCTTCGGCTATGTCCTGCTGAACGACTGGAGCGCGCGGGACATCCAGGTCTGGGAGTATCAGCCCCTCGGGCCCTTCCAGGCCAAGGTGTTCGGGACGACGATCTCTCCCTGGATCGTGACCGCCGACGCGCTCGCGCCGTTCCGGGTCGACGGGCCGGTCCAGGACCCGCATCCGCTTCCCTATCTTCGCCAGGCCGATCCCCGCAATATCGATATCGCGCTGTCAGCGTCGCTGACCCCGCCGGGCGGGCCGGAAACGACGATCAGCCGGACCAACTTCCGCCACATGTACTGGTCCAGCGCCCAGCAATTGACCCACCATGCCGGCGGCGGCTGCGCCATGCGTACCGGCGATCTGCTCGGCTCCGGCACGATCAGCGGCCCGACCCGCGACAGCTGCGGCAGCCTGCTGGAACTGACCTGGAACGGCCGCGACCCGATCACGCTGGACGGTGGCGGCCAACGCACCTTCATTGAAGACGGCGACACGATCACCCTGCGCGGCTGGGCGCCGGGCGCGGGCTACAGGATCGGCTTCGGGGACTGCGCAGGAACGGTGCTGCCGGCCCGCCCCCATCCTGTCGAGGCGGGCTAGCCGGCTCTGCGACTGGCCAGCGATGCCACCGTCTCCAGGAACCGCCGTGCTTCGGGCGATGGGTCTTCGAGGCACAGAACACCGAAATAGTAGCGCCCGGACCGGGCATAGGACGGGATCGGCGTGACCAGTTGGCCGGTGGCAAGATAATCGTCGACGAGACCGCGCCACCCCAGGGCAACGCCGCGCCCAGCCATGGCCGCCTGCAGCACCAGTTGATAGGTGGAAAAGGCCGATTGGGTGCCCGACGGCGTCCAGTCCACCCCCCGATCAGCGAACCAGTCGCGCCACGAACTCCAGGCGTCGGGCGTCGGCCCCTCATTGTGGATCAGCGGCAGGTCGACCAGACTTTCGGCCCGGCCCGCCCCCTCATGCGCGGCCAGAAAGCGGGGTGAGCAGACCGGCGTCACCGCCTCCGGGAACAATCGGATGGCGTGGTCCGGCATATCGTCCGGCCAGGCCAGAACGAAGGCGACATCGCCGTCCCGCAGATGACGCTCAGGGCTCAGTTGTGCGGAATTGATCTGCAGATCGATGCTTTCCGGCAGCAGATCGTTCACCGTCAAACGGGGCATCAGCCACATCGACCCGAAGGCAAAATCCAGCGAAATCCGGATGCGCTGATGCGCGTCCTCCTGCCGGAAGCGGTCCACAACCCGGCGAATCCGATCCAGCGACGCCGTCACCGCGTCGAACAGGACCTCCCCGTCCGGCGTCAGCACGACGCCCTTGTGCTGGCGCAGGAACAGCTTCCGCCCGACGCGTTCTTCCAATAGACGAATTCGATGGCTAAGGGCCGGCTGGGATATGCCGAGGGACTGGGCCGCCCGTGTAAAACTGCCGGTTCCCGCCGCTTCCTCAAAGGCAACCAGGTGGGAGAAATCCAGATGCGCATTCATCAGATTTATACCTTCAATTCGAACGGGCCATCTTCACACGGAATTTTGGCGAATGATAGCGTTCCGAACTGAAGAGACGGCTCGTTCCAATCGGTGGCGGGCCGGCCCTTGGCGCCAGCTTCTTCGGGACACGGGGGAGGCGCGGCACCGACCGGCCCGGACGGGCATCGGCGGCGCGTCTTGTTGTCTTGCGGGACACGGCCTTCCGGCGGTCTGAGCCGCCGGATTCAATGCACTGGCCCGGCGTCTTTCACGCCGGGCCTTTCTTTAGCCGGACACTGTCGTCATGCGGCGGAATAGCTTGCCTCGTAGCTGACCGGGAAGTTCACCGACCGCGCGATGAAACAGTATTGATGGATTTCGTGATGGAGCGCGTCGGCCCGGTCCCGATCCCCGATATCCGACAGCACGATGCTGGGGCGCAGGATCGCGCGCAGGAACCGCCCGGCACCGGACGGCTCGCTTTCGCCGATGCCGATCGGCGTGTCGGTATAGGACTGCACGACGATCTTCTCGCGGCTCGCCAGGTGCAGGTACCAGAGCATGTGACAGGCCGACAGCGACGATATCAGCAGGTCCTCCGGGTTCGGCAGGCCGGGATCGCCGCCCAGAAGCGGATCGTTGGAGCAATGAATGACCGGCTTTCCGGGCGTCGCGATGTCCCAGGTCCGGTCATAGCCGCGATAGGTCTTCGTGCCGTCGCCGCGATTGCCCGTCCACTGAACCTGACAGGTGTATTCATGCTCTTTCGCCATGGAATGTGCCGCTCCTATCGCTGGTCCGGCGGGATGTGCCGGACGTCGTTCACGAAGCTGTCTATCTGATCCCGCGACCATTTGGAATGGCGGCGCCGCGTCGAGGCGGGATGATTGGCGAGGCCCAGTTTCAGCTCCGGCCGCAAGGCACGCGCGGGGCGGATCGGACGCGGCACCAGATTGCCGCCGCAGGTCGGGCAGACATGATGCAGCACGTCCTCCGCACATCCGGCGCAGTAGGTGCATTCATAGGTGCAGATCCGCGCATCCGCCGCAACGGGCGGCAGGTCGGCATCACACAATTCGCAATTGGGGCGCAGGTCCAGCATCAGGGCGTCTCCGGTCGTTTGAGATGCCCGATACTGCCACATCCCGCCGACCGGGACGGGTCGTTGACCCCACGATTTGCGCCAATACCGGCTCTGTCCCGGCGCTCAGTCCTGCGCGCTGATCCGGTAATCGGCCTTGTCGAGCCAGGCGGGGCTGATTTCCACACCCCAGCCCGGTCGGTCTGTGACCGTGGCCCGGCCGTCGACGATGTCATAGGGGCTTTCGACGAACAGGCCGTATTGCCAGGGATAGTAATCCGCCTCCTCGATGGAGAATTCGAGGTACTTCCCGGCATTCGGAATGGCGCGCAGCAGATGCATGGTGAACAGCGTCACCATGGACCAGTTGGCGCAATGGGGCGTGCAGGGAATGCCCGCCTTCTCCGCCATCGCCGCCACCCGCAGGGTCCGGGTCAGGCCGCCCAGATAGCAGACATCGGGCTGGATGATGTCGACCACGCGCTGGTCGATCATCCGCTGCCAGTCGACCAGGGAGCAATCCTGCTCCCCGCCGGTGACGTCGATGTCGAGCGCGTCCGTCACCTGCTTGGTCTGGTCGTAATGCCAGTAGGGGCACGGTTCCTCGAAATGGCCGACGCCGTTATCCTGCAGCATGTGGCCGACCTCGATCGCGCGCCCGGGCGAAAAGCCGGAATTGCCGTCGACCAGCAGCGCCGCATCGTCGCCCAGCGCCTTGCGCACCGTCGGCACGATTTCCTCCGTCCGGCCGGGCCATTCGTCGACATCGTGGCCGACCTCCGCCCCGACGCGGAACTTGAAGGCGTCGAAGCCGAACCTGTCGCGCAGTCTCAGGAAGCGGTCCGCCTCGTCCGCCGGGGTGATGTCCCGCTTCATGGAGGACGCATAGGCCCGCACCGTGCCCGGCGTCCCGCCGATCAGGGCGCAGACCGGCTTGCCCGCGCGCTTCGCCTTCAGGTCCCACAGTGCGGTGTCCAGCCCGCCGACCGCCCGCTGGATGTAGGAGCCGGGGAACTTGTGCTCCTTTTCCGGCACCAGATCGACCAGCGCATCGATATCGTCGCCGTCCCGGCCCAGGACATGGGGCGCGACCTGCCGGTGCACGACCGCCGCCGTGATGTCGGCATGATAGGGCGCGACCTGTCCCCAGCCCTCGGCGCCGTCCTCGGTCCGGACACGGACGAAACATACGAATTCCGTCGAAAAGGTTTCGATGCTGGTGATCTTCATCGCGGCCGGACTTTCCTGGCTGGAGGGTGATTGCGGGGAACGATAGCGAAAATTGGACTTGAACGAAGAGCCATTATCGGTCGTCCTATAGTCCAATCTGTGGGGAGGATTCATGAAGACGACCGGCGGCGCGCTGTTATCCTCGGTCTGGATCGACCGGCAATCCAGCCGAAAGATCAGCGTGCAATTGTATATGAGCCTGAAGGAAATCCTTCTCACCGGCGGCGTCAATCCCGGGGAGCGCCTGCCCGCGACGCGCATCCTGGCGAAGGAGATCGGCGTGTCGCGCACCACGGTCGTCGACGCCATCGACCGGCTGATCTCCGAAGGCCTGCTGGAGGCCCGGGTCGGCGCCGGCACCTTCGTCAGCCCGACCCTGGCCGAGAACAGACCCGCCGCGCCCGCCGTCCCGGACCTGTCGGACGAGCCCGCCGCGCCGCGCCTTTCCCACGCCGCGCGCCATGCCGACCGGTTCTTCACCCCGCGCGCCTGGCTGCCGCACCAGTCCAAGGCCTTCATCACCGCCCTGCCCGCGCTGGACCTGTTCCCGATGGCCCACTGGGCGCGGCTGTCGGCCCGGCACTGGCGCGGCAACCGCGAGGAGGTGATGGGATACGGCCATCCCTTCGGCCACCGGCCGCTGCGCGAGGCCATTGCGACCCATCTGAACGCCGCGCGCGGCATCAAGTCGGACCCGGACCAGATCTTCATCGTCGCCGGCGCGCAGCAGGCCTTCTATCAGATCGCCTCGCTGCTGCTGAATCCGGGCGATCCGATCTGGTTCGAAAATCCCGGCGCCATCGGCGCACGCAACGCCTTCGTCGCCAGCGGGGCCAATGCCGTCCCGGTCGATATCGACGATCAGGGTCTGAGCGTCGAGGACGGGCTGCGCAAGGCGCCGCATTTCCGCCTCGCCTTCGTCACCCCGTCGCATCAGCAGCCGCTGGGCCCCGTCATGCCGCTGCAGCGCCGCCTCGCTCTCCTGCGCGCGGCGGAGGAGGCGGACGCCCTCATCGTGGAAGATGATTACGACGGCGAGTTCTATTACGGCAGCCGCCCGCAGCCACCGCTGAAAGGCATCGATACCCAGGACCGCGTGATCTATGTCGGCACCTTCTCCAAGTCGCTGTTCCCGTCCCTGCGCGTCGGCTACATCCTGGCGCCGCCCAGCCTGATCGACACCTTTTCCCGCGTCAGTTCGAACTTCCTCAGCGGCGTACCGACCGCGACACAGGCCATCGTCGCCGATTTCATGAACGAGGGCCTGTTCGCCAACCATATCCGCGCCATGCGCCAGGCCTACAAGACCCGCCACGACGCCCTGATCGACGCCGCCGCCGCCCTCAAGGGCCGCCTCGACGTCCGCCCCGCCTCCAGCGGCTTCCATACCGTCGGCTTCCTGCCCGACGGCGCCGACGAAAACGGCATCACCGAAGCCGCGAAGGAAAAGAACCTGATCGTCGCCCCCCTGTCCCGCTACTGCAGCGCCCCGATCCAGCAACGCGGCCTCGTCCTCGGCTTCGGCGGCGTCGACCCGGACCAGATCCGCCGCGGGGTGGGGGTGTTGGATGGGTTGTTGGGGGGATGAGGGCTCATCGCCGCTTCAGTTCATTGCCGCAACTGCCCCTTTCAGTGTCTAGTCAAAACTTTTGATTAGTTTTAGGTTGGGCTTATGCAACCATGGACTGACTGATTAGATGAACAGCCAATACTTAAATGACAGCCCTATCGCGACTTCAGCCGATGATCAGTACGGAATCACGTCGTTTGCAGAGTCGATAGCAAAAGGCATTCTTGGAGTAAAAAATCCCGTAGGCACAGCTATCGCGCTAAACGGTGCTTGGGGCTCTGGGAAAAGCAGCGCGGTGAACCTCATTAGAAGCCAACTTGAGCAGTCGAACTGCGAAAACCTTACCATCTCCGAGTTCAAGTGCTGGTGGTATAGAGGTGAAGAAGCTCTCGCCCTCGCATTTCTGCAGAACCTTAATGCTCTGCTAAGCGATACATTAAAGGGCAAAGTAAAGGACCTTATTCCAAAAATTGGGCGGGGGTTGCTACAAGCTGGACCTGTAATTGGTGCCGCTGTTGCATTAACATCGGCAGGAAGCTTTGCATCGCTCAGTAGCGCTACGACAAATTTCGCGAAGCGCTTTTTCGGCGAAGGTGACACTATAGAGGCAACCTTCCAGAAATTGGCCAAAGTTCTTGAGGGGGAAGATCGGCGTTTTCTTATCATTATCGATGACATAGATCGATTAAGCACAGACGAAGCATTGGCTATATTTCGCTTGGTGAAATCTGTTGGACGTTTACCCAATGTTATGTATTTGCTTGTATTTGACAGGCGCCTTGCAGATCAAGCGGTGTCTGAGAGGCACCCGTCTGAAGGACCCCATTTCCTAGAGAAAATTATACAGGTTGGATTTGAACTTCCTCTACCACTCAGAACAGACCTTAATCGTGCCACCCTTACCGCAATCGAATCTACTTGTGGCCCCGCAGACGAAGCGCATGTTCAACGAATAATGAACCTATTTCATGACGTCGTTGTTCCATACCTGACCACACCAAGACATGTGGCCCGATTCCAAAACGCGATAAGCCTTTCATGGCCCGCTATATCTGGCGAAGTGAGTATCGCTGATTTCATCGCGCTAGAAACACTAAGGCTATATGAACCTTCAACTTTTCAGGCAATCAGAACACACAAGGAGTCCCTGTGCGGTGCTCGAGGCCGCAATGACATTGGCAACCAAGATCGTGACAGTAGGTTCGATCCGTTCCTTCAATCAGTCGCCGAAGAACGACAAGAAACTGTTCGAATAGCCTTGCAGCGCCTGTTTCCCCGTATGGAAGAAATGCTTTACGAGAATGGGTTCCAAGCTCAGTGGGAGACTGAGCGAAGGGTATGCATAGAAGCGCATTTTGACACATATTTCCGAATGTCGCTGAGCGACGAAACACTCTCGATGACTTTTATAAATCAACTCGTTGAGCGAGCGGACGACGCTGAATTTATCCAAACGGCTTTTCGTGACGCGGCGAGGACGCGGCGGCGTGTTGGCACATCTATGGTGCCGGTCTTACTCGACGAACTTAATGCGCACGCACTCAACATTGAGCGTGAGAAGGTTGAGCCATTAATTAGCTCATTGTTCGAAATACACGATGAAATAGATCTCGAAGTCGACCGAGAACGCGGATTTATGGCGATGGCGGACACGACGCTTAGATATCACTGGCTCATCCGCCGGCTCACAAATGGTCGCTTTACGATAGATGAAAGAACAGCTGTTTACATATCGGCTTGCGAAAAAGCATCGATTGGATGGCTGGTTGACTTCACCGCTTCTTCTCGAGGGGACTATCGAGAGCGAGAGAATGGCCCCCAACGGGAAGAAGCCTGTTTGATCAATGAAAATGCTGTCTCTCCCCTTGTAGATAGCACTCTATCGAAAATTCGCGAAGCAGCCTCGAACAACACCCTCCTTAGCCACAACGATTTATTTTATATTCTTTATCGCTGGCGCGATTTTATGGGTGGAGACCCGTCCGAAGTACTCGAATGGACGAACTTGCAACTCAATAACGATAACGCACTTGTCATATTCGCGCGGCAATTGACTGGGGAGTCTTGGTCGCAAGGTATGGGATTTGCGGGGCTTGGAGATCGCGTCGCAAGACGGCAAGTGGAGGCTCGAATAGACGAGAAAACGGACATCTTAGACATTACCCATTTTCGTGCTGAACTAGAGCGCTTACGAGCAAGCGACCAGTTGGATAAAACTGCAAAAGGGATCGTTAACGAATTTCTTGATGCGTGGGATCGACGTCGAGAAGGGCACGATGATTGAATAAGTTGACGATACAGAATTAGAAGTTCAATGACATCGCATCTCCCACCATCAATTGGTCTGCTACTCTCTCGATAGTGGATATATTTCCTAGACCAATGCTGACCTAGGCTTTCCGGATCAATCACCGTGCCGTCCGCTTCATCGGAGGGCCAATGGAGTGGGAGGCTAAGATGACGTATGGGAAAATGACGGCGCTGCTGGCGTCGGCGGCGTTTCTGGGGGCGGTTTCGACACCGGTTCAGGCCGAGACGCTGCGGCTGCTGACCTGGGGCTCGTATGCGCCGGAGGAAGTGATCCAGAAATTCGAGGAGAAATACCCCGATATCGATGTCGAGGTGACCTTTTCGAACAACGAGGAAATGATCGCCAAGCTGCGGGCGACCGGCGGGGCGGGGTTCGACCTGGCCCAGCCGAGCCATGACCGCATCTATGCGGCGCAACTGGAATACAATATCTACAAGCCGATGGACCTGTCGAAGATCGACACCTCGATCTATGAGCAGAAGCTGCTGGACGGGGTCAAGGCGAACACGACCATCGACGGCGAGGTCTATTCGGTCCCCCACCAATGGGGCACGTCCGGCCTGATGGCGGACAAGACCAAGGCGCCGGACTTCAAGAGCTGGGGCGATCTGTGCGACCCGCAATACAAGGGCCGGACGTCGATGCGCCTGAAGCGCACGATCCTGCTGGGCACGGCCTTCGCCATGGGCGAGGACCCGTTCGCGGCCTATGCCGACCTGGACAAGTATCAGGAGATCCTGGACAAGGTCGTCGACAAGCTGATCGCGTGCAAGGACAACGTGAAGGCCTATTGGAAGGGCGGGGACGATCTGTCGGCGCTGATGCTGTCGGGTGAGATCGTGGCGTCGGAAACGTGGGATTCCACGGCCTTCCGCCTGTACAGCCAGAATCCGAACATCGTCTTCGTGCCGCCGGAAACCGGTGCGCTGGCCTGGATCGACACCTTCACCCTGCCGCGCAAGGGCAAGGCGGATGACGCGGCCTACAAGTGGATCAACTTCGTCATGCAGCCGGAAATCGTCGAGCTGATGTCCGCCAGCAGCGGCGGCACCTCGGCCCGCAAGGGCGGGCGCGACCTGCTGCCGGCCGACAAGAAGGCGGCGGTCAACGCGGCCTTCACGGACGAGGACATCGCCAATCTGCAGTTCTTCGCCAACATCCCCCCGGGCGTGGAGGATATGGAAGGCAAGGCGCTGGAGAAGATCAAGGCGGCGACGGGCGGCTGACGCCCGGCGTCCCGGACTTCGGTCCCAAACTCGGGGAAGCCGCCCCACTCCTTGCGGCGGCTTCCCTTTTCGTTTCTCAATAATTCCCGGACTTTTCTTCCGGCCATGAATTGGGTGTCAGCATGACCACCGATCCGATCCACGATTTGGAATGCGCGAATATTTCCAAGAATTTCGGCGCGGTGCGCGCCGTCGATGATGTGTCCTTTGAAATTCCCAGCGGATCGTTCTTCTCCATCCTGGGTCCGTCCGGCTGCGGCAAGACCACGCTGATGCGCATGATCGCGGGGTTCGAGACGCCCAGCGCCGGCGACATCCGGATCAAGGGACGGTCGGTCGTCTCCCTGGCCCCGAACCGGCGCAACGTGAAGATGGTGTTCCAGCATCTGGCCCTGTTCCCGATGATGAATGTCTATGAGAACATCGCCTATGGCCTGCGCTGCAGCGGGACGCCGAAGGCCGATATCCCCGGCAAGGTCCAGAATGTGCTGGAGCGTATCGCCCTGCCCGATGTCGGCGAACGCGAAATCCATCAGCTGTCCGGCGGCCAGAAGCAGCGCATCGCCATCGCGCGCTGCATGGTGCTGGACCCGGATGTGCTGCTGCTGGACGAGCCGCTGGGCGCGCTGGACCTGAAGCTGCGCGAGGCGATGAAGATCGAACTGAAACTGCTGCAGCATCAGTTCAACACCACCTTCGTCTACATCACCCACGATCAGTCGGAAGCCCTGGTCATGTCGGACCGGGTCGCGGTGATGAACAACGGCCGCTTCGAACAGATCGGCCGACCGCAGGAGCTGTATCACGCCCCGACCAGCGCCTTCGTCGCGGGCTTCGTGGGCGACAGCAACCGCTGGGCCGGGCGCGTGGTCGACGCCGATGCGCAATCCGCCAAGATCGAGACCGCGGACGGGCTGGTCACCGAATGCGTCCAGCGCGCGGCGCACCGGCTGAACGGCGGCGACGCGGTCGAACTGTTCGTGCGGCCGGAATTCATCACCGTCGGCGGCAAGAACGGTGCGGCGTCGGGCGGCAATACCCTGACCGGCATCGTCGACAGCATCCTGTTCAACGGCGCGAACAGCCGCGTTCTGGTGCGCACGGCGTCCAACGCGCTGATCGAGGCCGATGTGACCCTGACCGGCGGCGATGCCGACTTCCAGGAGGGCGATACGGTCGCGCTGAACTGGTCGGCGGAAAACGCCATGAGTTTCCGCACCGAAGCCGCCGCGGGCCATGTGAATTCGGGCGGTCAGAACGCGGGCCGGGAGAATGCGGCATGAGCCACCGCGACACCCGGCGCCTGATGCTGATCCTGCTCTTCGCGCCCTTCGCCCTGTGGATCCTGCTGCTGATTGTGCTGCCGCATATCGGCATGGGCTATCTGGCCCTGCGGGAGAAGATCGGGCCGCGGGAGTACGAATTCGGCTTCGGCAATTTCGTCGAATTCGCGATGGAGCCGATTTACTGGAACACGCTGCTGCGCACCGGCAGCATGTCGCTGCTGGTCACCGCGCTGGCGCTGCTGGTCGGCTTTCCCATCGCCTATTACATCGCCAAGATTGCCGGCCATCGGACGCGCGGCGCGATGTTCCTGCTGTGTCTGATCCCGCTCTGGGTCAGCGACCTGATCCGCGCCTTCGGCTGGATCCTGCTGCTGCGCGAAACGGGAGTCGTGTCTTCCGGGCTGCAGGCCATGGGCCTGATCGATGCGCCGGTGGAACTGCTCTACAACGACGTCACCGTGGTGATCGGCCTGGTCTACACCGTCATGCTGTTCATGATCGTGCCCCTGGTCTCGACCCTGGACGGCATGGACAATTCGATGATCGAAGCCGGGTACAATCTGGGCGGCAGCGGGTTGACCGTGCTGCGCCGGATCATCATCCCCTATGCCATGCCGGGCATCGTGTCGGGCTGCATCATCGTCTTCATGCTGACGGCGGGCAGCTATCTGACGCCGATCCTGCTGGGTGGCAAGAATTCCAGCTGGTTCACCGAGATGATCTACGAACAGTTCATCACCCGCTACAACTGGGAGGCCGGCGCGACCTTCGGCTTCCTGCTGCTGGCCTTCACCTCGCTGGTCGTCTGGCTGGGCCTCAAGATTTCGCGCCAGACCCTGGCCGGCACCGTGGCGCGGAGCTGAGCCGATGATGAAAGCACGCTCCAACTGGGCCTTCCTTCTCGGCTACCGCTTCTATGTCGCGGCCTTCTTCGTCTTCCTGGCCGCCCCCCTGATCGCGGCGGGCAGCTTCGCCTTCAACGATTCCCTGTTCCCGGCGCTGCCCTGGCAGGGCTTCACGCTGGACTGGTTCTTCAACGACACGGAACCGAAACTGGGCATGTTCCATGACCGGCGATTGCTGCGCGGGCTCTATTACTCCTTCGTAATCGCCTGCGGCGTGTCGGCGCTGTCGGTCTTCGTCGGCACCTGCAACGCATTCCTGTTCGTGCGCTCGGACCTGCCGGCGAAGAATTTCTTCTACATCGTGATGGTCGTGCCGCTGGTCATTCCGGGGGTGATCCTGGGCATCTCGATCCTCGCCATGGCCAGCCAGTTCGCCAACAGCCTGGAAGAAGCCCACGGAATCGAACTGGAATTTCTGCGCCCCGGGCTGCCTCTGGTCATCCTGGGCCAGTTTTCCTTCATCGCCACGATCACCTCGCTGGTCATCACGGCTCGGCTGCGCAAGTTCGATGCGACGATGGAGGAGGCGGCGTATAACCTGGGCGCGGGGCGGCTGCGCGTGCTCCTGACGATCACCCTGCCCTTCCTCCGGCCGGCGATGATCGCCGCCGGGATCGTGGCCTTCCTGGTTTCCTTCGAGAACTTCAACACGACTCTTTTCCTGGTCGGTTCCGAATCGCCGTTGACGATCACGATGTTCGATCGTATGGCGAAAGTCGGATCGACGCCGGTCCTGAATGCGGTTTCGTTTTTCCTCATGATCGGTTCCGGCGCTCTCGCACTCGTATCGGTGCTGGTGCAACGCGACAGGACGAAAGTCTGACCCCTCCATGGAAACCTATGACTATGTGATCGTCGGCGCGGGCTCCGCCGGCTGCGTTCTGGCGAACCGGCTGACCCAGGACGGCAAGAGCAAGGTTCTGCTGATCGAGGCTGGGCCCGACGACCGCCGGTTCTGGATTCAGGTGCCGATCGGCTACGGCAAGTCCTTCTACGATCCGAAGGTCAACTGGATGTACACGACGGAACCGGTGCCGTCGCTGAACAACCGGACCAGCTACTGGCCGCGCGGCCGGGTTCTGGGCGGGTCCAGCTCGATCAACGCGATGGTCTATATCCGCGGCCAGGCGCAGGATTACGAGGACTGGCGCGCGGCGGGCAATCCCGGCTGGGGCTGGGACGACATCCTGCCGATCTACAAGCGCATGGAAAGCCACGCCGGGGGCGAGAGCGAATACCATGGCGGGTCCGGCCCGCTGCATGTCTATGCGCCGGGCGAACGCCTGCATCCCAGTTGCGAACATTTCTTCCGCGCCGGGGAGGAAATGGGCCTGCCGCGCAATCCGGATTTCAACGGCGAAAGCCAGCGCGGCGTCGGCCATTACCAGGTCACGGTGCGTGACGGCATGCGCATGTCCGCCGCCCGCGCCTATCTGTGGCCCGCGCGCAAACGGCCCAATCTGCGCATCGTCACCCATGCCGAAGCGCGGCGCATCCGCTTTGAAGGCAAGCGCGCCGCGGGTGTGGAATATGTGAAGGGCGGCAAGTCCCATCTGGTCCGTGCATCGCGCGAAGTCATTCTTTCCGGCGGTTCGGTCAATTCGCCCAAACTTCTGATGCTGTCGGGCGTCGGTGCCGCCGCCGATCTGGCACAGCATGACATTCAGCCCGTCCACGACCTGCCCGCCGTCGGCCGAAACCTGCTGGACCACCTGGATTGCGGGGTCATCTACAAATCCAAGGTGCCGACCCTGAACGACCAGCTTTATCCGCTGTGGGGCAAGCTGTGGGCCGGGATGCAGTATGTGCTGGCGCGCCGGGGCCCGTTGTCGCTCAGCGTCAATCACGGCGGCGGATTCTTCAGTGTCGGACCGGACCAGACGCGCCCGAACATCCAGCTCTACTTCTCGCCCCTCAGCTACACGCGCGTGCCGGCGGGTACCCGCGCGTTGATGAGCCCGGACCCCTATTCCGCCTTCAACCTCAGCATCTCGCCCTGCCGGCCGACCAGCCGAGGACAGGTCAGCCTCCGACCGGGGGCCCCGCATGGCGCACCGGTCATCGACCCCAACTATCTGGCGACCGAACATGACCGGTTCGAGATTATCGAAGGCATGCGTTTCCTGCTGAAGTTCGGCCGCACCGAAGCGATGCGGAAGATCGTCGAGGCGCCGGTCGACCCCTTCCCCAAAGGCGAGGACGACGAGACCCTGATGGACTATATCCGCGATCGTGCCGTGACCGTCTTTCATCCGGTCAGCACGTGCCGGATGGGCCCGGCCGGCCCGGACACCGTGGTCGGCCCGGATCTGAAGGTACATGGACTGGTGGGTTTGCGCGTCGCCGATGCGTCGATCTTCCCGTCCCTAACCTCAGGCAACACCAACGCCCCATCGATCATGGTCGGCGAGAAGGCCAGCGATCTGATCCTGAGCGACCGTTAGTCCGGGTCTTGTTGCGCAAATAAGTCGCATCGCGAACGGTACTGCTCACTCGGAATTTGCTTATAGCCCCGTTGCGTCCATGAGCCGATACCAGGCGACGGAAGCCGGAAGGAACCACGGGTTTCCCGTATAGAACGGCCGCGTCGAGAAGGACGTATCCTGTAGCGGCGACTGCCCTTCCTTGCGCCCCAGAACCTGCAACCCGGTCTTCATGCCCAGATAGCTGGCCATCGACACGCCGGACCCGCAATAGCCCATCGCATAGTACATGCCGTCGCGCTGTCCCAGATGGGCCATCGTTCCGAAAGTGTAGGCGACCGTTCCCATCCAGGAGTGACCGACGCCGACCCCGTCCAACTGCGGAAAAAGGCGCAACAGTTCCCGGTGCAGCAAGGTGCCGCTGATCTTGGGGTCGACCTCACCGTTGGTAACCCGGCCACCGAAGAGAATACGGCTGCGATCGGGCGAGGGGCGGTAGTAATGGACGACCTTTCGGCTGTCGCTGACGATCCGGTCGCGGGGCATGACCTCGGCCATCACATTCGGATCGATCGGGTCAGTCGCGATGACATAGCTACCGATCGGGATGACCCGTCGGCGCTGCCATGGGGTGAGCGGCCCCGTGTAGCCGTTGGTTGCGATCACGACGTCACGTGCCCTCACCTGCCCGCCCGGAACGTGAACCAGGAAACCGTTCCTGTCGCGGTCGATCCGTGTCACCGGGCTGTTCCCCAGCACCGACGCCCCGGCTTCCAGCACCTTCCTCAGAAGTCCGCCGTGATATCGCCCCGGGTCCAGTGATGCATGGGCCTCGAACACCACACCGCCGAAATAGACATCCGTGCCCAATTCGGTGCGCAGGTCGGATCGCGGCACGGCATGGGCGGGAACCTCCAGCCCCTTCGGCTGGTCCCCGATCTCCCGAACCAGCCTTTCGTAGCGACGGGCACTATGGGCCGCATGGAACCGGCCGGGGACCTTGAAATCGCATGCGATCCCCTCCTCGGCCACGAAGCGTTCGATCCAGGACAGGGCGTCCCGGCCTTCCTTCAGAATCGCGAACGCGGCCGCCTCACCATAGCGCTTCGACAAGGCCCGATATCCAGGTTTGATGCTGGTGCTGATCTGCCCGCCATTGCGCGTCGAGCACCCGAATCCCGCGGCTTCGGCATCGAACACCAGGGTCGACCGTCCGCCCCGCGCGGTCTGCAGCGCCGCATGGAGCCCGGTATAGCCTGATCCGACCACCACCACGTCGACCTGCGCCGGCAAGTCGGCCTGCGGCAGGTCCGGGCGCGGCGTTTCCTCCCACCAGTAAGGGTAAGGTCTGAATGCATTGCGGACATCTTCATTCATGCGACGGCGGCCTGATCCAGTCGATTTTGCGCGCTCAGTGTGCCCCCCGATTCAGGCGGAGTGGAGTGCCAATTTCATCCAGTCTCCAGTCCATGAATGTCGGTAGGGCGACGTCAGGTCGCCGGCACCTTGTCGGCGGCGAGGCGTTCCATCGCCATGGCGCGCAGTTTCGCGCGCTGCACCTTTACGCCGTTCGCACTTTGGGTCACCGGAAAGGCCTCGAGGGGATAAACCCGCAGCGGCCGCTTGAACTTCGCCAGACGAGCGGCGGCAGCGGCATGTACGACCGCTTCATCGAATGCCGTTATCGGATCGCAGATCACGAAGGCAACAGGAAGCAACCTCTCGTGCCACTCGACGGCGACGACCTGGGCGTCGGCCACGCCCGGCAGGGTCTTCAGGACCTCTTCGATCTCGGCGGGATCTACAAGGAAACCCCCCAACCGGATCGCGTCCCCGGCCCGCGTGATGTAGACGAAGGAACCATCGTCCCGCATCGCGCCGATATCCCCGGTCCGGAAAAACCCATCGCCCGTCATGGCCTCCGCCATGGCATCCGGATTCCTGAAGTAGCCCGTGAAGCTGGTTTGCGCCCTGATCTCCAGCGCCCCTGCTTCCCCGATCGGCAGGACCTTCCCGCTTTGCGCATCGACCACGCGCACGTCCGCATCGGCGGAGGTCGGACTACCGCCCGCCTTCAGCCGCTCCTCCAGCGGCAAGTCCGCGTCCTGCAGCGCGAACAACGCGTTGACCTCCGACGATCCATACAATCCCCGAAGCGGCAGCCCGCCCTGCGCCGCGTCCCGGAGGCGCGACGACAGCCCCGGCGTGAAGGATGCGAAGCCGCAGAGGCGGAGCGATTTCAGACACGCCCCCCTGTCGCCCCCCGGCTCATCCGCCACATCCAGGAGACGGGCCAGCATCTCATCACTGCCGATCAGATGGGTCAGGGTGTGTGCCTCGACCCGGGACAAGGCATCCTGCGGATCAAAGACATCACAGAGATGAAGACCGGCACCGCCCGCAATCGCGCCCAGGGCGGCGTTGAGCCCGAACACCCCGCAGAAAGGCATGGCCGCGAGAAGGCCAGCCCCCGGCGCATCAAATCCGAACCTTGGCGCCACACGCTGGGAGTGGAGGGCAAGCGTTGCCTGCGAATGCATCACCAGTTTTGGTGACCGGGTCGTACCGGAGGTCGTGAAAAAGGCCAGCGCCGCAGACGGGTCGCTCAACACATCCCACGACATTCCTGCCCCTGGCTGAACCCCGGCCCACAAATTGACCGGGCGGACCTTCCGCCCCAGCAAGACTTCCGGCAGCCCGAATTCAGATTTCCCAGACCCGGTCAGCACAGAAACCGCCTGCAGATCCGGCAGCGACGCCGAATCGACACCATTGAGAATTCCTGGAAAGTCGATGCCCCGAAAATCCGTCTGCAGGATCAGCCGGGACGCGGCAGAGGCCTTCAGGATGTATTCAACTTCTGCCGCGCGGTATCGGGTGTTGACCGCCACCAGCGTCACCCCTGCGCGTGCCATGGCAAAGAGCAGCGCCAGCCACTCAACCCGGTTCGGCAGCCACACCGCCACCCGGTCTCCGCCTGTCAGCCCTTCGGCGGCCAGCCAACGCTCCGCTGCCGCAACCAGATCGGCAAAATCGTCGAAGGCAATGGAAGTGTCCGCGGAAAGCCACAGCACGTTGCCGGGGTTCTGACGCCAGGCATCGAGAAGACAATCGAGACGGGGTTTCGGCATGGACAGAACTCAACGCGTTGTTTCTGCCATTCCATACCCTACTGCGCCGTCGCGCAATGCCGCGCAGGCTTCGATACCCTTGAGTCCTGCGTCAGCCCGCACCTGAAACCCCGCCGCGAACCACTACAGCGGCCAAACGTTTATCACCCAGTAGAAAGGAGATATGACATGGCACAGATCCTCATTCTCTCGACCGCGACCGACAGTCTCGGTTCGACGGGAAAATCCACCGGTGTCTGGTATGAAGAACTGACGACCCCCTATTACGCCTTCACGGATGCCGGCCACGACGTCACCCTGGTTACACTCGGCGGCCGCCCCGTACCGATTGACCCGAACTCGGATTTGAGCGGCGACGATGCGCCGGCATCGGTCAACCGGTTCCGAAACGATCCCGCAGCAACTGCCCTGCTTTCAAAACCGGGCAAGCTGGAGGACCAGAAAGTCTCGGATTACGACGCGGTCTATATCCCGGGCGGTCATGGCGCCATGTGGGATCTGGCCGAGAGTGATCTTGTCGCAACATTCCTGGGACGTGCCTGGGACGCGGGCAAGGTGGTCGCCTCGGTCTGCCATGGCCCGGCTGCCTTCTCGAAGGTCCGCGACGCCAATGGCGACCCGATCGTGAAGGGCCGGAAAGTGTCCGCCTTCACGGACAGTGAGGAAAACGCGGTCGGTCTTGCCGATGCGGTACCGTTCCTGCTCGAGACGCGATTGCGCGAACTGGGAGCCGTTTTCGAGGGCGTTGCGGACTGGCAGCCCCATTCCGTAGCCGATGGAAAGCTGGTAACCGGCCAGAACCCGGCTTCTTCGGAAGGTGCGGCCCAGAAGGTGCTGGCCCAGCTTCGCTGAATGCATGAAGCCCATGAGGCGTTGAGGGCGGCACCTCCACGGTGCCGCCCCTCGGCGCCGTCACATCGTCCCGTCTGTTCATCACCATCAGGCAAACCTGGCGTCACTCCGTCCAGGTGCGGACAACATCGCAGTTTCGAGGTGCACTTGCGGGACGGACAGATCGCCATAAGTTTGTTTACGGGGATTCACGGGAATGGTTGATGCGAGGTCATGCATGGGAGGCAGCCAATCGCCACAATCGAGCGGCGTGAACGAAACGCGGGACCGGTTGGATGACGGCCGAGTTGCCTCCGTCGATGGTTCGACGCCGCCGCTCAAGGTTCTGACACTGCCAGAAACCGGCGCATTCCCGCCGGAGATCGATGGAGTCCAAGCGGTTCGGGATCCCCTGGACCGTTTTGATCTGGTGGCCCTGACCGATCAGGTGAGCCCTGCAGTGCTGTACCGTACGCTTTCCGAAGGCTCGGGATTGCTCTGCCCGATCATCGACCTGACCGGGTCGATGGGTGATATGGCGGACGTCTCGATACCGACACCGACACAAGACGGTTTCCGGGACGCACTTGGCGAAATCGTTCCCGTTCTGCGTCGGCTGGATGAGATTCCAAGCTTGGAGCAATCAGCGGATTCGGACGGATTGTTTGTGCTTGCGATGGCCTATTCCCGACGCGAGGGGCTTGAACCACGCATCGATCCCGACAGAAAGCAGGCCATGGGCTATCCGCTGCTGCGAGGGATGCCGGCTGCCAGAAAGACACTGGAAATGCTGCATCAGGCCGGCCTTCTGTCACGCCGACATCACGAGCGGCTGCATATCTGTTCGAACTGTCAATCCTCACGGCTCAACATCCGGGAGGTGGACCCGGAGACCGGCAGCAGCAACCTGCACGAGGTCCCCCTGACCCATCATTACGAATGCGGGCACCAGGCACCGGAAACGGAGTTTCTGCGCGATGGCAGCCTGGTCTGCCCCAAATGTCGACGCACGCTTCACCATTTCGGCGTGGACTATGACAAGCCGGGAACCGTTCTGGTTTCCGGCGAAAGCGGCGAAGCGGTGAGCGACCCGGAGGTGGAGTTCGTCTGTCTGGACTGCCAATCGAAGATTCCAGGGGATTCCGCCGATACCGTCGACTGGTTTGCCTATGACCTGACAGAGGATGGAAAGACCGCCGTCCGCTCCGGTAGGCTGCCGCATGTCGATCTTACCGACCTGCTGACAGGCACGGACCACGCACGAAGTCTCCGCGATTTTCTGATCCTGGTCGACCATGACAACGACACGGCCCTTCGGTATGAGCGCCCCCTCTCCCTGTGCCGTTTCGACATTGTCGATGGCGAGGAGATGCGGCGCACTTTGGGCCGCCGGGGCGCCTCCGAGACATTATCGGCAATCATCACCGTTCTCGTCGAAGTCCTGCGAGAGACGGATTATGTGACATCGCGCGGCGACAGCATCTATGTCGCGATGCCGGAGACGACGCCGGAGAACGCACGCAAGGCATTCCGGCGCGTGGAAGAACAGATCGGAAAATCCATTCGCGAACCGCCGAAGATCGCGGTCAAGCTGTTCTCATCCCCGGATCTGGACGAAGGGCTGAACCCGCTGCGCACTGAGGGCAATGGGTGATGGAGGGTTCGCTCGACTATCTGCTGGGTCTCGATCTCGCCGGTTTCGTAGCGATGTTCTGGTACCTGATCTTTCTGGAAGGACCGCGCTACATTCTGTCGGCCCACTTGGTCGCGCTGAGCCGGGTGAGTGCGCCGCGCATTGAGGGAACCGGTTTCCGGAGCGGCCAACACCGGATCAGTGTCCTGCTGGCCTGCCACAACAACGCCGACAAGCTTCCCTTTGCCGCGCGGTCGATTGCGGAACAGACCATCGGCAAGGTTCAGGTCGTGGTCGTGAATGACGGATCGACGGACGAAACCGACGCCGTGGTGAAGTCGCTCCTGCGCCTTGGACTGGTCGATGTGTATCAGAAGACCGATGTTCGCTGCGGTAAGGCCGCCGCCCTCAATCTGGGTTTCCGGTACTGCACCGGCGACTTTGTCGTTACCGCCGACGCGGATACGTCCTATGACCGGGATGCCTTCGAAAAACTGATGGTTGCTTTCGACGACCCGAAGGTGGGGGCCGTCGCGGGCAATATCGCCGTGCGGAACTGGCAGCAGAACCTGCTAACCAGAATGCAGGCAATTCAGTATCTGATTTCGATTTCGGTCGGACGGCAGGTCAACGCGATGTTCGACATCCTGTTCATCGTGTCTGGTGCCTTCGGCGCCTTCCGCCGGGAAGCGATCACGGCGGTCGGGGGGTGGGACGTCGGACCCGGCGATGATTCCAATTTGACGATCAAGGTCCGCCGCGCAGGCTGGCGCATAGAGTTCGCACCGGACGCCTGGTCGATGACCGATGTACCGGCAAACATGACCGCCTTCACGAACCAACGGCTGCGCTGGAACAGAAGCCTCATTCGCAACAGATTTCGAAAGTTCCGCAGCGCGCTCAACCCGGGGACAGCACAGTTTTCCCTGACCGATGCCTTGGGCATTATCGACGTTCTGTTCTTTCAGGCAGCCCTCGCCTTTGCATGGTTCTTCTATCTGGGCTGGCTGTTCTACAATTACGGGTCGTTCGGCTGGACGGTCCTCGGCGCCGTTACCGTGGTTCAGATCATCGTGACGGTCATGACATTTCTGGCGGCCGGAGCCGCCGCCCGACGCCATGCGCGACTGTCGCTGCTGCCGTTCTCGATCCTGTACAGTCTGTTTGTGAGTTACCTACTGCGCGCCATCCGGGTTGTGGCCTATCTGGACGAGCTGATCTTCAGGCATTCCTACTCCGACAGCTTCGTTCCAAGACATGTTCGAAACAGGTTGGAGAGATTCTAGTGCTGACGAGTCTCAGACGACGACAATCGACAATGCAACAGCGGCGGGACCAGCGCCGCACCGGTCCCAGATGGACGCCCTATATCTATGTCGGCGTGTTGCTGACCCTCGCCCTATGGGCCGGTAACAACCTGTTCGGCCACATGTTCTTCCTGAGGGCCGACGGTTTGGTCGTGGCCACGGCCACGGCTGTATCGAGCGAAAACGTGGCGCGAGTCGACGCCGTTCATGTCGAACAGGGCCAACGGGTACAGCGCGACGCGCCGGTGGTCGATTTGTCGTCGCAATCCTATGCGGAAAAAATCGCCACCTTGACGCTGCGCCGGGCGCAGAATGCCAGCCAACTGGCGGAACTCCGCGCCCGCCGGGATTCCCTTCCGGAACTGATGGCGGCCGCGACCGCGCGAACCGAGGCGGCCGGAGAGCGCCTGAAATCGCTCAGCGCGCTGGCGGAACAGAACATCGTCACGGAGTCCGAAGTCGCCGCGGCTCACGACCGATATTACCGTGCGCTTGCCGAACGCCGCAGCCTGGAAGGTGATCAGCAGACCATCAGCCAGCGGATCGATGATCTGAGGACAGCGGTGGAAGCCGCAGACGAAACCATCGCCACTTTGAAACAGCGATACGGATCGGGCCGGATCAGCGCGCCCGCCGATGGCATCGTGGGGCAGGTATCCGTTTCCCCGGGCGATGTCGTTCAGCCTGGGCAAAGCATGCTTCGCATCTATCGCGAACCGCGTTTCGTGCTTGGCTTCCTGCCCGCGACGGCATTCTACGACATTCGACCCGGTGATCGTGTCGAGGTGCGTTACGGCCTGATCGCCCTGCCCGCGACGATTGAGAAGATCGAACCGGTGGCCCCGGAACTGCCGGAGGAGTTTCAGAAATCCTTCAAACCGGTGGACCGACAGCAGCTTGCCTATATTCGTCTCGCCGACCCCGCCGCCGCCCCGCCGCTCTTCGCCAAGGTCGAACTGCGGTCGGGGATTTCGGAATGGGAACGGCTTCGCACCCTTCTGGGCCTGGACCGATAGTCCATTCCCGGCATTCGGCGAGCCGGGCTTCGGGAATCAGGCCAGGTAGTGGATCGACTTTCCGGTCGTCAGTCCGCTGACCTTTTCGACGATCGATTGGGCGTCGATCCCGTAGTGGCGGTAGAGATCCTGGATGGATCCGGTCTGGCCGAAATGCTCGACACCCAGCGGGATCGTCTGATGCCCCTGCACCGCCCCCAACCAGGCCAGCGTCGCCGGATGGCCGTCGATGACGGTAACCAGCTTGCAATGCCTCGGCAGGTCCGCAAACAGGGTCTCGATATGGCTGACGGCGTTGCTGTTGCCACGTGACCGGGCGCGCTGGGCGGCGGTCCAGCCGGCATTCAGGCGATCTGCGGACGTCACGCTCAAGACCGCGACATCGCGTCGTCCGCCGGCAACGATGCCGGCCGCCTGGATGACTTCCGGCGCCACCACGCCCTGATAGGCCAGAACGACCTCGCAGTTCGGGCCCGGTTCGCGAACCCAGTAGGCACCGTCGATCGTCCCCTGACGGAAGTCCTGATCGGTCCGGCGGGCTGCCTGTTCGATCGGGTTGGTGCTGAGCCTCAGATAGACCGAGCCACCGACCTCGTCGCGAAGCCAGGTCCGCTCGTCCGGATCGCCCTCGCCGTCGCGCTGCATATAGTCGAAGGCCCATTCCAGAATGACCGCCAGTTCGTCGGCGAAGGCAGGCTCGAAAGCGGCCAACCCGTCCTGGCTCATTCCGATCAGCGGCGAGGCGATGGATTGATGGGCGCCGCCTTCGGGCGCCAGGGTCACACCCGACGGCGTGCCGACGATCATGAAACGCGCATCCTGGTAACAGGCATAGTTCAACGCATCGAGGCCGCGCGATACAAAGGGATCGTAGACCGTACCGATCGGGATCAGCCGCTTGCCGAAGAGCGAATGCGACAAGCCGGCGGCGGCAAGCAGCAGGAACAGGTTCATCTCCGCAATACCCAGCTCCAGATGTTGGCCGTCCGGAGTGAAGTCCCATTTTGCAGTCGACGGAATCTTTTCCTCGCGAAACAGGTCGGTCGACGCGGTCCGGGCGTAGAGTTTCCTTCGGTTGACCCATGGGCCCAGGCTGGTCGTGCCGGTCACATCGGGCGAAGTTGTCAGAATCCGCTGCACCAGCGGTGCGTCCTGCTTTGCCAGGTTGCCGAGAATTTTGCCGAAGGCGGCCTGTGTCGATATTTCCTTATCACCCGGCACTTCCAGTTCGGGAACCGGCAGCACCGCGTCCCGGTAACGACGCCGACCGTCCGCGAAGAACGGCACTCCATCGAGGAACGCCTTGAATCCGTCGACATCGTCGATGGTGGCGAAGCGATCCCATTCCTGCCCGTCCGGAACCCCCATATGGCGCTGCCAGTCCGCCATCTGCGCCGGGGTCATCAGGCCGCCGTGATTGTCCTTGTGCCCGGCGATCGGCGTGCCCCAGCCCTTGATCGTGTAGGCCAGGAAACATGTCGGCCGCTCATCGTCGATATCGGCGAAAGCGTCGGCCATGGAACTGACACAGTTGCCGCCGAGATTTTCCATCAGCGCCGCCAGTTCCGCGTCGCTGCGCCGGTCCAGCAGCGCGCTGACCTCGCTTTGGTCACCGAGGTCGTTCATCAGCCGTTCGCGCCACACCGCACCGCCCTGATAGGTGAGTGCGCTGTAATCCTGGTTCGGACAATTGTCGATCCAGTCGCGCAGTTTCTCGCCGCCGGGCTCCTTGAACGCCTCGCGCTGCAGGGCCCCGTACTTGACCTTCACAACCCGCCATCCGAAGGCGTCGAACACCTTCTCAATGCGCTGCCACAGGCCTTCCCGGACAATGCCGTCCAGCGACTGCCGGTTATAGTCGATGATCCACCAGCAGTTCCGCAGATCGTTCTTCCAGGCTTCCTGCAGACATTCGTAGACATTGCCTTCGTCGAGTTCGGCATCGCCTGCCAGCGCAATCATGCGGCCGGTCCGAATGCCGCTGCCCCAGTCCTTGGACTGGATGAAGTCCTGCACCATCGACGCAAAGGAAGTCACGGCGATCCCCAGACCGACAGAGCCGGTGGAAAAATCGACATCGTCGATATCCTTGGTCCGGCTGGGATAAGATTGCGCGCCGCCAAATCCGCGGAAATCCATCATCTTCTTCAGGGTCTGATTGCCCATCAGATACTGCATGGCATGGAACAGGGGCGACGCATGAGGTTTCACGGCAACCCGGTCCTGCGGCCGCAGCGCACTGAAATACAAGGCAGTCATGATGGAGACCATTGAGGCAGAGGACGCCTGATGTCCGCCGACCTTGATCCCGTCCGGATTGGGCCGGATGTGATTGGCGTAGTGGATCATCCAATGCGACAACCAGAGCAGCCGCTGTTCGACAGTCTTGAGGGAATTGTCTTCGGTCTGCGTCATGGTCCTGCCTTTGTTACCAAGGTTCTGCGCCAGATGGTGGCCCCATTCTGATATGCGTGCCGATACTCTTCACTCCACGGGCCGAATCTCAGACCCGCCCCAGAGGGAAAATGCGGGCGATCATCCCGCAGGGCAACCCAGCGAAGCGCTTCTTCGACCCGCCGGTTACGGAGATTCTGTAGTCAAATCCGGAAATGCCAATGGTGTTCATGGTCCCAAGACCCATGAAGCACGGTTAACCAGGCACCCGGCAAAACCGGCATCACGCCGCCTGCATGTTGTGCCCGGCCAATGCGTTCATCAGGTCGTCAATCAGGTCGTCGACGGCCTCAAGGCCGACCGACAGGCGAACCAGACCTTCCGCAATACCGTGCGCGGCCCGTTCCTCCGGCGTGTAAGTCGAGTGGGTCATGCTGGCCGGGTGCTGAATCAGGCTTTCCGCATCCCCAAGACTGACCGCTCGCTGGATCAGTTTGAGGCGGTTCATGAACGCGATCCCGGCCTGTTTCCCGCCCTTCACTTCGAAGGGGATCATGCCGCCGAACGCCGACATCTGCCGTTCGGCAACGTCCCGCTGCCGAAAACTTTCAAGGCCGGGATAATGGACGCAGCTTACGGCCGGATGGTTCTCCAACGCCTGGGCAATCTTGAATGCAGAGCGGCAATGGCGTTCCATCCGAAGTTCCAGCGTCTTGATTCCGCGCAGCAGCAGCATGGCTGTCAGCGGCGACATTACCGCGCCGGTCATGTCCTTCAATCCGACCAGTCGGATCCGTGAAATGTCTTCCGACGATCCGACGATGAGACCGGCAATGACGTCCCCATGTCCCCCCAGATATTTGGTGGCGGAATGGACAACGATATCCGCGCCGAGTTCGATGGGACGGGTGACTACCGGGGTGGCATAGGTGTTGTCGACCACCACCTTTGCCCCGGCCTGCCGGGCAATCTGCGAGATCGCCGCGATATCAACCAGTCGATTGTTCGGATTGGCCGGTGTCTCAAAGTAGACGATTTTCGTATTGGCGCTGATCGCATCAGCCAGCTTGGTCGGGTCGCACATGTCGACCGTCGTGACCTTCACGCCGAATTTCGGAAGGCCATGGGTCATGAAGGCGAAGGTGCAGCCGTACAGGGTCTTGTCGACGATGATCTCGTCACCCGCCTCCAGGAATGTCCAAAGGGTCGACGTGATTGCCCCGATACCGGAGGCCGTCGCCAATCCCGCCTGCGCCCCTTCCAGATTGGCGATACGATCTTCCAGTTGCGCCAGCGTCGGATTCGAGATGCGGGTGTAGAAATGCCCCTCACGCTCGCCGGCAAACATCGCCCCGCCATCCTCGGCATTTTCGAATGTGAATGTCGAGGTGAGATAGATCGGCGGATTCAGCGACCCCTGCGCATCCCGGGAATCATATCCATGGTGTATCGCACGCGTGGCAAATTCTTTCCGATCCGGATTCATCCTAACCTCCCAGTTGTTGGCGGAAGCATAATAGGATGACTGTTCTGCATTTTAGTTGCTAACTTGGCCCCAAATAGCAGAGGAGTTGGCATTTTATGCCCGAAAAAGCCGAACTGGATCGTACGGACCGACGCATCATCCGCGCCCTTCAACAGAATGGGCGCATGACCAATCTGGACCTTTCCGCCGCCGTGAACCTATCCCCGTCGCCCTGTCTGCGTCGGCTGAAGGCTCTGGAACAGAACGACGTGATCCAGGGCTACAGCGCGCAGGTAGACCCCCGTCGCTATGGGCTGCCCGTGACCGTTTTCGTCCGGATCAGGCTGGAACTGCACTCACGGGAATCGGTGCTCCGGTTCGAGGAAAGTGTCCGGTCAATTCCCGAGATTCTCGAGTGCCACCTGATGACCGGCCTGTCCGACTACCTGTTGCGTGTTCTTGTCAGCGACCTGGAGGATTACGAGCGGTTCGTCCGGACCCGGCTGCACCCGATCGGAGGCATCAGTTCTATCGATTCAAGCTTCGTTTATGGCGTAGTCAAACGAACCCACGTCTTTCCCGACATTGAATAGCCTGCCACCAACCGGAACGCGGCATTAGCCGGAACGGTTTCGATGCTTCGCATTCGCGGTCTGCATGCCGACGATCAGGGCGTCGCGTTCGGCCATCAGGTCGGTCATGGCGCGCGCGCCCTGCTCCGCTTCGATTCCGGCGCGCAGGGCAGCGATGGTGTCGGCATTCAGCTCGACATCCTTCATGGATTCCCACCAGCGATTGAAGCTGGGTTCATACCGGCTGCAGAACTCGCCCAGGCCGAGATCTCCGGCGCCCAGATGGAACAGCATATGCGGTCCCATCGCCGCCCAGCGCAGACCGGGCCCGGCCCAGATCGCCTTGTCGACATCCTCGACGGAGGCCACACCTTCGACAACGAGGGAAATCGCCTCTCGCCACAGCGCGGCCTGAAGCCGATTGGCGGCATGGCCGGGCACTTCGCGGTGGAGGCGGATCGTCACCTTGCCGCATTCGGCATAGAAGGCCTCCGCGCGCTCCAGGACATCATCATCGGTCCGCTCATTCGCCAACAATTCGACCAGTGGGATCAGATGCGGAGGATTGAAGGGATGGCCCAGCACCAGGCGCCCCGGATTCCGCCAGCCCTTTTGCATTTCGGAAACCATCAGCCCGGATGCGGAGGAAGCCACCACCGCATCGGCGTCCAACACCGGCTCGATCTCAGCAAAAAGCGCGTGCTTGATCTCGATCCGCTCCGGCACGCTTTCCTGGACGAAAAACGTCCCTTCGACAGCCTCGGCGGCGGAGGCGTGGAACGTCATCGACGCCGGCGTGTCGGCCGATGGCAGGCCCAACGCGACCAGCGCCGGCTGCGCCCTTTCGGCATAGGCGCGAATTTGGGCTTCCGCCCCTTCGGCCGGATCGAATACGCGGACCGGATAGCCGGTTGCGGTGAACAGGCTGGCCCAGCTGGCGCCGATCACCCCACCGCCCAGAATGGCGACGGACTTGGACTTCTGGCTCATTTGGTGGTTTCCCTTCGATCTAGAACAGCGCCGGGTTCAGTGGTGACGCGGCGGTCAGGCCGCCATCGGCGGTCAGCATGCTGCCGGTCATGAAATCGGATTCGTCCGAGGCCAGCCACACGGCGACCTTAGCGATATCCTCCGGCTTGCCGAAGCGGCGGGACGGATGACGCGCCAAAGCATCCTGCTTCGCCCGATCCGGATCGGTGGCAACGGCGAAACCGGCCTCCGCCATTTCCGTCATGATCCAGCCGGGACAGATCGCGTTACAGCGGATTCCCTGCGGACCGTGGTCGACGGCAATCGACCGGGTCAGCCCATGTACGAAAGCCTTGCTCGCGTTGTAGAGCGCCATCGCGGGGTCCGCGACACTGGCGGAGATCGATCCCAGATTGACGATCGCGCCGCCCCCATTGGCGGCCATTACCGGGATCGCCGCACGGCACATGTTGAAAACGCCCCGCGCATTCGCGCCCATCAGCAGGTCCCAGTCCGCGTCGGTGCTTTCGGTGACCGTCTTCTCGATCTGCACGCCGGCATTGTTGACCAGAATGCCGGGCGTGCCGAACCGTTCCGCCGTTTCCGCAACCAGTCGCTCACAATCGGCCGAGATGGAAACGTCGATGGTGGTCCAGCCCACCGCAGGGTCCAGCCCGTCCGGTCGCGCGCCGCGCCCGCAGGTCATGACGGCGGCACCGGCCGCAAGGTATGAGGACACGATCGCAGCCCCGATGCCGCGACCGCCCCCCGTCACGATCGCCGTCTTCCCGGCGAGAAGGGTCGATGCGGTGCTCATGCGTGGGCCACCATGACATGACGGACGGCGGTGTAGGCATCCAGCGCATAGACGGACATGTCGCAACCGGTCCCGGACCCGCGCATTGCCGCCCAGGGCATCTCCGCCGTTGCGACGCCATGGGTATTGATCCAGGTGAAGCCGAAGCGCAATCGGCTGGCGACGGCCATGGCCCGACCGACATCGGCTGTCCAGACCGAGGAGGCGAGACCGTAGATGCTGTCATTGGCCCAAGCGATGGCCTGTTCCGCATCGTCGAACGGCGTGACCGTTACCACCGGCCCGAAGATTTCCTGCTGCACGGCCTCACTGGATTGCGCAGGGCCGGCCAGGACCGTCGGGGCGACATAGAAACCTTCCCCCTGTGGTGCGGCTCCGCCCAGAACATCGACGCCGTCCGCGGCGCCCGCCCGGTCGATGAAGCCCTGCACACGAATGCGGTGACCGGCACTGATCAGTGGGCCCATCTCGACATCGGCATCCAGACGGGCACCAACCTTGATGTCCGCCACCGCACTGCCGAGATCGGCGACGAAGTTCTCGAACCGCGCTTTCGGCACATAGAGACGGGACGGCTGGGCGCAGTCCTGACCGGCGTTGAAATAGCTGCCGCCGCGCACTGTCTCCAGGACGGCCTCCAGATCGGCGTCATCGAAAACCAGCACAGGGGCCTTGCCGCCCAATTCCAGATGAGTATGCCGGATCTTCCGCGACGCCGCAGCCATGGCACGTTTCCCGGTTTCCGGCGAACCGGTGATCGAGATACCCTCCATGGCCGGATGGTTGATCAGCGCCTCACCGACCTGCGGGCCGCGCCCGTGGACTACATTCACGACGCCCTTCGGGAAGATATCGGCCAGATCGTCCGCCAACCGCATCAGGGACAATGGCGTCAGTTCCGACGGCTTCAAGACAATGGTGCATCCGGCTGCCAGGGCGGGGGCCAGTTTCCACGACGCCATCATCAACGGATAGTTCCAGGGGGCAATCGCCGCAATCGGCCCGATCGGATCGCGCCGGATCATGGAGGTATGCCCGGCGACATACTCGCCGGCGGCAGACCCGGTCATGGTACGCGCGGCACCGGCGAAGAAGCGAAAGACATCACTGCACAGCGGCAATTCCTCGCTTTCCGTCAGCGCGCGGGGCTTGCCGCAATTCAGGCTTTCCAGATCGGCCAGCTCGGCCGCCGCCGCATCGATCCGATCGGCAAGGGCCAGCAGCATCGTTGCGCGCTCACCCGGCGGTGTACGCGACCAGCCTTCAAAGGCCACCTGCGCTGCGCGGGCCGCCGCATCGACCTGCTCCCCGGTTGCCTCTGCCAGTGACAGGATGGTCTCCCCGGTGCACGGGTCGACGACCGGCAGCGCCTCGCCGCCCCCGTCCACACGCTCCCCATCGATCAGCATGCGCGGATTTCCAATCTTCATTCCCTGCCCTCCCGTTGGCGTCGTCGAGTCAGAATGCGACCGCGTCGGCGCCCTTCAGCCCCAGACGGCGACGTGCCTCTTCCGGCGTCGCGACTTCGCGGCCCAGCGCCTCGACAATCGTGCGGATCTTTCGGACCTGATCGGCGTTGCTGCGCGCCAGTTCGCCCTTGCCGATGTAAAGGCTGTCTTCGAGCCCGACCCGCAGATTCCCGCCCAGCATCGCGCTCTGGGTCGCGAAATTCATCTGGTGGCGACCGGCCGCCAGCACGGACCATTCGAACTGGTCGCCGAACAACCGCGTCGCGACCTTTTCCAGATGGATCAGATTGTCCAGATCCGCGCCCATACCGCCCATGATCCCGAACACCATCTGGATGAAGAAGGGCGGCTTCACCATGCCCTGATCCACGAACCAGGCCAGATTGTAGAGGTGCCCCAGGTCGTAGCACTCGAACTCGAACCGTGTGCCGTGCCCCTCCCCCAACGTCTTGAGGATGTATTCGATGTCTTCGAACGTGTTCTTGAAGATGAAATCCTTCGTCATCTCCAGAAACGCCGGCTCCCATTCGTGCTGCCAGTCCTGATATTTCTGCAGCAATGGAAACAGTCCGAAATTCAACGACCCGACATTCAGCGACGCCATTTCCGGTGAGGCACGATCGGCGGCGCGCAGACGCTCCTCCCGCGTCATGCCCAGCCCGCCACCAGTCGATATGTTTATGACGGCATCTGTGGACTGCTTGATCACCGGCAGGAACTCCATGAACCGGTCCGGGCTGGGATCCGGCTTTCCGGTTTCCGGGTCGCGGGCATGCAAGTGGATTATGCTGGCACCGGCCTCCGCCGCGTCGATCGATTGCCGCGCGATATCCTGCGGCGTGATCGGCAGATGGGGCGACATGGTCGGTGTGTGAATGCCGCCGGTCGGGGCACAGGTAATGATAACGGGTTTTGTCATGGCGGCTTCCTTACAGCTTCATCTGCTGAACCTGGGCGCTGAGGCCGCCATCCAGAACCCAGAGTTGCCCGCTGGCATAGCGCGCTTCGGAAGAGGCCAGCCAGTTGACCAGATTGGCGATATCCTCTGGCGTGCCATAGCGGCGCATGGGGTGCACGTCGCGCACGGCCTGCTGCAAGGTATCGATGTCGCCGTGATCTCGGAAAAAGCTCTGCAGCATCGGGGTGTCGATGTAACCGGGGCAGATCGCATTGACGCGGATACCTTCCGGCCCGTGATCGCAGGCCATGGCCTTGGTCAGGGCATGGACCGCGCCCTTGGTCGCGCAATAGGCGGCCAGCCCCGGATCGGCGATGAACCCGTCATAGGATCCGAAATTGATGATACCGGCATCGCTACCGCGGCGCAGTCGGGGCAGCGCCGCCTTCGACATCAGGAACATCGCGGTCACGTTGATCGCGAAAATCCGGTTCCATTCCGCCAGCGTGGTTTCCTCGATCGTCTTTTCGATCTCGATGCCGGCAGCATTGACCAGCACATCCAGCGAGTCTCCGGGCAATCCATCGAAGAAGGCGGTGACCGCCCCCTCGTCGGTTACGTCCAGCGCATGAACCGTGACCCCGTCCGGCACCGGCTTGTCCAGTCCGGCAATATCACAGGCATGAACCGTGGCCCCTTCTCGGGCGAAGCGGGCACAGACCGCCGCGCCGATGCCGCCACATCCGCCGGTCACGACGGCAGTCTTTTGCTCCAGCGCCCCCATCACGCAGCCCCCTGGCGATAGGCATCCAGAAGCAATCCATGGAAGTGATGCAGCGCATGTTCCGACAGTCCGGATCCGTTCGGGTCCGACACGATCCAGCCCTGATCAAAAGCGGGGGTTTCCATGCCGCGCTGAACCGACTCGCACAGGGCTATGTCCTCCGGCTGCAGCACGTCGTCGATATAACGGATCGCGTCCAGTTCGGCGGCGTTCGGCTCCGGCTCTTGGAGATAGAAATCGTAGGTTTCGATCGTCCGGTCCACATCGACCGGGATCACGTTCAGGATCAGGAAGTTGCCGCGTCCGGGATAGCGCATCATGCAGGTGTTCGGCCACAGCCACCATACGGCGTGGTCCTTCACCGTCGCGCCCTCCACCGAATAGGCGCTGTTGGCGGACTTGCCGGCCTCGGCCATGTGACTGGAATAGATGCCATGGGTGGTGACCTTGTAGGTCTCCATATCCACCAACGTGACAAAGTCCTTATGGGCGGTATGGCAGTGATAGCATTCCAGGAAGTTGTCGATGACATTCTTCCAGTTCGACCTGATATCGTAGGTCAGTCGATGGGCAAAGGTCAGGCGCTCCACATCCGGCGCATAATGACGGATTTCACCGGCCAGGTCGCCAGTCTGTTCCGCCAGTGACGCCGCATCCGGATCCAGATTGACGTAAACGAAGCCGCAGAACTCCTCGACCTGAACCTGGGACAGGCAGATATCTTCGGTCTTGAAGCCTTCCAGCCCCCCGGTTTCGCGCGCGGCACGCAACTTGCCGGCCAGATCGTAGGACCAGGCGTGATAGGGACAGGTGATCATCCGCGCCTTGCCCGACCCGCTGAGCAGTTGGTGCGCCCGGTGCTTGCAGACATTGTAGAAGGCACGCAAGGCGCCCTGACGGTCGCGCACAACGGCAATGGGGGACCCGGCGATATCGGCGGTCACATAGCTTCCAGGATCCCGCACAGATTCGGCGTGACACACCCATTGCCAGGACTTCGCAAAAACCGTCCGGCGCTCATGATCGAACCATTTGCGGCGGGTATAGGCATCCGCATGCAGAGACTTTGTGCTCTGTGGGTTATCCGTATAGCCCGTGCCGATCCGGCGCAGGTCTTCCGCACCGATATCGATATCCGGCATTGCGCTCATCGCCCAATTCTCCCGATCTGGGTATTGCAGGAACTGTCCGGAGGCCCTCCGGCATCCGGAACGATGGGTTCAGAATAGGGGCAGCAAACCCCGCGCACCTAAATAAATTCGCCACCAATCTTCACTTTTTCGACGGCACCGGATGCATGGGCCAGGCGCGATACTCAAACGGGATGCGTCCTTCGATCCGGTCGCTGCGCGGGGTCGTCCGAAAACGGTCGCGATAGGCACGGGCAAAGTATTCCGCACTTTCAAAGCCGCAGGCCACCGCGACGGACAGGATGCTCATTTCAGTTTGCGTGATCAGCGACCGGCCGCGATCCAACCGGATGTTTCTGTAGTACTGAACCGGCGAGCACTTCGTATGCGACCGAAACAGCCGCGCCAACTGCCGCTGGGACAGTCCGATCGCATCGGCGATATCCGGAATTGCCAGCGGCACTTCCAGATTGGCCTCCATCAGCCGGATTGCCTCCCTCAGCGCATCCGGTGTGGTCTGACCGAAGGGGACACGGTTCGTCACGTTCTGCCTCTCGCCCGGCAGACGAATCCGGTCGTGCAGCACGTAGCGCGCGCAGGCATTCGCCAGTTCCGCGCCATGATCCCGCTCCAGGATGTGCAATGCCAAATCGGTCGACGCCGTCCCGCCCGCGCAGGTCAGGATCGCATTATGGGCGCAGATGAGTTCCTCCGTGCAGGTGATCTCGGGATAGACCTCCTGGAAGGAATCGATGTGCTCGTAATGGGTCGCAACCTTGCCGCCGGTCAGCAATCCCGCGCGGGCCAGCAGGAAGGCCCCGGTGTCGATTCCGCAGATCCGGATGCCCCGGCGCCCCCAGCTCCGAATGGATGCCATCACGATTTCGCTGTCATAGAACCGTTCCGGCGTCCAGCTGGAGGAGACGACGCCTATGCCGGGTTCGAATGCCCCGACTTCCGACAGGGGCCGTACCGCCAATTGAACCCCATTGCTGGCCTTCTCATGATCGGCCGTCAGCGCGAACAGTTGCCACGTGTAGTGCGCCACGCCGCTCAGATAGTTGGCGGCACGGAAGGGGTCGATGAAGGACAGCGTCGCGGCTGCATTGAATCCGGGAACCACGATGACGGCAATCCGCTGGGTCAGGGCGCACTCCTCCTCGACACATGCAGCGATGCCTCAGTATCGCGCCTTTCCGAGCGGAAGGCCAGTAACCGCGCGTCGGCTGCGTTGCTTACGACACAAAATCCGAAGCGGTCTGGCTTGACAAGGATCGGCCCGGAATTGTTTGCTGTGCGTCAGATGCACAGCAAACCACGCCCCTCCCTGGAGAGTTTTCAGGCGCTTCTCGCCGCTGCCGAAACCGGCTCTTTCTCAGCCGCGGCCGAGGCGCTGAACATTACGCACGGGTCGGTCAGCCGCCGCGTTTCAGCCGTCGAGGCGTGGGCGGGTCGGCCGATCTTTCGGCGGCATGGACGCGGCGTTCAGGTGACCCTGGACGGTCAGTCGCTGATCGGTCGGATCGAACAGGCACTTGCCATGCTGGATGACAGTGCCCGGCTCGCCGAACGAGACGACGAGCTCGACATTGTGCGGGTCAGCGTGGTTCCGTCCTTTGCCCGCCTGTGGCTGTTGCCCAACACCCCGGCCCTGGAAGGCATGCCCCAGGACCTCGTCCTGGACATCGACATCAGCTACCGCGTGGCCTCCCTGTCCGAATCCCGGATCGCCATCCGCCACGGACGCGGCCATTGGCCCGGCGTTTCTGTCACGCCGCTGTTTCAGGAAAGGCTGATACCCGTCGCAGCCCCGGACATTGCCGACAATCTGCGCGGCAGTTCCCCGGACCGGGTACTGGATTACCCGTTGATCCTGGATTCGCCGGACAGCATTTGGAAGATCTGGTTTGCCAGTTGTGATATCGATTATGCCCGGCGCCCGCAGGATCGGACCTTTGCCGATTACGACATGACCCTGCTGGCGGCCGCTCAGGGTCTGGGCATTGCCATGTTGAGGGATCCATTCGGCCGGCAGGTTTGCGACAGCTACGGACTTCGCCCAGTTTCCGACCATCAGGCGGACAATCTGGACCGCTTCTTCCTTGTCACCCGTCTGGGTCATCGCAGCGACGCCACGGAACGGCTGTCGGAAAGGCTTATTGCTCTCACCGCGTCCTGATCCGGGGCACGGTTCATGCGTTTTCCTCATCCGGACTGATGTGCATGAGATACACATCTGACTGCAACATATCGCCATAGCTTCAGCGAAGCCACTTTGAGAGAGATGAGGCCTCTCGTCGGCCTGATCGGGTCGGCCGCAGCATGTCGCAGCAATGGAGAAACATTATGCCGGAGGTTGCCAAGGGGTCCTGCCTGTGTGGTGCGGTTCGCTTCAGCGTTCCGCAGACCTTCCCCGTCGCCTATTTCTGCCATTGCGCCCAATGCAGAAAGATCACCGGAACCGCCTACGCGTCCAATCTGTTCGCGGATCCGGCCGGTTTCGTTTGGATGTCCGGTGAGGATCGCATTCAACGCTTCGATCATCCGTCTCGCGGGTTCACCAAGGCATTCTGCCGCGACTGCGGATCGGGCATTCCCTATCTGAACAGTGCCGGCACCAGAATGGTCGTTCCGGCGGGTTCACTGGATACGGAACCCGACATCGGGGCGGCGGACAGGATTTTCTGGGACGACCGCGCTGACTGGTGCGATATCGTCGATCTGGCGCCGCACCATTGCGGGTTCCCGGACTAACCTCTCTCCTCCTTTCGCCAAAGGAAACAGCAATGCCCTATGTCAACGTCCAGATCACCGCCGGTGTGACGCGTCAGCAGAAATCGGAAATGGTGCGCCAGATCACCGACACGCTGGTCACGGTCCTGAACAAGTCGCCCGAACACATCCACATCGTGCTGCAGGAGATTGAGGAACAGGACTGGGGCTATGCGGGCATGCTGACCGACGAATGGAAGGCGCAGCGGTCAGGATAACCGGCGGTTCGGCGGCAAACCAGCCCGACCCAGAAGCTTTTCCGCCTGTCTCAGATGCGGCCGGTCGAGCATTTTCCCGTCCAACCGGGCGACGCCGTCCCCCGCCGCGGCCATGGCATCGACGACCTGTTTCGCCCAGGTAATCTGATCCTCTGTCGGCGCAAAAGCCCGGTGGATCGGATCAATCTGCACCGGATGGATCGCCAGCTTGCCGTCGAACCCGCAGGCCGAGGCGGCCAATGCCTCCGCGTTCAGTCCGGGCTCGTCACGAAAATTGGTGAACACCGCGTCAATGGCCGCGACGCCGGCGGCCTTCGCGGCGAACAGCATGGTGTCCCTGGCAAACCGGAAGGGCGAATGATAGGCACCATCCGTTGCCCTGTTGGCGACGGCACCAAGGTCGGCGGCCAGATCCTCGCCGCCCCATGCCATCCCCATGAGACGCGAATGAGACCAGTCTTCTTGCATGAGGGCCCGGACCGCGCGCACCGTCTCCGTGGCAATCGCCAGGATCCCGCACTCCGCCTCTAGGGCATGGCGGGTCATGACGTCCGACAGCGCATCGATATCGTCACGCCCTTCGCATTTCGGCAGGACATAGCCGGCCGGCCCGGCAGCGGCCGTGGCAGCTATATCCGCCTCGACCATGCCGGTTTCCAACGCGTTGACCCGAACGAAACGCGGCATCGGCGCGGGCCGTTTCAGGAACTCGGCAACTATGGTCCGGGCGGCGTCCTTCATTTCCGGCCCGACCGCGTCCTCCAGATCGAGGATCAGCGCACCGGCACCGCTCTCCAACGCCTTTTCCATCTTGCGCTCACTGTCGCCCGGTACGAAGAGGTAACTCAGGATCTGCACGGTGGACTCCGTCATCGATCTAAGGTCGTTTCACTATAGGGCCGAAATTCCGCCGGTCACGGAGATGGTCTGACCCGTGATCCTGGCCGCCGCAGGACTGGCCAGAAATACGGCCAGTGCCGCCAGATCCTCCGACTCAACGACGCCCAGATCGGCCATCGTCTCCGCCTTTGAGAACAGTTTCCGCGCAAACGGGTTTGCCATCAGCGTTTCGTACAATGGCGTGTCGCGCACCACCGACGGGGTCAGGCAGTTGACGCGGATTTTCTGGCGCTTGGCTTCGATTGCCATGCCGCGACAGAACATGGCGATGCCCCCCATTGCCGCACCGATGGCGACTTCGCCCGGTGTCGCGATCTTGCCGGCATCGGACGCAACGCACAGGATTGCCCCGCCGCCGGCCGCGGCCATGACGGGGTAGACTGCGCGACACGGTGTGATCACCGGCGCCAGCGTATTGGTCACGTCCGCCATCAGTTCCGCCGTCGGGATATCCTTCAGCAGACGCGGCATCGGATCGCCCCCGGCACAAGACAGCAGGACATCGATACCGCCCATGCGGTCCGCCGCCTCGGCGACGATACGATCCGCGTCATCCGGATTGCCTGCATCGCCATGCACGAAACCGGCTGCGGTATTGTCCAATGCGTCCAGCGCGGCCGCGCCGCGCTCCGCTTTCCGGCCCGCCAAGGTGACCGCGCCGGCGCCTTCGGCCAGCATTCGGCGGGCGGAGGCTAGCCCGATGCCCGAGGTGCCGCCGACCACGAGAATTCGCAATCCTTCAAGCGGACCCGTCATGCCCTGGGCTCCGCCGGTCGCTTCATCATCAGCGCCGCGCGATCGCAGACACCGCACAACGCCCCGTCCTGATTGAAGCATTCATGGCGCAAGGTCACGATCCCCTCCGTCGGTCGAGACTTGCTCTCACGCTTGGCGATCACGGTCGTACGCATCCGGATCGTGTCACCCTCGAAAAGCGGATGCGGAAACTTCACTTCGCTCATGCCCAGATTGGCAACCGTGGTCCCGAAGGTCGTGTCATTGACCGTCATGCCGACCATGCATCCCAGGGTCAGCAGCGAATTGACCAAGGGCCGTCCCCAGACCGATTTCGCGGCGGCATGCGCGTCGATGTGAACCGGTTGCGTGTTCATCGTAAGCAGAGAGAACCAGCGATTGTCCGTCTCGGTAATCGTCCGCGTCCACTCATGATCGAAGACCATGCCCTCTTCGAATTCCTCATACCACAGGCCAGCCATCAGTCCGTCTCCTCCACTTCGACAAGCAGGGTTTTCGCCGCAACACTGGCACCGGCCGAAGCCGAAAGCCGGGCAATTCTTCCGTCATGGGGTGCGGTCAAGGTGTGCACCAGCTTCATCGCCTCCATGACCAGCAGCGGCTGGCCCTTGGCAACAACCTCCCCTTCGGCAACCAGTACCTCGGTGATCAATCCAGTCAGCGGGGCCTGAATTGCCCCTTCGGCCGTACTTTCGGATGGGGTCGCCATGCGTGCCTCGGCAAGGGGCCGCAGCGTCAGCGCAATGGACATCCCGCCATCCGCGGCGTGGGCGGCGCCATCCCTGAGGCTCAATCCCGCCGGCGGCGCGCCCAGCGCAATTGTCCGCGCGCCATCCGACACAGCCGGATCCGCACCGAAATGCACCACGATTTCAGCCGTGCCATAGTCGTCTTCGACATGGACCGGCGCCCGGCCCGGCATGCAGCGTCCGCCGACCCGGAAACCGTCATTGCGATCGGCCCCCTGCGTCGTACCGGTCAGGAGGGCCATCGCCGCGTGACCGCGCAGGCGCAACAGCCGGTCATGGTCAGGCTGCCATCCGTCAGGGAAGTTGGTTGCCAGAAATCCGGTCGTCGCCTCTCCCTTCCGAAAAGCGGGGGCGGCAAGGCAATCTGCCAGAAAGCCCAGATTGCTGCCGATACCATCCAGAACCGTGCCCGCGACACCTTTCGCCAAACGATCAAGCGCAGCAGCCCGGTCCGGCCCATGGGCGATCAGCTTCGCAAGCATGCTGTCGTAATGGCTGGACACATCCGTCCCGTTTGCAACTCCCGTATCAAGTCTCAGCCCCGGAGGAATCTCAAAGGTCTCGACACGGCCGGTAGCCGGAAGAAAGCCCGTTTCCGGCCGTTCCGCGTTGATCCGGACTTCGATGGCATGGCCCTTCGGTCGAATCTGATCCTGAGACAGCGGCAGCGGCAGTCCCGCCGCCTGACGCAATTGCCATTCGACAAGGTCGACGCCGCAAATGGCCTCCGTCACCGGATGTTCGACCTGCAGCCGGGTGTTCATTTCCAGGAAGTACGGACTGTCATCGCCCGCCTGCATGACGAACTCCACCGTACCCGCCCCGGCGTAACCGATCGCGGAGGCCAGCTTCGTCGCATGGTCGAAAAGGGCGTCCCGGACAGAAACCGGCAGGTTCGGCGCCGGCGCCTCCTCTATCACCTTCTGATGGTTGCGCTGAACGGAGCAATCCCGCTCGTAAAAATGCAGAACGCCACCGGCGCCATCGCCAAAAATCTGTACCTCGAGATGCCGCGGCTCCTGAATGAGTTTCTCCAGAAATACCGTCGCGTCCCCGAAGGATGTGGCAGCCTCCGACCGGGCGGCGGCGAGCGCCTGCGGCAGATCTTCCGGGCACGCGGCCTGGCGCATGCCGCGCCCGCCGCCCCCGGCGCTGGCCTTCACCAGAACCGGATAACCGATCTCCGCCGCCGCCGTCGCCAGTTCCTCGTCCGACGCATCGATGCCATCAAACCCGGGCACGACCGGCACACCGGCTTCCCGAGCGACCCTGCGGGCGGCGATCTTGGATCCCATGGTCTCAACGGCACGGGAATCCGGCCCGACGAAGGCAAGGCCGGCAGTCTCAACCGCGCGAACAAAGCCGGGGTTTTCAGACAGGAAGCCATAACCCGGATGGATCGCGTCCGCCCCGCCGGCACGGGCCGCCGCCAGGATTGCCTCGATCTTCAGATAGCTTTCCCCAGCCGGTGCCGGGCCGATGCGATGGGCCTCGTCGGCCATCGCGACATGCAGGGCGTCAGCATCGGCGTCTGAATAGACCGCGACGGCGCGCAGCCCCAGCCGGCGGCACGTCCGGATGATCCGGCAAGCGATCTCTCCACGGTTTGCGATCAGAACCGATCGGATCGGATTGGAGGCTGTCAGAAACTCGGTCATGCGATCACATCCTGTAAACGGGCCGGGACGGGCGTTCCTCAACGCGGCCCGTCACGACTGAAAGACAGAGCCCCAGAACCCGTCGCGTATCGCGCGGGTCGATGATCCCGTCATCGAACAGGCGCGCGGTACAGAAATACGGGTTCGACTTTTCCTCGAACATCGCGCGCAGCTTCGCCTCATGCTCGGCAAGTTCCGTATCGCTGGCCGGATCGCGTGAGATCGAGGCGCGTCGCAGGTCCATCAACACGCTGCTGCCGACATCAGGGTTCATGCCGCCCAGTCGCGCATTCGGCCACATGAACAGGAAATGTGGACGGAATCCGCGCCCGGACATGCCGTAATTGCCGGCGCCATAAGAGCTGCCGGTGATCACGGTCAGCCGCGGAACCCTTGTATTCGACATGGCATAGACCAGTTTCGCCGAATGCTTGGATATGCCCCCCAGTTCCGCATCCCGACCGACGATGAATCCGGTCGTGTTCTGCAGGAACAGAAGCGGCGTGCCGCGCTGATCGCACAGTTCGATGAAATGGGTGACCTTGAGGCAGGCTTCGGCGAACAGGACGCCGTTATTGGCGACGATGCCGACGGCCATGCCTTCGATCCGCGCGAAGCCGCAGCAGATCGTGTCGCCCCATTCGGGCTTGAACTCATGGAAGTCACTGCCGTCGACGATGCGCGCGATCACTTCGCGCTGATCGAAGGGGTGCGACAGATGCGTGCCGACGATGCCCGGCAGGTCCGCGATGTCATGAACCGGCGCCACCGGGTCGGTCCGGTTGACGGCCGGCAGGCGAGTATAGGCCAGGGCGCCAACCATGTCGCGCATCCGGCCCAGGGCTGTGTATTCGTCCGGGACGATGTGATCTGAAACGCCGCTCTGCCGGGAATGCAGCACCGCTCCGCCCAGTTCGTGCCGGTCGACGATCTCGGAAATTGCCGCCTTCACGATGGGCGGTCCGCCGAGATGGATCGAGGCGTTCCCCTCGACCATGATGAATTCGTCGCACAGTGCCGGGATATAGGCGCCACCAGCCGTGCATTCGCCAAAGACCGCTGCCAGTTGGGGAATTCCCGATGCGGACATCCGGCACTGGCGATGGAAGGTGCCGCCGAAATGGTTCTCGTCGTAGAACACTTCCTCCAGCTGGTTCAGATTGGCGCCGCCGCAATCGACCAGATAGACGACCGGCAATCGGTTTTCGGCAGCAATATCCTGGGCACGGATATGCTTCTTCACCGTCTCCCGATGGAAGCTGCCCCCCTTTACCGTGGCGTCGTTGGCGATGATCATGCAGTCGGTGCCGCGGATTCGACCAATACCGGTGACGATCCCCGCCGACGCGACCTTTCCGTCATAAAGACCCCATGCCGCCAATGGCGTCAGTTCCAGAAAGGCGCTGCCGGGGTCGATCAGAAGGTCGATCCGGTCACGCACCGGAATCTTTCCGCGCTCGCGGTGCCGTGCCATCATCTTCTCGCCGCCGCCCGCACGTGCCCAGGCCAGCTTCCGGTCCAGGTCATCGATCAGCGCGGCATAGTCGTCGGCGCGCTGGCGGAGCGCCTCGGACTGCGGGTCGATTTGGGAGTTGAGAAGCGCCATGCCCCTAACAGTTCCTTTCTGGAAAAATATTGTTACCTAACGTTCGTTTGGTGTAGACAGCGGCCTACGCAATTCAGCCACGGCATGAGGAGTTCCGATGCCCCAGTCCGACGCCCCCCGTAAGGCCCGGCTTCGTGATGTGTCCCGGCGAACCATTCTGGACCGGACGGCCCGGCTCCTGGTGGAACGGGGATACTCGTCGACATCTCTGCGCGAGATCGCCAAAGCCGTCGGAATGAAGGCCGGCAGCCTGTACTACCACTTCGACAACAAGGAGAGCCTGGTCGAGGAGATCCTGACCGAAGGGGTGGTCCATGTTCAGGAAAGTGTGGGCGCGGCCCTGGACGCGGCGCGGGATGCCGGCCCGATGGAACGCCTGCGCATCGCGATGGAATGCCACCTGCGCACCCTGCATGAACAAAGCGATTACGCGTCGGCGCATATTCGCTGTTTCGCCCATGTGCCCCCGGAAATCCGACATCGACTTCGAAAGGTCCGGGAAGATTACGACGCCGTCTGGATACAACTGCTGAAAGAGGCCGAGGATGCGGGCGCCCTGGCCGAGGGAATCGACCCGCATTTCCTGCGCATGACCTTGTTCGGCACGCTGAACTGGACACTGGAATGGCGACTGCCGCCGGGTCGCAGCCTGGAAGACCTGACGAACCAGTTCTATCGCATCGTATTTGAGGGAGCCGCCCGTGACCGAGCGTAAGGGACCGCTGACAGGCGTCCGCATTGTCGAGATGACCGGAATCGGCCCGGTTCCCTATGCCGCCATGATCCTGGCCGACATGGGCGCGGAAATACTGCGCATCGACCGTCCCGGCGGGTATCCGGCCGTTGGCCCGACGCTCGATTTCTCGGCCATGGAAAAGGCATCGATTTTCTACCGCTCCCGACGTCTGGTGCGTGTCGATTTGAAGACCAAGGCCGGACGCGATCTGGTACTGGACCTGATCGGGAAGGCCGATGCGCTGCTGGAAGGCTACCGGCCCGGCACCATGGAACGGCTCGGGCTCGGTCCGGAACCCTGCCTCACCCGCAATGCCGCCCTGTCCTACGTTCGGGTCACCGGCTGGGGTCAGGGTGGACCGATGGCCCGGATGGCCGGCCATGACATGAACTATATCGGGGTGTCGGGCGCACTGTCCCTTTTCGCCCGCGACGGCAAGCTGCCGCCCGGAATCCCGCCGCTGATCGGCGACATGGCAGGCGGCGCACTGTTCGCCGTGATCGGCTGTTTGGCCGCCGTACTGAACGCCAGAGCGACTGGGCAGGGCCAAGTGGTCGACGCCAACATGGTCGACGGCACCGCCAATCTTTATACCCTGCTGTCCGCCTTGGCGGCGATGGGCCTGCACGATGTCCAGGCGGGAAACAATGTTCTGGATGGCGGTCGCCACTACTATCGGACCTATGTCTGCGGCGACGGACTGCCGATCGCGGTTGGTGCGATCGAGCCGGGGTTCCGCAAGGTACTGCTCGAAAAACTCGACCTCTTGGACGATCCGCGCTTCCGGAGTGACATCCCGGAGGACGAGGTCTACTGCACGGAAACGCTCGCCAACCGCTTCGCAGGGCAGCCGCGCGACCACTGGGTCGCCCTGTTCGACGGTACGGACGGTTGCGTAACGCCTGTCCTGACGCTGGACGAGGCACCGCACCACCCCCACAACCAGGAACGGGGGGTTTTCCGAACCGTCGACGGCGTGGTGCAGCCGGCGCCTGCCCCACGTTTTGAAGGCACGCCGGGCGACATCTCGACACCGGCCGCGGCTGCCAGCCGCAGCGACCCCGACATCCTCGCGCATTGGGGCGTCGACCCGGCGCAGATCGAAGCCCTGGTCCGCGACGGCGTGGTGGTCGGCGCCGAATAGCTCAGAACCGGCGCGCATCGTCGATGTCCGTCTCTATGGTGAAGGCATCAACGCGGGTCACCGTATCGGCCCGCAGGCGCGTCACGGTCCGGAATGCCTCTTCAATTGCCGTCTCAGGCAGAGTACGCCCCCGGTATTCCAGGGCGATGTGATCGCGCCCATGCTGGCGCGTGACGCATGCCCGGACCGACTCCAATCCGTCCAGCCGCGTGGTTACCGCATTGAGATGGGCCGGATAGATGAAGATTTCCCTTACCTTTACGCCAGCGCCGACCCGCCCTTCAATCGGGCCGATCCGCGCGGCAAAGCCGTCCTGTGCGAAGGATTCTGCCCGTGCCAGATCACCGGTGCCGAAACGGATCATCGGCCAACCCCGTGCCAGGGTGGAGACGACGACCTCCCCCGGCACCCCCGGTTCCAGAGGTGAGCCCGTCTCCGGATCGCAGATCTGTACCAGCCGTTCCGGATGCACCGAGTAGCCGGGACGATCATCCTCCTCGTATCCGACCAGACCGACATCGGCGGTGCCGTATCCGCCATGCGTCGAAATTCCGTGTGCGTCCTCCAACCGGCGTCGTTTGCCGTACCAGTCCCCGGGCTCCCCGCCCAGGAAGGCTCGGGTCAGGGACCAAACACCCTTCGTCCCGCCATAACGCTCGGCAAAGGCCGCGGCGACCGTTTCGAAATAGGCGGTCGACCCCAGAAAGGCGGTCACGCCGGCCCGCGCCATCAACTGGACTTGCAGGTCCGTCTGTCCCGGCCCCGACGGGATGACACTGGCCCCGGCATCGCGGGCACCCTGACCGAACAGCAGACCGGCCGGCACGAGATGATAGTTCCAGGTGTTCAGGGCAATATCCCCGGGGCCGATCCCCGCCGCACGAAACATCAGATCGAACCCGCAGCCGCGCCCCGGCCCTTTCAGAACCGGTTCGAAGATCGGCCCCGGGGAGACATAGATGTGATCGACCTCTTCCATCGGGCAGGACAGGAAACCGGCAAAAGGCGGGTCCGCGGCCTGCAGCGCCATCAGCCCTTCCTTCTTCAGAACCGGCAACCGGTCGAGACCACCAGGTGCAGCCAGGTCCTTCGCGGACAACCCGGCATCGCGCAGCCGCGCGGCGAATGCCGGGGCATGCCGGGCGGCCTCTTCAGCGACTTGGGCCAGACGGGTCAGGCGGGAATTCTGAGCTGTCGTTGTCATCCCAGCCACCTCTTGCGGCGGCGATAGTGCTTCACGTCACGATAGCTCGGTCGGTCCGCCGCACCTGACATGCCGAGATAGAATTCCTGTACGTCCTGATTGCCCTGAAGCTGTTCGCGGTCGCCATGCAGCACGATGCGCCCGCCTTCCATGATGTAGCCGTAGTCGCATTGCGCGATGGCGGCGCGAGCGTTCTGCTCGACAAGAAGCACCGTCAGCCCCTCTTCGCGCTTGATGCGCCCGATGGTCTGAAAAAGCTGCTGAACCAGGATCGGAGCAAGGCCCATGGACGGCTCATCAAGGATCAGCAGTTCGGGCCGGGCCATCAGGGCGCGGCCGATCAGCACCATCTGCATTTCGCCGCCCGACAGGTATCCAGCCGTGCGGTTCAGCAGCGGCGGCAGGGCGGGGAAGTAGTCATAGACCCGTTCCAGATCGGCCTTTACAGCAGACCGGTCGGCCCGCAGATGAGCGCCGACCATCAAGTTCTGCAACACCGTCAGATGCCCCAGGACGCGGCGCCCTTCCAGCACCTGAACAATGCCGTCGCGCACCGTATCGGACGGATCCGCATTGGCTATGTCCTTGCCCTTGTATGTGATCCGTCCGGCGGTGACCTCCCCCAGTTCGGAATGCAACAAGGAAGAAATCGCCTTGAGGGTGGTCGTCTTCCCGGCACCATTGGCGCCGAGAAGAACCACCATCTGGCCCTCGCGAACCTCGATATTCGTCGAGCGCAGTACCTGGATCACGCCGTTATAGACGACATCCACGTTGGCGAGGGTAAGCGTCATGACCCGGTTCACCACTTCTCGAGTTGAGGGACATCGATCCAGCCGGTATCGGCAGGCACGATCTGGCCATTCCTGACGACTTCGGCCGTGGCCTTGATGTCTCCGACGGGGAACGGCGCGGAGGTGTCGAAGTCCAGCGTCGGGAGCGCTCCCAGCAGCTGCTCCTCACTGTATTCATGCGCCATCAGCGCGTCGTACATCGCCTGACCGGTGACATTGTCCTTGCCCACCGCAGCAACAGCGTTTTCCAGAACTCGAAGGGCAAGAATGGCCTGGGCGCTGGCCTGGGCCGTGATCAGACCCCATTTGCCGTCGGTCTTGTACTCCTCGAACACGTCCCGGATCGGCAGATCCGCCTTGCCCGGCGCAGCGAAACTGAAGGCGCTGTAGGACCCGTCGAGCTGATCCAGCGCGATGCCCTTCGACGATTCATAGAGGCCGTTATGGGTCGACGCGACAATCGGAACGGTCTGCCCGAGTTCCTGCATCGCCTTGGCGGTCGCGATGACTTGCGCCGTCGTACCGCCGACCAGGACGAGGTCCGGCCCGTCGGCCAGGGCCGAACGCACCTGCGGGGTAAGCGACACCGGCGAAGTGTCGGCCCATTGCACGCTGGTCACCTCGAACCGGTCCGGATACTGGGTGGCCAGTTGCTTCACACCGTTCACCTGATCGACGAAGCCGGCCTGGTTCTGGGTGGAGACCGCCGCGATTTTAAGGACATCGCCCTTCTTCGCCTGCAGGTCGGAGAACAGACCCGCGAACTCGTGGCTGTAGGTCGGCCGGATGGAGAAATGCCAGCCATCCGGCTTCCAGACCAGGCCGACCATCGCAGTGCCCAGCAGCATCGGCACCTTGTCGTTCGGCAGTCGCCCCATCAGCGTAACCATATCCGGCGACCCGAAGCCCAGATGCATGACGGGGTTTTCCGACGAAAGGATCGCCGGCCAAGTCTTGGCGACGACGGCGCTGTCATAGCGCATGTCATGAATTTTCAGATCCACCTCGACATCCAGGCCGGTGCCGACTTCCTTGTTCCAATAGGCAACCATGGCCTTCAGACCGGCCATGGCATCGGGCATGACATCGGCGAAGGGACCCGAATAATCGGCGCTGGCCGTCATCACGTAGGTTTCCGCCGAAGCGGGACCCGCTAGGCAGAACGCGGTCGCGCCCGCCAATATCATCGACTTGAGCTTCATCACGTGTTTCCTCCTCTGTTGTTCGGATAACCCGCCCCGTTCGCCGGGGTCTGATCCTGTTCTTGTCCCATAGCGGTCCGTTGCGCGGTCAGTTGCGCGGAAATGGCCATAGCCGGAACCCGGTGACCGCCGTGTGCCAGAGATGCGCAAGGCCGCGCGGCTCGAAGATGAGCGCGATCAGGATGCACAGTGCGAGCACGACGGAGCTGAGCGCGAAGACCGCCCCTCCCCCCATGAAGGCGCCGGATTGCATGAAGGCATTGGCCGCTGCGTGCAGGCTTTCCTGAACCAGCGTGACGAAGACCACGCCCAGGATCGGGCCCAGCGGCGTGTGAATGCCGCCGACGATCAGCATGCCCAGATACCAAACCGACGTGAAAAGGGTGAAGCTGGACACGGTCACGAACTGCAGGAAATAGGCGAGGATGGCGCCCGCCACCCCGGCATAGAGGGCGCCGGCAAAGAAGGCTTCGATCTTGATCCGGGTGACGGGTATCCCCAGAACGCCGGCCGCCGTATCGTTGTCATGGACCGCACGCAGGGCGCGACCGAAACGCGATCTTGGCAGATTGAACCCGGTCCAGACCGCCAGTACGGCGAAGGCAAAGGCCAGGTAGTAGAACCCCGCCGGCGTCGCCAGATTGAGCCCGAACAGGTCCGGCGCAGGGACCGGCATGCCCACCAGCCCGCCCAGCCAGGACATCGGCAGGGCCAGAATGACGATCGGGAAGATGATCTGCGCCGCCAGCGTGGTCAGCGCCAGATAGAAGCCGCGCACCCGGGCGGCCGGCAGGGCAAAGATCACCGACACCATGCCCGTCACGAGCGCCGCCGCGGGAACCGCGAGCCAGAAGGGCAGCCCCAGCCCCGCGAATTTCGCCGCCGCGAAGGCACCGACCCCGACAAAGGCCGACTGGGCGATGTTGATCTGACCGGCCATGCCGACCGTCACGAACAGCCCATAGACGGCAATCAGGGTGATGAAGAGATGTGTCATCTCCCCCAGAAGCCAGGGTCCTGCGATCAGGGGCAGGACCAGCAGGCCGAGGCAGAGCAGACCCAGCCAGATTCGGGAGCGTCTCGTTTGAAGGACACCCGCTTCGCCGGCATAGGTCTCGAACCAGATTCCGGTGGGCCGCATCGTTCAGAGCCTTTCAATCTTGCGCCAGCCAAACAGGCCGTAGGGACGAATGAGCAGAACCGCGATCATCACCGCATAGGGCAGGACACCCGATGCCGCGCCATTGGTGAGCGGGTCCAGATAGGCCGAGGCGAGGACTTCCAGAATGCCGATCAGCAGCCCGGCCAACGGCGCACCCCGGATGCTTTCCATGCCGCCCAACAGGGCGACGGGCAGCGCCTTGAACCCGATGACCGCGACTTCCAGCGACAGGATGGAGCCGGACAGCAGCACCACCGCGGCCGCCGCCGCGACGACGGTACCCAGCACCCAGGCCACACCGATGGCCTGCCGCACCGACACGCCGAGCGACAGGGCCGTCGTATGGTCCTCCGCCACCGCCGCCAGCCGCAGGCCGAGGCGCGACCGGGTGAAGAAGACATGCAGGGCCTGGGTCAGGACGAGGGTAAAGATCGCCCCGATCAGCAGGCGGGAATTGACCAGAAACGGCCCGATCTCAATCGCGCCCTCGGGCAGGATGACCGGCGCGGAGCGCGATTCCGCACCCCAGATCAGCTGGGCCAGACCGCGCAGCAGGATCAGCAACGCGACACCCGCCATGAAGATCGTGAAGGCAGACTGTCCGATCAGAGGCCGGAAAATCGTGCGTTCGACCGTCACGCCGAAGACCGTGCAGGCGCCGAGCGTCAGCAACAATGCGACCGGCAGCGGGATGTCCCAGCCGACCCCCGCCGCGCCCTCGGTAAAGGTCCACAACATGAAGGCGCCGAAGACCAGCACCTCCCCCTGAGCCAGGTTGATGATCTTCGAGGCGCGGTAAATCACGACGAAGGAGATGGCGACCAGCCCGTAGACCAACCCGACCAGAGCGCCTTCGATCAGGATCTGGAAAAATTCGATCATTGCGCGGCCTCCATCCGGTTCATCGCGACATTGGCGCGCAGACGGCTCTTCCGTCCGTCCTGATAGGTCACGTCGATATCGATGGGCGCGACCTCCGCGTCGCCGTAGAGCCCGTCGATCAGCGCGGCATATTTCGTCTCGATCGCCTCGCGCCGCAGCTTGCGGGAGCGGGTCAGTTCCTCCTCATCGGCATCCAGTTCCTTCGGCAGATTGGCGAAGGCGGCGATGCGCGCCCCGGCGTCGACGATGGCGTTGACCCGTGCGACCGCCCGCGCGATTTCGGCGCGCACGGGTGGAAGCTGGCTGAGTTCCGAGAAGGTCCCGAAGGCGAGGCCCGACCGTTCCGCAAAACGGCCGGCGATTTCCATGTCGATATTGATCAGCGCCACCACCCTGTCGCGGCTTTCGTCGCCGATCACGATGGCGTCCCGGATCATCGCGGCGGAACGCAGATGGTTCTCCAGGAATTGCGGCGGATAGGGCTGTCCGGTCGACAGCTTGCGCAGATCCTTGACTCGGTCGAGGAAGATCAGCTGACCGTTTTCGTCCAGCCGCACGGCATCGCCGGTGCGATAGCCGTCATCGCCTGTTCCCATCTCGGCGGTCGCCTCGGCATTGTCGAGATAACCGGAGAAAGCCCGCACCTTCAGGCGCAGTTGACCGTCGGGATCGACCCAGGCTTCCATCGGCGGGGCGATGGACGGGTCGGACGGCATAAGCTGCCCCATCGTTTCCGGGTTGGTGTCACCCGGCCGGTGGGTCGCGATCAGCCCCAGTTCGGAACTGCCGTAGAGATTGCCCAGTGGCACGCCGAAGGCGCGATAACGGCCGAAGAGTTCCGCCGACAGGCCCGATCCGCCGGACAGAACCGCCTTGGCGCGGGTCAGCCCCAGCAGATCGCGGACGCCTTTCAGCACCAACTGATCGGCCAGCGGCCACAGGACATGCCGATCGAAGGCGCCCCCCTTACCGGACGCGCGCGCCGTTCCTTGCTTCAGTCCCCAGGCAAACAGTTTCTGTCGCCATGCCGGGGCATCCATCATGCGGGCTTCGACGTCGCTTGCCTGCAACTCCCATTGGCGCGGGGTGAACATCAGGAATTCCGGGCCAATCTCTCGCAGGTCGCCCTTCACGGTTTCAGGCTTTTCCGAGAAATGCAGCACCAGAGGCGCCAACATCGGCAGCGCAACGCCGAAAAACTGTTCCGCCGCCCAGGCCGGCGGAATGTAGGACAGATAATTGCCGCCCGGCCGGATACCCAGCGCCCCCATCAGACGATAGGCATTGTCGAGGATGAAGGCATGATCCAGCATCGCCGCCTTCGGGCGACCTGTCGTGCCGGATGTATAGCAATAGACCGCGACGTCGCCCTGAACGGCGGCATCGACGCTCTCATCGATCCGCGCCAGTGCAGTCTGGTCGATGTCAGCTTCGTTCTGTGCGTCCGCGAGGTTGATCAGCCGGTCGTCGGTATAGTTCCAAAGACCGTTCGGCTCGACATAGATGATCTGTTGGACTCCCGGCGCGGCACCGGGGCAGGCCAGGATCTTGTCGACCTGTTCCTGATCCTCGCCCAGCGCAAATCGGGCACCGGAGTGATCCAGCACATAGGCGATTTCATCGACCGTGGCGTCGGGATAGATGTTCACCGCAACCGCCCCCAGCGCAATGGTGGCCATCTGCGTGATCCACGCCTCTTCCCGGTTTTCGCTGATCAGCGCCAGGACTTGGCCGCGCCTCAGACCGAGGCCGGACAGTGCGGAAGCCGTTCTGCACACCCTCTGGTGAAGATCCGCCCAGGACAGGTTGCGCCACAATCCCGCCCGCTTGGACCGGATCGCGGTGTCGCCCGCCATTTCCGCCGCATTGTCTCGCAGTATCTGCGGCAGCGTCCGTCCGCATGACCCGCGCGACAAGGCCACCGCCTGAGCCTGGAGCCGGATGCCCTTCATGCCGCGCCCTCCGTCAGGGCATCGCCGCCGAGATAGGCCGCAACGACACGGGGATCCGCCGCGACCTGATCCGACGTGCCGTCGGCAATGACAGCCCCGAATTCCAGAACGGTCACCCTGTCGGAAATGTCCATCACGACTTCCATGTCGTGCTCGACCAGGACCACCGGAATGCCGTAGCGGTCACGGATATCCAGAACGAATCGGGCCAGGTCGCCCTTCTCTTCCGGGCTCATCCCGGCCATGGGTTCGTCCATGATCAGGATCGACGGCGACAGGGCGAGCGCCCGACCCAGATCGACCTGTTTGCGCAGACCGTAGGACAGGCCGCCGACCGGGCTGTGCCGGACTTCCTCCAGTTCCAGGAAATCGATGATCTCTTCGGCCTTGGCCGCGAATTCCTCTTCCTGACGGATCGAGGCCGGGGTCCGGAACAGGGCGTGGAAGACCCCGCCCTTCATACGGGGGTGAAAGCCGGTCAGGATGTTTTCGCGAACCGTCATGGACGGGTAGGTCTGAATGCCCTGAAATGTGCGGCCAATGCCCCCGCGCGCCCGTTCCGGCGGGGACAGGTTGGAAATGTCCGCGCCCTTGAAGAGGACCGATCCGGAATACGGTCGGTAGAAGCCGGACAGACAATTGAGCAGGCTCGATTTGCCGGCGCCGTTCGGGCCGATCAGGGCGTGAACCGAACCGGGCGCAACGGCCAGCGACACGCCGCGCAGCGCCTCAACGGCGGCAAATCGCAGGCACAGATCGCGTGCTTCCAGTATGGCGCCGGATTCCCGGACCATTGTCTTCCTCCCTGGCTGTCGCGCTGGGTGTTCTTGCGGCACCCATTCGGCGCGGAAATCAGAACCGAACGTCGAGCCCGCAGGCGCGTGCGATCAGCATGGTCTGGATCTGGCTGGATCCATCGCCGATGGTGCAGATCCGGTTGTCGCGCAGATAGCGGGATGGCGGGCAGTCATCCATGAAGCCCCAGCCGCCGGAAACCTGGATCGCCAGATTGGCGACCTCCGACCCGACTTCGGTGGCGTGCAGCTTGGCCATGGAAAGCGCGCCCAGATCATCGATCCCCTGATCGACCTGCCAGGCGGCGCGATAGGTCACCAGCCGTGCGCTGTCGGTCTTCAGCGCCATCTTGGCGACCATTTCCTGGATCAACTGCAGTCGGCCGATCGGCCCGCCGAACGCCTGACGCTCCTGAGCGTAGGAGATCGCGTGGTCCAGACTGGCCTGGGCGAGGCCGAGCGAACTGGCCGCCAGAAACAGCCGCGCCGCCTGATAGCCTTTGTGCAGCAGATAGCGCCCGGAATGCGGTTCCCCCACCACGGAATCCGGCCCCAGAACGCAGTCTTCAAGATAGAGCGGCCGCGTGTCGGAGCTTTTCCAGCCCATCTTGTTGTACAGCTTGCCCCGACTGTATCCGTCCGCGTCATTCGGAGTAAGGAACAGCGTGAACTTCTTCTTCTCCGCATCCTTCGGCGAACTGACCGCCAGGATCAGGGTGAAGGACGAGATCGGTGTGCCGGCATTGGTGATGAAGGCCTTCTCGCCGGTCAGCGACCAGCTGCCGTTCCCAAGCTCCGTCGCGCGGGTCTTGAATCCGCCGGTATCCGACCCCGCATCCGGCTCCGTACCGGCAATGGAGCAGATCTTCTGGCCGGAGATGATATCGGGCAGCCACTTCGCCTTCTGTTCGTCGGTGCCGTAGCGCGCGACCGTCAGGCCGGTTGCCATCGACACCATGGCAGAAACTGCGAGCGACTGATCGGCCCGGGCAATCTCTTCCAGTGCCAGGACCGCCTCGAACACGCCCAGCCCCAGACCGCCAAGTTCTTTGGGAAAGGGAATCGCCTGGACACCCATCTCCCCCAGGCGCTGGAACAGGTCGACGGGAAAAACCCCTTCCCGGTCCAGCGCTTCGGCACGCGGCGCGATCTCGGCCTGGGCGAAATCGTGGATCGCCTGCTTCAATTCCTTCTGTTCAGGGGTCAGGTCGAAATTCATGCGCAGGGCTCCTTCAGATTGACGTCGGACCGGCATCCATCCGACGCGCCGCATGCAGCGTTGCGGAGAGATGTCTGTCCGGATCGGCGGCAAGGCCGCGGGTGGCGATTTCAATGATGGCGTCGGATACGTCTTCGGGGTTCCAGGTGCCGGTTTCGCGATACCATTTCGCGGTCCAGTGCACGGCCCCCAGCAGGGTGAACACAGCGACCTTCGGCTCCAGATCCAGGATCGAACCGTCCCGACGCCCTTCCTCTATCAAGCCTCGCAGGCGGCGTTCGTAATCATCGCGAAGGGCATAGATCCGCTCCGCAGCCGGCCCCTCCAGCACGTTCTCTTCCAGGATCAGGGCCGGCACGCCGAGTTCCGCCATCATGACGACCAGATAGTTGCGCAGGCTGAGGCGCACTTTCTCGAGCCCGTTCCGGCCCACGGCCGCCCCTTCGTTCAGGGCACGTTCGGCAATTTCCATCGCCTCTTCGTGGCAGGCCAGGATGAGGTCGTTCTTGTTGGAGACGTAGCGGTAAAGCGCCGCCGCCGACACGCCCAGCTGGCGCGCGACATCATCCAGCTTCGCACCGTGGCTTCCCCGTCTGGAGAAGACCTTCGCCGCCGCGCGGATGATGGCCTTGCGTTTGAGTTCCTGCTGCTCAGCGCGGTCAGGAACGGCGTTTCCCCACATAACGATCTCGTACAATTTTTTATCTAACGTTTGTTATAATTTCGCAATCGTTGACCGTCAATCAGTTTCGTTAATCCGGATTAACCGGCGTCCATCGCAATTGACGAACAGGGCGGACGGGCCGGCAGTTCCGACCGGTTCGGTCAGACGGCAATCAATGGGGGATTGGTGCCTCGGGGGCGCTGAATGTCTGACGGTCGCCTGACGACGACGCCGCTGGACAGGCAACCCGAAAAGGTCCGCTTCATGCGGTCAGACCGGGCGCTCCATCAGGCGTTCTACGTCTTCCGGCGTCAACAGTCTGGGATTTCTGCCGTGCAGCATGAGCATCAATTTCGCCGTCTCTTCCAACTCCTCCATGGCGAAGACGGCAGCGTCCAGATCGCGTGCGGCGACCACCGGACCATGATTGGCCAATAGGACCGCGCTGTGCTTCCCGGCCAGCCCGCGCACGGCCTCCCCCATGGCGGGATCGCCCGGCATGAAGTATGGCAGAAGCTTCACCCGCCCCAACCGCATGATTGAATAGGCCGTGACCGGCAGCAGCACGTTGTCCGGATCGATTTCGGGCAGGGCCGATACGGCGGTCGCATGGCTGGAATGCAGATGCACGACAGCGCCAGCCGACCGTGTCTCATAAAAGGCGCGATGGAGCGCCAGTTCCTTGGTCGGCTTCATCCCGCCGATGTGACGCCCGTCGGCATCCAGTTCAGAGAGGCTGGCGGGATCCAGATTCCGGAAGCTCGATCCGGTCGGCGTGACCAGGGTTCGTCCGTCCTCAAGCTTCAGGGAAATATTGCCCGAAGCCCCGCCGGTCAGCCCCCGATCGAACATCGACCGGGCCCAGCCGCAGAGATTCTCTCGCAGTCGCGATTCCTCACTCATATCCCGCCCTCCAGAACCGTCAGGGCGGTTTCAAAGAAGTCCGTATCACCGAAGTTTCCCGACTTCAGCGCCAGAGACAGGCCGCCTGCGCCGTCCGACATGGCCGGCACGCCGGGCGCGATTTCAGGACCGATCCGTAGCTCAGAGAGCCCAAGCGCCGATACGACCGCCCCGGAGGTTTCCCCACCGGCCACGACCAGACGCTTGGCACCAGCATCGCGAAGCCTCTGCGCAACCACGCCGAAAAGAGATTCGATCAGGTTCGCCGATTTCTCCCTTCCAAGGCTCGCCTGCGCCGCCGCAACGGATTTCGGATCAGCCGTGGAATAGGCAATCGGCGCCACTTCAAGCCGCTCGATCAGCCAATCCGCAACCGTATCGGCAGTTTGAGCGCCGGAAAGGATCTGTACCGGGTCGATTGCCAATGCCGGATGCGCCATTGCATATCGCCCAACCTGCGCGCGGGTCATGCTGGAGCAAGAACCGGACAGAACGGCACCCGGTCCGGAAAAGCCATGCCATTCCCCGGCGCGCCCCTGCCCGCGTGACCCGAAACTTTCCGGCAGGCCAAGACCGATCCCCGATCCGCCGGTGATCAGCGTGTCCTCGGACAGGCCCAGGCCGATCTCCCGAAGGTCGGCATCAGAGATCGCATCGACGACGATGATGGGCCGGCCTGCCGTTCCCTCCGCCTCCAGCGCCGTCCGGATAGCGTCCCTGCCCTGTGAGACAATGCTGTGCGGCACATGTCCGACGGACTGGCAGGTCTGCTGCGCCAGCCAGCGCCGAATGTCGGAATCGCGCATCGGCGTCAGCGGATGGTCACGCATGCCGGAGTCGCTCAGCAGCGTATCGCCGACAAAGAGATGCCCCATATAGACACTGCGGCCATTCGCCGGAAAGGCCGGGCACACCAGCGCCCGTCTGGCGTTCAGTTCCGACATCAGCGCGTCGATCACCGGCCCGATATTGCCCTCGGGCGTCGAATCTAAGGTGGAACAGTACTTGAAGAAGTACCGGCGGCAGCCCTGATCGCGCAGCCAGCGCAGCGCGGCCAGACTGTCCGACACGGCCGTGTCCACCGGGCAGGTCCGGGTTTTCAATGCGACCACCCCCGCGTCGACCGACGGATTGGCGGCGCCCGTCGGCACGCCGCAATACTGGGTAACCTGCATGCCGCCATTGGCCAGCGTAAGCCCCAGATCGCTGGATCCGGTGAAGTCGTCTCCGATGCAGCCCAGGATCATCGCACGCCCCTACGCATCGACCGACCGGACGGGACCAAGATCCAGGCGCCGGGCGAAGTCCGGCAGCCCCTCCGTCGCCGCGAAGAGGTCGAACACCTGAGGGTCGTGGCCGGGAACCACCAGGGAAGGCGATGAGGCGAGGCGCTGCACGGTTTGAAAGCCGTCCAGCATTTCCTGCAGGTCGACGACGATAGGGAACGGCTTCCCCTTCAGATAGTTCTCGTAATAGTGTGAGGCGTCGGAGGCGAGGACCATCCAGCCTGCGGATGTGCGGACCCGGACGACCTGCAGTCCCTTTGTGTGGCCACCGATACGGTGGACCGTTACGCCGGGCGCAATATTTCCCTCCTGATCGTGGAAACGGACCCGACCGTCATAGAGCGTTCGGATCATCTGGCAGACATGCTCCGCCGAAAACGGATAGCGCAGATGCGGATGACACATGCAGGGGCCGGTGACGTACTGCATCTCCGCTTCCTGGATGTGGAATACCGCATTGGGAAACCGGTCCAGCCCGCCGGCATGATCGTAATGCATATGGGTGATGATGACGGTCTCGATCGCGTCCGGGTCGACCCCCACTGCCCGCAGCGCCACGTCCGGATCGCGCAGGACCGGGCGCCCGCGCCGGGCCCCCTCCGCCGTGTCGTAGCCGGTGTCCACCAGGATGGTGCCCAGGTCGGACTGAAGGACCCAGAGGAAATAGTCCATGGCATGGGGGCTGGCATGGTCGTCGTCCAGAATGAAGGAATCCTGCCGCGTCCGCGTGTTCCGGTCGGCATATTTGATGGCCGTCACCTGCCAGGTCTGTTCCATCCCGAATTCCTCCTCAGTTCTCGATTGCCTGATCGTAAGTCCGGACCGACTTTTCCACGATCATCGGCGACACGTCCCGATCGAACGTCTTGAAATGCGTGCTCTGCAAATGAGCGTCGAAGGCCGCACGGTCGCTGTAGATTTCATAGAGGAACACCGTGGCGGGTGCGGCCCGGTCGGTCCAGACATCGAAACGCTGGCATCCCGGTTCCTCGGCAAGCGACGTGGCGGCCTGATGGCGCATCAGCCCCAGGAACGTCTCAATCTGTTCCGGATCAATCTCAAAGGTTACGCAGACGGCAAACATGTCAGTTCTTCCTTCCGGACAAGGCGGCGGGCAGCGCCGCCGCGCACATCCGACGTGCGAATGGTATCTGCGACAGGATCAGCAGAACGTTGAGGGACAGCAGGATCGCCGCCCCCGGGCGCGTGACGAAAACAGACAGGTCCCCATCGGAAATCAGCAGCGACCGGCGGAAGGTCTCATCGAACAGCCCGCCCAGAATGACGCCGATCACAAGGGGCGCGATCGGGTACTTCATGGCGATCATGCCATAGGCGACGAAACCGACGCCTAGCATCAGGAACAGATCGTTGATTCCGCCGCCGACCGAAAACGATCCGATTGTAGTCAGAACCAGCACGACGGGCAGAAAGACGGTGCGCGGCAGTTTCAGGATCAGAATGAAGACCCGGGCCGTGAACAGGCCCATCAGGAACATGGTCAGCGACGCCATGACCAGGATCGCCACGATATGGACGATCAGCGCCGGATCGATTGTCGGCCCCGGAATGACATTGTTGATCTTCAAAGCTCCCAACAAGGCAGCCGCCGGCGGCGACCCGGGAATACCCAGTACCAGAAGCGGAATCAGCGCCCCGCCGATTGCGGCATTGTTCGCGGTTTCAGCAGAAATCAGTCCGCGAAGCGATCCCAGCCCGAAGCGCGAGGAATCCTTCGCGACGCTCTTTGCGACACCGTAGGACACCCAACCCGCGACATCCTCCCCGACGCCGGGCAGCGCGCCGATTCCGGTTCCGATCCCGCCGGACCGCAGGATGCCGGGGAAATGCCGCATCACATCGCGCAGGCGTGGCACGATCCGGCCGACGGGCAGCGGCGCCCCGCCCGATACGGCCGCGCGCATGCCGTCCAGAATCTGCGGAATTGCGAAGGCGCCCATCAGGACCGGCACGATCTGGAAGCCCGACAGCAGATAGGACCACCCGAAGGTATAGCGTTCCTCGGACAGGATCGGATCCAGGCCGACCATGGCCATGGCCAGTCCGACAAGCCCCGCGATCCAGCCCTTGATCACCAGATCCTGGCTCATCAACGTTCCGGACAGAAGAATGCCGAACAGCGCCAGCAGGGCCTTCTCCGGTGACGCGATGTTCTGCGCGACCAGCAGCAGCAGCCAGACGAAGATCAGCAGACAGAACGCCCCGAACAGGGTGCCGATGAAGGATGCCGTCGTCGTGATGCCCAACGCCTCCCCGCCACGCCCTTCCCTTGCAAGCGGGTGGCCGTCCATCGCCGTTGCGGCCGAGGCCGCGGTGCCGGGAATATTGAGCAGGATCGACGGATAGGATCCGCCGTAGATGGCGCCGACATAGGCCCCGATCAGGGCGATCAGGGATTGTTCCAGCGGAAACTTGTTGCCGAAGAACCCGGTCAGGATCGTCACGGCCAGCGTCGCCGTCAGGCCGGGCAATGCCCCGAAGACGATGCCCAGGAAGACCGAGACGATCAGATAGAGATAAGTCATCGGATCGCTGGCCAGCATGTGAAGACTGCCCGCGAAGGCGCCGAGCTGCGTCAGAACAAAATCCATTGCCCTAGTCCCCTTTCAGCATCGGCTTCAGGGTGACGTAGTAGTGATATTCGATCTGAGAGAAGATCAGGCCGGTCCGATTCGGGACATTCTGGCGGAACCCGAAGGCCATCCCGATGACCAGGATCAACGGCACCAGCAGCGCCACGATGGGTGTCGCGCTGACCACCCGGTCGACCGCCCCGCGGCGTCTTTCGACGCAGAACATCGCCAGGGTCAGGCTCAGCCAGGCGACCAGGGTCAGGACATCGTCGTCATGCGGCTTTGCCCATTCGGCCGGCAGCGGATGGATCACCACGGCATAGACCGCCGGCAGGATCGCCCCGGTCGCACTGAGAACCATCGGTAAGGACCGACCGCTGTGAAACCCGTAGGTCAGGGCCGTGAGGGTCAGTCCGCTGGCCAGGATGAAATCCACACGCGGCACCAAACCGCCGATATAGGCGATCAGGATCAGCGACAGAAGGAGTATCCGGCGAAGCGCCCCCCATTGCGGATATACCGTTCGCGCTGGGGCGATGGATGTCAGAGCCCGCGATGCCCCGCCGTCCCGGATCGAAATGCCGAGAAGGACCAGCGCCAGAAGCAGCAGCATCCCGAAAATGCCGAAGGGCACGATTGCGGCGGAATTGAACCATTGCGCGGAATCGACCCCCGCGGCCTTCGCCTCATAGAACGGCAGCGAACTGGTCTGCCGCAGGAACAGTATCGATACCGCGATCAGAAACAGGGACGTCCAGAAATCCCGCGTTCGCAAACCTGCCTTGTCTTCCATTTCCCGCTCCACTCGCCGGGAAAGCGGCCGGCCCGCGTAGGCTGACGGACCGGCGCTTCCCACATGAACCCGAAACCGGTCAGGGTTTCTCGATTCCCAGCGACGCCGGGTCGACCTTGGCGGCGCCGAGATCCCAAAGGGTCCAGGCGAACGTGCTTTCCAGCTTGGCGAAGACGGCGGAAGCGTCATCGCCCGACTGGCCGGAAATGTCGTAATGGTTGGTCCTGGCCCAGTCCGCGACCGTGTCAGAGGCCATTGCCTTGTCGAAGGCGTCGGTCAGGGCCGCCTTCACCTCGTCGGGAGCGGAGGCATGCACGGCAAAACCGATGGCCTGCTTCAGCGGCAGATATTTGTCCAACCCGTCATACATCGTGAAAGCGGACGGAATCTCCACCGATCCGACCGTGGCCGGTTCCGGCGTCAACGTCGCCAGCGGCCGCAGCAGCCCACCGTCGATCAGCGGCTGCTGCTCCGCCAGTGATGTGACGACGACGGCAACCTCACCCGCAACGGCGGCTTCCTGACCGGGGGCCGACCCCTTGTAAGGGACAAATTTGAAGCTGGCGCTGGTCCCGTTCTCGATTGCCAGCAAATTCAGATGGTGGATCGATCCCGACCCCGACGCCGCCGCCGGAATGCTGCCGGGCGCGGCCTTCGCCGCCGCGATCAGATCCTGCAGCGTCTTGTGCGGAGAGTTCGCCGGCACCGAGATCAGGTCCGGCGACCCGCCGACGATGAACGGGTGCCAGTAGGAAAACTTCTGATCCCAGCCCCCCTGAACCGCAGCCGTCACATTCGATTCCGACAGGCCGACAAGGGTATAGCCGTCGTCGGGCTGGTTCATGACATAGACCATGCCGTTGGAGCCGGCGACACCGCCCGTCTGGTTGATGACGTTAATGCTGACCGGCAGGTGCTTTTCCATCTCTGCCATGATCATGCGGTTGATCGTATCCGTACCGCCACCGGCGCCCCAGACGACGGCAGTCGTGATATCGCGATAGGGATAGCTTTGCGCCTGTGCACCGGTCGCGATCCCCAGACCCAAAGCCGCCAGCGCGGCCACCCTCAAAATCCTCCTCATCGTTTCCTCCTGTTTCAATGGTGTGTTTGTTGTTGTGTGTGTTTATGTATACATAATAATATGCACCGTCAATAATGCTTCACAAACACCCGGCAACGCGGTTCTGTCGGGTAGACGCGATGATGGGAGGAACCATGCCGTCGGAATTCAAAATCGCCGTTTTCTCCGGGGACGGTATCGGGCCGGAGATCACGGCGCCGACCTGCCGTGTGCTGGAACGGCTGCAGGCGTTGTCGGGGAAGTTCACCCTGATGTTCGAGGAGGCGCCGGCCGGCGCGGGACACTATGCCCGGACCGGCGAGTCGCTTCCGGCGGCGTCGCTGGCCACAGCCCGTGCGGCCGATGCGATCCTGCTGTCGGCGATGGGCGACCCCGCCATCCGCTATCCGGACGGTACCGAGATTTCACCGCAGATCGAGTTGCGCAAGGAGTTGGACCTCTACGCCGGCCTGCGCCCGGTCCGCATTGCCCCCGGCTACCCCACGCCGTTGCGGCTTCCCGATGATCGCATCGTCGATTTCATGCTGATCCGGGAATCGACCGAAGGCCTGTTCTGGTCGATGGGCCGTGGCGAGGTCAGTCGGGACGAAGCCCGCGAAACGCTGGTGATCACCCGCGAGACGTCGCGCAAGCTGTTCCGTCAGACTTTCGCACTGGCACGGCAGCGCGGCCTTCGGGACGGCCGGAAGGGAAAGGTCACCTGCGTCGACAAGGCCAATGTCTTTCGCGCTTTCGCCTTCTTCCGCGAAATCTTCGAGGAAGAGGCCGCCCAAAATCCGGATGTGGCGCATGACGCATCCTATGTCGATGCAATGGCCCTGCGGATGGTCGCCGCGCCCTGGGCCCTGGATGTACTGGTCACAGAAAACATGTTCGGCGACATTCTGTCGGACCTGGGGGCGGGCCTGATGGGCGGGCTGGGCCTGGCACCTTCCGCCGATATCGGCGACGGGTATGGGGTCTTCCAACCGTGCCACGGCAGCGCCCCGGACATTGCCGGGCAAGGCATCGCCAATCCCATTGCGATGATCCTGTCTGGCGGGATGATGCTGGACTGGCTGGCCACCCGGCATCCGGAAGCGGGACTGGGCGAAGCCGCCGGACGTCTGCGGGACGCCACGGACAGGGTCATTGCCGACGGCACGCACCTGACGCCGGATCTGGGCGGCGACTGCGACACCGAAGCCGTCGCCGATGCCGTGATCGCCGCGCTGGAGGGGCGTACATCGTGAAATCCGGCACGTTTTCCGACCCTTTGAAGGTCGCCGTTATCGGCGCCGGCTACTTCGCGCAGTTCCATCACGATGCCTGGCGACGCATCCCGCGGGCCGATCTGACGGCGGTCGCCGACCGGGATATCGCCAAGGCACGGGCCACCGGCGCATCGGCATTCGACGATCCGGCCCGGATGCTGCAATCCGTGCGGCCCGACCTCGTCGACATCGCCACCCCGCCGGACACCCATCTGGACATGATCCGTCTCGCCCTGGACAGCGGCGTGCGGGCAATCATCTGTCAGAAGCCATTCTGCGGCGCCATCGACGCGGCACAGGAGGCGGTACGACTGGCCGAGGCTGCGGAGGCCACGGTGGTGGTGCACGAGAATTTCCGGTTTCAGCCCTGGTACCGCACCGCGCGCAGGCTGCTACGGGAGGGCCGGATCGGTACGGTCATGCAGGCAAGCTTCCGGATGCGCCCCGGCGACGGTCAGGGGCCGGAGGCCTATCTGGCCCGCCAACCCTATTTTCAGCAGATGCCGCGCTTCCTTGTGCATGAAACCGCGATCCATTGGGTCGACACGTTTCGATTCCTGCTTGGGGGTGAGCCGAGCTGGGTGTTCGCCGATTTGCTACGCCGGAACCCCGCAATCGCCGGTGAGGACTCGGGCAGCATCCTGTTCGGGTTCGAGGACGGTGTGCGCGCGCTCTATGACGGCAACCGCCTGCTCGACCATCCTGCGGAGAACCGGCGCCTGACGATGGGCGAGATGTCGCTGGAAGGCGACCGGGGCGAATTGCGCCTGTCCGGCGACGGGGCCCTGCATATCCGGGCATTCGGCGAAAACAACTGGACCCTCGTGGCGGCGCCCCCGGAATCGGCAGGGTTCGGGGGCGACTGCGTTCACGCCCTGCAATCCCATGTTGTCGACGGACTGCTGGAAGGGACCGAAATCGAAAATCGGGCTGGTTCCTATCTGCGCAATATCGCGATAGAATCCGCCATCTACGAATCCGCCGATCTGGGCAGGAAGGTTTACCTCACGCAATGAACGCCGCGCATCATGCCAGCACCGCCGCACAAGGCGTGGAAGATCAACCGGCCAAGGGCCTGTCGCAGACCCAGCGGGCGGTGCATGAATTGCGCGACATGATCGTCAACAACCAGTTGCCGCCGGGATCCAACTACCTGGAAACCGAACTGGCGGAGATGCTGAACATGTCCCGCACGCCGGTGCGCGAGGCGGTCATCGTTTTGGAATCCCAGGGGCTGGTCGAGGTTCGCCCCCGGCGCGGGGTCCGTGTCCTGCCGCTTTCGGCCCGCGATATGGAAGAAATCTACGAGGTCCTGACCGAACTGGAGGCCCATGCCGCCGAAAAGGCCGCGTCCGGACCGGTCGATCCGGCGGATCGGGCTGCCGTCGAGGCGACATTGAAGGACATGGACCGGGCCCTGTCGCGGGACGACCGGGAAGCCTGGGCCCAGGCCGACAAGCGGTTCCATGATCTGCTGGTGCATCTGGGCGGCAACAACCGCCTGGCGGCGATCGTCGATTCCTTCAACGATCAGGTCCATCGCGCCCGGATGCTGACCGTGCGGCTGCGTCCCTCCCCGATCAAGTCAAACGAGGATCACCGCGCCCTGTTCAACGCCATCCTTGCCGGTGACGGCGCGAAGGCCAGGGCCCTGCACATACGCCACCGCACCGAGGCGAAAAATTTGATCATCGGCTTGCTGGAACAGCACGGGTTTCACCAGGTTTGAACGCATTTGCTCCCTACGCGGGAAAATGCCGAACCTATGCTTCGCCGTCACCGACGTTCAGCCGATATCCGACACCACGCACCGTCTGAATGACTGAAACATCGCCCATTTTGCGCCGAATTCGGCTGACATAGGCGTCAATCATGCGATCCGTCGGGGGATCCGCCGTGTCGGAAACCGCATCCAGCAACTGATCGCGGCTGAGGACCCGGCGGTTCGCCCGGACAAGCGCGCCGAGAATACGGAGTTCCATTGGCGTAAGATCGACTGGACGCCCGTCCGCGTCCTTCAGGCTGTAGGCATCAAGATCGAGGCTCCAGCCGCCGAAGCGCTGCGTGGCGTCGTTGTCGATTGGGCCGGCGCGCCCATTGTTTCGGTTCAGAACGTTCTTGATGCGCGCCAGGAGTTCCCGCGCGTTCACCTGTTTGTCGATGTAGTCGTCGACGCCCGCCTCGAATGCGGCCAGCCGTGCCTCATCCTCCTGCCGCGCGGTCAGGACAACGATGGGCGTATCGCGCAGGGTTCGAATACGACGGATCAGGACCAGTCCATCCTCGTCCGGTAATCCGAGATCCATCAGAATCAAATCGAAGACAGTCTGTTTGACCGCCGCCAGCGCCTCTTCCGCCTCACCGACGGCCGTGACTTCATGCCCCCCAGCCTCCATCTGAAGGCGGAGAAACTCTTGAATTATAAGAACATCCTCAATGATCAGGATGCGCGATGGCGATGGCCCAGTCATGCGTCACAAACGCCCCCAGAGTCACATTCGAGTCACAATACACCAAAAACAGGATCAAGTGACAGCCCTATAACCTGAAAGTGCGTTAACAGGCGGCGCTCTCAAACGGCCCGCTGGAATCAAAACACAGGGCTGTCAGACATGATCGATACATTGACGAACCTTTTCGACGGTGCCGGGCTGATGCCCCACGGAGTCTGCTTCGCGTGGCGCCCCGATCTGGTTTTCGCCCACGCCGGCGCGGATCTGCTGATCACGCTCGCCTATCTGATCATTCCCGTTGCCCTCTACAAGCTGGTCCGGTCCCGAACCGACATTCAATTCGGCTGGGTCCTCTACACCTTCGCTGCATTCATCCTGCTGTGCGGCGTGACGCATGCGGTCAATATCTATGTTCTCTGGGAGCCGAACTACGCCTTCCAGGCATTGATCAAGCTGGCGACCGCCATGGTCTCCATCGCAACGGCCTTTCTGGTCTGGCAGATCATGCCCGCCCTGCAGGGCCTGCCCAGCCTCAGCGAGCTGATGAATTCGAACCAGCGGCTTGCGACCGAGGTCAAGGAACATGCGGCCGCGAAAGGCGAATTGGCGCTGCGAACCCAAGAATTGCAGACATCCAACTCTGACCTGCTCGATTCCAATCGGAGCCTTGCCTCCGAAATTGAGGAACGCAAGGCGGTTCAAAAGCAGTTGGCGGATCGCACGACGGAATTGCAGACATCCAACTCTGACCTGCTCGATTCCAATCGGAGCCTGGCTTCCGAGATTGAGGAACGCAAGGCGGTCCAGAAGCAGTTGGCGGAGATGACCCAGGAGCTTCAGCGCTCCAACGAGGACCTGGAGAGTTTTGCCTATACCGCATCGCATGACCTGCGGGCGCCGCTGCGCGGGATCGGCAATCTGATCGGCTGGCTGCGCGAGGATCTCGGCGAGAATGTCGACGAGGACGCGGACGAGAAGTTCCGGCTGATGACCGACCGGGTGCAACGCATGGAACGCATGCTGGAAGACCTGCTGCAGTATTCCCGCATCGGCCGGTCTGAAATGAGTACGACCGATTTCCGTCCGGAGGAAAAGATCCAGGAAGCCTTCGATCTGCTGAACGAGGAACAGCGATTCGAGCTGGAGATATCGGACGATCTGCCCGAACTGCACGGGACGCCGATCGCGTTCCAGCAGGTGGTCGCCAATGTCATCGGCAACGCCGTCAAGCACCATGACGGCGAAACCGGAACGATCAAGGTATCGGCATCGCGGCTGGACGGGTTCGACCGCATCACGATTTCCGACGACGGTCCCGGGATTCCGGAACAGTACCGCGAGCGTGTCTTCGCCCTGTTCCAGACCCTCAAATCCCGTGATTCCGTGGAAGGCAGCGGCATGGGCCTGGCCATCGTGCGCCGGGTGCTGGAGGTCGCCGGCGGCAGGGCCTCGATTTCTGACACCGACGATGGGCGCGGTGCGGCCGTGCATATCGATTGGCCGCGAAACAAGGCGCAAGCCAACGCGGCTTGATGGAGGAAGACGATGAATATTCTTCTGGTTGAAGACGACGAAGTCGACCGCATGCTGTTTCACCGCGCCCTTAACAAGGCTGGCGCCAAATGTCGCGTGATCGATGCAGGTGACGGTGCCGAGGCCCTGGAACTGCTGCAATCCCTGATGGGTGGCAAGGGCGAGGCAAAAAAGGGTCAGCCCGGCAAGGGCGAGAAGACCGTCATTGTAACGGATATCAACATGCCGCGCATGAACGGCCATGAATTCATGGCGGCCGTGCGCGAGGACCCGGACCTGGCGAACTCGATCGTCTTTGTCTACTCCACCTCCGGAACATCCGAGGACCGCGAGCTGGCATACAGCCAGAACGTGGCCGGCTACCTGCTGAAGCGTGGAACGGACGACGCCCTGAAGGACATCGGTTCTCTCTTTGACATCTACAGTCGAACCGTGGAGTTGCCCGATGCCTAACACGCTTGAAATCCTGGTCGTGGACGATGAAACACTGGACCGGATGCAGGTCCGGCGGTGTCTCGACCGATCCGACCTATCGGTCTCGCTGCACGAAGCTGCCGATGCCGAAGAGGCAAGGTCGATTTACGCCTCCAGAAAGTTCGACTGCATCCTGATCGACAATGGTCTGCCGGGCGCTTCCGGCCTCGAATTCCTGGCGGAACTGGTCGAAAAGTCCGACGTCGTGCCTGCCATCATCATGCTGTCGGGTGCCGGTAACGACATGCTGGCCGCCACCGCCATGAAGAACGGGGCCGACGATTATCTAGCGAAATCCGCCCTGTCCCCGGAAACCCTCGAGCGCGCCGTGCGCTCCTCCGTGAAGATCGCCGCGCTGCGCAACAACGCCGAACGATCGGAGATGCGCAGAGCGGCCGACCGCGGCGTCCTGGACAAGGCGGAAGAGATTGCCGGGCTGGGAAGCTGGCAGATCAACATAGAAGACGACAGCATCAAATGGTCCGCCGGAATGTATGAGGTCCTGGGCCTGAAGCAGGGTGACGAGCCGCCTCGGTTGGACATGCTCACCGACCTGATGGACAGCGACACCCGCGACACATTCCTGGAACTCCGCACGGCAATGCTGGAACAAGGCAAGGGTTTCGAAACGGAATTCCAGGTCCTCGGAAAGGACAACCGTCCAAGATATCTCTACTATATCGGCCGTCCAGTCCGGGATTCACGCGACCGCCTCATCGGCGCAAATGGCATCGTGCAGGACGTTACCGCACGCCGTCTTTCCGAAGTGGCCCTGGAACGAACCAACAGGGTCGAGGCAATCGGCGCATTGTCCGGCGGGATCGCGCATGACTTCAACAACCTTCTGGGGATCATCCAGGGCAACCTGGACCTGATCCGGCGCAAGGCCGGTACGGACGAAACGCTCCAGAAGCGCCTCGACGCCGCGGAGAAGGCGACCAAACGGGGCAGCGACCTGACCCGGAAGCTGCTGAACGTATCGCGCCAGGAAAAGGGCCTGGGCGAACCCACGGACGTGGCCACCCTCGTCGAGGGCCTGAAGGAGATTCTGTCCAAATCCATTACCAGCCGGATCGGGCTTCAGATCTATGCCCAGCCCGATCTCTGGCCCGCCGAAATCGTACGCGGCGATCTGGAAGACGCCATCATCAATCTGGTCATCAATGGCCGGGACGCGATGCCGGAAGGCGGCGACATCTATATCGAGATATCCAACAAGACGACGGACAGGCTGCCAAACCTCGGCACCATCAAGGGCAAGTCTCGGGATTTCGTCGTGCTGTCGGTCAGCGACACCGGAACCGGCATGCCCCCGCATGTTCGCGAGCGGGTGCTGGAGCCGTTCTTCTCGACCAAGGAAAAATCCAAGGGCACCGGTCTCGGCTTGAGCATGGTCTATGCCTTCGCCAAGCGATCCGGTGGAGACGTGAACATCTATTCGGAAGTCGGCATCGGCACGACGGTTCAGATTTACCTTCCGCGAAGCCTGAATGGTGAGGTCGTCTCGTCCATTGACGCAGACGTACCGCTTTCAGGCGCCCAACTCCAAGGAAGTGAACGCATCCTGTTCGTGGACGACGAGCCGGCGCTGCTCGATATCGGCGTCACGATGCTTCGCGATCACGGATACCACGTCATCACCGCCGTCGATGTCTCCACCGCCCTGAAGGCACTGGAAACAAACACCGTCGATCTGGTGATAACGGATGTGATCATGCCCGGCCCGCAGAACGGCGTGGATCTGGCCCGTATCGTCCGGCAACGCGAACCCGCCGTTCCGGTCATCCTTTCCTCAGGGTTCAGCGGAAGCCTGACGGCGAAGATCTGCGGGGAATCCTGCATCGAATTCGTCGACAAGCCATACACCGCAACGGACCTGCTGAAAGCGGTGAGAAGCGCCCTGGACGCAGTCGATCCGGAAGCCCTTTCCACCAGGACGGCACCGGCGCACGAAGAGAAAATTCTCGTCAGGGGAGACGTCTCGTGAACTCGATATCAACCAGACGCAAACTGCTTGTCGTCGATGACGAACCCGACTTTGCGGAACTTGTCTGCGATGTCGCTGCGGAAATCGGGCTGGAAACCCATGCGGCCCACGATTTCGCACAATTCGAGGCGCGCTTTTCGCCGGATCTCGACGTCATCGCCCTGGATCTTTCGATGCCGGAGTCCGACGGGATCAAACTGACCGGTTGGCTGGCCGAGCGAAACTACGCCGCCAATGTCATCCTGTTGAGCGGCGTCGACCGTCAGATCCTGGAAACCACCAAGGAACTGGCGACCGCGCGCGGACTGAATGTAATCGGCGCCCTGCAGAAACCGGTATCCATTGATGAACTGGAGGCCCTTCTGACCCTTCAATCCGAAGAAAAGGCCGGTTCATCCATGTCACCGGCCACGAAAACCTTCAGCGATGCCGAAATCGTATCGGCCCTGAAGCAGGGCGAGATCATTCCCTTCTATCAGCCGAAGATCTCGATGAGCCGCCTGGTCTGCAACGGCGTGGAGGCACTGGCACGCTGGATCCACCCCGTCCACGGGGTCCTGGGGCCGGGGACATTTCTGCCGCGACTGCTGGCGCTCGGCCATGCCGACGAACTGGCCGAGGCGATGTTCTGTGCGGCTGCGGACGACCTTGCCGACCTCAGGCAGGCCGGCTACGACATCCCGGTCGCCCTGAATGTCGAAGGCGACCAGCTCGTCGACCCGCGCTTCCCCGACCGGATGAGCGACATTGCCGCCCAGCGCGGTCTGCGCTCCACCGACTTCGTCCTGGAAGTCACCGAGCACGGGGTCGTAACGCGCCTCTACAATGCCATCGAAAACGTCCTGCGGCTTCGGTTGCGCGGCTTCAGTGTGTCGATCGACGATTACGGCACGGGCCATTCGACCATGTCGCAACTGCAGCGGCTTCCGTTCTCGGAACTGAAGATCGACAAGTCCTTCGTCGACCGTCTGCCGGATTGCTCGAAATCACGATCCATCGTCGCGTCGACCATCGACCTGGCGCACCGGCTTGGCCTGAACGTCGTCGCGGAAGGCGTGGAAACGTTGGATCAGACGCACGCGCTGGCGGAGATGGGCTGCAACTCGGTTCAGGGTTTTCTGCTGGCTCGCCCGATGGGGATCGACAATCTGCGCGATTTCCTGGCGGAGGGTACACCCGGCACGATCGGCGAGGCCCTGGCCCTGCCGCCGGAAAGTCAGTTCATCTAGGTAGGGAACAGGGTTAGTCGCGTCAAACCTTCGCACTTATGGATGAGGATACTTCGATGATTGATTTCAGTCTCCATCTGGTCCCGCTGGTCGCCAATGTCGGCATGTTGGCGCTGCTGGCCTGGGCTGTGTCCTTATCTGGCGCCATGAGAGCGATAGAAGGCACTCGAGGCCACGGAGCCTATGCTTGGATCATTGGGGTCACTTTTGGTAGCGGTGCGGCCGTCCTGATGAATGTGCCAGTCGAGTTGGAGCCCGGAATCCTGGGCGATGGTCGGGGGGCGCCGCTTTTGCTTGCTGGCATTGTCGGTGGTCCGGTCGCGGCAGGAATTTCCATGGTTATCGGTGTCGTAACGCGCATGACGCTAGGCGGCGCCGGAGCCATCCCTGGAGCTGTATATGTCGTTGTATTCTGCCTGGCCGGAGCCATTTGGGGTTTTTGGTACAATCGCAAGGCATCGGAAAATCAATACGACATTGCGCGTCTGATGCTGCTTACCCTTTGCGTGACCGTCTTGACCATGCCGGTCGTGCTGTTTCTGCCTCAGGCCAAACAACTCGAGGTGCTTGTAAATCTCTGGCCGATACTCGGGATAGCAAATCTGATCGGCGTCCTGATCCTCGCTACGCTGCTCCGGCACGAGGATTCCCGTCGCCGCCACGAGATCGCGTTGGAAAGGCAGAAAGAGGCCGCATACGCCGCGACACAGGCGAAATCTCGCTTTGTTGCCGCGATCTCGCACGATATCCGAACCCCAATGAACGGCATTCTCGGCGTGCTTCAGATGGCCGATCGATACCAGATGGAGGAAGAGTTTCGTTCCCGACTGGAAGTTGCCAAGAGTTCGGGATTCTATCTTTTGTCCCTGATCAACCAGGTTCTGGACTTCTCCCGGATCGAATCCGACAAGCTGCAGCATTCGGAAGAGGAATTCACGCTCGGCGGACTGGCGTCGGATATCAAATCCATCTTCAGCTTCCAGTTCGAGGACAAGAACCTGACACTGATCGCTGACGCCCCGGCCACGGATGTCGGGACCTATATCGGGGATGTCACTCATATCCGGCAGATCCTGTTCAATCTGGTCGGCAACGCCCTGAAATACTCGGACAAGGGCAAAGTCACGGTGTCTTTCGACGTCATCGAACGAACGAACGAACTGTCGCAGTTGAAACTGTCGGTTCAGGATGAAGGTATCGGCATTCCCAAGGAGGACCTGGACAGAATCTTCGAAGAATTCGCCAAGGCCAGCAACGCACGTGGCGCGGGCACCGGTCTGGGTCTCAGCATCGTCCACAAGATCATCAATTCGATCGGCGGAACGATCGACATTGAAAGTGTCGTCGGCCTGGGCACCAAGGTTACCTGCTGTGTGCCGGTCCATATCGTTGAATCGGACCAGACCGATGAATCGGAGGCCGCGATCGACGGCCCGCTTCACAGCGCCCGGATCCTCCTGGCGGAGGACAACCCGATCAATCAGATGATCGCCGAGAGTTTCCTGGTCGACGCCGGGCATCGCACAACGATCGTCGAGAATGGAAAGGAAGCCGTTGCCGAAATGCGCAATCACCCCGACGAATACGATTTGATCCTGATGGACATTCAGATGCCGGAAATGGACGGCATGGAAGCCACCCGCCAAATCCGCAAGCTGGGTGGCCAGGCCGCCACGGTGCCGATCCTGGCCTTGACCGCCAATGCCTTCGAGGATCAGAGGCAGGAATACCTCGACGCTGGCATGCAGGATGTACTGACCAAGCCGATCAAGCAGGAAAACCTGCACGATGCCATCCAGGCGCAACTCGGTCAGGGCCGGTCAACGGCAATGGCAGATGTCTCGGAACCCCAGCCGGAGAAAGCCGAAAGCCACCCCGATCGGGTCGACTTCAGTCAGATCAAGGATCTGATCGACCTGGCTTCCGCGGCAAGCGTCTCTGGACTGGTGCAGAAGCTCGATGGTGAATGCCAGCGCATCCTCACACGGATCGATGACGGGTTCCGCGACGGCACCTGCATCGCCAGACCTGCCCATGAACTGAAGGGCATGGCCATGGGCTTCGGCATGACCGCGGTCGCCGATCTGGCCAATCGTCTGGAGACCGCCGACATCCGACAGACGGAGTTCGAGGACGTCAAGGACGCGCTGCGCCTGGAAGTTCAACAGAGCCTGGTCGAGGTTCAGACCTATGTTGAATTCCGGGCCCAGGAGAGCCTTTCAGGGTAGGGTCCGGACGGGATATTCCGCCGGACACTAGAGCTGTTCCAGGATCACGACCTGAACATCCGTCTGGTCCGGCAGGATCGGCAGGCGAATCAGTTCGGCCCGGGACGATTGCCCGAAGGTTCTCGCGGCACTCTTGTCCTCGAAATAGGACAAAGGCACGCCATTGGCATCGTGGAGTTCGACGACCAGATCGTGTTGATCCGCGGCTGTTTCGATCACCGATTTCAGCCAGGTCAGTTTGAGGCCGGTCACATAAACATAGCGTATGGACCCGTCTTCGTTCTTTACCACGTCGCTGACGGCCAGCACCGGTTCGCTGGAAACCTTGCCGACCAGAAACTCACCCACAATCGGCTTTCCGTGTTGCAGGGCCCGTTCGAAGTAGAGCCGGCTCGAAAGATCAACGTCCTTTGTGACCGGCCCCGCCGGGGTGCAGTCGAGCATGCCGTCCGGCCGGATTCTCAGAAAGACATCGTGCTCGTCCTGATGCCGTTGCAGCATTTCCGCCAATGGCAAATGGCAGTCGGCTTCGGCAAGGGCACGCGGGTCGTCCAGAAGGGCTTTCAGACGAGCCTGACCGGTCGTCACCGTCGTCGCCAGTTGCGCGGTGATGTCTTCATAGATGGCCTGCGCCGCCTCCACGCTGTCATTCGTGGATCGGTCCAGAAACACGACGAAGGCGGCAACGCCGACGCCAACGACGGCAGCGCCCGCGATCAGAGTCTTTGTGATCTTATCCATCGGCAGTTCCTCCATTTCCCGTTCTGCGCCGCGTCCGGGATCGTCTGCAAGGCTACCCCTTTCGGGCGACCAACAATTCGTCGAGCTCGGATATCGATCGCTCGACCTCACGCGCCAGTTCGTCGGCAACGGCCTCGACATTCCCGTGGGGCGGCGAATCCTTGATCCGTTCTGCGGCACGGGCGGCCCGGACAAGTCCGAAATTCGAATACATTCCCTTCAGGTCATGGCTGATGACGCCAACCAGTTCCGGATCGTTCTCAACATTCCGCAATCTGGCGATCTGCGCCGCGGATCGGGATTTCAGACTGTCGGTCAGTTCGGTGAGCTTCTGCGAATCCATGATGGAAATCAGCGGGTCCAGAACCGCTGTATCAATGACGGGGACCGTCGGGTCCTCTTCTTCGTTGACCACCGCCCCCGGCAACTCCTTGCCGGCAGGCCGGGTCCGGCAGAACCGCTGTATGACCGCGCGAAGCTCTGCCAACTGAACCGGCTTGGAAATCGCAGCATTCATGCCGACTTCTATGTATTCGGCCTGTTGTTCGGCAAAGGCATTGGCTGACAGCGCCACGATCGGCAGCGTTTCCGGATCGTGACTTCGACGAATGGCCTCGGTCGCCTCGGCGCCATCCATGACCGGCATCTGGATATCCATGAACACGATATCCGGCAGTCCTTCGTCTCCCGACAGTCGGTTCAGGGCCTCCTGCCCGTCCGAGGCAATCAGAACGGTGTGACCATCCTGTTCCAGCATGGTCTTCGCGATCTCCTGATTGATCAGGTTGTCCTCGACCACCAGGACGGTCACGGGCTTCACGGAAGACGGCTCGTCGGGCGCGGGGCTGCAGTCCTTCAACGCGCCGCGTGGTGCCTTCATGGACAATGTGAAGGTTGACCCCTTCCCGGGTTCGCTCTGCACGGATAGTTGCGCGCCAATCGTATCGGCGATGCGCTTGCAAATGGCGAGGCCGAGTCCTGTGCCGCCCCGCTGCACCCCGGTTTCTGTCTGCTCGAACTCCTCAAATATCCGCGCCTGGTCGTCCTTCGGAATGCCCGGCCCCGTATCCACGACGGAGATGCTGACGGAGCTGGTTCCTGGCTCGACCTCCGTGACACGCGCCCGCACCTGGACACTGCCCCGCGTGGTAAACTTGACCGCATTACCGATGAGATTGAACAGGATCTGCTGGACCAGATTGCGGTCGGCGACGACGACGCTGCCATCCGCATCATCACAGGACACCGTCAGATCGATCCCCTTGGCATTCGCCTGATAATGAAAGATGGACTGTTGTGCATTCATCATCTCCGCGACGGAAAACGGCGCCGGTTTGACCGGTAGAGACCCGGCATCGATCTTGGCGAAATCCAGAATCTGGTTGATGAGCGCGAGGAGAAACTGGCCGGAATTCTGAGCCGTCTTGATCTTCTCCTTGGCATCATCCGACAGGTTGCCGCGCGACAGAATCTGATGGACGCCCAGAATGGCGTTCAGCGGCGTGCGGATTTCATGGCTCATGGCGGCGAGAAACTTCGCCTTGGCCTGGGCGGCCCTGTCCGCTCTCTCCCGCTCGCGCCGCGTTTGCACCTCTGCCAAGCGTCGAGCGTATTCACGCCCCAGCATGCCGCCCAGCAGGGCAATCCCGATCAGATTGGCAATCAGAAGCAACGGCCAGAGTTCGGTCAGGATCGCCAACCGCGCCTCAGGGCTGAAGGTCAGGACCGCGCTGCTCGACACGCCCGTCGTGATGGCCGCGATCAGCAGCACATGCGGAAGGGACGGCAACCTGCCCAGCCGCCGGTTGAAAACCCAGAAGGTTAGAATGCTGGCAGCCGCGAACAGTGCGATATAGATGACACCGGAGAGCATCCCGCCCCCGCCCAGAAAGATGCGCATACCGACACCGATTCCGCCGGCGGCCAGCGCGGCAAGGGGCCCGCCCAATATGCCGGACAATAAAATCGGCACAGCGCGGCCGTCACCGAAAATCCCCGGCTCAACCTCGATGGGAACATTCATCAGAAGCGCCGCGGCGCCCCCGAACGTCCCGCCGATCAGCAGCGCAAAACGGGGCCGCGGGTTCCGGGTATTCCGAACCAGCTCATGCCCATAGATCGAAACGATCCAAGCCAGAAGGGCGAGCACCCCGATATTCGCAAGGAACGGAATATAGCTACGTATCACAATGTCGGTAAGGTCGCCCAACCGCTCTATCCCCAGATCACACAATCAAAAGTCCGCAACGGACCCGTATAGTATCCTATCCCTTAGATTGTGTTAACGCGGCACTGACTAAGGAGAAACGGGACGTCCCGGCATCGGGCGCCAGCCCCGTTTCCTAAACGCCACGATCCGGCCAGGTGTCGTTGACCCGGTACCCTTCGGGCCACGGATCGTCCGGGTCCAGCATGTGCTGATGCGTCCCGGTGATCCAGGCGCGACCGCTGATTTCCGGCAGGATCGCAGGGCGCCCGCCGACAGTCGTGCGATCCGCGATCCGACCCGTGAACCGGGAGCCGATGATGGAACGGGCTGTAAAGCGCTGGCTTTCGTCCATCAGCCCGCGCGCCGCCAGCAGTGCCATTCTGGCCGAAACCGCGGTCCCGGTCGGGGAACGGTCGACCTTGCCGGGTTGAATGGCGACGGCGGAGCCTGCCTCGAACCCTTCCGCGGCCTCCTGTAGCGGTCCCGCGAAGAGGCAGAAGGAAATGTGCCGCCAGTCCGGATTGTCGGGATGGTCGAAACCAAGCTGCGCATTCGCCGCCGCGATGATCCGCGACCCCGTCCGGGCAATTTCCGCCGCTTCGCCTTCAACGATCTCGAATCCCAGTGCTGCGGCATCCACGACGACGAAACTGTCCCCGCCAAAGGCGGTGTCGACCGTGAGTGAGCCCACCCCCTCGACCTCCAGGGGCGCATCCAGCTTACAGGCGAAAGACGGCAGGTTGCGCACATGGATGCGCTGTGCCTTTCCGTCACGGCATTCGGCGCGCACCCGGATCAACCCGCCCGGCGCTTCCAATACCAGATGGGTTTCCGGTTCCGTCATTGGCACGATGCCACCATCCAGCAGCACGGTGGCAACACAGATCGAATTGGACCCCGACATGGGCGGTGTGTCTTCCGGCTCCATGATGATGAACCCCATTCGGGCGTCCGGATGCTTGGGCGGCACCAGCAGGTTCACGTGACGAAACACCCCACCGCGCGGCTCGTTCAGGACAAAGTTCCGCAATGTCCCGTCACGCGCGATGAACCGGCTCTGGTCCCAAACGGTATCGCCGGGCGGGGGGGCCACACCGCCGACGATCACATCCCCGACCTCCCCTTCGGCGTGGCAGGAAATCACATGAATTGTCTTGGCACTGCGCATTGTCTCTCCGTATCAGGACGGTAGGTGGGCCGATGGGCCGATTCTAAGGGCAATGCGCCCGTCGCGTCTCCCCACGGCAGGCGCCTTCAAATCACGACGAAACCATGCGCGAAGGGATCGCGGTCGTCGATCAGGATCGTATTGTACCCCGTGGTGCGCGCCCAGCCGGCAACGGAGGGCACGATTGCGGGGATGCCCGCGACCTCGGTCACCGCCTCGACACGGCCTTCGAAGGTCGAACCGATGATGCTCTCATGCACGAATGTACCACCCGGTTTCAGAACTCCCTGCGCGACGAGATGGGCCATCCTGGCGGATGTCCCGGTGCCGCAGGGCGACCGATCGATCGCCTTGTCGCCGTAGAAGACCGCATTGCGGCCGTCGCCGCCGACCGTCGGCACTCCGGTCCAGAGAACATGGCTGATGCCCTTGATCTCTGGATGGGACGGGTGCGCGATCTCGGCCGTCGCGTTCAAGGATGCCCTGAGATGACGGCTCATCCCCACCAGCTCGCCGGCGGTGAAATCCGCCATGTCCCGGTATCCCGGCTGCGGCGTTACGATAGCGTAGAAGTTCCCGCCATAGCAGACATCGACGGTCAGCGCCCCGATACCAGGGACATCAGCCGTCACGCCCTTCGCCGCAACGAATGCAGGCACATTGGTCAGGCGGACCTTCTCGACAAAGCGGCCGTGCTGCTCATAGGTCACCGTCACCACCCCGGCCGGGGTATCCAGACGAACCTTTCCAGGCTCTCGCGGGTGGATCAGACCGTTCTCGATCCCCAGGGTGACGACCCCGATCGTGCCGTGACCGCACATTGGCAGGCACCCCGATGTTTCGATGTAGAGCACCGCGATATCGCAATCGTCCCGGGTCGGGGGGTACAGGATCGCGCCCGACATCTGGTCGTGACCGCGCGGTTCGAACATCAGGCCCGTGCGGATCCAGTCATACTCCGCCAGGAAATGCGCCCGCCGGTCGAGCATGCTTCGACCTTCCAGCGCGGGAACTGCGCCCGAAACGAGCCGGACCGGGTTGCCGCAGGTATGTCCGTCGATACAGAAATAGGTATGTTGCGCCATGGCTGCCCTGTTCAGAAACGGGTGGGACGAAAAGGATGGAGGTTGATGGCCGGCGCACGGCCGGTGACCAGATCGGCAATCAGTTCCGCCGTGCCGGCCGATTGTGTCAGGCCCAGATGGCCGTGGCCGAAGGCATAGAAGACCCGGGAACTGGCCGGTGCGCATCCGATGACGGGAAGACTGTCCGGCAGGGACGGACGAAACCCCATCCATTGTACCCCGCCATCGGTGACGAGATCGGGAAGGAACCTTTTGGCCCTGGCCAGCATCGCCGCGGCGCGCTGCATGCGCGGGGGCCTGGACAGCCCCCCCAGTTCCGCAGCCCCGCCGACCCGTACGCCATCGCCGATCCGGGAGACGACGAAACCATGATCCCCGAAGGTCAGATGGGTGCGCAGATCAAAGGCTCCCGCAGGCAGGGTCGTGTTGTATCCCCGCTCGGTCTCCAGGGGAATTCTGTCGCCGAGACTGCGTGCCAGTCTGTGTGACCAGGCCCCGGCGCAAAGGACGACATGCTCCGCCGACAGCATCCCACTGTCGGTGCGTATGGCCGCGCGGGTCTCCGACGGCAGGATTCCACAGACGTCGGCAGTCTCGACCCTGCCGCCGCGCGCGCGGAAGGTTTCGGCCAGGTGCGTGGTATAGACGAAGGGATCGGTGACGTTGAGCCAGTCCGGCGTATAGGTCGCATACCGGAACGCTGACGACAGGCCCGGCTGAACCGCAGCGATCGCGTCCGCGCCCTCGAGGTGGTCGAAGGCGATGCCGAAGTCCCGCCGATAGGCCCAGCCCGGCAGGGCAGCCTGATACGACTGCCGCGATCCATAGAGCGCCAGTTGCCCTTCGCGCCGCAACAGCGTCTCCCCTCTGATATCCCGGATCAGGCGGTCGAGGCTGTCCATGCTGTGTCGGTTCAGGGACGCCTGTGCCAGCGTGCTGGCCGCAACGCGGTCGCGCCAACTTGCCCGCCAGAACCGCAACAGCCAGGGCAGGATGGCGGGCAGGTAGCCTAATGGAATGCTGAGGGGCCCGTCCGGATCCAACAGCCATTTCGGCGCCTTGCGCAGAATTCCCGGGGATGCCAGCGGCAGCACATCGCTGAAGGCGAAGGCCCCGGCATTGCCCCGGGACGCCTCCGCCGCGACGCCCTTTCGATCCAGCACCCGAACCGACAGCCCCCGCCCCTGCAGCGCCAACGCCACGGAAAGGCCCACGACCCCCGCCCCGATCACGATGACGTCCGGCGGCACTTCGCTTTCATCAGACACGCAGGTTCATCCTTTTCGCGGCTATGGCTGGGTGTAGGAAGTCTTCACACGGGTGAAGAACTCCGCTGCGTAACGCCCCTGTTCGCGTGGACCGAAACTGGACCCCTTCGTGCCGCCGAACGGTACGTGATAATCAACCCCCGCCGTCGGCAGGTTCACCATGACCATGCCGGCTTGAGACGCCGCCTTGAAATGGGCGGCATGCTTCAGCGATGCCGTGCAGATGCCGGCGGACAGACCGAATTCGGTATCGTTTGCGACGGCAAGGGCTTCGTCATAGTCCCGAACCCGGATGACGCTGGCGACCGGGCCAAAGACCTCCTCCCGATTGATCCGCATGTCATTCGTCGTATCGGTCACCAGGGCTGGCGCCATATAGAAGCCGTCATGCTTCAGGGTCCGCCTCTTTCCGCCCGCTACGGTACCGCCGTCGTCCGCCGCGATTTCCAGATAGCGCAGGTTCTGTTCCATCTGGCGATCATCCACGACCGGACCGATCTGGGTTTCCGCCTCAAGCGCGTGTCCGACCTTCAGAGCTGCCATCCGGTCCGACAGGGCCGCGACGAACCGGTCGTAAATGCCCTCGGTCACGATCAGGCGCGACGACGCCGTGCAACGCTGCCCGGTGGAGAAGAAGGCGCCGTTCAGACTGGCGGCAACGGCGATATCCAGATCCGCGTCATCCAGGACAACCATCGGATTCTTGCCGCCCATCTCGAGCTGCAGTTTCTTCATCGTGACGCCGCAATCGGCGGCAATGGACCGGCCTGTCGCGACGGAGCCGGTGAACGAGATTGCATCGACCTTTGCGCTGTCGATCATCCGCCTTCCGACGACCGAACCTTTGCCGATCACCAGGTTGAAAACCCCATCCGGCAGGCCCGAGCGCGACAGGACCTCCGCCAGGGCATGGGCCGAAGCCGGCACCAGTTCCGCAGGTTTCAGCACGACAGCATTGCCGAAGGCCAGTGCCGGCGCGGTCTTCCAGGCCGGGATGGCGATCGGGAAGTTCCAGGGCGTGATCAGCCCAACCACACCGACCGGCCATCGGGTGACCTCCACCCCGACGCCGGGCCGGACGGAGGCGAGGATGTCCCCTGACTGGCGCAGGGCCTCGCCGGCGAAGAACTTGAATATCTGTCCGGCGCGAGCCGCCTCGCCGATCCCTTCGGCCAGGGTCTTGCCTTCCTCCCGGGAGAGCAACCGGCCAAGTTCCTCCTTTCGGGCCAGAATTTCCGACCCGACGAAATCCAGCACATCGAACCGCTGCTGCGGCGTGCTGGCGGCCCAGACCGACGCCGCGTCACGGGCTGCGTCAATCGCCCGGTCCATATCCCCGGTCTCCGCCTGCGCGGCATGGCCCAGGATGTCGGAAATGTCGGACGGGTTCACATTGGGAATACCGCCACCTGACGCCACCCATTCACCCGCGATGAAACTGCGATAGTCCATCTGACGCCCCCCGGTCAGTATTTCGAGAGATCGGGACGGGTGGCGATGGCATCTCGCACGATCTTTTCGACCCGTTGCCGGTGAGCGCCCCTGAGCGGCTGTCGCGGCATCCTGACATGCTCGGTCGAGCCCAGTTCGATGGCCTCCGCCAGCTTGATCTGCTGCACCAGATAGGTGGAGACATCGAGGTCGAGCAGTGGCCGGAACCAGCGGTAGATTTCCCGTGCCTCATCAATGCGGCCGGCCTGAACCAGGTCGTAAATCTTCACGTTTTCACGGGGGAAGGCCACGACCAGCCCCGCGACCCAGCCGACGGCGCCCATCAGCAGCGCCTCAAGCCCCAGATTGTCGACCCCGGTCAGCACGGAATAACGGTCGCCCAGAAGATTGATGATCTCCGTCGTCCGGCGGATGTCGTCGGAGCTTTCCTTGACCGCCACCATCAGCGGTTCGTCGGCCAGTTCGGCCATTATTTCCGGCGTCACATCGACACGGTAGCCGACCCGATTCGAATAGATCATGACCGGCAGGCCGCCCGCCCGCGCGATGGCGCGCAGGTTCGCGACCGTCTCGTCCCGGTCCGTGTGATAGATCGGGGACGGCACGACCATCAGTCCGTCGGCACCGGCCCTGGCCGCCTTTTCCGCCAGGATGCAGGCCTCCCGAGTGCCGGGTTCCGAAACAGTCATCAGGGCCGGCTTGGCCCCGGTCGCCTGCTTGCAGAGTTTCAGAACCTCGATCCGCTCCTCATGGCTCAGCATATTGCCTTCGCCCAGGGTGCCGCAGGCGATCAGTCCGTGACAGCCGGCCTCCATCTGGTAGCTGAAGCAGCGTTCCATTTCGGCATGATCCAGGGCACCGTCGGCGGTGAACTTCGTCGTGACGGCCGGGATGATTCCCTTCCACATGGTCAGATTCCTTATCTATGAATGGTGGGGGGTTAGCGGACCTTGGCGAGGAACCGCCGGGTCTTGTCGGATTGGGGGTCGCCGAAGATCTGCGACGGCGGACCGATTTCCTCCATCACGCCGTCGTGGAAATAGGCGACCCGGTCCGACACATCGCGCGCGAAGCCCATTTCATGGGTCACGCAGATCATCGTCATGCCCTCGCGGGCCAGCAGGCGCATGGTGTCCAGTACCTCGCCCACCAGTTCCGGATCCAGCGCCGACGTCGCCTCGTCGAACAGCATGTATCCGGGTTCCATCGCCAACGCCCGGGCGATGGCCAGGCGCTGCTGCTGCCCGCCGGAAAGCGCGTTGGGATAGACGTCGCGTTTATCGATCAATCCGACATGTTCAAGCTGACGCTCCGCCACCGTCACGGCATCGGCCCGCGTCAGCTTGCGAACGATCCGGGGGGCCAGGGCCACGTTCTCAAGTACAGTCAGGTGCGGGAAGCTGTTCCATTGCTGAAAGACCATCCCCAGATTCTGGCGCAGGGTGTTGAGGTCGGTCCCTTTGGCGTGCACATCCACGCCGTCCACGGTGATCCGCCCGTCCTGGATCGCCTCCAGTCCGTTGATGCAGTACAGCAGGGTCGACTTGCCGGAGCCGGACGCGCCGATGACGCTCAGCACTTCCCCCCTGGTCACGGTCAGGTCGATGCCCTTCAGAACCTCCAGCGGACCGAAACTCTTGCGCAGGCCTTCGATCTGAATCATTGGCTCCACCTCTCTTCAAGCCGCGCGGCATAGCGCGATACGGGATAGGACAGGGCGAAGTAGAACGCGCCCGCCAGGGTGAGGATCAGGAACGGTTCCTGAGTACGGGTGATCAGGATCTGCGAGGCCTTCAGCAGTTCGACATAGCCCAGCACTGAAACCAGGGCGCTGTCCTTCATGACGCTGAGGGCGACGCCGACCCAGGCGGGCAGCACGGCACGAAGGCCGATGGGCCAGACAACGTGGCGCATATCCTGCCAGTAGCTCATGCCCAGACTGCGCGCCGCCCGCCGCATCGGCTGACCGACCGCTTCGATCCCGCCGCGCGCCACATTGGCCACCAGCGCCGCGGTGTAGACGGTCAACACGATGGCACCGGACAGAAACGGATCGAGCGCAAGGCCGACGATGGGGGCGAAATTGTAGAACAGCACCAGTTGAATGATCAGCGGCACGGACCGGAATACATCCAGCACCGGGGCCAGCACCAGCGCCCCCCACAGCCGGCCCGCGCTCAGCATCCAGCCCAAGCCTGTGCCCAGCACCGTCCCGAAGCCGATTGCGACCGAAGAAATCAACAGGGTCCGGCCCGCCGCCTCCGCCAGGAACAGAAGGTCCTGGGGCTTGAAGCCGGAAAAGAAACTGATTGTCGGTTCCATGTTCTGTCCCCCCTTCAGTACCGAAACAGGCGATGGGAGAGCAGCCGCGCCGAGCCGAGAATGAGCTTCACGATCGCGTAATAGATCACCGCCGTAATCGCGAAATATTCGAAGATCCGGAAGGTCCTGGAGGCGGAGAACTGGGTTTCCCCCGTCAGTTCCCGGAACCCGACCAGCATGCCGAGCGACGACATCAGGACGGCCCAGACCATCTGGTTGGTCATCGGGTGATAGACGATGCGCAGGACCTGAGGGATGACGATGCGGGTATAGGTCTGGATCGCCGTCATGCCGAGACTGCGGGCCGCGCGAAGTTGGGTCGTCGGGATTGCCTGGATGCCACCGCGGAAATTCTCCGCCAGATAGCCGGCATTGTTAAAGCTGAGCGCCGACAGCACGATCATGTAGGGGCTGAGGTGCAGCCCGAACGCCCCGAGCCCGAAGCCGAAGAAGAACAGCTGGAACAGGGCTGGCGTGTTGCGGGCCAGCTCGATCCAGACGCCTGCAACCCGGCAAGGCAGCCCGTGGGTGTATGTCCGCAGCAGTGCCAAAGTCAGGCCGAAGGCAATGCCCAACAGCATCGACAGAACCGCGACCTCCAGTGTCAGCAAGCCCGCACTGAGCAGTTGCGACAGGTCCCGAAAGACCGGTCGCCAGTGAAATGTATAATCCATGGGAAATTCCTAGGCCGGTCGCGGCCGGCGCCATCCCTGCGGGATGCGCCGACCGGACATGGCGTCAGTACATCACGCCGGGAATGCGAAGTTCCGGCGCATCACCGCCGACATACTGCCCCCAGAGTTCCGCATAACGGCCCGACCGCACCTGGTGGGTAACGAAGAGGTTGAGGTAGTTGATCCAGGACACGTCCTTGCGCGGACCGACGACCGACGTGTAGTCCGTGGTCCACGGCATGCGCGGCCCGGCAATGACATTGTCGTACTGTTCCGTTACCGGCCGAACGGCAGTGTTGGTGGTGATACCGACATCGGCCTTGCCCTGAGCAACCGCCAGGAAGACCTCGTTTTCGGACTGATAGCCCTGATACAGGTCTTCCGTGCCCCATTCCCGGGCGTATTTCAGGAATTCCTGTTCCGGCACGGTTCCGACGGCGGCAGCGACCTTCTTCCCCTTCAGGTCCTCGAAGCTCTCGACACCGCTATCAGCCCCGACCACCGCCTGCGCGTAATAGATCGCGTACGGAATGGTGAATCCGACCGTCTTGGCCCGCTCCAGCGAATCCGAGGTGGCGCCGAATACGACATCGGCACGATTGGTAACGATCACCGGGAGGCGTTCCGCCCAGGTAACCGGCAGGATCTCGGCATCGACATCCAGGGCTTTCGCCAGATCGCGGCAATACTCCACGTCGAACCCGGCCGGTTCATTGTTCCCGTCGCGATAGCCGATCGGCGGGAAGTCCAGCACCACGCCGCAGCGCAGCGTTCCCGCATTGATCACGTCATCCAGCTTGTCGGCCTGCGCCGGCAGCGCGACACCCAACATCAAGGCGCCCGCCAGCGCCAGTTTCCCGAACTTCATCGATTTCCTCCCTGATTTAGGTCTTTACGCGAGGTTCCCCCTCGAACGGCAAAATGGATAACGTATATTGGATCCAATATGCAATATAAAAATCTGGAAGGGGCGACGCGAATTTGCGAGTCTGGATTTCCGGCAATTGGAGGACAGCGTGCTGAAACTGGGTACAGTCGACATCGCACAGACCGCATCGGCGTCGACCATCGTGTTCGAAGCCCTGCGAAAGGCGATCATCGAAGGCGATCTGAAGGACGGCGAGCCGTTGCGTCAGGATGAGGTTGCACGCCTGTTCAACACCAGCCGCATCCCGGTTCGCGAAGCGATCACCCGCCTGGAACAGTTGGGACTGGTTCGGACCCAGCGCTACAAGGGTGCTGTCGTCGCCCAGCTATCGGCGGATGAGGCGAGCGAGATCTTCGACTTCCGCGCCCTGGTCGAAGGCGAGGTGATCCGCACGGCCGTGCCTCAGATGCGTCCCGAATCCCTGGCCTATGCCCGCGAATGCTGCGAGAGCTTCTACAAATCCGACGATCCGATGGACTGGGGAGATCTGAACCGGGCCTTCCATCGCGCCTTGTATCAGGATTGCGCCCTGCCCTATCACCTGAGCGTGGTCGACAACAGCCTGGACCGGATCGACCGGTACCTTCGTGCACAGCTCATGCTCAGCGACGGCATGGAACGGGCCAACCGCGAACATCTCGCCATCCTGGAAGCCTGTCAGCGCGGCGACGCGGACCGCGCGGCGGAACTGACCCGCGCCCATGTCAGGGGCGCCAAGGAAAGCCTGATGGACAAGCTTGCGTCGCGCTGACCTGACAAGGCCGCCTCCCGCTCAGATCTGAGACACAGCCTCGCGCATCCAGCCCTGCAGGACGCCGATGGAATGTTCCGAATTCACTCCGCCTTCCGGCGTGATGACCAGCGGCCCCGGCCGATAGCCGCGGCTTTGCAGCCCCTGCTGTACGGATTCCACCAGTCGGATGTCCTCTTCCACCGTCGTGGCACGATCCTGCTGGGCGAGACGTTCGACGACCTCCGAATCATACCCACCCTCGGTGAACCAGCCGCGCCAGACCGTGACCTGGTCATGACTGTCGGTCCGCCAGTGATAGGTGTTCAGCACATTGCCCGGATAGACCTGAAACGAGAATAGTGGCCACAGGAACCAGGACCGGTACTCGCCGGCATGATCGTTGGCGCTCAGGTCGATCGGATAGCTCATGGATTCTAGACCGGAACACTCTGTCGTATGGCGCAGGACGTATCCCGGCCTGCGCTGAATGTCATAGGTCTCCGGCTTGACCACGCCGGTCGAAAAGGTCGGGTGGTTCAGGCTGCAGTGATAGCATTCGGAATAGTTCTCGACCGAGACCTTCCAATTGCAGTTCTCCGGAACATCGACCCAGTTGACCGGCTGAAGGTCGTCGATCTGGGGAACATATTCCCGTAACTCCTCGCGGACACCGGGATACCAGACATCCATCGGCTCCGCATCGGGATCAAGATTGACGAAAACGAACCCGTTGAAGATTTCCAGCCGCACCTCAGTCAGACAGATCGCCGATTTGTCGAATCCGGCGACCTTGTTGATATTGTTGCCACCGCGCAGCCCACCGGTCAGATCATAGGTCCAGGCGTGATATGGACAGACGATCATGCGCGTCGTGCCCTGCCCCTGAACCAGTTGATGCGCACGGTGCTGACAGACGTTGTAGAAACACCGCAACTCCCCGTCCCGCCCCCGAATACAGAACAGGTTCTCGCCGGCGATCCGGAAGGTGAAGTAGTCGCCGGTCCGGGCAACTTCAGACACATGGCCGGCGAACTGCCAGGTGCGGGACAACAGACCGGCGCGTTCCTGACGAAAGATTTCCGGGTCGGTATAGTATCGGGCTTCGAGGCTGCGCAGCGGGACGGCGTCGTTCATTTGCGGGTTCCATCGTCTGAAACATACAGGCCCAGCCGGTGTCGGCGGGCGTGGAAGGTATCAATCCGCTCGATGACCTCCGGTTTCGCATCGGCAATGACGAAGGCCATCAGGGTTTCCAGAAGTGCGATGATCGAAACCGAGGACGGGAAGAATTGCGGCGTGTCGGCGGACACGACGAACCCGTGCTCGGACCCGATGATGATCGGCGACGCGGCGCTGTCGGACAGTCCGACAATGGTGACGCCCTGTTCCCGCGCAATCGTAACGGCCTCGACGATTTCCTGGCGATAGGGCTTGCAGGTCATGGCGATCAGTACGTCGCCCTTTCCGGCCCCGGCGAGATCGTCGACCGCGACATTTCCTGGGCGGGGAATCGCCTCGATCTTGCCGACGGCCATATCGGCCAGATAGGCGAAGTTTCGGGCGTTCGAATGGTTCACCCCGACACCCAGCACATAGGTCCGGCGCGCCGCAACGATGGCATCCGCCGCCGCCTTGATCTCCGCCTCGCTGGTCGCGGCAAAGGTCTCCTCAATGTTCCGCAGGGCACTTTCCGCCATATCGGAGAACAGCGCGCCGAGCTGCCCATTGGCGCTCAACGCTTGCAGCCAGCGCGCCCGGTCCGGGAAACTGGCATTGCCGCGCCGGATCTCCTCCCGGAACGGCTCGCGGAACTCGTCATAACCTTCGAATCCGAAGGACCGGGCCAAACGGACGAAGGTGTTCGGCTTCACATCGGCCGCCTGGGCAATTTCCCGGATCGAGCTGACTCCGACATCGTTTGGATTCTCGATGACATAGGTCGCAGCCTTGCGCGCCTCCGGCGACAGGGTGTCGAGCCCCTTGGCGAGCGCTTCCAGCACCGCGGCGGGGTCCCTTAGATCGGAATATGGTACATTTGTATCAGTCATGATTGACGATGGTAAAAATGTTTGCTTATCGTGTCCACAGAAATCGCGAACGGGATTTGAGGAGCCATCCCCATGTCGGACAAGAAGCTGCCGGAGACGGCGCGCGTGGTGATCGTCGGCGGCGGCGTCATGGGCTGCGGCCTGGCCTATCACCTGGCCCATGAGGGCTGGACCGATGTCGTCCTGCTGGAAAAGGCGGAGCTGACCAGCGGATCGACCTGGCACGCAGCGGGCCAGATCACCTATTCGACATCCAGCTTCGGTCTCGGCAAATGCGTCGACTACAATGTCGGGCTCTATGCCGGAAAGCTGGAGGAAGAGACCGGTCAGTCGGTCACCTGGCACGGCTGCGGCTCGTTCCGGCTGGCCTATACCGAGGACGAGATGGATTGGCTCCGCCACACGCTGTCCGTCGGGCGGGCCCTGGGCTTCAACATTGAGCTGGTCGGAAAGGACCATATCCGCCGGCATCATCCCTTCTATAATCTCGACGGTGTATTGGGCGCCCTCCACACGCCCGATGACGGCCATGTCGACCCGTCCGGTGTGACTCAGGCGATGGCGACCGGTGCACGGCAACTGGGCGTAAAGATCATCCGCCGCTGCCGCGCGACGAACATCACGCAACTTCCCAGCGGCGAGTGGCAGGTCGACACCGAGCAGGGCACGATTCGCTGTGAGCATGTCGTGAATGCGGGTGGGACCTATGCCCGCCAGATGGGCGAATGGTCCGGGCTGCAATTGCCCATGACCTCCATGACCCATCATTACTTCGTCACCGACACCGTGCCGGAATTCCTGGAACTCGACCACGAACTGCCGGTCATTCGCGATGACCGCGAAGTGTCCGGCTACATTCGGATGGAGCAGAAATCGGGCCTGATCGGAATCTATGAGAAAGAGAACCCGAATACCGTCTGGGAGGATCATTGCCCCTGGGAGGCGGAAAACGAGCTGTTCGACGCCGACTACGACCGGGTCATGCCCTGGTTGGAAAATGCACTGGAACGCATGCCGATCTTTGCCGAACTGGGCATCAAGCGGGAAGTCCACGGCGCCATCAGCCACCCGCCCGACGGCAACCCGCTGATCGGCCCGGCGCCCGGTGTCCGGAACTACTGGTGCTGCTGCGGCACGCAGATCGGTATCGGCTGGGGCCCCGGACTGACACGGGAACTGGCGCGCTGGATGGTGCATGGCGCGGCGGACATCTCCATGCGCGAATTCGACCCGCGGCGCTTCGGCGACTACGCGACCAAGGAATGGCAGGTCATCAAGGCGAAGGAAGATTACTGCCTGCGCCACGAAATCCCGTTTCCACATTTCAACCGGCTCGCAGGGCGGCCGATCAAACCGTCCGCCCTTTATGACCGGCTGAAGCAGAAAGGTGCGGTGTTCGAGGAAGTCTACGGCCATGAACGCCCCCGCTGGTTTGCGGCCGAGGGCGTGGAACAGCGCGATCACTACTCCTTCCGCCGAACCGTCGTGCACGACATGGTCGGGGCGGAAGTGAAGGCCGTCCGCGAGCGGGTCGGCATCATGGACATTTCCGCGTTCACCAAGATCGAAGTCTCCGGACCGGATGCGGCCGGCCAGTTGGACCGGTTGATCGCCAACCGGCTGCCGCGCAAGATCGGCGGCATCGCACTGACGCATTTTCTGAACGAGGCGGGTCGGATCGAACTTGAAGCGACCATTGTCCGAATGGAGGAGGATCGCTTCTACCTGGTCTGCGCCGCCTTCTTCGAGCAGCGCCTGCTGGACCATCTGGCCCGCCATGCCGGGGAGGCCGACCTGACCGTCCGGAACCTGTCAGCGGACTGGAATGCGCTGGCCCTGAATGGCCCGAAAGCCCGCGATGTCCTGGCGCGCTGCACCGACGCGCCACTCAGCAACGCCGACTTCCCCTGGCTGCAGGCACGCGAGATACCGGTCGCAGGGCAGAGACTCTGGGCGTTCCGCCTGTCTTACGCCGGTGAGTTGGGATGGGAGTTGCATATCCCGCGCGACGCGGCGCTAGCAGTCTATGACGCATTGTGGTCCGCGGGAGAATCCTACGGCATCGCGGATTACGGCTCCTTCGCCATGAATGCGATGCGCATGGAAAAGGGGTTCAAGGGCGCCGGCGAACTGACCAACGAGGTCACACTGCCGGAGGCGGATGTCATGCGTTTCGTGCGCCTGGACAAGGATTTCGTCGGCAAGGCGGCGACAGAGAGAAGCGCCGCCGGAACACTGCCCTGGATTTGCGCTTATCTGGAAATAGAGCCCGACAGCCAGGTCGACGGCCACGGCGGCGAAGCGGTCATGATGGGTGACCGAGTCGTCGGCAGCACCGCATCCGTCGCCTATGGCCATTCCATCGGGAAAATCCTGGCCTTTGCCTATGTAAAGCCGGAAGCCGCAAAACCCGCTCTCGACCTGACCGTTGTGATCCATGGCAAGCCCCGCGCGGCCAGGGTCCTGTCCGCGCCCGCCTATGACCCGGAAAGCCTCCTGCCTCGGGCCGATGCGCTGGAAGCGGCTGCGGAATGAAGTCCGGCATCAAAATAACCGGGCTGTCCGCCTGGATCGTGCCGCTGACCAGCCATGTCGCCTATCACATGGCGTCGGGAAAGAGTTGCGAGACCGTGGAAACGGTCGTGATCCGGCTGCGCATGGATGACGGGCTGGAGGGCTGGGGCGAAGTCTGTCCGATTCCCGGCTACCTGCCGGCCTATGCACGGGGCGTTATCCCGGCATTGTGCGAATTGGCCCCTGTCCTGATCGGGTCGGAACTGACCGGACCGGAAGCGGTCATGGCAAGGTTGGACGCGAAGTTGAAGGGCCATCGCTACGCCAAATCGGCTGTCGACATCGCCCTTTGGGATCTGATGGGTAAAACCGCCGGACAGCCGCTTCATGCCCTGCTGGGCGGTCGACGTGTCCCGGACATGCCGATCTATCACTCGATCAGTTGCCTGCCGCCCGACGACATGGCCCGGATCGCGCGGGATGCCCACGCTACGGGAATCCGACAGTTTCAGGTCAAGCTGGGCGTCGATGCCGACTGGCAAGCCGATGTCGCCCGCTTGCGCCGGGTCCGGGAGACCGTCGGGCCCGGGCCGCTGGTCTACGGCGACTGGAACTGCGGCAGCACCCGGCTGGATGCCATCCGGGTCGGTCGCGCCGTCGCCGATCTGGATATCATGCTGGAACAACCCTGTGAGACGATCGAGGAATGTGCCGCCGTCCGCGACGCGACCGGCCTGCCGCTGAAACTGGACGAGGCAGCGCATGATTCCGCATCGCTGCTGACCGCCTATCGACTGGGTTGCCTGGAAGCCGTCGCGGTCAAGCTGTCGAAATTCGGCGGCGTCAGCGCGGCCCGGCGAGCCCGCGATCTGTGCATGCATCTCGGCGCCAAGATGTGCATTGAGGACACCTGGGGATCCGACATCACGACCGCCGCCGTTCTGCATCTCGGCGCCGCCAGCCCACCGGAACTGGTGATGAATGTCTGCGACCTGTCCCACTATGCCGCGCCGCGTCTGTGTCCCGGCGCCCCGGTTCGGAAGAACGGCCGGATCGCCCCGCCGGAGGGTCCCGGTCTGGGAGTCGAGCCGGATCCGGGCATCCTCGGAACGCCTGTTCTTGAATTGTGAAGGAAGATGAGCCGTGAACAAGCTGCATAGCCAGGCCGAATGGATCGAACGCGCCCGCGCCGTCCTGCCGGGCGGAACCTTCGGCAATTTCCCGCCGGACATCGTGATCCGGGAAGGACGCGGCAGCCGGGTCTGGGACGAGGATGGCAAGGAGTATATCGACTATCTGATCGGGTCGGGCCCGATGCTGTTGGGGCACGGTCATCCCGAGGTCATGGAGGCGGTGCTGGAGCAATTGCCCAGAGGCATGACCTTCTTTGCCAACAATGCGGCGGGCATCGAACTGGCCGAGGCGATCTGCGATGCCGCTGCCTGTGCCGAACAGGTTCGTTACGTCTCCTCCGGCGGTGAGGCGGATATGTACGCCATCCGCCTGGCCCGCGCCTTTACCGGACGCGACAAGATCCTGAAATTCGAAGGCGGTTATCACGGCATGTCGGCGGAAGCGCAGATGAGCCTGGCCCCGGAGCGACTGGTAAACTTCCCGCAGGCCGTGCCGGACAGCGCCGGCATCCCCGAAGGCGTCCGCGCCGAGATGCTGATCGCCCCATTCAACGATATCGACTTCGTCCGGTCCCTGGTGGCGGAGAAAGGCGACGAGATCGCCGCGATCATCGTCGAACCGCTGCAACGGATCGTGCCGCCCCTGCCCGGCTTCCTGCAGGCATTGCGAGATCTGTGCGATGAGTCAGGGATCGTCCTGATCTTCGACGAGATCGTCACCGGATTTCGGCTGGCGTATGGCGGGGCGCAGGAATTCTATGGCGTCACGCCGGATCTGTGCACCTTGGGCAAGATCATCGGCGGCGGCTTCCCCCTTGCCGCCGTGGCGGGACGCCGGGACGTCATGGCGCATTTCGACAAGGAGTCGGTCGGCGCCGACAAATGGCTGATGCAATTGGGCACTCTGTCCGGCAACCCGGTCGCCGCCGTTGCCGGCCTGAAAACCATGGAGATCCTGCGCCGTCCGGGACAGTATGACAGGCTCCGCAGCCTCGGCGAACGGATCATGTCATATGCCGCATCGGCGCTTGATACGGGCGGCATCGACCATCGCCTGGTCGGCGACTCCACCCTGTTCGACATCGTCTTCATCGACCGGGATGTCCGCGACTATCGGGACGTGAAGGCGGCGGACGCCAAGGCCAATGCCCGCTTCAATGCCAGTCTGCGGTCATCGGGCCTGTTCAAATCCGCAGGCAAGCTCTATCCGTCACTCGCCCTTACGGAAGCGGACATGGTCCAGACAGAGGCGGCACTGAAACAAGCGGCGCGGGAACTGGCGGACTGACCCTGGATTCCCGGACGGGATTCCCCGGAACGCAAATTCAGCGACCTGGCAACAGTCGATCCCGCAGGATTCCCCACAGCAGCGACAGAATGTTCAACTGGCTGCCCTCGGATGTCGCCACCTCCTCCCCGGCGAGGTGCCGACCGAGATTCCGGGCAAAGTCCGACGACAGGCGCGAGGTGAAATCCCGAACCAGGCCGGATCGCCCGAACTGGGCCAGCGGTCCGGTCAGTTTGAACCGGACTTCGATGTCGACGGCCGTCCGCTCTTCGGCCTCGGTGCGCAAGGCGTAGGTCAGCCTGCCCTGAACATTGGTTCCACTCTTTCGGTCGGTCCCTTCGCCGGACAGCGTGACACGGCGCGCATTGGCGTCGATCTGCTGGTTGACCGTACCATTGAATCCGGCCGAAATCGGCCCGAAACGGATGGTCAGGCGCCCCTCGATCCGGTCGCCTTCAATCGCGGTGACTTCCGCGCCCGGCATGCAGCGCGCCACGGTCGACACATCGGTCATGACCTCCCAGAGAGCGTTGCGGCGCTGGTCCGCCTTCATCTCGAGAGTCAGGATGGTCCAGCCGTCCTCGTCCACACGCATGACCGGCTTGCTCACCGACGCGGACACTTCGGCCGTGCCCCGAGCACCGCTTTTCGGTTCCGCGACCTCGAAGCAGGGAGGCGGCGCGTCGGGCGCCGGTCGTACGAGTGGCCTGACCGAGGACTGGCAGGCTTTCGTATGCGACTTCGTCTCGGACACGACATCCGATATCGCTTCGACAATACCCTGATAGCCGGTGCACCGACATATGTTTCCGCTCAACGCATGACGGATACGGGACTCGTCCGGTGTGTCGAGACGGTTCACGATGTCGCGCGCCGTGACGAGCATGCCCGGCGTGCAGAACCCGCATTGCAGTCCGTGCCGTTCGGAAAATGCCTTACGCAGCTTGCTCATCGTCTGATCGTCGTCGAACCCTTCGACCGTCCGGATGTCGGCTCCGTCGCAGGCCGCTGCCAGGGCAATGCAGGAACGCCCCGGCTGTCCGTCGATCATGATCGTACAGGCGCCGCAAACGCCCTGTTCGCACCCCAGATGCGTTCCGGTCAGGCCGAGGTGACCGCGCAGGAAGTCGGCGAGATGTGTCCTGGGCTCGACGGAACCGCTTACCGGCTGCCCGTTCACGGTGAGGGTTATCGATTTCATGACGGATAGACCTGCTGGATCGCGCGCCGCAGCGCGACTTCATGTTGGCGGTGCGAAACCGGGGTGGCGTCGGGCAAGGCCGCACGCACCGTTTCGGATAGTTTGGACAGGGCCTTTCCCCCCTCCTTCGCAAGCTGTCGGGAGAAGCCATCCAGAACGACCGGGGCGCCATCGGTCGCCCCCATGACAACGCGGCAGTAGCGCTGCTCCGGATCGACGACCAGCGCGCCGATTGCCTCGGCGAACTCACCCACCTTGCGGCAAATCTTGTAGTAGCCCCAGCGGACCATATCCGATCGCTTCGGAATGCGGACGGCCTCGATGATTTCGCCGTCGCGCAGGGCGGTGGTGAACGCGCCCTGCATGAAGTCGGTCATCGCCACTTCGCGGCTGCCTTCGGCGTTGCGCAGGGTCAGAACGGCGTCGAGCGTGGTCAGCGTCGTCACCCAATCCGCCGCCGGATCTGCATGGGCCAGCGATCCGCCGATCGTGCCACGGGTCCGGACCGCACGGTGGGCGATGCCCCCGGCGACATAACGCATCATACCGCCTGCCGGGTCCGGAACCTTGCCGTCTTCGAATTCAGCGTGGCGCAGGGCGGCCCCGAGCGTAAGGGCATTCGTCCCGTCCTCGATGCGGCGCAAAGCCTCCGTCCCGGCCAGCCCGACCAGGCCGGTGGGCCGAACAAGTCGCAGATTCAGCATCGGGCCCAGGGACTGACCACCGGAAATCACCTTGATATCGGTGCTCGACAGCTGGGACAGGGCATGATCGACGGTTTCCGCGGCAGCATAGTCGAAGTCGACGGGTTTCATGCCACGGCCTCCGCGACGGATTTCGTCTCGGCCTGGATCAGGGCCTCAAGGATTCTTTCCGGGGTTGCCGGAATTCGCGTCAGTTCGACCCCTCGTTCCTTCAATGCGTCGTTGATCGCATTGACGATGGCGCCCGGCGGCGCGATGGCACCGCCTTCGCCGACCCCCTTCATGCCATGGGCGGAATAGGGGGACGGGCTTTCCATATGTCCCACCTTCATCCGCGGAATCTCGAAGGCGCCGGGCAGGGTATAGTCCTGAAGCGTGGACGCCAGCGGCTGCCCCTGGACGTCGTAGGGAGATTCCTCGAACAGGGCTGTACCGATGCCCTGGACTGCGCCGCCGATCAACTGGCCGTCGACGATCATCGGGTTCACCATGCGCCCGCAATCGTCCACGACGGCATAGTCGAGAAGTTCGACCTGCCCGGTCTCGTCATCCACCGCGACGACGGCAGCATGGGTCGAATAGGTGAAGACGCCGCTGTCGACCTTCGGCTTGTAGCCTTCGGTGACTTCCAGCCCCATTGTGTCGACATTGTCGGGAAGCTGTTCAGGGCGCAGATACCAGGCCTTGCCGACATCGGCGAAGCTGATGCTGGCATTCCCGGAACAGATGGCGCCGTCCTTCAATTCGACACTGTCTTCGGAACACTGCATCAGATGCGCCGCGATCCGCCGGATGCGCCGGGCCAATTCGACGCTGGCACGGGACACCGCCCCACCGGCCATGACCATGCCGCGCGACGCATATGCCCCGGTCGAATAAGGAGTAGAGGCCGTGTCGCCCAGGGTCACGCGCACCGAATCGAAGGCAATGCCCAACTCCTCCACCGCGACCTGGGACAGGGTTGTTTCCAGCCCCTGCCCGATCGTGTGGATTCCGGCCCGGATTTCCAGGCTGCCATCCGGGGTCAGGCGCACGGTCGCCTGTTCATAGCCGGGCACCAGCGGGATACCCCAGCTGGCGAAGACCTTGGTGCCGTGAGCCGATTGCTCGGTGAAGGTGGAAAAGCCGACACCGATCCGGCGGCCATCCGGCTCACCGGCGGCCTGCCGCTTCCGCACGCCGGCCACATCGATCAGCTCCGCGGCCATGCGCAGCGATTCCGGATAATCGCCGCTGTCATAGTGCTTTCCGGTCACGTTCGTGTAGGGCATCTGCGCTGCCTGGACGAGGTTCTCGGCACGCACATCCATCGGATCACGGCCCACTTCGCGGGCAATGGCATCGATCATCAGTTCGATCGCGAAACACACGCCGGGCCGTGCAACGCCGCGATAGGGTGTGAAAGGCGGCTTGTTTGTGGCCACTGAAAACGTCTTGCAGCGATAGACATTGAAATCATACGGGCCCGGCAGGTTACCACCGGCCTGCGCGGCCTCCAGGCAGGCCGTGAATGGCCAGACCGAATAGGCGCCGACGCTGACCGTTACTTCGGCGTCAAGGCCGAGCAACCGGCCGCGTTCATCCGCATAGGCGGTCAGCTTGTAATGATGTTCGCGGGAATTCGCCCCGGCGGTGAGATGCTCGCGTCGGTCCTCGATCCAGCGGAACGGCCGGCGCAGCGTCATCGCAAGCCAGGCGACGCAGATTTCTTCCGGCTGCAATACGCATTTGTATCCGAAACCGCCGCCGACATCCGGGGGAATGACCCTGATCTTCGCCTGATCCAGCCCCAGCGTCTCGGAGAGGCCGGTCCGGATCATGTGCGGCACCTGGGTGGAGGTATAGACGACCAGCTGACCGGCCTGGAAATCCCAATAGGCCAGAACACCCTTGCCTTCCATCGGGTGCATGCATTGCCGACCGGTGTTCAGTTCGCGCGAAACCTTGACCGGCGCAGTCCTGGCCAGCGCGTCGATATCACCATTCACGGCGGTCGTCAGGAAGAGGTTGTCGCCCCAATCATCATGCACCAGCGGGGAATCCGGGCTACGAGCGGCGAGACTGTCCACCACGGCGGGCAGCTCCTCGATTTCGAGATCGACCGCCTCTGCCACATCCTCCGCTTCCGCACGGGTCGGCGCGATGCACATCGCGATACATTCCCCGACGAAACGGACCTTGTCGGTCGCCAGTGCCGGATAGTCGGAGGTCTTGAAACCGGGGATGCCGGAATTCGCGACGATCGGATTGACGCCGGTCAGGTCGGCTGCGGTGAAGACACGATCTTCCATACCCGTTGGCTTGGTGATCCTGCGGATTTTGCCATGCGCAATGGCGCTGCGCCGAAAGGCCACGTCCGACAGGCCCGGCATCGCGATATCGGAGACAAATCGGCCCCGCCCATGAAGATGCCGTTCGTCTTCCTTGCGGATAACCCGCGCGCCGATCCCGTCTTTTACCATTTCAAAACTCTCTTAATTCAGAAGAAGCGTGAGCCGGCATCACGCGTACACGCGATGCCGGCTTCACAAACACCCGATCAGAGCCCGTAGGGGAAGTCCAGACCGCGCGCCTTCATGAACGCCAGTTCCGACGCATTGGTGTACGACATCACCTGTTTCCGGAAGGTCATCAGGCTGGTGTACACTTCCTTGCTCAACTCATCCGCCTCGCCGGCTTCGGCGATGACTTTGCCGGCCACATGACCCAGCGTCGTCAGCGTCGCCTCATCGAGGAACTTCATCTCGATGCCGTGCTCATCCCGCAGCGTGTTGTAGGCCTGCGCGTTCTTGGCAACGAATTCAGACAGAACCACGCTGTTCGCGGTTTCATTCGCCATCTGCACGATCGCCTTCAGGTCGTCCGGCAGATCGTCCCAGGCCTGCTTGTTGATGAAGCAATCCAGAACGCCGCACGGCTCCATCCAGCCGGGCCAGTAGCAGAACTTCGCGACCTTGTGCAGGCCGAACGCCATATCGTTGAAGGGTCCGACGAAATCGGCACCGTCAATGGCGTTGGTCTGTAGGCCCTGGGGGACTTCACCCAGCGGCATCTGAACCGGCGTCGCGCCGATTTCGCGCAGAACCTTCGCGCCCAGACCGCCGGATCGGATCTTCATGCCCTTGTAGTCGTCGATGCTGTTGATTTCCTTGTTGAACCAACCGGCCGACTGCACCGAGGTATTGCCGCTGGGCAGGAACTTCACACCCATTTCGCCGTAAATCTTGTCGGCGATTTCCTGACCACCGCCGAAGCGGAACCAGGCATTCTGTTCCTGGGTGGTGATGCCGAAGGGCAGCGGGGTGAAGAACTGCACCGCCGGCAGTTTGCCCGCCCAGTAGGCCGGATAACCATGACCCATTTCCAGGCCACCGTCGGCGACCGCATCCATCAGCTGCAGCGGCGGGGCGATTTCACCGGCACCGTAGAGCTTGATCGACAGCTTCCCGCCGGAGGCCTTTTCGACCATCTCAGACACCATCTTCGCGCCGGTCCACAGCAGCGGCGAGTTCTCCCGCCATGTGGCCTGCATGCGCCACTGGATCTTGCCCTGGGAAATGGCCGGGGTCGACAAGGCCGTCGCCGCCACACCGCCGGCGCCCAAAGCACCTGCGGCCTTAAAGAATTGTCTGCGCTTCATCATTGTCTCCTCGTTCTCCTGTTCAGTCGGGGCGAACGCCCCCTCACCTTCTCCTGACCCGTCTCCGCCCTGGAGGCATTTCGCATGAATAATCAGAAGAGAAGTTTCGGTAGCCAGGTCGCGATGGACGGGAACATCCAGATCACGGCGATGGCCAGTATTTGAATGGCGACAAAGGGAATGACGCCGCGATAGATCGCCGGCCCGCTCAGACCCTGAGCGACACCTTGCAGATAGAAGATGGCGAAGCCGAAGGGGGGCGTCAGATAGCTGGTCTGCAGGACGATCGCCATGGCGACACCAAGCCAGATCGGGTCGACTCCCATGATGATCAGGATCGGCGCGAAGATCGGCACCACGATGAAGATGATCTCGAACGTGTCGATCATGAAGCCCAGCAGGAACATGATGAACAGCACGAAGATCGTGGCCCCGAGCGCACCGCCGGGCAGGTCCGCCACAAAGTCGCGGACGACGTCGTCCCCGCCCAGCCCGCGGAAGACCAGCGAGAAGATCGTCGCGCCCAGCAGGATCGCGAAGATCATGTTGCTGATCATCAGCGTCGATTTGGAAATGTCGAACAGCAGGGCGCGGTTGAAACGGCCCTTGAGCACCCCCAGAAGGCAGGCACCGACCGCACCGACGGCAGCAGATTCGGTAGCCGTGGCAATTCCCGTCAGGATCGAGCCCAGGACCAGGATGATCAGGACCATCGGCGGGATAACCGCGCGCAGCATCCGGCGCCCCAGAGAGCGGCGTTCCTCCTCGGACATGATGAGCGGAGGGCATGCCTTGGGATTGAGTGCGGCGCGTATCAATAGCCAGACGATATAGAACCCGACCAGCAGCAGCCCGGGCAGCAATGCCGCCGAGAACAGATCCGTGATCGTGACCTGGGCACCGTCGAACCGACCCAGTTCCAGATTGGCCTGGGTATTCGCGTTCTGCAGCATGATGCCGAGAAGGATCAGGACCGTCGACGGCGGGATGAGCTGCGCCATCGTGCCGGATGCGCAGATGATTCCGCCGGCCAGACTGGGATCGTATTTTGCGCGCATCATGGCCGGCAGGCTGATGAGCCCCATTGTTACCACGGTGGCGCCGACAATGCCGGTGGACGCCGCCAGCAACGCACCGACGATGATGACGGAAATCCCCAGCCCGCCGCGCATGCGGCCGAAGGCCTGCCCCATGGTAAGCAGCAGATCTTCCGCAATCTTGGACCGCTCCAGAACCACGCCCATGAAGACGAACAATGGCACCGCCACCAGGGTCTCGTCGGTCATCAGGCTCACGAACCTGCCCAGTATCGAGGACGTCATGCCCCACACGAACAGATCGAACTGCGACCCGATCAGTGCGAAGAGGATCGAGACGCCGGCCAGCCCGAAGGCAACCGGGAACCCGGTCAGCAGCACGGCGAAGGTCGCCACGAAGAACAGCAGGATGAAGAGGGCGTGCATGTCCTCAGCCATGATTCGACGCCCCCTTCTCGTCGGCAGATCGCAACAGATGGATCGCGCGGATCAGGTCTGAGAGCCCCTGCAGCGAGACCAGGACACAGAAGGCCGGCACGGCCGCCTTCATCACATACATGAACGGCAGCCCGTCGATGGACGGCGACATTTCCAGACTGAGGATCGATCGCAGCACCGCATTCCAGGACGCGGTTCCAATCACGTACATCGCCGGCCAGAGCAGACACAGGACGCCGAACACCGTCACGACGGCGCGCCCACGCTCGGTTAACCGAGTATAGAGCACGTCCACCCGGACATGCTTGTTTTCGATCATCAGATAGGACGCGCCCAGCGTGATCACGAGACCATTGAGCCAGACGAAGCTTTCCGAGAGCCACGGGAAGCCGAGCTGAAACCCGTATCTGAGAACGACGACCGATCCGCCCAGCAGCACGATCACCGGCAGACACAGGATCATCAGATAGCCGATCATCCGACCCATCCCGTCGATCCGGTCGGCAAGCCACAGCGCCGCCGCCATCAGACGGCCCTTCCGCGGCAGGCAATCACGGGCGCATCGATGCGCACACGTCCCGTAGGTGAGAACAATTTCATTCCCTCGGTCCCCAGACTTCTATCCCTCAACCAACCGGCTTCGCCGATCTTAGCTTTATTAATAAGCAGTATACTGAGGTTTTTTTCGGTGTCAATCAGACGAAACAGAACCGCCAAATTCATCATTTTTCAACGAAAAATCAGATATTTATAGATTCCACATAAAAACAACACTGCTTCTTAGCGGTTTAAAATGTGTTGAATTATGAGAGATACCTCACATATACCTGCGCCCAGAATCGGGGATGGCCCGACAAACGCTTGCGGCAAAGAACGCCGTTTGCGAGTGTTTTCGTAATAAGAAAAGCAAGGACGTGATATGGGAGCGAAAAAGGAAAAATCGGCCGAAGCCGACCAGCCGACAACATTGCTGGAGCGGATGCCACTTTGGTCCCGGCCGGGCTTTCTCGTCCGGCGGTTGCATCAGATTCATCTCGCCCTGTTTCTGGAAGAGTGCAAGGAATTCGACATTACGCCGGTCCAGTACGGACTTCTGACGACGCTCAAGCTGCGTCCCGATCAGGATCAGAATTCCCTGGGTCAGGAGCTGGGCCTTGACCGCACGAATGTCGCGGATGTCCTGGTACGTCTCACCAAGCGCGGGCTCGTGGAGCGCCGCCGCAGCGAGGAGGACAAGCGGATGGTCCTCGCCCGCCTGACCGAAGAAGGCGAGAATGTTACCGAGGCCATGTACTCCGCCATGCAACGTGCGCAGGAACGTCTGCTGGAGCCATTGCTGCCACAGGAACGGAACGCTTTCATCACCACGCTGATACGGCTGATCGACGGAAACAATCAGCACGGCAGAACCGTGTTCAAGCCGCACTGATCGTTTCGGATACGCCCGGGCCCCAGGGGCGGACAACGCCCGTTCTAAACCGGCAGCACCAAAGCTGTCGGTATGATCAGGCTGTCGTAGACGCAAATGCGCCTGCGCAATCGCAGCGCGCCATCCCCGCCCCGCAGGAATATGTCATGATATGATCCGGCCTGGTGGATATGCGTGGTCGGATCATCGTGCAGGGTCTCCAGCACCATGTAATTGGCCCGTGCCGCAATGCTGCCGTCTTCGGAAACGCCGAGCGCCATGGTGTTGGTGACGTAGTGCCGCAGGTAGCGCGGTGCGAACATGGCGGTGTGCTGGATTGCGAAGGCGCGATCTTTCAGCATCCCCTTGCCTTCGCAATGGACCAGACCGACCGGCATGTCGTTGTCGAAATTCTCCCGCGCGGTCACGGAATAGAAGGCGTCGTCGGTGAAGAACTCCGGCCAGGCCTGCAGATCTCCCTCATCCAGGACCAGGCTGTACTGCGCGTTGAAGTCCTCCAAATCGGCTCTTAATGCGCGCCTTTCCTCGCCCGTCGGCTCCCGGAACCCGCCAGTTCCCGCACCGGCCGCATCTCCAATGATCGGTTTCGACATGAACGACATCACAGCCCCATTTCCTTGCGCCAGTACTCATACATTCCACGGATTGCCGATTCGGAAATCAGCGTATCGGAGGTTCCGGTCGGCGTCTCCGGATCGAGGGCGACAAGATGGGTCCCATCGGTGCCTCGCAACATGCCGTCCTGAACGAACTTCATCGCCTCGTTATCCTCGAGCCCAAGGAAGCCGGCCGGCCCCATGAGATTGCCCTGCCGCAGGCGGTGCCGGGTCATCTCCTCATCGTCCCCCTCATAGCCGAACATCGTCCAGTTCATGACGAATTCGTTCGGCCCCTTCGGAACGATTTGACGAACACCCAGGGTGTTCATCTCCCGCTGGACAATCAGGTTCGGCCAGATCGTCTGCATCGTCACAGACCAGGGCGAGTCGAACTCCGGAATGAAATCCATGAATTTCGGCTCGTTCAGCTCCATGCCGTCGCGATAGGCGCGCATTTCGCTCTTGGCTGCGGAATCGATGGACTTTCCGTCACTCTTGGCCGATGCCATCGTGCCGTGCCGCCCGGTCGCATCCGCGATCATCGCCGACTTGTTGCCGGCCACCAGCAGACCGAACGTCACCAGGAAGGTATGCAGAAGGGTCGCATGATACGGATCCTTTAGGTTCTCGTGGTACAGCTTCCAGTTTCCCGGCACCGTGTTCCGGTAATAGCCCAGGATAGTCAGTTTGCGCCCGTCGAAGGTGGCATCGAAATCCCGCAGAATATCCGGCCCCATGTATTCTTCGATCGTTTCCATATCATCGTGGTAAGAGGCGAACACGACACCGCGCCGTGTCGTGACGTTGAGCTTGCGGATGCCGTGCTGGGTCGGATCGAAATCCTTCGCCATGCCGCCCTTGCCGCCCACGCCACGCCGGAACGGCACGCCGCTGAGGTTGCCTTCCAGATCATAGGTCCATTGGTGATATGGACAGACAAACTCCGTCACCTTGCCACGCTGTTCGCGACAGAACTCCGCCGCCCGGTGTGCACACCGGTTTTCGAACACGTTGACTGCACCATCCTCGCCCCGCACGACCACCACCGGCGTCGGACCGACAAAGGACCGCACGAACTGACCCGGCTCGGGGATCTCCGCTTCCAGCGCGACATAGTTCCAGGAGCGGCCGTGAAAGATGCGATCGACTTCGCGTTCATAGATGGCGTCGCTGGTATAAACCCAATCCGGAATCCGATTAAGTCCGCCTTCAGGCCAGGTGTAGTGATCGGCATCGGCCACGGCGGTCGCTGGCTTGCCGATACAGCCGGCCGGGCGCGTTTCAAACATGTCGTCAGGCACTGGTTCTCCCCTGCTCATCAATTTGCGGGCTTCCCGTATTGCCGTCGCATCCGAGAATGCGAAGACGGCTTGGAGCCGGTTGTCGGAATCGATCTGAAAGAAGGCCGTCGCATCTCCATCCGCCTGATCTCGCCTGCGGACCGCGCCACCGGGATCCGGGATACCGAGAATCTGAATGTTCAGGCCGATCTGGTCCGACCAGAACCACGGGATTCCCTCATATCGGGTCTCCGCCCCGGCCATGGTTCGACCGGCGGCGACTGCCTGATCCTGGGCGTTCTGCCAGGATTCAAGCCGCAGCGATTGGCCTTTCGGCGCATGCGGATAGTTGGCGACGTCGCCGGCCGCGAAAATCGCCGGATCGGACGTCCGCCCGGTCGCATCGACGACAATACCACCGTCGACGGCAAGCCCGACCGCCTTGGCCAGTTCGACATTCGGTACCGCCCCGACCCCCACGACGACCAGATCGGCCGGAACGGTCTCGCCACTCGCAAGGGATACTGCCGACACGCCGCCCGCATCGCCGCAGAACCCGGTCACGTCGACCCCGGTCCGGACATCGACACCTGCCGCCCGGGCGCGTCTGGCCAGTTCGTCGGAAACCGGTGCGGGCAGAATTCGGGACACCAGCCGCGCATCGCGCTCCAATACGGTGACCGACTTGCCGGCCGCACGCGCGGTGGACGCCACCTCGAGCCCGATAAAGCCGCCGCCGACGACCGCGACGGAACCTGCCTTGGCCAGGCCCTCCTTAAGGGCGCGTGCATCCGCCTGGCTGCGCAAGTACAGAATGCCGCCCAGGTCGCAGCCGGGAACATCAAGCTGCCGAGGGCGCGCGCCGGTCGCAAGCAGAAGCGCATCATAGCCAAGCGTTTTGCCATCGCTCAGCGCAAGCTGACGTGCGTCGCGGTCGATACCCTGAACGGAAAGCCCCGGCCGAAAGTCGAGCGCCAGACGGTTCAATTCCGCAGGCGAGAACAGCAGAAGATCGGATTCCGACGCTTCCCCCGTCAGGATTCCCTTCGACAGTGGCGGCCGTTCGTAAGGCGCGGACGGTTCCTCGCCGATCAGAACCAGCTTTCCGGCATATCCGGCCATCCTCGCCGCTTCGGCTGCGCGGCCGCCCGCCTGACCGGCACCGACAATGACCATGCACCGGTCATCCGCGCCCTCAGCTACCGGCGCCGCAAGAATAGATTCCTTACCGTCGCCCGCCGCCGCGGGGCGGTCCGGGTCGATGTAGACCTCACCCGCGTCCACCTTGGTCAGGAATGTCGGCAGATCCTCTGTGACGGGGGCGCCTTGCGCCTTGCCTGTGCGCACGCAGAAGCGGCCCTGATGAAGCGGGCATTCGATGCAGCCGTCCTCAACGAACCCGTCGGACAGGATCGCCACCTGATGCGTACAGACGTCGCCGATGGCAAAGACCTCTCCATCCAGCCAATACAATGCAATGCGCTGACCATCGACCGTCAGCGGCAGAATTTTACTGCTGCGCACCTCATCCAGCGTCGCAACACGCACCCAAGCCATGAGCCATCTCCATTCTTATTTTTATGCAGTATACCCCGTTTTAATCAAACTTCAACCATGTCCCTTACCGGAAGGAACGAGCGATAGCGTTCACCCGGCACCGCCAAAGCCTTGCCTTAAAGCGCCATATCTTTCAGGATGCGCGTGAAGTCACCCAAAATTGGCCTTGGGATTCTCTTGAGTGTTTTTAATCAGTATGCTGATTATAAATCCAACTCTTGAACCTTGCCAGTCCTGAGCAAGACCAACACAGGGAGGTACGGATGCGACATAGGGGAAGACGCCGACAGGACAGGACGGCGCGCAGCGAGATTGGGCTGTACGGCATTTCGCAAGGCAGCCTCGAACTCGCCTTGCTGAAGGCCGTATTCGACACGGCGAACACGTTTGCGAGGCACCGTCTGTTTGCACTCCGAAACGCCGGCACCGGTACCTATACAAGTGACATTTCCAGACTGGATGCATGTTTTATTGGCGGTGCCAGTGTCTCCGACGCCGCAGCGCCCGTTGCGGTCCGCAACGCCTACGATCTGAGGCGCCGCTCGGAGATCCTGCTCGGCATCGGATATGGGGCATTCACCTTGACCGCGGCGCGGCTGACCGACGGCACGAATACCGCCGTCCACAAGAAGGACCTTCCCAAGTTTCGCGAGCTTTTCCCCTTCTCGCCCTACAGCAACGCGCTGATAGAATGGAACGAGCGATTGGTCACCTGCGCCGGCGGCATGGCAACAACCGAGGCGGCGCTTATGGTCGTCGAAAGAGTTGCCGGTCGCGCAATTGCCGGCGATGTGGCGGGCAGCCTGCTCTACCACCGAAACCGATTCACGCTGACGGGTCAGACATTGGCGGTGCCCGAACCGGCATCCCGAAGCGGCGACATGATGGGGCGCTTGGCAGAACTGCTGAGGGATCATGTCGAAACGCCCCTGTCGACGGAAGAGATCGCCGACCGTCTGGGCGTATCGATCCGGACACTGCAACGACTGGTGAAGCGGCGTCTGGATTGCACACTGATGGCGTACTACAGGCAAATTCGGCTGGAACATGCGAACTGGATGCTGCGCGAGACGTCGAACAGCATTTCCACGATCGCTGCCTCCACCGGATTCCCGTCGCATTCGAATTTCACCCGCCAGTATCGGACGGCCTACGGCGTGTCGCCTAGCGTCGTGCGACGCCGGGCGCGAAGCCAGTCGGTCACGCCCCGCGCGGCGACGGCGGCAATTCAAGTGCTTCGGTAAGCGTCAGGAGGCACGCGTTCTTCTGCTCCATATCGAACAGATTGGCGTTGTGCGGCTCCAGGGCGCGGTCCCCGACACAGTCCGACACGACGATCGGACGGAAGCCATGGGACATGGCATCGACCACACTGGCCCGCACGCAGCCGCTGGTGACCGCCCCGGCGACGAACAGGGAAATCACCCCGCGCTGCGCCAGCCAGGGCGCCAACATCGTACCGAAGAAGGCCGACGGCACGGTCTTGCGCACGACCATTTCCCCCGCGACAGGCGTCAGTTCGTCGACGATCTGACTGGCGGGCGACGCCTCTTTCAACTTCAGCAGGTTCGGCACCTTGGCCGAAAAGATATTGGCGTCGGAATCGTCATCGGCATAGACGATCCGGCTGTGCGCAACCGGCCATCCGGCCCGGCGCGCATGGGCCAGCAAGGCTTCCGTCTGCGCGATGGCGGGCCGGATATTGCCACCCCCGAACATCTCCGGATCGGCGAACCCGTTCACGAAATCCACGATCAACAGCCCGTAGGGCGGGACAGGTTCCAGCGATTGGCCGAAGCCCTGCTTCCGGTACGGCACCAGCGTTTCACTCGCCGCGCCACTCATGCCGCATCCTCCACCACGCGTCCTTCGATCACGACCGGCGTACCGTCCAGTTCGACAGTGCAGTTCCGTAAGGGGATATCCATGTGGCAGGCCGTCGTGCGCGTGCCCCCGGCCTCGTTGTTCGGGCCCAGCGAGAACAGGAAGTTGCCCTCATAGGCGCGGGCATCCATCGCGATCGTGGCCTCCCGGTCGTAAAGGCCCAGGGTCGACCATTTCGCCCGCGGCTGCAGCCCCCAGCCGATATGGGACATGGCATAGGCTTCCGGATCGTTGAAGCTGGCCATGTATTCACGCAGCAGGGCCGCGTCGACACCGCCCTCGATCTTGGTCGCGAAGCCGTTCTCGATGGTCAGGATGATCGGATCCTGCACATAGGATTTCTGCGGGATCAGGATGTCGCCGCGATCGATGACGATGGTCCCGTTGCTTTCGCCCTCATTGGGAAAGGTGAAGGTGAAGCCGCTGGGCCAGTGATCCCAGCGCCCCGGCTCGTCCACGAACCCATATTCCGCGATGGCCGGAAAATCACCGATCCTGAATGTGACGTCGGTCCCAGCGGCGGAGGTCGCACGCATGGTGCGCGCTGCCTCGATCCGGGCCTTTGCCTTCAAGACACGGGTCTTGTCCGCCTCGGTCGGCAGGATACGCGCCAGCACCTCCGGCGGCTCCACCGCCAGCAGGATCTTCGTACCGGTCTTCAGGATTTCGATCTGTTCCGGCGAGAACAGCAGGGTCATCAGGTCCAGGACCAGGTCGCTGGCCTCCAGGGCGGAGATCGCAGCCTTGTTGCCGGTCAGCGGCGTCTCGCCCAGATAGGCCAGCGCGTCGCGGCTCAACGCCTTTTCCCCGTTCACCGGGGGCAGATCGATCTGACAGACGATGGCCCCCATCGACTGGGCGGCGATCTTGGCCGTCGACAGGTTTTGCGGGTGGGTATTCACGCTGGTCAGAATGGTCACGGTCTGCCCGGCTTCCAATCTGGACAGGCGCAACACCTCCTTCCAGGCCTCGATCATCTGAAAATCGGCTATCGGCATCTCTCACGCCTCCCGTTCGTTTCAGGCGACCGCCGCGCCGAGGAAATCGCCCAGCGCCCGGTACAGCCCTTCTTCGTCATCCCATGGAATCATGTGCCCGGCGTCGGTCACGGTCGCGGATTGCAGGGACGGCATCAGCCCTCGCAATTCGGCTTCGTCCTCATCCAGGATCACCCCGCCCTTGCCCGCTCGAATCAGCAGGGTCGGCTGATCCACATGCGGAAAATCGCTGTGGAAATCGGTGGTATGGAACTCCTCGAAACTCTGGCGGATCGCCCGTGCGTCGCAGGTATGCAGCCATTCCGCCCGCAGCCGCAGTTGCTCCTCCGTCCAGGTCGGGCAATAGGCGCGCATCGCGTCATGATCCATGCCCAGGACCGCCTCTGCGATACTGTCCATGTACCAGGGCAGCTTCGACGGATACTCGCGACGGCCCGGTCCGGAAACCGGCGGGTCGACCAGCACCAGCCGCGTCGGATGCCCGGGGTGACGGCGGGCCGCCCGCATCGCGATGCGCCCCCCCATCGAATGACCCAGAATGCTATAGCGCTTTAGACCAAGGGCCTCGGCAAAGGCGACGACATCGTCCGCCTGGGCATCCAGCCCATAGTCCAGATCATCCGACGCTTCCGACAGACCGCGGCCGCGGACATCCAGGATATAGGTGTCGAAGGTCCGGCCCAGTCTTTCGCCGACGAAGCCCCAGGTTATGGCCGGGCTGGTAATGCCCGGCACCAGAACGATCGGATCCAGATCCGAACGGACGCTTTCGTCGGCATAGCGCAGATAGTGCTGCCGGATGCCGTTTGCGCGGACATTGCCGCCATATCGGTAATTGCTCATTTAACGTCTCCCCAAATCAGTAGGCGCCGGACAACAGCGCCCCGCCCCCCGGCGCGCGGCGTTCCAGGCCCAGTTCCTTCAGCATCGCGTAGGTCGTGGCGATGGCGGCGGTCACGACCGGCTTGCCGGTACGCGCCTCAACCTCCTCAACCGCGGCCAGGGACGGCATCTGCACGCAGGCCGACAGGACGACGGCATCGACGTCCGCGGTCTTCAGACCGGACACGATTTCCGGCAGGTTCGACGGGTCATGGCGCCCGACATCCAGATTGTTCGGGATCTCCAGCGCCCGCCAGTCGCTGACTTCATAGCCTTCGTTTTCGATATAGCCGACCACGGTCTCGGTCAGGGGCTTCATATAGGGGGCGACCAGCGCGACCTTCTTCGCGCCCAGCACGCCGAGCGCGTCGCATAACGCCCCGGCCGACGTGACAACCGGCGCCGCCCCGCCATTGTCTACGGTCGCCTGGTGCAGGCGCGCCTGCGATTCCCGGTGATAGCCGTGCCCCATGGACATGATCGCCACGAGGCAGGCGTAACCCATGACGTCGACCCGTGCGTCCGATAGTTCCAGCGCGCAACGGTCCGACTGCGCATCCATCGCGGCCAGTTCCTCCTTCTTCACCGTCATCATGCGCATGCGGCTGGAATGGAAGGTAAAGCGCTCCGGCAGAATGACCTGGCGTGCATTCAGGATTGCCGGGATTTCGGTTTCCATGGTGGTGTTGGAGCTCGGGACGATCTGCCCGATCCGGTAGGATTTCTTCATGATGGTCCTCAGGTGTCAGATCTTGAACAGCCGAACGGCGTTGTCCCGGCCGATCATCTGGCGGGTGGCATCGTCCAGTGGCGCCGTGTCGAGGAACTCGACGGCCAGTTCGGTGCTTTCATAGGGGTAGTCGACGGAGAACAGCACATTCTCCGCGCCCATTTCCCCGATGGCGCCGATCAGGGCGTGATGTGAACACACACCCGACGTGGTGATCAGGATGTTGCTGCCGAAATATTCTGACGGCTTCCGCTTCAGGGAGACGCCGCAGGGATAGGCCTCGAACCGGCTGTCGAACCGCCAGCGCAGGAAGGGCAGGCCTTCCCCCATATGCCCCAGCACCAGCTTGACGCCCGGATAGCGGTCGAACACCCCGCCGAACAGAAGCCTTAGCGCATGGCTGCCGGTCTCTACCCCCCAACCCCATGTCGCACCCAGCAGTTCCGGGTGGTCAGCAAAGCTGTAGGGGTGATGCTTGGCATTTGTCGGGTGCAGATAGAACGGTACGTCGAGCGACTGCACCCTGTCCCAGACCACATCGAACTTCGGATCATCGTAATAGACGCCGTCGGTATGCCCGTTGACCATCGCCCCTTTGAACCCGAGGTCACGCACGCAGCGTTCCAGCTCGTCAGCCGCTTCCTCGGGCGATTGCATGGGCAGCATGGCAAAACCGGCAAGACGGCCGGAATGGTGTGCAACCCGCTCCGCAAGGTAGTCGTTGGACTTCCGCGCGTGATCAATCGCGCTTTGCAGGTCCGGCTCTCCCTGCACACCGGGTCCGGTCTGGGACAGGATCGTCAACTCGATCCCGTGCCGGTCCATGATATCGATCCGCTCTTCATCGATATCGGCGAGCCGACGGGTCAAAACCCGGGCGGTCTCATGGTCGATCAGGCTGATGAAGGATTTCGAATAGGATTCGAAACCCGGCGTCATGAAATGTTCTTCGAAGGCTATCTTTCCCATGTCCCGACAAATCTCCAATATTCGTTTTGCCGCAGTTTATTCAGTATACTGACTATATGCAAGTTCTGCAGTCGCTCTGAGGTTCTGATACAAGACCATGAATCAGTGAGTATTGTTTAATTTCCCAGAATTCTGGGACTGACGAAACGGGTCGGAAACGACAATTTTAATCAGTACAGCGCGCGAAAAACTCTCCACTCCCGATGCACCAGGGTCTATGGGCGCCGCGTGATCCGGGCGGCACGCTCCGTGACGGCGTCCCAGTTGCCGGTTTGCAGATCGTTTTCGGTTACCAGCCACGATCCGCCGGCGCAGACGACGTTTCGCAGACTCAGGTAATCGTGGAGAGTCTGCTCCCGGATACCGCCGGTCGGGCAGAAAGAAACTTCGGGAAAGGGACCGGCGAAGCCGGAAAGCGCGTCGAGCCCCCCGGAAGCCGCAGCCGGAAAGAACTTCAGAAAGCGGAACCCGTATTCCCGTGCCCGCATGATTTCCGACGCCGTCGCCACACCAGGCAGGAACGGCATGCCGTCCGCGATGATCGCCGCCGCAAGGTCCGGGGTCAGTCCCGGACTCACACCGAATACGGCCCCCGCCTCCCGAACCCGTTGAAGGTCGACTTCTCGGAGAATGGTTCCCGCCCCCGGTATGGCCTCCGGCACCCTGTCACGGATCTGTCGAATGGCAGCGATCGCACTGTCGCTGCGCAGCGTCACCTCGATCACGGGTAGGCCGCCACGCACAAGAGCCTGCGCGAGCGGTACGGCATCCTCGACACGCCGGATCGTCACGACAGGAATGACCGGCGCCGTTCGGAGAATCTCTTCAAGAACGCCTGGTGTCGAGTATGCGGTCATTTGATTGCCCCTGCCGATGCCAGGGCGTTCCGCAGACCGGACGCCTCCAGGATGGACTTTGGTATGATCGCGCCCGGATGCTGGATCACAGTGGATGCCAGTTGATGCCCGAGCAGGGCGGCCTCGGCCGGAGAGTTGCCTGTGAGACGGGACGCAAGATAGCCGGCGTTGAAGGAATCGCCGGCAGCCGTTGTGTCCACAGGCCGGGGCACCCGTTCCGCCTCCACCTGGATCACTTCGCCCTCCGTGGCGATAGTACAGCAATGCTTGCCGTCCTTTATGACGACCTCCCGGATGCCGTAATCGCGATAGCGTTCTACCGTATCGGAAACCTTCCCATCCCCGAACAGGACATGGTCGTCGTCGAAGGTCGGCAGAACGATGTCGGTTCTCTTCAGGGCCTGCTGAAAGATGGCCCGTGCCCTGTCGCGGTCTGGCCACCCTTTGGCGCGGAAATTCCCGTCGAAAGCCACCTCGGCGCCGGATTTGCGGGCTGCATCCAGCCCTTCGAACAGCACATCCAGGGCCCTATCCGAGAAGAGCGAAAGCGTAATGCCGGACAGATAAATCATGTCGTAGCTCGGCAGGGCGGCAATGACGCGGCCCCCGAACTCATGATCGAACAGGTCGCGAACCGGCGAACGGTCCCGCCAGTAATGGAACGTCCGTTCACCCGTGCTGTCGGTTTCGATCACATAGAGCCCGGCGCTGCGTCCGGGCAGGCGACCGATGAGGCCGGTCCCAACCCCTTCCGACTGACACGTGGCGTTGATCGCATCACTGAAGGGATCGTCGCCAAGCAGGGTAACGAAATCAGAGGCGACGCCGAGACGACACAAATAGACCGCCGTGTTGAACGTATCCCCGCCATAAGCGAGATCGAAACGACCATCGGCGCCTCGCCTGAACTCCGCCATGCATTCGCCGATCGAGGCCAGGCGACTCACGCTCCCGGTCCTATCGGCATGGGACGTTCTGCTCACGGACAATTCCTCCGAAAGCGAAGCCGCGCTGGCACCAACCCGCATCGACCCCACCGTTCTAGTGATTGTGACGCGGAAGGCCCTTGGACTCCGCAATGCGCTGATACTTGACCGCCGGCTCCAGCACCATGCCCTGCGCCAGTTGCCCCACGCAGCCGCGCTGCAGTTCCTGCCAGGGCGTCTGGGACCCCGGATAGGGATAGCCTCCCTCGGCCTCAAGTACCTTCCGGCGATCCGCCCATTCCGCCTCCGGGACCATGGCATCCACGGTCCCGCGTCCCAGGTCGATGCGAACCCTGTCCCCGGTTTTGAGCAGCGCCAGCCCGCCCCCGACAGCGGCCTCCGGCGACGCATTCAGAATGCTGGGCGACCCTGAAGTGCCGGACTGGCGGCCGTCGCCGACGCAGGGAAGCGATTCCACTCCGGCGCGGATCAGGTAATCCGGGGGCCGCATATTGACGACTTCCGATGCACCGGGATAGCCGATCGGACCCGTTCCTCGCATGAACAGAATGCAGTTCTCATCGATCCCGAGCGAGGGATCGTCGATGCGGGCATGGTAGTCCTCCGGTCCGTCGAACACGATGGCCCGGCCTTCAAATGCGTCCGGATCCTGAGGATTCGAAAGGTAACGCCTGCGGAAGTCCGGTGTCACCGCGGACACCTTCATCACCGCCTCGTCGAACAGGTTGCCCGACAGCAGCTTGAACCCGGCCGCCACCATAAACGGCGTATCGGGCGCCGCGATGACCTGCCGGTCCCGCGACCGCATCCCCATGCAGTTTTCGCCGATGGTCTTGCCGGTTACGGTCGGCGCATCGGAATGAATCAGGCCTGCCCCCATCATTTCCCCGATCACCGCCGGCACGCCGCCGGCGCGATGGAAATCCTCTGCCAGGTAATCCCCGATCGGCTGCATGTCGACGATCCGCGGAACGTCGCCGCCGACCTCCTCCCACTTTCGCCAGCTCAGTTCCACACCGGCATGCCGCGCGATGGCCTGAAGATGGATCGGCGCATTGGACGATCCGCCCAGCGCGGACGTCACGCGAATGGCATTTTCAAAGGCTTCCGTCGTCAGGATGTCGGAGGGTTTCAATTCTTCGTTGACGAGTTCCACCGCCCGGCGGCCGGTCTCATAGGCGATCTTGCCCCGTTCGCGGTACGGCGCCGGAATGGCGGCGCAGCCCGGAAGAGACATGCCCAGCGTCTCCATCAGGGCGTTCATCGTCATGGCGGTTCCCATCGTGTTGCAGAAACCGGGGCTTGGCGCGGACGCCGTGGCCATTTCCATGAAGGTCTCGTGATCGATCTTGCCTTCAGCCAGCAATTCCCTGGCCTTCCAGATGATGGCGCCGCTGCCGACACGCCGGCCGTCGTACCAGCCGTTCAACATCGGCCCGCCGGTCAGGACGATGGCGGGGATGTCGACGGTCGCGGCTGCCATGAGGCAGGCCGGAGTCGTCTTGTCGCACCCGGTCGTCAGAACGACACCGTCCAAGGGATAGCCATAGAGCACTTCCACCAGACCGAGATACGCCAGGTTCCGGTCGAGCGACGCAGTCGGGCGCTTGCCGGTTTCCTGAATGGGATGGACCGGAAACTCGATGGCAATGCCGCCGGCATCACGAATGCCGTCCTTCACGCGCGCAGCAAGCTCTACCAGCGGCCGGTTACAGGGCGACAGGTCGCTGCCGGTCTGGGCAATCCCGATGATCGGCCGGCCCGCCTGCAACTCCGCCCGCGTCAGGCCGTAATTCAGATAGCGTTCGAGGTAGAGCGCCGTCATCCCCGGGTCCGCGGGATTGTCGAACCAGCTTTGGGAACGAAGACCTTTGCGCTTCTTATCCATGGGAACTCTCTTCCTTCATCGTCCCGTGATTCCGGGAAACACAATCAGCAACCCGACGGCAAGAACCTGCATGCCGATGAACGGCAGCAAGGATCGGAATATGGTCCCGAGCGAGATGTCGGGTGGGGCCACACTCTTGAGATAGAACGCGGCCGGGCCGAAAGGCGGCGTGAGAAACGACACCTGCATGTTCATGGCGAAGAGGACACCGAACCAGACAGGGTCTAGGCCGAGACTGATCACGACCGGCACGAAAATCGGCATGGTCAGAAGGGCGATCCCGACCCAATCGAGGAACATGCCGAGCAGGAACAGGATTGCCATCATGACCAGGATAACGACCTTCGGCTCCTCTGAAATCCCGGTCAGCAGGCTGGACACGAAGTCGATGCCCCCCATCAGGTTGAACACGCCGACCAGGGCGCTGGCGCCGATACCGATCCACACGATCATGCCGCAGGTCGAGAGGGTCTGTAACGCGGCGCCCTTCAGCATCGAGAGGCTGAACTCCCCGCGGACCACGGTCGACAGCAACACCCCCAGGACCCCGACGGCGGAGGCTTCGGTCACAGAGGCGATTCCGCCATAGATCGAGCCCAGCACGAAGGCGACGACGCAGATTGGCAGGATGATCCCCTTAAGCAGTTTCAGATGCTCTGAGAACGGTCGATCATCGGGTTCCGGGGCCGGCGCGAGGCTGGGGTTGAGACGGCAGCGGATGATCACATAGGCGACGTAGAACCCGGCCAACATGAATCCCGGGATGAATGCCGAAGTGAAGAGATCGCCGATCGATACATTGGCGGTGAGGCCATAGATGATGAGAACGATTGACGGCGGGATCATGGTTCCAAGGGAACCGCCGGCGCAGATCACCCCGATAGCGAGTTTCTTGTCGTAGCCGAGGCGCAGCATCTGGGGCAGCGCCAACAGTCCCAGCAACACGATCTCTCCGCCGATAATGCCACTCATGGCCGCCAGGATGACGGCAACGAAGATCGTCTGAACCGCGACCGCCCCCCGTAACCGGCGCCCGGCCAACTTCATCGCGTCGAACAGATCCGCCGCGATTCCGGAACGGTCCAACAATGCCGCCATCAGCACGAACATCGGAACGGAAACGAAGACGAAGGAAGAAACGAAGGAATAGACCCGGCTCGTGATCAGGGGAACGGCAGCGGGACCGAACCAGCCGACCGCAAAGATCAGCGCGACCAGCAGGGTCACATAAGCCAGCGGAATGCCCAGCAGCAGCAACGCGAACAGAAGTCCGAACATCAGCAGCGTGCCGTACTCAATCCCCAGCGCCTTGAGATTGAAGGAAATGTCGAGCAGTTCCATCCGGCTATTCCTGCTTACCGAACGCGGCGCGGGCGAAGTTGAAGGCAAGCACCAGAAACTGCAGTGACAACAGCACCAGCACGACGAAGAGGAATATCTTCAAGCCCGCAGGAAAGGCCGGATCCCAGGCACTGCCGGATGTCTCCAGCCGGATGCCGCCCCCGGGGCGAAACACCGCGCGTTCGACGATCATCCAGGCCGCCCAGGAGAAGAAGACCGTGGCGCCCATGCAGATCAGCGAGATGAGAAGGTCCAGAACCGACTTCGCCCGCCCCTTGGCAAGGTCATAAAGCAGGACGACCCGAATGTGACTGTTGTGCGAGGTGCAGTAGAGGCCACCGAAGAGGAAGGCGATTGCACAGAGAAAGACCGTGGTCTCATGGGCCCAGATCGTTGGCGCATTGAAGACATAGCGCAGCAGCACTTCCTGATTGAGGACCAGGGCGGAGGCCAGAATTCCGATTGCGAAAACAATCGCCGCCCTGTCGACCATTCGGCCGAGGAGCCCCGCCTCCTGGATCGGACCGCGACGATCTTCAGCCTTCGGCCGATCGGTCGCCTCTGTCTTATCCTGCTGCATGTTCATGCCCCCCCAAATCATCGAAGAACCCGGTCTCTTCCTATCATGAAACGGGTTGCCTCGGGCCGCATCGCGACCTCCGGGAGAGACGGCGCGGAGTGTGCCGATACCGCCACACTCCGCCGGGCCGACCCGGGCAAGCCCGATGCCGCCCCACACCGTCTCGGATGGATCAGTGCACGAGGCCCTTTTCCGTCAGATATTCCGTCAGGACCTTGTAGACCTTCATGGCGTTATCCGACTTCGCGGCGACCTTTTCCCATTCGCCGATCGCGATCTTCCGGAATTTGGCCCGTTCTTCGGCCGACCAGTCATGTACGGTGATTTCGCCACCGGCCTTGGCCTGCTCGACCGCCTCGCGATCGCGTTCCGCAAGCGCGGCGACCTGGCTTTGTGCGAACTCGGCAACCGTTTCCTCGAAGGCCCGCTGCACATCAGACGGCAGGGAATCCCAGATTTCCTTGTTGATCGATACCTCAACCAGCGGCATCGAATGGAAACCCGGATAGATCGGGTGCGGCGCGATCTTGTTCAGCCCCTGTGCCTGGTTCGTCGAAAACACCGTGTAGTCGGCCGCCTCGATGACGCCCTTGTCCAGCGCCGTGAAGACTTCCGAACCGGGCAAATTGACCGGAGCGGCGCCCGCGGCGGCGAACACCTGCTGCACCAGCCCTTCGGGGGCGCGCATCTTCAGATTCTTAAGGTCATCGACGCCCTTCAGCGGAACCGCCGAGACAAATGCCTCCAGGCCCGGGGTCGTCGCACCGATGAAATGCAGCCCGTAGGGTGCCAGCATCTCATTCATCAGGGCCGCGCCCTTCGCGTCCATGAAATCGAACATCTGCTGAGGGTCGGACCAGGCGCCGACCGGATTCGCGATCAGGCTGAAAGCCGCGTCCTTGCCGGCGAAATAGGACGTATCGGTTATATGTCCGTCGAGGATTCCCGCCGCGATCGCGTCCTGCGTCTCCCGGTGCTCGACAACCGATCCTACCGGCAGCAGTTCAACCTTGACCCGACCGCCGGTACGCTCGGCCAGTGCTTCGGTCCATCCGGTCTGGAGCTGGAAATTCGGGTTCCCTGCCGGGTCACTCGACTGGAACTTGAAACTGTACTCCTGCGCATGCGCACCGCCCGACAGCATGATCACCGCCGCGGCCGCCAGTACGGTCTTAAGGTTCGATTTCATAATCTGCACTCCTTGTCTTCACGAACGGGATCGTTCGTCGGTGTTGGTCAGGAAGAGAGGAGCACCGTTTCCGACACTGTTCTGCGCGCCATGCCGTCGTCACGCATTGCGAGAACCCCCGCCCGGTCTGCCGGCGCGCAACCATGCCGTTGCGGTCAGGCGTCCGGATTGTTGCGGAAGCTGTCACGTCCTCCCAGTTACGGCTGGATTGTCGGGCTCCCCGTTCCAGCTTCAAATGTTAGCGCTAACATATTTAATATTTCTGGCGTGTGTCAACCGGATTTCGTAACATCCAACCCTGTCTGAAGAACATCGATCTGGTTTCATTTTCATGCATAAATTCAGGATGATAAGATGAGCGCGCGAAAGAATGCCAAGCTTTCGGACGTGGCGGCACGCGTTGGTGTTAGCGCGATCACCGTATCCCGGGCGCTCAGAACCCCTGAAAAGGTCTCGCCGCAGCTTCGGAAGGAAATCGCACGGGCGGTGGCCGAACTCGGATACGTCCCTAACCCCGCAGCGCGCGCGCTCGCGTCGCGACAATCGGATGTGATCGGGGTCGTCATTCCATCCGTTACGAACAACGTCTTCGCCGAGGTTGTTCAGGGCATCCATTCGGAGATGGAACATCACCCGTTCAACATGCAGTTGGCCTATACGCGGTATTCGCCGCGCACGGAAGAGAACCTGCTGAAAGTCTTCCTGAGCCAGAACCCGGCCGGTCTGATCGTGACGGGGATCGACCAGTCGGACGCCGCCCGCGCCATGCTGAAGGCCGCCCCCTGTCCGGTCGTGCAGATCATGGAAACCGCAGAGGACCCGATCGACCTGATGATCGGCTTCTCGCATTACGATGCGGCGCGCGCCGCCGCGACGCATCTGCTGGAACAGGGATACCGTCGACTCGCGTTTCTGGGCGCGCGCATGGACCCCCGCTCGCAGCGCCGCTTTCAGGGGTTTCGCGACGGGGCCATGGCCGGTGACGCGTATTCGGAAGCACGGGTCGTCACCTCCCCCGCCCCTTCCTCGGTATCGCTGGGCGCGGAATTCCTGGGCGAGCTGCTGACCAGTGCACCGGATTTCGATGCCATCTTCTGCAACAATGACGACCTTGCGCTTGGCGTCATGTTCGAAGCACAGCGAAGGAGAATTCAGATCCCGGACCAGATTGGCCTGTGCGGATTCAACGACCTGGATATGATGGCGGTCGCGGAGCCGGCCATCACCAGCGTTAAGACGTTTCGCCACGAAATGGGGCGGCAGGCTGTGGAAATGCTTGTCGCCAGAATCGCCGGGGAGGACGGGCCGTCGCAGACCGTCGTCGATCTGGGATTCGAGGTTCGCGCGAGGCGCAGCACCCGTCGGCCGTCGCGAGGTTAAGGCGCCACGGACCAAAGGGGGGCCCATACCCGGCATGCAGCACACAACGATACAGAACGTCAGGGCATTGTGCGCCGGCCGGAAGTTCCCGGGAATGCGATCCTGTCGGCAGGTATTGCTGATCTGGTGTGCTTGTGCGCTGAACCTCTTGGGTTTGTCGGCGGCAGAGGGACAGGGCCTGCCGACGACTGACGACGGATGGGCCGAACAGGCGATCGAGTCGCTCTGTCCTTTAGGACATCTCTCGGGCATCGAGGCACAGAGCCAACTGCCCGGGACCTGGCTGGTCAGTGAATCGCGACATCCGACAGAGGGCGACCCCAATATCGTTTCCATTCGGCTGCTGCTGCCCGGCGCAGACGAGCTTGCCATTGAGCGGCGCCAGGTATCCGGACGATTGCGGCAGTTCCGTGTCGCCTATTTCTCGAGATCGGGCGAAGAACTGGTCCCCCGCCTGTTGGCAATTGCCGACGGTGGTTGCACGACACAGTCCGGCCGGCGAATTCGTCGGGAAGGTGAAGTGTGGCGCTACCTTGATCAACTGGACGGCGATCTCACCACCCTGCGCTGGTCGGAGACCCTGCAGGCGCCCTGGCCGGAAGGACACGATCCCGGGGGCATCCGCGTCGCGCTGGTGGATTCCGGTCTCGCCTACGACATGGACCTGTTTCGCGACCGGTTGGCGCGCGGCCCGGACGGTGTCCCCCTAGGCTACGATTACTGGGATCTCGACCCATGGCCCTATGACGGCGATGTATCCCGCAGCCCGTTCCTGCCCATTCGCCATGGCACCGCGGTCGCGTCGGTTCTGGTTCGCGAAGCCCCCAACGTGACATTGATCCCGTTCCGCTATCCCCGTCCCGACATGGCCCGCATGGCGGATATCGTTTCCGACGCCGCACGCGCCGGCGCACGCATACTGGCCATGCCACTCGGCAGCAATCGGACAACCGACTGGGATGCCTTTGCGACCGCCCTCGCGCAGCATGACATTCTGGCCATCGTGTCAGCCGGCAACAATGGGCGGGATATCGACCGCAACCCGCTCTGGCCGGCGGTCCTTCCTTTGAAAAACATGATTGTCGTCACCTCGTCCGACGGCTTCGGTCGCCTGGCACAAGGGTCCAACTGGGGCCGCGAAAGTGTCGACATCATGCTGCCGGCCGAGAACGTTCCGATCGTCGACTTTCGCGGCGCCAGCGGAACGGCCTCGGGCTCCAGCTACGCCGTCCCGCGGTTGGCAGCCCTGGCGGCGCGCCTGCTGCATCAGGAACCGTCCCTCACCATTGACCAGTTGCGGGATCGGTTACTCGCACGCGCGGCCCCATCGCCATTCGAAACCTCACCGGTCGTCTCCGCCGGCTGGATCCCCGATCCCCTCTCCGACTAGCCGGAAATCATCGCCGAGGCGGCGCCGGGGGTGGGTCGTCGAGGAACCGCCGCGCTGCCTCTGCCTGCCTTGGATCGGCGATACGCAAGAGCTCGTACGCTTTTTCCGCGAGCGCCGGCTCTCCCCCCCAAATCCCGGATTGGATGGCGAAACGCAGCGCCTGCGGATCTTTAGGCGCCAATTCCATAAGCCAGCGGGCATGGTCCGTCATCTCAGCGAACCGGCCGGCGATCTGGAGCGACACCAGTAGCGAAATCCGCGCATTTATCGAATTCGGAACCTGGCGAACCGCTTGACCATGCATCGCGATCGCTCCGTCGAAATCGCCTGATTGTCCAAGCACCCGCCCCGCATCCAGCAGTTGGCCATGGTTGTCGGCCGCACCGCACTGGACCGCTAGTTTCTGAAGCAGGTCGTTGTCCGACGCCCCCCTGTGACTGGCCTCCAGTGCATCTGCGCAGGCCCTGAAAGCCGCCCCGAGCTCACCATGCCGGGCAGCCGCGTCCGGATGGTCGCGAAGTTCCAGAAGCTTTCGAACATCGGCCAGCGGAATGGCTTCATATCGACCGTCTCCCCCGCCGACGGCGATCGCCACCAGATCGCCATCGCCGTCGACCAGTGCACCGCCGCTGACACCGGGCTGCATCTGGGCGGACACGTGAAGGCGTCCCAGCGCCGCCCCCGTTGCGGGAAGCGCAATCAGGTCGCCCGCATCAAAGACCCGGACCAGTTGGCGTGCCACATCCGCCCCGATTGCGTGGAAGGTTTCTTCGGGGTCCGCTGCATCCTGATCAAGTGGCGGGATGAAACCGGCCTCAGGCAGCCCCGCCACCTGGAGCAAAACCAAGTCTCCCGCATAGGCGGTAGGGATAACCACACCTTTCAACGGACCACCCGGCGCGTGCACCACGACGTCCATGCGATCCGCGACGACATGACGGTTGGTCACCAGAAGCGTGTCGCCGATCCGTGTTGCACTAGCGATGGGATCGAAGCTGGAAATCGGGAACACCGCCTGACGCATGCGGCAGACCGCCGCTGCATAGGGGCAATCACCGCTGGTCGATTGAGGCGACGGTTCCTGCGCAGTGTTCGGCGGCGTGTCGCTGAACGCGAGGCCGATGCTTAGTTCGGTGCCGTTGCGCTCAATCAGTACCGGGACGGCTTCCGCGTCGTCGGCGATGAGGGCAAGTGCGGCGACCGCGTCCCTCGGCGTGCGGATACGCCGGACTCCGATTCGAAGGATCAGGTCGCCGCTCTGAAATCCGGCGCGCGCCGCCGCGCCGTCGGGCGCCAACGATGCCACGACCGGGGCCGCGATTCGGGTCAGCTGCTCGGCATCCGGCGGCAACAGGCGCCAGCCTGGTGAGCGGTAGGAGACGGTGCCGTCTGAAATCAGGGCGTCCGCCACACGGTCCAGCAACGCAGTGGAGACCGCGAAATTGATCCCGATATTGGTGTCGGCTCCGGATGCGAAAATGGCCGACAGCATGCCCACCAGCCGCCCTTCGGAATTCACCAGGGCGCCGCCGGACATGCCGGGATTGGTCGCGGCATCCGTCTGAATGAAATCTTCGACCGGATTGAAACCGGCATTCGTGACCGCCAGCGCCGAGACCACACCGCAGGTGATCGATGTCCCCAGGCCATAGGCGTTGCCGATGGCACAAACCGGTTCGGCAAGGGCCGTATCCTGCGCAATCTCAAACGCCGGAAGGTCGGCATTCACTTCCAGGATCGCAATGTCGCTGGCAGCATCGCCGGCGATCAGACGTGCCGGCAGGATACGGCCGTCATGCAGGCGGACGTCGATCCGCTGAGCCGGTTCCACCACATGCCAGGCCGTCGCGACGATGCCCGGCCGAACGACCACACCGCTGCCCTCCGGCACGGTACCGGGCGGCGCCCCCGTTCCGCCCTGCGCCCGCCCCGGCCAGACCGGCAGGACCGACACCACGGAGTCCAGAACCGTTTCCGGTGCCGCCTGAACCGCCGGAATGGAAAACGACACAGGCCAAAGGCCGGCCAGTAGCAGGACAACAATGAAAAATCTCAGTGCCCGCATGACAATCCCTCGCGGCGATCCGGACGCCATCACGGCGCCATTCCCTGCATATTCGACATCATGGCTCAGGGATAGCGCAAGGACGGGAAAAAGGGATGCGCCTCCCGACCGCCATTCGTCACAGGCACGCAGAACAGCGCCATTAGAACGCCACGACGAACGCGGCTAGCACACCCAGCCAGTAATGAAGCACCGTCACGCCGATCAAATTCTTCTGCGCCTGATAGACGTAACCGAAGATGATGCTGGCAAAGAAGGTGATGATGACCGCATCGATTCCGAACGCCAAATGCAGGGAGGCGAAGACGGTACTGGTCAGCAGGATCGCACGATGCCCCCTGGTGTCGGCCAGGAACTTCTGGAAGAGCCCCTGCAGGAGGCCGCGCGACCCCACCTCCTGAAAGACGGTATGCGCGAAGTACTGAAGCAGAAAGAGTCCGTCGACTCTTGCGCCTTCCGGGGCCGGGCCCGCTGTCCCGGTCTGCTTGAAGAAGATCAGATAGATCGCCGCCGGTATCGTGATGACCACGCAGGCCGCAACGGACTGTAGCAGCGCGCGCCAGAAACCTTCCCGCCGAATGCCGAGATCGGCGAGCGGAATCTTCATTACCTTGATCACCAGGAGACATGGCACCGCCAGGAAGAGGATCGCCTGCCACGAGAAGCCCGGGTCATAAACGTCCTTCACATATTCTTCGGCGACCAGATAGAACAGCGCCGTTGAAATCAGGAAGATCGCGATCGTGAAAACCAGGAAGTGTCCGAACTGGTTCTGTAACGTCTTGATTTCGAGTTCCCGCCGGAGCGACGCAAGCATATCATCGCTCATCCGGCGCGCCCGGGTCACGACGACGCCGGCAAGCGCCCCCTTGAGCGCACCGAGAACCGCGGCTCCACCCTCGGCGGATTCCAGCGCCTTGGTCGAAATCTCGATCAACCTGCAGGGACTTTCTGCGCGAACGGACGACGTTCGCGTCCCGCCGTCCAGGAAGGCCAGTTCCCCGACAAATTCCCCGGCCGGCACTCCATTGAGCCGAACGTCACGCTCGTCGCCCGCCCGTCGCACCGCAACGGCATCGCCGGAGAGCAACAGATAGAGGGCGTCGCTTTTCGCACCCTCCCGGACGATGTAGTCGCCGGATCCGAGTTCCAGACGACGGGCCGCCCTGGCAATGGAAAGGATGGTTTCGTCCGACAGCTTCTCAAGAGCGGACTGCTCCCGCAGGATTTCCGCAATTGTCCGGGTATTGTCAGCCATAACATTCCGAGATCAAAGGTGGCGGGGCACTTCAGTTCGGTGTACCAGACTAGTGAGGGTGAGACCAATGTCTTGCCTATTGGGCCGCCAGGCAACACGCGCGATGCGCCCTGTAACGAGGATCCAGACGCTGGCCCCCAAAAAAACCGTTCTGATCATCAACGCCTATTTCGACCCATGGCGTTCCGCCACGCCGACCCGCTGGTTCGTGCCCCGTGCGATGGCGCCCTTCTTCCTGGCCGGCCATTTCAACCGCGAGCGTGTCGAGATACGCGTATGGGATGAGGTGTTTCACGGCCCCTTGTTGGACACCCGCATGCTGGAATGGCCGGATCTGGTCGTTTTCACCGGATTGACCGCGTCGTTCGACCGGGCACATCAGCTCTCCGCCTATTACCGGCACGCAAGGCCGTCCGGCATCACCGTGATCGGGGGGCCGATCGCCCGCGCCCTGCCCGGCCTGTGCGCCGAAATCTTCGACTATGTCGCCCAAGGCGACGTCGAAGACATGGCGGCGATCGTCGCGGACCTGTTCGGGGCCGATCACATCGTAGAGGAAGGGGCGCCACGCTTCGATTTGGCCCGCCCGACCATGGGCCTCGGCTATCTGGAGACCACGAAGAACTGCAATTTTGCCTGCTCCTTCTGCTCGCTGACGGCGGAAGGCCGGTCCTACATGCCGCATTCCGACGCCTCGATCACCCGCCAGCTCGACGCGATGGGTCGGGTGATGGGGGTCATGGTTCTGGACAACAATTTCTACGGCAACAGCCGCGAAAGCTTTCGACACCGCACGGAACTGATTGGGGAGCGGTGGCGACGCGGCCAGTTCAGGGCCTGGGGGGCCCTGGTGACCGGCGACTTCTTCAAACGGCCGGAGAATCTGGAACTGGTGGCGAGGAACGGGTGCAAGGCGCTGTTCTCCGGTGTGGAATCCCTCGACCCGGACGTTCTGAAACACTTCAACAAGAAGCACAGCATCGCATCGGACCCTCGGACACTGACCGAGCTCTGCGCCGCTCACGGCATGACCTTCGATTACGGCATGATCGCGGACTTCACGGAACAGACGGTGCAGGAGGTCGCCGATCAGGTGGACGGCATTCTGGCCGACCATCGGATTCCCCTGCCGGGTCTGCTGTCCATACCGATCCCGATCCTGGGCACACCACAGTTCGAAACGTCGGCCCGCGCGGGCCGGATGATGCCCGATCTGATGCTGAGCGACATGGACGGCATGAAGTTGGTCGAATGGCCGAAAGAACCGCTGGAGACCGTGCGTCTCTTCCTGGCCGACCTTCTGCAATTCCGTGGGCGGAAAGCGGCACTGGCCCGTCACGCGGTCCGGCACGCCTGGCACTGGCGGCGGCATGTCGGCTGGGACCAGACGGCACTTGCCTTGGTCCGTCCCCTTCACCGCTTCGGCGGGCGCATCGACATTGGCGCGCCCCGCCGCATGTTGGAGACCTATCGCGAACCGTCCCGCACCTTTTCCGCCATGAGCGATCCGCTGCGCAATGCCTACAGACCGCGCGTCAATCTCCCGGCCCGCTTCGAGAAATGCTTCGAGCCGTTGCGGATCACCGACCCGGAAGGCGGCCTGAGCGAGGCCTATCTGCGAGCCCGGCCTCATCCCCGCGTGGCGGCGGAGTAACCGCTGCCGGCCGAACGGACAGCACATGCGTCAGGAATTGCCGCGCGCTGGCTTCCCAGCTGTAGCGCAGCGCATGCGCTCGGCACCGGTCGGCCGGAATCCCGCACGCGTCGAGGGCGGCCTGGCGCAGATCCTCCGACAACACGCCAACCCTGTCGGGACCTTCCGCGTAAGGGCCGAGCACGTCGCGCGGTCCCATGACCGGATAGGCGGCCACCGGTACGCCGCAGGCCAGTGCCTCCAGCAAGACCAGACCGAAGGTATCTGTGCGCGAAGGGAAGACGAAAACGTCCGCGCTTGCATAGTGGCGGGCGAGATCTTCTCCCGTCTTGACCCCGGTGAAATGGACCGCGGGATAGTCACGGCGCAGACGCGCGAGGTCCGGGCCGTCGCCGACCACCACCTTGGTGCCCGGCAGATCGAGCTCCAGGAATTCCGGTATGCTCTTCTCGACCGCCACGCGGCCGACATAAAGGAAGATCGGGCGCGGCAGATCGGCGGGCAGGATCGTGCCGTCGACCGGACGGAAGAGCGTCGTGTCGACGCCTCGCGACCAGGGCAGCAGACGTTCGAACCCACGGGCGGCGAGGTCCCGGCTCAATGTCTCCGTCGCAACCATGCAGCCGCCGCCGGCGTTGTGAAAGCGGCGGAACCAGCCGTAGAAACACGCGGCCGGCAGAGGCACACGGGCGGCAGCGTATTCCGGAAAGCGGGAATGGTAGGCTGTCGTATAGGGCCAGCCCATTCGCCGCGCCACGCTTGCCGCCATCAGACCGAGGGGGCCTTCGGTCGCAATATGCAGATGCGCGCAACCGGCCGCGATCATGCGCCGCCGAACGGTGCCGCGATGGGTCAGTGCGAGGCGAATGTCGGGATAACTCGGGCATGGCAGGGTTCGGAAGTCTCGGGGGGACAGGATGTCGACGCGAAACCCCATGCGGCCAAGTTCATCCTCCATGTATTCCAGGGACCGAACGACGCCATTGGTCTGAGGGCGATAGGCATCGGTGACGATGAGAATCGCCTTGTCGTCCGCCTCAAACCGCCCCTCGCCCGCGTCGGTCACAGGACGGGGCCGCCCGGACTTGGCCCGGGCGCCCCGACCGGCGTGTTGACGATCGCGCCAGTCGGCGCCGCCTGACGCGCACCCTCGGTCCAGCGGACCACTTCCAGGCGGCCGTCCAGATGTTCGATGATCGCGGTGCAGCTCTCCACCCAGTCGCCTGCATTCAGATAGTGGATGCCGCCCATCTCTCGGCCGACGGCATGGTGAATATGGCCGCATATGACCCCGTGCAGCCCGCGCCGCCGAACATCCTCCGCAACCACCGTCTCGAACTGGCCGATGATCCCGATGAATGTCTTCACATGGCGCTTGGCAAAGGCGCCGAGCGACCAGTAGCCCAGGCCCAGCCGGCGCCGCCCCCAGTTGACGACCGTGTTGCTGGTCAGTGCCAGTTCGTAGAACCAGTCCCCGAGATGGGCGAGCCACTTCGCCCTTTGCATCACGGGATCGTACTGATCGCCATGTGTGACGAGATACTGTCGACCGTCCGCCGTCTGGTGCACCACGTGGTCGCGCACCGCCACCTTCGCGACCATTCGACCGGCATAGACACGGGCGAATTCGTCGTGATTTCCGGGAACGAAGTAGACCGTTGTGCCGCGGGACGCCGATTTCAGCAGTCGCTGGATCACCGCTTCATGGGTCTGGGGCCAGTACCAGGACCGCTTCAGGCGCCAGCCATCGATGATGTCGCCGATCAGGTAAATCGTCTCGGCCTCATGCGCGTCCAGAAAATCCGCGACCAGTTCCGCCTGACAATGCCGCGTCCCCAGATGGATGTCCGAGACAAAGACTGTCCGGACCTTACGGCATGATGGCATCGCCATTCCCAATTCCTTCAACCGTTGCCGTCCCCGCAACGAGAAGGCCCCCTGCCGGCGCGTCCCCACCGCTTGCAGGTTGAAAATACCCCGGACTTTCGACGACATCCAGCCCGGATCGAACAGATCACACCTTCCGCGCGAAACCGGGACGAGCCCCGAGGTCGCAGTCCAGGAACAATTGCCCTGACCGGAGCCCTGAAACGTCCTCCAAGAATGGGAACCTCCGCTTCAGCGCAGATTGTGAGCCTCGTCCGTCCTCTCCCGCATCGACGGCCGTTAGCCAGAAGCGAACGCTACCGAAATCTGGAACAAGCTTGACGGCGCACGCCAACCGCCTCACCTGGTGACCAGGCGTTGGGGCCAAGAGCTTGCAAGCGGTAGCCGCCCGCCTCAGTTGAAACTCCCATGACAGAGCCGCCAAATACGGGCGAAGCCACACTCCGCTACTACATAGGGAATACGCTGGTCCGTTCCGCATCAGGGGCAGGCCAGGCATCTCTCACCGGCAATTCCGGCGTATGGCCCCGGGGCAGGCTATCCCCGGAAACGACTACCGGCCCTGGGCGGACTCTCTCAAGCATTGGCAAGCGCGGAGGGCGCAGGTCACGCGAAAGAACCAACGGCCCGTCTGTTCGCGGCCCCATCTCCCCGTCGACCATGAGCTGGGAGCTGGGAGCTGGAAGCTGTTGAGTTTCCATAATGCGCTTGTTCTCGAGATTCACACCGTCTCGAGACGATACTTGAGAAAACACTCGCCATCGTAATCAATTGAGCCAACGTATTTTGCACCAAGTCGGTCGAGAGCGCCCAATTTCTTTCGAGACGGCGGCAGAAGAAACGTCACGAACGATATTCGTTCGTCTGCAAGGGCGAATTCGATCGCTTTCTTTGTGATCCGTCTGCCAAGACCAAACGCTTCAGGTCTTAGGACCAAACCAAAGTCCCACTCTTCGCCTTCCTTCTGGAAACCACCCCATCCAACATATTCACCGTTTACGAGGAACGCCCAATGCCCGAGTCCATCTCCGATCCAGGATTGTTCTTTCCGAGCAACAAAACTCTCGACAACGTCAGTGTCCCATTTCGTTACGAGCAGGGGCATGTGCTCGGCCAACCGCGGGTCGGACATATGACGGGCTATCTCCGTCGGCTCAATTTCTGTTAACCGAACGAAGGAGACTTCATCTTTCATAACAGCCATCATTTTTATTGGATCGGAGGCCAATCTGCCTCCCATTTTGGGAAGAAGGCGTCTAGCCCGCTCAGTTATGCGGGTCCTCCTTCAAGAGAGCAAGCTAGGTCAATGTAGGGCCGAGCAGCCGGAATGGGGCGGGCGCCGGGAGAAGGTGACGCATCGCTGGGGCCGACAAGGTCCAGCCGGTCAAGATTGGACGCTGACAGAAACTCAAAGGCGGCCTTTCCTACGGCACGGGAGAGGAAGACAAGTCCGTCCAGGTGATCCGCCAGACCGTCCTGGTCCAACAGGATCACAATTCTGCTCCCCGCGCGCACCGAGACAGAGATGGCATCCATGTGCGCCTTCCAACGCGGGTCTTCCAGACCGAGCTCAATTCGGCACGCATCGCGACGGGCAAATTCTAGAATCGTTGATTCAACCTTGGTGCAGTGCAGGATTTCATCTGCTTCCTGCAGATGCTGCACGGCCCGGACGGAAATCAGGTCCGGGTGTCCCGATGGCGGTGTCGCAACCACGGTCACCCGGCCTTTGCCGTCACCTCCTGCCTCACCAACCACCCTACCATTGGAGTCCAGGGCATACTCGATCATCCGGCGCGCGCCGGCCTCGTCCCCCGTCGCAAGGGCGATGCCCGGTGCCCCATCGAAAACCCAGGCCCAAAAATCGCGACGGTCCCGGCGCGCCACCTGCGCGGCGACCCGACCGCGCAACCGGCCCGCCAGCGCGGCAAGCCGCCCGATCCGGATATCCAGCAGGGTTTCGATCCGTGATTTGATCCGGCGCCCCAGAAGCGGCGCAGTGCCTTCCGTGCCGATCGCGATCACCACCGGATCGCGGTCGACGATGGACGGTGTATAGGCCATGGACGCATCCGGATCATCGACCACATTGACCAGCGCCCCCATCTCCGCCGCCAGCCGTGCGAAGGTCCGGTTCGCCCCGGCGCACCGCGTCGCAACAAAGGCCATTCGGAATCCCGACAGATCGGCGGCGTCCGGCCATCGGGTCAGATGCGCGACCCTGCTTGCCGAAACCAGCCGTGTCAGATCAGGGTCGAGATCCAGTGCGAAAAGAACGATCGCCGCATCGGTCTTCAGAAGCAGCCGCAATTTTGCCGCGGCCGCTTCGCTGTTGCCGACGATCGCAACGCGTTGCCCGGTTGTCTTGATGAACATCGGAAATGTCTTCATGCACATTTCCTTTCCGGACCGGCGCGGTTCCGCCAAAGCCGGGCCGCCTCACGCTGCGCCAAGGCCATATCGCCGGCATGACCGGCGGCGAGAAGGGCCGCCGCCGCGGTGCCGGTTACCACCGCCTCCGCGAAAGGATCGTCCAAATCGCCGCGCCACAATGCGGGCAGATCGCGTGCGTCGGGTGCCGTATCCGCCAGTCGGCGCTTGTACGCCGTCAGGGGCATCGCGGTTTCGGACACCGCGACACCGTCCAGCACGCCGTAGAGCTCGACCGATTTCGACGGGTGGCGTTCGAACTCTCCGCCGCCGCCTTTCAGGATCATCACCCGCGGCTGGCCGAGAAGCAGCGCCGCTTCCTGCTGCAGATCCCGGTAGGGCGGATGAAAGACCCCCTGGACGCCCGCCGTCGCCCGGCACGGGTTCAGAACGCGCAGCACCGTATTGACCGCCGACCGCAAGCCCAGACTGTCCCGCAGGCGCAACAGGTCGAACAGATCCGGTGACAGCGCCTCCAACGGCAGATAGGCGATCCGGCTGCCGTCCAGGGCGTTCGCCAGGGCCGCCGGCGTGTCCGCGACGGGGATATCAAGCCCGGCCAGCGCCGCCCGCACATCGGCGCCGGTCCCTTGATGCGAGTTCCAGCCATGCAGCACGGTTCGATAGCCGGCCCCGGCCACCAGTTTCGCCGACAGCAGGAACCAGGGCAGGCCGCGCGACCGCCCGGCGGCATAGCTGGGCCAGTCCAGATCGGCCGATACCTGAGACCAATCGCCAAGGCCCGCACGGCCCGCATCAACGAAACCGGCGATCTCCGCCGCCGTCTCGCCGCGATACCGCATCAGCATCAGAAGCGCGCCCACCGCCTCACGTTCCGCCGCGCCGGACAGGATCAGCGTCATGGCCTCCCGCGCCTCGTCCCGGGTCAGGCTGCGCGCCCGCGACGGACCGCGTCCCAGGATGCGCACGAAGTCGGCCAGCCGGCTCATTCCGCCGCCACCCGGCTGGGGCCGCTGCGCATCAGAAGCCCGGAGAGTTCGGGACGGCAGGACCCGCAATTCGTGCCCGCCCCCAATGCCGCGCCGATGGCGTCGATATCGACCAGCCCGCGATCGGCGATGGCGGCCAGGATGGTGTTCACCCCGACATCGAAACAGCTGCAGACAATCGGGCCGGAATCCGGCCTTCCGGCACCGGGGCGCCCGGCCAATACATCGGCGGGCCGGGCCGGGCCCTTCAAGGCATCCGCCACGAAACTGCGCGACACCGCGACCGGTTCCGGCGCCGCGAACAAGGCCGCCTGGACCCGCCCCTCGGTATGGAAGGCGACACGGGCCGTGCCGCGCGTCGCGTCCATGGCGCTCAGCACCGAAACATCCTTGTGCAGACCGAAAAGCGCCCGGGCATAGCCGATCCAATCATCCGGCGTTTCGGTGCCCGCCAGTTCCGCCTGCCAGCCGCCGCCGGACCGTGCCCGGGCCCAATAGGCGGAGGCCGGGTCAAAGTGGCTGTGGCAGACCGCGAAACCGTACCAGGCGACCGCCAGCTTTTCGATCCGGGCGACCGATGCTTTCAGGGCGGGTTGCCCCGAATGCGGATCCGTATCGCCGGGCACCAACGCGTCCGTCCGTCCCGCGCTGGCCCAATGGCCATTCCAGTGCATCGGTAGGAAGATGCTGCCGCGCGGGGTGTTTTCCGAAATCAGTGCCCGCGCCACGACCCGGCCATACGGATTGTCGACCTGCACCAGATCGGCCGGCGCAATGGCCTTTTCCGACGCGTCGTCGGGATGAATTTCGACATAGGGTTCGGCGGTGTGCCGGTTCAGCCGCGGCGATTTCGCGCTGCGCGTCATGGTATGCCACTGATCCCGGACACGGCCGGTGTTGAGGCGCATCGGAAACGCCGTGCTTGTGGCCCGTGCGAAGGGGGTCGCGACACTGGGGATCATCCGCGCCCGCCGGTCGGGCGTGAAGAACCCGCCTTCGGCAAAGAACCGCCCCCCGCCGCCGTCACCGCCCTCACGCCGGGGCCATTGCACGGGCTCGAGGGCGTCATAATCCGCCTCGACCAGTCCGGTCAGGTCCAGGTCGCGTCCGAACCGGGCGGACAGACCGGTCAGGGCGGCATATTCGCGAAAGATATCCGCCGGCCGGTCATAGGCAAAGGCCTCCCCCCAGCCCATGGCGGCCGCGACATCGCATAGGATCCGCCAGTCAGGCCGCGCGGCGCCGGGCACCGGCAGGAAAGCCCGTTGGCGGCTGATGCGGCGTTCCGAATTCGTGACGGTCCCGGACTTCTCCCCCCAGCCGGCGGCCGGGAACAGAACATCGGCAAGCGGCGCCGTATCGGTCTCGGCGGTAATGTCCGACACCGCGACGAAGGGACAGGCGCGGATCGCGTCGCGCACCGAATCCGCCTCCGGCAAGGTCACCGCCGGGTTGGTGGAGATGATCCAAAGCGCCTTGATTTTGCCCTTTCGGCAGGCCCGGAACAGGTCTACCGCCTTCAGGCCCGGCGTGGAGGCCATGGCAGGGGATTGCCAGAAATTCTGCAAGGCCGCGCAATGTTCCGGATTGGCGATATCCATATGGGCGGCCAGCATGGTCGCAAGCCCGCCGACCTCTCGGCCACCCATCGCGTTCGGCTGACCGGTGACGGAAAACGGCCCCATGCCGGGCCGGCCGATCCGTCCGGTCGCCAGATGGACATTCAGGATGGCATTGACCTTGTCGGTGCCGTCGATCGCCTGATTGACGCCCTGGCTGAAGACGGTCACGACCTTTTCCGTCCCCGCCCACAAGTCGTAGAACGCCTGCAATTCCGGCGCGGTCAGACCGGTTTGGGACAGGTCGATTTCCGATGCCGCCGCCAAGGCTTCCGTCAGGCCGGAAACATGATCGCGGCAGTAATCGGCATCGATACGCCCGGTCCGTGCCAGATGGTCCAGCAGCCCGGCGAACAGGGCAAGATCCCCACCGGGCGCGATGGACAGGCTGATATCCGCCAGATCGGATGTCGCGGTCCGGCGCGGGTCTATGTTGACCACCCGCATGCCGGGCCGCGCCTGTTTGGCCGCCGTGATGCGCTGATAGAGGACCGGATGACACCAGGCGAGGTTCGATCCGACCAGCACGACCAGGTCCGCCAGTTCCAGATCCTCATAGACGCCGGGCACCGTATCGGACCCGAAGGCCCGGATATGCCCGGCGACGGTGGACGCCATGCACAGGCGCGAATTCGTGTCGATATTGGCGCTGCCGATGAAACCCTTCATCAGCTTGTTGGCGACATAATAATCCTCGGTCAGCATCTGGCCGGACGCATAGATCGCGACACTGTCGGGACCGTGCGCGTCGATGGCCTCGCGAAATGCCCGCGCGGTCTTTTCGATCGCCGACTCCCAGGTCGCGGGTTTGCCGTCGACCATCGGGGTCAGCAGCCGGCCTTCCAGATCCAGGGTTTCGCCCAGCGCCGCCCCTTTGGAACACAGGCGCCCAAAATTCGCCGGATGGTCGGGATCGCCCTTGACCGTGACCTTACCGTCGCGGGCCTCCGCCAGGATACCGCAGCCGACGCCGCAATAAGGGCAAACGGTCTTCACCGCCATGGTCAGGCCGCCTCGCCGATCCGGCCCCGCAGGCGGGCGGCATCGATCAGGATACGCCCGTTCTCGACCCGGACCGGATACACCGCCACCGCGCCTTCATCGGGCCCTGTGCAGCGACCGGTATCGAAATCGAAGACCCAGTTGTGCAGCGGGCAGGTTACCGATTTGCCGTGCACGATCCCGTCGCTCAACGGCCCGCCCTTATGCGGACAGCGATCGTCCAGCGCGAAGACCTCGTCCGCCTCGGTCCGGAAAATCGCGACGCAGGCGGCCGCCGTCTTCACCACGCGGGCGCCGCGGCGGGGGATTGCATCCATTTCCCCGATATCGATCCATTCGCTCATTCCGCCGCCTCCAGTGTCAGATCCGCCAGCGGGCGGTAGGATGGGCGCATCCGCGGCGCGGCGTGTTCCGCCCAGGGATCCTTTTGATAAACCGACTGCGACAGGTCGAAGCGCCGCACCAGGTCGGCCCGGTTCTCCGCGTCCTCGACGACCCGTTCGCGCACCCAATCCATCCCGACCTTCGCGACCCATTTGTAGGGCCGGTCGAGGTATTTCGCGTTTTCGCGGTAGAGTTGGACAAAGGCGACGATCAGTTCCATCGCCTCTTCTTCCGTCGCAACCTTCGCCAGGGGTTCGGTCGCCTTCACATCCATGCCCGCCGCGCCGGCCACGCCGATCTCGAAGCCGCTGTCGACACAGATGATGCCAACATCCTTGCAGGTCGCTTCGGCGCAGTTCCGCGGGCAGCCGGACACGGCCATCTTGACCTTGTGCGGTGTCCAGGAACCCCAGAGCCGGCGTTCGAGCTTGATGCCCAGCCCGGTCGAATCCTGCGTCCCGAACCGGCAATGGTCGGTCCCGACGCAGGTCTTCACCGTCCGCAACCCCTTGGCATAGGCATGACCCGACACCAGTCCGGCAGCATTCAGATCCGCCCACATGCCGGGCAGGTCCTCCTTGCGCACGCCCAGCAGATCGATGCGCTGCCCGCCGGTCACTTTCACTGTCGGCACGCTGTATTTATCGGCCGCATCGGCGATGGCGCGCAGTTCGTTCGGGGTCGTGATACCGCCCCACATGCGCGGCACCACGCTGAAGGTGCCGTCCTTCTGAATGTTGGCGTGATGCCGTTCGTTGACGAAACGGCTTTGCGGATCGTCGCGGTATTCCAAAGGCCAATCGGACAGCAGGTAATAGTTCAGGGCGGGGCGGCAGATATGGCAGCCGCAGGACGTTTTCCAGCCACAGGCCTGCATCACGGCCGGCATGGTCTTCAGGTCCTGCGACTTGATCAGCCGCCGAACTTCCTCATGGGTCAGGTCGGTACAGCCGCAGACCGGCCGGGCCGCTGGCGCCTGGAACGCGTCCCCCAGGGTGAGGGCCAGCACCTGTTCGACCAGACCGGTACAGGTCCCGCAGGACCCGGAGGCCTTGGTTACCGTCCGGACGGCATCCAGATCGGTCGCCCCGGCCCCGATGGCCTGGACGATGGTTCCCTTGCAAACGCCGTTACAGCCGCAGATTTCCGCATCATCCGGCAAGGCTGCAACGGCCGCCATAGGGTCCAGCGGCGATCCCCCCGCATAGGCCGGACCGAAGATCAGCGTGTCGCGCATGTCGGAAATGTCGGTGCCGTCCTTCAACAGGCCGAAGAACCAGCCGCCATCGGCCGTATCGCCGTAGAGCACGATCCCGACGATCCGGTTTTCGACCAGGACCAAGCGCTTGTAGACACCCGCGCCGGGATCGCGATAGACGATCTCCTCCCGACCTTCGCCATCGGAAAAGTCGCCGCCGGAGAACAAGTCGATCCCGGTCACCTTCAGCTTGGTTGACGTGATGCTGCCGCGATAGGCCGCATCCTGGCCCAGAAGCGTCTGTGCCGCGACCCGCGCCATGTCATAGAGCGGCGCGACGAGGCCATAGCACGTGCCGCCATGTTCGACGCATTCGCCGACCGCCAGGATATCGGCGTCCGATGTAACCATCGCATCGTCGACATGCAGGCCCCGGCCGCACGCCAGCCCGGCCGATTTGGCTAATTCGACATTGGGACGAATCCCGACCGCCATGACCACGATATCGGCGGGATAGACCGTGCCGTCGTCCAGCCGGACGCCGGTGACCCGGCCTTCGCCCTGGATCTCATGGGTGTTGGCCAGGACATGGACGCGAATGCCGCGCCGTTCCAACTCGGCTTTCAACAGGTATCCGGCGGCTTCGTCCAGCTGACGTTCCATCAGATGGCCCATCAGGTGCAGGACGGTGACATCCATGCCGCGCGCCTTCAGTCCGGCGGCTGCCTCCAGACCCAGCAGCCCGCCGCCGATCACCACCGCCTTGCGGCCCGACCCGGCCGCCGCGATCATGGCGTTGGTGTCATCCAGATCGCGATAGGTCACGACCCCGTCCAACTTGCTGCCCGGCACCGGAATGACGAAGGGGCTGGACCCAGTCGCGATCAGCAGCTTGTCATAAGGCGTTTCGCCGGACGCGCTGACGACCACCTTCCGGTCCCGGTCGATCCGGCTCACCGCCTCGCCGAAGCGGCAATCGACCCGGTTTGCCGCGTACCAGTCGGCATCATGGGTGACGATCTCCTCGTAGGTCTTCTCCCCCGACAGGACGGGCGACAGCATGATCCGGTTGTAGTTGCCGCGCGGCTCCTCGCCGAACAGGGTCACCGAATAGCGGTCCGGATCGCCCTCGAAGAGATGCTCCAGCATCCGGCCGGACGCCATCCCGGCGCCGATGACGACAAGTTTCTCGGCCATCACGCCGCCTCCTTCTTCTCGGCGCCGTGCTCATACTCCTCCAAAAAAGTCAGGAGCTCTTCGCGGTAGGCGTAGTAGTCGGGGTGTTCCAGCAGATGCTTGCGGCTGCGCGGGCGCGGCAGGGTCACATCCATGATCTTGCCGATCCGGGCGCGCGGCCCGTTGGTCATCATCACCACGCGGTCGGCCAGCAGGATCGCCTCGTCGACATCATGGGTGACACAGACCGCCGTCACCTGCGTGCGGGACCAGACCTCCATCAGGACTTCCTGCAACTCCCATCGGGTCAGGCTGTCGAGCATCCCGAAGGGTTCGTCCAGCAGCAGCAGTTTCGGCGACAGGGCGAAGGCCCGGGCAATCCCGACACGCTGTTTCATCCCGTTCGACAGTTCGGCCGCCGGCTTGTCCATTGAGTCGGCCAGGCCGACCCGTTCCAGATAGTATTCGACGACGTCCTGGCGTTCCTCCTGCGACGCTTTCGGATAGACCCGGTCGACGCCGACCGCACAGTTTTCCCGGGCGGTCAGCCAGGGGAACAGGCTCGGCGACTGAAAGACGACGGCCCGTTCCGGATCGGCCTCGGTCACATGGGTTCCGTCCAGAATGATGGCGCCCTTGGAGATATCGTTCAGGCCGGCTGTCATGGTCAGGACCGTCGACTTGCCGCAGCCCGAATGCCCGATCAGGGATACGAACTCGCCCTTCTTCATGGTCAGTTCGAAATCCTCGACCACCGTCAGGGGACCTTTCGGCGTCGGATAGACCTTATGAAGCTGCGAGAACTGCAGATAGCGCTCGTCGTTAAAGGAATGGGCCGCCTCGGCCACCGCCTTCGGCACGCCGTGGATCGGAACGACATCGGGCAGCAGACGCGTGCCGTCGATCTTCGAGGCGATACCGACCGCCATCAGGTATTGGGTGACCTTCGCACGCAGCGCCTTGAAGGCCGGATTGTGATTCATCGCCGCCCGGTCGCGCGGACGGGGCAGCGAGACCGTGAACTGATCGCCGATGGTGCCATCGGGGGTCAGGGTCACGATCCGGTCGGCCAGCAGCAGCGCCTCGTCGACATCGTTGGTGATCAGGACCACCGTCTTGCGGTCGGCCTCCCAGATCCGTTCGATCTCATCCTGCAGATTCGCGCGGGTCAGTGCGTCCAGCGCCGACAACGGCTCGTCCAGCAGCAGCACTTCCGGGTTCATCGCCAGGGCGCGGGCCACGGCGACGCGCTGGCGCATGCCGCCGGACAATTCCGCCGGCCGCCGGTCCGCCGCGTGGTTCAGACCGACCATGGCGATGTACTTCGCCGCGATCTCCTGGCGATCCGTCCTGGACAGTCCTTTGTGAACCGCATCCACGGCCAGCATGATATTGCCGCGGACCGTCAGCCAGGGCATCAGCGAATAGGACTGGAACACCAATCCCCGCTCCGGCCCCGGCCCTTGGATCCGGTCCCCCTTGAACAGGGCCTCGCCGCTGTCCGGCAGGACCAGACCGCTCATCAGGTTGATCAGCGTCGATTTCCCCGTACCGGAAAAGCCGAGGATCGCGACGAATTCTCCCTCACGCACCGACAGGTCGATATCCGTCAGCACATCCTCGCGCGCGGCACCGTCGCCGAAGCTCTTGCTGCACTTTTTCAGTTCCAGAATAGCCATGACGATCACCGATTGTTGGTGTGGGTCAGAAGGGTCTGGATCGCGTACATCATCCGGTCCAACAGGAAGCCGATGACCCCGATGGTGAAGACCGCGACCATGATCTTGGCGAGGCTCTGGGACGAACCGTTCTGGAATTCGTCCCAGACGAATTTCCCGAGGCCCGGATTCTGCGCCAGCATTTCGGCGGCGATCAGGACCATCCAGCCCACGCCCAGGCTGAGGCGCAGCCCGGTGAAGATCAGCGGCTGGGCCGACGGCAGGACCAGACGCGTGATCTTGGACCAGGTCGACATCTTCAGAACCCGGGAGACGTTCACCAGATCCTTGTCGATGCTGGCAACGCCATGGGCCGTGTTGATCAGCGTCGGCCACAGGGAACACAACGTCACCGTGATGGCGGAGTTCAGGAAGGATTTCGAGAACAGCCCGTCATTGGTCACATAGACCGCCGAGACGACCATGGTGACGATCGGCAGCCAGGCCAGCGGCGAGACCGGTTTGAAGATCTGGATCAGCGGATTGAACGCCGCGCTGGCCGTCGGGGACAGGCCGCAGATGATGCCGATCGGCACCGCGACCACGGTCGCCAGCAGGAAGCCGAAAAACACCGTTTGGATCGACGTCCAGATCTGATCGTAATAGCTGGGCGCCCCGGTGAACTCGCGCCATTTGACGCGGTCTTCCTTACCGGCGGCGATCAGCTTCTCGTTGCGCTCTTCCTGGCGTTCGTAGAATGCGGATTCCTTCTCGGCCTTGCGGGTCGCGTCCTCGTGGAGGGAGAGCATCTGCTCCCAGACCTGCGCCGGGCCGGGCACGGCGCCCAGCGATGTCTGAACCTGCGGGGCAAGATGAGCCCAGAGCATCAGGAAGGCCAGAATCGCGGCCAGCGGCACACCCAGCTGGCGCAGCACTTCGCGACCCTGGGCTTTCGGATTGTCCCCGGCGGCGGCACGCAGGATCGGCGTGCCCCAGCCGAGACCGAGAACTTTCAGATAGGTATCGATCTTGTTGATGCGGGCGAACAGCTTTTCCCTGCGGGCCTGTTTCCCGGCTGCGTCGGCGAAATCTTCGTCGGCGATGGCGGACATGGGTTCTTCCTCAAGCGCTGGAATTTGGAGCGTTGAAACGAAAGGCGGATGCCCGGCCGGCCCCGTATCTGGCCGGCCGGGCGGTCGGGCTTAGCCGCCGACGCTTCCTCCCTTGACGGTCTGGCCGCCTTTCAGGCCGATCGGGAAGCTTTCCAGATAGGCATTGGGCTGGCGGCCATCGAAGGCGATGCCGTCGATGAATTCGTCCTGCGGTTCGCGATAGCCGTCGCTGTCCCAGGGGAAATCCGCCTCCTGGACCTGGCCTTCCTCGACCAGCAGGCGCGCGGCTTCCAGATAGATGTCCGGGCGATAGACCTTGCGGGCGACCTCGTCATACCAGCCATCCGGCTTGGCCTCGGCGATCTGGCCCCAGCGGCGCATCTGGGTCAGGTACCAGACGGCGTCGGAATAGTACGGATAGGTCGCGTGATAGCGGAAGAAGACGTTGAAGTCCGGGACCTCGCGCTTGTCGCCCTTTTCGTACTCGAAGGTGCCGGTCATGGAATTGGCGATGACTTCGTAATCGGCGCCGACATATTCCGGACGCGACAGGATTTCGACCGCCGCCGGCCGGTTGGCGTTGTCGTTCTCGTCCAGCCATTGGGCCGCACGGATCAGCGCCTTGGTCAGGGCCAGGGTCGTGTTCGGGTATTTCTCGGCGAACTCGGCGGTGATGCCGAAGACCTTCTCAGGATTGTTCTTCCAGATTTCGAAATCCGTGATGACCGGAACACCGATCCCCTTGAAGACCGCCTGCTGGTTCCAGGGCTCGCCGACGCAATAGCCATAGATGGTGCCGGCCTCCAATGTCGCCGGCATCTGCGGCGGCGGCGTGACGCTCAGCAGAACATCCGCTTCGATCTGGCCGGTGACGTTTTCGGGGCTGTAATAGCCGGGCTTCAACCCACCGGCGGCCAGCCAGTAGCGCAGTTCGTAATTATGGGTCGAGACCGGGAAGACCATGCCCATATTGAACGGCTTGCCTTCCGCCCGGTATTTCTCGACGACCGGCTTCAGCGCGGTGGCCGAAATCGGGTGGACCGGTTTTCCGTCCGCGTCATGCGGAATGTGTTCCTTCATCAGCGCCCAGATCTCGTTCGACACGGTGATGCCGTTGCCGTTCAGATCCATGGAAAAGGGCGTGATGATATGGGCTTCGGTCCCGAAACCGATGGTCGCGGCCAATGGCTGACCGGCCAGCATGTGGGCGCCGTCCAGCTTGCCGTCGATGACGCCGTCCAGCAGGACCTTCCAGTTCGCCTGGGATTCCAGCGTGACGAACAGGCCTTCATCCTCGAAATAGCCGTTCTCGTAAGCCACCGCGAGGGGCGCCATATCTGTGAGTTTGATGAATCCGAATGTCAGTTCGTCCTTTTCGACATCGAGCATTTCCGCTTGGGCGGTGGTCGCTGCGATGGACAGAACGATACCGGTGATCAGGGGACGGAGCTTCATAACGCTCTCCTGGTTTCGGGCCCGCGCTTCCCTGCGCCGAGCCAATGAAAATGAAAAAGCCGCACGTCTTCCGCGACACCTGTCGCGGTGGACGAGCAGCTTTGCTCAATCATTCTCAGCGTAGAGATTGGACCCGGACACCTTTGCCCGAACCGTTCGATCACCGTATCATGTTGCAGTGCGAAATCAACTGGAAAATTCGGAACCGCCTCAGACCGAAATGACGATCGGGTCGAAAACGCGCCCGTCAAAGAACAGATCCGGCCCCAGATACATCTCGCCGGTCGACGACGCGACGGGGGAGCGCATGTCCAAAGCGCCTTCCAGTTTTTCCGACGCGCCGGGCATGTCGGCGCCCGCAGAATCCAGGCAGGTCCGGTACAGGTCCGGGCGGAAACAACCCCGCGCCACCGCCGCCGCCTCTTCCAGATCAAGCCCGTTCCGACGCGCCAGCCGGCTGGCAATCCAGACCGCCTGACTGCGCCAGGGGAAAGTTGCCGCACCGTCGAAGAATTCGATGAAGCGGGGTGTCACCCTTTCTTCCCCCGAGGCGTTGACGAGCAGCCGCCCCTGCAGCGTGCGTTCGATCATTTCCGAAGAAAGGTTGAGATAGTCGGCGCCGGACATGATCTCCGCCGCCGTCATGATATTGGCGGAATCGCCCAGCCAGCGTGCCGCGCGCCACACCGCTCGCATCAGACCGGACGTCGCCTCAATCTCGCGCTCCGCCCAGCCCTTGCGCACCGCCAGCACCTTCTCAGGCGCGAAGTTCCAGATCGCGGCACCGGGCAGAATCAGCTCTGCGTAGCCTCGCGCGACCGCAACGGATCCCCAGGGCTCCCCGACGCAGAACGCCTCGATCGTGCCCGCTTCGATGGCCTCCGCCATCTGGGGCGGCGGCACGGTCCGGACAATCAGATCCTGCGGCGCTTTCAGACCCAGCGCGCCGAGCCAGTAATACAGCAGTTCCGCATGCATTGAGAACGGGAACGGCACTCCGACGGTCAGCGGCTTGTCACAGACCCGGATCAGGGCGCGGCCGATTTCCGCTGCAGAGCTGAAATCGCCGGGCGCGCCCGCATCGGCCATGCGGCGCGCCAGTCTTCTGGAGACGCCGACGACATTGCCGTTCATCGACAGGACGGACAGCGCATCGAGCGCCAGCGCCATGCCGCCCAGCCCCATCGACATCGCGATCGGCACCGGGGCCAGCAGATGCGCTGCATCCAGCCGGCCGAGCGCCAGCTTGTCGCGCACCGCGGACCAGGACGGCTGCGCCCGGAGCTGCAGGTCCAGCCCCTCCTCCCGCGCGAAGCCCAGTTCGCGCGCGATGACCAGTGGCGCACTGTCGATCAACGGAATGAAGCCGCATTCCAGTCGCCGCAAACTCATCGCAGCAACTCCGCCGCGGTGACGATGGCACTCGCCACATCGCCGATCTTGCGGCCTTGATCCATCGCCGTCCGACGCAGCAGGGTATAGGCCTCCTCCTCCGACAGGCCGCGGGCGCGCATCAGGATTCCCTTGGCGCGATCGATGGTCTTGCGTTCCGCCAGGGCCGCCTTGGTCGCATCCAGCTCCTTGCGCATCCGGCTGATCATGCCGAAACGCGCGATCGCCGCGTCCAGCACGGGTTTGATGCGTTCCTTGCGCAAGCCGTCGACGATATAGGCGCTGACCCCGGCTTCGATCGCCGCGCGGGTCAGTTGCGTATCGCTGCGGTCGACGAATATCGCCACCGGCCGGTCCAGCGGTGTGGAGGCCAGCGCCAACCCTTCCAGCACGTCGCGGCTGGGATTCTCCAGGTCGATCAGGACGACATCCGGTTTCAGGTCTTCGATGCGCCGGGCGAAACCGGATTCCTCGCCGATGACCGAAACTTCGTATTCTCCGGCCTCGCGCAGCCCGTCCACGATCATCATGGCCCGGTCGCGATCTTTCTCGATTACGGCGATGCGCAATCTGCTGGTTTCGGCGTTGGTCATGCCTAATGTTGCGATGCAACATAGCCGTTGGCAATTGATTCTTTAACGGAGGCTGCTCGCCTGGTCGATGACGCCCAGGCCACTCTCAGAAACCAACGGGATAGGCAAATTCCCATCAGGCTGCCACGTTGGTCTCTGTCCGCCTCCTTACCTCGCAGCCAGAACACCATGACCCGTCTCCTACTGGAAAGAAGTTGCGCTTGGGTAACATGCCCCTGCATTTCTCCCTTAGGACGACATCAATGACGAAGGTACCGTCCGCACACAGGACTTCACTTCGTTCGACAACCAGTGAGAAAACAATTCTGGGATTGCGTCTGAACGACGGTTCCTGACTGCCATGTGGTATCCGTCCCGCGCAGGCGCCGACCGATCGTACGCGACCACGAGGCTGCCATCTGCGAGACAGGGGGCAGCCAGAATCGCGCTTGTCAGGGCTACCCCTGCCCCACAGCGCGCCATATCGACCGCCAGACCATAGGAATCTACGAGCTGCGCAATTTCAACGGGTGCCTCCAGCCCATTGTGTTCTGCCCAGGAGTGCCAAGAGTCCGACGTACCAACGGCCTGAATAAGCCGCAATCCCCGTACCTCTTCCCAGGTCAAGGAACCAGTTAACAGTTTCGGCGTGCATACCGGCACCAAACGGTCCTCCAGAAATGGTACGGCCCCTTCCCCGACAAGTTCCTTTGATCCAAACCGGATATCCACGTCGGCGTCCGACAAGACAAAGTCATCCGGCCAGAGGGTGCTGCGTATTCTGATCTGGACGCCCGGATGGGCGTCGAGAAAGGCCGACATGCGGGGGGCCAGATACCATTGGGCGAAGCTGAGGCTGGTCGCGACAGTCAGCACACCATCCGGCCGAACCGGTTCGAATACCGCCGTGGCGGCCGTCAGACTGCTGATCGCCTTGGTCGCATAGGGCAGCAGACGGCGGCCAGCATCCGTCAAGGCCAGGCCGCGCGGCTTGCGCAGGAACAACGGCACCCCGAACCGCATTTCCAACGACCGAACATGCTGACTGACCGCCGATTGCGTCAGTCCCAATTCGTCAGCCGCCGCCGTGAAGTTCAGATGCCTTGCCGCGCATTCAAACGCGCGGAACCAGGTCAGCGGCGGAAGTGCGCGCGCCATAGCCTCAACCTCACCATTAGATTCATTAATGGCAATGGCCGCAAATACGTCGTTTGTCAATTGAACGGGTTCCTTCGATCCTCTGCCGCAACGGAATCAGCGGCGCGAAGCCGCGAAACCCCGGGATTTCCCGGGCCAAGGTCGGGATGGAAACGCCGCATGAAACCGGAAATCCGAAAACTGGTCACCGTCGAAGAGGAAACCTGGATCGAGGGCTTCAAGCCGGCGTCGCAGCCCTGGCGCATGTTCGCCGTCGCCGCCGTGGTACGGAACCCCTGGGCCGGACGCTATGTCGAGGACCTTTCACCGGAGATTCAGGCCTTTGGTCCGGTTCTCGGCGAGTTGCTGACCGACCGGATCACGCGGTTGGCGGGCGGTGCCGATGCCATCGAAGCCTATGGCAAGGCCGCGGTGGCGGGGCTCGACGGTGAGATCGAACACGCATCCGGGCTGATCCATACCCTGCGCTTCGGGAACCACTACCGCCAGGCGGTTTGTGCGAAGTCCTATCTTGCCTTCACCAACACGCGGGGCCCGGCGAATGCGCCGATCGCGGTGCCGCTGATGGATATCAACGATGCCGGTCGACGCTCCCACTACCTGACCGTTCAGTTCGCTATCCCCGACGCCCCGCGCAGCGACGAGATCGTTGTCGTCCTGGGCGGCGCGACCGGTGGGCGGCCGCACCACCGCATCGGTGACCGATACAAGGATCTGGAGGCGATGGGCCATGACGTCGACAATCCCGCTTCGGTCTGAGACCCGGCAGGGCATTGCCTATCTTCGGGCAGGCACCGGCATGCCGGTGATCCTGCTCCACGGGGTGGGTCTGCGTGCGGAGGCTTGGCAATCCCAGTTCGAAGGACTGTCCGCCGGCCACGAACTGATTGCCCCGGACCTGCCCGGCCATGGCGGCAGCGCGCCGATCAGCGTCCCTGCTCCGGACCTCCGGGGTTTTGCCGACCGCATCGGGGAGGCCATTGCGGAGACAGCCCGGGTCCCCGCCCTTATCGCCGGTCATTCCATGGGCGCGATGATCGCGCTGGACCTCGCGATCCGCCGTCCCGATCTGTGCTGCGGTGTCGTTGCATTGAACGCGATCTTCCAACGGCCAGACGCGGCACGTCAGGCGGTACTGGCGCGGGCCGAGGCACTGGCGAAATCTGACGATAGCGGGGTCGAGGCACCGTTGCGCCGTTGGTTCGGCGATTGTCCCGATGGCCGCAACCGGGCGGCAGCGGACGCCTGCCGCAATTGGCTCAGCACCGTCGACCGCACGGGGTATGCCGCCGCCTATGGCGCCTTCGCTCGGCATGACGGTCCTTCACCGGTGGCCTTGCGCGGCCTGAGCGTGCCGGCCCTGTTCTTAACCGGCGCACAGGATCCCAATTCGACCCCGGCGATGTCCGAAGCCATGGCGGCGCTCGTGCCGGATGGGCGACTGCGGATCGTCGACGGGGCCGCGCATATGGTTCCTATGACCCATTGCGAGACCGTCAACGCTGCGCTGGCAGAGTTCTTCGCGGAATGCCGCGGCACGGAGGGGGCGGCATGAGCGCAATCGACGGCCACGCCCTGCGCCGGGCCTTCGGCGCCTTTCCCACCGGGGTGACGGTCGTCACCGCCCGTGCCGACGACGGAACGCCGGTCGGCTTCACCGCCAACTCTTTCTGTTCCGTCTCGCTGGACCCGCCCTTGCTGCTGGTCTGCCCGGGACGGAGTCTGAACAGCTTCCCTGTGTTCGAGACCTGCCGCCATTTCGCGGTCAATGTCCTGTCGGAAGGACAGGAAGCCGTTTCGAACACCTTTGCCGGTTTCAAGGGGGATCGCTTCGCGGCAGTTACCTGGCAGGATGACGCGGTGTGCTGTCCGCTGATCGATGGCGCCGCGGCCCAATTCTCCTGCAGCGCGCACGAACGGGTCGACGCAGGCGATCACATGATCCTGATCGGCCAAATCGACACTTTCACCCATGCCGGCACGCGTGGATTGGGCTATGCCGCCGGCGGCTATTTCAGCCTGGGCCTAGAACGCCGGGCGGAGGCCGCGCCGCCGCCCGGCCGTCGTGCCTTCGCCGGGGCCATTCTGGAGCACGGGGACAACCTTCTGCTGGAAGAAACCCCGAATGGCTTCCGGCCGCTGCAGATCGCCCTGGATTCCCGGGTCGGCGCCCGCGAGGCGATCCGCCGACATCTCACCGAAACCGGAATCGAGGCGGAGGTCGGGCCCGTCTATTCGATCTTCGACGATCGCGGCAGCGGCGAATCCTTCACCTATTTCCGAGCGGTCTTGGCCGGCCCGGCGCCTTATCGCACGGGGCGCTGGGTCCCGGCCGAGGCGATCGGCGGGCTGCGCCACATATCATCCGCCCATGCAGACATGCTGCGCCGCTATGCGCTGGAACGACAGACCCGGTGCTTCGGCCTCTATGTCGGCGATGAGGCGGCCGGCGACATCCACGCATTTCCACAGGAGGCACTCCGATGAAGTTCTCATTGTTCGCCCATATGGAACGGATCACCCCCGACCAGCCGCATGAGGTTCTGTATCAGGAGTTTCTGGATCTGTGCCGCATGGCCGACGAAGGCGGCATGCACGCGATCTGGACCGGCGAGCATCACGGCATGGAATTCACCATCGCGCCCAACCCCTTTATCAGTCTGGTCGATCTGGCCAGCCGGACGAAGAATGTGCGTCTGGGCACCGGCACGATCGTCGCGCCCTTCTGGCACCCGATAAAACTGGCCGGCGAGGCAGCGATGGCGGATCTGATCACCGGCGGCCGGCTGGAGCTGGGTATCGCGCGCGGTGCCTATTCCTACGAATACGAACGGCTGTCCCCGGGCCTCGACGCCTGGGATGCCGGTCAACGCATGCGCGAGACGGCACCGCTGCTTCGTCAGCTGTGGTCCGGCGACTGTGCTCATGAAGGCATCTACTACAATTTCCCCAGCACCACCGCCTCGCCGAAGCCGGTGCAGAAGGACGGCCCGCCGATCTGGGTCGCCGCGCGGGATCCGAACAGCCATCAATTCGCCGTCGACAACGGCTTCAACGTTCAAGTCACCCCGCTGTGGCAGGGCATGGATGAGATCGAAAGCCTGATGGACAAGTTCAACGGCGCCTGTAACGGCCGCAATGACCGCCCGAAGATCATGTTGCTGCAGCACGCCTACGTCGCGGGGTCGCGGGCGGATGCCGAGGAAGCGGCCCAGGCGTTCAGTCGGTTCTATTGCTATTTCGGCGCCTGGTTCAAGAACGAGAAACCGGTTCGCCAGGGATTGATCGAGACCCTGTCGGAGGAGGAGATCGCGTCGAACGAGATGATGGCACCCGCCAAAATGCGCGCCAATCTGGCAATCGGTACGGCTCAAGAGGTAACAGACCGGCTAAAGCGGTACGAAGATCTCGGCTATGACGAGTTCTCGTTCTGGATCGACAGCGGGATGAGCGCGGAGCGCAAACGGGCCTCGCTGGCGCGTTTCATCGACGACGTCATGCCGGCCTTTGCGTAAGGGGGGATCGAGCGGATGAGCGAACAGCCCGATTACCGCCTCTACATTGACGGCACCTGGACCGACGGCGCGACCGGTCAGGTGATGGAGACCGTCAATCCCGCCACCGGCGATGCCTGGGCGCGATTTGCCTGCGCGGCACCGGCGGATATCGACCGTGCCGTTGCGGCGGCGACCCGCGCGCTGACCGACGGCGCGTGGCCGGCGATGACCGCGACCCAGCGCGGCAAACTGATCGCCCGCCTGGCCGATCTGGTCGAGGCCAATGCCGAGCGGATCGGCCGGATCGAAACGACCGACAGCGGGAAGCTGGCCACCGAAACCATCGGACAAACCCGTTATGTCGCCGACTACTACCGGTACTACGCCGGACTAGCAGACAAGATCGAAGGGGCGGTGCTGCCGATCGACAAGCCGGACATGCATGTCTACACCAGCCGCGAGCCGATCGGCGTGGTCGCCGCCATTGTGCCGTGGAACGCCCAGATGTTCCTGACCGCGACCAAGCTGGGTCCGGCCCTCGCTGCCGGATGCACGGTGATCCTGAAGGCGTCGGAGGTTGCGCCGGCGGCCCTGTTCGAACTGGCCCGTCTGGTCGAGGAGGCAGGTTTCCCGCCCGGCGTCGTTCAGGTCGTAAGCGGCGATGCGGAGAATTGTGCGATTCCGCTGACCTCGCATCCCGACATCGACCGTATCGCCTTCACCGGCGGCCCGGAGACAGCCCGCCACGTCATTCGCAACTCCGCCGCCAATTTTGCCGTTACGACGCTGGAGCTTGGTGGCAAATCGCCGATCCTGGTTTTCGACGACGCCGACCTGGAAGGTGCTGCCAATGGATTGATCGCGGGGAATTTCGGGGCGTCCGGACAATCCTGTGTGGCGGGAACACGAGGCCTGATCCATCGTCCGGTTCTAAACGAGTTGATCGCGAGGATAGAAGAGAAGGCCAAGACCATCGTCGTCGGCGATCCGCTCCAGCCAACGACGCATGTCGGACCGCTCTGCACCCCGACCCAGATCGTACGGATCGAAGCAACACTCGCCCAGTCGGTCGAACAGGGGGCTCGGATTCGGTTCGGCGGAACGCGGCCGTCCGGAATGGACGGCGGCAACTACTTTCTGCCCACCCTGGTGGAATGCCCGGACGCGCGGACCGCGACACTGTCGGTCGAGATGTTCGGGCCGGTGATGTCGCTGCTGCCCTTCGACACCGAAGTGGAAGCCGTCGCATTGGCGAATGACAGCGTCTTCGGACTTGGCTCCGGCGTGTTCACCCGCGACATTGCCCGGGCACACCGGGTTTCGAAGCGCATCCGGGCCGGCATTTGCTGGGTCAATACCTACCGCGCGATCTCGCCAATCGCCCCATTCGGCGGCTTCAATCAGTCGGGTTACGGCCGCGAAGCCGGTCTGGAAGCGGTGCTGGACTACACCCGCACCAAGACGACCTGGATAAACCTGTCGGACATGCCGATGGCGAACCCTTTCGTGATGCGCTAGGGGTCGCAGGCTTGGTCCATCTTTCCTTGATTGGCGGCCGAGGCCCGTCCCATCCGCTATCTGCGCGGCATTCCTTTGGGTCGCATAAATCGTTTCTGTGCGGCAATGCGGAACGGCGCGTTTGGGGCGCCGTAGCCATTGTATCCGTTCCGCCGTTGAACGATCTCGAAGAACATGCCGTTTTCGAGCGGCCTCGAGTAAATCTGGAAAAAGTCACCCTGCTGGTCCCGGTCATAAAGAATGTTCGATGCACGCATTGCTTCCATAAGGTCTGCGTCCAAATCGAAGCGCGCAGCAAGATCGTCGTAATAATTCGGAGGCATGGGGAGCGGCTGAAATCCCAGATCATGCAACTTGTCAGCAGTATGGAAGATGTCCGCTGTCAGCAGCGCAATATGCTGCACCGATGCGCCGAAGCTTTCCGCAAGGAACTCTCCCGCCAGCGTTCGATGCGTTTCCGCGCCGTTCAGCGTAATCCGAAGCGCACCTGTATCCGACTCGATGGCCTGGCTTCGGATCAACCCATCCGGATCGATTACATCCACCATCGGCGCCTTGGTCATTCGGAACAGGGCAATATAGAACAGCGACCAGCTTAGCATGTCCTGATAGGACATCGTCTGCGCGATATGGTCCACGGCAAGCAAACGTGCGTCGGACGTGTCGCTCGCACTGTCTCCCGACGGTCGAAACTCCACGTTCCAGACGTCTGCCAGCCCTGTCTTACGATCGATGAAATGCAAAACACTGCCGCTCAGCCCCCGAATGGCCGGGATATCCAATTCACCGGGTCCGAGCGGCTGGCTGAACGGCTTTGACCCGAGCGCCACCGCCCGCTCGATGGTCGACGCCGCGTCCGATACCTCGATACCGATATCGCAGACCGTGGTGCCGTGCAGGGCGTAGGCGCTCCCCGCATACCCCGACGTCTCTCGGTTTATCAGGATCCGGATCTCGCCCTGCTGCCAAAGTGCGACATTCTTCGAGATGTGCTCGCCAGCCTTACGGAATCCCAGCGTTGAGAGAAGACTTTCAAGCTTATCCGCTTCACCACCGCGGCTACAGAACTCGAGGAAGGAGGTACCCTGAATTTCACTTGGCTCGGGCAGTGCCGGCAGATCGATGGGGACGTCTTCCTGGCGACGGCGCACCCGGTCCAACAGGAAGATGAGCGACCGATACCCGTCACGGGCAACTGCGCCTGCATCGCCGCCGCGAAACTGATCGTTAAAGATTTCGAGACTGACGGGCCCTTCATATCCGGTTGAAACAACTGCAGCCATGAAATCCGTTACCGGCAGGTCGCCTTCACCTGGCATGTTCCGGAAATGACGCGACCAGTACAGCAGATCCATCGGTATGGCCGGCGCATCGGCCAGTTGAACGAAAAATATCCGATCGCCTGGAATCTGTCGGATCGTGTCCGGGTCGATTCCCCGACCCAGAGTATGAAAACTGTCGAGTATCAGGCCGACATTGGGATGATCGGCGCGGCGTACGATTTCCCAAGCGTCGCGATGATCGTTCACGTGGCGTCCCCAGGCCAGGGCTTCGAATCCGATCCGAAGCCCTCGCGTCCGTGCCCGCTCACCCAGTTCCGCCAGATCGTCGGCCGCACGATCGATGCCCCCCAAGGCATGCGGCGAAACGTTTGAACAAATCAGCATGAGATCGGTTCCCAAGGCCTGCATCAGGTCGAACTTGTGCTCCGCCCGATCGAACGCTTTGTCGCGCATTGCTGATGGCAGGCCTTCAAAGTCTCTGAAGGGCTGAAACAGCAATATCTCCAGACCGCTGTCGCGGATCATGCGGCCGACCTCGTTCGGGCCGGCATCGTGGGCAATGAAGTCCTGCTCGAAAATCTCCAATCCATCGAATCCGGCCCCCCGGATCGCCGCCAGTTTTTCCTCCAGATTTCCAGCAATGGATACGGTCGCTATCGATGTTTTCATCGCTCAGTATCCAAAGAGGCGCGGTAGAAACGTCACGATATCCGGGACGAAAACCAGAATCATGAGCACCGCGACCTCAACCAGAAACAGCGGCATGATGGATCGTGTCAGTCTTATCAAACCGACTTTGGCAATGCTTTCCGCCACAAATAGACACAGCCCCATCGGTGGCGTGATTAGGCCGATCATTAGGTTGAAAATCACGACGATGCCGAAATGCACCGGGTCAATACCAAGCGAAACCGCGATCGGATGCATGATGGGCACCAGAACCAGCATCGCAGCGATCCCCTCCAGAAACAGCCCGATGAAAAGGAACAGGAAGACCGACACGATCAGAAAAGCAGTCTTGCTGTCGACATTCGACAGTGCCCAGTCGGTTAGCAGGTTCGGAACGCGGTTATAGGTCAGCAGCCAGTTCGCAGCGGCAACGACGGAGATGATGATCATGATCACGGCGCTGTCCCGCATCGCATGGGCAAAAAGCCTCGGCAGCGCATTGAGCCTGATGTTGCGATAGACAACGACGCCGAGAATCAGAGCATAGGCGGTGGCGAAGCTTGCCGCTTCGGTCGGCGTCACAATCCCCATCAGGATCGATCCAACCACAAAGACGGGCATCAATAGTGGCAGGATGCCACCGACAAGTGCGCCTCGGCGGCTCTCCCCTGACAGTTCTCGTGCTTCAGAAATCGGGACCTTCCTGAACCGGACGACGACATAGGCGGATAGGAACCCCGCAAGAAGCAGGCCGGGCACGATCCCGGCCAGGAACAGCGACGGAACCGACACGCCCGTTACGATCAGCGCGTAGATGATGACCGGGATAGAAGGTGGAATTATTGGCCCGATCACAGATGACGCCGCCGTTAGCGCGGCCGCGAAGGACCGGTCGTAACCGTGTTTTTCCATCTCCGGGATGAACACACGACCGATCGCCGAGGTATCTGCGACGGCCGACCCCGACAGACCGGCGAAGATCACGGAGGCCCAGATGTTGACATGGGCGAGCCCGGCGCGAAAACCACCGACGATGACATTTGCGAAGGCGATGATCCTGCGGGTAATCCCGCTCTCGTTCATCAACTCTCCAGCAAGAACAAACAATGGGATCGCCAGCAATGGATAGGAGTTCAACCCCTTGAACATCTCGGAAGCGACCAGTCGGATGTGATAGGGAAACTCCCCCGACGCCATGAAGTACAGCAGCGCCGCTGCCACCGCGAAGGCGACTGGTACGCCAAGGATCAGGAGCACAATGAGGACGGCGTATACCATCATGGTTTCTCCGCCACGCGCGTCGCGAGGCGCACGAACGCCGCGGCCAACAAGATGCCGCCGCCCACTGCGATCGAGGCCTGATAGGTTCCCATCCTGCCGAACCAGACGATCCACTCTGCGCCCATCGATTCCGAAAGCGCTTTCGCGTTTCCGATAAGTCCGGATGCATCGACGCCGCCGCGACGCTCGGAAAAGGCAATCCCGGACCAAACCAACATGCCGCCGACCGCGGCGACCGCAACGTCCCCCACCAAGAGAACAGCCTTGCGGACACTGTCGGGCAGGAGGTCGGTAAGAATGGTGAAACGGATGTGGCGGTCCTGGAGATAGGCAAGCCCCAGCCCGAACATCACGCCATAGGCCGCGAGGTAGATCGGGAGTTCCTCGCCCCATTCGAACGACTTGCCTAAGGTGTATCGGCGCAGTGAGTTTATGAAAACGATGCCGAAAACCAGCCCGAGAGACAGCGCCGAGGCCGCCGCCAGAAAGCGCTCCAAGGCACGACGCATCAACGGCATCTTCAGGGTTCTCCCGGTCGAGCACATTGCGATAGGCGGTATGCGGACGGCACAGAACGCCGTCCGCACTCGCACGACATTACTTCATCGCATCGGCGATCGCGGCGTCCAACTTCTCGATCCATGCCGCATCGTCGCCCAGTTCCCCGGCAAGCCAGTTCTTAACCGCAGGCTGCGCTTTTTCACGGAACATCGCGAGTTCCTCCGCCGTCGGAGAATACACCTGCATGCCTTCCGCCTGAACACTGTTTACGCCCGAAGCGGTATTCCACTGCTGGATGGCCCGGCCCATCGTGCCGGCAACCTGCGCGGCTTTGGCAACGACAGCCTGCGTGGCCGGGTCAAGGGACTGGAACCATTCGTCACTGACTGCCAGGAAATCGGCCGCATATACGTGACCGTCCAACGTCATGTACTTCTGCAGCTTGTGCAGACCGTTATTGTAGATCACCCCGACCGGGTTCTCCTGACCGTCGACAACACCGGTCGTCAATGCGTTGGGGAGTTCTGTCCAGGCGATCGGCGTCGGTTCGCCACCCAGCCCCTTCACCATTTCCACGTAGAGCGGAATCGGCTGCACACGGAACTTCAGCCCTTCCATATCGGCCGGCGTACGGATCTCCCGTGTGTTGTTGGTGAAGTTCCTAAAGCCAGTCTCTCCGAAGGCCAAGGTGCGCAGGCCGGTCTCGGCCAGGCAATGTTCGGCCAATGCCGAACCGAAAGGCCCGTCCAGTACTTCCCAGGCCACCGGCGCCGACGGGAAGGTATAAGGAATATCAAGGACCGACGCGGCCTTGCACACCTTCGACATGGCACCGGAGACCATGACAACCTGGGTCACGCCCTCCTGTGCCTGTGACACCAGTTCCTCTTCATTGCCGAGCGCGCCGGCCGGGAAAATCTCCACCGTCAGATCGGTCTCGCCTTCGACGATGTTCTTGAACACTTTCGCCGCAGCCCCTTTCTTGGAGTTCTGCCAGTCGTCGGGATCGACATGGGCGAACCGGACGGTTTGAGCGGAAGCACTGCCCGCCACGAAAGAGAATGCGACGGCCGTCACCGCCGCCAGCCTGGTAAGAGAATTGAGCATTGTGGTCCTCCCTATTCGGATTGGCGCCATCGTTTTTCGACGGCAGTTGTCTCGGCATTAGTCGTCGAGAGATTCGAATGTCCTCTTCATGCGATCGGGATTCGGGGCCCGACCGGTAAACAGCTCGAACGCGCGAACGGCCTGAAACACGGCCATGCCGGACCCCGACAAAACCGGGCAACCGGCAGCGCGGGCGTCCGACAACAATTGCGTTTCGAGCGGGAAGTAGACGATGTCGGCCACCCAGAGCCCCGCATGCAGGCACTGTCTTGGAACCGGGCTGCCTGGCAGTTTCGACATGCCGACCGGCGTCGCGTTAACGATCCCGGTGAGACCGGGCGGCAATCGGCTCAGCGTCTCGGCCTGTTCGACCCGAGAATGTCCGAAGGTCCCGACCAGAGACCCGGCGAGGGTTTCTGCGCGGCTCTCTTCTATGTCAAAGAGCCAGAGTGTTCCGACCCCCAACTCCAGAAGTGCATGCGCGACGGCGTAGCCGGCACCCCCCGCTCCGACCAGAAGTACCTCCGACAGGTCGGCGCCGGGCATGCCGGTGCGGAATCCTTCGGCGAACCCCCAGAGATCTGTGTTATGGCCATAGCGTCGGCCATCTCGAAAAACGATCGTGTTCACTGCTCCGACTGTTTCGGCGTTCCGGGACAGAGCATGAGTGAGGGACATCGCGTCGATCTTAAACGGAAAGGTGATGTTGAGCCCGGCATAGCCCTGGCGTTCAGCCATCTCCACAATGTCTGCCAAAGCTGACTGGGCGAATTCCGGGTCGTCCAGATCGAAGAGCCGGTAGCACAAATCCACCCCTTGGGCCTTGCCCTCCGCCTCATGCATGGCCGGAGAGCGCGAAAGCGTGATGCCCCGCCCAACCAAGCCGGCTTTCACCGTCCCAGTCTCTACGCCAGTCTCCGACCCCTGGGGGCGAGCAGCCTTGATGGCCCTTTTCGGGTCCATATCATCTCCTCCATGCCGGCAAATTGTACCAATCAGTTAATTTGGTCAAGCGAATTGTACGACCCGGTTAAATCGGTAAAACTATCCGGCACCGGGAGGATCGAATGACGAAGGCCAAGCAGACCGCGAAAACGCCGGATCGGCGCAGTGGATGGAAGCAGAATCCGGCTGCGGTTCAGGAGAATATCCTACGCGTCGCACAACAGGTTTTTGCCAGGAACGGACTTTCAGGAGCCCGTGTGGACGAGATCGCCGCGCTGACCGAAACATCCAAACGAATGGTCTACTATTATTTCGGCGATAAGGAGGGTTTGTACCGCCATACGCTCGAGCAGGCCTACAGGAAGGTCCGCCGGAAGGAACTTGACCTGGACCTTGAACACCTGGAACCGATACCGGCCTTGGAGAAGCTCGTTCGCTTCACTTTCCAGCATCATCGAGATAATCCGGACTTCATCCGCCTGGTGATGATCGAGAACATTCATCACGGCACCTTCCTCGCCCAGTCCGACACGATCCGGGAGTTGAACAAAGGCGCAATCTCCCAGTTGGAGGAGATCTTGAAGCGCGGCAAGGCAATGGGACTCTTCGAACAGGATGCTGACCCGCTCACGGTCCATTGGCAGATCAGCGCAATGAGCTTTTTCAACGTGTCAAACCACGCGACCTTTTCACTGATCTTCGGCGATCAGTTCGATACGGAAGAAGGTCAGCGTTCGCTTGAGAACTGGATCGTGAAATCAATACTGAGATCGATTATTGCACGATAAGGATCGATGGCCCGCTCCACACCAATGATCCAGTCAATTCGATAAGAATAAGCCGCTTCCATGCGTCCGATCAGGGCGCAGGTATGGCAGTTTTAGATGTTCGCCACGGATCAGGGACAGAAGCCGATCGCGGCAACACCGAATTGACCGGTCCATGAAGCAAGGCGGATATTTCCTGATAGGCTGCCGTGTCCGGAAACTTTCTCAGATATCAATTGCCTCAGCCTTCGGCGCCCAAGATCACTCCGAACGCAGAACTTGTCGCAGAATCTGGATTCTCAAAAATGCCGCCTTTCTTGGCAGCACCTCGTAAAACTAAGAAACCATAATTTTGATCGCGACCTGACGATCTCAATAATAGAACAAGTCGCCAAATAAATAGAACCTATTGCCATTTGCGCAGAGTTTCTGAGACTCGTGCGCATCAACGATGAGGTTCGACAAGTGTCGGTTCTCAATAACGCTGCCTGTCACGACGTCAGTATATCAATCACTTAATGGAAATCGTCTCATCTGATTAATCGCCGCGTCTCAGAAACTCCGAACTTTTTGGCTTCCCCCGAAACTGCCGAGAACATAACGGGATTTCAGAAGACCTGTCCTAATTCATTCGGGTTTGATTAAGTCTGCCGATAGCCAGAAGCGGACGTTTTAAGGTGGCTGCACGCGCCTTCAGAGACCTTCGCGCACCTGTTGCCCAGGTTGATCGCGCGTGGCCATGAAGTCCGAGGTCGCCCGGTCGCCTTCGAAGAAAGTTCTCCACGTTGCGCCTTGTGGGTAAATCACAAGCGCGTTTCCAACGGCCAGGACTTCAACCTTTTTGATGTGATCCGGAAACGCCAATGCCTTTGGGATCCGAACGGCCTGGGTTCGGTTGCTGTAAAAGACTGTAGATTTTGTCATCGCCTTCCCTCCCAGGGCTTATGGGGAAACAAGTTTGGCCCCGCTGCATATGCCGATCTTGTTCAGGTTAGCAGGGGTTGGCAATTCGGTCGTTTCATCTACCGACCGCATACTGCTCTCTTCCATCCATCTTCTGAGGAGAGCTCCGATGGTACATTTAACCATTAACTGCGCCCCAAGCAGACGCCGTGTGCCCTGGAACAAGGGAAAGTTCACTGGCCCGAAGCCACCTTTGAAAGCGAAACATGTATGGGCCATTCGAGCGCATCTTGGGTTGTCAAGGAAGGTTCGGGATCTCGCCCTCTTCAATGTGGCGATCGACAGCAAACTGCGTGGTTGTGATGTCGTCGCTTTGAAGGTGAACGACATAGCCCCGAATGGCTGTACGGCGAATCGAGCGACGGTCCGTCAGCGGAAAACCGGCAGACCGGTCAAGTTCGAGCTAACCGAACCAACACGGGAAGCCGTCGATGCCTATCTCGAGTCACCCCGGCGGCCACTGGGAGAGTATTTGTTCCCTGGGAACCGCGGTAGAGATGAGCATCTAACAACTAGGCAATACGCGCGACTGGTCGGCAACTGGGTCACATACATTGGTCTCGACCGGGCCTTGTACGGGACACATTCGCTGAGGCGTACAAAGGCGACGCTGATCTACCGAAAAACCGGAAACCTGCGTGCCGTCCAGCTGTTGCTGGGCCATACAAAAATCGAGAGCACCGTTCGTTATCTAGGAATAGAAGTCGATGATGCGCTCGAAATTGCTGAACAAGTTGAAGTCTGACCCTTAGGGCGGAGCGGATTTGGTCCGCTCTGCCTCCTCTAGTGGAACGTAGCCAGGATGTATGGACCGGCTGCAGTGTGCAATTGAGTTTGTGCATTTCCTGGGACGTCGCAAATATGTATCCGGCCTGTTGGATCGGCTCGTGGGCCGTGGCCTTGATGGGAATACGCACGCGCCATTGATCTCTTTAGCGGACAGGTCGATTTCGACCATCCTGGCTAACAGATTTTGGGTGCGTTTCTTGGTCCGTTCCATGCAGTTTTCTCAATCGCGAACGTGTTCCTGTACCGTCATTTCAGATCGCGGCGGCCTCAACGTGGTGAGCGTCGAACCTGTTGCCCTTGTGCAGAACAGACCAGGCGATCCGTGCAAGCTTGTTGGCGAGCGCCGAGGCAAGCTTGTTCTTGTGCATCCGCTGTGACGCCCGCTTCAGCCACGGCCCGAAGCTGAACTTCTCCCAGTTCTTCGGTCGCATCAGGATGATGTGGGCGGCCTGAATGAACAGTGTGCGCAGGTATCTGTTGCCACGCTTCGATATCTTACCCAGGATCGGTTTGCCGCCGGTCGAGTACTGCCGGGGTACGAGACCAAGCCATGCACCGAAGTCACGGCCTCGGTCGAACGCCTCGCCCGTGCCGATGGCCGCCACCATGGCCGTCGAGATGATCGGGCCGATACCGGGAACGCTCATCAGCCGCTGGCAGTCGCCATCGCGTTTGGAGATCAACTCGATCTCCTCCGTCGTGCTCTCGATGCGCTCGTCGAGCCACAGCCAGTCCTCGTATAGGCCGATGATGATCGTCTCCATGCGCGGTGAAATCTCATCAGCCCTGTTCTCGAGAATCGTGAACAGGGAGTTGCGCAACGATCGCGCCCCCGTGCGCACGGCGATCCCCTGTTCGATCAGAAACGCCCGGATCTGGTTGATCGTCGCCGTGCGCCGCGAGACCAGGCGTGCCCGAACACGGTGCAACGCTTGTAGATCGAGCTGGTCTTGCGTCTTCTCCGGGACGACCTTCAGATTCGGACGGAGTACGGCTTCGGCGATCGCCTCGGCATCGTTGTAGTCGTTCTTCTGCCCCTTGATGAACGGCTTCGTGTACTTTGCCGGAATGATCCGCGGTTCGAACCCCATGCCACGCAGGGTTCGGCTGACGAAATGGGCGCTCAGACAGGCCTCCATGCCAACGATACAGCGTGGGAAACGTGAAAACTCCTTCTCGAGATCCAACCGCTTGATCTTGCGGCGCAGGACGACAGAGCCGTTCGGCTCAAAGCCCACAAGGTGGAAAACGTCCTTGCCTATATCGATGCCGACAGAAGAGAGGGCACCGATCGTCTGTTGAGATGTCGTTACCATGGAATGCTGCTCCTTTCATGTACGGATTGAAGTCTTTACAGACTAACCCGCTGGGGAAGCAGCCGGTCCATCCCATTAACGGATGTGCGTTGGAAATTAGGTTGGTACTCAAAGCTCGCTGAATCTGTGCCGGTTACTATTCTTCGTTGACGCTATTTCTGTTCCTAGTTGCCTGAAAGTAAACACCTGAGTTTATAATGAATGGGGCCGCATCAATTCCATTTGATCGCGCGGCGCATGGAGGAAAATTGAAAGAGCACCAAGAAGGCGAACCGCAAATGGATTCATCGGCGATGTTTGCTGTACTTCGGGGGCGAAGTTTGTTGCTGATGTTATTGCTGGCAACGGCGCTTCCACTCTTGAGTGCTAGATTCATTTGGCCTGAATTTTTTGTAGCTGAGGTACGGTCGCTTCCGGACGCGATTGTCGGGTGTGCGGTGTATGTTCTCTTAGCCAGCTTAATTTGGGTTGCTTGTAAGAAAGCGGGCATTGCAGATCAAATTTCGTTTGGGCACCGGCTAAATGCAAAACAGGTTTGGATTTACAGTCTTCTTGGCATCCCGCTAGTTGGCGTTTCGGTTTTTGGCTTATACTCAGTTTATTTGCCACTATCATACGCTTGGCCGGATTTCGTGGTTTTTTGGGTATTGGACGTTCCGCCTCTTATCTGGTGGGAACCACGAATTGAAGCTGTTCTTGCGAGTGGGGTTAATGCGATTGTCCTCGTGGCTATCGCGCCTGTAGTCGAAGAATTATTTTTCAGGGGCTTTCTGCTTAATAGGTGGCACCAACAATATGGGCCCGCCAAGGCGGTAGTGTTCTCGTCCATGATATTCGCCTTGTTTCATGTTGACGTTGTTGGCGGGTTAATTTTTGGAGCTGTTCTCTCAGCAATTTACATGAAAACAAAATCTCTTTTTGGGCCCATAGTCATCCACATGTCGAACAATGCGATTGTGTTCGTGTTGCTATTAGTCGAAGGGACAGTTTATAGCGGGACACAGAATTGGACCTTGGATGAGTTTCGAGCCTTTTGGTGGTTGGGGCCCCTTGGCGCTGTAATAGGCATTCCGTGGATCGTTTGGTTTTTCCGAAAATCGCTTCATCATAGACAAGCGCCCTCAACCTGAATGTCCGTCACGGGGCCATTAGTGAGGCAGGCCCCCTGGCTCCTTCGCCGGCGTCCGTTAGCCATTAACGGACTCTCTCGAAATGTGGAGGAACCTCCAGAGTCCATGTCAGTCCGAGTAACTAACTAAGCCTGATAAGAGGGCTGGGGTTGGTGCGCGGTACCACAAGTCTCAACGAATGTTTCGCTCGGGTTAAAGCGACATACAACATGCACCGTTTGTAGGGAGTATCTCTAAAATTCTGATCGTCACACGGTATGAGCATGGAGTGATCACACTCCAGACCCTTTGCCTTGTGAATACTGCTGATTGTTTTCGATGGAGGTGAGGGGCGGACATAGGCCCGTTTGCGAGAAATCTCTGCAAATGCGCCCTGAGCGCTCGGATATCTATCCAGTTGCTTCGCTTCGTTGAACTCGGTGCGGTAGTCAATATACACTGCATCGAATCCTGCGGCTCTTTGATTGATTAACTCGCCGATAAGGCGGATGGCGGCGCTCGCTCCTCTGTGATCCGGAAATTCGAGAACGCACTTGGCAATGAGTTGGATATTGGCCGGCTTGCCAGTCGTCGATTTGGCGCAGCCGTTTCGGACCTCCTGGATCAGCCTCCTACCATGACTGCTCTCGCTAAAGCCCTTGGCGGTAGTACTAACGAAGGCAGCCAACGCTGCGGCTATGGCTTCAGCATTTCCCGCGCGCTCGTCTAAGGCAGAGACGAAATCGGCCAAAGCATTGCGGGTATGCCCTTCCCATATCGGGATGGAACGATTCCAGAAACTTCGCAGTCCACGGGCAAGATCGGTCTGGGCCGTGAGGATCATGAGTTGAGATTGAGATTGTACATTCTGATCGATTTGGCGCCGATCTTCTTGTGAAAGCATATAGAGGCCGTGTGTTTGAGCGGTGTTGTCGGCTCGTATGATTTGCACGGAGCGAGGCACATTGCTCGTGAGATCGATGGGATTCCCGTTTTCAAGATTCTCACGCGCTTTCCGGAGCCAATGCCCCAGTTCCCGATCTCCGTCCTCCCACCGATGTGGATGGTCGAGACGATCCCACGCTGCTTCGGATTTCAAGGTTTCCCAGCGCTCTCGATTGGCCCTGGCGGCTTTTGCTGATTTTGTGTCGTAGATGCTCTGTAATGGGTCGCCGAACACACGCAGCATGGCTCCGCTTCGGTGTAGTGCCATCACGACCGCATGCTGGTCGGGAGAGGAATCCTGGTGCTCGTCACAGACGATGAAGGGATATCGGCAGGCGAGGGCGCGCGCCACCATTGGCCTATTGCCGAGGAAGGAAGCGACCTTAGACGCCATGATGCCGAAGCCTTTGCCTTCGTCTTGCCAAGCCCACGCTGACACATCGGCGGGTAAATCGAGCACGGCATGGTAGGCGGTAGCGATCTGAGCGATGAGCGCGTCGATGGTCTTGATCTCGACGGAGCGTCCTGCTCCTGCGGTACGTTCCGCGAATACGGTGCATGCTGCATGGGTGTGAGTGAGGATTAACAGTCGGCCCGATCCAAGGGTCACTGCGAGATCACGAGCGTATGCTGCACCCTGGTATGTCTTCCCCGCGCCTGCTGCCGCTTCAATCACGACAAGAGGCTCGTCGGATCTCAGGAGTGCGGCCACGCTTTCATCGCTCATGGCTGAAGGTCGTCGCGTTCTTGCATCTCCGAAGCTCGCAAGACCGCATTGATCAGAGGCATCAACGACGGACGCAGGTTAGGCCATGCGCCACCGGACAACATCCTCTTGGCCAACTCACGTCCACCAGCCTCGGATTTGAACCAGCACCGGGCATGTGCTTTCCACTCCTTCTCTGAACCTTCAGGAGCGCCGTCTTTGTCGCCGGTTGCCGCGGCGATGATGAGCGTGCGCAGGCTTGTTCCTGTCGCATCTAACGCTTGTCGGATTTTGTCCAGGCTCTTGTCCTGCGAACCGAGCCGATCGGCTAGTGTCCGCAGACGCAGACCATCTTCGGCACCGTCTGTGTCAGTGACCAACTTGCCCAGTTGATCGTCCGGTATGTTGGCGATCACCTGCTCTTCCGTGCATCCCGTCGGCCATTGGAGCAGTGCATCGCCAAGTTGATCCTTTAGCGCCTTCCATCGTTCAGGATTTCGACCTTCGTTGTCAGCAAGCCCGCAGAAAAGAAGGCCGCTGGAGGAGAGCGCTTCGAGTAGGCCGAGAGTCGCGTCATTGCCCTGCCCGTCGCAGACCCGAACGCCACGGTCTAGTGGCTCGCCTGAAAAAGCACATTCTAGAAGATATCGAAGGAACCCTACTTCGGTTGCGCCTTCAGCGATCACGGCAACCCGTGAAAGGAAAGTTTCTGGATCACGACGCTGTTGCTGCTCGATCTTATGACGGGGCAGCGGTCCAATTTGCCCACAGCTATCGAGATACCAGAGATCTGCCTTTTCGGTGCAGGCGATCGCGACTGCGCTGTGTGTTGTGACAAAAGACTGGCAGAAGGAACCGATTACACTGCCTATGAGCTTGCGCAGGCGATACGGCTCTAAGCCACGCTCAATTTCGTCGATCGCAGCTATGCTGGTGTTAGTCCGATTCACCGACGCTGTTTCAAGGGCGGCCATTCGGCGTGTCCCTGCTCCCCAGCTGGATAAGGGAAGGTCGGTATCGTCTTTCTCGGCGTGAAGCCCGATAAGCGCGCCGATTGATAGGCCGTGGGTTGTCGTCAACCCGAGTGACAAACCGTGCGGGAGCGAGGCCTTCTCGAAGCGCGCGCTTAGGTCGTCAATGCTTTCTCTGCCGTCATCCCCCAACGGCGCGTTCAGATCGATCTTTGAGACCTCCTTGCCGATACGCGCGCGAAGGGACACATCTGAGAACAACCGATCTAATGCGGATCCGTAAACTAGGCGTAGATCGCGGTCATTGCGATCATCCCCACTCAGTCTAACAAGACCAACCGCGCGCCGGATTCCGGTCGTGAGAGAGTCCGCATCGCCGTTCGGCTGGACTAACTCCCACAACAGTTCAAGCTCAGTTGTCCCACGGAGTCGGAACCAATACACGGGATTGTCTGGGGGCGCATCGGCATCGCCCCCCACGTCTGTTGGCAACACCGCATTCTGACCGTCCCAGTTCCATGGCCATGCGAATTTCGGCTGTGTGCTCATTTCCGATGATTCCGGAAGAGAGAAAACGCCGTCGATGCAGAATTCCTCGGAAGCGTCACGCTGCCAATAGTCGGACTCGGAGACGATGGTTGAGTTAGAAGGGCTCAGGAGAAGGCCGATCGCCTCGAGAATGGTCGTTTTGCCGGTGTCTCCGCCCCCAATTATGACGTTCATACCGTTTGCAGGTTGCCAACAGAAGTCCTTCAATCCCCGAAAACGGCTGATAGAGAGCTTTCGTAGGATAGGTGCTTCCGTCATCGAGCAATCTTTCAATTAGTCTCATACTGTTTCACAGTTCACTGGTATCACGTTTTGATTGAAATTTAATCCACCTTGCTCTTGGTGTCGCCAAAGAGTCCGCTCCGAGTCAGCTGTGAGCCTGGTTCCGACCGCCCCTCGCCGACGACCGATAGCCAGGAACGGACGATCCGGACAATAGTAACAACACAGGCGCCCGTCAGACGAATTCTTGGGGCCGTACTTTATGGAACTGATTGCATGCGGGCCCATTTCTGGGGGAACGGTTGAAGGGACGCCGAGAGCAACAAAACCGGGCGGGGAACCGTCAAGTGTATGCCTCACCTCATCATTTTAGCATTTCCTGACGCTAGTCCCGGCCGGACGGAGCTTGGTTTTGCAGCCTCGACAACCAGACCATCAAAATCAGGCATCCCAGCACGCCAAAGGGTGCAAGAGCATTGCCGAACTGTCTGTGAAACAGAAGTGTCGCCGCGGCAGCGGTCATAACCGCACCGCCGACGACACACCCGACGAGGCGTGTCGCGGGTAGAAGTAGCAGAACGGCAACGCTCCATTCCATTGCCCCCGTGACATAGTGGAACCAGGCCGGGTACCCCCATCTCTTGTAGTCAGCCAGTACCGCCGCGGAAGGGAAGAGGTTCAGGGTCCCTCCAAGTACAAAGAAGGCCGAGAGCAATACGGCCAGGACGTGATGCCAGGGGAACTTCTTCATCATGGATACCTCTTCCGTGTTGATACCAGGCGCACCTGATTTACAGGCTGTTGGTTATGGCGCGGGTGTCTGCCCCGCACGAACCAGCAAGAATGAGCAAGCGGGCTCCAGCCCCGGTCTCCAACCTCATTTACCCAAGAGCGACAAGGGAGACGCCGATACTGGCCAGGATTGTCGCTGCCACGATGTAACGACCGGGACGAGGCTCCGTTTTCAGCAAAAAGGCGGCAAGGTAGATCCCAACGAAAATCTCTGTCGTACCGATTATCGCCACAACGGCCACGGCGGTGTACTTCAGAGCAAAGAAAAGCAACAACTGGCCCAGGGACATTGAGATTGCCGCTATCCATTGCCAGGTGCCCGTATCGCTCAGAACCCGGAACAGGCTGTTACGAAATCCTCTGCTGAATGGCGCGGCACCGACGTACCAAACAACCCCAGTCGCCGCGCCGACCATCGCACCGAACGCAGCATCCGGGACATGCTCCATCGCTAGTTTTCGCGCCACATAGGCCAGGGCATAGAACAGGGCACACAATGCGCCGAGCATCGCCCCTGTCCGAATGCGGCCTTGGGTGAGCTGGGCGAAACCTCCGAAGTCTGCAGGCGCCTTCTCCCGCAATGTCAGCGCGACACTGACGAGTATGAGACCCATGCCGACTGCGGGGATCAGGCCATAGCGCTCCCCCAGAATCACGACCGCGAGTATCGTTGAAAACACAGGAATGAGCCGTCGCAGCAACCCGGCGCGAATGGCACCGGCGAGGGCGATCGACTTGAAATTCGTCAGACGCCCGAGCACCGTCGCCAGCACCCCCGACGCCACGAAGAAGGCAACGCCTGATATCAGGGCGTCCCCGTGCACAGGCAATCCTTCGACAGATCCACCGGCAAGCCAGACAATCGCGGCAAACAGCAATGTTAGCACGATCGACAGGAAGGCGCCGTTGTCACCCCGTGCTTGCGGCGCCCCTTTCGCTATCGCAGCACCAGCCAACCCGAAGAAAGCCGCCGATAGAAGGGCGAAGGCTTCACCTATCATCGATACCCGACGTTCTGATCCTGCTCTCTTGCAGAGCAATCCGTCAGTGACCCTGTCCTCTGCATAGGCCGCAGCATCGATTTGCCCGACATAGCGGGGAAAGAGGTTCTATTCCCCTTGGGATAAGCATGGAGTGGGACGGTTGCTTCCATTGTTTGGAAAGGCATCTATGGCTTAAACGTCAGCCGCGATAAGATCGCCCACCACGCCGTCGGTATGGAGCGTTGCGCCGGTCTGCGCCTGAAGATCTGTCAAAGAGATATCCGGAAGCTTCTCACGTAGAACAAAATGGCCGTCTTCGATATCGACGACGGCTAGGCTGGTATAAACCCGGGTAATACAGCCGACACCGGTCAATGGGAAGGTGCAGCGTTCAACCAGCTTGGGCTGACCATCCTTAGTGACATGTTCGGTGATCACGGCAACCCGTTTCGCGCCATGCACAAGGTCCATCGCACCGCCGACGGCCGGTACACCCTTGGAGCCGACACGCCAATTCGCGAGGTCCCCGTTTTGCGCGACCTGATAGGCGCCCAGAATGGCGACATCCAAATGCCCGCCCCGTACCATCGCGAAACTGTCGGCATGGTGAAAGAAGCTGGCACCCGGTTTCAGGGTCACCGCCTTCTTACCGGCATTGATAAGGTCCCAGTCCTCCTGCCCTTCCGGCGGCGCCTCGCCGAAGCCCAGGATGCCGTTCTCGGTGTGATAGACGGCCTGACGACCCGGCGCCTGATACTTCGCCACCATCTCCGGGAATCCGATACCCAGATTGACATAGGCGCCGTCTTCGATGTCCTGGGCCGCGCGCCAGGCGATCTGGGCGCTTGTCAGTTTCGCCGTCATTCGTATCTCACTCCCGCCCGAATCAGGGCCTCTTCCTGTCCCGGATCGGGCACTTCGACTACCGCATCGACGAACAATCCCGGTGTAACGACGGTCTCAGGATCGAGTTCGCCCGGTTCCATAATCCGGCTTGCCTGCACGATGGTCCGGGCCGAAGCCATACACATGATCGGGCCGAAATTTCTGGCGGCGTGGCGATAAGTCAGGTTGCCGTGCCGGTCCGCGCATTCCGCCTTCACCAGAGCGAAGTCCCCCTTCAGCCAGCGTTCCTGAACACACATCTTGCCGTCGAACTCCGCCGTCGGCTTCCCTTCGCCCACCTCCGTCCCGTAGGATGTCGGCGTATAGAAGGCGGGAATGCCGGCACCGCCGGCGCGAATCCGCTCTGCCAGTGTGCCCTGCGGGATTAGTTCCAACTCGATCTCGCCGGCAAGGTACTTCTCGGTAAAGGCACGCGGGTCCGATGATCGCGGGAAGGAACAGATCAGCCGCCGCACCATGCCTGCATCGATCATAGCGGCGAGGCCGACACGTCCGTTGCCGGCATTGTTGTTCACGACGACCAGATCGCCAGGGCTCCCGGTCGCCTTGTAACGGTCGATCAGCGCATGAATCAATTCAATCGGCGCGCCCGAACCGCCGAATCCGCCGATCATGACGGTCGCGCCGTCGGGAATGTCGGCGACCGCAGCCGCCAGACTTTCAATGCTTTTGTCCATATCTACGCCCGGATTGTAATTCGATTTCGGCTTTGGGAGACTGGAAGGTACTCCGTCACAGGTCGAAGAACACCGTTTCCCCGTCACCTTGCAGACGGATATCGAACGCGTAAACACCGTTCGACAGTTTGGTGGCGATCAATGTCGCGACCCGGTGCTTGTGTTCGATGCGCGACAGGATCGGGTCCGAGGTATTGTCTTCGTCATCGAAGTAAATCCGGGATTGAAGACCGGTATTGATGCCGCGGGCGACGATCCATACAGCGATATGCGGTGCCTGCCGCTTTCCATCCCGGTTCTTAGTGGACCCCGGCTTGATGGTCTTTAGGGTCCACTTCCCGCTTTCGGGATCGGCACAGACACGGGCCCATCCTGTGACCTTCGGATCGGCACCGTGCTGTCCGGGATAAAGACCGCGGGCGTCGGCCTGCCAGACTTCGAACATCGCGTCGCGAACGACCCCGCCGGTACCGTCGATCACCGTCCCGCTGATTTCAATCACCTCGCCACCGGCCCCGTCGTCGAAGGTCGACTGACCCAAGTCGTGTTGGTAGATGCCCGTCAATCCGGCATAGCCGGGCACGGTTCCAATGTGAACGAAGGGTCCTGCCGTTTGCGAAGACGTTTCCCGAAGCGTCGTCAGTTGCTGAACCATGTCACATACCTTCGGGCTTGTTGTCGAACAGGGTCTGACGCCGCCCGCGCAGCACGATATCGAACTTGTAAGCCAAGAAATCATGCGGTCTGGAATGTGCAAAATCGAGCGGCGCGACCAATTGGTCGATCCGGCCCCGATCCTTAACGGTCGCCACGATCGGGCAGCGGGCAATCAGAGGGTCGCCTTCGAAATACATTTGCGAGATTAGGCGCTGACCGAAGGCGGTTCCGAAGATCGAAAAATGAATGTGCATCGGCCGCCAGTCGTTGCCCCGGTTCGGCCAGGGATAGGCTCCCGGCCGCACCGTGAGGAACTGGTACCGCCCCTCGGCATCCGTCAACGTTCTGCCGCAGCCGCCGAAATTCGGATCCAGCGGCGCGAAATAGGTATCTTTGATGTGCCGGTAACGGCCACCGGCATTGGCCTGCCATATCTCGACCAGCGTATTAGGGACCGGTCTGGCATTTTCGTCCAGTACGCGGCCATGCACCAGAATCCGCTCCCCAACGGCGGGTGCCCCACCGCCGGTGAAGTTAACAATCAGATTATTGTCAAGCGGCCCGATACAATTGTGACCGAAAACCGGCCCAGTCTCCTCGGTAATTGTGCTCTCCATCGCCAATAGGGGCAAAGACGGGGAGCGCGTCACACTGGTTTTGTAATCCGGGTCATAGGCAACCGGATGAACCGACCTATCGCGCGGGATAAGTGGCCCGTCGGAGCAAGCGGAGGGTTGCTGCACCATCATTATTCCTCCTTCAGGACGGCTTTTGTGCCCGTCTGGCCGCGCCGGGAATGGAGATAGGTCGTAGCCAGAAGGAAGGCCGTGCCTGCCATCCCGGCCACCGCGATCATTGGCTGCGGAGTGACGGCCGCTACTGCGCATACGAACAGCGCGATCCGCATCGGCCAAGCCATGGCGCCGCCACCGGGAAACTTTGCCCATTCCAACGCCACCGCGATCGCGGAGACAGCCGAAATCCCGCCCAGGATCGTCAAGGTGACGGCAAATGCGTCCCCCTGCCCCAAAATCGCCGGGTTCCAAAGGAACACGAATGGGATCAGGAACCCGACAACGGCGAGACGTACCGCGTCCAGCGCAATGATGATCGGGTCTTCCTCCGCAATCGCCGCCGCCGCCAGGGCCGCCACCGCAATCGGCGGGGTGAGCGCCGACAGGATCGCGAAGTAGAGCAGGAACATGTGGCTTTCCAGGTCGGGATACCCGATCTTCGCCAAGGCCGGCCCAACCAGGACCGCCGCGAGGATATAGGCGGATGGTGTCGGCATCCCTAGGCCGAGGATGATCGTAACCGCAGCCGCGACGAGCAGCGTGATGACCTCGACACCCGCGGAGACTTCCAGAATTACATTCGCGGCCTTCATACCCAGCCCGGTCATCGACAGACCGCCGATCACCAGCCCCGCCGCCGCGCAGGCGCCTGCGACGGGAAGGATGCGCAATGTCGTCTCGGCCAGGCCTTCGACCACATCGCGCAGAGACATCCGCGTTCGCTTTGTAAACAGACTGGCGACGATCACCGCCATCGCCCCGGCCCCTGCGGTAAAGACCGGCGAGTATCCCGCAACCAGCACTACGACAATAATCGCGATGGGGACCAGGTAGGGCCACCCATCCTTCAACGTCTTCGCCAGCGGCGGGACCGCGTCTTCATACGGGCGGTAACTGTAGCGCACCGAACGGAAATGAACCTGCAGGAAGACGCCGAAATAGTACAGCAGCGCCGGGATGATGGCGGCGAACACGATCTCGCGATAAGGAGTGCCGGTGTATTCGGCGAGGATAAACGCAGCCGACCCCATGATCGGCGGCATTGCACTGCCACCGGTGGAGGCCGCGACTTCGACAGCGCCGGCGAAGCGTTTTGTGTATCCCAGACGCCGCATGATCGGAATTGTGATCGATCCGGTCGCGACAACGTCCGAAGTCGGGCTGCCGGACATTGTGCCGTACAGGCCCGATGAGATGATCGCGACTTTCGCAGGACCGCCCGCGCTCTTACCGGTTAACGAAGCAGCGAGGTTGAAGAAGAAATCGCCGCCGCCCGCCTTGGCCAGAAGCGTCCCGAACAGGACGAACAGGAAGACATAGCTGGCCACGACCTGCACCGGCACGCCGAAAAGACCGTCGGTGGTGAAAACCAGAATATCCAGAAGATAGCTGAAATCTGATATGCCGTGCCCGAATGGCGGTGGCAGCATGTAACCGAACTGATTGTACAAAAGGAAAACGCCGACCACGGCTGTAAGTCCAAGCCCCGTCGTCCGGCGGGTCGCCTCCAAAGTCAGCGCCAGCAAGGACGCGCCGAAGAAGAATTGTGCCGGGGTAAAGGGATCCAGCAGTGTGATCCGGTCCGAGATTTCCTTGGCATTAATGAAGAAAAACACACCGGCTGCTAGGCTAAGGGCCGATAGTCCCCAATCCAGGACCGTCGGCCTGTCCGATGCATTCGGCGAATGGCCGATGACGATAAACAGAAGCGTATAGATACTGGAGACAAATAGAATTCCAAGCACCAGCGGGTCGGATATCACGAAGATATTCGCGTAGATGACCCAGCAGGCAAACGCCGCCGCCACGAGGCTTAGCAGCGTAAGCGGCGCACCTTTGAAGGTGCGCCGCCGACCCGTTGCGAGGAGGGAAATCCTCATTTAATTAGGCCCGCTTCTTTGTAGGCGCGCTCTGCGCCGGGGTGGAACGGAAGAACGGTCTGACTGACCATCAACGCCGGATTCAGCTGCTGCATCGCCTTATGCACGCCCCGGATTTCATCGATATTCTCGGCAAAAGACTTCGCCAGCGAATAGGCGGTGTCATCCGACATGCTGTCGGTCGTGACCACCATCGCGCCGAGCGCCATGGTCTTCACATCGCCTTCCTGCTTCGAATAGCTGCCGGACGGGATCGTATAGGCGGATGTGCCGAATTCTTCGTTCGTCGCATCGATCACGTCTTGCGGAATCTGCAGCAGAATGACGTCGACATTCTCGTCAATCGCCCGGAACGAGGAATGGCCGATGAAGATCCCGTTGGTCGCCATGCCAATGCGGCCGTCCTTCATCAAGTCGCCCTGTTCGTTGGCACCGGCGCGAACGAAGCTGCCACCGTTTTCAGTCAGCTTGGCTTCACTTAGCCCCGCCTTCTCCAGCATGAACAGTGCCACGTTCCCGGTGATATTCCCCGACCGGTTGATACCGATGGAAATCGGCGCGCCGGAGGTCGCGATATCGTCCAGGCTGTCGATGTTGTACTGCTCGGCCAGATCCTTCCGCAGGAAGAAATGCATTGGCGCCCAGTTATACATGTAGCCGATGGCCATCATGTTCGTGACCGGCGCATTGAACGGTTCCTGTCCGGTCAGCGCGAGTTTGACCTCGGCGTCATGGACCAGCCCAAGATCGGTGCGGTTGGCACCCAGAAGACCGATATTGGCAAACCCCCCCCCGGTCGCCTGGTAGGTGATCACGGAATCCCCATCGGACACCTTGACCGCCCGATCCATACCGGCACCCAGCAGCGACCAAAGGCCGCCGGGGTTTCCGCCGGACAGGGTCAGGTTGACCGGCTCCGCCTGGGCCGCCCCGGCCGTCAGGCCAATACAGGCGGCAATTACAAATGCCTTAAGTTTCATCGAACGTCTCCCTTCCTCACCATCATGGGTGTTTTGATTGTTTCGGAACGATCGTGACCGTCTTCTGCTCGGTGTAGGCGAGAAGCTCCTCCAGACACTCTTCGCGTCCGATTCCGGAACTCTTCACGCCGCCGAACGGTGCGCCGAGGTAATGGTCACTCGAATCGTTGACCCAGACGTATCCAGCCTGGATGCGATCCGTCAGGCGCATTGCGGTATCGAGGTCCCGGGTCCAAACAGACGCGGTCAGTCCGACATCCAAGCCATTGACGACGTCGAGCATCTCGTCTTCGTCTTGCCAGGAAAGGACGGACAGAACCGGCCCGAACACCTCTTCACGCGCAATTCTCATTTGCGGCTTCAAACCGGTCACCAGCGTCGGACGGACGAAGTATCCGCCCTTCGGTACGCTGGACGGCTCTCCGCCAGCGGCAAGAACGGCGCCTTCCGACACCGCCTGCTCAATGAAGCCGCACACTTTCTCGTATTGCCGGGCCGTCGAAAGACAGCCCATCTCCGTAGCGTCGTCGGTCGGATCGCCGACCCGAACCTTGTCGAAAGCCTGCGCGATACCGTCGACGACGCGGTCATGCAGAGATTGATGTACGAGAACCCGGCTCGTGGAACCGCAGGACTGTCCGGCGGTCCAACCCAGATTCATGCCCTTAACAGCACCAGCGATCGCCGCGTCGATATCGGCGTCCGGGCAAATCACCAGGGCATTCTTGCCACCGAGTTCTAGCTGTGTGCGTTTCAGCGTATCGGCACCGCCACGCAGCACGGCCTTGCCGGTCTGCACACTGCCGATCAGGCTGACCGCGGAAATACAACGGTGCCCACAGATGGCCGAACCAAGCTCCGCGCCCCCCGTCAGCACAGACAGTATTCCGGGCGGGAAGATATCGGCGATCAACTCCGCCATGCGCAGCGCAGAGAGCGGCGTTTCTTCCGAAGGTTTCACGATGACCGCGTTTCCAGCGGCCAATGGCGCCGCCATCTTTGCGGCCGCGAAGAGAAGCGGGTGATTGAAGGCCACCAGCCTGGCAACGACGCCCAACGGTTCCCGCGTCACATAAGTGATTTTCCCATCGCGCTGCGGAATCGTCTCGCCCTTGGCTTCCGTCGCGATGCCCGCAAAATAGTCGATCAGTGTCGCTCCAAGACCGACGTCGAACCGCATACCGGTGATGGGATTTCCGCTATCCAGCGCATCGATAAGCGCCAATTCCTCCGCATGATCCCTGAGACGTGCCGCAGCCTGACGCAGTGCCGCCCCTCGCGCGCCGGGACCGGCGCGGCGCCAAGCGGACTGAGCCGCCTTAGCGGCATCGACTGCGGAACTGAGGTCGGATAGGTCGGCATCGCGAATGGTGGCCAGCACCGTTCCGTCACTGGGAGAGCGAATGTCTCGTTCGCGGCCCGCCCCTTGGCGCCATACCCCGCCGACGAACAGTTCCGTTCGTACGACCGGCAGACTCCGCGCGGGTGCTTCCTTGGCGTAACCAGGCACTGTACCCTCCCATCGAACGGGCCCAGGGGCCCCACGTCTTTTCGACGCTTTTTAATCGTTGCATCGCGGTGACTGGCACCGCACGGCCGCGCGTTCGTTGACGGCGGCCGCTATCTTTCCGTTACTCGGCGGCGTCCGCCGGTCTTTCCTGACCCAGGCTCCGCCAATCGATTTCTTTGTCGTATACGCCTTCCTTGGACGAGACCGTGACATGGGGGACCAACGGTGCCGTCGTTCCGATCGCCGGCCCGCCCTCCAGCACCGTGCGTGCCGCCTCGCTCATCAATCGTCGGAATTCTACGACCGCGATATCCGATGACCCCAGCAGGTCCGTCGATCGGTCGACCCGGGCACCCATCGACACCCACATCGCAAGATCCTGGTTCGGAATTCCTTGAATGCCGGTGAAGTTGCCCAGTTTCATAGCCTGACGGTCTTGCAGGAAATTGTTGTCCTCGTTCCGCTTCGGTACCCATCGGTCATCGACATCGATGCCTTTCTGGGTATGGGTAAATTTTCGCCATTGCTCGGTCGACGGACAGGCCTTGCCGCCCCAGGCGATGAAGTGAAAATGGCTGGTCTCGTCGTCGATCGGGACAATCACCGTCGCGACGTTATAGTTGTTGTTCGGCGGGATCAGCGATGTGAACGGGGCGATGTATTCGGTGATCCGCAGATAATTGCGAGTCGCGGCATGTTTGATCGGCTTGCGGATCGCCGCGTAGTGAAACCCGTAGGGCGTCCGTTCCGTCTGCATGCGCGGCGACTTGTCGGTCGACGGACGGTACCAGGACGCATCGTCCGCTGCGGCACCCGGTACGCGTGCGGGAACCATGTCGGAGGAATGCAGCGAGGAGGAATGCGCGCTGTCGATCTGGCCTTCCGTGATCTGCGCCCAGTTCGCCGGGATACGCATTTTCAGAATAGAGACCAGCGTGTCGTCATCCGGCGAGAAGGCAGGCCGCTGAAACTCCGGCGCCTCGCTCTCGGTATCGAGCCATGCCCAGACAAAGCCTGCACATTCGTGGACCGGATAGGCCTGATGGCGAACCTTGTCGATCATCGGGGACCCTTCGGGCTCCGATGCCATGGACACGCAATTACCCTCTACGTCGAATTTCCAGCCGTGATAGAGGCAACGCAGTCCGCAGTCTTCATTCCGGCCATAGACCAAGGACGCCTTCCGATGCGGGCAAAGCTCGTTGAGCAGCCCCACGCGGCCTTCGGTATCGCGGAAACAGACATAGCGCCTCCCGATCGCTTCGATTAGCAAGGGCTTGCCATCGGGCTCGGAGACTTCCTCGGAAAGACAGATCGGGACCCAATGCTGACGCATGAGCTTGCCCATCGGCGCGTCGCCTTCGACCAGGGTCAGAAGATCGTTCTCTTCCTTGGAAAGCATGCGTTTCTCCCGTTTCTCTTCGTTTCATCTTCAGGGCAATGCTCTTGACGAAACGTTAGATTTCTAATATTTAGACATCTAATAACATGAGAATCTGAGATTTGACAAGGGGGATTTCGTGGAAGCGCCCAACGACCGGATCGAGATGAAGGTGGCGGAGCGCCACAGCCTGACCCCGGAAATCATGGAATTCACGCTGGAACCGGCAACCGGATCGGCCCTGCCGGCCTTTACGCCCGGCGCCCATATCACTGTCGAGACCCCTGACGGCGCCATGCGCCGATATTCGCTTTTGAACGACGGAACGGCCCCTTCCGCTTATGTGATCGCCGTTAAACGAGAGCGAAACTCCCGTGGCGGTTCGGCGTCGATGCATGAGCAGGCGCAGGAAGGAACGGCGCTGTTAATCGAGGCTCCGGAGAACGACTTCGAGTTGGTCGACAGTGCGAAATACATTCTGATCGCCGGCGGGATCGGCGTGACCCCGATCCTGTCGATGGCCCGGCATCTCAGCCGTGAAGGAAAACCCTTCACCATCGTCTACTGCACACGGACCGCCGCAGACACCGCGTATCTGGACGAGATTTCAGCCTTCAAGGGCGCCACCGTCCACCACGATGAAGGCGATATCGATCAGGCTTATGATTTTTGGGACCTGCTGGAGAAACCCGGGACGGAGCATGTCTACTGCTGTGGCCCGTTCGGCCTGATGGAGGAAATCAAGGCCCTGACCGGACATTGGCCGGACGGTCGCGTTCATTTCGAAGAGTTCAGCCCGGTTTCCGTCGTTCGCGACGACGATGTCGCGTTCAACGTAACGCTAAAATCGAAAGGCCAGACGATCGAAGTTCCCGCCGATCGCTCCATTCTGGAAGCCTTGCGGGACGCCGGAGTGCAGACCGTTAGTTCTTGCGAAAGCGGCACGTGCGGCACCTGTAAATGCGCCTTGATCGAAGGCGAAGCGGATCACCGCGACCTTGTCCTTATGGACGAGGAAAAAGCCGACCACATCATGATCTGCGTCTCGCGCGCCAAGACCGGGGACCTGACGATTGATCTCTGACCCCATCCGTCTGGGGGTCGCCGGACTCGGACGCGGCTTCATGTTGACTTTGCCGAGTTTGCTGGCCGATCCCCACACCAAACTGGTGGCCAGTGCCGCCCCGCGGGAGGAATCGCGGCAGGCCTTCCGAAACCAGTTCGGAGGAAACGCTCACACGACTGTCGAGGAACTGGCGAAAGACCCGGATGTCGAAGCGGTCTACATCGCCACGCCGCATCAGATGCACCGCGACCATGCGGAAATTCTGGCGGCAGCCGGAAAGCACCTTCTTGTCGACAAGCCGCTGGCCATAGACATGGCGGATGCGACGGCGATTGTGGACGCGGTAGAGCGGGCCGGGATTCGTCTGGTCACCGGTCCCAGCCATAGCTTCGATCAGCCGGTCGTCGCCGCCCGCCATATAATCGACACCGGGCGCTTCGGAACGGTGCGCATGGTCCACGCCCTGAATTACACGGATTTCCTATACCGCCCGCGCCGGCCGGAAGAACTTTCAACGGCATCGGGCGGCGGTGTCGTGTTCAGCCAGGCGGTTCATCAGGTCGATGTCGTTCGCCTGCTGATGGGAGGGACGGCGCACGCCGTCTCCGCCGCGACCGGCAACTGGGACCCGGCGCGGCCGACCGAAGGCGCCTATGCGGCATTGCTGCATTTCGACGGGGGCCGATTCGCAAATCTCGTTTACTCCGGCTATGCCCATTACGACAGCGATGTCCTCCAGGACGGGATCGGCGAACTGGGCCAGCCCAAGGATATGTCGACCTATGGCGCGGCCCGCCGGGCGCTGGCCTCCGTCTCCTCTCCGGAGGAAGAAGCCGCGTTAAAGTCGAAACGCACATTCGGCGCCACCGAGGTCCCGGCCGCCGCCCCCCATCCCGAGCATTTCGGGCCGGTCTTCATCAGTTGCGACCGTGCCGACCTGCGCCTGACCGGCAAGGGGATCGAGATATGGGGCGATTCGAAGCGGGAATTCGTCTCTGTCCCCGCCATCCCGGCGCCACGCACCGAAGTTCTGAAAGGTCTCTACGACGCGATCCGGTTTGGTAAGGCGCCACCGCAGAATGCGCGGTGGGGCCGTGCCAGCCTGGAAGTCTGTCACGCGATCCTGGAAAGCGCGAACACCAACGAGCGCATCTTACTGCGCCATCAGTCCTAGATATCAGGGAGGAAAGACCGAATATGGGTACGCTGAGATTATCGATCGCCATGGGCGATTACGACCGCACCCGGCCGATCCACGACGGTCGCGTCAAGATTGACGGTGTGGAGCCGGTGACGATGCTGCTGTCGCCGGAAGAAATGTTCTTTCGGGCCTTCCGGCATGAAGCCTTCGATGTCAGCGAGCTTTCCTTCTCCTCCTATTGCGTAAAGCATTCGAAGGGAGAGAGCCCCTATGTCGCCGTGCCGGTATTCCTGTCGCGGGCTTTCCGGCATTCCTCCATCTATATCCGTACCGACAAGGGAATCAAATCGCCGGCGGATCTAAAGGGCCGCCGGATCGGGATCGCGGAATGGCAATTGACCGCCAATGTCTGGGTCCGGGGAATCCTGGAGGACTACGACGTCAAGCAATCGGAGATCAGCTGGGTGCGCGGCGGTATGCACGCAACCGGACGCCCCGAAAAGATTCCGGTCAACGTCCCGAATGACGTCACGATCGAAGCGGCCCCGGACGACCGGACGCTGGATCAGATGCTGCGCAATGGAGAGATCGACGGGTTCATCGGCCCACGGTCCCTGCGCTGTTTCGACGAGGGACATCCGAATGTCGGACGGTTGTTCGCGGACGGCATCGAGGCGGCGTCCGCCCATTTCGAGCGTACCGGCATCTTTCCAATCATGCATGTGCTCGGCGTGAAGCGGGAGATCGCGGATGCCAATCCCTGGCTGCCCGGCGCCCTGCTGAAGGCCTTTACACAATCCAAGGCAATGGCACAGCAGGCCCTGCAGGACACGTCGGCGACGAAGGTCACGATGCCCTTTGTCGAAGATACGCTAACGCTTGCCCGGCGCCTGATCGGGCCGGAAATCTGGACCTATGGCGTTCCCGGCAACGAGACGGTGCTGGAGGCGTTTCTGGACCTGCATCACCGGCAAGGACTTTCCCCGCGCCGCCTAAGCATCGGCGAGATTTTCCATCCGGCGACCTATGAGGCCTACAGCCTGTGATCGGCTACTCCATGAAGCTGGAACGCGTGGCCGGCATTTTCAGGCCCCGCGCTTCGACTTCAATCTCATCCTGTTCAAGATTGGCGAGGATCGCGATCAGGTCTTCGCGGAGCCGGTCACGCCGCTCTTCCGGGATACCCGCAAGGGCGACCTCGTTCGCTTCGACCGCAAGCGGCTCGAGCAGTTTTTGCAGGTCGCGGCCCTTGGGACATAGGAAGACATGCTGCCGCCGCTTGTTACCGCCCTGCGTCCGGCGCTCGATGATCCCCAGCCGCTCCAACTTCGTCAGGGCGGTATGGGTGGTAGGTGCCGTAAGGTTTGCCGCTTCGGCCAACTGGCTTTGCGAAATTCCTTCGTGCTTCCACAGGATGCGCAGGAAGACCCATTGGCCGAACGAAATTTCATGCAGGGCCAACCGGCGTGCAAGCGACCGATTGAAGCCGCGGGCACACAAACGGACGAGATGCGCAATGCGTTCGTCCTGGTACGACAGAAGGTCCTTCGCATCCGGGGCGGCGTCGGGTTTCGGCCTTGGCGTGGACATCCGGTCTCCTGGGCTCGATGCGAAGAAATGCGATACCGTCACGAGAAACGCGATCCGGACGGGCTATGTCGCAGCGCGAAAGATGCAGCACAATAGCGAAGGAAGCAGGAATTGGTAAACCCGAGGAAAGACGACCCCGCCGAAACGCCTGTGCCGAGCTCCGGCGACACGCTATGGGGCAGCGATGCCCTTGCCGAGACGCTGCGCCGCCTTGGCATTGAATATGTCGCGCTGAACCCGGGCTCCAGCCTTCGCGGACTCCACGACAGTCTGGTAAACCATCTGGGCAATACCGATCCCAAAATGCTGCTCTGCCTTCATGAAGAGCATGCCGTCGCAATCGCACATGGCTGGGCCAAGGTAACCGGCGAGCCGATGGCGGTCATCCTGCATGCCAATGTCGGCCTGATGCATGGCTCCATGGCGATTTACAATGCGTGGTGTGACCGGGTTCCGATGCTGATTCTGGGCGCCACCGGTCCGGTCGCCGCCGATTTACGCCGACCGTGGATTGACTGGATACATACGTCCCGCGACCAGGCCGCGATCATCCGACCCTATGTGAAATGGGACGATCAACCCGCCAGCCTGCCCGCCTCGGTCGATGCGATGGCGCACGCCTTTTCGATTTCGAAGACCGCCCCGCAAGCACCCACCTATGTCTGCTTCGACGTTTCGGTGCAGGAGGCCGCGATATCGGACATGCCGTCGCTTCCCACATTCTCCACATACCCGACGCCGGATGTCCCGACACCGTCGCCCTCGCAGCTCGCGCACCTCAAGGACATGCTGAAGCAGGCGGAACACCCGACATTCATGTTCGGGCGCATGACCCGCTCTGCCGAGGACTGGTCCGCGCGCGTCGCCCTGGCAGAGCACTACGGGGCGCGTGTGGTGACCGACGTAAAGACCGGCGCGGTCTTTCCGACCGACCATCCGCTGCATGTCGGGCCGCCATCCTTCTTCCTGTCGGAGCCACAAGCAGCGGCGTTGCGGGAAGCGGATTTGATCGTTGCTTTCGATTGGGTCGACGTCGCGGGATCGATAGGCCACACGCAATCAACGGCTCCGGTGGTGAACATTTCCATCGATCATCATTTGTCGAACGGCTGGTCCTTCGATCATACCGGTCCGGTTCGGGCGGAATTGCACATCGCCACGCAGCCTGACCTCTGCGTTGCCGCCTTGCTGGATGACCTGGGAATCCCGCGGCCGGACGCCGTTCCCCCAATTCCTGTGACCGCCAATTCCGCTTTCGACGAAGCCGCCGACGCAATCTCGATGCAGGATTTCGCTAGCGCGCTCGGCGCAGGCCTTCGCGGAGAGCTAGCGACACTGATGCGCCTGCCGTTGGGATGGGATGCCGGACGTTGGGATTTCCATCATCCGCTGGACTATCTGGGGTATGACGGCGGGGCGGGTATCGGCTCGGGGCCCGGCATGGCGGTCGGCGCGGCACTGGCCTTGCAGGAAACCGGGCGCCTGCCGGTCGCGGTCATCGGTGACGGCGACACCATGATGGGAGTTTCCGCGTTATGGACCGCGGCCCGCTACCGGATCCCGATGCTGGTCGTCGTCTGCAACAACCGCTCCTTTTACAATGACGAGATACACCAGGAGAAAGTTGCCAAGGCGCGAAACCGCCCCACCGAAAACAAGTGGATCGGCCAGGCCATCGCCGGTCCGGATATCGACTTCGCGGCGATGGCCGAGGCGCAAGGCATGATCGGCATTGGCCCGATCTCCAGGCCGCAAGACCTGTCGGATGCCATCCGATCCGCCGCCCGCCAGGTCCGCGACGGCCGCTGCGTCCTGATCGATGCCCGCGTCGAACCCGAATACGCTTCCTCCATGTCAAAGGGCATGACCGACGATGGGTCATAGAAACATCTTAAATCGGCGGGCAACCGGGGAAACTCCGGGCGCCTCGAACGGTCTCACGAGGTCGACCTCGACGTCTGTTAAGGGTCAGGGACGGAAGCTGATCGAGGTAATGCGATTTGACCGCTTCAGAAGTTAAAGCAGACATTCTCTGATCGGCTGCCGTGTTCTGAAAGGGCTTCAGACTTCGATTGCCTCAGAACATCGGCGTCCAAACCGACTTTCAACGCAAAACTGAGTGCAGAATCTGGAATCTCATAAACGCCGCCATTATCGGCGGCACCGCATTTTAACGAAAAATCATGAAGTTGCTCGCACCTTAAGGCGATCAATGAATGAACTAATGGCCTTGTGCGCAGAGTTTCCGAGACTCGTGTGCATTAACGATGAGAATCGACAAAGGATGGTGGGCCCGGCAGGATTCGAACCCGCGACCAAACCGTTATGAGCGGTCCGCTCTAACCAACTGAGCTACAGGCCCACCGGGTCGGGCTGGCCGACCGTTCTGGGCCTATAGCAAAGGCGGGCGGGTTGCGCCAGTGTGTGGTTGCACCCCGCCGCCGGTTTTGGTTTCGATCTAGCGGGCGGCCTCGATGCGGCGAATGAAATCCGAGACGATGGTGCGCCACAGACCGTCCTTCAGGACCTTGTCCTCGACGCCGGCATCCAGATTCGGATTGTCGTTCACCTCGATCACCACGGCCCGGTCGCCGATCAGCTTGGTATCGACGCCATAGAGCCCGTCACCGATCGGTTTGGCGGCGGCCAGGGCAGCGTCGAGAATGGCCGACGGCACGGCGTCCAGATCCACCGTTTCGAACCCGCCCTCGTCCGGCGCGCCCTTGGCAGCATGGTTGATGATCTGCCAGTGACCGCGCGCCATGAAATACTTGGACGCGAAGATCGGCGCACCGTTCAGGATGCCGATCCGCCAGTCATAATCGGTCCGCATGTATTCCTGCGACAGGATCAGGTCGGACCGGCTCAGCATCTCCCGGCCCAGCTTGATCATTTGACCGGCATCATCGGCGCGTTTCACGCCCCGGGAAAACGCCCCGTCGGGCACTTTCAGGACGATGGGGTAGGTCGTTTCCTCGGCCACCTGTTCCAGATTGTCCTTGTCGATCACGCGGGTGCGCGGCGAGGGAATGTTGTGGGTCCTGAACAGTTCGGCCAGGTAGACCTTGTTGGTGCAGCGCAGGATCGACATGGCGTCGTCGATACAGGGAATGCCCTCCGCCTCGGCCCGTTTGGCAAAGCGATAGGTGTGGTGGTCCAGGGCGGTGGTCTCGCGGATGAACAGCGCGTCGAACTCGGCCAGTCGGGGCAGATCGCGGCGGCCGATCGTCTCCACCTTCACCCCCATGGAGGCGCCGACGCGCACGATGCGTTCAATGGCCTGTGGGCTGGAGGGCGGCATCGCCTCCTTCGGGTCGACCAGCACCGCCAGCGTATAGCGCGGGCCACGCGCCAGGGCCGGGGTCGGCCGGTGCCGTTTGGTATAGGAATCCAGCCCTTTCTCGAACAGGGGCCGCTCCGCCAGCGGCAGCTTCTTCCAGTTCGGCACACGGACATCGGTGATGCGGTAGACGAGTTCGCCGCCTTCGGTTTCCGCCCGCTCGTAGTGAACACGCAGGATCGGGCAGCGGAATGCGTCGAAGACCGAACGGGCCAGATGCTTGAAGCGGGTTTCGGCGCTGATGCCGAAACAGACCGTGATCGGCGCCCCGCCCTCGCCCTCCGGATCGGGGCTGCGGCGCAGGGCCTTGGTCAGCTGGCGTTCCATATCGCCCAGCGCGCGGCGATAGATGCGCTTCCAGCCGACCCACAACATCGCCTCCGCCGAGGGCAGAATCCGGTCGCCCCGTGCCTCTGCGGTCAGGGCGCAGTAATAGCCGAGGCCGAGATAGCTGTAGTCGCTGCACAGATTGACCACGCGGGTGCGCTTTGCATAGGGCTTGGCCCGCATCAGGTAGTCATGGGCGGACACGGCTTCCCGCCCCGGCCCGGGAAACGGAAACTCGGCGCCGTCATCAATGATGAACACGGTTCGGCTCACGGAAAGGCTCCTCTAACGCTGAAGAATCAGGGCGGCGCGCTGGCGGGCGCGGCCATAGCGCGACATGCGTTCGAAATCGTCGCGCGGTATCGGGACCGCCATGCGGTCGGTCTGGCTCTGGATGACGTCCGGGTCGACAAAGGGATCGTGGACATAGACGAAACGGTCATCCATGGCGACGACGACGACCCAATGCGGCACCTTTTCGCGGTCGAGCGCATAGGTGGAGATCAGCACGATCGGCACGGCGCCCTCACTCAGCAGGTCCTGCAGTTCGCTCAGGGTCAGGGCGATGTTGTCCACCGGGACCCCTGTCTCCTTGAGCTGCGCCAGATAATCCTCCTGCACCAGGCGGATCACATCCTTCTTTTCCGCGCGGCGGACCGTGTCGACGAACATCATGTCGGGGTCGCGGACATGGACGCTGACCCTGAAGCCCCGCTGAGCGGCGGCCAGTGCCATGCCATAGGGTGAGCATCCGGCGGGACCGCGCGTCATGAAGACCGTGGTCGATTCCCGCCACAGGCGCAGTTCCTCGACCCGATTCATCTCATACCCTTCGTCCAGCGCAGCCATCGCCATCATCAGGCAGGCCGGTCCGCAGGTGAAATTCAGGCTCTGAGGATAATACGGGAACCCCTCGACACCTTCGGGCCGTTTCCCGATCAGTGCCTTGTCCAGACGCAGGGCGTCGCCGCCGTCCTGATAGTATCCGGCTATGCGGCCGAACGGCTTGTAGCCGGAGTGGCGATAGAGGGAGATCGCCTCCGCATTGTCGGCATGCACCTCCAGGCGCAGATAGGCCGCCCCGTCATCCGACGCGGCCTCCTCCGCCGCCGCCAGCAGGGCCCGGGCATAGCCCAAGCCACGCCGTTCCGGCAATACCGCCAGCGAATAGAGCCGGGACAGCGACGTGCCGCGATGAAACAGCACAACGGCATAGCCCGCGATCACGCCGTCCGGTGCGACCAGGACACGGGCGGCCTGATGCCCCTTGGTCAGCAGGTGGCGAAAACTGCGTCGGCTGATCCGGTCGGTATCGAAACACCGCGCTTCAAGAGCCACCAGATCGTCCAGATCCGTCAGTTCCGCCGGCCGTATGAGGGCTCCCGCCGCCAGATCATCCAAAATAAACCCGTCCATGACCATCCTACCAAAAAGCGCGAAGTCCGGTCCGAAACGGGCCCGGATCGCGTTCGCGCTATATCGATGATAACCGATTTTTCGCAAAGGGAAAAAAGCGCGCGTGGCCTGCGGGACCGGTCCGCGATTTGCGCATGGGTCTGGTCACCGGGACATGAGCGTGAGGCCACGCACCAGAGGCTCCGGAGCGGCCGTCAGGCCCAGAGAGACCGAAAAATGTCCCTGCGGCCGAGAAAAGACGTTCTCTGCCGGCAGGCCCCAACGCGTGACCAGTTCCCTGCCCGAGGCGATCGGCGTAATCGCATCGGCATCGCCCAGAACGCAGAGGATCCGGTCGGGATCGATGCCCGGTCTCTCGCCGGCGTCCAGAAGAGGGGCCCAGCGCGCGCCCATTTCCTCATCCCAGCCCGCTTCACGCAGGGCGTCGGGTACGCCCAGCCCGCCGCTCAAGGACCCGCGATAGGTCACTTCCGTCAGCGACGCCGCCGGCGCGATCAGCAGGGCGTAGTCCGGCTTCGCGGCTTCGGGCCAGAAACGCGCCCAACTGAGAAGCTGCATCGATGTCAGCGCGCCCAGACTGATCCCGCTCAGCATGACCGGGCCATCCCCCGAGAATTTCGCCCAGGCGATCAGGCGCCCCAGTTCCCGCAGATGACACCAGGAGTAATCGAGGAGACCGGCCGGTCCGCGCGCCAGAATCGGCTCACCGCCATAGTAGCCGGCGCGACGCCGATAGGCATGCCACGGCCCCTGCGGTTCGACCACGCGGAAGCCATGCGACAGGTACCAGTCCGTGACACCGCCCCGATCGCCCCAGAATTCACCTTCCATGCCGATGCCGTGGGCGAAGATCACCGTCCCGCGCGACGCATCCGCCGCCGGAACCCGCAGCCGTGCCTCAACCGGTGCATCGGACTGGAACTCTACCGGCGGATCGAAACGCAGCCAGGAGCAATAGGCACCGTCCAGCATGACCCGCCGGCTTTCGCGCACCGGCAGGTCAAGATCGGGCATTGCGAGGCCGTCCGGCGAGTCCAGCCGGGCGGCATGACGCGATGCGACGGACGCCTCATCCTCGATTCCGAAGCGAACCGAGGCAAAGGCCCGTTCCAGATGTCCCGGCAGGAAGGCCGCACGCAATGCCATGAGCTTCCGGGCAGCCCTCAGCCGGGCCCGTTCCCGATAGGCGAGGTCGCCACGGCCATGACCGAAGAAAGCATTTTCCCAGGCGGCGCGAGCGGTCTCATGCGCCAGGGCGGCTGACTGGATCAGGCCCAGAAGCCCAGCCCCCACCGTCCGGCGGGGCGGACCGTCATCCAGCTCGACCAGGAATCGATCGGGATCACCTTCGGCGGCCAGCGCGGCGGCCCAGGCGCGGGACAGGGGGAAGAACACCTTCGCAACGGCCGGGGTCGCCACGCGGTCGTACCAGGGGCGCCAGAGATAGGGTCCGACGGCCCGGTCCAGCATCGCCCGCATTCCGCCGCCATGGCCCTGCATTCGGTTCACCTTTCCTGAAGGTCGCGTTCCATGCGGATATAGGCGAACGCCACGCCGTTGACCTCCTCGCTTGCCTGACAAAGCGCGCGAAAGCCCAGGGCTGCGTAAAAGCCTTCGGCATTCAGGGCAGCCTCCGTCTCGATGCGATCATAGCCGAGTGTCCGGGCCTCGAACGCGCAGCGATCATAGAGCGCCCGTCCGACACCGCGGTGCATGCTTCCGGTCCGCACGGCAAAATGCCGGATGTGGGCCAGGCCCGGTTCCATGCCGACCCCGCCGGGCGCCGCATTGGACCAGCCGCCGCAGCCCGCCGGTTCGCCGCCCAGCATCGCAATGAAATAGGTCCCCCGCGACAGCAGGACGGGATGCGCAAGGCACATGAGCGGCAGGACCGCGTTCAGAATCTCGGGCGGATAATGGCTGGCAAGACCGGCCGGATAACTGTCCTTCAGGATATCCGCCACCAGATCCTTGTCATCCGGCGTCGCGGTCCTGAGGGACAGCATCGCGCGACCGTCAGTAGTCCAGGAAGCTGCGCAGTTTGCGGCTGCGGCTCGGGTGTTTCAGCTTCCGCAGTGCCTTCGCCTCGATCTGGCGGATACGTTCGCGGGTGACGCTGAACTGCTGACCGACCTCTTCCAGAGTATGGTCGGTATTCATGCCGATCCCGAAGCGCATGCGCAGCACACGCTCTTCGCGCGGCGTCAGCGAGGCCAGAACCCGCGTCGTCGTTTCGCGCAGGTTGGAATGGATCGCCGCATCGGACGGCAGGATCGCGTTCTTGTCCTCGATGAAGTCGCCCAGATGGCTGTCTTCCTCGTCGCCGATCGGCGTTTCGAGGGAGATCGGCTCCTTCGCGATCTTCAGGACCTTGCGGACCTTCTCCAGCGGCATGGCCAGTTTTTCGGCCAGTTCCTCCGGCGTCGGCTCACGACCGATCTCATGCAGCATCTGACGCGACGTGCGGACCAGCTTGTTGATCGTCTCGATCATATGGACCGGGATACGGATCGTACGGGCCTGGTCGGCAATCGACCGGGTGATCGCCTGCCGAATCCACCAGGTGGCATAGGTCGAGAACTTGTAGCCGCGACGGTATTCGAATTTATCAACCGCCTTCATCAGGCCGATATTGCCTTCCTGGATCAGGTCCAGGAACTGCAGGCCGCGGTTGGTGTATTTCTTGGCGATGGAGATGACGAGACGCAGGTTGGCCTCGACCATTTCCTTCTTCGCGCGGCTGGCCTCACGCTCGCCCTGCTGCACCGTCGAGGTGATGCGACGGAATTCGGGGATCGGCATGCCCGCTTCGTTGGCGATCTCGGAGATGCCGGCGCGCAGTTCTTCGACCTTCCCGGCATATTTCGCTGCGAACTTGGCCCAGTTGTTGGACTTGTCCGCCATTTCCTCCAGCCAGTTCGGGTCGAGCTCGCGGCCGAAATAGCTGTTCAGGAACTCTTCGCGATCGATCTTGCAGTCCAGTGCCAGACGCAGCAGCTTGCCTTCCAGCGTGATCAGACTCTTGTTGATCTGATACAGTTCCTCGACCAGCTGTTCGATGCGGATATTGTTCAGCCGCACCTCGTCCATCAGCTGGATCAGTTCCTTGCGGTGTTTCTCATACGTGCGCTCGGTCGAGCGGGAGACCGCCTCGCCACGCTGCATGGTCGACACGCGCTTGTCCTGGGCGCGCTGAAGCTTGGCATAGGTCGCCGAAATATTCTCGAAGGTCTCCAGGACCGTCGGCTTCAGCGCCTGTTCCATGGCGGCGAGGGACATGTTGTTGTCTTCATTGTCCTCGTCGTCGCCGTCTTCGCCATTGCCGGCCGTTTCGCCTTCGGCGCCGGCTTCCTTCTCTTCGGTGGCCTCGGCGGCAGGCTTTGCGGCGGGCTTGGCGGGTTTCGCTTCTTCCGCCATGGCGCCGTCGTCGCCATCCTCATCCCCGCCGTCTTCGTCCTCGTCGTCGGCCTTTTTCTGATTGCTCGCCTTGACCTCTTCGACCTCACCAGCTTCCTCGTCGCCGGTTTCGATGTCGGCCATGTCGTCGGCATCCGGGCCGGAGGACATCGTCGCATCCAGATCGATGACGTCGCGCAGCAGAATCTGGGCCTCGACCAGCTGATCGTGCCAGTCGGTGATCGCACGCATGGTCAGCGGGCTTTCGCACAGCGCGCCGATCATCTTCTCGCGGCCGGCCTCGATGCGCTTGGCGATCGCGATTTCGCCTTCGCGGGACAGCAGCTCGACCGACCCCATTTCGCGCAGATACATCCGCACCGGATCGTCCGTGCGGCCGACCTCGTCATCTGAGATGTTGCCGGCATCGGAGGTGCTGGCTTCGGTGCCGCGCTCTTCGGCGGGGCGTGCTTCGTTGTCGCCTTCCTGCTCGTCACCGTCGACAACATTGATGCCCATGTCGTTCAGCATGGTCATCACGTCTTCGATCTGCTCGGAAGACACCTGCTCCTGCGGCAGCGCCTCGTTCAGCTCGTCAATCGAGATGAAGCCGCGCTCCTTGCCTTTCTGGAGCAGTTTCTTAACCGCGGAATGGGAGTCCTCGAGGACCGGACCGTCGCCTTGTTCTTCGGTGTTCTCGGTCGCTTCGTTCGATTCCGCTTTGGTCGCCATATTGCCCGTTTTCCTTCCAACGCCGCCGCACCGCCCGTGAGCGCAGCCGCTGTAGATCAGTAATCTTCGCCGTCGTCCGACAGCCCGGCGCCGATCCGGCCTTCGCCGTCCTCGACCGAGCGCCGAAGCGCTTCCAACCGCAGGTCCCGCTTGTCTGCCGCAGCGCCTTCCTCCCCCGGAAGGCGTCCGGCCGTTCGGTATTCCCCCAACAAAACCGACTGCTGTCCGATCAGCAGTATGTGTTCCAACAACCGCAGGGCATCTGCCGTTTCGGCAGTCGCCTTGGCCTGCGGCGCCAGTCGGAACACATCCGGATGGGTAACAGCAGACAAAGGCGCTTCCACCCCACCTGCGATCAAGTGGTGCGTAAGCGCCTCCGGGTCAAGCGTATCGCCCGCTAGGGCGCGTTTTTGGAGTTCCGCGCGCAGCTTGTCAAGGTCGGGGTCGAAGGCAATTGCATCCAGGGCCTCGTCAAACTCCGGAATCAGCACCGGGTGATTGACCAAAGTGGCCAGAACGATCTCCTGTCGACGACGGACCAGCCGCTTGCCCGCAGTCTCCAGAAGCTTGCGGCCGAAAGGCTGTTCAGCCTGCGGCCCACGGGCATCGTTGCGTGTGGCACGCATCTCCCGGATGGCCTGACGGCGCGTCTGCTTCAGACGGGTCTGGCTGTGCCGGCGGTGCAGTTGAAACAGCTTGTCGCGGAAGGATCGTTGATATTCCTTGCGGACCAGCTCGTCCTGAATTCCGCCGATCAGCTGAAACAGGTCGGCTTCCAGACGTGCGCGGCGCTCCGGCGTGTTGAGGCGCACCCCATCGCTTTCCGTCTCGAACAGGAAGTCCGAAAGCGGCTGAGCCTGCTTGATCAGTTCGTTCATCTCCCGCACTCCGCCCGGACCGTTGACTAGGCTGTCGGGGTCGTCGCCTTCCGGCATGAAGGCGAAGGACAGGCTCTTGCCCGGTTTCAGGCCCGGCAGGGCGCGCTCCCCGGCGCGGATCGCGGCCTTCTGCCCGGCGACATCGCCGTCCAGGCAGAGGACGGGCTCGTCGTGGAAGCGCCACAGCTCGGCAATCTGGTGTTCCGTCACTGCGGTTCCCAAAGGCGCGACCGCGGAAACAAACCCGGCCTGCCAAAGGGCGATGACATCCATATAGCCTTCGACCACCAGCAGCGGCTCGCCCTGACGCGCCGGTTCCCGGGCGCGCTCCAGGTTGTAGAGCGTGCGCGACTTGTCGAAGAGGGGCGTATCCGGGGAGTTGATGTATTTTCCGACCCCGATCGCCTTGGCGTCGCCCATGAACCGCCCGCCGAAGGCGATGGGCCGACCGCGCCGGTCGTTGATCGGGAACATGATGCGGTTGCGGAACAGGGGATAGGGGCTTCGGCCGTCATCGGGCTTGCGGTACAGGCCGGCCTCGATCAGCTGCGGCATCTCGATGCCCTGCTCCTTCGCCGCTGCCGCCAGCGATTCGCGATCATCCGGCGCATAGCCCAGGCCGAAAGTCTCGATCGTCAGCGCCTCCAGCCCGCGCCCTTTCAGATAGTCCCGTGCCTCTCGCCCGGCCGGCGCATCAAGCTGTCTTGCGTACCAGGTCGCGGCAAAGGCGACGACTTCGGTGAGGTCCTTGCGCTTTTCCTCGCGGCGGCGCTCCTCCGGCGAGGATTTCGGCACCTCCATTCCGGCCAATCCCGCCAGGGTCTCGACCGCTTCCGGGAAGCTCAGCCCCTCGACCTGCATCAGCCAGGAGAAATGGTCGCCGTGCTCCCCCGACGCGAAGCAGTGATAGAAGCCCTTGTCGTCCTTCACATGAAAGGATGGGGTCTTCTCATTGGTGAAGGGCGACAGGCCCCACCAGTCATCGCGGGCGCGCTGCTTCAACTGCACCCGGCGGCCGACCAGCTGTGTCAGCGGCACGCGGGCGCGGATCTCATCCAGAAAGTTCTGCTGAAACGCCATGGCGAGTAAGGGACCGTCAATCCTGATTGGCGCGCCGGAACGCGGTCGCGCAGCCTATCGGTTGCCAGGAGATTCGTCACCTGCCGTTCCCCGGCGGATGCGCGGCGCAGTCTAGCATGGAAGATCCGGCCGCGTCACGGACTCGTCATCCAACGCGGGCGGGCATGGGCCGGCGTGAATGTCGCGTCGCCCCTCAATAGCATCTTGCCCATTCCGGACGCCCCGACTAAATTGCGCCCCATCGTGACACGGACGCGATTGGGGCGTGGCGAAGTGGTCTAACGCACCGGTTTTTGGTACCGGCATTCCTAGGTTCGAATCCTAGCGCCCCAGCCATTCTTTTCTTCCAATCCATCCCGCTTCCAGCATGCTGCGCCGGTCTTTCGCGGTTGCCGAAGTGCGTTCCTTGCGCCGTCAGTCGCCGCAGCCGATCTGGATGGTCTGGGCGGGATAGCCGGCCTCGTCCTCGACATAGAGGCTGCGCAGGTCCGTTTCGCCGGTACATTGCCAGTTGACGGTGAAGTCCTTGCCGCAGCCGCCGGCGGGATCGCCCAGCCGATAGACGTCGATCGAGTATTCGCACTGCTCCTTCCCCAGGCAGTCGCTGGTCACGGAAGCGGTCGCATTGCCCTCGACCGCGCCGCAATTGGCGCCATAGGTCGCCGACACGGCAGTAATCCCGGTGCGCGCCTCGGCTTTGGCCCGGACGGCTTCCGGCGCAAAATGGCTCAGCAGTTCCTGGGGCAGATAATCGGTCGGGACGGCGATTCCGAGATCCGAGTGCAGGATGCGCCCGGCCAGGAAGCGGCCGGCAATGTCCATGCCGCTGTCCTTCAGATGCACGACGTCGATGAAATGCCGCTGCCGCTCCTCCATACCGGACGGATAGAGCATCGACGTGTTGTAGTAGGAGGCATTCCGCCCGGCCTGCCGCAGTTCCTCGACATAGGATTCGACCTCAATCGCCCCCATCGCATAGACGTAGTACATGGCCGGATTGTAGGTCGACTTGTTGCAGGGTTGGTCGGCAACCGCGGCGATCGTCTCGTCATAGCGCTTCGCCAATGCCTCGCGGCGCGCGGAATACAGGTCGGTTCCGGCCTGATGATAATAGTCGCTCCACAGGTTGTTGACCTGATGGGTCGAAGGCTGCGTCGACAGAATCACGTTGGCGTCGGAGAACCGATTGGCAATCATGCGGTGCGCCTTGACATAGAACTCCACCATGCGCGGCGCGTCCCCGACCCTGGCGTCCGGGTTGATGACGCCGCGATAGGCGGCTTCGGTATTGTGGTCGTCGTAAGTCTGCGTGTTCTCGATATACTGCTCACCGGAAATCTTCCGGACGGCGTGACTGTATTTCAGCAGCTCGTTGTAGAACGCGCCGCGATAGAAGGGCGGGTTGGTGTTGTTCAGCAGATACCCCTCGATATAGGACTTCATCACCGCGAAATACATCGGGTTCCCCGCCCCCTGCGCATAGCCGCAGCCGACGCTGGCGTCATTGAACCCGTCCCAGACGACCACCCAGTCCGGATCGAAGGCTTCGCCGTACAGGTCGAGCGCGATGGCCTGCTGATAGGCGATGTAGCTGCCCATCCCCAGGTTGACGACGGTGTATTTGTAATCGTCCTGAGCCGCGTTCAGGTAATGCTCCATCCGGCCGGCGACGGTGGTGTCGCCACGGGTCGCCCCGACGCCCCAGGCGGCCGACCCGCCGGTGAACAGAACGACCTTCTCATTCGGCGCCTTCTGATACGGCTTGGCGAAATCGAACTCCCGGTCATCGCGAAAACCGATGGAATTGGTCGTCACCTCGGCGGGAATGTGCTCCCCGGTATAGGTATCGGTCCAGCCGGTATAGGTCTGAGCGACCGTGGTGAACATGATATAGGGCTGGAAACGCTGCCAAAGCGCGTTCGCCGGGACCTCGAGATCGTCGCGAAAATAGCGGTAGTAGCCTTCCACCGCCGCCAGCGGCAGGACGATCAGCATCGCGTTGACCAGGATGACGGCCAGAATGGATTTGTATTGGCTCATGATCTCAAATCTCGCTTTCGGCGGGGCGAACACGCATTTCCGTTAATGAGGCACGATTCGGCGGCACGTCGGTCAGGCTGCTGCCGGGACGGAACCGATTGGGTGAATTCCGGACCAGCAGTTCGATGGCCGTCCCATCGCCCTCCCTCGCCACTATAGCCGGTTCGATCCGCGCGGAGGCCGTCAGACCGCCATCCGTGCTTCGGATCTCGGTGACACAATGAACATCGTTGCAGGCGATGGTCAGCGCCTCCGCCACCCCGGGCTTCACGTCCAGAATATCGAACTCAACGACATATTCGATACCCGGCTTCAGCGACATCAGGACCGTGGAACGGTCGCGCGGCCCGAGATAGCGCCAACGCTGACCCAGCCGGTTTGACAGGGCGATCCCCCATTCGACACCGAAGAAGTCCTCCCCGGCCAGATCGATGGTGCCCTCGGCAACCGGGATCGGTCGGGATGTTTGATAGGCGGACAGCAGGATCTCCCGAACACGATCAAGGTAACGGCAGACCAGATCCGCGCGCGGCACCGTTCCTTCGAAGTCAAAGGCAAGGTTCCGGATCTCCGTTGCGCACCGGTCGCCCAGCCTTGTCGCCACCAAAAGACAGAACTCCTCGTCGACCGCATGACGGTGGATCGGCGTAAATGCGGGACCGGGACCCGACCGGCCGACATCCTGTCCGGCAAAATAGGCCGGGTACCGCTTGACCAGGGATGGATCGGATCCGTCGCCCGACCCGAAATCAGCGGCATCCAGAGGCATCCTGAAGGGCGCGTCGTGTCGTTTCGCCAGGACGGCGACAATCCCGATATCCCGTCCCCGGACCTGACGCGTTACCCAGGGCGCCCACATCCGGCTGCTGTAGTAGGCCGCCTGGATATCATAGACGCGATAGTCGCCGCCTGACGGCAGATCGCTCTCTATCCCGCCGTCTACTTCGACATAATCATTGGCCTTGGCCAGTTGCCAGAACAGCTTCGGCGTGTAGGTGAAGAAACCATGGGTCAGATACCCGCTGTTCGGCAGTTCATGAACCATCAGGCCGCCCGGCCGGCAAAGGTCGTGCATGACCTTGAACGCATTGAACTGGTTCAGAACATGTTCGGTCGTGCCGAGATTGGTCACCAGACCGTACTGCCCTCGATGTTCCTCCGGGACGCTGTCGAAATTGAGGTCCAGCGCCACCGTGTCCGGATCATCGTCGAGGTCGAAACCGGCATACCTGGCGCCGATGGCATGCCACAGCAGTCGGGAATTGGGCTGGTCCGGCGCCTGGTGGTGGATGTCGCCATGGGCGACGTCACCCTGACGGGTTTTCAGGGCGGCGATGTCGAAGTCATCGGATGCATCAAAGGCGGACAGGAATTCCGGCAGGATCGGGCTGGTCAACAGCCTGTGCCCCAGTTGCTGATTTCCAATTTCGGCAACGGAGTCGATCCGGTCCAGATTCCCCGAGCGTTTGAGATCCAGCAACCGTTGAATGAATTCGCGCCCGAGCCCCATAACCGTCAGTCTTCCCTTCCCATGGCACGGTCCAGCCCCCTGCGGCGCCGCGCCCGAACGACATGCCGGTTATATTGAAATGGCATAAGACGGTAAAGCGCGGGCACCCTGGGAGCACCAAGGGGCAGGCAGGAAATCGGAACAAGGCAGAGGCCGCCGCCAGAGGGCATCAGGACATCGCTTCCAATGACGGTGAAAAACTCGCCTCGTCGCAGGGCTGTTCAATCGATATTCGCGCATTGCCCCCTGTCGCAAAGAAAACGGGCGGCCCGAAGACCGCCCGTTTCCGTCAATCCGATCCCAGGGATCAGGCGAAGGACCAGCGCTCCATCCAGCGCTCGCCATCCAGATCCCAGTTGGATCCGAAGTCGCCATGCACGACCTTGTCGGAGGTCGCGAAGACATAGGATGCGAACATCGGAACGATGACGCCGCCGTCATTGTGCAGGATTTCCTGCATCTCGTAATACATGGCGCGACGGGTATCGTCGTTCAGTTCCGCCCGGGCCTGGACCAGCAGTTCATCGAACCGCTCGTTCGACCAGAAGGTGTCGTTCCAGTCGACGCCGGTCTTGTAAGCGGTTGCGAACATCTGGTCTTCGACCGGGCGGCCGCTCCAGTAGACCGCGGTGAACGGCTTCTTCATCCAGACATCGGCCCAGTAGCCGTCATTCGGCTCCCGCACCGGGGTCAGGTCGATGCCGCAATCCTTGGCGGAGTTCTGGTACAGGACCGCCGCGTCGACCGCGCCGGGGAAAGCCGCATCGGCCGCCGACAGGTTGACCTTCAAGCCGTCCAGTCCGGCCTTCTTCAGGTGGAACCTGGCCTTGTCCGGATCGTATTCGCGCTGCGGCAGATCCTTGTTGAAGTAACGCTGACCCTGGCCGATCGGGTGGTCGTTGCCGACCACGCCATAGCCGAACAGGATCTTGTCGACCATCTCCTGTCGGTTGATGCCGTATTTCAGCGCCAGACGAACGTTGACGTCATCATAGGGCGCCGTGTTGCAGGACATGGCGAAGGTGAAATGCTGCGTGCCCGCAACCGAGTGGATGTTGATGCCCGACTTTCGCGCCAGCAGACCGACGGTTTTCAGATCGAGACGGTCGATGGCATCGACCTCACCCGAGACCAGCGCCGTCGTCCGGGCGTTGAGATCGACCAGAGCCAGCATCTCGACGGCATCGAAATGGGCCGCGTTTTCTTTCCAGTAGTTTTCGTTGCGGTCGAAATACGCCGAAACCCCGGGGTTGAATTCACGCAGCTTGTACGGTCCGCAACCGTCTCCGGATTCCCAATCCAGCTTTCCATCCTTCGCCGGACAGATCGACAGGTGGTAATCGCTGAGCACGAAGGGGAAGTCCGCATTGCCGCCGTCCAGCTTGAACGTCACCGTATGCGGGTCGTCGGCGGTCATTTCGATGATCGAGGCCACGATCGGTTTCGCCGCCGAGGTGGATGCTTCGCCCCGGTGATGATTGAGCGACGCGATCACGTCCTCCGCACCGAAGCTCTTGCCGCTGTGATAGGTCACACCCTGGCGCAGTTTGAACGTCCAGACCGCGGCATCAGCGGAGGCTTCCCAGCTTTCCGCCAGGCCCGGCTGCAGCGAGCCATCGGCCCCGACTTCCGTCAGGTATCCGTGAATCCCGAACAGCAATGCGATGGTAAAACCATTCTCGGAATGCCCCGGATCGAGTGAGTCGGATGTCTGACCATGGGCCTTGCCCATGCGCATGACCCCACCCTTCTTCGGTGCCGCCATGGCGGATTTGCCACCTACAAGGCTGGCCGCGACACCGGTCGCCGCACTGGCCTGCAGAAAATGTCGTCTGTTGAGCCCCGTTTGGATCAAGTTTTTCATGTGCCTGTCTCTCCTGTTTTGGTCATTACACGCTGGTGGCTATACTCGACGCGCGGTTTCAACGGGGGATGAAACCGCCCCGGTTTTCGGGTCCTTTTAACGTTCTGTCGTACCGCCCTGCGTGACGAAGATCGGCATCTGCCGGATATCCCAGGCCTGCATGCGCAGCCGGTCGGATCCACCCCGTCAGAAACACCTTCGGGCGTCATGCCCCTCCGTCGCGGGAAGTGTAACCGCGGCAGCGCATTAGGCCAAACGCTGATATCAATATCTTTTCTGATCGGATCGAAAACTATGATCGCGCTAACCGCCAAGTTCAGAAATCTCGCGATGACATTCGATCACATGCCCCTTGCCGTCCCGTCGGGTCGGGGGATCGACCTTATCGCAGGTCCCCTCGATCGCCAGTGGACAGCGTTCGAAGAACGGACATCCGATTTCGGTAATCTTCACGCCGCGCGCGATCCCGGCCAGGGCCTCGCGACTTTGCATCGATTCCTCCAGCCAGCCGACCCGCATCTCCGGAACAGAGGAAATCAGCAGCCGCGTATAGGGATGGTAGGGCGGGGACAGAACCTGATCCGTCGGTCCCTTTTCCGCGACGCGACCGGCATAGAGCACACAGATCTCGTCGGCGAAAGAAGCGACGGTCGACAGGTCGTGACTGATGAACACGAAGGACACGCCGGTTTCCCGGCGCAGTCGTTTCAGCAACTCGATGACATTGGCCCCGACGATGCTGTCCAGCGCCGAGGTGACCTCGTCACACAGCATGACTTCCGGCTCCGCCGCCAGGGACCGGGCCAGGTTCACGCGCTGCTTCTGCCCGCCTGACAATTCATGCGGCAGACGCTGTGCGAATTCGGGGCGCAGGTCGACGAGGGTAAGGAGTTCGGCCACGCGCTCGCGTTTCTTCTTGCCGCGCAGACCGTGATAGAACTCCAGCGGCCGGCCCAGAATATCGCCGATCCGCTGACGCGGGTTCAGCGCCGTATCCGCCATCTGGTAGACAAACTGAACCTTGCGAAGGTCGTCGCGGGTACGCTGCCGGTAGCTGGCCCTCATCGGTTCGCCGTCCAGCAGCACCTCGCCTTCGGCGGCGGGCAGTAGTCCCGCCATGACGCGGGCCAGCGTGGACTTGCCGCAGCCCGATTCCCCGATGATCCCGACCGTACTGCCGCGCTCAATCGACAGGTTCACATGCCGCAGGATGGTAACCAGCGGATTCCCGCCGGGCCCCTTGCCATAGCCGGCCGTGACGTCGCGCACGTCCAGGGCCGGAACGTCAGTGCCATGATCGCCGGTATCATCATCCCCCTGCCCTGCCGCCGGTGACGGCCGGACCGCGGCCATCAGGCGTTTGGTATACGGGTGCTTCGGGTTGTTGATGATGACGTCGGTGGGCCCCTTCTCCTGAATCTCACCGTGATACAGAACGACGATGTAATCGGCGATCTGCGCCACGACCGCCAGATCGTGGGTCACATAGATCGCGGCAGCGCCCTCTTCCTGAATGACCTTCTTGAAGGCTTTCAGCACCTCGATCTGTGTCGTCACGTCCAGTGCCGTCGTCGGCTCGTCCAGCACCAGCAGGTCGGGATCGCCGCACAGCGCCATTGCCGCCATCAACCGCTGCAACTGGCCACCGGAGACCTGGTGCGGATATCGGTTCCCGATGTTTTCCGGATCCGGCAGTTCCAGCGCATGATACAGTTCCAACGCCTTCTTGTTGGCCTCCTCCTGCGTCTTGCTGCCGTGCAGGACCGGCGCCTCGGTCACCTGTTCGTTGATCTTGATCGACGGGTTGAAGGTCGCGGCAGCGCTCTGCGCCAGATAGGCGACCCGTTCCCCGCGATAGGGCCGCAGTTCCTCTGTCGTCAGGCCGGTCAGATTCTGGCCCAGCAACCGCGCCTCACCGCCCGCGAATTTCAGTCCGGGTTTGCAGTAGCCCAGGGCCGAGAGGGATATGGTGGTCTTTCCCGATCCGGATTCCCCGATCAGGGCGACGACCTCACCGCGCTTCACCTGAAAGTCCACGCCCTTCACGATGGGCAACTCGCTGCCGTCGTCGCGGACCGCGTGGATACGAAGGTCGTCGACCTCGAAAACGATTTCGTCGTCAGACATGGATCACATCGCCTTGGTCAGCTTGCCGCCGGCATGGGCGGAGATATCGTCGACGATCAGGTTGATCCCGACCGTCAGCGTCGCAATCGCCAGCGCCGGCGCCAAAACGGGCAGCAGCGAGGCGTTGTAGGTCTGGAACGCGCTCAGATTCTCGCGGACCATGAGGCCCCAGTCAGCCTGAGGCGGCTGTACGCCCATGCCCAGGAAGCTGAGGCTGGAGACGAACAGGATCACGTAGATCAGGCGCAAACCGAAATCCGAGATCAACGGCATCGCGGCATTGGGCCAGATCTCCTTGGTGACGATCCACCAGATGCCTTCGCCGCGGACCTTCGCCGCTTCGACATAGTCCATCACCATGATTTCCATGCCGATCGCCCGCGCCAGGCGATAGACGATCGTCATGTAGATCAGCCCCGCCGTTACGATCAGCACCGGCACCGACGAGCCGACGGCCGTCACCACGATCAGGCCCAGCATGATGGTCGGCAGACTGATAAAGGCATCGTTCAGGCGGCTGACCACCATGTCGACCTTGGGTCCGGCCACGGCTGCCCCGATCCCCAGAACGACCCCCAGGAAATAGGCCAGGACCGTGCCCGCGAAGGAAATCCCGATCGTCCGGCCCGCACCGTACATCAGGCGCGACAGCACGTCCCGGTCGTCCCGGTTCGTGCCCAGCCAGGCCATGTCCGACGGCCCACGAAACTCGCCGTATTCCTCGACATCGTCGGGAATATCGCCCTGATAGTATTCCTCGACAGGGAAGGCGGCCTCGTCATAGGGGGCCAGGACCTGGCCGAAGACCGCGATCACCACCCAGAAGGCCACGATGACCGTGCCGACCCAGCCCGAAACGGACAGCTTGAACCTGGAGGACGGCGCCGCGTCCTGAAGTTCCTCAAAGGAGATTTCCTCGGATTCGAAGGGTTTGACGTAGTGCTCGCCGTGCCCCGCCCTCTTGTCGCTCGTATAGTCGCTCATTTCGGGTGCCTCAAACGCGGGTTGGACACGATGGATGCAATATCCGCCAGCAGCATCAGGATGACGTAGGTGGCGCAGAACAGCATGCCGATCGACTGGACCAGCACGAAATCGCGCTGCTGCACGCCCTGAACGATGAAGGTCGCGAGGCCGTTATAGGCGAAGTAGACCTCCACCACGACGACCCCGGAAACCAGATAGGCGAGGTTCAGCGCGATGACATTGACGATCGGTCCGATGGCGTTCAGCAGCGCATGGCGCAGAATGATACGTTTGCGCGGCACGCCTTTCAGGATCGCCATCTCGATGTAGGGGGAACTCATCACGTTCAGCACCGCCGCGCGGGTCATGCGGATCAGCTGGGAGGCGATGACGAAACAAAGGGTCGCGATCGGCAGGGCGTAATGTCCGATCAGTTCGAAGACGTTCAGGTCGTCGGTGCTGCCGACGACCACGGCATTGGCAAGCTGGAACCCGAACAGGGCCTCCCAGGCGAAGACGAAGATCAGCACCATCAGGGTCGCCGTGAAGAATTCCGGAACCGCGACCAGCGAAACCGACACGAAAGTCAGGATCCGGTCATAGAGACTGCCGGGGAACATCGCCGCCATGATCCCGAGAAACAGCGAGACCGGTATGCCGATGGCCGCGGTCAGAATGCTGACCGTCAGCGTCGCCTGATAGCGGTCGCCGATCGATTCCGAGATCGAACGGTCCCCCGCCAGCGACTTGCCCAGATCCCCCTGCAGGAAGTTTCCCGCCCAGTTCAGATATTGCATGTAGATCGGCTGATCGAGGCCGAGTTCCTTGCGCAGTGCCGCGCGGGTCTCGTCGGTCGCAGCCTGTCCCAGCCGCATTTCCGCGGCATCCCCAGGCAGGATCTGGGTGCAGACGAAGATGATCAGTGACACGAAGAAGACCGTGATCACCCCGATCCACAGGCGTTGAAAGATAATCGATAACATGGGCCCCCCCGGACTCGGCCATGGCGCGTTACGGTCGGGCGGCACCCATGGCCGCCGCCGGATCGGAACGCATCCCCGCGCGATCGGTTGAGGAAACGCGGGCCGCCGGTTCACCGGCGACCCGCCCTTCCGGACGCTTAGGCGTCAGAACGCCACAGATACTGCGGGCATTCGGCGCCGCCGAAGGCATTCAGCGGCACGTGGGTCAGACCCTTCACATGACTGCGCACGGCATCCACGTAGTTCCGGTAGGCCGGCGTGATGGAACCGCCATGCTCCCAGATCAGGGTCTGCAGGTCGCAGTACATCTGCTTACGCGTAGCCGGGTCGGTGACCGAGCGGACATCGACCAGCAGCTTGTCGAACTGTTCGTTCTTCCAGTAGGTCTCGTTCCAGTTCGCATCGCTCGCATAGGCCAGCGTCATCATGATGTTCGCCGTCGGGCGCATGTTCCAGGACACGGCACAGATCGGCTCGTTCAGCCAGACCGCGCTCCAGTAACCGTCGGTGGTCACCTTCTTCAGATCGATGTTCATGCCGATCTTGCTGGCTTCACGCTGCAGGAACGTTCCCATTTCGACGCAGCCCGGTGCCACTTCCGCCGTGACGATCGGAATCGGTGTCTGGCCCAAACCCGACTTCTCGAAGTGGAACTTGGCCTGATCCGGATCCAGTTCGCGCACCGGAATATCCGCGCAATGGTCGAAATAGGCCGGACCGATCGGATGGTCGTTACCGACCGAGGCCTGCCCTTTGAACACGCCCTTCACGACACGCTCGCGGTTCATCAGCAACTGCAGCGCACGCACCAGGTCCCGATTGCCCGAAATCGCCTGATCCTGGCGGCATGCGAAGGTGATGTAGGCCGAGGACGGCGTCGACCAGACTTCGGTGTCGCCATTCTGCTCGATATCCTCGATCGACTTGGGCGGCAGGTTCGCCATGATGTCGATATCGCCGGCCTTCAGGGCGTTGATGCGCGCCGTCGAGTCGCCGATGCCGAAGCTTTCGATCTCGTCGAGATACGGGCCATCGTCCTCGTGATAGTTCTCGTTACGCTGCACGACACAGCGCACGCCCGGCTTGAACTCCGACACCTTGAACGGACCGGTGCCCGGAGGCGCCGAGAAATCCGTCTGACCATCCGGAATGATCTTGGACTGGAACAGGCCCAGGATCGCCGGCAGGTCGGCATTCGGGGTCTTCAGGACCGCCTTGACCTCATGGTCGTTGACCTTCTGCCAGCTTTCCACGCCTTCATAAAGCGATTTCAGCACCGACTTCGAATCCTCGCCCAGATGGCGGTTCATCGTGTAGATCACGTCGTCGGCGTTGAAGGACTTGCCGTTATGCCATTCGACGCCCTTCTTCAGCTTGAAGGTCCATTCGGACGCGTCGGCATTGGGCAGGATTTCTTCGGCCAGCTCCGGCTCGTAGGACAGGTCCTGCTGCATCCGGACGAGGCCGTTATAGACCATGCGGCTGCGGATATAGTCGATGGAGGCGGTCATCGCCGCCGGGTCCAGCGTATCGGCCGGGCCGTGCTGGTCACTGGAGATCACCATGCGGCCACCCTTTTTCGGGGTGTTGGCCCAGGCTTCCTTGGCGCCGCCGAAGACAGATCCCGCCGCGGCGGCGGTCGCACCCGCTGCCATCATCCAGGCCATCACCTCACGGCGGTTCGCGCCCTTCTTGACCATTTCGACGACTGTTGCGCGATCCTTGTCGCTCAAGCCCTCGAAACTCGGTTCGTTCAGTTTACGCATCGAAGTTACGCCTCCTTGTTCAGTATGGCCCCCTGCGGGCCGTTTCGAGCCTGTTCCGGCTGTTCTTTCCAAGCTTTGTCACACTTCCCCAGACGCCGCCGGCTCCGGGAATCCGGACCGGCCCCAATGATACTTTCAAACCATTGTTTTTGTTCGGTTTTGTAGAGAAAATGATATCACGAAGAACGGCGCCGCGCCGGCTGGCACGTTGTGCACGGACAGTTGTCTGAACGCGCAGGTTCTCCGTTCCCCCACTGCTTTCCGGGATCGTTCCGCCCCGTGACAAGCCCATCGGAAAACCGCATGGAAATCCATTCATGCGATACATCGTCTCCCAAGCGACTTTGTTAAGCTTGGAAGAAAACCTGCCGGTCGTATGTTCCGAAATCCGCTATTACCATACATAAAACCGCACATGGCGGCATTGTCGGCTCTCACGCGGATTTGAATCGATCCATCGTCCGCTGCCGGTACTGGCGTGGCGAAACACCGAAATGAGTCCGGTAGGCACGCGCGAAACTGGAGCTGTCGGAGAAGCCGCATGCCACCGCGATTTCACTGATCCTCAGGGCCGTGCCTTCCAGCAGATCGCGCGCCCGCCGGAACCTGAGGCTGCGGTAGTAATGCATTGTCGTCTGCCCGACGGCGCGCTTGAAACCACGTTCCAGCGTATCGACCGAAACGCCAATCCGCCGGGCCAGTTCGTCCGCCGGCAGCGGTTCCTCGATATTCTGTTCCATTTCAACAATGGCCTGCAGGATGCGGCCGTCCCCGACCCCGGTTCGCAGCCGGATCGACAGCACATCCATGTCGTCCGAAGTGCGGAACCGATTGTGCAGAAACCATTCGGACACGGCCAGGGTCAGGTCGGGCCCGTAATCCGCCTCGATCATCGCCAGCATCATATCCAGGGTGCTGACACCGCCCGCCGCGCTGAACCGGTCCCGGTCGATCACGAAGGGATCGCGGCTACATTCGATTTTCGGGAAGGCCTCCCGAAAGGAGGATTGGACCCGCCAATGCAGGGTACAGCGATAGCCGTCCAGAAGGCCGGCCCGGGCCAGAAAGAAGGCCCCGTCCGACACCGCGCCGATGGCCGCGCCGCGCCGCAACTCGCGGCGAATCCAGCTATAGGCGGGCTGGGACGTGTATTCGTGGGCATCGACACCGGACACCACGACCAGGCGGTCGACGGAGGGGGCTTCTTCCGCGACGCTGTCCACGACGACCCCCAGGCCACTCGACGATTTCGGGATCCGCCCAAAGGGCGAAACCGTGATCCATTCATAAAGCGGCAGGCCGGTGACCGTGTTCGCCGCCCGCAGCGGTTCCACCAGAGACGAATAGGCAAGCATCGGAAAATTTGGCAGCACGAGAATGCCCCAACGACGTGTTCGGGGATTCTCGACATGCACATCGGGCATTTCCACGGTGGACATCTAGCCCTCCGACAGGCGCGCTCCCAAATCCGCGATCCCGGCCTCGTCCACATTGGCAAAGGCCGCCCGCAGAAACCGTTCCTGACCTTCCCCGAAAATCGGCCCGGGCAGAACGAAAATGCACTTATCCCTTACCAGCGAGCGAGCGATGTCTGCGGCGCCACGATCGGCATGGGGATGTTCCAGATAGGCGAAGAACGCACCACGCGACACAAGGCGATAGCCGCCCGGGTTCTGGGCAAAGGCGGCATCCAACGCATTCACCCGCGCCGTCATTTCATCGCGTCGGGCACGCTTCCAGGCATCCAGTTCGTCGAGACCGTAAAGCGCGGCCAACTGTCCGATATGACTGGGACAGATGGTAACCGTATCCGCAATCTTGCCGATCGCGCCCATGATCTCCGGCCCGGCGGTCAGCGCGCCAACACGATAGCCGGTCAGGCTGTACACTTTCGAAAAACTGTACAGATGCACGAAGCCGTCACGCCAACGGGTGTCCTGAAACAGCCGGTGCGGCGGGGTTCCGTCCGCCAGGAAGTCGCGATAGGTCTCGTCGATCATCAGGGCGATTCCGTGCCGCTGGGCGAGATCGTGAAACGCGTCCAACAGGTCCGGTGAATAGATCGTACCCGTCGGATTGTTGGGGGTTACCAGCAGGATCGCGCGCGTCTTCTCCCCGATCAGCGTCTCGGCCTCCGCCGGGTCCGGCAGCATCCCCGACGGGCCGGGGCGACAGGGCAGCGGCACCGTTCTGATGCCCTGCATCTGGCACCACATCTCGTGATTGAAGTAACAGGGCTGCGGCACGATGATTTCATCGCCGGGGCCCGCCAATGCCAGCACCGCCATGCAGAAGGCATGGTTGCCCCCCGCCGTGATCGCGACATCGTCGCCCTGGACCGTCGCGGCATAATCCCGGGAAATCGTCTCGGCCAGCCGTTCGCGCAACGGCGAAATCCCCAGTATCGGGGTATAGAAGGCGGTTTCCGGGTCCAGGGCCGCCCGCGACATCGCCTGCATCAAGGTCTGGTCCGGCGGATAGCTGGGCACCGCCTGCGCCAGATTCAGCAGCGGCCGATCCGGCGTCGGCCGGGCTTCCTTCAGCCAGGCCATCGCCTCCGGAATCGGCGGCTCCGCCGTTGCAACGATATTCGGGTTTATCTGAACCATTCCGCCCTCTGCTCATCTCGCACTCTGCGCAGATTGGCGCGTCAGGCACCCCCTCGCAAGCGCGCCGACGCGGCCAGTGCGCAGCGCCCGGAAAGGACGGCCAGAACCAGGATGGACAGCCACCAGGACTGCCACGCGCCATAGCTGACGGAAGCGATCGCCAGATAGGTGGCAAGCATGCCGAACGCCATGGCACGGCCCCGTGCGGATTGCATCCGCGCCAGACCGGATGCGACCGCACCCAACAGCAGCAGCGCCGCCACTGCGCCCGGCAGGCCGAGTTCGAGGCGAATCTGAAGCATCACATTATGCGGATGCAGCGGCATGTTCTGCGCCCGCTGCCAGACCGTGGGCGTCAGATCGGCGACGTCGAATCGGTCCAGACGGGATGGCGTGTCGGCGATCCGCGCAGACGCTTCCGGAATGGCGCGCGCCGAATCGAGACCCCACCCCAGCACAGGGCGTTCGGCAATGCGGGCGGCGGCGAAATCGGCGATCAGGACACGATGCTGAATGCTGGTGGAAAACCGGGTCGCGTCCAGAAGCGGCTTCAGATCGCCCTTCGCCAGAAGCGCGGGCGCGGCCAACAGGAGGAATGCCGCGACAAGGACAACGACACCCCCCGCAATTCGCGGCAGGGAATAGGCCAAACCGGCCGCAGCCACACCGGCGCCAAGCGCCAGAAAAGCGGTCTCGTGCCCGGACATCGCGACACCCAGAACAACAATTGCGGCCGGGCCCCAGATCATTCCACCGCCATCGCGGGAACGGGTCGAAACCGCCAGTAGCGCCAAGGGGAAGGACAGTATGGCCAGAAATACCGCCGGTGCCTTGTGCAGGTTGGCCCGGATGAAGACGGCCTCCAATTCGCCTGCATCCGCCGGAACGAACAGATCCGCCAGCGCCCCGACAAACCTGTTCTCGAACAGGGCCAGGGCAACAACGGTTGCGCCCAGGGCCAGCCCCATCATCACGGGCATCCCGACGCGGCCGGAGACCGGCAGGCTGAGGGCGACGCCCCCGGCCAGGGCGAACAGCGCAATCTTGCCGGCCCGCGCGGCCAGGTCCAGCGGTGTGCTCAGCCCCCAGAACGCGGCGGCACAGACCGCAACGACGAACAAGGCCAGCGGGAAAAGAACCGTCCGCGCCTTCGACACCTCGGCAAACGCCCGCTGCCGCAGCAGGATCACGGGAATCAGGACCGCCGCGACGGCGACCGGCGTCGCATAGGTCGGTTCGGCCGCCACGGCGATCACGCAGACCGCCACCGCAAGGACGTTCAAGGTCGCGTTCATCATGGTGCGGCGGGTCCGGAATCCTCGTTGATCAGGGACTCGCCGGGGCGCACGCGGCTGAACACCACCGGCACGCGCTCCAGGTCGAGCATTCCGTCATCCCGGGCACGGACACGAGTAAAGGCCGAGGCCTCCAGATCACCGGTCTCGGGAAAATCCTCCCGAAAATGCGCGCCGCGGCTGTCATCCCTGTCCAGCGCCGCCGTCGCGATAACCCTGGAAACGGCCAGCAGACTGTCGAGGTTCAGCCAGTCCTGCCAGGTCAGATTGAAGGACCGATCCGTCTCGGCCAGTCCGGCCGAAGCCAGTTCCGACGCCATGCCCTCTATCCGGGTCTGACCGCGTCGCAATCCTTCGGCCGTGCGCATCACGCCGACATCGTCCCACATGCATTCCGCCAGTTCATCGCGCAGGTCGGCCAGCCCCGCGGATCGCGGCAGGCCGAAGGGACGTTCCGCGCGCGCGATTGCCGCGTCGACGGCATTCATATCCGGATCGGCCGGGTGCCCCTGTCGGGCGGCGTAGCGCGCCATGCTCTCCCCTGCGATGCCGCCGAAGACCGTCGAATTGGCAACCCCGTTACCGCCCAGCCGGTTCGCGCCATGGACGCCGCCGCAATCCTCCCCGGCCGCAAACAGGCCCGGCATTTCGGTCGACCCGTCCGGCTCGAACTCGACGCCGCCCATCATGTAATGCGCAGTCGGCACCACCTCGACCCGGCCGGCGGCCAGATCGAAGCCGCAATCGGCGCAGCGCTTCACCATGCCGGGAAACTGGGTAGCGACCTTGTCCGGGCCCAGATGCTTCATTTCGATATAGATGCCGCCCATGGGGCCGGTCCGCCCGGCACGCATCTCGGCATAGATACCCCGGCTGACCACATCGCGGGTCGCGCGTTCCCCGCGGTCGTCGTAATCGGCCATGAAGCGGCGGCCTGCGCCATCCAGAAGGTGCCCCCCTGCCCCGCGCAACCCTTCCTCAAGCACCGTGCCGGTCATTCGCGTATCCGGCCCGCCCAGCAGGCCGGTCGGATGGAACTGAACCATTTCCATGTCGCGCAGCGGCAGGCCCAGGCGCAATGCCATGGCCAGCCCGTCGCAGGATTTGTCCCCGGACGGCGTGTGATATTTGTACATTGTCGGACCGGCGCCGGTGCCCAGCAACACGGCCTTCGCCCGTACCAGGCGATATCGGCCGGTCCGTATGTCGAGCAGCAGCGCCCCGGCAATCCGCGAACCGTCCCGCGCCGGAATCAGATCGACGGCGCGATGCTCCTCCAGCCGCCGGACGGGCCGGGCCATGACCTGTTCCATGAGCCGGTTGATGATCTCGATCCCGGTCAGATCCCCCTTGTGGACCGTCCGGTCGAAGGTCTGTCCGGCAAACGCCTTGTGATGCAGACTGCCGTCGCTGTTCCGGTCGAAGAAGCAACCGATCTCGTTTTCCAGTTCCTGAACCCGTTCCACCGCAAACAGACAGAGCGACCAGGCCAGATCCTGGCGCGGCAGCCATTTGCCGCCGACAATCGTGTCCATGAAGTGACGTTCAACGGAGTCGCCCGGCGACAGCGCTACATTGTATCCCCCTTGAACCATCCGGGTGCAGCCGCATTTGCCCAGCAGCCCCTTGACCGCGATGGTCACATCCAGGTCCGGATTTGCCTGCAGCGCATGCAGCGCCGCGAAGAACCCGGCACCGCCGGACCCGAGGATCAGAAGATCGGTCTCGACCGTTTCGACCGTCATCTAGCCCACCCCCAGGACACAGACGGTCCCGACCGCCAGAGCGATCAGCACGCCAGGCACGATCCAGCCGCGTCGGTCGTCATCGCGGCGGCGCCAGGGCCGCAGTTCAAGCGCCAGGAGTCGCAGGCCGAAGATCAGATGGCTGACCACCAATACCAGCAGCAGCCATTCCATGGCTCTGACAAGCGGATGCGCGGTGAAAGCCAGAACGGAATCCAATGCCGCCTCTCCCTGCAGGATTTCCGCCAGGACCAGGAAATGCAGCGGCAGGAATATCGCCAGTCCCACGCCGGAAATCCGATGCCCGAGAAAGGCGAGATAGGCCCGGTCGCGGCGGTGTCGCGCGATCATGGCGCCCCCCAGACCACGGCGAAGACGGCGCGCAAACCGGTAATCAGAAGCAACCCGGCGAATGCCCCCATCAGGATGTCGACAAGACGCCGGGGCAGCGCGCCCCATTCGACCAGCACCGCGCGCAGTCCGATCGGCGCATGAATGGCGGCGGCAGCCACGAAAAGGGCATAGAATGCGGCCCAGCCCGCGCTGTTCTGAACCCGGCCCAGAATTTCGCCGGCTGTCAGGCCGCCCTGAAAGGCAATCGCGATCACCACGACATGGGCGATGACACAGGGCGCGAGGACCAACGCGGTGAGGCGTTGCAGGGCGATCAGACCGCGTTCGCTCACAAGCGTCCCCCCAGCAGAGAAAACAGAATCGACCGCTTCAGACCGGCAATGCTTTCCGTCGGGCTGAGACCCACCGGACAATGGCGCATGCAGGCGCCCTGGCTGTGGCAGGAGCCGCAGCCGCCAGCCTGGGACGCCCGGTCCAGCGTATCCGACCGTCGGGCATGGCGCCGGTCGTTGATCAGGGTCCAGGAGCGGTTCAGAGCGGCGGGCCCGAGGTAATCCGGGTCCCAGTCCACGACATCGCAGGCGGCGTAGCAGACCGCGCAGTTGATGCATTCGATGGCCGCATCCGCGGCCCGGCGCGCGCGGCTTCCGGGTTTGACCGGATCGACCGCGTCATCACGGGTCTTGCGGCCATGAAAGACGCCACCGGCCTGCTGCCATTTATCGAAGAACGGCGTCATGTCGACTGTCAGGTCCTTGATCCGCGGCAGGTTGCGCAACGGCTCCAGCGTCAGGACGCCCTCCGCCGCGACTTTCGCCACATGCGTCCGGCACGTCCAGCGCGGCACGCCGTTCACCGTCATGGCGCAGGACCCGCAGACCCCGACGCGGCAGGCGAAACGATAGCTCAGTGTAGGATCCTGACGCCGCTGGATCTCGGTGACGACATCGAGAATGGTTTGATTGTCGCGCAGGGGAACGTCGTAGGTCCGGAAAGCACCCTCGTCCCCGCCGCGCCAGACACGGACCGGCAGCGTATCGGTCATGGCGCCGTTCTCCGGCCGCGATCGGATGGGCCCTTTCGCCCGTTTGGAAATCTCAAACCCTTGCCCCCATTCGCGAATCGCGGCGATCCTCGAAGTCTACAGAAGGAGCACCAAGCGCCGATGGCCGACGACATCCACACCATCATCGCGAAAGCCATCAAACGCGCCGATTGGACGATTTTCAACGAAAACTATACCAAGCAGGCTGCGTCCGTCATCAAGGCGGTGAACAAGGCCGGCTGGGGAATTGTCCCGCTGGAGCCGGATTCCGAGATGCTGAAGGACGGGCGTGAGCAGATCGAGATCGGCCGCCACAAACCCTCCGAAGTTGCCAAGGCCGTCTATACGGCGATGGTCAAGGCCGGGCGCCTCTGACGAAGCCTGCCGCGCCTGCTACGCGCGGCGTTCGATGGCGTCTTCCGGCACAAGTGCCATCGCCTGTTCCACCACTTCCGGTCCGGCCGCGCCGCCATAGGCGTTTTCACTGAGATAACGCCGCCAGCGCCGGGCACCGGGCAATCCGTTGAACAGCCCCAGAACGTGGCGCGTAATGTGATGCAGGGCGACGCCCTGCTGCCGCTGCCTTTCGATATAGGGCAGCAGTGCCCGGACAACGTCGTGCCGCGACGGCGGCACCCAATCCGTATCGCCGAAGATCACCCGATCGGCCTCGGCAAGGCAGTAAGGGTCCTGATAGGCTGCCCGTCCGATCATCACACCGTCCAGCGCCGGCAGATGATCGGATGCCTGATCGAGGGTCTGGATACCGCCGTTGATCGATATCGAGAGTTCCGGAAACTCGCGTTTCAGACGATGGACGAAGTCATATTTCAGCGGCGGAATCTCGCGATTCTCCTTGGGGCTCAGCCCAGCCAGGATCGCGATCCGCGCATGAACGATAAATGTATTGCAACCGCTTTCCGCGACACAGGAAACGAACCGGACCAGATCTTCATAGCTTTCCTGACCGTCTATGCCGATCCTGGATTTGACCGTAACCGGAATATCGACCGCCGTCCGCATGGCCGCGATACAGTCGCGGACCAGCGGCGGATCGGCCATCAGGCAGGCGCCGAACCGGCCGCTCTGAACACGGTCCGACGGGCAGCCGACATTCAGATTGACCTCGTCATAGCCCGCCTGCTCGACCAGTTGCGCGGCCTGCGCCAGTTCACCCGGTTCCGACCCGCCGAGTTGACACGCCACCGGATGCTCCGCCGTATCGAAGGTCAAATGCCGTTCGACGTCGCCATGCAACAGCGCACCGGTCGTGATCATTTCCGTATAGAGAACGGTCCGGCGCGTGATCAGGCGCAGGAAATACCGGTCGAACCGGTCCGTCCAATCCATCATCGGCGCGACACTAAGGCGCCGGTCCAAAGGCATCTCGCCCTCCATGCAGGCTGGTGATCCGGGCCGCGTTTTACACAAGCCGAGCGCGCTTGACCAATCATTGTCTGACTGATGCTATTCGTGAAGGGGCATGCCGCAGCGCCGGATCGGGATCGGCGCCGGTAAAATCGGGAGCAGCCTGGATTGAAGTTGGGACGGTCCACCGGATGGATGACGCTGTCCATCGCCATCGCCGTCCTGGGCGTCGGCGCGGGATGGGGGGCCGCGTGGCAGGTCGACCGAAACGCCATGCAGCATTGGCGGGTTCTGGCGGAAGAAGAGGCGGCCGACGTCACCGAATCCGTCGCGGTGATGCTGGAACAGGCCGAATCGCAACTCCTGGCATTTGCCCGAAGTCTGCCGGACGGGCTGGATGACGGCGCCAGTCGCTTCGACGCGATCTTCACCACGGAAGCGTCCGCGCTGAACCTTCTGGAAGGGCGCACCGCCTTTCAGGGACTCGCCTACGCAACCCGAATCCCCGCCGCCGGCCGTGCCGATTTTGAGGATACCGTCGGAATCGAGATCCTGGGACCGGAGGGAAAGCCGGCGAAACGCGAGGGCGAGGGGTTTGTGACCCTCCGACGGCATGGTCCGACCGATCATCTGTTCGTCGGCCTGGATTTGGCCGCTGACCCGCGGCTGGGTCCGACCGCCAGCGATGGATTCCGCGTCGGCGGCATTCCGGTGACCGGCCCCAGTTTCCTGTCCGAAGGACATCGCCTGTCCCCGGTCGCAATCCGTCAAGGCAATACCGGCGTCGTCATCGGGCTGCTGGATCTGACCGAACTTCTGGATACGTCCCTTACCGTAAGCCTTCCGGAAGGGTTGACGGTCCGGATCGAGGAGCGCCGCCCCGGTGAGGCGACGCCCCCCGCTGCCATTTTCGAGGTTCCACGCCCGGCCACCGAAACCGCCCGGCTGGAATGGGAAACCCGTTATGCCCAGGGCGGTGTCGGATGGCGTTTCGTGTGGTCCGCCGACGACCGGTTTCGCGGCGGTATTCCGACAGAACTGGGCAACGGTCTGCGCATCGGCAGCATTCTGCTGAGCGTCCTTGTAATGGCCGTGCTGGGTTTCGGGGACGCCGCCCGCCGTCGAAGCGACGCGTTGAGCCGCGAACGCGCCCTGATGCAGGCAACGGTGGAGCGGATGTCGGAAGGCATCAATGTCGTCGACCGGGATCTGAACATCGTTGCCGCCAATGAGCATTTCTTCAGGCTGTACGACCTGCCGACCAGCCTACGCAAGACAGGCTTCAACGTGGAAACCGTCGTGCGTCTGAGGCTGGAACGCGGAGAGTACGGCCCTATCGAGGATTGGGAGGCCTTCGTCGCGAAGCGCCTGGACGATTTCCGAAGGGCTGAAACCGAAATCATCGAAGAGACCCTGGGGAACGGAAACATCATCGAAATCCGTCGCACGCGCACGCCCGACGGCCTTCTGATTTCGCTGTATCTGGATGTCACGGAAAGACGGCGCAGCGAGGCCGAGCGAGCAGCCGCCGCGGCTCTGATTTCAACGACCTTCGAGCATATGAGCGACGGGCTGACGGCGGTCGACGCCGAGGGCCGGGTGCTGAACTGGAACAGACGCTTTCTGGATCTGTTCGGCATGACCGATTCCGATGTCGATGCCGGGCGCAATCTGCGCGCCGTCCTGCGCGACGCGATTGCACCGGAGGACGCGGCGGCGGTCGAGCAAGCGTTCGACCGGACCGACTGGGACGCCCCCGCACCGACCGGCCCGGACGGTCAGCCTGCGATCGAGCTGGTTCAACTGTCCGGCGATCGCTGGCTGCAGCTGTCCCACCGTGCGATCCCGGGGCAAGGGTATGTCATCACCTATACCGACGTTACGGAGCGGACCCGGGTTGCGGAAGCGCTGCGCCAATCGGAGGAGCGCTACGCCCTGGCCGCCGCCGGCGCCAATGACGGGCTTTGGGACTGGGATATCGCGGCCGACCGGCTGTATACCTCCCCGCGCTGGCGCGAGATGCTGGGATTGGGCCGGGATCCCCTGTCCGAGCGCCCCGACGAATGGCTCGACCGGGTCCATCCCAGCGATATCGAGGAACTGGAGGTCGCCATCCAGGAACATCTGGGCGGCCGCACCGAACATCTTCAGAAGGAGTTCCGGATTCTGCATGCCGATGGCGCCTATCTCTGGACCCTCGCGCGGGCCATCGCTGTGCGCGACGATGAAGGACAGGCGGTCCGACTGACCGGGTCCCTGACCGACATCACAGAACGCAAGCGCGCGGAAGAGAAGCTGATCCGGGATGCCCTCTACGATACGGTGACCGGCCTGCCGAACCGCGCGCTGTTCCTGGACCGCATCGCGCAGGAGAAGCGCCGTCACCCCGATCCGTCCGGCGATCCTTTCGCGGTCCTGCTGTTCGATCTGGACCGGTTCAAGGTGGTGAACGATTCCCTGGGCCATGACCTGGGCGACGCCCTGCTGATCGAGGTCGCCCGGCGCCTGGAAAGCACCATCCGGCCCGGCGATTCCGTCGCCCGCCTGTCCGGGGACGAGTTCGGCGTTCTGATGACCGGCGTCTCCGGACGCGAAGCGATCCAGGACGCGGTGCATTGGCTGCAGTCCGACATTGCCGCCGCCTTCGTGATCGGCGATCAGGAAATCTTCACATCGGCCTGCGTCGGGATCGCGCTACCCTCGCTCGGCTTCGCGGATGCGGAGGAGATGCTGCGCGCCGCCGACATTGCGATGTACAAGGCCAAGGATCTCGGCCAGTCCTCCACCGCCGTCTTCGACCCGCAGATGCAGTCCCGCGCCATCACCCAGATGCAGTTGGAAAACGACCTGCGCCGCGCCGTCGATCGCGACGAAATCGAGATGTACTATCAGCCGATCATCAGTTTCCGGGACGGCCGGATCGCCGGCGTCGAAGCCCTGGCGCGGTGGCGCCACCCCGATCGCGGCACGGTGGTGCCGGCGGACTTCATTCCGTTGGCCGAAGACACCGGCATGATCACATCCATCGGTACGGCCGCGCTGCGCCTGGCATGCCGCCAGATGAAGGAGTGGGAACGGGATCTCGGCGACAGGGCACCGGAGACGATGAGCGTGAACCTGTCCAGCCGGCAGTTGCAGGACCCCGACATGGTGCGCGAGATCGAACTGATCCTGGCACGCGAGGGAGTACCGGGATCGCGTCTGAAGCTCGAGGTCACGGAAAGCATGATCATGATGAATCCGGAAATCACCTCCCGGATTCTGTTCGAATTGAAGGAACTGGGCGTCGCCCTGTCGATCGACGATTTCGGCACCGGGTATTCGTCGCTCAGCTATCTGCACCGTTTCCCGTTCGACACATTGAAGATCGACCGGTCCTTCGTCGTCAGCATGGAGGAAAAGTCGGAAAACATGGAAATCATCCGATCCATCGCCCTGCTGGCCCACAATCTGGGCATGGACATCATCGCGGAAGGCGTCGAATCCGACCGTCACCTGCTGCGCCTGCACGAACTGGATTGCGAATTCGGCCAGGGATACTATTTCGCTAGCCCGCAACCCGCCGACCGGATCGCCGAAATGATCCGCCAGGGCAGGGTCTGGCAGGAAGTGACGTCGCTCCACTGATCCGCATGTATGAAAAAGGCGCCGTCCCGAAGAACGGCGCCTTTTCGATTTTCCGGACCGGCCGAACGTCAGGCCGCTTCGGCCTCCACGTCGACCGGGTGGCCGTTCAGGATCAGATGGCCCTCGCCGGCGGTGACCTGGACGGTGTCGCCGTCGGCAACGCTGCCTTCCAGAATCATGCTGGCCAGCGGGTTCTGCAGATGCTTCTGGATCACCCGTTTCAGCGGCCGGGCGCCATAGACCGGATCATATCCGGCATTGCCCAGCCACATCAGCGCGTCCTTGCTGAGGTCCAGCGTGATCTTGCGATCGCTCAAGAGGGCACGCAAGCGATCCAGCTGGATGTCGACGATGCCCGTCATGTTGTCGCGCGTCAGGCGGCGGAACAGCAGGATTTCGTCCAGCCGGTTCAGGAATTCCGGTCGGAAGGCCTGACGTACCACGCCCATGACAAGATCACGGACGGTTTCGACATCGTCGCCATCCTTCTGCTCGGCCAGGAATTCGGCGCCCAGATTGGACGTCATGACGATCAGCACATTGCTGAAATCGACCGTCCGGCCCTGCCCATCGGTCAGGCGGCCATCGTCCAGGACCTGAAGCAGGACGTTGAAGACATCCGGATGCGCCTTTTCGATCTCGTCGAACAGGACGACCTGATAGGGCCGTCGCCGCACCGCCTCGGTCAGTGCCCCGCCCTCGTCATAGCCGACATAGCCGGGCGGCGCACCGATCAGCCGGGATACCGAATGCTTCTCCATAAATTCCGACATGTCGATCCGGACCATGGCCTGATCGTCATCGAACAGGAATTCGGCAAGCGCCTTGGTCAGTTCGGTCTTGCCGACCCCGGTCGGTCCAAGGAACAGGAAGCTGCCGATCGGTCGATGCGGATCCTGGAGCCCGGCGCGCGCCCGGCGCACCGCGTTGGCAATGGCCGTGATCGCGCGGTCCTGCCCGATCACCCGCTTGCCGATGATCCGCTCCATTTGCAGCAGCTTCTCTCTCTCGCCCTCCAGCATCTTGTCGACCGGCACACCGGTCCAGCGGGAGACGACGGAGGCGATATGCTGGTCGCTCACCTCTTCCTCCAGCATGGCACCGTCCTCATGGCCTTCCGCGGCTTCCAGAGCGCGCTCGAGCTCCGGGATGACGCCATAGGCCAGTTCGCCAGCCCGGTCATACCGGCCCTCGCGCTGAGCCGAAGACAGCTCGTAGCGAGCGGCCTCCAGCTTTTCCTTCAGCTCCTGCGCCTGGTTCAGCTTGCCCTTTTCCGCCTGCCAGCGTGCGGTGAGGGCCGCGGATTGTTCCTCCAGCGCGGAAAGTTCGGTTTCCAGCTTGCCCAGACGTTCCTTGGACGCCCGGTCGGACTCCTTCTTCAGGGCTTCCCGCTCGATCTTCAGTTGAATGATCCGACGGTCCAGTTCGTCGATTTCCTCCGGCTTGGAATCGACTTCCATGCGCAGGCGCGAGGCCGCCTCGTCGACGAGGTCGATCGCCTTGTCCGGCAGGAACCGGTCGGTGATGTAGCGATTGGACAGGGTCGCTGCCGCAACGATGGAACCGTCGGTGATCCGCACTCCGTGGTGCAGTTCATACTTTTCCTTCAGACCGCGCAGAATCGAAATCGTGTCCTCGACGCTCGGCTCCGCCACGAAGACGGTCTGGAAGCGGCGGGCCAGCGCCGCGTCCTTTTCGATATGCTTGCGATACTCGTTCAGTGTGGTCGCACCAACGCAATGCAGCGCCCCGCGCGCCAGGGCGGGTTTCAGCATGTTGGAAGCGTCCATCGACCCTTCGGCACTGCCGGCACCGACCAGCGTGTGCAGTTCGTCGATGAAGACAATGATGTTGCCCGCCGCGGCCTCGATCTCCTCCAGAACCGCCTTCAGGCGTTCCTCGAACTCGCCGCGGAACTTCGACCCGGCAACCATGGAGGCCAGATCCAGCGCCATCAGCTTCTTGTCGCGCAGGGTCTCCGGCACGTCACCGGCCACGATGCGTTGGGCCAGGCCTTCGATGATCGCGGTCTTGCCGACACCGGGCTCCCCGATCAGGACGGGATTGTTCTTGGTCCGGCGCGACAGGACCTGAATCGTGCGGCGGATTTCCTCGTCGCGCCCGATGACCGGGTCCAGCTTGCCGTCGCGCGCAACCTGGGTCAGATCGCGGGCATATTTCTTCAGCGCATCATACTTGTCTTCGGCGGAGGCACTGTCGGCCCTGCGCCCCTGGCGCATATCCTTGATGGCCGTATTCAACGCCTGGGGCGTGAGTTTGGCCGCCTTCAGCGCCTTGGCTGCCTCCGTGCCTTCCGCCAGCGCCAAGGCCATCAGCATGATTTCGGTGGTGACGAAGCTGTCACCGTTCTTTTCGGCGACCTGCTGCGCGTTATCCAGCACTTTGGCCAGGGCCGTATCTAGATGCAGACCGCCCGCACCGGCACCCTGCACCTTCGGCAGCTTCGCGATCGACTGGTCGACCTGATCCAATGCCAGTTTCGCATCGCCGCCCGCGGCGGAGATCAGACTGGCTGCCATGCCTTCACGGTCGTCCAGCAGCGCCTTCAACAGATGTTCGGGGGTCAGCCGCTGATGGTCTTTGCGCACGGCAATGGTCTGGGCGGCCTGTATGAATCCGCGCGCGCGTTCGGTGAATTTTTCAATATTCATCGTCGTTCAACCTCTCGTTTCCGATCCCCCTCCAGGAGGCAGGGCCGGGTGTGGAGTTGTCATTCAATAAACGGGCCTGCTGGGCAGCACCCGCCCCGAATATATGGGTAAGCGCCTATTCGGGAACAAGGTTTTCACATGGCGGCCCAGCCCGTCGAAACGACATTTCCACCAAATGGTCTAGATAAATTTCCCAACATATCCACTCGAAGCCCTCATCGCGTGGTGATACCGTCCGGCCAGAAACGAAGGAGTTCGAAAATGACCGTAACCGGCGTCGATCATACACCGGAAGTCCTGACGGTTCGATGGCAGGACGGGTCCGTGACCCGGTATCATGCCATCTGGTTGCGCGATAATGCGCGGGGCGACGCTTTCCGGCACCCCGGCAATGATCAGCGGCTGTTCGACCTGACAGATATTCCTGACGGTGTCGCGATTGCGGAGGCCCGGCTTCAGCCTGCAGGGGTCGCGGTACGTTTCACGCCGGACGATGCCTCTTCCGTGTTCGAATCGGACTTTCTGCGCGATTACGCTTACGATGGAGGTTCCAACACGCCCTCGCAGCCGGTTTGGGGCGCCGAACACGCGGACAGCTTGATCCGCCACGACTACGCGGCGGTCGAAAGCGACCCGGCCGCACGCAAGGCCTGGCTCGACGACATCGTCGCAAACGGCATCGCACTGCTTAGAAATGTCCCGACTGTCGAAGGCAAGGTCTGCGAGGTCGCGGAAATCTTCGGTTACGTTCGGGAAACGAATTACGGCCGTCTCTTCGAGGTCCGCAGCGAAGCACAGCCGATCAACCTCGCCTACACGCCCGTGGGCCTGAACGTTCATACGGACAATCCCTACCGGTCCCCTGTTCCGGGCCTGCAGTTGTTGCATTGCCTGACCAATGCGGCGGACGGTGGCGAGTCGGTCTTTGTCGATGGCTTTCGTTGCGCCGCGAAGCTGCGCCAAACCGCGCCGGATGCCTTCGATCTTCTGACCCGGTTTCGGGCCCCGTTCCGCTATCGCGATGCCGGTGCCGATCTGACGAACCGGACCCCCTGCATCGAGATCGACGACAAGGGACGCCTCATCGCTGTCCGATACAACAATCGCTCTGCGGCGCCGCTGGACCTGCCGTTCGAGGTCATGGCGGAGTATTACGATGCGCTGCGTCTGTTCGCGGGCATGCTGCATGATCCGGAGGGCGAGATGCGGCTGCGCCTCGACCCGGGCGATCTGGTCACCTTCGACAATGAACGCGTGCTGCATGGCCGGACCGGATTTACCGGCGGCGCGCGTCATCTTCAGGGCTGCTATGCCGACAAGGACGCCTTGCGCAGCATGGCCGCCGTCCTATCCCGACAATCCGATCAGGAGTCCCAGGGATGACCGCCATATCCGATACCCTGCCGACCCACCCCGACGCGGTTTCCCCGGACACGGCGGTTGACTTCATCATTGAGCTGTTCCGGCATATCGGCGACCGCGACTATATCGGCGAACCGATCAGCCAGAGAGAACACGGTATTCAATGCGCGGTCATGGCCGACCAGTTGGAGAACCGCGACAGCCTGACCGCAGCGGCCCTGATGCACGATATCGGCCATTTCCTGCACGCCTGCGCGGAGGATTGTGCCGAGCATGGGATCGACTCCCAGCATGAGGATTGCGGCGCCGATTTCCTGGCCCGCTTCTTCCCACCGGAAGTGTCGGAGCCGGTGCGCCTGCATGTCGATGCCAAACGCTATCTCTGCGCGGTGGAACCCAGCTATTTCGACCGGCTGTCCCCGGCATCGATCCGCAGCCTGGAATTACAGGGCGGTCCCATGCAGGGGGAGGAACTGGAACGCTTCGCCGCCCACCCCCACCTGGCGGAGGCGGTGATCCTGCGACGCTGCGACGACGGCGCGAAGGTTCCGGATCTGAAGACCCCGCCAATCGAGTTCTATCGTCCGATGCTGGAAAGGCTGTTGAAGGACTGAACCCGGTCAGGCTGCCCCGGCGGCCAGCGCACGCAGGAAGGCCGGGCCGAAATCCTGCAGCTTCTTCGGGCCGACGCCGTTGACCAGCGACATCTGATCCAATGTCTCCGGGCGCATGCGGCACATGTCGATCAGGGTCGCATCGCCGAAGACGATGTAGGCCGGCACATTGCGTTCCGCCGCCAGATCGCGGCGCAGTGCCTTCAGGGAGGCCAGCAGGTCGCCATCGATGTCGCTGGTATCCATTTCGACCTTGCTGCGGCGTTCCGATCGTGCCGACTTCGCGGTCTTCGGAATTTCGCGATAGGTGAAGCTTTCCTCTCCCTTCAGGACGGCGTCGCCCTTCCGGGTCAGCACCAGGCCGCCATACCCTTCGATGTTGATCGACAGATAGCCGCCGGCGACGGCCTGACGGATAAAGGCCTGCCAGAAGGGTTTGTCGTGGCCGGCTCCGACACCGAAGGTCGGCAGGCTGTCATGACCGCGCTCTTCGATCTTGGCCGTCTTTGCCCCCCGCAGGATATCGATGATATGGGCGGCACCGAATGACTGCCCGGTCCGCGCAACGGCGGATAACAGCATCTGCGCCTCCCGTGTCCCGTCGATCAGGACCGGCGGATCGAGGCAGGTATCGCAATTCCCGCAGGCATCGCTTTCTTCCCCGAAATAGGACAGCAACGCCGCCCGGCGACAGCGCGTCGCCTCGCAATAGGCCAGCAGCGCGTCCAGCCTTTTGTGCTCGCGCAGTTTGTGCTCAGCGTTCTCGCCGTCCTGATCGATGAACTGGCGGCGCATGCGAATGTCGTCCAGGCCGAACAGCATCTGCACTTCGGACGGATTGCCGTCGCGTCCGGCGCGGCCGATCTCCTGATAGTAGGCTTCCATGCTGCCAGGCAGGTTCAGATGAAAGACGAAACGGATGTCCGGCTTGTCGATTCCCATGCCGAAAGCGATGGTCGCGACCATGATCACCGACTCTTCGGTCATGAAGACGTCCTGGTTCTCCTTGCGGATCTCCGGCGCCAGACCGGCGTGATAGGGCAACGCCCTGAAGCCCTCGCCCGTCAGCATTTCGGCGACTTCATCCGTCATGCGCCGCGACAGGCAATAGACGATCCCGGCCTGCCCGCGCCGCGAATCCAGGAAAGTCATCAACTGCTTCTTCCAATGGGTCTTCGGCGTCACGCCCAGGGTCAGATTCGGTCGATCGAAGCCGTGCACCACCGTATCCCCGCGCGATCGGAACAGCTTCTCCGCGATATCGCGTCGCGTGGCATTGTCCGCCGTTGCGGTGAAAGCCGCCATGGTGGCATCGGGGAAACGGTCGGTCAGCGCGGACAGCATTTCATATTCCGGGCGGAAGCTTGCGCCCCATTTCGAAATGCAGTGGGCCTCATCGACCACGAACATGGCGGGATTCAAACGTTCCAGTGCCGCCAGCATGCGATCGGTCATCAGCCGTTCCGGCGACATGTAGAGCAGCTTCGCCGATCCGTTCCGGACCTTCATCCATTCGTCGACATTCCGGTCCCGGCTCTGGCCGGAATGAATACAGGCCGCGTCTACGCCATTGGCCCGCAGACCCGCTACCTGATCGTCCATCAGCGCGACCAGCGGCGAGACGACAACCGTGGGACGGTCGAAGATCAGCGCCGGCACCTGATAGCACAATGACTTGCCCGCGCCGGTCGGCATGACGGTCAGGGTATTCGTCCCGGCCAGCAGCCGATCGACGATTTCTTCCTGGCCCGGGCGAAATCCCTGGAAGCCGAATACACCGGCCAGAACATCCTGCGGGGACGACCTCACGACAGAAAGGTCCGGACGGCCTCGGTGAACAGGGCGGGTTGTTCGGCATGCAGCCAGTGGCCGGCATCGGGGATCGCCTCGATCTCAGCATGCGGGAACAATCGCTCGATCTCGGCTTGGTGGCGCGGCAGCACGTATTCTGAATTGGCGCCGACGATGTGCAGCGCCGGCCGCGGAAAGGCATCGTCGCTGTCAACATCGGGAAAGCCTTCGATGACCGGCATCTGGTCACGGATTGCCTCCAGATTGAGCTTCCAGGTCAGACCGCCATCCTCGGCAGGCGTAAGGTTCTGAACCAGGAAGGTGCGGATCATGCGCTCGGATATATGCGGCTCCAGCGCGGTCTCCGCCTCCGCACGCCGTGTCATCGACGCCGTATCCAATCCGCGCATGGCCTCGACATAGGCCATCAGCCCGCTGTCACGCGGCGCGGGCGGAATGTCGGCGACGACCAGACGATCGATCAGCTCGGGCCGTTCGAAGGCCAGCATCATCGCGGTCTTGCCGCCCATGGAATGGCCGATGACATGGGCCGGGCCGCCGACCAGTTTCTCGATCAGCCCCGCCACATCGCGGGCCATGACCGGGTAAGCCATGTCCGGATCCCAGGGTGATTCGCCATGATTGCGCAGATCGACCGTGATCACCCGATACGTCCCGGCAAGGGACTTGGCGATCGCGCCCCAGTTCCGCTTGTTGCCGAACAGGCCGTGCAGCACCACCAGTGGCGCGCCGTCACCGATTTCGGAATAGGCGAGGTCCAGGACCGGCATGTGTCCTCCATTTCCGTGATTGACCGGGATATGGGCGGAACCTAGCCTCTTCGCGCCATGGATGGAAGCGCGCTTCTCATATTCGCTCTGGGGGCCGGTGCGGCCGGGTTCGTGTCCGGTCTGACAGGTCTGGGAACGGCGCTGACCGCGCTGGCTTTCTGGCTGCATGTCACGACACCGCAGATCGCAGTGCCCATGGCCGCCTCCATCGCTGTTCTCAGCCATCTGATCACGCTGACCTATATCCGTCAGGGCATCGTCTGGCGCCGTGTCTGGCCGTTTCTGCTGGGCGGCCTGATCGGATTGCCGATCGGTGTGGCCGCCCTTTCGGTCCTCAGCGGCGATGCCGCGAAGGCCGGCCTGGGCGCCTTCCTGATCCTCTACTGCACCTATGGACTGGCGGTGCGCCGTCCGCCGGTTATTGCCGGCGGCGGTCGCCCGGCCGACGGCGCCGTCGGTTTCGGAGGGGGATTCCTGGGCGGACTTTCCGGCGTTTCCGGGCCGTTGCCGACCATCTGGGCGGGCCTGCGCGGCTGGCCGAAGGATGAACAGCGCGGCGTCTACCAACCGTTCAACCTTGTCATCCTGGGGCTGTCGGTCGCGGGGCACGGCCTGTACGACCGGTTCGATCCCGTTGCCGGAACCGAAGCCCTGATCGCCTTCGCCTGCGCCGCCGGCGGTTCGATCCTGGGCATTACCACCTATCGCCGAACCAGCGATCGCAATTTCCGGCGCATCGTTCTCATCCTGTTGCTGATCGGTGGCATCACCCACCTGATCGCCTGGCTCGCCCGGAATTGACAGGAGCGCAGCCGGGGCCGATACAACGACCTGTGCCAAGAAGACTGTAAAGGGACAGCGACCCGCATGTTTGAAAACCCCACAATCGCCGTCATCGGACTGGGCTATGTCGGCCTGCCGCTGGCGGTCGCCCTGGCCCGCCACTTCGATGTCATGGGTTTCGACATCGACAAGAAGCGAATAGCCGAACTGCGCGATTATCATGATCGCACAGGGGAACTGACGCGCGGTGAACTGGCGGATTCCAAGCTTCAATACATTGCCGACGACAGTTTCCTGGAAGAAGCGCATATCCACATCATCACCGTGCCGACACCGGTCGGACCGGACAACAAACCCGACCTGCGCGCCATCGAATCGGCCAGTCGCATGGTGGGCCAGCGCATCCGCATGGGGTCGGTCGTGGTGTTCGAATCCACCGTCTATCCCGGCGTGACGGAGGAAGTCTGCGGCCCGATCCTGGAGCGGGAATCCGATCTGGTTTCCGGCCGGGACTTCTTCCTGGGCTACTCGCCGGAGCGCATCAATCCCGGCGACAAGGTTCACACGGTGGACCAGATCACCAAGGTCGTCGCCGGTCAGACGGAGAAGGTCGCGAACCTTCTGGCCAAGATCTACGGCACGATGAACAACGGCAATATCTACATCGCCAAGGACATCCGAACGGCCGAAGCGTCGAAAGTGATCGAGAATGCCCAGCGCGATATCAACATCGCCTTCGTCAACGAGATCACGCATATTTTCGGCGAGATGGGTCTGTCCGTCCATGACGTGCTGGAGGCCGCGGGCACGAAGTGGAACTTCCTGCCCTTCTCACCGGGACTTGTCGGTGGCCATTGCATCGGCGTCGACCCCTATTATCTCGCCCATGCCGCGCAGTGCCTGAACATCGAGCCGCGCGTCATCCTGGCGGGCCGGGCAATCAATGACGGCATGGCCCCAAAGATCGCCGACCGGATTCATGCCGAATTGAAGCCGGAATCCAACGTTCTGGTTCTGGGCATCGCCTTCAAGGAAAACGTGCCGGATATCCGGAATTCCAAGGTCGTGGATCTGGTGCGCCGCCTGCAGGAGCATGGCCACGATGTCGACGTCTTTGACCCGATGGCCGACCCGGAAGAGACCCGCCGGGAATACGGTATCGGCCTGATCGCCGAACCGGCCGGCGGCTATGACGCCGTCGTCGGCGCCGTGGGCCATTCGGGTTTCCTGTCGCTGTCGCTGCGTCGGCTGCTCAAGCCGGGCGGCCTCGTCGCCGACATCAAGGCGATCTGGCGCAGCCGCGGCGTTCCCGAGGAAATGCGCTACTGGACGCTCTAGCGCCTACAACGATGCGGGTTTCCGAGTCCGCGTAAAGACTCATTGAGGGGTCCTGCGAAAGCAGGTGCCTTGGGGGTACATGACCGGGAATGCCGCCGCGCAAGGCGGGATTCATGCCGCGGGTTGGATGCGGCGTCGACCAAGGGCAGACGGCGCCGCCCCACGACATGAATCCCGGCTTGCGCGGCGTTGCCTCAGGTCGCGGCCCAGATCTCCTCAACCCAGCCCTTGATCTTCAGCGCCTCTTCCCAGCGATCGGACAGTTCAAAACCGTCCGGCCCGGTAATGGCATATTCCGGCGGCCCCAGCTCGGTCAGGAAGATCATCGTGTCATCCGCAGCATGGCGGGATTTCCAGGATCGGAAGCCTTCGGCCCACCAGGCCTTGAACTGCTCGACCCATTTCTGATGCTGCGGGAAATCGATCTGAAGCTGGACCTGTTCGCGACCCGCGATGCGGCCCTGAAAGCTGTCGGCGCGTTCCAGGATGCGTCGGATCAGGGCCTGATCGCCGTCGCTCAACGGGAACCAGAATTCCCGATCGACGATGTAATGGGACAGGTCGGCGCAGATCGGCATGTTCGGCACCCGATCCATCAATTGCAGCGTATAGAACAGGTCGTTCGTGATGCAATTGCGGTGCGTTTCGAACAGGATCGGCACCCCCGCCCGGTCGGCCATCGCCATCCAATGGCGCACGACGGTCTCCCCTTCCTCGACGGTAAAGGGCATGACCTGGCCGATGATGTTGACGTAATCGGCCTCGAATTCCTTCGCCATGTCCAGAACCGGCTGCAGGTCTTCCAGCGTGTTCGGAAAGGCATTGATCATGCAGCCCAGACCATGCTTGCGGAACAGCGGCAGGGTTGCCTTGGCGACATCGATCTCGGACGCGCCAAGGTCCAGGCACATCCCGTCGAAGCCTGCCTCGGCGACCATTTCGAAGGCTTCCTCATCGCTGCGCTCGACCCCGTCCGGACGGCGCAGTTCCATGGCCCAGCGCGACTGATAGACTTTCAGCTTCTGGGTCATTCGGCGGGTTCCACATGGGCGGTGGAACTGTCGATCTCGGCGATGCCGTCACGGGTCTCCGGCCCTTTGATCAATTGCCGGATGAAGCGGTATTGAAAGGCCAGATAGCCGGTGGAGGGCGGCTCGTATCCCGCATGTTTCACCAGTTCGGCATGCAGCGCCGGCAGGTTGAAGAAGGGCACGGCCGGGAAGGTGTGGTGGGCCGTGTGATACTGCATGTTCCAGGCCATCCAGCGGAAAATCCACCAGGTCTTGATGGTCCGCGTGTTGTGCACCGTGTCCTGCAGATGGGTCAGACCGGTATGTTCCGTCACGTTCTGCACATTCTGGAACACCTTCATGGTGAACAACGGGCCGATCCAATAGATCACCGCCGCCCAGGTCTCCAGATAGACAGACGCCGCCGCAACCAGCGCATAGCCCGCCAGATGCCAGCGATGTTCGGCCACGACCTTCTGCTTCTGCTTGTCGGTGAAGTAATGGGCCGTCTTGCCGGACGCGACGATGAACAGGCGCTGAATGCGGCCGGTCCAGTAGGTCAGCCCGAACAGATAGGGCAGATAGCTGCCCAGCGTGTAGGGGCCGCCCCGGCTGATCAGTTCCGGATCGTTGTCCCAGTCCTGGGTATGCCGGTGATGTTCGAAATGATACCAGCGTTCATAGTCGCGCGGATAGAGCTGAATGAACCCGGTAATGCGGTTGAAGACATCGTTCAGCCAGCGGGTCTTGAAGGCGGTGTAGTGATTGTATTCATGCTGGGCCGCGAACAGGTAGTTCAGCAGGATCCCCAGGATACAGAAGAACGGGACGGCCCACCACTGACTGACCCCCTCGGTATTCAAGGTGAAATACAGGCCGGTTCCGGCCAGCAGGATCGCCCCGAAATGGCTGATCGTCTGTATCCAGCCGCGCAGATCCGACCGCTTGGTCAGTTCCCGCATCCGGTCGCGCGGGATCAGGTTCTTGCGTCCGACGAAATCTTCCATGACGGATCTCCCAGTTGCTACGCCACCGCCCAAGAGACACAGGCTTGGCGCTCTTCCTCGTTCCAAACTGTTGTACGCCACGCCAAAACGTCTATAAATAGCGCTGTATAGAACTAAACGTCGATAAATACCGACATAATGATCAAACCTTCCTTTACCGGCAGCCTCGGCGATACCGATATCCGGCTCCTGCGCGTTTTTGCGACGGTCGTCGAATGCGGCGGATTTACCCCGGCGGAGGCTGAACTGGACATCGCCCGCTCCACCATTTCGACCCATATCGCGAACCTGGAGACCCGACTGGGACTGCGCCTGTGCGAACGGGGGCGCGGTGGTTTCGCCCTGACGGAGGAAGGGCGCCTCGTCTATCAGGAGGCGCAGCGCCTGATGGGGGCGGTGGCTGCGTTCGAGGCCCGTGTATCCGGCGCCGGAAACCGGTTGGTCGGCGACCTGCATGTTGCGGTGATCGACGGCATCTTGACCCTGCCCGACGTCCCGATTGCCGAAACGCTGGCCCGGTTCCGCGATGCCGCGCCGGATGTCCATGTCACCCTGTCGGTCATGAGTTCAGAGGAAATGGAACGCCGTGTTCTAGACGGAACGCTCCACGCCGCCTTCATCGGCCAGCACCGCAAGCGGTCCGGCCTGACCTACCGCGAGATTGCGCGGGAGGTGCAGTATATCTACTGCGGACGCGGGCATCCTCTGTTCGTCCGGCCGGACGCGGATATCACCGAACGCGATCTGACCGATCATCCCTATGTCGGGCTCAGCCTTCTGGACACGGCGCATTCCACCGACCGCCCCTATCGCACCCGCCCGGCGGCCAGCGCCAGCAATCTGGAGGCAATCCTGATCCTTCTCCAGACCGGCCGCTATCTCGGCCGCCTGCCGGAACAATACACCCATACTTGGGAGGCCTCCGGCATTCTGCGGCCTCTTCGCAAGGATCTGACCCGCTACGAACAGGGCTTTGCGCTGATCACCCGCGACACAAAGCGCCCCTCACCGGTGCTCGCGGCGTTTCTGGACGCAGTAGGCTAGCAGCCTCCTACCCGCCGAGCCACTTGCCGACCACGAGGTCGACCTTGGCCGTATCGTCCAATCCGTCCTCGTCCAGCGACTACCATGTGCAGAACTTGGCGGCATGGTTCAAGGTTTCGCGGTCGCCGTCGGATCACCCATTCAACACCGCCGCGACGATGGCTTCCGGGGCGTCGTCCTGAACCAGATGGCCGGCATTAGGGATGGCGGTCAGGCGTCCGCCGGCGATCCGGTCGGCCAGCTTCTTGCCCTGGGACAGCGGGATCCAGTCATCCGCCGTTCCCCAAAGCACCTGCACCGCACCCTCCATCGGGCCATAGGCGTCCTCGACCTCATCGGTATAGGCCTGTTTCATCTGGGCGATCTGGCGATAGAAGGCGGCCTGCCCGGTCTGACCGGTCCATGGCGCGGAATAGGCCGTCAGTGCCTCTTCACGCAACGGCTGATAGGCGGCACCGCGAAGATAGGCCCGCAGCATGGCGTCGTGAATATAGGCCGGGCCCCCCGCAAAGGCCGCCTCGTGATCGCGAACATGCTGTACGAAGGGCGATCCCCAGGGCGAGACGGCTACCGCATCAAAGATCGTCATGCGGCGATACCGCAGCCCGTTCAGGTAATACGCCCGAAGCGCCGTCGCACCGCCGAAATCGTGGCACAGCACCTCCGGACGCTCCAGGTTCCAGTGCCGGAAAAGCGCGGCTAGCAGCTCGTTCTGCACCGCCAGGGACACATCGCGCCCGGCCGTCATATCCGATTGGCCATAGCCAAGCAGATCAAAGAAATAGACGCGATAGCGCTGCGCCAGATGCGGTGCGATCCGCCGCCAGACCTGGGACGAAAACGGCGTCCCGTGGATCAGCACCAGGGGATCGCCCTCCCCCATCTTGCCCCAGGCCACCGGACGGCCGCGAAAGTCGAAACGTTGATCCAGCGTCAGCATGTCCAATTCCCTTATAACCTTTTTTTCTATAATTAACGGTTACTCTCTCAATCGCCATTGTCAACCCACAAAAACCGTTTATAGGTTACTTTCATGACCTGGAGCGCAGACGACCTCATCGCGGAGCACCGTGGGCTGGATTTCCTGAACACGGTCGAAGACATCGACAAGACCCGCAGCCGCACGCAAATCCCGGACTGGCCGACCGCCCTGTCGTGGCTGCAGTTCGCTGGCATCCTTTCGGCACCGGAAGTCACGGTCTTCGCCAGGGACGCCGGCGCAGATCGCGCCTTCGCCGCCCTGATCGATTTCCGGGAGCGGGCCCATCATGTCTTCAGTGCCATTGCCGCCGCACGCGGTACCGGGGACGCGGTGCCGCCGGCCCTGCCGCGCGATTTCGAGGCCGATATCCGCGACGCCATCGCCTGCGCCCGTCCGGATCCGGCGACGGCACATTATGCGTGGCAGGTCGACCCGGACCGCGCGGGCGCCGATCTCGCCCGGTATCGCATCGTCCTGATGCTCTGGGACCTGCTTCAGGGGCCGGAGCTTGCGCGGCTCAAGGAATGCGGTCGCTGTTCCTGGCTGTTTCTCGACAAGGCCCGTGGCGTCGGCCGCCGCTGGTGCCGCATGTCCGCCTGCGGCAACCGCGCCAAGGCGGAACGATACCGCAAGTCCCATGCGGGATAGGAAATGCCTGGCTCACGAAATTTTGTGCGCCTTTTTTCCGCGCCCACCCCATCTATCCGGGATCGCGCTTCAGGGAGGGGACCATGCGTAGTTTCGAAGAAATCTTCGCCATCGCGGCCGACCGTCACGGCGGCGCGGCGGCCCTGAATGCGCGCCTGCCGAAGCCATCGGCGGATATCGCCAGGATTCCGGACGACCGTATCCTGGCGGAGATGACACGATGCATCTTTCAGGCGGGGTTCCATTGGAAAGTCATCGATCAGAAATGGCCCGGCTTCGAGGCCGCTTTCCACGGTTTCGCCCCCAACCGCTGCGCCATGATCCATGACGAGGAGATCGAGGCCCTGCTGGCCGATCCGCGCATCGTTCGAAACCCGGCCAAGGTGAAGAGCGTGCCGGAAAATGCAGGCTTCCTGCTCTCCCTTGCGCAGGAACATGGCAGCGCCGCCCGGGCTCTCGCGGCCTACCCGCCGACAGACTACATCCTGCTGCTCGACCGGCTGAAAAAGGAAGGCAGCCGCCTCGGCGGTGTCACGGGCCAGCGGGTCCTGCGCAATCTCGGCCTGCCGGCCTTCATCCTGTCAAACGATGTCGTCGCACGCCTGACCGCCGAAGGCGTGATCGACGGTGCGGCCACGTCCAAGAAGGCACTGTCAGCCATTCAGGCCGCCTTCGATCAATGGGCGGCCGAAAGCGGCCGATCCCTGTCGGAGATCAGCGCGATCCTGGCGATGAGCATCGACTCCCGCTAGGGTCTCCGCGCATTCCAGAATCCCATTGAAGCGGAAAGCCGTCCCACATGCCCCCGGACCTCTCCCCTCGGAAGCGCCGCATCGCGCGCATCATCTGCGGCTATCCGGTCGCGCTGGCACTGATCGCAACGGCGGTGAATCTGTTTGCAATCGGTATTGCCCCAGCCAGACCGTCCCTGCCGGACAGCACGACACTGATCGCGCTCGCCATCGCCGCCGCGCTGCTGCTGGTGAACCACGCCTGGCTGATGACCGCGACGGAACTGACCCGCCTGCGCCACGGCATCGCCACAACGCCGGAGGAACTGGGCGAAGATGCTGTCCTGGCACGCGACGCCGACCCGACGGCGCGGGACGCATTGGAGCGCCGGTTGAACGCGCACCGCAATCTGACCGAAAACACCGTCTATTTCGCGCTGCTGGCCCCGCTCTTCGCGCTGGTCTCGCCCCCGGCGCTGGCGGCGTATCTCTGGATCACCGGTTTCGCCGCAGCGCGCCTTGGCCATAGCGCGGCCTATCTGACCCGGCAGACCGGCCTGCGTGGATTGTTCATGAGCCTCAGCCTGACCGCTCTGTTCGGGATGGCGAGCTATCTCCTCCTCGCCCTGACCGCCTAGTGCGCCGGCATCTCAAGCGGCCGGCGCGGCTGGAACCGCGGGTTCGGCACCGCCGACCATTTCGGTCATGACGGGCGGGATGGCGGCTCGATCCTCCAGCACCGCGCCCCAGAACCTGCGGTTGATGGCAGAAACCGCCAGCAGCCCGTCGACGCGGTCCTCGCGTTGTCCCAGGGGCAGGACGAGGCGCTGGTAACACCTTGTGTCGCCATCCGATTCCGCCCGCACCTCGCGCAGCACTGGCACGGCGCAGTGTGCGACCTCGGAATAGTCGCGGAAAACCAGATCCGCGTAGTCCGACGGTTCCAGATCCAGGATGCGGTAATGGGTGTAATCCCGGCCGACGGCGAGGGTCAGACCGGATCCGAACATCCGGAAGGACATGTCGCCAAGCCGCTCCGGCACGTCGATCTGTACGCAATGCGGCGTCGCCGGCAGCCGTCCGCCCGCCAGGACCGCCTCACCCGAGGGCATTGCCGATGCCCCGCGCACCGCGTTCCAGTGATCCAGAACCACCTTCATGGGGCCGGACGCAAGACTTCCGATATCGGCAATCCGGCTTGAATACCTGTTCACGGGCCGCCTCCCAATCCGTTCATTCCCCGCGTCACCACACTGTCGCACAGGGCAGGATGGGCCCGACCGATTAACAAATCCTTAGGGCCCGCGGCGGGGCACAGGTAGTGTGGCGGCATGCAGAATTTCGTCCTTCATGCACTCGTCATCCTGATCGCCCTTGTCGCCGGCACGCCCCTCGCCGCGCAACAGCCGCCGGCCCTGTCCTATCCGGCGGATTGCGCCATCGGCCAAGGCTGCTGGATTCTGAGCCATGTCGACCTCGATTCGGGCCCGGACTATCGGGACCATAGCTGCGGACCGCGGACCTATGCCGGGCATGAGGGAACTGATATCGCATTGCTCGACCCTGCGGCCATGGCATCGAACGTGCCCGTCCGCGCCGCCGCCGACGGGACGGTCCTTGGAACCCGCGACGGAGAACCGGACAACCGCATGGATCGGGAAACGGACTTCACGAAGGGACGGGAATGCGGCAACGGCGTGCGCATCGACCATGGCGGCGGCTGGACCACGCAATACTGCCACCTGAAGAGGGGCAGCATCGCCGTCCGCGCGGGCCAGCGCGTCACGGCGGGCACAATGCTGGGCGCCATCGGCAGTTCCGGCGCCAGCGAGACACCGCATCTGCATTTCCAGCTCGAAAAGGACGGCACGGTCCTGGACCCGTTCCTCGGCCGCAGCCCCGACAATCCCGCCGCCTGCCGGGTCGGTGCGCCGCTCTGGACCGACACCGCGCTCGCCGCCTTCGGGGAGTACGCGCCCAGCTTCATCCGCCATGCCGGTTTCGCCCCGGGCCCGCTGAAGGTCCGCGACGCCCAGGCCAATCCGGCGCCGGAAACCCTGCCGCGCGACGCGCCGGCCCTGGTCTTCTACGCCACCATCTACGGCGTCCCCGCCGGCTCCGTCCTCGCCCTGCGGATCGAGGGCCCGGACGGCGCGGTCCTCGTCGAGGACACTTTCCCCATGCCGGAAACCAAGGCCCGTCAGTTCAACTTCATCGGCCGAAAGACCCCACCAGGCGGCTGGCCGGCGGGACGGTATACGGGAAGAGTGACGCTGACCGGGCCCGAGCGGACGGTCACCCGGATTGCGGTCGTGACAGTGCCGTAGCCCCCTCACCTTGGTTCTCCTCCCGTCTGAACCGTTCATCGAACACCCATACTTCACGTTGCAAAAAAAGAACAAAACATGAACATTATAGATACGAGTCTTCGCCGCAACTATCGACCTTTAAACCGCAAAGTCATGCGGTATAGAAGCGTTGCGTATCCGGCTAGTCGAAATGCTCGATCTTGGTGTAGCTAAAATCGCGGAACCGAAGCTTGATCTTTCGCATCCGAAGTCTTGTCTTCGTTTTCTTCGGTACCAGCAGTTTTAGCACACACCGGATCAGGCATAGTGCCCAGCCGAGAATGGTTTCCATTCTCGGTTAATCCCAGTTCTTTTGGGGAACGGCGTGCAATCCACCCGATTGCTGAAAAGGCCAACTTTGTCCTCGACAAGAAAAAGCCCGCCTAGGAAGGACCAAGCGGGCGGACAAATCCAACCTCAATTATCTAATTCTTACATGACATCTGTCGAAAAGGCAAGAATTAGAAACTCCAGTTAAAGTAACAGTCGTTACCCTTGCACAAGAGCGCCAACCGCACTTTCCGGATTGTGACTATCGTAACCTAATTTTTTCCGACCACAAGCCCCAAACAGTCTTTTCAATAGATTACCCTCTCCTTCGGGGAGAAGGGTTGGGTGAGGGCCTACTCCGCCGCCTGTGCCGCTACCGCTTTTTCGATGAGTTGCAGGATTTCCCCCGCCGCTGCCGGGATGTTGGTACCGGGGCCGTAGATGGCCGACGCGCCGGCTTTCAGGAGGAAATCGTAGTCCTGGGGCGGGATGACGCCGCCGCAGACGACGAGGATGTCACCGGCGTCCTGGGCCTTCAGGGCATCGATCAGTTGCGGGACCAGGGTCTTGTGGCCGGCGGCCTGGCTGGAGACGCCGATGACATGGACGTCGGCCTCGATGGCCTGGTTGGCGGCCTCTTCCGGGGTCTGGAACAGCGGGCCGATATCGACGTCGAAGCCAATATCCGCGAAGGCGGTGGCGATGACCTTGGCGCCACGGTCGTGGCCGTCCTGGCCCATCTTGACCACCAGCATGCGCGGCCGGCGGCCCTGGCGTTCGACGAAGCCTTCGATGTCTTTCTGAATCTGCATGAAGCCTGCATCCCCTTCATAGGCGGAGCCGTAGACGCCGGTGATGGAGCGGATCACCGCGCGGTGCCGGGTGAAGGCCTTTTCCATGGCGTCGGAGATTTCACCGACCGTGGCGCGGGCGCGGGTCGCCTTGACCGACAGGTCGAGGAGGTTGCCCTCGCCGCTTTCCGCCGCCTGGGTGATCGCCTCCAGCGCGGCGCGGCAGGCGGCCTCGTCGCGGGTTTCGCGGATCTTCTTCAGACGCGCGACCTGGCCGTCGCGGACCTTGGAATTGTCGATGTCCAGAACGTCGATCTCGTCCTTTTCCGCCGGGCGGTACTTGTTGACGCCGACGATGGTTTCCTCGCCCCGGTCGATGCGGGCCTGACGGGCGGCGGCGCTTTCCTCGATCTTCATCTTCGGCCAGCCGGTGTCGACGGCCTTGGTCATGCCGCCCATCGCCTCGACCTCGTCGATCAGCTTGCGCGCCTCGGCGATCATTTCGCCGGTCAGGCTTTCGACATAGTAGGAGCCGGCCAGCGGATCGACGGTCTTCGTGATATGCGTTTCCTCCTGCAGGATCAGCTGCGTGTTGCGGGCGATCCGGGCGGAGAAATCGGTCGGCAGGCCGATCGCCTCGTCAAAGGCGTTGGTATGCAGCGACTGCGTTCCGCCCAGCGCAGCGGCCAATGCCTCGACGGCGGTGCGCACGACGTTGTTGTAGGGATCCTGCTCCGTCAGGGACCAGCCCGAGGTCTGGCAGTGGGTTCGCAGCATCAGCGAGCGCGGATCCTTCGGCTGGAAATGCTTCTGCATCAGATCGGCCCACAGGAAGCGCGCGGCGCGCAGCTTCGCGACCTCCATGAAGAAGTTCATGCCGATGCAGAAGAAGAAGCTGAGACGCGGGGCGAACTTGTCGACATCCAGCCCCTTGGCCTGGGCGGCGCGGACATATTCCAGCCCGTCGGCCAGCGTGAAGGCCAGTTCCTGGGTCAGGGTCGCTCCGGCCTCCTGCATGTGATAGCCGGAAATCGAGATCGAATTGAACCGCGGCATGTGTTCGGCGGTGTATTCGATGATGTCGGCGACGATGCGCATCGACGGGTCCGGCGGGTAGATATAGGTGTTTCGGACCATGAATTCCTTGAGGATGTCGTTCTGGATCGTCCCGGACAGTTTTTCCGGCCCGACGCCCTGCTCCTCGGCGGCGACGATATAGCCTGCCAGTACCGGCAGGACCGCGCCGTTCATGGTCATGGAAACCGACATCTCGTCCAGCGGGATCTCGTCGAACAGGATCTTCATGTCCTCGACGCTGTCGATCGCCACGCCGGCCTTGCCGACATCGCCAACGACGCGGGGATGGTCGCTGTCATAGCCGCGGTGGGTCGCCAGATCGAAGGCGACGGACAGGCCCTTCTGACCGGCGGCGAGATTGCGCTTGTAGAAGGCGTTGGAGTCTTCGGCAGTTGAGAAGCCGGCATACTGGCGCACGGTCCAGGGACGCCCGACATACATCGACGCCTTCGGTCCGCGGGTGAAGGGGGCGAATCCGGGCAGCGAGCCGGTATGCTCCAGCCCGTCGAGGTCGGCCTCGGTATAGACCGGCTTGATGCCGATGCCTTCGGGCGATTGCCAGGTCATGTCGGCGGCGGTCTTGCCCTTGGATTCCTTCTCCAACAGGGCTTCCCAATCCGCCAGCGTCTTCTTGCCGAACTCGGCCATCACGTTCCACTCCCTTATCTTTATCCGCCCACAATACCGCACTGCACAACGATGAGTCCAACGGTTCCATCGACGCGGGCCGGACGGCGCAGACCAGTTGCCTATCCCGGACGGAACCGATAAGCACGCTGGGTTTCAACGCGACGGGTACCGGTACAGTGGCGAATTTCACGCTGGGCATTTTGGGATATGGGCATTTCGGGGCCTTTCTGCATCGTATGGCGGAACGGTTCATCCCCGACGTGACCGTGCGTGTCCATACCCGCAGCCGCAAGCCGGGCGACGGCGTCTTCACGACATTCGAAGAGGCGGTGGACAGCGACGCGCTGCTGCTCTGCGTGCCGATCGGGGTCTATGAGGAAACGCTGCACGCGATCAAGGATCTGCTGCGCCCCGAAACGATCCTGATCGATGTCGCAACGGTCAAACGCCATACCGGCGATCTGATCCGGGCCATCGTGCCGGGGCAGCCGCATATCTGCACCCACCCGATGTTCGGGCCTGAGAGCTATACCAAGCAGGGCGGCGACGTCACCGGCTTCCGCATCGTCATCACCGAAACCAATCTGCCCGATGAGACCGTCGAGCCGATCCGCAGCATGCTGCGCCGGGAAGGCTTCGACATTGTCGAGAAGACCGCCGACGAGCATGATCGGGAACTGGCCGAGACCCTGTTCCTGACCCACTATGTCGGTCAGGTCATTGCCCGCGGCGGGTTCGAGCGCACGGAGATCGACACGGTTTCGTTCGGATTCCTGATGGACGCGGTGGACAGCGTGCGCCACGACACGCGCCTGTTCGAGGAGGTCTGCCGTTTCAATTCCTACTGTGAAGAAGTCGTCCGCCGCTTTGATCGCAGCGAACGGGACGTCAAGAAACGGTTGCTGAATCTGACGCCTGCGCCGGAATCCGACTGACACGCCGGGAACTTTTTCGGCCCTTTTTGCATCTTCTCTTCGGAATACCCGTGGACCGGCCGGTGCCGGTTCGAAGGTTCAAGCCGTGATGAGAGGACGCAATGACCAGCATGAATCACGCGATGGCCAATCTTCCCCCGGCCCCGACCGGAGCCGATTGGAAAGCCCTGTTGATCGCGGGCGCCCTGGCGCTCGCCACCCTGCCCGCACTCCTCACCGCCGATCCTGCCACAGCCTATCCGTGGCAGCCCCATCACGTTGCGGGAATGGAATCCGCCGGCAGCCTCGTCACCGCGCAGAGCGGGGAAGAGATCAGCGACGAAACCCTGAAATCCTTCAAGACCGCCAAGACAACGGTCATGGCCATCAAGGACGAATGGCAGAACCGCGTCGAGCGGGGCGAAGTCGACGCCGAGGATGAGTCCGCACAGGACATTGTGCGCATTCAGATGACCGCCGCGATCGAACAGAACGGCCTGAGCGTCGACACCTACAATCGCATCGACACCGCGCTGAAATCCGACGCCCTGCTGCGTCAGCGCTATCAGGACCTTCCGTAGCGCCGGCCGGTTATTCCGCCACGGGTGCGGCGACGACCGGCCGGTCCACGGGGGGATTGCGGGCCCAGACCTGAAGGCCGCGTTCGACCGCCTCCGCCGCCTCCAGCACCTTGCGGTCGCTGCCGGGCGGACCGACGATCTGCAGCCCGACGGGCAGGCCCGCTTCGGTAAAGCCACCGGGTACCGAAACGGTCGGCAGGTCCAGCGCCGGACTGATATAGACCGTGCCCCAGTCATAGGCATCATGGTCCGTTTCTTCCGGTCGAAAGGCGGTGCCGCTGGTCGTCGGCCAGCAGATCAGGTCATAGCGCGTGAAGAATTCCGCCAGGATGTGCCAGGCCTTGACCCGCGCCGCATAGGCCCGCTCCATTTCAAAGCCCGTCATGTGACGCGACTGGGCGACCAGATCCAGGATGTCGTGCCCCAGTTCCAGCCCGTATTCGTCAACCGCCCAGCCGGCATATTCGGCGGCGCAGAGCGCCCGGAAGACCGGCTGACTGCGCGCCATGAAGGCGACATTCGGGTCGTCCTCCGCCACGGCGGCGCCGGCATCCGAAAGTGCATCGGCGCAGGGTGCCAGCGCCCGGGTCACCGCCGGGTCGATGGTGAAGGCGGCGGAGCCGACCGAAAAGGCGATCCGCATGCCGGACAGGTTCCCCGTCAATGGCGCATCGAACTCTTCCGGGCCGAAGGGCGGCGCGATGGGGCTGCGCGGATCGGGTCCGGACACTACCGACAGCATCAGGCGCAGATCGTCGACCCGCCTTGCCATCGGCCCCATGACATGCAGCCGGTCGAAAGGGGCGACGCTGGGCACTTTCGGCACGACGCCGGTCGACGGGCGATACCCCGCGACATTGCACCAGGATGCCGGAATGCGGGTCGATCCGCCCAGGTCGGTTCCGTCCGCCAGCGGCACGAGGTCCAGCGCCAGCGCCGCGCCGGCCCCGCCCGAACTGGAGCCCGCCGTCCGATCCAGCGCGTAGGGATTGCGCGTCCGTCCCCACAGGGCGTTGTCGGTATCGGCCCCGAAGGCGAATTCCGGCATATTGGTCTTGCCCACGACGATGGCGCCGGCGGCTTTCATGCGCTGGACATGCAGGCTGTCCGATTCCGGCCAGTTGTCGCGCAGCGCCTTGGCACCATAGGTCGTGCGAAAACCGGCGACATCGAAATTGTCCTTGATCGCGACAGGCACGCCGAACAGCGCCCCCTGCGCCCGCCCATCGGCGCGGTCCCGGTCCGCCGATTCGGCGGCACGCATCGCGGCATCGAGATCCGATTGAATGATCGCGTTGACCCGCCCGTTCAACCGGCCGATCCGATCCGTGAAGGCGGCCATGACCTCGGCACAGGTCAGCGCGCCGGATCGCATCCGCGCCGCCAATTCCGATGCCGACAACCGGGTGATGCTGTTCATTTCTGTCGTTCCGCCCCCAAAATCTGACCGCTGCGCAGTATCACCGAAACCGAATGGCGGCAATTGCCGAAAAGACCCGCCGGTTATCTTGTTCGAACCGGTGGTGCGTGCTTATTCTGCGCGCACCATGACAGATGCACACATTCCCTTGTCCGCCATCGAGGCAGCGCACGAGAAAATTCGTCCGCATGTGCTTCGCACGCCCCTGGTCCCGGCCTTTCCCCTGTCCGACTCGGTCGGCGGAGAAATCCGGTTGAAACTGGAGTTCCTGCAGGCGACCGGTGCCTTCAAACTGCGCGGTGCGACCAATGCGATCTTGTCGCTCAGCGACGCGGATCGTGCCCGGGGCGTCGTTACCTGCTCCACGGGCAATCACGGGCGCGGGGTCGCCTATGCCGCGCACCTCCTCGGGGTGCGGGCGGTGGTCTGCATGTCGGAGCTGGTGCCGCAGGTGAAGGTGGACGGCATCAAGCGCTTCGGCGGCGAAGTCCGCATCGGCGGCAAGAGCCAGGACGAGGCCGAAGTCGAGGCCATGCGCCTGATGCGCGAAGAAGGCATGATCTATATCTCGCCCTTCGACCACGCGCATGTCATTGCCGGCCAGGGCACGATCGGCCTGGAACTGGTCGAGGACTGGGCCGAGATGGATACGGTCGTCGTGCCCTTGTCCGGCGGCGGTCTGCTGGCCGGAATTGCCTCGGCGGTGAAGGCCAGGCGCCCGTCGACGCGCCTGATCGGCGTCACAATGGAACGCGGCCCGGCAATGTATGACAGCCTGCGCGCCGGCAAGCCGGTTGAGGTCGTCGAGGAACCGACCCTTGCGGACTCGCTCGGCGGCGGTATTGGACTGGACAATGCCCATACCTTTGCCATGGTCCGCGACCTCGTCGACGAGACGGTTCTCGTCAGCGAAACGGAGATCGCGGCGGCGATGCGGGGGCTGTATCGCGATCAGCAGATCGTCTGCGAAGGCGGTGCCGCGGTCGGCGTGGCCGCCCTCATGTCCGGCAAGATCGACGCGAAGAACCGGCACACCGCCGTCATCGTCAGCGGCCGCAATGTCGACATGGATATCTTTACCCGGATCGTGAACGGCGAAGACGTCGATCTGGCCAGGGAACGCTCCTGAAGGGGACCGACATGCAAGAAATCCTGATCCTGAACGAAAACGAACTGCGCCAGGCGATCACGCTGGACATGACGGCGGTCGATCTGGTCGCCGAGGCCTTCGCGAAACTGTCCGACGGTTCGGTCATCATGCCGCCGATCCTGCGCATGGACATGGAGGACAGAAACGGAGAGGTCGACGTGAAGACCGCCTATGTCCCGGGACTGGACGGCTTTGCTATCAAGGTCAGCCCGGGTTTCTTCGACAACCCGAAAAAGGGTCTGTCGACGACCAGCGGGCTCATGGTCGTGCATGATGCCAAGACCGGCTTCGTGCAGGCGGTCCTGCTGGACAACGGCTATCTGACAGATGTGCGCACCGCAGCCGCCGGTGCGGTCGCCGCGCGATGCCTGTCCGTCAAGAACGCCAGCCGCGCCGCGGTCATCGGGACCGGGCTGCAGGCACGATTGCAGATCCAGGCGCTGACCCTGGTCCGGCCGATCGAAACCGTAACCGTCTGGGGCCGGGACCCCGAAAAGGCCGCCGCCTGCGCGCAGGATATCGAATGGTCGACTTCCCTGAAGACCAGGATTGCCGGTTCTGTGGAGGAGGCCCTGGCCGACGCGCAGATTGCCGTGACGACGACCCCCAGCCGCACACCGCTGATCGACGAGTCGATGCTGCATCCCGGCCTGCATATCACCGCCATGGGGTCGGATGCGGAGCATAAGAACGAGCTGGCCCCGAACGTCATTGCCGAGGCCGATCTCTTCGTTTGCGACAAGCATGAACAATCCGCGCGGCTGGGCGAACTGCACCATGCCGTGGGCGCCGGTGTCGTGCCGGAAGACATGCCGGTCACGGAACTGGGCCATGTTGTCGCCGGCACCCATCCGGGACGTCAGAGCGACGATGCCGTGACCGTCTGCGACCTGACCGGAACCGGCGCGCAGGACACGGCGATCGCCACCTATGCCCTGTCCGTCGCTCTGGAAAACAGCTTCGGTACCCGCATCACCAACTGAACCAGCCGGCCCCGCGCCTTTCTCGCCACGGCTTGTGCCGCGGACGATGTGAATTTCGTCCGCCAATTCCGCATGCAGGTGTGGACATATTTATAATTCACACTTATATTACGTCTAAATGATTTTTCACACATTTAATTGTGTGAAATCGGCAAGCGAGGCGAGAGCAATATCATGGACGTGTTTCCGTCCTTCTGGCGTCTGGAGAACAGAAGCGTGATCGTGGTCGGCGGCGCCGATGCGGCGATCCGCAAACTGCGCCTGCTCGCCCGAACGCCGGCCCGCCTCACCGTATTCTCCGACCACCCGGCGGCGGAAATCGCCGCCCTGGAGCGAAACGGGCGTATCGTCCTGAACCGACGCACCCTGACCGTGGCCGACATCGACGATGACGCCGCCTTTGCGGTCGTCGCCACAGAGGATGATGCTGTCGCCGAAGACGCTGTCACCCTGTTGCGCGCGGCCCGTGTCCCGGTGAACGCCGTCGATCGGACCGAACTCTGCGATTTCCTGATCCCGTCCATCGTCGACCGCAACCCGGTCGTGATCGGGATCGCAACCGGGGGCGCCGCGCCGATCCTGGCCCGGAATGTCCGTGAGACGCTGGAAGCGATCCTGCCCGCGCGCCTGGGCAATCTGGCCGCCTTCGCCCGGCGTTTCCGGGGTGCGGTCTCTGCAACACTGGGTGACGGCAAGGCCCGCAAGGCCTTCTGGGAAAGCTTCTTCGCCGGGCCGGTTGCCCAGCAGGTACTGGACGGTGACGAGGCCGCGGCCAATGACGCCATGCTGACGGTCCTGAACCGGCGCGCGGCCGCCGAACGCCCGGCTGGCAGCGTGACACTGATCGAAGTCGATGCGGTCGAGACGGACCTGCTCAGCCTACGCGCGCTGCGGCGGATGCAGCGCGCCGACATCGTGCTGCATCGCCCCGACGCCGCCCCGGCGCTGATGGAACTGACTCGCCGCGACGCGGACCGTGCCGAATGGACCCGCGCCGACAGCGTCCTTGACCTTGCGGCCCGTCATGCCGGCGTCGGCCTGTCCGTGGTCGTTCTGGGCCCGCCCGGCAGCCTGCCCGAAACCCGTTACGAAACCCTGCGCCATGGCGCGGCCCCGGATGCCCGTCCGGCCGCCCTGGCCGCCGTCTGAGCCATCGGAGGAATTCGGCGATGAGCCTGAAAGCCCTGAAAGCCAACCGCCTGTCCGACGGCGAAGCCGTCTGGCTGACCGATGCCGGCGGCTGGTCCGACCGCGTCTCCGCCGCCCGGACCGAAGGCGATGCCGACGGCCATGCCGCGTTGGAGAAGATCGGTGCCCAGGCCACGGCCGACGCCCTGGTCGTCGATGCCGAACTGATCGACGTCGAAATCCGGGACGGCGCGCCGGTCCCGACCAAACTGAAGGAGCGCATTCGTGCGCTGGGGCCGACCGTGCGCCTCGATCTCGGCAAGCAGGCCGAGCCGAAATCCCGTCTGCAAGAGGTTGCGTAAGCCATGTACCGTTACGACGAATTCGACGCTCAGCTGGTCCAGGAACGGGTCGCCCAGTTCCGCGGTCAGGTCGCCCGCCGGGTCGCCGGCGAACTGACCGAAGACGAATTCAAGCCGCTGCGCCTGATGAACGGCCTCTATCTGCAGATTCATGCCTATATGCTGCGCGTCGCCATTCCCTATGGCACGTTCAATGCCACGCAGATGCGCAAGCTGGCCCATATCGCGCGGGTCTACGACAAGGGCTACGGCCATTTCACCACGCGCCAGAACATTCAGTACAACTGGATCACGCTGGACCAGACCCCGGACATCCTGGAGGAACTGGCCACTGTCGAGATGCACGCCATCCAGACCTCGGGCAACTGCATTCGGAACACGACCGCCGACCCCTATGCCGGCGCCGCCGTGGACGAGCATGAAGACCCGCGCATCTGGGCGGAAATCATCCGGCAGTGGTCCAGCTTCCACCCGGAATTCAGCTTCCTGCCGCGCAAGTTCAAGATCGCCGTGACCGGTGCCGAGAACGACCGTGCCGCCGTGCGCGTGCACGATATCGGCCTGGTCATTGTGCGCAACGATGCGGGCGAAGTCGGCTTCAAGGTGATGGTCGGCGGCGGTCAGGGCCGCACCCCGATGATCGCAAAGACGATCCGGGAATTCGTGCCGAAGGACAATCTGCTGTCCTATCTGGAGGCCGTGCTGCGCGTCTACAACATGCTCGGCCGCCGCGACAACAAGTACAAGGCACGGATCAAGATCCTGGTCCACGAAGTCGGCGTCGAGGAAGTGACCCGCCTGGTCGAGGCCGAGTGGGAAGCGATGAAGAAGGAAACCTCTGTCGACCTGCCGGCCGAGGAGCGCGACCGCATTGCCGCCTATTTCGCGCCGCCCGCCTTCGAGACGCTGGCCGACACCGACACCGGCTTCGAAGCCCGCAAGTTCGAGGACCGCGACTTCCGTCACTGGGTGCGTACCAATGTGAAGCCGCACCGTCAGCCAGGCTATGCCATCGTCGACATCTCGCTCAAGCCGACCGGCGGCATTCCCGGCGACATCACCGCCGACCAGATGGACGCGGTCGCGGATATCGCCGATGCCTATGCCGTCGACAGCGAAATCCGCGCGACCTATCAGCAGAACCTGGTTCTGCCGCATGTCCGCCTGCAGGACCTGCCCGCCGTCTATGACCGTCTGGTCGCGGCCGATCTAGCAACCGGCAATATCGGTCTGGCCGGCGACATCATCGCCTGCCCCGGGCTGGACTACTGCAACCTGGCCAACGCCCGGTCGATCCCGGTTTCCCAGGCAATCTCCGAACGGTTCGCGGACCTGAACCGCCAGTACGATATCGGCCCGCTGGAGATCAAGATTTCCGGCTGCATCAATGCCTGCGGCCATCACCATGTCGGCCATATCGGCATTCTGGGCGTCGACCGGAAGGGCGAGGAGCATTACCAGCTCACGCTGGGCGGGCGCGCCGACGATGCCGCCGCCATCGGCAAGATCACCGGCCCCGGCTTCAGCGCCGACGGCATTGTCGACGCGGTGGAAACCGTCGTCGAAACCTATCTGACGCTGCGCCGCGATCCCGCGGAACGCTTCATCGACACGCTTGAACGCCTGGGACCCCAGCCGTTCAAGGAGCGCCTGTACGGCGCCAAGGCCGCCTGACCGGAAGGAGACCCCAGACATGGCTCTTATCAAGAACGGTACCCAGGTTTCGGATCAGTGGATCACCGCCGACGACGATACGCCGGTGCAGGCCGACATTCCGACCATCGTCAGCTACAAGCGCTTCCTGGAAGAACGCGAAACCCTGGTGCGCAGCCGTGCCGAACTGGGCGTGAAAGTGGCCCCGGGCGAGGATGTCACCGCGCTGGAACGCGATCTGCCACGCCTTCAGGTCATCGCCCTGGACTTCCCCAAATTCACCGATGGCCGGTCTTACAGCGCCGCCCGCATTCTGCGCCAGCGCCTCGGCTTCGAGGGCGAAATCCGCGCCACGGGCGAGGTTCTGCGGGATCAGTACCTGTTCATGCAGCGTGCCGGCTTCGACAGTTTCGAGGTCAGGGACGGCGTCGAGGCCCGGCAGTGGCTGGATGCGGTGCGGGAATTCTCGCACTATTACCAGCCTGCCCCGAACGGCACATCCGCCGTCTGGGCCCTGCGCCATGCCGGACTGGCCGCTGCGGCGGCGGAGTGAATTTGGCCACGACGCCGCCGGTGCAGCAGGACATCTCTTGACCGCGAACCGGTTAGCCGCAATATAGTCGGCATGGCATTCGCGCTGAAACGAGCCCTTTCGGTATTCCTGGCTATCGGCATGGTAACGCTGGTGCTTGCGGACGTTACGATCGCAAGTGCCGACCTCCATGACGATCACGCCATGTCAGGAGCCTCTTCCCCGATCACATCGATTGATGCTTCAGCGGTGGATGCTCATTGCGCCGGCCATGGCATGGCCTGTCTGATTTCTGCCAGCCATTGCAATTCAACCGCCCTTCAGGACCTCGTTTTCCTTTCGGAGCCGGCCGAGATCGGCGGGGCGGAGTATCACGACGCGGGCGAGCGCCTGCATGGCTACGCGCCCGGGACAGACAGCCCCCCTCCAAGAGTTTGATTCGCGTTTCCCAAGGCGGAACTCCGGTTCCGCACCACGAACACGATTCAAATCTATGGAGTCTCGATATGACGTTCTCTGTGAAAAATTCCGTCTCGGCCGTCTTTGCTTTCGGTCTGAGTGCTTCGCTTGCCCTCGCCTCCGCCTTTGCGGCCGGTGAACATGGCGGCGGCCATGGTCATGGCGCCAAGATCGGTCAACCGGGGGACCCGTCCGCCGTGTCACGTACCATCGAAGTCAACATGGGCGACAACTTCTACGAACCCGAGGAAATCGAGGTCAAGGAAGGGGAAACCGTTCGTTTCGTCGTCACCAACAAGGGCGAATTCGTGCACGAGTTCAACATTGCGACGGCGGAAATGCACAAGGCCCATCAGCCCGAAATGATGATGATGATGGAGCACGGCGTGCTGGAAGGCGACCGGATCAACTGGGAAGCTGCCAAGGCCATGCAGGAGTCCATGGGCCACGGCATGCATGAGGAACCGAACAGTATCCTTCTGGAACCGGGACAGACCGCTGAGATCGTATGGCAGTTTCCGGATCATGCCGAACTGGAATTCGCCTGCAATGTGCCCGGCCATTACGGCGCGGGCATGGTCGGACCGATCAAGCTGTCGCATTGATCGGGCCCACGGAGCAGAATCGGAAACTCTGAAATGACTCTGAAAACCGCGATCCGGGCGCTTGCGCTCGGATCCGGCCTGATCGCGCTGCCATGGGGTGGCGTGACGGCCGGAGAATATGACCTGACGGTCGATCGCGTTACGATCGACACCGGATCCTTCACCCGCAGCGGCATCGGCTACAACGGCGCCTCGCCCGGCCCTGTCCTGCGTTTCAAGGAAGGCGAAGAGGTTACGATCAACGTGACCAACAATCTGGATGAGCCGACTTCGATTCATTGGCATGGCCTGATCCTGCCCTATGAGCAGGACGGCGTGCCCGGCATCAGCTATGACGGTATCGCCCCCGGTGAAACCTTCACCTACCGGTTTCCCATCGTTCAGGCCGGGACCTACTGGTTCCACAGCCACACGGACTTTCAGGAGCCAGACGGCGCCTATGGGGCGATCGTCATCGAACCGGAAGGCCGTGAACCATTCCGGTTCGACCGTGAATATGTGGTTCAACTGACCGACGCCCATCCGCATTCCGGCCATCGGATCATGCGAAATCTGAAGATGATGCCGGACTATTATAACCGGCAGCAGCGGACCTTCCTGGACTTCCTGTCAGACAGCGAGAAGGAAGGCATGCAATCGGCCCTGGCGGACCGTGCCGCCTGGGGCGACATGCGCATGATGCCGACCGATATCGAGGACCTGCAGGGATACGATCCGCTGATCAATGGCAGGAGCGCCAGCCAGAACTGGACCGGACTTTTCGAACCCGGCGAAAGGGTGCGGCTGCGGTTCGTCAACTCATCCGCGATGACCTATTTCGATATCCGCATTCCCGGCCTGGAAATGACGGTCGTACAGGCGGACGGCAACAATGTTCAGCCTGTCAGCGTCGACGAGTTCCGGATTGCAGTGGCGGAAACCTATGACGTCATTGTGAAGCCGACCGACGATCGCGCCTATACGATCTTTGCTGAATCAATGGGGCGTACCGCCTATGCACGGGGCACCCTTGCCCCGCGCGAAGGCATGGCCGGTCCCGTGCCGGACCTGCGCCAGCCTCCGCTGCTGACCATGGCGGATATGGGCATGGCGCATGACGGCATGGATCACGCGGCCATGGGGCACGGGGCCCCGGCCGCCGGGACCCATACCATGGCGGACGGCACCGTTATGCAAGGTATGGCACACGGCAGCATGGAAGGCATGGACCACAGCGCCCATGCCGGCATGCAGGGCTCTGCCGCCGATCCGTTCTATGCACCGGGCAGCGGTCTGACCCCACGGGCGGCCAATGACGGAAAATTCCTGTCCTATGCCGACCTGAAAGCCCAGAAACCACTATACAAGGACCGCGAGGCGACCCGGGAAATCGAGATCCGTCTGACCGGCAATATGGAGCGCTATATCTGGTCTCTGAACGGCGTGAAATACGATGACGCCGATCCGATCGTCCTGCAATACGGCGAACGTGTCCGCTTCAAGTTTGTCAACGAGACCATGATGACGCATCCGATGCATCTGCACGGCATGTGGTCGATCCTGGATAATGGCAACGGCAAGTTCGACCCGATCAAGCATGTCGTCAGCGTGTCGCCCGGCACCACGGTCTACATGGAAACGGAGGTCGATGCGCCCGGCCAGTGGGCCTTCCATTGTCACCTGTCCTACCACGCCGACAGCGGCATGTTCCGGAAGGTGATTGTCCAGGGCGGCCCGGTCGCCGACGCGTTGAAAAGTGAGGGCTGAGCGATGAGGAAAACACTTGCCGCTTTGGCCGTCCTGTTCTCCGGCGCCACAACCACGGCACAGGCGGAACCCATCGTCTGGGGTGTCCAGGTGGAACAGTTGGAGCATCGCCTCGGGGAAGCGGACGGCAATCTCCTGGCGTGGGACTTCGACGCATTCGTTGGGGACGACGATCTGAAATTCGTCTGGCGCAGCGAAGCAGAATACGAAACCGGTCCAAGCCGCTTCGAGTCCCTTGAGAACCAGGCCCGGCTGCAGTTTCCGGTGTCGGACTTCTTCGACGGGGTCATGGGTATCCGGGTGGAAAATCCGAAAAGCTATGACCGGGTCGACTTTGTCGCCGGCCTGCACGGCCTGACGAAACAGTGGTTCGAGGTCGATGCCGATCTGTTCCTGTCGGATCACCCTTCCGCCCGGTTCGAGGTCGAATATGAGGGGCTGATTACCAACAGGGTCACCCTGACGCCCAGTTTCGAAATGGACCTGCCCTTCACCGACGATTCCGAAAAGGATGTCGGTGCCTGGGGCGTGACAACGGAGATCGGTGCCCGGGTAAGCTATGATCTGGTCGACCGGCTGTTCTCTCCCTATGTCGGGGTTCACTACGAACGCAGCTTCGGCGAGACCGAGCGAATTCTCTCCAACGAAGGAGAGGCCAGCGAGTCGGTCTATCTGGTTACCGGGATGAAAGTCCTGTTCTGACTCCACGGGCGGGGCCGGCCGGGCGCCGGCTCCCGCCCATTTTCATCTGACCCCGTCCCTTGCCCGTTCCAGCAGACGCCATGCGATCAGGAAGTTGAGGGCGACGAACACCGGTACGACCAGGGTCGGTGCGAGCGCCATCGGAAACTGGAAGATCGCCGCCATCCCGGGCGCATCGGTGAACACCTGGACGGGACCGGGAAGCCCCATCTGCATCAGGATCAGCGCCGACGGGACAATGACGGCGGCACCACAGAGATGCCATGCCGCCAGACGCGGGCCGGTTACGCGCCGTTGCGCCACGCGCCGGGTCATCCACAGCGCGGAGAGCCCGAAGAGCAGATCCGGGATTCCGATCAGCAGGGCGAAGTAGAGCGTGAAATCGCCGTTCAGCCCCTTCATGACGCCGCCGATCGCACAGATCCGCAGGCATTGCAGCGCGGTGTTCCAGTAATCGGGGACGCTGTCGATCAACGCCCGCATCCCGTCCCGCCCGGGCCCCGTCATCAGGGGCAGAGAGAGCAGCAGGACCGGCGGCATCGTGATCCAGAACGGCGGCCAGGACGCCAGGAACCAGTCCTGTGCATAGACCCCGTCCCGGGCCAGAATGCCGCTGAAGACACCCCATCCCGCCAGAGCGGCCAGGATGGCAAAGCCGAAAAACGTGCCACGGCCACTCAACGCCCCGGATCGGCGGGCCCGGATCAGAAGGAACGACAGGAAGACCGCCTGCGCGGCAAACAGAAAGGGCAGTGTGGAATTGCTCATCCCCGTCAGGCCGCCCGGCAGAGGATCATGCCGACCCGCAACGCCCCGGAGGACAGATTGCGCAACAGGTTGGGCGCGATTTCGGCAAAGACGGGGCCAAGCACGAGATGAAGGCCAAGCGGCGGCGGACCACCCGCCTCCCGGATCTTGTTGATCGATTTCCTCATGAAGGCCGCCGCGGCGTCGGTATCGTCCGCGCCGTCGACGATCTCGAAACCGGCGACCCGCAGATCGATCTCCACAGCCTCCCGGTCGGCCAGATGGCTGTTCTCTTCGGTGTCCGACCACGGCATGGGATAGGCCGGATCGGGGCCGTCCCCGCGGAACATGTCATAGACGATGAATGGCGCCCCCGGTTTCAGACGCCGCCGGATGGCATGGTAGAAGCCCTCCTTGTCGGCCACGTTCATCCCGACATGGATGGTCCAGGCGCCGTCATAGTCGCCGTCGTGATGGGCAACGTCCCGGCACAGGAACTCCGTCTTGCCGGCGAGACCGACCCGGGCACTTAGCTCAATCGCGATTTCGCAATAGCTGCGGGAGAGGTCGAGGCCGGTGACATCATAGCCCTTGTGCCTTGCCAGCGCCCGGGCGGGCCCGCCAAGCCCGGCCCCGACATCCAGAAAACGCGCGCCCGCAGGCAGGTCCAGATGGTCCATCAGCATTTTCGTCGCCATCGGCCCGCGAATATGAAACTCGTCGACGGCCGCCAGGGCTTCCGGCGCACCGCCAGCGGCCTGCCATCCCGCCAGAACACGCTCCATCGCGCCCTGCTTTTCATAATGCGCCAGCATGCGGTCGCGGTTTGCCTGGTCAGCCGTCATTGCCTTCTCCGTTTGGATGATAATTGTCATCTATCTTTATAGATGATATATGAAATCTAAACTGTCAAGTTGGAATGGATGATCGCATGAGACGTTCGAAATCGGAGAAGGCACAGAGCCGGGAAGAGATCGTGAATGCCGCGGCGCGCCTGTTCCGGGAGAAAGGCATCGGCGAGACCAGTGTATCCGACGTCATGGGTTCGGCGGGCCTGACCCATGGCGGCTTCTATCGCCATTTCTCGTCCAAGGAAGACCTCGCCGCCACCGCGATCCGCGATGCTTTCCGGTCCGGCCTGCGCGTTTTCACGGAAGCCTCAGACGCCCCCGAGGAGGAGGCCCGCGCCTATGTCGACCAGTACCTCTCCCATGAGCATCTGACCGACCCCGGCGACGGATGCCCGATTCCGACCATGGCAGCGGAGGCGGGGCGGGGCCCCGATTCCTGGCGGGCGTCACTGGCAGCCGGGGCGGAAGAGGCGATCGCGAAGTTGTCCGTCGGCCTGCCCGGGGGACGTCCCGCGGCGCTGGAGTTGCTCGCGCTTCTGGTTGGGACGGTTCTGCTGACCCGCGGTACCGGCGACACGCCTCTCGCCGGGGAAGTCCTCGACACCGGCCGCGCCGCTTCGGACCGATTGCTGTCGGGGGATTGAGGCGCCGCTAGAGATAGTTGCGCCAGGTCCTCTTCTCCCTGGATTGGAAGAATTTCGAGTTTGAGAGGTAATTGTAGGCCTTGAACTCCGATACATAGACCAGGATGCCGAGTTCGATGTCGTAAAGAACGGCGCCTGCCCCGGACATCTCCGATTCAACGGACTCGATCGTTGTCTCATTCGAGAACCGGTACGATATCGCCAATGCGGGTCGCGATCGATAGGTGGTCTTCCCATCCACGCGGGATTCAACCCGTAGACCAAGCTTGCCGATCCGCCCCATCTTCGGCTTCTCGACAAAAAAGGGCATCTCCGACCGAGAACTGACGGGAAATACCCTATTGCGGCATGCGGGTGACCGCGACCCGGCCCAGAATGCCGAGCGCCCGGGTCGCGCGGGTGACGCCGTTCAGGTCGGAACGGCCAACGGATCGCGCCAGATGATGCTGCCAATCGGCAATGATGTTGCGGGCCGATCCGGCATCGCCGACCGGATAGCCCTGCCCCTTCGGACCGCGCAGCAACAGGGTCTGTTCGCTGCGGTCAATGGCCCGGCCGGCCAGCATCAGTTCCGTCATGTCCGTCAGTTCGTTCGGCGTCAGGAACCGGGGATCGTAACGATCACCGACCATCAGATAGGTCGCCTCCAGACTGACCGATATCCGGTCGTCCCCAAGAGGCGGCGGTTCGGGCAGGCGCTTCTTTGCCGGTCGGCGATCCTTGCCCGGGGGTTGAGACCGCAGGATACGCGCACCGCGCGCCAGGACGCTGCCCGGACTTTCAGCCGAGTGGTCATCCCGCACCGGATCCAGAAAAGAGTTCAACTTCATGCCTGCGACGCCTCCGTTTGGTTAACAAGCAAGAGACGTGCCATTGCAGAGCACCCGGAAAAGCGCCAAAAATCCGGGTTAATGAAAGCCTTAGCGTTCGAAGAACCGTTCCAGGCTGGCGAAGTCCATCGCATCCTTGGCGAAACTGAATACGCCCTCCTCCCGGACCTCCCGCGCCGCCTTGACCAGACCGCCATAGACCAGCCTGGCGAAGGCCGACCCGACGCTGATCCGCGCCACCCCAGCCTCGGCCAGTTGCGACAGGGTGAAGAGCGCTCCCGGCATGCCCATCACCACATTGACGGGCACGGCGACCGATCGGCAGACGCGGTGGATTGACTCGAGGTCCCGCAAGCCGGGCGCGTAGACCACATCGGCGCCGGCCTTCTCAAAGGCCTGCAGGCGGCGGATGACCGCTTCCAGATCCTGTCCGCCCCACAGCAAGCTCTCGCAGCGCGCGGTCAGCATGAAATCCGGCGACAGGGCGCGCGCCGCCTCGACCGCAGCCGCCACCCGTTCGACTGCCAGACTCTCGTCGAAGATCGGGCTCTCCCGATCGCCGGTGTGATCCTCGATGGAGCAGCCGGCGAGCCCTGTCTCGACCGCCATACGAACGGTCTCAGCGACGCCTTCCGGGCTGTCGGCGAAACCTTTCTCCAGATCGGCGGAGACGGGCAGTGGCGTTGCGTCGACCAGCACCCTGCAATGATCCAGCGCCGTGTCACGCCCGATCGCGCCTTCGCATTCCCCCATCATGAAGGCCATGCCGGCGCTGGTCGTCGCCAGGGCCTCATAGCCAAGTCCCTGCAGAATCCGGGCGGACCCGACATCCCAGGGATTGGGAATCAGCAACGGCGTACCGCGCTTGTGGAGCGCCCGAAACTTCGCGCGTCTTTCTTCATGAATATCGCTCATGTCAGCATCCTTCGCATGACGGGACGGGTTTCAGACGGTCTTGCCACTTCCTTGTATCCGGCGCGGCGAAAGGATTCCGCCAATCCGGTCCAGGCATAAACGGCGGGATAATTCGGCACAGCCGGGTCGACGGGATACCCCTCCACCGCCGGGCCGCCGCGACGACGCACGAACTCCGCCGCCCCTTCCAGCAATGTCACGGACAGGCCCTGTCGGCGGTGCGACTTCGCGATGGTCAGGCAGGACACCGACCAGACCGCCAGATCGTCCAGCGGCTTGAACAGGCGCGAGCGGTCCAGATAGGGATAGGCGGGCCGGGGCGCGATGGCGCACCAGCCGACCGCCCTGTCCCCGTCGAAGGCCAGAATGCCCGGTGCATCCTGGTCGAACAGCGCCTTCATCGCATCCCGGTTGGCCTCGCCCTTCCCGGCATCGAAGCTTTTGCGGTCCAGCCGCCACAGCATGCACCAGCAGCCGCCGGCCCCGCCCTTCTTCGGGCCCATCAGGTCGACGAAGGCCTCCCAGACATCGGGGCCCGCGTCGCACAGCGTGATGCGTCCCGGCTCAGGCATCGGCCTTCTTCCAGTCGCCCGTCGTATTCCACCAGCGGTACGGATTGGCACTGTCGTCCAGCCCCTTGGATCGGCTGACCAGGGTGTCGTGAACCTTGATGACCGGTTCCTGATAGCTGTGTACCTGAAACACCGTTTCCACCACCTGCTGCAGCAGCCCCGGATCGGGGGCCATTTCGAAGCCGACCTCAACGACGCCCGGGCGCTCCCGCACCGCGGTTTCCGGCCCGGCCGCCGCCCCGGGGAGCGGGCGATACCGTTCCGTTCCGGTTGCGGTCACATAGGCATTGTTATCATAGGGACCCTGCATCAGGGGCGTGACGGAGGTCACATGCGCCATGATTCTGTCCACATCTTCTGCCGGGGCCTGGATCGTGACGGTCCAGAAGTGCCGCATTTCGACGGAACGGGTCTCGAATGCCGCAAGGGTGGACCGGTCAGTCATAACGAACCCCCGGCTGAAGCAGCTCGAACCCGACGATTTCGAACTCGTAGAGTCCGCTGCCATCCGGCTTCTCGGCGCGCGCCGTCAGAGTCCCGTCCTCGGCATAGAATACCGCATGGGCGGTGTGCAGGGCGCGGTAGCAATGGGTGCCGTCCGGATACAGATACTTGATCATCGTCTCATTCCTCGATTGTGTCGGTCGATCGTCAGGGACCACGCCAGAATATCGGAACGCTGCTGACAACAGGTTGTCAGCAGTCGTGGTATAGTCTGCGCGGAAAGGAGAGGACGGTTGAGCAAATCCGGACGTCTGTTCGAAATCATCCAGATTCTGCGCGCGGCGGACCGGCCGATGACCGGTCAGGCCATCGCCGACATGCTGGAGGTCGCCAAACGCACCGTCTATCGCGACATCGCCGCGCTTCAGGCCATGCGCGTTCCGATCGAAGGTGAGGCCGGGATCGGCTACATCATGCGGCCCGGCTACGACCTGCCGCCGCTGATGTTCGATGCAGAGGAAATCGAAGCGATCGTCGTCGGACTGGCCATGCTGGGCCGCACCCGGGACAGCGGTCTGCTGACAGCCGCCGACCGGGCCGGGCGCAAGATCGCTTCGGCCGTCCCGAACCACGCCGCCCCCCTGGCGGACCGGACGCTCTACGCCTCTAGCTGGAATACGATTCCGGACTCGGAAACCGACACGCGGTTCTTTCGCGAGGCGTTGCGGGACGAGGATCGACTGCACATCGACTATACGGATGCCGAAGGGGCCGCCAGCACCCGCACAATCCTGCCCCTTGGCATGATCTATTACATCGATGCCGTCGTCCTGGCGGCCTGGTGCGAGTTGCGCAACGACTTCCGCCATTTCCGCATCGACCGGATTGCCAGGGCGGAGCGCCTCAATACCCCGTTCCGCGACCGTGCCGCCGCTCTGCGTCGACAATGGCGCGAAACGGCGAACCTGCCGTAGACATCGCCTCTATCCGGGCGCAACAGAGGCCCGTAGCCGTTACAGCAACGACTTCACGGCGCTGGAATAGACGACGGTCCCTTCGGCGGCAAAGGCCTCATGGTTTCGTTCGATATCCGGCAGGCGATAGAGATAGTTGACCATCATGCCGCAGGATTGCTCGAACCCCTTTGTCGAGGTATCGCCCAGCCAGTTGATCCGCTCGACCTGGGCGCCGTTGTGCAGATGGAAGCGCGCAACCGGATCCAGCGGCAGCTTGCCCCGCTTTTCCTGAACCAGATAACGCGCGCAAAGCCGCATCAGCGGCTCCTTCAGCGCGGACGAAAGGGCCGCGTTGCTGCTCCAGTCCGACGCGATCAGTTTCGGTATCTGTCCCTTGGAAACGGTCGCGCCGACCGCTTCCTTCAACTTTTTCCGGTCATCCGCTGTCAGGATGTTCGGTTTCCCTTCGGCAATGGCGCCTTCCAGCCAGGCCCGGAAGCCCGGTATCGGCGACAGGGTGGAGAAGGTCTTCAGATTCGGCAGATCGCGGCGCAGATCCTCAACCACGCGCTTGATCAGGAAATTGCCGAAACTGATCCCGCGCAACCCCTTCTGCGTGTTCGAAATCGAATAGAAGATCGCCGTGTTCGCCGCCGCCGGGTCTTCTGTCGGCGCGGCTTCGTCCAGCAGGCTCTGAACATTTCCGGCGATGCCGTTGACCAGCGCCACTTCCACGAAGATCAGCGGCTCCTCTGGCATGCGCGGATGGAAGAAGGCATAGAGCCGCCGGTCGGATTCCAGCCGGTTGCGCAAGTCCTGCCAGGACCGGATTTCGTGCACCGCCTCATATTCGATCAGCTTCTCCAGAAGGGACGCCGGGGATTTCCAGGATATCGTGCGCATCTCCAGAAAGCCGATATCGAACCAGCTGACCAATAGCCCCTGCAGATCCGCGTCGAGCGGCTTGAGCGACGGTTCCTCCTTCAGGAAGGAAAGGATGTCCGCGCGCATGTCGACCAGAAACTTGACCCCTTGCGGCAGAGCGTTGAACTGGGTCAGCAACGCCATGCGCGGCGCGGTCAGGGCCGACCGCATTTCCCGTTCAGCCTTGTGGCGCGCGGCTTCGTCCCCGGCCTCCTGCCAGTGGCGCATGGCTTCGGCGACCTGCTCGGACTTGGTGCCGAACTCCTCCGCCAGCAGCAGCAGAAAACGGCGCCGACCGTCCCGGCTGAGCGACAGATACGCCTGCCCCAGTGCCGCCGCGCGCTGGCGCGCGGAGACCTCGCCGCCCTTGCCTTCCAGGCAGGCGACCATCTGCTTGCGAACCGTCGACAGATCCCGGTCGTTCAGGTCGGGTTTCAGCGCGCTGACACGCTCGGTCCCGGCAAGGTCGTCCCACACCTCGCGCAGGCTGGCCAGCGTCCGCGCGAAGAAGCCGCTCTCTTCCTTCACGGCGATCGTTGTCGTCATGGTCGTTCGCTCCGTCATCGGTCCTTGTTCCACACCCTATTGATATGGCCTGGAAAAGCCGGCTCACAACCGGCATGTTGCGGTGCAGTTCAGTTTGCCGCAGGTCAGTTTGCAGCAGCCATCCCGGTTCGTGAAGGTTCGAGTCCGCCCGCCATGAATGAAAGTCCAGAATCCGCCGGTCCACTATCCGGTCTGACCGTCATCGACATGACCCGCGTCCTCGCCGGTCCCTATTGCACCATGCTGCTGCGGGACCTGGGCGCGCGCGTCATCAAGGTGGAGGTACCGGAAACCGGTGACGATTCCCGCAGCTTCGGGCCGTTCATCGAGGGGGTTTCGGCCTATTTCCTGAGCCTCAATCGAGGCAAGGAGTCGATTGCGCTGAACCTGAAGAACGAGCGCGACCGCGCGATCTTCGACGCCCTGATCCGCCAATCGGACGTTCTGGTCGAAAACTACCGCGCCGGTGCGATGGAGCGACTGGGCTACGGCTGGGACGCGCTGCAGGCGGCCAATCCCCGGCTGATCTACGCCGCGATCTCCGGATTCGGGCAGACCGGCCCCTACAAGTCCCGCCCGGCCTACGACATGGTCGTACAGGGCATGGGCGGCATCATGTCGGTCACCGGTCAACCGGACGGCCCGCCGACCCGCGTCGGCACTTCGGTCGGCGACCTGACCGCGGGGCTGTTCGCCCTGTCCGCGATCAACGCGGCTCTTTATCAGCGGGAACGTACCGGCCTGGGCCGGATGATCGATATCTCAATGCTGGACTGTCAGGTCGCCATTCTGGAGAACGCGATCGCACGCTACGCCGTCACCGGCCAGGCGCCGGGACCACTGGGCGCACGGCACCCTTCGATCACCCCGTTCGAGGCCTATGCCACCCAGGACGGCCACATCATTATCGCGGCCGGCAATGACAAGCTGTTCCGCATCCTTGCCGCCGCGCTCGACCGGCCGGACCTGGCGAACGACCCGCGTTTCCTCGCCAACGCCCAGCGCGCGGCCCATGTCGAGGAATTGAAGGCAGAGCTGGAACGGACCCTGACCACCGCCCCGACCGCGCACTGGCTTGCCGTGCTGGACGACGCGGGCGTGCCGAACGGTCCGATCAACAATGTCGCCCAGGCGCTGAACGATCCGCAGATCCGGGCGCGCAACATGGTGGTCGAAATGCATGACCCGGACGGACCGAACCTGACCATGGCGGGGAACCCGATCAAGATGTCCGGAATTGCCGATCCCGACCGGCGGCCACCGGCCCCGAAGCTTGATGCCGACCGTGCCCGTATCCTGGCCGAACTGGGCATCGAGGATTAGTCATGTACGATCCGCGGCTGCCGACAAATCTCTGGGTTCAAGCCGGGCTGGCCCTGTGTTCCGGGCGCGGCGTACCGGCCGTCGTCTCGCACAAGGGCGACCCCCATACCGGCATCGTCCTGGTTCGGATCGCGACGCTGGACGGCCGGGTGCGACTGCTGACCCAGCAACGCGATCTGAGCGGCGACCTGAAATGGATCGACGCCCTGCCGTCCGACGCCGTCCCCCTGGAATCGGACGCTGACGAGTATATCCGGCGCGCCCGGTCGCGGGACCCGGACCTGTGGATCATCGAGGTCGAAGACCGGACCGGAACGAACCCTTTCGATTCCGACTAGGGGCATGCGTTCGGATTGTTACGTTTTCGTGATTTTCCAGATCAATCATGTTAGCGTCCCCCTCGGGAGGGCACCTTAGGCGGGGTGCTAAAAAAAGGGATGAAGGTGTCCAGCTTCAGAAGCGGGGACGAAGACGCGCTGGTGTCCAAAGACGCGTCGTCCCTGATCAGGGCCGGGGCGGCCTATTGGATGGAAAAATGCGACGGGCGGCGGATGCCGCACCGTCGGGATATCGATCCGATCGTTTTCCGGCGTCTGCTGGGCAATGTGGTCCTGCTGGACGTGCTGCGCGATCCCCTGGATTTCGTCGAACGGATCACCGGGGAAACCGTCCAGTACCACAACCACCGCAGCTATATGGGCATTCCCTGGCGGGAACTGCCGGAACGCGGGCCGGACAGCAAGATTTTCCAGTTCTTCGAATCCGTGGTCGAAAGCCATCTGCCGCGTTTCGACAGCGTTCCCTATGTCGGTCCGCACAAGCATTTCCTGCGGGTCGAGGTCCTGGCCTGTCCGCTGGCCGACGATACCGGCAACGTCTACAAGATCCTGACCTATGTCGATTACCGTCCGAGGGAGGATTCGATCTGATCCCATTACCCGCCAGGTAATCGACCCGGCATGCCCAGACGGCCATAACCTCCTTGTCGTTCAACGCAACAGATTCAGGAGGACAGAGCCATGCCGACACTCGCCATCGCCGCCATCACCGACGTCAATTTCGGGAACGGGATCGTCGACTATCTGCGGCGGATCGACGACACGATGGAACCGTTCGGCGGCCGGTATCTGGTCCATGGCGGCCCGAAGGCGGTGCTGGAAGGTGACTGGCCGGGCGATGTCGTCATCCTGGAATTTCCTGACCGGACCAGCGCCGAAGACTGGTACGCGTCGGACGCCTATCGGGCCATCCGACCGCTGCGCACCGAAAACTCCAAAGGCGACGTGATTCTGATCGACACGGTCGCGCCGGGACACCGGGGACCGGACATCCTGCCGGCTTGAATTCTGTCGGCCTGACCGGGGAGATCAGACGCGGGGCTGCAGGCGGCTCCGCGTCTCCTCATCCGCCGGATAGAACGCCTCCAGGATCAGTTCCGACAATGTCACCTCCACTGCGGTACCAAATACCGTCGTCGTGCTGAAGAAGGACAGCACGCCCCGGTCGGTCTGCAGCACCATTGGCACCAGCACCGAATTGTCCGCCACCTGCACCGGGGGGACCGTATCAGCCGCGCTGGAACCATCGCGATACGCCTCGATCTCCGCGATCAGGTCCGCGATTCCTGCATCCCCGGACAGGTCGTGCTGACGGCGCAGGCGTTCTAGGATATGCGCGGTCCAGACCGGCAGATTGACGATGCGGGGCGCCAGACCCTCGGGATGCAGGCTGAGACGCAGGACGTTGACCGGGGGTTCCAGCAGATGCGCCGCGACCCCGCCCAACAGGGCCCCGACGGCATCATTTGCCGCGACCATGGTCCAGTGCCGATCAACCGCCAGCGCCGGATAGGGCATATGTCCTTCCAGGATCAGGTTGATGGCGGCCCGTGCCTCCGCCAGGTCCGGATCGTCCAGCGATCGTTCGGCATAGGCGGGCGCGAAACCGGCGGCCAGCAGCAATGCATTCTGTTCGCGCAGCGGGACATCAAGATGGTCGCAGAGCCTCAAGACCATGTCCCGGGAAGGTCGGGACCGCCCGCTTTCCACAAAGCTGAGATGACGCTGCGAGATCTCCGCCTCGACAGCAAGCTTGAGCTGACTCATCCGGCGTCGTTCGCGCCAGGTCTTCAGCAGGTCGCCGAAATTCGGCGCAAGGTGTCGTGTTCTCATGGCGTCAGAATATCCCTGCCGCAAATCCGCATCCAATAACCTGACAGGTAATCGACCCAGCTACGGATATCGATCACCTTTCGCGCACCGGCCGTCAATCAATGGCCTCACGACTGCGAAAGGAGAGTCTCATGTCGTTCCTGAACCATCCCAGCCTGCTGCGCCGAACCCTGCTGGCGGACGCCGTGACCTGTGCGATCATGGGGGTCGTCCTGGCCGGCGCCTCGGGCCCGGTCGCGACGATGACCGGATTGCCGCAGGCACTGATCCTCTGGGTCGGCATCGTGTTGCTGCCCATCGCGGGCTACAACGCCTTCATCGGATCGCGCGCCGAAACCCCGATCTGGGCGGTCTGGCTCCTGATCCTCGGCAATGCCGGCTGGGTCATTGCCAGCGTTGCATTGCTGCTCGTACTGGACAGCCTGACGCCGATCGGGATCGCCTTCGTCGCCGTTCAGGCGGCCGGCGTTCTGATCCTGACCGAACTGGAAATCATCGGCGTCCGCCGCCTGTCCCGTCAGTCCGGAATCGCGGCGGCGTGACCCCGTGTCAGCCCATCTTCCGCGCCAGCAGTCGAATGTCCCCCTCGCCGAACTTCTCTGCGGCATAGGGGTCGTCGCCGGTGACATCCAGGTCGGTGTCGAATCCGCCGATCAGTCGACGGTAGTCGCCGAAACCGATGGCATCGAGACGCGCCTTCAGGGCGGCAACCGATGTGGCGCGGTAGACGGCCTTCAGCCCGTCGCCCAGGTGATAGCGCTTGTTGATCGAGAAGCCGAGATGCGCCAGATGCGCCTGCACCAGCGCCGCCGGTACGTCAGCCAGAATCTGAACCGAAACATGGAACAGGTCCCGTGCGATGGATCCTTCGCCTTCCGTATAGATCCAGGCGAAGCCGCCGGGCTTCAGCAGGCGGTGCATTTCGGTATAGGCGCGATCTTCGTCATCCAGATGGTGGAAGACACCGTTCTGGATCGCGGCGTCGAAACTCGCTGACTCTTCCGGCACGTCATAGACGGTCGCATGGATGAAGCGCAGTTTCGATTCCGGGACGCCCAATCGGTCCCGGGCGGCTTCGGCATAGCGGATGCTTTCCTCACCGTAATCGACGCCGACCACCTCGGCCGCCCCGGCGTTCAGAATGGCATGGTCGAAATTGCCGTGGCCGCAGCCCATGTCCACGACCCGCAGCCCGTCAAACACCCCCTTGTCCAGATCGTTGAAGCGTAGCCGGTCGTCGTAGCGGGCAATCCGTTCGCGATACTGATCGGCGTCGAACTGGGTCCAAAGCGACTGGAACAGGTCGTGATGCTCCTCCTCCATCGTCTGCTCGCGCGGGTCGACGTCCAGCGACAGTCCGCCGTCACAGAAAGCGATGGATCGCGCCGATTCCAGGCTGGCAATGGCCCGATCGACCAGATCGTGGGTCAGCTTGAACGGATGGTCCGGCAGGTTGCGATCCAGTTGCAGCGCTTCCCAGCCCATGTTCATGCGGATCAGGGCCTCGATCCGGGCCAGCGCCATGAACCGCGTGCGCGGCAGCTCTGCGGCCAGGCGCTTCAGTTCATCCAGGCGTTTCAGATAGGTCTTTTCCATCGGATCGATCCTTTCACGTCCAACCGTCAATCCACGAATTCTTCGTAGAAAAGCCTGGCCGACACCAGGCAGAAGAGGAAATTGTCGCGCCCCCGGCTTTCGGTCTCCGGGTCAAGCAAGCGCCGTACCTTGTCGCGGTCCACCAGATCCCAGAATGCGCTCTGTGTCAGCAGACGCTCTCGCACCTGCCCGTCCCGGCGGTCCAGCAGCGAGGCGATCGGCGCGTTGAAACCGAGCTTCTGCGTCTTGTGCAGGATTTCCGTCGGCACCAGGCCCTCGCCCGCACGACGCAGCAGGGCCTTGCTGAATCCACCCTGGATCAGGTGGCGCGATGGGACCCGGGCCATGAAATCCACCAGCCCGCGATCCAGATAGGCGGCGCGGTTTTCGATGGAATGATGCATATAGTGACTGTCATGGGCCCATGTCAGGACCGGTACGGATTCCGACATCAGCTCATTCAGCATTCGGCTGCGCAACAGGTCCGGACCGTAATCCGTCTCCGGAAATGTCTCACCGACCCGATGCCCGATCAGGTAATCCGCGACATCCGGCGCGTTCAGATGCAGGTGGCCCCGTTCCCCCGGCGCGTCGATGAAGGCGCGCGGATTCTGCAGCAGCGGATTGCGGACGTGGCGTCCGAAACTCTGACGCCATTCCGCGACCAGGGCGTCGAAATCGACCTCTGCCTCCGCTGCCCGCCCGGCCAGCCAGAACAGGTAATGGTCATAGTATCCGGCGAAGATTTCATCTGCGCCGTTGCCGTTGATCAGAACCTTGTAGCCTTCCGCCGCCACTGCCTCGGACAGGAACCCGTCCAGATACATGCCCAGCGACGGAACCGGCCCGTCATAGGCGCGGCTCATCACCGCGAGCCGGTCCAGGAACCCGTCATGACTGACGCGCGTTTCATGCGCCGGAACGCCCAGCGACCGCTGCGCCGTCCGGATTGCGGCGCTTTCGTCATAGTCGCTGTCCTGCTCCAGCATCGAGAAGGTATGCAACTGCTGGCCGTGGCGGTGTACCGCGATGCCGGCCAGGACATTGCTGTCGATGCCGCCGCTGAGACTGATTGCGATCGGGACATCGGCCCGCAGTCGGATGCGGATGGCGCGGTCGATCTCCGCCATGGCACCTTCGGCGGCCTCTTCCTGCGTCATCTCCATCGGCGTGAAGCCGGGCGTCCAGTAGGGCGCCGGTGCCGACAGACCGTCCCCGGACATCCGCGCGCAATGCCCGGAGGGAAACCGGCTCACGCCGTCGAAGAACGTTTCGGGACGGCGGAAAATGCGCCGATAGCCATGGGCGAGAAAATCCCCGACCGCCGCAGTCCGCACCGGAAACTGCCGCCCGGTCAGGGCTACCAGTTGTTTCACCTCGGACGCGAAGTAGAGGCCGTGATCTGTCTGATGGGTCAGCAGTGGCTTCTCGCCGAAACGATCCCGCGAGAGGAGGACAGTCCCGTCCGCCGGATCGGCAATGGCCAGCGCCCACATGCCTTCCAGCCGGTCGAAGGCAGCGTCGCCCCATTCAAGATAGGCCCGCAGCAGGACTTCGGTATCGCTGTCCGTCCGGAAGACATGCCCCAGCCCGATCAGCGTCTCGCGCAGCTCCAGGTAATTGTAGATCTCGCCATTGTAGATCATCACCCGCCCGTCGATTTCGAAGGGCTGAGCGGATCGGGGATCGGGGTCGATGATGGCCAGACGGGTATGCAGCAACACGCAACGCCAGGGCCCGACATCCAACTCGCGCTGACCGGAATCGTCCGGTCCGCGCCGCGACATGGTCGCGAGCGTCCGCGCGCACGCCCTCGCGTCCGGCGGGCTTCGTCCGATATAGCCGGCGATTCCGCACATCAGCGGGCGCCCGATTTCAGGTTGGCATTGTCGATCACGATCCTCGGCCTTCTGGCGTTCGATACGATCCCTGCAGGGCCCCTTCTGGACCTTCCTTCAAGGCTTATACGCCGAAAATCGCGGGTCGCAAAGGGTTCCCGGCCGTAGCCGGGTCCGGAGACGGCAGGAAACGGGACCTGCCCGGGGACCATCGTCCCGGCCCGTCCCCCGCCGAAGACACCGTCAGGCGGAAGCGTCGCCCTCCGGGTAGAGCCGCCGGAATCCCTGACTGACGGCATCGACAACCTGAGGATCGCGATCGCGCCAGTAGCGCGGGTCGCGCATCAGGGTACGCAGTTCCGCTTCCGCCGCAGCGCGTTCCTTGGGATCGTCGTTTTCGGTCAGCGGTCCCAGCAGTTCCGCCATTTCCGGTCCGAACGCCTTGGTCAGGAGCAGCGCCGCACGCGGCGTGATGATATCGTCCAGTTCCTGAATTTCGGACGGTTCCAGCCCGCGCAGCCCGTCCGCGATCGTCTGAACCGTTTGATTGCCGTTATACATGCCGTTTCGTTCCTTTCGGTTACGGTCACCGGATCAGCCGGCTCCGGGATAGAGATGCCGGAACCCGCTCTCGACCCGGCGTGTCAGGGCCGGATCGTGATCTCGCCAATAGCGCGGGTCGCTCATCAGGCGTTTCAGGTCCGCCTCGGATATTGCCGTCTCGGCGCCGTCCCCGGCGGCCAGTCCCGGCTCGTCGCCGGACGACATCATGCGGTGCATGGCCATCACCCCGTCATAGGAACAACAGAGCGCGTCGAAGGCGTCCCCCGGCAAATTCCGGGATCCCCACTTGCGAAGCTGGCGCCGGGTCTCCGCCCAGCGGTGCCGGCCGCCGAAATGTGCCTCCAGCCGGGCTGCATCCGTTGCGCCGCGCGCGGTCTGGGCCACCTCCGCCATCAGCGGGGCCAACTTCTCCGCCGCGAGGTCATAGACAAGCTGCACCTGCTCCCCGGTGAATCCGGCCTGGTGCAGAACCGCCTCCAGTTCCGGATCCCGTTCCAGATATTCGTCCAGAATTTCGACCCGGTACTGTTCCGGCGTGTCCGGGACGCCCAGTGCCTTCAAGGCGGCCGCCCGGTCGAAGGGGGCGTCGGGATCGGGGACCGGACCACTGCCCAGCTTGCGCTCCAGTTCACGGTAGGATTTCAGCAGGCTCTCGACATTCAGGTCCCCGGTTTCGGGATCGGTGAATTTCGCCGGATAGGGGGCCGATTTCGCCTCGCATTTTTCACACATGGTTGGGTCCTTTCTCATGGCGCGGCCCGACCGCGCGCAATCAGGGTTTCGATCTGACGAACCAGACAGCGCTGGCCCTCCAGATGCCGGATCTCGGCAGCGCTTGCCGCGGGGCCGAGCGCCCGGTCCAGGGTCAACGCCCGCAAGTGGTTCAGGATCAGGTCACCGTCGGGGCCGGAAAAACCACGGGCAAACGCCTTGAGAATTTCCGGCGAAAGCGGAGCCGGCAGCGCGCTTCCGTGGTCCAGCGCGGCCCATCCCCCGGCATCATCCTGCATGATCGCCCCCGGGTGCTGCGGGTCCTGTCGGCGCAGCCTCCATCTGTGCCGCCATCGCCGGCCCTGTCATGGCGGAGAGCATGGCCATCGGGTCTGCGGCCCCCTGCGCGCCGGGTGCTGTCTGTTCGGCTCTCATTCGATCCAACTCCTCTTCTGTCCGCAGCAGGGTCTCGGGCACACGGAAGGCCTTCGCCAGCCAGCGCGCCGCCTGTTGCGGTTTGACGATTTGCGCGGCATCCGGCCCGAGGACGCCCAGTGTCTGAAACCATTGCAGCGCGGCCTGGGCCTCGGCATGGCGACGGTGCATGGCGATGGGCGACACAATCTGGAGATCGACGTCGTGGCCATCGACCGCGATGTCCGGAATTTCGCCGCGACGGCGCAGGATGGCGACGGCACGTCTGGCCAACGGGAACAGAAGTTCGGCCTGAAGCCGGCCATAGGTCGCACCCAGTTGCCGTTCCATTTCGGCGGATCGTTCCAGAATCTCCGTCGCCGTCATGCGCGGCGCGTCGATCTGGCCGAGTCTGTCCGCCAGCAGGCTGGCACGAATACGCGCCCGCAGATCGTCCAGTACGAGGCCGGAGACGTCGAAACTGCCCGGCGCGGTCAGCGGGGTGAGACCGCTGGAGCCGACCGCCTTTGGAATAATGGTGCCGGGCAGCAGCTTCACCGTTGCGGGGTTCAGCACGCCATCATCGTCCGCCTGCCAGATTCCGGTGACGGCGATGGTCGCGTTTTTCAGCACCAGTTCGACAACCTTGTTGGCCGTCTTGATATCCGGCAGAGCCTTCATCACCGGGGACCGGCCGTAGGTTTCACCCGGAGCCTTGGTCCATCGAAAGTTAATGAAGGGCGAAACGTCAAATCGACCTTCGGACAGGCTTTCCGGTATCTGCGCCGCCTGCCCCGCACTGGGCTCCACCACGGCGCGATAGGCAAAGCCGCCATTGTCGGGGACCACCGCCTCGACGACCGCCAGACGGGCCTCCCCCGCTTCGGACAGGACCGGATCCCGCGCCAGCGCCGCAGCAGCATGCGGAAAGCGCGCCGCCAGCGCCTCCCCGGAATACTCGTGCCGCCGAAAGGTCACGTCCAGCAAACCCGACGCGCCCTCCTCCAATACGGCCTCCCCCAGTGGCACCGCCGTAAATCGAAATGCAGCGGGCTCGCCCAACGGCGCCTCTTCGAACAGGAGGCATGCGGTCCCGGCCGTCACGAGATCCAGATAGCATTGGTGAATCTCCACTGCGAAGTTCGAACGGTCGAAATGGCTCTGAACCGTCGCCGCGACCTCTTCCAGCGGTGCCGCCAGCCGCTGGGCATCCTGTTCGGGAACCGCCGTTCCGGGGACAAATCCGAACCAGCGGGACCAGGGCGGCGTCAGTTCCGCCATCAGGCTGGCTGCCAGTTGGTCCACAGCTTCCGGCGCCGTGCCATCGAACAGGCGGTCAGTCTTTCTTTCGCCGGGAGGGCCACCGGACAGGGCGCCATCCCGTTGCGGCATCGCGAACTCGTAGCAGTCCCGCCAGTGATCCTCCCATACGACGCGACGCCGTCTTGCCCGTTCGAAGCGCCGCAGCAAGGCCTCCGGGCCGCCGCTCTGCGCTTCAGGCTGGGACACGCTCATTCACCCAGCCGGGTCTTGCCGGCGTCCGGTGTCCCGCCGGCACGGGTAAGGACGCCGCGGAAGCCGGTTTCGATCGTACCAGTTCGCCCGCGACGGCGCCGCTCGAGGGCTTCAATCCGATTGTCGCGCTTGCCCTCCTCCGGGTCCTTGACCGGCGGCAGGGGAGGCGGCGGAGGCGGAGACGGCGAACTGAACATGCCCGACATATTTTTCTCCTTTTGTTCCTTTTTCATTCAACGAGGATCGAAACCGAGACCTTGGCTTCAGAAAACGATGCATTCCGACTTGCAGCGGAGGAAGTGAGACATCTTATAGCTGCAAATCATCTTGTTGTCAATTTGTTCTTTTTAAGAGTCGATACAGCTGATACGGCGTCCAAATCCGCGGATCGTCAATTCCCAGCGTCCGCTTTGCGACTTCGACACAGGTCAGAGGCAGCGGCCGGAAACGGGAAACGGAAACCGGGCGGGTCATCGTCACCTGACAACGGTAGCCCAGATCGTGCAGGACTATCAGATACTCGGCCAAGCCCTGAGGGTCCAGAACCGCATAGGAAATCCGACCGATCAGACTGTCGATCGCAATCCAGTAGGGCGACACCTCGACCAGGATGAGGCAATGCCGAAACCGCCGCTTCAGCAGGCGGAGCGGGCTGAACGCAGCCTGATCTGTATAAGCGACAATCGCAGGCCGCTTCCGGTCGGACGCAGATTTGATTTTATTCATGTTATGTTCTTTTTCATGCTGACGCTTTCCCGATGCATTTCCGAATGACGGGGCAGAACGATTCCCTTCCGAATCAGGGGACCGGCAAGCTTGTCCAGTGCACTGTGCCAGAAGGGCTCATGATGGGCTTCCTCAGAATCCCGCGGATCCGGCGGGCGATCCATGGCGCCGAAGGCACACAGGGCATGCATCTCATATCCGTCCAGAACCTTCTGGCGGCGCAACCGCGATGCCAGGGCGACGAGATCCCGCGGTTCACAGGGCCGCTGAACAACAGCCCGATCCGCGGAAAGCTGCGCGCCCTCAGCCGCAATCCTCATCGATCTGGCCGCCCATAACCATGCCTCCTCCGGCGAATCGAACGCCGTCCCGAAGACAACATGGGTCGGCCGCGGCACATAACGCTTTCGCGCCATCCGTATCCTCCTTGCGAGTTCGGTTAATCGATTGTCGGGCAGGTGGATACAACGTATGAGATAAGTTGATTTCGGTCAACCCACCCGATCACATTTGTTTTATTTTCGTTCTTATAATGCGTGCCTCCCGTCGAACGCCGAAGACTAATTGGGCGGCATCCGTCGGCACAACCGGATTTCGATCTTTCTATGTTCCACCCTTCCGGATAAACTATCAGGAGAACAAACTTTGTACCGTCTATGTTTACGGTCGCATTCGCACGTCGGTGGCGGCACTTGAATCGGCGGACGGCCTTATGACCCGCATACGGACCGGGAACCCATGTCATGAAACCAGACGACATTTGGCGTGGAATCGACAGGCTGGCGGCCGATCAGGGGATCACCCCGGCGCGCCTGGCGAAATATGCCGGGTTGGACCAGTCGGTGTTCAGCGCCGGACGCCGCCGCAACGCCAAGGGCGACCTGCGCTGGCCGGGACTGGAGAGCCTGGCACGCGTGTTCCGGGTCACCAACATCTCCCTCTCCGACTTCGTCGGTTACATGCACGCGGACCCTGCCAGCCGGTCGGCCTTCCGGATTCCCGTTCTGCCGATCGACAAGGCGGCGCGGAACGAACACTACGACGAGGATGGCTTCCCGACCGGTGGCGGATGGGATCGGATGGAGTTTCCGGATGTGCAGGACCGGCGCTGTTTTGCACTGAAGATCGATTCCGACGATCACCTGCCGATTTACCGGCCAGGTGACATTCTGATCTGTGCCCCGGGAATGAGCCTGCGGCGCGGCGACCGGATCGTATACCGGCGTGGCGAGATGGGTCTTTCCATTGCTGCCCTGGTCCGCCAAACTCCCTTCCGGGTCGATCTGGCATCGCTTGACGGGACGGAGACGGACACTTTCCCGGCCCAGGAAATCTCCTGGATCACGCGCATCGCCTGGGCCCGGCAGTAATCTGAAATTCGCCCATCCGCGCGGGCCTTCGCTAACAGACAGGAAACTGGAAATGAGCAGCGCAATTACCTATGTCGACGGCCAATGGGTCGACGCCAACGCCCCGCTATGGAGCTCTGTCTCCCACGGCGTCTGGCTTTCCTCCATGGTGTTCGACGGCGCCCGCGCGTTCGAAGGCGTGACCCCGGATCTCGACCTGCATTGTCAGCGCACGATCAATTCCGCCAATGCGCTGGGGCTGCGGGCGACCAAGACCGCGGCTGAAATCGAAGAGATCGCCCGCGAAGGCATGAAGAAGTTCGCCTCCGACGAGGCGCTGTACATCCGCCCGCTGTTCTGGGCCGATGACGGTTTCGTCGCGCCGAACCCGGATTCGACGCGTTTTGCCCTGACCCTGACGCCGATGGCGATGCCGGGAACCGGCGGGTTCTCCGCCTGCCTGTCGACTCGCCGCCGGCCGATGCCGGATGCCGCGCCGACCGATGCCAAGGCCTCCTGCCTGTATCCCAATGCCGGCCGGGCGCTGCTGGAAGCCCGCGGTCGCGGATTCGACAACTGCGTCATGCTGGATCCGATGGGCAATGTCGCGGAGTTCGCAACCGCAAACCTGTTCATCGCCAAGGACGGCGTGATCAAGACTCCGGCGATCAACGGCAGTTTCCTGAACGGCATTACCCGGCAGCGCGTGATGAAACTTCTGCGCGACCGGGGCGAGACCGTCGTCGAATGCCGGCTGACCGCCGATGACGTCTATCACGCGGATGAAATCTTCAATACCGGGAATTACGGCAAGGTCATGCCGGTCATTCGCTATGAGGACCGCGACCTGCAGCCCGGACCGAAGTTCAACCTGGCGCGCGAGCTCTACTGGGAATTCTCGCACGGCAAGGCCAGCTAGGCGTCGTCAGGCGGCGACGGTCCAGTCCAGGCTTTCCCCGGCGTGGTAGGGGCGGATCGTTTCCGTCCCCGCCGTCAGGCTGTCCGCGATGGTCACGCCGGATTTCTTCAATGTGATGCGGTCCTCGTTCACCGGCAGGCCATAGAAGCGCGGGCCGTTCAGGCTGGCAAAAGCTTCCAGCCGATCGAGTACACCTTCCGCTTCGAACACCCCGGCATAGACTGAAAGCGCCGAGGCGACGTTGTAGATTCCGGCGCAGCCGCAGGCCGATTCCTTCGCATGGACCGGATGTGGCGCCGAGTCCGTTCCCAGGAAGAAACGCGGGTTACCGCCGACCGCTGCGGCACGCACGGCCAGACGGTGTTCCTCGCGCTTGGCGATGGGCAGGCAGTAGAGATGCGGCCGAATTCCGCCCCGGAACATGTCGGTCCGATTGATCTCCAGATGATGCGGCGTGATGGTCGCTGCCAGATTGTCGCCGCCGGTCGGCACGAATTCCGCCGCCTGCCGCGTCGTGATGTGTTCCAGTACGATCTTCAGGTCCGGCTGGCGTTCCATCAGCGGCTTCAGGACCCGCTCGATGAACACTTCCTCGCGGTCGAAGATGTCGATCTCCGGATCGGTGACCTCACCATGGACGAGCAAGGGCATGCCGATCTCAGCCATCCGCGCCAGTACCGCATCGACCTTGCGGATGTCCCGGACACCGGCGTCCGAGTTCGTCGTGGCCCCGGCCGGGTAGAGCTTCACCGCCGTCAGAATGCCCGCCTCGTGGCCTGCCGCCAGATCGTCAGGGTCCGTGCTTTCCGTCAGATAGGCCGTCATCAGTGGCTGAAAGGACGACCCTTCCGGCAGCGTCGCCAGAATCCGCTCACGATAGGCGGACGCGTGTTCCGCCCGGGTAACCGGCGGCACGAGATTCGGCATCACGATGGCCCGGGCATAGACCGCGGCCGTTTCCGGAACGACCGCACGCATGACCGCCCCGTCGCGAAAATGAATGTGCCAGTCATCCGGCCGGATCAGGGTCAATGTCGCGTCGCTCATGCCGCCTCCAACGCTTCGTGTATCGATGCCTCCCGGATCGCCGCACCGCCGATCAGGGCCTTGTGCCACAGGGCATAGAACAGCAGCACCCAGGCCGCCTGCCCTTCGCGTTTCCTGGCCGCCGCCATGAACAGGGCTTCGACCCGGTCGGGACGGGCGATCTCCTGGATGCAGGCCTGCCGCGCCACCAGCGGTCCCAGCCGTGCCGCGTCCCCGGCAATCCAGGCGCCGACCGGCACGGTGAACCCACGCTTCGGTGCAAACGAATCGGCCTCGGGCAGGCGCTTGTTCAGCCATTGGCGCAACAGCCACTTGCCCCTGCCGTCCCGGATCTTGAGATCGTCCGGCAGGCGATAGGCGGCTTCCACCACGGCCGGATCCAGGAATGGTGTCCGACCTTCCAGCCCATGTGCCATCAGGCAACGGTCCAGCTTGACCAGCAGGTCGTTCGGCAGCCAATCCTCGCAATCCGTCGCCTGTGCACTCTGCAGGCGGTTCCGGCCCGCCTGACGGTCCAGGGCCTCACGCCCGGCGATGCTGTCCCGCCAGCCGTTCGGCGCATCGTGCAGCACGCCCAACCGGTCAAAGACACCGCGGCTGCGGATTGCCTTGCCGCCCAGCCACCACGGGCGCTGTACAGACCGGTACCGGCCATAGCCGCCGAACAGCTCATCCCCGCCCTCGCCGCACAGCACGACCTTCAGGTCCTGGGCTGCACGCTCCGCCAGGGTCCAGCTGGGCAGCACCGCATAATCCGCCGTCGGGTCGTCGACGGCGGCAGCGATGCGCGGCAACAGGCGAAAGAAGTCCTCCCGCCCGAAAGTCACTTCCTCGTGCTGCGCACCGACCCGCTTTGCCAGCATGCGGGCATGCTCGCGCTCATCCTGAACGCTGGCATCATCGAACCCTGCGGTGAAGGCAATGACCGGCGTTTCGTTCAGTTCAGCCATCATGCTGAGGATGGCGCTGGAATCGATGCCACCGGACAGGAACAGGCCGTAGGGCACGTCCGAGCGCTGATGAACGCGCACGCTGTTTCGAAGCGCCGCATCAAGACGATCCAACGCGTCCTGTTCCGTGATCCTTTCCGGCCCACCGGGTGGCAGGGCCTGTCGCTGTCGTCGGGCCACGATACGTCCCTGACGGGCGACGAGTGTCTCGCCCGGCAGGACGCGGCGAACCCCGGCTATCGGCAGAAACCGGCCGCAGGAGAACTGAAGCTGCAGGAAGATGTCCCGCGCCGCCTCGTCCAGGGCGACATCCAGCAAACCGGTCCGCAACAGAACACCGGGTTCGGACGCGAAGATCAGGCCGACCTCGGTCTCGGCATAATAAAGCGGTTTGATGCCGAAGGGATCACGCGCCAGGATCAGGCTGCCGCCTTCGGTCGGATCATGTATCGCGATCGCGTACATGCCGCGCAATTCGTCAGCGAAGGCGTCCCCCATCTGACGATAGAGAAACAGCGCCGGTTCGCAGTCCGACCCGGTCTGGAACGGCGTCCCTTCCATCCTGGCCCGCAGTTCGACGTAGTTGTAGATCTCGCCATTCGCGACCAGCGCCGCGCCGTCCGGCTCGTAGAGCGGCTGATCGCCGGTCGTCAGATCAATGATCGCCAGTCGGGTCTGCAGCAGAACCGTGTCGCCGCCATGATGGCGTCCACTGCCGTCCGGACCGCGATGGCTCAACGCGTCCATCATCGCGTTCAGCGCCGCTTCCGGCGGGGCCGATCCGTCCCGCGTCATGATGCCGGCAATTCCGCACATGGCTCAGCCGCCGTTTCGCCGAATGGTGTCGAAGAACTCCTGATAGGCCGCAACGACGGGTCCTTCTGAGAATCGCTCCGTGAAGACCTTGTGGCCGTTGCCCGCCAGGTCGAGGCCTAGGGATTTGTCCTCGATCAGACGATCCACCGCCTTGGCCAGGGCATCCGCATCGTCCACCGGCGCCAGCAGGCCCGACTTGCCGTCCTCGATCAGCTGGGTCGGCCCCTGCGACGCGGCGGCGACGACCGGCACGCCTTGCGCCCAGGCTTCCAGAACGATGTTGCCCAGCGGCTCATGACGGGAGGAACACAGGAAGATATCGGATGCCGCCAGCAGCGCCGGCGCATCGTCCCGCCAGCCCAGGAACCGCACCCTCTGCGATACACCGAGGCGCAATGCCTGATCCCTCAGCGCCGTCTCTTCCCTGCCGTCGCCCGCGATCCACAGATAGGCCTTCGGCACCCGCGACAGAACCTCCAGCGCCGTGTCGAATGCCTTGTTGGTATGCAGCCGCCCCAGACAGAGCATCAGCGGCGCACCGTCCGGCGTATCCAATGCCGCCCTTTCGACCGGCGGCATGCGGCGGTCGTCGACGAAATTCGGTAGATACCAGGCCCGTTCCGCCGGCCAGCCCTCGCGCAGCAGGTATTCCCGGATATCCTCGGTATTGGCGACCAGATGGTCGCAACGCTTGTAGTTCTTCAGCTTGTAATAGCCGCCGAGGCGACCGACCACGGTCCAGTCCCCTTTCGGGGCAACCCGCGCCGCACGGTTCATCCAGACCAGCACGACATCCGGGTCGAAATCCCGGGCCAGCTTCTTCAACTCTTTCTTCGTCGTCAGATCGAACTTGCCGGAAAACGGCAGTTCGGTGACGGGCACACCGGCTTCCGTCAGTGTCGCCTTGCGCGCCGCATGGGTCCGGATCGCCGCCCGCTGGGGCGTGCCGGCACGCTGCAGGGCGCAGACCAGGCGCACAAAGAATGCCTCCGCACCGCCGGTCTCCGCGCCGGCCATGATCTGTAGAACCGAATGGTTCACCGTATCGCTCATCTAGTCACGCTTCTCGTCGGCGCCCGGTCGGGGCGGCCTGTCGTCACGGTCGACGCGGGCCTCGTCGATATCCCACTCGCCGTCCTCTTCGTCATCATCGTAATCGTCGTAATCTTCATCATCGTCGAAATGGTAGAGGTCGTCTTCCTCTTCTTCCTCTTCCGCCTCTCTGGCGGCATCGAAGATGGACCCCAGGGATGCACCACCGGATGCCGCGACGGGAATGGCGCCCGCGATGCCAAGCGACGCGACCGCCAGGGCCGCGATCCACCAGGGCTGCCATAGACCGGGCCCGGAAACCGCCATGGCCAAAGCCGACCCGGCCAGACCGGCGGCGCTGGCACCGCGCCAGACGGAAACGTCCCTGGTGACGGCCCGCAGGACGATCGTGACCGCAGCGCAGATTGCCAGAACGAGCCCGAGGGCACCGGTACCGATCAGCAGCTGCAAGGCAACATTTCGACCCGGCAGTTGCAGCATCTCCGGCACCGCGGTACCCGCCCCCGTTCCGTGAATCGGGGTGCCGGCCCAGACCGACAATGCGGCCGGCCAGGCGGCAAGATAGGGGTCGAGCTGTGCCGGAAGATCCATGCCCCCGGACCCGAAGACCGTCGCCAGGATGGCAGGACCGAAGCCGACCGTGAGGATACCGAAAACCAGAAGTGCCCGCGCCAGTATGGAGGATGCATAGGCCAGAGCGAAGAAGACGACGCCGATCAGGGCAGCCCATAGGAACGTCTGATGTTCGGACAGGAAAATGGCGATCAGGGCCGCAACGATCCAGATCAGCGCTTCCCGCCACGAATACCGAACCTCGAGCAGCGCCGCCATCGGCCAGATCATGACCGTCAGAAAGGCGACCAGCAGGGCGAACAGCCCCGGTCCTCCCGGTATCATCCGCCGCAGCAACCCGCCCGACGCCGCCTCGAACACGATCAGCCCTGCCACGACAGCGACTGTCAGAAGCGCCGGCCAGCTGGCTTCGATCCCGGGGCCGCGCGCCGCCAACAGAATGACACAGGGCACGGCAAACAGGACCGCCAGCAACAGCGGCAGGGCCGCGATCAGCGAAAATGCAGGATCGACCGACCAGACGGCGCTGGCCGTTACATAGATGCCGAAGACCAGCGTAACCCAACCCGCCGCCCCCATGGCGCGGGGCAGGGTCGGGATCAGCCGAAACCGCAGCGCCAGGATTGTCACAATGCAGATCAGGGCCGCGAAAGCCACGGCCAGAGGGTGGATCAACGCGGCCAGAGAGGCCGCCGCAAGCACCAGGGCCGCGTCGACGAGACTGTCGGTCAATCTGGGATTCGCGGGTTCGGTCATGCCGGCAGCGGCTCGGGAATCCGTTTCGGAAAGTCGATCATGAATGGATCTTTGTCGTTTGTGCTTACACCAGAGTCCGCCCCCGGGCAAATCGTACGGGCAATCGCATCTTTCCGCGCTGCGGAATCTTCGATATACGCAGCAACCATGACCGAAGCCCGGGAAAATAGCGGCAAGACTTTGTCCTGCCTGGTCGTCGCCCGCAATGAGGAAGCGATGCTGCCCGCCTGTCTGGCGTCCCTGGATTTCGCCGATCAACTGGTTGTCGTGCTCGACCGCACCACCGATGGATCGAAGGCCATTGCCGAGAAGGCGGGGGCCCTCGTGATCGAAGGTGCCTGGGAATCCGAAGGGGCGCGGCGCAATACCGGGATCGAGGCCTGTACCGGGGACTGGATCCTGGAGGTCGATGCCGACGAACGCGCGACGTCGGATGTCGCCCGGGAGGTACGGGCCCATATCCAGACCGCGCCGAACGGCCTCTATCTGATCCCGATCCGAAACGTTATCGACGGGCGGGAGGTCCGCCACGGCTGGGGCGCGTATAACGGCGCAGCCAGCGCACCGCGCCTGTTTTCCAGGGGCGACAAGGTCTGGGGGCCGGAGCGGGTCCATCCCTCCCTTCAGACCGGGCCGAAGCATGGCTCTCTGAAGCACGGCCTGATCCATCTGGTCGACCGGAACATTTCCGACATGATCGACCGGATGAACCGCTACACCGACCTGATGGCGCAGGATGCGGTGGACAAGGGCAAGGTTCCCGGCCTCGGCGCGGCGCTGCGCCGCATCGTGTCCCGGGGCTGGAAGTCCTACATCGCCCGCAAGGGCTACAAGGAAGGCTATTACGGCATCGCCCTCGCCTTCTTCGCCGCGTCCTACAGCCTGCTGATTCATCTGAAGGCCCGGGAAATACAGGACCGCGAAAACCGGTCCTGACCGTCCCCCCGATTCACGAACTGAAAGACCCCGATGCGCACCACCGCTTTCGGCATTGATCTGGGCACGACGAATACCGTCGTGGTGAAATCCGCGGACGCGGACGCGCTGGAGGCCCTGCCGCTGGGCGACGGCGAGGATGCCCGCAAGACACATCCATCCGTAATCGCCTTCGAGCCCACCTATGATCGGGGGCCGATGGAACTGGCCATGGAGACCGGTGCCAGGGCCATTTCCCTTGCGGCCGCCCATCCGGAAGACTTCCGTTACGTCCAGTCCTTCAAGAGCCACGTCGCCAGCCCGGCCTTCGCCGGGACGACGATCTTCGGGAGACGATTCGATCTCGCCGGTATCTTTGCCTGCTTCCTGCGCCGGTCCGGGATCGCCGACGCCATCCAAGCCGTCGACGGTCCGAAACGCATCGTTGTCGGGCGTCCTGTCGTGTTCTACGGCGACAAGCCGGATGAAGACCTGGCGCTGTCACGGTACCGTGACGGGTTCAGGGCGGCGGGAATCGACGATTTCGAGTTCGTGCTGGAGCCGATCGGCGGCGCTTTCTCCTTCTTCCGGACGGTCCGCAGCAATGTCACCGTGCTGATCGCGGATTTCGGGGGCGGCACGTCGGACTTCGTCATTGTCCGCTTCAGGCTGGCCGGGTCCCGCGTGAAGACCGAAGTCCTGTCCCATGCCGGGATCGGCATCGCGGGCGACACGTTCGACGCCCGGATCATCGAAAACGCACTGGTTCGGCACTTCGGTTCCGAAACCCATTACCGCGAGAACGGCAAGCGCCTGCCGGTGCCGCGGTCCTATTACTCCGCCCTGGCCCGCTGGCACCAGATGACCCTGCTGCGCGCCCCAAAATACCTGCGCGAGCTGGACGATATCCGCCGCGCGTCGGAAGCACCGGAACAGATCGCACGGCTGATCTACGCCATCGACCACAACCAGGGTCTCGCAATTTCCCGGGCGGTCGCGGCGGCCAAGGCCAACCTATCGGACCGGGACAGCACGGATTTGACCCTGGATCTGGGCGAAATTCAGCTTTGCGAGACGATCACCCGAAGCGACTTCGAAACCTGGATCGCCCACGACGTGAAGCGCATCGCAGAACGCGTCGACGAGACGGTCATGAAATCCGGCTTGGCCGACAGCGATATCGACAAGGTCTTCCTGACCGGCGGCACATCCTTCGTACCGGCAATCAACGCACTGTTCACCGACCGTTTCGGTCAGGACAAGGTCAGTGCCGGAGAGCGCTTCAGTTCCGTCGCCGAAGGACTGTCCCTGATCGGCCATGAAGACGACATCGCCTATTGGGCGACGGGCTGATGTCCTAGCGGCAGACTTGCTCGCCCAGAACCGACCGAACGCCGTTCAGAACGGTATCGACCGAAAGGCTGGTCATCAGGGAACCGACCGTATGCCGGTCGTATCCCGGAAATCCGATCAGCTCCGCCATGGATTCCGGCGTTCTGACGGCGATGGCATTGCGGCCCCGCGGCGCATACAGCGCATCTTCGGACGGACCGAAAAGGCCGACCGTCGGCACGCCCACCGCCGCAGCCATGTGCATCAGCCCGGAATCGTTCCCGACATAAAGAGAGGCGCGATGCAGCACCGACGCCGCGGTCAGTAGGTCGGCCTTGCCGACCAGGTCGATCCGCCGCTCCTTCGGGATCGCCCGCAATACCGGATTCGCCTGCAATCTTTCGTTCGGCCCCCCGAACACCGCCACCCGCGCCCCGGGCAGGCATCCATCCGGCGCCGTCACTGCCTCGATCAGATCGACAAACCGCTCGGCCGGCCAGATCTTTCCCTGCCAGTTCGCAGTCGGGCCGACGGCCAGAACCGGACCGCTTTCCGCGCCCAGCAGTTTCACAGCGTTTTCGTCATGCGGCGGATTCCACCACAGCTTCGGCAGCGGCGGATCCTCTTCGCGCCCGATCATCTGTCCCAGCAGATCCACCCGGTGGACCATGCCGGCCGCCTTCGGGACGGTCATTTTCTCACCGGCGCGAACCAACCCCAGAATCGCCGAACGGCGCAAATCGACGGCCACGTCCCACCGGGTCAGGCCAACCGCCCGCCACAAACGCCACCAATGCGCCTTGAAACGCGCCTTGCGCAGAACGATCACGCGCTCCAGGCCGGGGACCGCGCCGAACAGCGGCGCTGAGGCAGGACCGGCGGCGACGGTCACCCGGATGCCCGGGTCGCGGTCTATCAGATGCGATAGAAGGCCGGTCGACAGGACCGCATCGCCGATCCGGTTGGATGTGATGAAGAGCAGGCGCATCGCGGACGGAATTCTTTCGGTACTTCAGCCGGGGCGAGGCGGTATAGCCTTAGGACCCCGTCTTGCCAACCGGCCTGCCGCCGCCTACGTGAGGAAGCGCAAAACGGAACCCGTCACACCGAGGATCGAACCTACATGCCCAGTTTCGTCCAGTTAACAGAACGCGGCCTGATCAGCCTGTCCGGATCGGATCGCGTTTCCTTTCTCCAGGGGCTCGTCAGCAACGACGTTACCCAGGCCGAATCGGGGCGGCCCGTCTGGTCGGCGCTGCTGTCGCCACAGGGCAAATACCGGCATGATTTCTTCATTCTGAAGGACCAGGACCGGCTGCTGCTGGATTGCGAGGGCGGTGACCGGATGATGGATCTGGGCAAGACTCTGCGCCGTTACGTTCTGCGGGCGGATGCGAAACTGGATATCGAAGGCGCCTGGTCGGTCTTTGCCGCCTGGAACATCGATCCGTCGGCCATCGGCCTGTCGGACGACCAACCGACTGTCGCGTTTGCCGACGGGCTCGCCTATCTGGACCCGCGCCTGCCGGAAATGGGTATCCGGCTTCTCGCGCCGCAGCAGGCCGGGCGCGCCGCCCTGACGGCACTCGGCGCAAACGAAGTCGCCAAGACCGACTGGGACGCCCACAGAATTCCGCTGGGTGTGCCCGACGGCGCCCGCGACATGCAGCCGGACAAGGCGCTGTTGCTGGAAAACGGTTTCGCCGAACTGCACGGCGTGGACTGGAAGAAGGGCTGTTACATGGGGCAGGAACTGACGGCCCGAACCAAGTATCGCGGCCTGGTCAAGAAACGCCTGATGCCGGTTCGGATCGAGGGTGACGCGCCGGAGGAAGGCAGCCAGATCACGTCAGAGGGCAAGGACGCCGGCACGCTCTACAGTATCGCAGGCCCGGTCGGTCTTGCCCTGCTGCGGGTCGATCCGGTCAAGAGAAAGGCGCCGCTGGAGGCCAGCGGCGCCCGTCTGGAACCTGCCATGCCGGACTGGCTCACCCTCGCGGAGTGAGTCGTCCCGGCATCGAAGGGCTTAGCCGGCCAGAACACCTTCCAGCGCGGTATTCAGCTCTTTCACAGCGTCGACAGAATGGTCAAACATGGCCTTCTCATCGTCGCTCATGCTGATCTCGACGATCCGTTCCACGCCGTTCTCACCGATCACCACCGGCACGCCGACATAGAGGCCGTTCAGACCGTACTGGCCGTCGCAATAGGCGGCACAGGGCAGCACGCGCTTCTTGTCCAACAGGTAGCTCTCAGCCATCGCGATGGCCGAGGAGGCCGGCGCGTAGAAGGCCGAACCGGTCTTCAGCAGCGCGACGATCTCGCCGCCGCCGCCACGGGTGCGTTTGACGATTTCGTCGATCTTTTCCTGCGTCGACCAGCCCATTTCGATCAGATCCGGAACCGGGATGCCGGCGACGGTCGAGTAGCGGACCAGCGGGACCATCGTGTCGCCGTGGCCGCCCAGAACGAAGGCCGTGACATCTTCGACCGAGACATCGAATTCTTCGGCCAGGAAGCAACGGAACCGCGCGCTGTCCAGCACGCCGGCCATGCCGACGACCTTCTGCGGCGGCAGACCGCTTTCCTTCTGCAGCAGGCCGACCATGACATCCAGCGGGTTGGTGATGCAGATGACGAAGGCGTTCGGGCAATGGGTCTTGATGCCCTCGCCGACCGACTTCATGACCTTGGCGTTGATGCCGATCAGGTCGTCGCGGCTCATGCCCGGCTTGCGGGCGACACCGGCGGTGACGATGACGACGTCGGACCCGGCCAGATCCGCGTAGTCGTTGGTGCCCATCATCTTGGCGTCGAAGCCTTCGACCGGCGCGGCCTCGGCAATATCCAGCGCCTTGCCCTGGGGCATGCCGTCGACGATGTCGAAGACGACCACGTCGCCCAGCTGTTTCAGACCGGCCAGAAGCGCCAGCGTTCCGCCGATATTCCCCGCGCCGACCAGCGCGATCTTGTTACGTGCCATGATGAAGGAAACTCCTTTCGATTGGGGCTGAGGGTCCGCCCCGGGAAGGGAAAGGACCCTTACTGGCCCGCCGCCGCCGACGGGCGGGGCGGGCGCCGAAATGCTTCCGAAAAATCTCGTGAGGTTCTGTAGCGGAAGGCTTTTCGCAGTGCAAGAAGCCTGCGGGGCTACGTCGCGGGCAGGATACCCCCAAATCCCGGATGGGAGATCGCGATCGCACCGGATTTTGCCCGACTTTTCTATTCCGTGACCGGCACAAGCCCCGCAATGGTAGTGCGACCCAAACAGTTACATCCTTACGAATGTCAAAATCCAGAGTAGACTATCGGCACTATATGCTCGGGCCAGAGATGCGGGGACAGAGAGATGTATCGACATATAGCGGCAGCGATCGTTTCCATTCCTGCGATTGCGGGATTCAGCGGCGGTGCGCAAGCCGACTTCACGGTCTGCAACCAGACCTTCGACATGGTCTCCGTCGCCATCGGATATCATGATGGGGATGAATGGGTTTCCGAAGGATGGTGGAACCTGGACTACGACGAATGCGCCCAGGTGATTTCAGGGGATCTGTCCAACACCTATTACTATGTCCGGGGCGAAAGCCATGACGGCGTCACCTATTGGACCGACGATTACAATTTCTGTTACATCGACGAGGTCTTCACCATTTACGGTGACGAAAACTGTTCCGACCGCGGATACAAATCCGGCGGTTTCATGGAAATCGATACCGGCAACAAGCTCGACTACACGCTGGACCTGACCGACTAGGCGTCCGGCATACGGGCTCGACGGACGGTCCGGGATCGGCTAGGGGAAGCGGCATGTGCCGCCCCGGAACCGGATTTTCCCGATGATTCTCATCAGACGCCTGTATGACTGGACCCTGTCCCTGGCCGCGCACCGGCACGCCATCTGGTGGTTGGCGGCGGTGTCCTTCGTCGAAAGCTCGGTCTTTCCGATTCCGCCGGACGCGTTGTTGATCCCGATGATCCTTGCGGCGCGGGAGAAGGCGTTCCGCTACGCGCTGGTCTGTACGATCGCCTCCGTTCTGGGTGGCCTCGCCGGATACGGCATCGGCTTCTTCCTGTTCGACACGGTCGGGCAGCCGCTAGTCGCCCTCTATGGCGCCCAGGATGCCCTGGCCGCGGTGCAATCGGATTTCGCGGATAACGGCTGGTGGATCGTGTTGGGCGGCGGCATGACGCCGTTCCCCTACAAGGTGGTCACGATCGCGTCCGGTGCCCTGTCGCTGGACCCGCTGGCCTTCACCGCCGCCTCGGTCATCGGACGCGGGGTGCGCTTTTTCCTGGTCGCGGCGCTGCTGTGGAAGTTCGGCGCGCCGATCCGCGATTTCATCGAAAAGCGGCTGGGCCTTGTGGTCGCAGTCGGGTTCATTCTCTTGATCGGCGGCTTCCTTCTGATCAAATACGTCGTATGAACGCTCTGCTCGCAAAATATCTGCCGCCGAAGCGGCTTCCGGCGGTTATCGCGGGCGTCAGCGCCGCCATACTCGCCACGGCCAATATCTTCGAACATGTTTTCGGCTATGTGCCGTGTCAGCTCTGCCTGTATCAGCGGCTGCCCTGGTGGGTCGCGCTGGGTCTGGGCTGTCTGGCGGCGCTGGTGATCAAGGCACGGCCGACCCTGGCCCTGCTGATCGCCATCACCGCACTGATCGCCGTGGCGGTCGGCGCCGGCATCGCAGGCTATCACGCCGGGGTCGAGTACCAGTTCTGGCCGGGCCCGTCGGGCTGCAGCGGCACGGCATCGCTAAGCGGCGATCTCTCCCAGGCCCTGTCAAAGGTGTCAGAGGGGCCGACAGGACCGTCCTGCGACGAAGCGCCCTGGAGCCTTTTCGGCATATCCATGGCGGGCTATAATTTTCTCCTGTCGCTGGGGCTGGTCGCCTTGGGCGCGCTGGCGATTCGGGCCGCCGCGAGGAAATCATGAGCCGGACACGCAAGGGACCGAAATATCTACCGGGCGACAGCACCGGCCCCCGCAGCCTCGTGTCCATGATCCGCGTGGACCATGCCGGCGAGTTCGGGGCGAAACGCATCTATCAGGGACAGATCGCGGTTCTGGGCAAAGGGCCCAAGGGCGATATCCTGCGTCATATGGCCGAACAGGAAGAGCGCCATCTGGCGAAATTCGAAGAGCTTGTCGCCGAACGCCGGGTGCGTCCGACCGCCCTGCAGCCGATCTGGCATGTCGCCGGCTTCGCCCTGGGTGCGGGCACGGCGCTGCTGGGCGAAAAGGCGGCAATGGCCTGCACCGTGGCCGTCGAGGAAGTCATCGACGAACACTATCGCGAACAGCAGGCCGCCCTGGATGACAGTGAAGCGGAGCTGCGCGACACGATCGAGGAATTCCGGCTGGAAGAGCTGGAACACCGGGATATCGGCCTGGATCACGGTGCCGAGCAGGCCCCCGCCTACCCGGTCCTGAGCGCCGCCATCAAGCGGGCTTCGAAACTCGCGATCTGGCTCAGCGAGCGGGTGTGACCCGGCCGCGTTCACTGCGGTCCTGAAAATTCTTCCACATCACCGCCAGACCGGCGATCGGCCGCATCGCCCCATGAAACGGAATCGGGCGCGGCGCGGTCACCGGCACGGGCAGATCCCGCGCGGATGTACCGGTCAGCCAGTCCGCCAGGACCGGCCCCATGGCGCCGGTCAGCGCCACACCCCTGCCGTTCCAGCCCAGCGCCGCGTGAAGACCCGGCGCGGCCTCCAGAAAACGCGGCAGGTGATCCGGCGTGATCGCCACGCGCCCGTTCCAGGCAAATTCCAGCGGCTCCTCCGCAAGATGAGGGAACAACTCCCGCAGCCGCTGGCGCGACAGGTCGAAGGCCGGGTCGGCGAGCGATCCGTTCAGGGCGCCGCGCGCGCCCAGGACGAAACGTCCCGCCCGATCGATGCGGTAGTAACTCAGAATTCGGCGGGTCTCCGACACGCCAAGCCCTTGCGCCGGCAAGGATTTCAGGACGTTGTCCGACAGTGGCCGGGTGGCGATCTGATAGCTGTAGAAGGGGACGACAGACCGGACAATGGCCGGCATATAGCCCGTCAGATCGGAATATCCGTTGGTGCAGAGGAGGACCTTCGACGCCGTTACCGCCGCACCCGCTTCGGTTTCGACACGCCATCCCGCGGCTGTTTCGCGAATGGCCGTGACCGCGGTCGATCCATGCAGCGCGGCGCCGGCCCTGATTGCCGCGGCGGCCAGGCCCCGCGCATAGCTGAGCGGCTGCACCGTTCCGGCCCGACGGTCCAGATAGCCGCCGCGATACCAATCGGTTCCGGTCAGGGATGCCATTTCCGTCGCGGAGAGAAAGGCGACATCCGCGCCCCGTGCCGCCAAGCGATCCGCCTTGGCCTTCAGCCCGCCCAGGGCGCCGTCGCTGTGTGCCCCCTGCACCCAGCCGCCGCGCGACGCATCACAATCGATGCCCAGCCGGTCGATCAGGACGAATGTCAGATCCGCAGCCTGATCGGTAAAGGCGATCAGCTTCTCCGCGGCATCCCGCCCGACAAGCCCGGTCAGCTCGGACAGTTCATGCTTGATCCCGGCGATGACCTGACCGCCATTCCGTCCGGATGCGCCGAAACCCGGCTCCTGCGCTTCCAGGAGGCAGACATCGGTCCCCCGCTCCGCCAGATGCAGGGCAGCCGACAGGCCTGCGAAACCGCCTCCGACGACGACGATATCGGCGTGCCGGTCCTCACGCAGCGGCGGGCAGTCCGGGGCTGCAATGGCGGTGGCCTCCCAGAGTGAGCGTGACAATCCGTTTTTATCCGTTTCGGAAAGATGCATGGGTTCCTGCCCGTAGAATTGTGCCGGGCAGGATAGACACGATCGCGATCAGGTTTCCAGTTCCGTGTCCCAGTACAGGTAGTCGCGCCAGCTCTCATGCAGGAAGTTGGGCGGGAAAGCCCGGCCGTTTTCCTGCAGTTCCCATGTCGATGGCTCGGCCGGGTCGCGGCGCAGCGGCATATGGGCCTGACGCGGGGTCCGGCCGCCCTTGGCCAGATTGCACGGACCACAGGCGGCCACGACATTCTCCCAGGAGGTGACGCCGCCCTGACTGCGCGGCACGACATGATCGAAGGTCAGGTCATGCGCCGGAAAGGCATCGCCGCAATACTGGCAGACCAGTCGATCCCGCAGAAAGACATTGAACCGGGTGAAGGCGGGCCGTCGGGCCGGTGCGATATACTCTTTCAGGGAAATGACACTGGGCAGCCGCAGGGAACAGGTCGGGGAATGAACCTCAAGCTCGTATTCCGAGATGACGTTCACGCGATCGGCCACAACGGCCTTGATGGCGTCCTGCCAGTTCCAGACCGACAGCGGAAAGTAACTGAGCGGACGAAAATCCGCGTTCAGTACCAGGGCCGGGCTATTGTCCAAGGCGGTCATCATGGCCGCTCTCCAAATCTCCCTTACCGGAACGATGGTTTCTACATCGCCTGACTCAATCTACCCATATTCTGTGATCGCCACAACATTTTGTGGGCCGCGCCAGCTACTTATCATCTTGTTGTAACATCGCGGCATCGATCCCTTCCCGTCTAACCGGTTTCGATGACAGGATTATAACAGCACCCCGGTACTTTATGCTGACTTTCACGCGCCCCGACCGTGATCAGCCCTGATCCGGCGCGGCCTCGGCGTCCCCCTCGACCGGCGTATCGCCGAAAGCGCGCATCAGGAACTCGACACCCAGGCGCAATCCCGCCTCGTCGATGGAATGGGCCAGGCCCTTGCAGAAGGCGACCTCGACATCGAATCCGGCAATCTTCAGTGCCTCCCCGGACATGCGGCTCATCTCCGCCGGCACGACCTCGTCATCCTCTCCATGGATCAGCAGGGTCGGCGGCCGGCAGGTCAGATCGTCGGCCAGCGCGCCCGGCGCGATCAGCATGCCCGAATAGCCGAGCAACGCCGCGACCGGCTGATCCCGGCGGGTCAGATTGTGCAATGCTAGCATCGTGCCCTGGCTGAACCCGACCACCGCAACACGATCCGGCCCCAGTCCGAACCGCTTCATCTGATCGTCTAGAAAGGCGTCCAGCGCCGGCGAAACCTTCTTCACCCCGTTAAAAAGACTGTCGGTCTTCAGATCCTGCATCGAAAACCACTGCCGCCCGACCGGCGACAGGTCGCAGGGATAGGGTGCATCCGGCGCGACGAAATGGGCCTTCGGGAAAACCTGTGCCAGAATCGGCGCCAACGCGATCAGATCGTTTCCGTTCGCGCCCAGACCGTGCAGAAAGACGATCAGCCGGTCCGGTGTCTCCCCCGTTGCGGGAGCGTGTTCCGGGCCGGTGAGCGGTGCGTCGGTCATGGTCTGCCTCCTGTCGTGAATGTCGCCCATCGAATTTTCCGTGGCAGCTTGGACGATCGCGGGGCGGCGTGCAAACGCCGTTGCCAGTCTTGTCCATACGCATCGCCGGGCCCACCTGTCAGCATCAACCGGGAATCAAAGGGTCCTTCCACCATGACAGAAGCCACCATCGTCGAGTTGCCGGTGCGGGATGCGTACGACCGGTGGGCGGAAAGCTATGATGCCTATGACAACCCCATGGTATTCGCGGCTCAGCGCATCCTGGAGCGGCACCGTGACCACTTCGCGCGACGGGATGTCGTCGAGTTCGGATGCGGAACCGGCCGCAACCTTGCCCTGTTCGCAGAGGCCGGGGCGAGCAGCATCATCGGCCTGGATCTGTCGGACGGCATGCTGGCCCAGGCCGCGGCCCGGGGCCGGGATTTCCGCCTCCTCCGCCACGACCTGACTTCCCCCGTTCCTCTGCCGGACGGAAGCGCCGACTTGGCGGTATTCTGCCTCGTTCTGGAACATGTCGAGGACCCTGCGACGCCGCTTTCGGAAGCACGCCGGCTGCTGCGGCGGGGCGGGCGGATCATCGTCGTGGAAATTCACCCTGATCTGGCCAATGCGGGCATCGGGGCGCATTTTCGGGACGGCGATCAGGAGGTCCGCATACCGACCGTTCCCCACCGGTTTTCAGATCATCTCAGCGCCTTCGCCCGGGCCGGCCTGACCGTGGATTCCTGCCGCGAATGGTGTCCGCGCGATTTTGGCGACGCCCTGCCCGCCAAACTGACCAAACGCGGACCGGATCGGCCCCTGACGGTGGAGTTTCTGCTATCCGAACGGCCGTCCGTATGAGCGGCGCAGGAGAAGCGCAGTAAGGGGAATGACCAAGCAGGGGGGCCTCAGCTTTGCGGCGCCCCGCGATAGTAGTGCCACAGGAAGACGGACATGGCGGTGCGCCAGGGCGACCATGATTCGGCAAGCGCGCGTGCCTGCTTTGCCGTCGGTCGGGTTTCCAGCCCTTTGAGCCGCCGCATCGCCTCCTGCAGGGCGATATCCTCCCCCGGAAACATGTCCTCCCGGCGCAATGCGAACATGCAGTAGATTTCCGCGCTCCATCGTCCGAACCCTTTCAGCGCGACAATGGCGGCGACCGCCTCGTCATCCGGCATTTCAGCCACCGCCGTCAGGTTCAGGGACCCGTCGGCGATCGCCGTCGCGAGCCCACGCGCGTACACGATCTTCGGGCGCGACAGGCCGGCCCCCTTCAGATCCTCGTCGCTCAACGTCAGGAAGGATCGCGCGTCGCCATCGGGATACAGGGCATCCACGCGGGTCCGGATGGCAGTCGCGGCGTCGCGGGAAATCTGCTGCGAGATGATGATGTTCATCAATGTCGCGAAACCGTGGTCGGTCAAACGCGGTTCCGGATAACCGACCAGCGACAGACCGTCCGCGACCTGCGGATCGCGTTCGGCAACGGCGTCGAGATGACGGATGAGGGTGGGTTTGTCCATCCACTTGACTTACCCCGCACCGCCAAACTACGCCAGACGCATGCAACCGGAAATTCGACAAGCGACCCGTTTCGCGCCAAGCCCCAGCGGGCGACTTCATTTGGGTCATGCCCATTCCGCCCTGTTTGCCGCCCGCGAGGCAGCAGCGATTGGCGGCGTGTTCCTGCTGCGCATCGAAGACATCGATACAGGTCGCTGCCGTCCGGAATTCGAGACCGGCATTCTGGAAGATCTTTCCTGGCTGGGCCTGGAATGGCCGCAACCGGTGCTGCGCCAGTCCGACCGTTTTCCGCTCTATGACAAGTTCCTGCATGTTCTTGAGGAAGGCGGGCTGACCTATCCCTGCTTCTGCACACGCAAGGAGATCCAGGCGGAGATTGATGCCGCACCCAGCGCACCGCACGGACCGGACGGCCCCCTGTATCCCGGGACCTGCAAGGACATGGACCCGACCGAGGCGCGAGACCGGGTTGCAGCGGGTGAACCCCACGCGATCCGTATCCACATGGACCGCGCGGCGCGCATGGCTGGTCCATTGACCTTTATCGATATCGACAGGGGAAAGATCGCCGTGCAGCCGGGAAGCTGTGGCGATGTCGTGCTGGGGCGGAAGGACGTGCCGACCAGCTATCATCTTGCCGTGACGGTGGACGATGCCCTGCAGCATGTCTCACGGGTGACCCGTGGCGAGGACCTGCTGCATGCGACGCATATCCACCGTGTCCTCCAGACGCTGCTGGGATTTCCGGAGCCGGAATACCGGCATCACGGATTACTGACCGACGATCAGGGCCGCCGTTTCGCCAAACGTGACAGGTCCCTGACCCTTCAGGCCATGCGCGAGGCCGGCCTGTCACCTGCCGAGGTCAGGGCACGGGCGGGCTTCCCAGATTGAAACCGGCGCAAAGCGCGGCATAGTCCGGCTCCGTGTCCGGATCCAGCAACCCGTGCCGGATAAAGAAATGGATCAGGACCGCGGCGCAATTGAACTTGAACCTGTCCGTATCGCGCACGATCGCCATCACCTCCTCGACCGGCATCAGATGAAACGCCGCGACCTCGCCATCCGACGGGACCGGGATGAAATCCTCTGGCAGTTCCAGATCATAGAGGAACATTTCGTCCGGTTTGAGACCGTCGGTCGCCTCATGCCGGTAGCAGATCGCACCGACCGGCACCGCTCGGCGGGCCAGATCCGCGCCGATCGATGCCTCCTCGGCGCATTCCTTCACCAGATTGTCGAACAGCCCCATGCCTTCCGGCTGGCCGCCCGCGACCGTATTGTCCAGTTCGCCAGGATAGGTCGGCTTGTCGTGCGCCCGTTCCGCGATCCAAAGATGCAGCCCGTCCGCCCGCCGGACATAGCCGTTCACATGCAACCCCCAGGACCGTATGCCCAGCAATGCACAGGCGGCACGTTCGATTCCCATCAGTGGCTCGGCCCCGAATTTGGCGGCCACCGCATATCGCTCCCCCCGCCAGGCCCGGATATGGCCGTCTGCGGCCAGATCCCTCAAGGCACCGTCCAGCGCCTCGGTCGCCGTGTCGTAATCGTTCAGCGTCAGGGCGAGATCGACCCGGCACTCCGCGACGGAAAACACAGCCGGGAAGCGGCCCAGCAGGTCGAGCTTATCCTCGCGCACCCAGCCGATCCGAGCGCCCCGCCCATAGAGCGGCTTGTAACGCGCCAAATCGGCATTGTTGCAGGCCGCAATCCTGTCCAGATACGCCACTGTGGAACTGCGCTCCCTTTCAGACCAAGGCCTCTTGGGTCCAATCCGTTTGAGCCGAACCGCAAATGCCTGGAGGACCCGTCAGGCGGCGCGACCGGCGCTCTTGTCACAAACCAACACCGACCGGACACCGACCGTCTGAGACAGGACCGCCGCCACGATATCCCGCCCCTGATCGTCCAGGCCGCTGACCTGCATGTCGATCAGCAATACGGGATCGCTGCCCTCCTCTCGCAGGGCATTGACCCGGTCGACGACCAGGCCGCGCTTTGCGACGGGCCCCAGGACCCGGGAAAGCATGCCCGGATCGGCATCGGCGGTCACGGAAAAACAGGCCGTCTGAACGGTCGGAGAAACACGGGGCGACAGCCGGGGCTCTCGGCCCTCGGCACGCAACATCGTCAACATGGGAAACCTCTTCTCGATACGGGTAGCGGCAAACGCCCGGCACCCCCAGCCGCGTCAATCGCGGGGGGCCGGGTCCGTAATTCGCCCGATCACGATCGGGCGCCCGTATGAGAAGGTCGTGTTCATGGCCTGTTTATACGCCGGGCCCGCGCGCCGTGCAACGACTACAGGCTAAACAGCCAGAGGATCACCCAGGAGGTGAACACCGACCCGACCGTGGCCAGGAAGATCGATGTCGTGGCCAGAGCTTGGGCGGTGCCGTAGCGTTGGGCGAAAAGATAGACCATCACGCCGGTCGGCTGGGCGGCGGTTATGACCGCGATCTGCACCCAGACCGGATCCAGGTCGAAGATAAATGTTCCAGCAAGATAGACCAGTGCCGGAAAGATCGCGATCTTCAGCGACACCTGCGCCAGGGATTGAACCACCCGACCCGCGACGCCATAGCGTTTCAGCGATGCGCCCAGCACGAACAGGGCGCAAGGCAGAACCGCCCCCTGGAAGGTTTCCGCGATCCGGGCAACCGGGGTCGGCAGAATCAACCCCGCCAGATTGGCGGCCAGCCCGCAGCCGAGCCCGATCAGGATCGGATTTCGGACCAGGCCGAGCATGACCTGTGCCGGAACGCCGGCCAGTCCGTTCCCGGCGCTGCGGGCAAGTTCCAGCATGATCGTCGTGCCGGTGAACAGCATCAGGCCATGCACGGACAGGATCAGGAAGAACGGCAGGGCCGCAGCCTCGCCATAGGCCAGAAGGATCAGCGGCAGGCCCAGCAGCACCGTATTGGAAAAGGCGCTGCCCATGCCGGTCAGGATCGCCCCCATCGCATCCCGCCCGAACAGATACCGCCCCATCGCCATTCCCAGCCCGTAGACGGTAAAGGCCGGCAGGTAATAGGAGCCGAACAGGTCCCAGGGCATCCGATCCGGCAGATCGGTCGTGGCGATTGTCCGGAACAGCATGAAGGGGACGGCGTAATTGAAGACAAAGTTCGACACGCCGGATTCCGCCGATTCGGTGAACCAGCCCATGCGGGCGGCGGCATAGCCGATCGCGGCGATGCCGAAGACCGGCAGCAGAACGTTGACGACGATATCCAAGGGCGGCAGTCCTCTAGGGGTTGCGCCCCTGATACCCCCTGCGCCGGTCGTCCGGCAAGCCCCACCCCTTGCGGTCGCGTCGCGCGCGTGCCATCTATCGGCCATAGGTGCTTGGCCTGACGAAGGAACGATCCGGCATGGCGGACCTCTGGATTTTCGGGCGGAAACCCGCCGCCCTCGTGCGCCATCGGCATGGCGGTTTCAACGCCACCTTTCCCATGAATGGCGATACGGTTGTCGAACAGGCAGGCCTGACCCTGGCCCGCGACGCGGCGCGCGAAAAGGCAGAGCGCGCGGAGGCCGAGCGTCCGCCGCGTGTCGACGGTCGTGACGCCCAGAATGTGCTGTCCTTTCAGCCGCGCGCCAATCGCGGCACCCGCAATGCGCACAGCCCCCGCCATGGCGGCCGCCCGGCCCCGTTCCGGGACTGACGCGCGACCGTGATTACCCCCGAAACCCGACAGACCGTCCTCTCCGGACTGGAAGCCCTCGCTACCGGCGCAATCGGGGCACTGCACGCCCACTGCACCGATCCGGAAACGGGCAAGGTCGACGCGCTTCGCTTCGAACACGCCCAGCACCGTGCCCATGGCACCGCATGGCTGGTATCCCATATCGCCGGACTGACCGCGCTGGATGCCTGGGCCGGCCGGCTGGAGGAGAGCGACCGCATGGGCCCGGTGGAGGCCGGAATCCTGCGGATCGGATTTGCGGAGTATCTTGCCCGTATCCTTTATGGCCTGCCGATGAGCCAGACCGAAATCGCCCGCCCCGCCGCGCTGGGTCTGGGCGATGCGGCGGCGGAAATCGCCGCGGACCCGGTGGTGCAGGCACTGATCGAGGATGCCGACCTTCCGGAGATCCGCGCCGCGACCGCCTTCGCCATCGCCCGGCACGGATTCAGCGACCCGGCGGACGATGACGAAGACATCGTCATGATGCGCGATCAGTACCGTCGCTTCGCAGAGGCGGAAATCGCACCGCATTGTCACCAATGGCATCTGAAGGACGCGCTGATTCCGGACGAAACCGTGGATCGCGTTGCCGAACTAGGTACCTTTGCCGTGACCATCCCGGAAGCCTATGGCGGGCTGGGTCTGTCGAAACGGGCCATGGTCGCGGTGACGGAGGAACTGTCTTCCTATCACCTGCCCACGGGGTCTCTGGCGACCCGGCCGGAGATCGCGGGCGAACTGATCGGACAGTCCGGCACGGAAGAGCAGAAGCAACGGTTTCTGCCGGGTATCGCGTCCGGCGCCATCCTGCCGACAGCGGTCTTCACGGAGCCGGATATCGGCTCGGACCTGGCGCATCTGTCCACCCGCGCCGTCCGCCGGGGGCCGGTCTATCAGGTTTCCGGGGCCAAGACCTGGATCACCCATGGCGGGCGCAGCGATCTGATGACGCTGCTGGTCCGGACCGAAGCAGGCAGCAAGGATCATCGCGGCGTCTCCATGCTGCTGGCGGAAAAGCCGCGCGGAACGGTTGCCGACCCCTTCCCAGCGGAGGGCATGCGCGGCGGGGAGATCCGCACGCTGGGTTATCGCGGAATGAAGGAATACGACATCGCCTTCGACAATTTCGAGGTGCCGGCGACGAACCTTCTGGGCGGCAGCGAAGGCGAAGGGTTCCGGCAGTTGATGGCGACGTTTGAATCCGCGCGCATCCAGACGGCAGCTCGCGCGGTCGGCGTGGCGCGCAATGCGCTGCGGCTCGCTATCGACTACGCGACGACCCGCAAGCAGTTCGGAAAGCCGCTGATCTCCTTCCCCCGGATTTCGGACAAGATCGCGCTGATGGCGGCCGAGACCGAAATCGTCCGGCAACTGACTCGCTTCGCCGCGGTGTCGAAGGATACCGGACGGCGCTGCGACGTCGAGGCGGGCATGGCGAAGCTGGTCGCCGCGCGGGCGGCCTGGGCGGCGGCCGACGATGCGCTGCAAATTCACGGCGGGATCGGCTATGCCGAGGAAACCGAAATCTCCCGGGTCCTTGTAGATGCACGGATTCTGAACATATTCGAAGGGACCGGCGAAATTCAGGCCCAGGTCATCGCCCGCGGCCTGATGAGCCGCCGCAACTGACAGGAGCCCCATGCTACGCAAATCTGCCACGCCGTTTCTAACCGCCCTCGTTCTTGCCGGATCGTCGCTTTGGTCCGCGGCAGCGGCGGAACCGGTTCGGCTGGTGCCCTACACCGCCACCTACTCGCTGCATCTTCTGGAGACCCGGGTCGGCGACATCGCCGCCGTTGATGGCAGCATGGACATCTCGGTCATTCGCGGTTGCGAGGCCTGGACGTCGCAGAACCAGCTGACGATGAGCGGGGGCGCCATCGACAACCCGTCCATCGAGGTCGATGCCGAAAGTATGATCCGCGAGGACCTGGAAGGGCGCTGGATGGAGTTCGAATCCTCCGTTCGGGTCGGCGGCAACCTGCAGGAAGCGATCAGCGGACGCGCGGAGCTGGACGAGGATGGCCGCGGCACCGCAACCTTCAAGAAGCCGCGCGAGGTCAGCTTTCCTCTGCCGAAGGGAACGACCTTTCCGATCACCGCCGCGCGGGACGCGATCGACCGAATCTGGAACGACGGCGCCCGTCTTGTGAACTATCTGATGTTCGATGGCGAATCCCCATCGCCGATGCGGGGCACCGACATTGTGGCCGGGACACCCGACCCGATCAGCCGATCACTCGACGATCCGGACAAGCTGGTTCAGGGCGACCTCCGCCGCATCGTCACGACCCTGTTCGAATTCTCCGATACGGATTCCGAGCCTCAGACCACCTATATCGTCGACATGCTGCCGAACGGCATCGCCTCCCGGCTGACGGTCGATATGGGCTTCATGGTCGTGGAGTCCCGCCTGATCGAAATCACCGCCGTCCCGGAGCCCAATTGCTGAGCACAGCATTCCCGTCCGGCCGGCCGCTTGGCCTTGTCGGACGGACCGGCTAAAACCGGGGCACCGCAAAAGAAGGAAAGAACCATGCAGTGTTTCGTCGCGCGCACCGACGATACGACGCGCCGCCTCAGCGCCGTCGCCAAGGACGACTACGATCGCTGGCTGAAGGATCAGCCGGACCGGATTCGCGGCTGGCTGGACGGTATGGGCGTGAAGGCGAAGGCGGGCACGATCAGCCCCCTGCCGGACGACAATGGCGCCCCGACGGGATTTCTGCTGATCCTTGAGAAGGCCGACGACATCTGGTCCTGGGGTGCTGCCGCCGCCCGCCTGCCGGAGGGCCGTTATACCCTGGACCCCGTCCCCGCAGACAAGGATGCCGCCTATCGCGCCTGCCTGGGCTGGGCGCTCGGCAGTTACCAGTTCGATCGCTACAGAAAGCGCGAAGAGCCGGTGCGTGAACTTGTCTGGCCCGAGAATGCCGACCGCGGTGCCGTCATGGCCACCGCCGGGTCGATCTATCTGACGCGCGATCTCGTCAACACGCCGGCGTCGGACATGGGCCCGGGCGAACTGGCCTCCGCCGCAAGCGCTTTGGCCCGTGACTTTGGCGGCGCCTGCGAGACGGTTGTCGGCGACGATCTGCTGCGCGAGAACTTCCCGATGATTCATGCCGTCGGCCGCGCCTCGTCACGTCCGCCGCGCCTGATCGACCTGCGCTGGGGCAAGCCGGCGCACCCGAAAGTGACACTGGTCGGCAAGGGCGTCTGCTTCGATACCGGCGGACTGGACCTGAAACCGTCCGGCGCCATGCTGATGATGAAGAAGGATATGGGCGGTGCGGCCCAGGTGCTTGGCCTGGCGCGCATGATCATGGCCAGCAAATTGCCGGTCAATCTGCGCGTCCTGATCCCGGCCGTGGAGAACAGCGTTTCCGGCGATTCCTTCCGTCCCATGGACATCCTGTCGACCCGGAAGGGCCTCACCGTCGAAGTCGGCAATACAGATGCCGAGGGCAGGCTCGTCCTGGGGGATGCACTGACCCTGGCCTGCGAGGAGAAGCCGGAACTGCTGATCGATTTTGCCACCCTCACCGGTGCGGCACGGGTCGCGCTGGGCACCGACCTGCCGGCCCTGTTCACGAATTCCGATACCCTGGCCGACGATCTGACGGACGGCGCCAGGGCAACGCAGGACCCGGTCTGGCGTCTGCCGCTGCACCAACCCTATGCCAGCATGCTGGACAGCAAGATCGCCGATACGAACAACATTTCGACCGGTGGTTATGCCGGGGCGATCACGGCGGCACTGTTCCTTGAAAAGTTCGTCGAAAGCGGCATCGAATGGGCCCATTTCGACCTGATGAGTTGGAACGTCTCCTCAAAGCCCGGACGGCCTGAAGGCGGTGAAGCGCAGGGAATCCGCGCCGTATTCGAAGCGATTCGCGGCCGATTCGGGTAACGCCGACGTCAAAAGTTCAAAAATTTGCAGCCTATTTTTCCCGCGCCATCGCTTGCCATCGGGCGCGAACCGGCCCATCTTGAATTTAATCGTTTCAGAATCGTACCGAATCGGCGTACCGAATCGATACGACATCAAACCAACTCGGAGAAGAGCCGTGAACGCGACACAAGCCCTGGACATCTGGCGCGGAGCCATCGTCGAGAGCGTGAGGCGCGACTCCCCGGATCTGAGCGCGCGACAAATGGCCGTGCTGACCACGGTCTATCTCAGCGCGTCGCCGCATACGGTGCGCGGCCTTGCCGAAACGCTTAATGTCGCCAAGCCGGCGGTGACCCGTGCCCTGGACCGTCTGTCGGATCTGGGCCTCGTCCGGCGCAAGCCCGACCCGAACGACCGCCGATCGGTCCTGATCCAGCGCACCGTCAAAGGTTCGGTCTTCCTGAGTGAGTTCGGCGAACTGATCGTGAAGGCCGCCGAGGAGACGGGGACGGCGGAAATCGAAACTTCGACCGCGCACGCTGCCTGACCGAACAGTTAGTCGGCTTTCGCTTTAACGTGCAGCACCACCCTCTGGACGCTCGGGTCGGCACCATGTGCGGAGCGGCGGAATCCCAGATCGGCGCACATCGACAGCATCGGCTCGTTCTCGTTCAGCACATCGCCATAAACCAGAACGATGCCCCGTGACCGGGCGAAATCGATCAGGCATTTCATCAGCGCATATCCCAGCCCCTCCCCCTGGTGATCCCGGCGCAAGAGGATGGAGTATTCCGCCTGCATTCCGTCCGAATCCGAAATCAACCGCGCCACACCGATGATCGCCGCCGGATCGTCCGGATCGATCGCGACAAAGGCCATCTCGCGCGCATAGTCGATCTGCGACAGACGCGCCGCCAGCCGGTCCGGCAGATGCTTCATGGTATGCAGGAAACGAAACCGGACATCCTGGGCATGCGAGCGCGCCACAAGGGTCTGCAACGCGCCCGCATCATCCGGACGGATGAGTCGGATTGCGATCCGGCGTCCATCCTGCAGGAGGACAGTCCCTTCCAGATGAAGTGGGTACGCCCCGCCCGTTCCGGCGAGTGCAGAGGGGGAAGGGTTGATCTGATAATCAAGACTGCAAACAGACATGCGGCACCCACCGATATCAGTGTTTCCTGCCTACCGTCCGTGCGAGTCCGCCCTGAAATGTCTTTATGATTTTTGACTTTCAGCCTCGAGGGCTGATTCGTAAAGCGCCGCCGTCTGCTTATCGAAACAGCAGAACACCACGAGGTCGATCGCTTCCGTCATCGATAGATAGGAAGTCACCGCCTCGATGGCAATCGCCACCGCCCGTTCGGAGGGGAAACCATAGGCGCCGGTGGAAATGGCCGGGAAGGCCAGCGTTCGGACGCCGTTTTCTTCCGCCAGGGAGAGGCTGTTGCGATAGCAGGATGCCAGCAGTGCATCCTCATCTTCCTCACCGCCCTGCCAGACTGGCCCGACGGTATGGATGATATGGCGCGCGGCCATTCGGAAACCCGGCGTGATACGGGCTTCGCCGGTTGGACATCCGCCCAGTTTCCGGCATTGCTCCAGCAGTTCCGGGCCTGCTGCCCGGTGGATCGCCCCGTCAACCCCGCCCCCGCCGAGGAGGCTTTCGTTCGCCGCATTCACGACCGCATCGACGGACAGGCGGGTGATATCGCCCTCCACCACGGTCATGCGCGAGTCGAACGGGGTCGACGGTACGTCCTGCATTTCCTGCCCGGCGTTACTCCGCCGCTTTCCTGAGATTATGGGCCGCCATCGAATCCTCGATCAGCTTGGCCGCTTCGCCGGCTTCACCCCAGCGCGCGATCTTGGCCCATTTGTTCTTCTCCAGGTCCTTGTAGTGGGTGAAGAAGTGGGCGATCTGGTCGATCAGGATCTTCGGCAGGTCGCGATAGCTGGACACGTCCTCATAATAGGAGTGCAGCTTGTCATGCGGAACGGCGATGATCTTCTCGTCCATGCCGCCTTCGTCTTCCATGATCATCACGCCGACGGGGCGGGACCGAACGATAGCCCCCGGGACAACCGGCACGCGGCCGACAACCAGCACATCGATAGGGTCGCCGTCACCGCACAGCGTATGCGGAATGAAGCCGTAATTCGCCGGGTAGAACATGGCGGTATGCAGGAACCGGTCGACGTAAAGCGCGCCGGATTCCTTATCCAGCTCGTACTTCACCGGATCCGCGCCGATCGGCACCTCGATAATGACATTAATGTCCCAAGGCGGATTCTCACCGACCGGAATGCTATCAACTCGCATAGGATTTCCTTTCGCCAGGGCGGCGGCACGATTGCGTGCCCAACTGTCTCGGCCATTCGTATAATACCCTAATTGCTGCACCGCAATAAGGGCTAATTCGTCGCATCAGTTCCTTCGCCGGAGGCGCGAAAGGCGGGGTGCCGTGCAACCCGAAGAACCAACGCACAGACCGGCAGACCGACAATCGCCGTGCCGATGAAGAACATCTCGTACCCGGCGGCGTCGACCATGGCGCCGGAATACCCGCCGACGAGTTTCGGAACAAGTAACATTAATGAGCTTATCATGGCATATTGCATGGCCGTGAATCGAACGTCGGTCAGTGATGACAAAAATGCCACAAAGGCGGCCGATGCCAGACCGGCGCTGAGATTGTCGGCCGAAACCGCCATGGCGAGAAAGACCGTGTCCGCGCCGCGTGTCGCGAGAAACGCAAACAGGATGTTGGTCGCCGCGGAGAGAAGCGCCCCCAGAAACAGGATCCGAAAGACCCCGAACCGGATCGTCAGAATGCCGCCGACGAAACCGCCCAGAATTGTCACAACAAGGCCGAACAGCTTCGTGATCCGCCCGATCTCCTCCTTCTCGAAACCGAGATCGGTATAGAAGACATTCGCGACCACCCCCATCACGACATCGGCCATCCGATACAGCGCAATCAGGCACAGCAGCGACACGGCGATGCCGCCGAACCGCCCGACAAAGTCGCGGAACGGTGAAACATAGCCGTCGATGACAAGGTCGCGCGGCGCGATGCGGGCGCGCATCCCGCCCCAACCGGCAAGTACAGCCGCGGCCACGGCAAGTCCCAGTTGAAGCGCGCCGCTCAGAAAACCGCCGACCGGTCCCAACGCCGCGCTGAGCCCTTCCGACAGCGGCATCGCAAAGCGCGACCACGCACTGAACACCACCACGAAGGCCAGCACCGCGAGCAGAAACAACAGAAAGAAGCGCGCGTAATCGCCTGGACCGTGCTGCCCGTTGTCAAGCCTCAGATCCGGTTCGCGGGCCAGCAGAGTGGTGATCACGCCCAGCCCCATTGTGGCCGCCATCACGAGATAGGTTGCGCGCCAGGAAGCGTAGTCATAACCGTCGGGCGCACTGTCCAGCAGCCCGGCGATTTCCAGCGCGCCGGCGCCGGCCAGGATCATGCCCACGCGATACCCGCCGATATAGGCGGCGGAGAGCATGGCCTGGATAGCGGGTTCGGCGATTTCAATCCGATAGGCATCGATGACGATGTCCTGCGTTGCGGCCGAAAAACCCAGCATCACCGCCCATAAGGCCATGATCACCGGTTGCTCGGCAGGATCTGTCAGCCCCATGCCGATGAGCGCCGCCGCGACGCTGACCTGCGCCAGCAGCAGCCAGGACCGGCGCCGTCCCAGAACCGGCAGCGGGATGCGATCAACCAGCGGCGCCCAGACGAATTTGAAGCCATAGCCAAGTGCCGCCCAGCTGAAGAAGGTGACATCGGCACGCGGCACCCCGGCTTCGGTCAGCCAGATCGACAGGGTGGAGAAGATCAGCAGCAAGGGCAGTCCCGCGGACATGCCCAGGAAGAAAAGCGTCAGCGTTCGCCGGTCCCACAGGGCGGCAATGGCGGCATGCCAGCGATGCGTTTCACTCGGCGTTTCGGACACCGATCCCCCTTTCCCAGCAAACCGGCGCGATTCCGGAGAACCGGATTGCGCCTGCCGTCACTATCGGACAGATTCGCGCCGACCCATCCAGGAAACGAGATCGACAGAGCGGGGGCAGAGTGAAGCAGGAACAGGCCGAAACCGTGGCATTGCAGGCGCTGGCCTATATCGCGGCGGATGAAGATCGGATGGATCGGTTCGTCGCGCTGTCGGGTCTGGGGCCCGACGATCTGAAAAGCCGGATCGCAGACCCGGCTTTTCTGGGGGGCGTTCTGGACCATCTGCTGGGGCACGAGCCCGATCTGATGGCATTCGCCGAGGAAGCGGATATCGACCCCGTATCGGTGCAGCGCGCCCGCGCCGCCCTGCCCGGGGTCAATCCCGACTGGTGATCAATCCTCGAAACGCAGGATCTTGGGCGCCTTGACGTCGCTGAGCCGGGCCAGCGCGCCGCCGGCAGCCAGGGTAAGGTCCCGTTCGCTGTCGTCGTTTTTTCCGTGGGCGTATTCCGCCGCGCGCATCAGGCCGTTGGCCCATTCCGCCTGTATCGCCAGATAATTCCCGTAGTCCACTTCAATCATCGTCCGGTTCTCCGTCGCGGACCGGCTTGTGCCGAGTCCATGTCATCACCGTGAAGAGAATGCACCACGCCGGCTGGAACCGCAGTGACGGCGGTCACTCGAAGTTAAGATTCTTTTTACCAATTTGCCGGACATCCCGCCCGAAGGCCGCTTGCCGCAGCCCGACAAAGCGGAATAACTAGCCGGCATGACCGAACGCACCGTCGACAGCGCCCCGCCCGTCAACTGGAACCGGCGGCTCCTGGCCCTGACCGGTCCGATTGTCGTTGCGAACCTTTCCGTGCCGCTGCCGGGCCTCGTCGACACCGCCGTCATGGGTCATCAGCCGGAAGCAGCCGGCCTCGCAGCGGTCGGTCTCGGGGCGATGATCTTCGCGACCCTCTTCTTCACCTTCGGCTTCCTGCGGATGAGCACGGTCGGGCTGACCGCACAGGCGGACGGGGCCGGGAATGCCCGCGATGTTCGTGCGGTCCTGTATCGCGGCGGTGCGCTGGCCCTGATCATATCCGCCGCCCTGCTGCTGGCGCATCAGCCGCTGGGCCGCTTTGCCTTCGGCCTGACAGAGGCCGCCCCGAGGGTTATCGAACTGGGGCTGAACTACTACGACATCAGGGTCTGGGGCGCCCCGGCCGCCCTGTTGAACATGGCGATCCTGGGGTGGCTATTCGGTCTTGGCCACATGCGGGCGCCGGTCGTGCTTCAGGTCGTCACCAATCTGGTCAATGTCGCACTGGATTTCCTTTTCGTCTTCGGCTTCGACTGGGGCATTGAGGGCGTCGCCGCGGCGACCGTCGTCGCGGAATGGACCGGCGCGCTGCTGGGCCTCGCCATCGTGGCGCGGCGGCTACGCCCCTATGGCGGGCTGAGGCCGCCGCCGGGCGCACTCACCGACCTGAAGGGCATGCAGCGCATGCTGGGGGTCAATCGCGACATCTTCATTCGCACGCTATGTCTTCTGATCGCCTTCGCGCATTTCAAGTTCGAGGGCGCGACCCTGGGGACCACCGTCCTGGCCGCCAACATCGTGCTGCTGACCTTCCTGGATATCAGTTCCTACGGTCTGGACGCCTTTGCCAATGCCGCGGAGATCCTGGTTGGAAAGGCGGTCGGGCGGCGCGATGCCGCCGCATTTCGAAAGGTCGTGCGGCTGGCGCATCTCTGGGGGTTCGCCATCGCGGGGATCAGTTCCGTGATCTTCTATGTCGGCGGCGGCTGGATCGTCGGATTGCTGACCGACCAGCCGGAGGTGCTGGACCAGGCCGACACATTCCTGATCTGGGCTGCGATCCTGCCACTGACCGCCGTCTGGGCCTTCGTCATCGACGGAATCTTCATCGGGGCGACCTGGTCCGCCGCCCTGCGAAACGGCATGATCGCCGCCATCGCAGTCTACTTCACCCTGCAATGGCTGCTGGTTCCGGCCTACGGAAATGAGGGACTGTGGCTCGCCCTGCACATCTTCCTGGTGGCGCGGGGCATGACGCTCGGCGTGCAGTATCCGCGACTGGTCCGGCGGCTGGACGCTCAGGACGCCGGCATCTCGCGATAGCGGATCAACGCCTCCCGCAACGCCTGCGCCACCTCCAGTTTCTCGAAGGGCTGCAGGAAGGCGCCGATTTCCAGCTGCCGACCATGGCTGCGCAGGGTCAGCCGGCTGTCATGCCTTGGTGGATCGTCCATCTGAACCGATAGCCATGTAGGCTCGAACCGAACGGTTCCCCGCTTGCCGTTCGGCGCGACATGCGTGACCGCCAGCCCCTCCCGGGTGAGCCGCAGATGTTCGGACCGACGCCCCTCGCGGAAATTCATCTTGAAGCCGATATAGACCAGCAGGATTTCCAGCCCGCAGAAGCCGGCAACCGGCCAGGCGCCGGCCAGAAAGAACCCGGTGCCGATCAGGAAGCCGCCACCGCCGACGGCCGCCATGACCAGTAGAAATCCGCGCCGCCCCAGACTGCGATGAGGGCGCAGTGTGGCGTCAAACAGGACGGTGGATGTTTCGGCTTCCGGCATGCTGAAAATGTACCGCAGCCACGACACAGGTAAAGCCCCGGCCCCGCGCTAAATGCTTTCACCGCGACGGCGCCTTCTTTAGGGTGACGCGGTCCGCCCGCCCCCAACCTGCCAGCCGACGATGAAAAAAGCCGATATCGAAACCTTCTTCGCCCGCCTTCAGGCCGCCAATCCGGAGCCCAAGGGCGAGTTGAACTGGACCAATCCCTATACGCTGCTGGTCGCGGTCGCCCTGTCGGCACAGGCGACCGATGTCGGCGTCAACAAGGCCACGGAAAAGCTGTTTCAGGAGGTCTCGACCCCTCAGGAGATGCTGGAACTGGGTGAGGAGGGGCTGAAGCAGCACATCAAGACGATCGGCCTCTATAATTCCAAAGCCAAGAATGTGATCAAGGCTGCGGAAATCCTGGTCCGCGACTTCGGCGGTATCGTGCCGCAGGACCGGGCCGCCCTGGAAACCCTGCCCGGTGTGGGGCGCAAGACCGCCAATGTGGTGCTGAACATCGCCTTCGGCGCACCGACAATCGCCGTCGACACGCATCTGTTCAGGGTCGGGAACCGGACCGGGCTGGCGCCGGGCAAGACCCCGCTGGCCGTGGAACTGAAGCTGGAAAAGCGGGTTCCGAAGCATTACCTGCGCCACGCGCATCACTGGCTAATCCTGCACGGGCGCTATGTCTGCAAGGCGCGCAAACCCGATTGTCCGGCCTGCATCGTCAGCGATCTCTGCAAGTTCAAGGGCAAGACAACCGCACTCTGAGAGGGCTTCCGCCATGCCGAAACTCGATTTCTCGAAAATTCGCGAACGCGCCGCTGACACGCTGGTCGATCACCTGGGCATCGAGATGCTGGATGCCGGCGAAGGCACCGCCAAGGCACGGATGAAGATCACGCCGCGTCATCTGGCGCCGAACGGCTTTCTGCATGCCGCATCGGTCGTCGCCCTGGCCGACACCTGTTGCGGCTTCGGGACCTTCGCCGATCTGCCGGACGGCGCGGAAGGCTTCACGACGGCGGAACTGAAGTCCAATCACCTCGGGACATCGCGCAAGGGCGGGTTGATCTGCAACGCCCACGCCAAGCACCAGGGACGCACGACCCAGGTCTGGGACGCGGAAGTCTTCACGGAGGCGCGCCCCGACCGACCCATCGCGCTGTTTCGCTGCACCCAGATCGTGCTGTGGCCGCGCGGCACCGAATGATGCCGGCGCCGATCGGCGCCTCGACAATGCTGCATCGCGGCATTAGAACTGCCGCAATCGAAAAATTCAGCGCATCACGCAAAAAGGGGTTCGGAAAATGACGTTCAATAAAATCGGCATTATCGGCGCCGGCACCATGGGTTCGGGCATTGCCACCAGCCTGGGTCAACAGGGCGTGTCGACGGTTCTGGTCGATACGACGGAGGATGCGGTCCAGCGCGGTCTGGCCGCCGCCAAGAAGTTCTATGACCGGGCCGCTGAAAAGGGAAAGATGACTGAAGACGCCGCCGCCGCGGCCTTCGGCGCCCTTTCCGGGTCCACCGATATCGCCGCCGTCGCCGAATGCGACCTGATCATCGAGGCGATCTTCGAGGAATTCCAGGTGAAGGCTGACCTGTTCGCCCGCCTGAACCCGCATCTGAAGCCGGAAACCGTCGTCGCGACAAACACGTCCGCGCTGCGGGTTTCCGAACTGGCGGAAACGGTCGACAATCCGGCACGTTTCCTCGGCCTGCACTATTTCAACCCGGCGGCCATCAACCCGATCGTTGAAGTCGTGAAGGGCGACAAGACCGATGACGCGATCTTCCAGCGCTGCGTCGATTTCTGCCGCGACACCGCGAAGAAACCGATCCCCTGCAAGGATGCCTACGGTTTCGCCATCAACCGTTTCTTCGTGCCCTATGGAAACGAGGCGGTGCGCCTGATGGACGAAGGCGTCGCCACCCCGGCACAGATCGACCGCGTGGCGCAGGATTGCCTGGGGGTCGCCGCCGGCCCCTTCGTCGTCATGAACCTGGTGAAGCCGAAGATCATGTTCCACGCCCAGCGCAATCTGGGTCCGCACGGCGCCTTCTATGCCATCGCGGAGTCACTGGCTGCGAAAGGCGATAGCGACTACACGTTCGACATCGGCGAAGATGCCTCCGGCAGCCCGGAGAGCGACGCCATTGTCGCCGACCGTCTGCGCGCGGCGACCTTCTTCCCGGTCCTGCAGGAGCTGGATGAAGACGTTGCGACCCCGGCCGATATCGACATGGGCGCCGGTCTGGCCCTGCGCTTCGGCAAGGCCCCGTGCGAGTTGATGGACAGCCTGGGCAAGGATGAAGTGGCCCGGATCGTCGGTCACATCACCGAAAAGTACGGCCATGCCATGCCGGCCAGCCTGGACAAGGTCGGCAGCCTGCGCGGCTGACCAACCCGCAGAGCATTCAGAATCCCAGTTCCCGGGCGGCTTCACGGCCGCCCGGTTGTTTTTTGGGCCCGGCGAAGCATGACATCAGGGCCCCGCACCCGAACATCCGCCAGTCTGAACCGGCGGACAGGGGACACTCCCGTAGGAGCAGAACACGCAACAATCCCCCTTGCGCGGCTTCAGCATCACGCCGCATTCCGGACATTCATGGAACCAGAGGCAGGCGTCAGTGGGCATCTCCAGCATTTCGGACGCTCCGCATTCCGGACAGGTCAGGAGTGAGTGACGCTCGAACTTCGGCGGCGGGGCGGATGTCATGGAGCGACCTCCCTTCCAGTGTGTCGGTTGTTTTCCACTCGCTTATCGACCGGTTCAGTCGGCCCCATAAAGCAGGACCAGCAACTGCTCGACAACGGTGTCTTCCCAGAGAGGGCTGGCCCAGGCGAGGGCGAGAAAAATGATGGCCACGATGCCGGCCGGGCGCAGCAGAAGGCCGCGCCTTCCAGTGCTGCGACGACGCACGCCCAAGACGACAAGCATCGTGCCAAGACCGAATGACACCAAGAGCAGGATCGGTACGCGATATTCGACGAAGGGCGACAAGATCGTCATCCACGCCACTCCGACCCCCAACAGCATGAACATGAGGGGCAGGAAGCAACAGGCCGCCGTTACCGCGGCAATGATGGATGCAGTCCAGTATCCGAGACGTTCCATGGTCAAGAATCCGTTACCAGTGAGATTCCGGGTGCGATGTCGGGTACTGTTTGCCCCCTGTAGCGGCTACAGGATCAAGGGGAATTTGGATGTTCACGATCGGAGCGGCCTCACGGCTCAGCGGCGTCCATGTCGAGACGATTCGATACTACGAACGCGAAGGCCTGATCCCGGCGCCGCAGAGGTCCGCTGCCGGGCATCGATATTTCGATGACGAGGCAGTCGCGACATTGAAGTTTATTGCGCATTGCAGAGCCGCGCGATTTTCGATCCGCGATATTCGCAGCCTTCTGGCTTTGCGGTCGCAAACCGACATTTCCTGCGCAGACGGGCGACGCATCGGCCTGTCGCATGTTCAGGCATTGCGCGACGCGATCGATTCGCTCACCCGGCTGGAAGAGGGCCTGACGCAGGCTCTGAAGAATTGCGATCCGACACGCAGCGACTGCGCCATGATCCGGGAGCTCGAACGTGACAAGGTCGGGCCGTTCAGATCTGGCGGGCCCGTATCTCCGTTCTGAGTTGGTCGACGCGGTTTCGGATCTGCGGCATGTGTGGATTGAGGCGCAGCGCCTTTTCCATGGCATCCAGCGCGGCCTCCGGTTCCTCCATCGCATCGAAGACCAGACCCTGGCCCGACTGTGCCCCAAAATGGCGCGGTTCGAGGCGCAGTGTCTCATCGATATCCGCCAGCGATTCCGGATAGAATCCCATCAGAAAATAGACGGTCGCGCGCTTGTTCCATGCCTCCGCAAAGTCGGGCGCCAGTTCGATCAGTGCGGAGAATGTCCTGACGGCCCCGGTCAAGTCCTGCTGCTTCATCTGATCGACGCCCTGCGCCATCAGAATGCGGCCCGTCGCGGTCGGTGCCTCAAGCCACAGCGCCCAGATCTGCTGCTGCGCGACCAACGCTTCCGGGCTGCCCATCGGCGCATTCAGAAGGACTTCAAACAAGGCCCCCAGACGCTTGTCGTTCTGATCGGCGGCGGCGGGGGACGCCGTGAGCCCGATCGCGACAAGGGCGATTGCGATGATCCGTGCCAAGGCAGCCATGTGAACGCTCCCCTTTCTGTTGCGCGTTCTATGGTAAGGAAGTATGGGGCCGGACCGGAGGGGCGGCAACCTTCGCCATCGGTGGAGGTTTTCCGGAGATGCCGCCACAGTAGTTTGAGAGCAAGTTAGATCGGGTCATGTCCCAAGAGGCGAACTGTTTCAGTGACGGGGTCGACAAGGCGCGGGAAAGGTTCCTGATTGCCTGCGACAGGATCGGTCTGCGCGTGACCTCGCATCGGTCCGGCCTGACGCAGCGCAACGGCAACCCGCTGTTTTGCGACGTGACACGACTCGGCTCGCCCGAGGCACGACGCGCGGTGGTCCTGTGCTCCGCGGCCGCGGGCCCGGCGGGCCTGCTGGGCTGCGGCAGCGCGCTGGGGGTCATCACGGCCGGCGGGATCCAGGACCTTCCGAAAGAGGTCGGCCTGATTCTGGTTCATGCCGCCAATCCGGGTGGTCCGGTCTGGCCCTACTTTGCCGACGGTGACGCGCCCGCGTCGGACGGTCCCGCGCCCAACTGGTCCGACGGCGTTCTGGCGGCCGCCGAAAAGCGCTTCTCCGACTTCCAGCAGGAAACCGGCTTCGATTGGTCCAAGCTTGCCGGTCAGACATTGGCATCCATGTCGCCACCGGCCTGGAATGGGGACGTCTTGCGGGAGATCGCGGCCGAACGCCTGAAGGGGCTGGAGCATCTTTGTTTCGTCGATCCGCGCACCGGACCGGGACAGTTTGCGGCCCATGAAATCGTCTCCTGCGACCCGGATGGATCGGCCGCGCGCGACCGTGCGGACGCCTGGTTCGCCATCGATCCGCTGGCGGCCGAACGGGTGCAGGGGGCCGGCAACACCCCTTGTGCCGGAGGGCTGGGCGGGCTGATGACGACGTCGCGAGTCACCAATGTCATCGTGGAAATCGGAACCTACTCAATGGCGGGTGTCCTGAGCGGCGGCGACCGGAAAGACGCGATGCGGGCCTTTCCGAGTTCGGCCGACTGGCGTGCGTCGGCCTGGCGCGCGGTGCGCGAAACCTTGCGTCGCGCCTATCAGGGTCTTATGCGGGAAGGGTAGAGTGTATCGTTGACGCCCGGGAGACCGGCGTATAAGACAAATTGGTATTACCAATTCTGGTGGGACAGGAAATGTCATGTTGAAGATGCCGGAACTCGACGAGGGGGCGATCGCGCGCCGGCTGTCCATCGCGGACGACCTGCGCGCCATCGTTCCGGGCGAAGGCGTTATCGTCGACGAGGACGAACGCCGCCCCTACGAGTCCGACGGACTGACCGCCTATCGCACCATGCCGCTGGTCGTGGTTCTGCCGGAGACGGTGGAACAGGTCGCGGAGGTTCTCAGATACTGCAAGTCCCACGGGATCAAGGTCGTGCCGCGGGGCGCGGGAACCAGCCTGTCCGGCGGCGCCCTGCCGCTGGCCGATGGCGTGCTTCTGGGCATGGGCAAGTTCAACCGCGTGCTGGAGGTCGATTACGACAATCGATGCGCCCGGGTTCAGCCCGGCGTCACCAATCTGGCCATCACACATGCGGTGCAGGGGGACGGGTTCTATTACGCCCCCGACCCGTCGAGCCAGATCGCCTGCACCATCGGCGGCAATGTCGCCGAAAACTCCGGCGGCGTGCATTGCCTGAAATACGGCCTGACCACCAATAACGTCCTGGGAATCGAACTGGTCACCATGGACGGCGAAATCATGCGGATTGGCGGCAAGCATCTGGATGCCGAAGGCTACGACCTGCTGGGTCTCGCCATCGGGTCGGAAGGTCTGCTGGGGGTCGTGACGGAGGTGACCGTGCGCCTGCTGCCCAAGCCGGAAACCGCCCGCGCGCTTCTGATCGGCTTCCCGTCCAGCGAGGCCGGTGGCGATTGCGTCGCGCAGGTGATCGGAAGCGGCATCATCCCCGGCGGCATGGAGATGATGGACAAGCCCGCCATCATCGCGGCGGAGGACTTCGTCCATGCCGGCTATCCGATGGATTGCGAGGCATTGCTGATCGTCGAACTGGACGGGCCCGAGGCCGAGGTCGATCATCTGATCGGCCGGGTGCGCGAAATCGCCGAAGGGCTGGGCGCGACGTCGCTGCGCATCTCGGAGACCGATGAGGAACGAGCGACCTTCTGGGCCGGGCGCAAGGCCGCCTTCCCCGCTGTCGGACGGTTGTCCCCGGACTACTACTGCATGGACGGCACGATCCCGCGCAACAAGCTGCCGCTGGTCCTGAAGCGCATGAATGAAATGTCGGCGCAGTATGGCCTGGGCGTTGCCAATGTCTTCCATGCCGGCGACGGCAACCTGCATCCGTTGATCATGTATGACGCCAACAATCCGGGCGAGTTGGAGAAGGCGGAGGAATTCGGCGCGGATATCCTGAAACTCTGTGTCGAGGTCGGTGGCGTCCTGACCGGTGAACACGGTGTCGGGGTCGAAAAGCGCGATCTGATGCCCGCCATGTTCACCGAGGAGGATCTGAACCAGCAGCAGCGCGTGAAATGCGCCTTCGACCCGGACGGTTTGCTGAATCCCGGCAAGGTCTTTCCGCAGTTGCACCGCTGCGCCGAGCTGGGTCGGATGCATATCCACAAGGGGAAGATCCCCTTCCCGGACATCCCGAGATTCTGATCCCATGACCGAGACCCTTCGCCCCGAAACCGAGGCACAGCTTGCCGAGGCCGTCACCTGGGCCAATGCGGAGCGCCTGCCGCTGGAAGTTCTGGGCAGTGCCAGCAAACGCACGATGGGCCGTCCCGTGCAGGCTGCCCATCGTCTGGACCTGACCGCCTTTTCCGGCATCCATCTGTATGAACCCGAAGAACTGGTCCTGGGTGCCGGTCCGGCCACGCCGATGACCGAAATCCAGGCCGCCCTGGACGAGAAGGACCAGCAGCTGGCCTTCGAACCGCCGGACCTTTCCGGCCTTCTGGGATCGAAAGACGCCGGGACGATCGGTGGGGTGATATCGACCAATCTGGCCGGACCGCGACGCATCAAGGACGGCGCGGCACGCGACCATTTCCTGGGATTCGACGCGGTGTCCGGTCGGGGACAGGTTTTCAAGTCCGGCGGGCGGGTGATGAAGAATGTCACCGGTTACGACCTGCCCAAGCTGATCTGTGGCTCTTACGGCACGCTGGCAGCGATGACCCGCCTTGTGGTGAAGGTTCTGCCGCGCGCGCAGAAATCCCGAACGGTTCTGATCCGCGGGATCGAAGCGGCGCAGGCGGTGAAGGCGCTGGCCGACGGACTGAACGGCCCGTTCGAGGTGTCCGGGGCGGCCTGGCTTCCGGCCGGGCTGACCGCGTCGTCCGGGGTCGGCTATATCCGGGACGCGGGCGTGTCGGTGGCGGCGCTGCGCCTCGAAGGCTTCGGGCCCTCGGTCGAATACCGCTGCGAGAAGCTGCGCGCACTGCTGTCGTCCTATGGAGAGACGGAGGAACTGCACAGCCACAACTCCCTGACCTTCTGGCGCGAAATCCGGGATGTCGTCCCGTTCCACGGCGATTCCCGCATCGTCTGGCGTATCTCCGTCGCTCCGACCGATGCGCCCGGAATGCTGGCCAGGCTGTCCCATCTGAAGAACCAGTCGGCCTATCTGGACTGGGCCGGCGGGCTGATATGGCTCGCCGTAGACGCCCCGAAACAGGGCGCCGCAGAAATCATCCGCGACGCCATGGCGCCGATCGGCGGCCATGCCACCCTGATCCGCGGCAGCGCCACCCTGCGCAATGCCATCCCCGTCTTTCACCCCCAACCCGCCCCGCTGGCCGCTGTCACAAGGCGCCTGAAGTCCAGTTTCGATCCGTATGGCGTGCTCAATCCGGGCCGCATGACGGAAGGGGTCTAGGACAGACATGCAGACCCACTTCACCCTCGCGCAGCTGGAAGATCCGGATCTGGCGGTTGCCAACGACATTCTGCGGAAATGCGTGCATTGCGGGTTCTGTACCGCGACCTGCCCGACCTATGTGACGCTGGGGGACGAGCTGGATTCGCCGCGCGGGCGAATCTACCAGATCAAGGACATGCTGGAAGGGGACAAGCCCGCCTCTTCCAAGCTGGTGAAGCATGTCGACCGCTGCCTGTCCTGCCTGTCCTGCATGACGACCTGTCCGTCGGGTGTGCATTACATGCATCTGGTCGACCTGGCGCGCGCCCGCATCCATGAGACCTATGAGCGGCCGTTCGCCGACAAATGGCTGCGGCGTGTCCTGGCCGCCATCCTGCCCAACCCGCGCCTGTTCCGGCTGGCGCTGGTAGGTGCCTGGCTGGGCAAGCCGTTCCTGAAAGGCCTGCCCGGCCCGTTCGGGGCGATGTTCCGGATGGCGCCGAAATCCATTCCTAGACCATCGGCCTGGGACGTGCCCCAGACCATCCCGGCGGAGGGCGTGAAACGCGGGCGCGTGGCGCTGATGACCGGCTGTGCGCAGCAGGTACTGCAGCCGAAGATCAATGAAGCGACGATCCGTCTGCTGACCCGGATGGGGATCGAGGTCGTGGTCGCACAGGGTGCAGGCTGCTGCGGCGCACTGGTCCACCATATGGGGGACACGGAAACGAGCCATGGCCAGGCCGCCGGCAATATCCGCGCCTGGACGCGGGAGATGGACGGCGAAGGTCTGGACGCCGTGATCATCAACGCATCGGGCTGCGGGACAACCGTCAAGGATTACGGCTTCATGTTCCGAGCCGATCCGGCGCTGGCCGATGACGCCGCCCGCGTGTCGGCGATCACGAAGGATATTACCGAATATCTGGCGGAGATCGGCGCACCGACGCCGACCCGCAAGCCGGGCCTGACGGTGGCCTATCATTCCGCCTGTTCGATGCAGCACGGTCAGAAGATCACGGCCCTGCCGAAAACCCTGCTGACGCAGGCCGGTTTCAAGGTGGTCAGCCCCGCCGAAGGGCATCTGTGCTGCGGATCGGCCGGCACCTACAACCTGTTGCAGCCGGAACTGGCCGACACGCTGAAAGCGCGCAAGGTCCGCAATATCGAGGCGACCAGGCCGGATATCGTCGCGGCGGGCAATATCGGCTGCATCCAGCAGATCGCCGGCGGAACAGCAGTTCCGGTGATACACACCGTCGAACTGCTGGATTGGGTGACAGGCGGCCCGACACCCGACGGACTGTAACGCGGATCGACCTCAGCGGCCTGTATTGCCCATGCCCAGTATCGGCAGCCTGCCGCGATGGCGGGGTCCTAGCCTCCCCCGAAAACCCGGGAAAGATGCCACGACCAACCCTGCAATCAACACAATTTAAGAATGTCTTTTCTTCAGAGAAGCATTCAGTTCGGGAATGGCCCCGCCGATGCTATTCCGCTGCCGCTTCGGCCACGATGTCGCCTTCGATCAAGGTCCGGCAGAGGCCGTGAAGGCGCTGTTTCAGGACGCGGTCGTTGGTAAAGCTCAGAATGCCCTGCGAGAAGATATACGAGAACAGCAGCATCGCCCGGGCCTCGGCCTCTTCGCTGCTGTACCCGCATTCGCGGAACAGGCCGGCGGTATAGTCCAGCCGTCTCTGGTCGACGGATTCCACCACCTCCGCGACGCGCGGGTCGCGCCGGGCCCAGCTGCGCATGGCCAGTTCAAGCGCCCCGCCCCGGCCTGGCCGCCGTGAATTGACCACGATGTCCAACATGTACCGGATGCGGTCGGCCGCCGTGCCGCCGGACGCCTCCGCCCGAGAGATCACCAATTGCACATGCCAGCGATCCAGCACGGCCCCCAGCAGCTCCGCACGGTCCTTGAAATGCCAGTAGAAGCTGCCCTTGGTCACGCCGAGATGTTTGGCCAGGGCCTCGACGTTGAGGGATCGTGAACCGCTCTCCGAAAGGGTCTGATAGGCGGCCTGGACCCAGTCCTCCCGGGTCAGTCGGGACGAGGTTCCGCCATCGCCCTTTCCCCCTTCGCCCTGTGTCTTCCTGCCCACGGCCTGCCCTCCCGGAATTGTATTTTTATTGCGCTGCAGCATGGCACAGGATTATTTTTTTCCATACGCAGGCGTATTGACGACGCATTCTGCCTTCGCTACAAACCATACGCAAGCGTATGGAACTGATCGGGCCGCCCGGGAATCTATTTCTTGTCGGTTTTGACACAGGGCCATTAGGATAACGCCAACGATAAGAATTGGCAGCCGGTCCGACCCCGGGAAACGGGGCGGTCGATAAAGCGGCGCCAGGGCTACAGGGAGGTACCGACTGGTCATGACCGGTTCGCAAACCTATTCGGCTGCGGCGATGCCGCCGACGGCCGATCTGCCGGATATCGATACCCACGACACGTTCCCGAAACTGTTGCGGTACAACGCGCAGCGGCATGGCGCGCGTCCCAGCATGCGGGAAAAGAACTACGGCATCTGGCAATCCTATACCTGGGCGGAGGTGAAGGACGAGATTTACCGCTTCGCCGCCGGCATGAAGGAACTGGGCGTCGAGCGCGGCGACAAGGTCGCCATCATCGGCGACAACCGCCCGCGGATGTACTGGACGATCTGCATGGCGCAGTGCCTGGGCGCCATCCCGGTGCCGGTCTATCAGGACTCTGTCGCCGAAGAGATCCACTACCCGCTGGAGCACGCCGAAGTCCGCTTTGCGGTGGTCGAGGATCAGGAGCAGGTCGACAAGCTGCTGTCGATCAAGGACCGCCTGCCGAAGCTGGAAACCATTGTCTTTGATGAGCCGCGTGGTGTACGCGACTATCCGCAACCCTTCCTGCATCATTATGACAAGGTCGTCGAACGCGGCGCGGAACTGCTGGCGAAGCAGCCCTCCCTGATCGATGACGAGATCGACAAGGGCGATCACGGCGACATCTCGATCATCCCCTACACCTCTGGGACGACCGGCAATCCGAAGGGCGTCAGCCTGAGTTTCCGCAACGTGATGCGGGCGGCCTATAACGGCGCGATCTTCGAAGGATTGCGGTCCACGGACGAGAGCCTGGCCTATCTGCCCATCGCCTGGATCGGGGATCACATCTTCTCTTACGGGCAGGCCTTTATCTGCGGCTTCTGCGTCGCCTGCCCGGAAAACTCGGAAACCGTGCTGACGGATCTGCGCGAACTGGGACCGACCTATTTCTTTGCACCGCCGCGCATCTTCGAAAACATCCTGACCACGGTCATGATCCGGATGGAGGATGCCGGGGCGGTCAAGCGCAAGATGTTCCATTACTTCATGGATCACGCCCGCAAGGTCGGCGTCAAAATTCTCGACGGCAAATCCGTAGGCCTTCTGGACCGCCTGACCTATGGCCTCGGCGAATTGCTGGTCTACGGCCCGTTGAAGAACGTTCTGGGTCTGACCCGGGTGCGCATCGGCTACACCGCCGGCGAAGCGATCGGACCGGACATCTTCTCCTTCTATCGGTCGATTGGCGTGAACCTGAAGCAGCTTTACGGATCGACCGAGGCGTCGGTGTTCATCACCATTCAGCCGAATGGTGAAATCTATGACGACACGGTCGGCACGCCTGCGCCGGAGGTCGAACTGAAGATCGCCGAAAACGGCGAGGTCATGTTCCGCAGCCCGGGCGTCTTCGTCGAATACTTCAAGAATCCGGAAGCCACCAAGAGCGCCAAGACGGAGGACGGCTGGGTTCACACGGGCGATGCCGGCTTCGTAGACGAGCGCGGCCATCTGAAGATCATTGACCGGGCCAAGGATGTCGGAAAGCTGAACAACGGCACGCTGTTCGCCCCGAAATACATCGAGAACAAGCTGAAATTCTTCCCGAACATCAAGGAAGTCGTCGCCTTCGGGCATGAGCGGGACTATTGCGCCTGCTTCATCAACATCGATCTGGAGGCTGTCGGCAGCTGGGCCGAGCGGAACAATCTCTCCTATGCCTCGTATCAGGAACTGTCGTCCCGCAAAGAGGTCTACGAGATCATCAAGGCGCATGTCGAGAAGGTGAACCGGGACCTCAGCCAGGAGGAAATGGTTGCGGGCTCGCAGATCAAACGCTTCCTGCTGCTGCCGAAGATGCTGGATGCCGATGACGGGGAACTGACCCGGACCAGCAAGGTGCGGCGCAGTTTCATTGCCGAGAAATATGGGCCGCTGATCGACGCGCTGTACGATCCGAAGGCGACTACCGGCACCATCAAGAGCGAAATTACCTTCGAGGACGGGCGCAAGGGCATGCTGGACGCCACGGTCGACATCTTCGACGTGGAACAGTTCCCGCCAGGCGGAGGAAACTACAAGGCCGCTGCGGAATAAGACGGCGCATAACGCCGCGAGCCGCAACGAAGAAGAAACGTACGGGCAAATCGTCCGCGCGAGGGAGGTCAGGGTTTGAGCGATACCGCAACCACTGCGCAGGAATCAGCGTCGGCGGGTCCCGGCAACAAGCCGGGCCGGATCGGGGATGTCATCCTGCGGGTCGAAAACATCACCATGCGCTTCGGCGGGGTGAAGGCCATCAGCGACGTATCCTTCGACATCCGAAAAGGGGAGGTCCGATCGATCATCGGTCCGAACGGCGCCGGAAAATCGTCGATGCTGAACGTCGTCAACGGTTTCTATCAGCCGCAGGAAGGGTCGATCTGGTACGCCGGCAAGACCTACAGCCCGATGCGCCCGCATGACGCGGCGTCGAACGGCATTGCCCGGACCTTCCAGAACATCGCGCTGTTCAAGGGCATGACGACCCTGGACAACATCATGACGGGGCGGATCCTGAAGCAGAAGGCCAGCCTTCTGGAACAGGCCTTCTATATCGGCCGCGGCCGTTCGGAAGAACTGGAACACCGCGAATTCGTCGAAGAAGTCATCGACTTCCTGGAAATCCAGGCAATCCGCAAGACGCCGGTCGGCCGCCTGCCCTACGGGCTGCAGAAGCGCGTCGAGCTGGGCCGGGCGCTGGCCGCGCAGCCGACATTGCTGCTGCTGGACGAGCCGATGGCGGGCATGAACCTCGAAGAGAAAGAGGACATGTCGCGTTTCATCATCGACGTGAATGAACATTTCGGCACGACCATCGCCCTGATCGAACACGATATGGGCGTCGTCATGGATCTGTCGGACCGGGTCGTGGTGCTGGATCACGGCGCGCTGCTGGCCGACGGGACGCCGGACGAAGTTCGCAAGAACCAGGCCGTTATTGACGCCTATCTTGGCGTTGCACACGACTGACGGGAGGGCATGTAGCGATGGAAGCGATCGCCGGAATCTTTGGGATCGATCCGTTCGATCTCTGGTTCTTCTTCGAAGTTCTGATCGGCGGCCTGATGGCGGGGGTGATGTACTCCCTCGTCGCCCTCGGTTTCGTACTGATTTTCAAGGCGTCCAGCGTGTTCAACTTTGCGCAGGGCGTGATGGTGCTCTTCGCGGCGTTGAATTTCGTGGGTTTCCTCGAAGTGTTCAGCGGGTTGCCCGCGGTATTGCAGATTGCCCTCGCCTTCATCGTGACGATGGGCGTCATGATCCTGCTGGCCCTGGTCGTTGAGCGGGTCGTCCTGCGCCCGCTGGTCAACCAGGCGCATATCTCCCTCTTCATGGCCACGATCGGAATTGCGATCTTCCTGGAAGGTTTCGGCGAACTGATCTGGGGGTCGAACATCAAGCCGCTGGACATCGGCATCCCCGATGACGTGACCTTCGTCGGCGAAGCGATGATCCAGGATTCCGACCTGTTTGCGGCGATCATCGCCAGCATCCTGGTCGTGACGCTGGCGCTGTTCTTCCACTACACGCGGATCGGCCGGGCGTTGCGCGCCGTGGCGGACGACCACCAGGCGGCACTGTCGATCGGCATTCCGCTCAACCATATCTGGATTATCGTCTGGTCGGTGGCCGGTTTCGTGGCCCTGGTCGCGGGCATCATGTGGGGCTCGAAACTGGGCGTTCAGTTCTCCCTGTCGATTCTGGCACTGAAGGCACTGCCGGTGCTGATCCTCGGTGGTTTCACCTCGATCCCCGGCGCCATTGTCGGCGGGCTGATCATCGGTGCGGGGGAGAAACTGGCCGAGATCTTCCTGGTCGACGCCATTCAGACCTACATCTACAGCGGCTTCCCGGCCGCGATCGAAGAATGGTTCGCCTATATTCTCGCGCTCGGCTTCCTGGTTTTCCGACCCCAGGGGCTGTTTGGCGAAAAGATCATCGAGCGCGTGTGAGGAGCACCTAAGTCATGTTCTATCGCGAAGCAGGCCAATTCAAAACGAGCTACGCCGCCGATCAGCAGATGCTGCCGATCCCGATGGACCGGTACTTCGTCATCGGCGTCGTCCTGGTCGCCGCAATTCTGGTGCCGGCCTTTGGATCGCAGTACTGGATCGAATCCATCATGGTCCCGGTGCTGATCCTGTCGATTGCCGCCATGGGGCTGAACATCCTGACCGGCTATGCGGGGCAGTTGTCGCTCGGCACGGGCGGGTTCATGGCCGCCGGCGCCTATATGTCCTACAAGGTCGCGACAAACATGCCGGACTTCATGCCGGTGTGGATCCCGGTCATCGTCGGGGGTCTGTTCGCCGCGGCAGTCGGCATCGCGTTCGGACTGCCCAGCCTGCGGATCAAGGGCTTCTACCTCGCGGTAGCGACGCTGGCGGCCCAGTTCTTCCTGCTCTGGCTGTTTCAGTCGATCCCGTGGTTCGTGAACGATTCCGTCTCCGGTGTACCGTCCGCCCCGCCGACGACCATCCTCGGCTATCACGTGACAGGCGCCCAGGCCGTGCCGGAGGCGAAATACCTTTTTGTCCTGGCCTTCGTGGTCATTCTGGCGATCATTGCGCGGAACATGGCCCGCAGCAGGGTCGGCCGTAGCTGGATGGCGATTCGCGACATGGACATTGCCGCGGAGCTGATCGGCATCCGTCCGCTGCAGACCAAGCTCAGCGCATTCGCGATCTCGTCCTTCTACTGTGGTATCGCCGGTGCCCTCTGGTCCTTCTGCTACATCAACACGGTAGAGCCGACGGCCTTCGACATCGGCCGCTCCTTCGATGTGCTGTTCATGGTGATCATTGGCGGACTCGGGTCGGTTCTGGGGGCTTTCCTCGGCGCGGCCTTCATCTTCCTGCTGCCGATTTTCCTGAACAACGTGCCCGGCTGGTTCGGTCTGGAGATCGCGACCGACATCGTCGCGCATCTGGAATTCATGATCTTCGGCGCCGCGATCATCTTCTTCCTGATCGTCGAGCCCCACGGACTGGCCCGCTTGTGGCAGATCGCAAAGGAAAAATTGAGATTGTGGCCGTTCCCGCACTAAGCTTCGGGGAGCGAACAAACGCCGTCGCGAGAGAACGGCGTCGCCGCTAAGACCCAAACCCTCGGGGATAAGAGGGCGGTATAAGCGACCTATAACAAGGAGGAACACTATGTTCGTGAGACGTATCTTACAGTCCAGCCCCAAGGCCCTGACGGGTCTGGCGCTGAGTGCCGTGATGGGGGTCAGCGCCTTTGCCGCCGGCACCGCCTCGGCGCAGGAGCAGGTCATTCCGTCGACGGTCTACCGGACCGGCCCCTATGCGCCGGGCGGGGTATCGCTGGCCGACGGCTATGCCGATTACTTCACCCTGATCAACGAGCGCGATGGCGGCATCAACGGCGTAAAGCTGAAGGTCGTCGAATGCGAAACCGGCTACAACACCGACCGCGGCGTCGAGTGCTATGACCGGACGAAGAACGAAGGCGGCGGCGCCACGGTCTACAGCCCGTGGTCGACCGGCATCACCTATGCCCTGATCGAGAAAGCCACCCAGGACAAGATTCCGATCCTGTCGATGGGCTATGGCCGTACCTCGGCAGCGGCGGGCAAGTACTTCCCCTACGTCTTCAACTTCCCGTCAACGTACTGGAACCAGGCCACGGCCATCATCCAGTACATCGCCAATCAGGAAGGCGGGCTGGACAAGCTGAAGGGCAAGAACTTCGCCTACATCTACCTGGATCACCCCTATGGCAAGGAGCCGCTGCCGACGCTGGACGTCATGGCCGCGAAATTCGGCTTCTCCTATGACCGTTACCCGGTGCCGCCGGCGTCGATGACGGAACAGAAGTCGATCTGGCTGAAGATCCGCCGTCAGCGTCCGGACTACGCCATCATGTGGGGCTGGGGTGCGATGAACGGCACGGCCGTCAACGAAGCCGCGGCGATCAAGTTCCCGATGGACAAGTTCATCGGCAACTGGTGGTCCGCAGGTGAGGACGCCGTCGAGGCCGCCGGTAAGGGCGCCGTCGGCTACAAGGCCGCAACCTTCCACGGCGCGGGCGACGACTATCCGGTCTACGCCGATCTGAAAAAGTACGTCTATGACGCCGGCAAGGCTGCCGGTAAGGGCGATCAGTGGGGCCGCGTCCTCTACAACCGCGGCGTCGCGAACGCGATCTACGTCGTTGAGGCGATCAAGCTGGCTCAGAGCAAGTACGGCAACCGTGTCATCACCGGCGAGGAAATGCAGTGGGCTCTGGAAAACCTCGACCTGTCGGATGAGGACATCGCTGCAATCGGCGCCGCCGGCCTCGTGCCGCCGGTCACGATCACCTGCGAAAACCACGAAGGTCAGAACCCGGCGGTCCTGATCCAGCAGTGGAACGGCAGCGAGTATGAAATCGTCTCGGATTGGGTCCCGGCCATGGCCGAACTGACCCGCCCGATCCTGGAAGAAGAAGCGACGAACTACGCCAAAGAGCAGGGCCTGGAAGCCCGTAGCTGCTCCTAAGGCGCGGTTGAAGCGGATTTAGCGTAGGCGTTAAGCCGAATAGGGAGACACCGAATGAGCGTCCAAGCTACCGATCCTGCGGGCCAAACCGCCGAGGCGGAACCGCTGCTGCGGATCAACAACGTGGAAGTGATCTACGACCACGTGATCCTGGTGCTCAAAGGTGTCTCCCTGTCGGTACCCGAGGGCGGGATCGTCGCCCTGCTGGGTGCCAACGGCGCAGGCAAAAGCACGACACTGAAATCGATTTCCAACCTGCTTCGCGCCGAACGCGGCGAAGTGACCAAGGGGACGATCGAACTGGCGGGAGAAAAGGTGCAGCACCTGACCGCCAACGACCTGGTCAAGCGCGGCTGCGTGCAGGTGATGGAGGGCCGTCACTGCTTCGAGCACCTGACGGTGGAAGAAAACCTGATGACCGGCGCCTATACGCGCGGCAACAGCAACGAAGTGAAGGCCGACCTGGAACTGGTCTACGAGTACTTTCCGCGCCTGAAGGAACGGCGCAAGAGCCAGGCGGGCTACACGTCGGGCGGCGAGCAGCAGATGTGCGCCATCGGCCGCGCCCTGATGGCACGACCGAAACTCATCCTCCTGGACGAGCCGTCCATGGGTCTTGCTCCTCAGTTGGTGGAACAGATCTTCGAGATCGTGAAGCGCCTGAACGAGGAAGAAGGCGTGACCTTCCTTCTGGCAGAGCAGAACACCAACGTCGCGCTGCGCTATGCCGATTACGGCTACATTTTGGAAAACGGGCGCGTCGTGATGGACGGGGCTGCCGACGCCCTTCTGTCCAACGAGGACGTGAAGGAATTCTATCTCGGCCTGTCTACCGAAGGCCGCAAGAACTTCCGTGAAGTCAAACACTACAAACGCCGCAAGCGTTGGCTGTAAGGACGGTATGACTGATTTTTTTGACGCCTTTGAGACCGAAAGTGCGGATGCGCGTTCGGACCGTCAGTTTGGCCAACTGCGCGCGCAAGTCGCCTATGCCAAGGCGAAAGCCCCGTACTTTCGCGACAGTCTGGCGGATGTCGATCCGGACGGGTTGAAGGATGCTTCGGACCTGGCCGCACTGCCGCTGGTGCGCAAGGCAGATCTTCTGGAAGCGCAGAAGAACGACCCGCCCTTCGCCGGGATGACGGCGACCCCGCTCGGCGGTCTGGCGCGCGTCTACATGTCGCCCGGTCCGATCCTGGACCCGGATGGCCATTCCCCGAAGAACGACTGGTGGCGCTTCGGTCGGGCCGTCTGGGCGGCGGGCTTCCGGCCCGGCGATATCGTCACCAATTGCTATTCCTATCATCTGACGCCCGCCGGACGCATGTTCGAAGAGGCCGCCCATGCCTGTGGCGCCGTTGTCCTGCCGGCCGGGATCGGAAACAGCGAGGCCGTGGTCAATGCCATGGGGCTTTTCGGTGCAACGGGCTACGCCGGTACGCCGGACTACCCCAAGACCCTGCTGGAAAAGGCGGACGAGCTCGGCATCGACCTGTCGTCGCTGAAGAAGCTGTCGGTCGGCGCCGGACCGCTTTTCCCGTCCATGCGCCAGGAATACCAGGATCGCGGCCTGTCGTGCCTGCAGAACTACGGTACTGCCGATCTGGGGTGCGTCGCCTATGAGAGTGACGCCATGGAAGGGCTGATCACGGAGGAAGGCGTGATCGTCGAGATCGTCCGCCCCGGCACCGGCACCCCCGTCGCCGAAGGCGAAGTCGGAGAGGTGGTCGTCACCCTTTTGACCAATCCCGATTACCCGCTGATCCGCTTCGCGACCGGCGATCTGTCGGCCATCCTGCCGGGGACGAGCCCGTGCGGTCGCACCGCGCCCCGAATCAAGGGCTGGATGGGGCGTGCCGACCAGACCGCCAAGATCCGCGGCATGTTCGTGCGTCCGTCGCAGGTGGCGGAAATCGTCGCCCGCCATGCGGAAATCACCAGAGCCCGCGTCACCATCGCCTCCGACGAGGCCAAGAAGGATGTGATGACGGTGCAGTGTGAGGCAGCAGGCGATATCGACGCCGATCGGGTTGCGGAGACGGTCCAGAGCGTCACCAAGCTGAAAGCCAAAGTGGCCCTTGTCGAGCCGGGCAGCCTGCCCAACGATGGCAAGGTTATCGACGACACGCGCGATTTTTCGTCCTGACGCCTCCCCGGCGGGCGGGACCCGTTTCGAAGGAGGCTTTCGCCCATGCCCGGTTGGGACTTGATGCTGCCGTTTCTGGCGGCCACCATCGTATTTGCCGTCATGCCCGGTCCGGCGTTGCTGTATACCGCGGCACAGACACTGGCCCATGGCCGGCAGGGCGGCTTCATGGCCGCATTGGGCATTCACTTGGGCGGTTTTGCCCATGTCGCAGGCGCCGCACTGGGCCTGTCTGCGCTATTCACCCTGGTGCCGACCCTCTATGCCGGGCTGAAGATCGCCGGGGCGCTCTACCTGATCTATATCGGCTACCGGATTCTGCGCAGCCGCCTTGACCCGGATGCCGTTTCATCGGAAATCGGCCGGCCCAAACGACCCGGACGGCGCGCCTTCATGCAAAGCATCACGGTGGAGGTCCTGAACCCAAAGACCGCCCTGTTCTTCATTGCCTTCCTGCCGCAATTCGTCGATCCGGCGGCCGCGCTGCCGATCTGGGCGCAGATGCTGATCCTTGGGACGGTCGTGAACCTTGCCTTCTCGGCGGCGGATGTCGTGGCGGTCATGCTGACATCGGCCGTCATGGTCGGGTTGAAACGCGGCGAACGGGCGGTTCGGATTGCCCGGTGGGCGGGCGGATCGATCCTGATCGGGCTGGGCCTGCACCTCGCCGTATCAGAGCGCTGAAGGTAACCGGCTACCTGCCCCGAAATTGCCTTAATTCCACCTCTTAAAACACCCGTAGAAATTCCAATATCTAAGGCGCTGAGACCTCCCCTCTCACCGGGGCGCCCCCCCAATGGCCCCGGAGCGACTTCCAAGGAACGAAGTCGTTGCAACCGCGATAGGCGGCCGCCGGTATCCCCCCCACCGGCGGCCGCCACTCTTTTGGCCTCCGCCCTTCTCACATTCTGGCGCAATTCGCCGGATATATGGCCTGTGCGCCAATTCCTCCAAATGGCAGACTACCCCTGTATCAAAGCAGTTGGAGGCGCCATGCCCATCCGAGAGATCGCATTGATCCTGTGGCCCGATTTTCAGATGCTGGATGTCGTCGGACCGCTGGAAGCCTTCACGATGGCCAATCGGTTTGCCGGCCCCTTCTATCGCACCCGGCTGCTGTCGGCCGCCGGCCCAGATGTGATGAGCAGCAGCGGCTACTCCCTGGGCCCGGCTCAGGCCATTGATGCGGTCGACCCCGCTCGGTTCGACACGGTAATCGTGCCGGGTGGTCGCGGCGTGCACGACATGCGCCGCGATGCCGACCTGATGAACTGGCTGCGTGCCACCTGCAGCAAGACGCGTCGGATGTGCTCGGTCTGTAGCGGTGCCTTCCTGCTGGCAGAGGCCGGGCTGCTGTCCGGGCGACGGGCGGTCACCCACTGGGAATCGGTGCCGCGCCTGACCCGGGAGTTCCCGGACATCCGGGTTGAGCCGGACTCCCTCTATTGCCAGGATGAAAACATCTGGACCGCAGCCGGCGTGACCTCCGGCATGGATATGGCCCTGGCCCTGATCGAACAGGATCTCGGCCGCTCGGTATCGCTGGCGACCGCGCGGGAACTGGTTCTTTATCTGAAGCGACCCGGCGGCCAATCCCAGTTCTCAGCGGAACTGCTGGCGCAGGAACAGGGCGGGTCGGCGTTCGATTCCCTGATGGGCTGGCTGTTCAACCATCTCGACACACCGATCGATGTCGAAACCATGGCCGAACGCGCCGCGATGAGCCGCCGCAGTTTCCAGCGACGCTTCTCCGAAACATTCGGCATGCCCCCGGCAAAGTTTCTCGAACGCGCCCGTGTCGATGCCGCCCGCCGCGACCTGGAAGACGGGGCGCGCGGCCTGGAACGGGTCGCCGCGGCCAGAGGGTTCGGCGACGCCGAACGCATGCGCCGGTCCTTTCAGCGTGTTCTGGGCCTCTCCCCGGCGGAATACCGGGATCGGTTCCGCACCGCCAGCCGGACTTCGTGACCGTGTTTTAGGAGGCGATAAATGCGTCAGATAAAGCCAGGAAACTTCACCGGCGACCGGCCCTGGGCCGCCCTGGACATCGAGGCATTCGACGCTGCCACAGTGCGCCTGCACTGGACCGACGAGGCCTATGTCTGGCACGTCAATGACGGGCCGGAGGTGTTCGTGCTGCTGTCAGGGTCGGTACGCATGCATTCTCGCGGTGCCGACGGCGCGGAGACGCATATCGACATGGTTCCGGGCGACGTCGTTCATTGCAGACAGGGCGACGAACACCGCGCAGAACCGCTGGAACCGTCGCGCATTCTGGTGGTCGAGAGGCCGGGGTCGATCTGATCCCGGCAGCTTCTAGTCCCTCATCCCGATTGACAGGCAATCACCGCCCCCTCACCCTGACGCGAGATGGGCCGGTCGAGACGGCCGAAAATCGAGGGGCGATAATCGAAGAATGCTGACGGTGCACGCGACCACGATCGCGATTGACGGGCGCGGTGTTCTGCTGCGCGGTCGGTCCGGGTCCGGCAAATCGGATCTGGCGCTGCGTCTGATCGAAGACGGGGCAGAGCTGGTCGCCGACGATCGCACGGCGATGGTGACCGAAGGCGACCGAGTCATTGCCGAAGCACCGGCCGCGCTGGCCGGGCTCCTGGAGGTTCGGGGCGTCGGGATCGTCACCCTGCCCTACCGGGCCCGTGTCGCATTGTCCCTGCTGGCCGATCTTGACGTGGCCCCGGACAGGCTGCCCGAGAGGGAGGAAGACACGATAGGAGGGATCAAGTTGCCCCGGGTCGCCATCGCACCATTCGAAGCCTCCGCACCGGCGAAGCTTCGCCTGGCATTGCGTCAGGGCGTTGGTGTGTCGCCATGACCGGCACGCGCGACACGGCGGATCTGGTTCTGGTCACCGGCATGTCCGGCGCAGGGCGGTCGACCGCTCTTGCAGTGCTGGAGGATCTGGGATTTGAGGCGGTCGACAATTTGCCGCTCAGCTTCCTGACGCGTCTGGCGCAGTCGATCCGCGAAGACCGTCAGGCAGCCCCGATCGCCATTGGCGTCGACATTCGCAGCCGGGATTTCGGCGTCGGCACCCTTCTGGCGGAGATCGACACGCTGAAGAACACGGACCGTCTTCGCGTCACGACCCTGTTCCTGGATTGCGACGACGACGAGTTGTTGCGCCGGTTCACCGAAACACGGCGGCGGCACCCCCTGGCCGCGGACAGACCGGTGGCGGACGGCATCCGACTGGAACGTCACGCCATCGCACCGCTGGCCGAACGGGCGGACATGATGATCGATACGACCGGACTGACGGTCTGGAACTTCAAGCAGCGTATGACGACACTGTTCGGTGGCGGGGCGGCGGTCGGCGCCGCCATCACGGTCATGTCCTTTTCCTACCGCCGCGGCGTACCGCGCGAGGCGGACATGGTGCTGGATGTCCGGTTCCTGAAGAATCCGCATTACGATCCGGCCCTGCGGGATCTGACCGGACTGGATGCAGCGGTCGGCGCGTCGATCGCGGCCGATCCCGACTGTGAAGGCTTTCTGGAGGACCTGCAGACACTGCTACTGCGGATCCTGCCGCGCCAGGAAACCGAGGGAAAAAGCTATCTGACCATTGCCTTCGGCTGTACGGGCGGCAAACATCGTTCGGTCTATATGGCCGAAAGATTGGCTTTATGGCTGACGAAACAGGGTCGGGCAGCGTATCGTTTCCATCGGGACATGCCGAGGCCCGATGCGGAAAAGCCGAAGAGAGACGGTCTGGAGAAGGACAGCGCATGATCGGACTGGTACTGGTAACCCATGGGGGGCTGGCGCGGGAATTCGTCGCCGCGATGGAACATGTCGTCGGGCCACAGGACAAGGTGACCGCAATCTGCATCGGTCCGGACGACGACATGGAGCGCCGCCGCGTCGACATTCTGGAGGCCGTGAAGTCCGTCGATTCCGGGGAAGGCGTGGTCCTGCTGACGGACATGTTCGGCGGCACGCCGTCCAATCTGGCGATATCGATCATGGACCAGGCCAAGGTCGAGGTCATTGCCGGTCTGAACCTGCCGATGCTGATCAAGCTGGCGAAGGTGCGCGGGGCGGAACCACTGGACAAGGCGGTCGCGCTGGCGCAGGAAGCGGGCACGAAATACATCAACGTGGCCAGCACCCTGCTGGGATGATCATGCGGACATTGACGATTCGGAATTCGCGCGGACTCCATGCGCGCGCCGCCGCCCAATTCGTTCAGACGGCCGAAAAATTCGATGCCGAGATCGAAGTGTCGAAGGACGGTCAGACAGTGACCGGCACCTCGATCATGGGTTTGATGATGCTGGCAGCCGCGAAGGGCACCAGCATCGATGTCCGGGCCGAAGGGCCCGAGGCCGATGCCGCACTGGCCGAAATCGTCGCTTTGGTGGAGGCCGGTTTCCACGAGGAGAACTGACGGCGTCATGTCCCGAAAAGGCAAATCCGGCGTGGAGGTCCAGGAACGGATCATCAGGGGAATCGGTGTGTCCCCCGGGGTCGCCTTCGGCCGAATCGCGCTGATCGATGCCGCCGGATATGGCGTTCCCGACGACCCTGTCGCGGAACCGGACATCCCGCGGGAAGTGGAACGCTTCGACAAGGCCGTCCGAAAAAGCCGGCGCCAGATCCTGGCCCTCAAACGCATTCGTGGCCGTCTGCCCGATGCCGCGGCGGCGGAACTCGGGGACATTCTGGAAGCCCATGTTCACATGTTGGGCGATTCCCGTCTGGTACGCGGCGCACGCAAGCGCATCCAGGACCAATGTCTGAACGCGGCAGCCGCAATGAAGGCGGAATGCGACGCGGTCGTCATGGGCTTCCAGGCGATGGACAACCGGTACCTGGCAGCCCGGGCCGACGATGTTCGCGAGGTTGCCTATCGGGTTTTGCGCAACCTGACCGACGCGCCCAAGAATGCCTTTGCCGGGGCGCCGGTCGGATCGGTCGTGCTGTCGGAAAGCATCAGCCCGGCCGACACCGCAATGATGGACCCCGACCGGATAAACGGTTTCGCGGCCTCCCAGGGCGGCGCGCAGAGCCATACCGCCATTCTGGCGCGGTCGCTCGGCATCCCGGCGGTTCTGGGGATCGGGACGGTTCACCCGGTTGCGGCGGACACGCCCGTCATCCTTGACGGCTCGGAAGGGGTCCTGGTCGTAGCGCCGACGCCGGAGACCGAAAGCCGCTATCGTGACAAACTTGCCAAGCAGGTCCGCGAACAACGCCGGTTGGAAGCCCTGATCGATGAGCCCGCAGCGACACGGGACGGCATTTCCGTTCGCCTGGAAGCCAATCTCGAACTGCCGCGCGAGGCGGAAATCGCCTCCCGAAACGGGGCGGACGGCGTCGGTCTGTTCAGGACCGAGTTCATGTTCATGAACCGTGACACCCCCCCGGATGAGGAAGACCAGTACGAAACACTGGCAGCCGTTGTCCGCGCCATGAAAGGACGCCCCGTGACCATCCGCACCATGGATGTCGGCGGGGAAAAGCTGGCTTATGCCCTAGGAGACGACCTTGCCCCCTCGCCCAACCCGGCCCTGGGACTGCGCGCCATTCGGTTATCGTTGAAGCGCCCGAAGCTTCTGGAAACCCAACTCTGTGCCATTCTTCGGGCCGGGGCGCACGGTCCGGTGCGAATCCTGCTGCCGATGATCGCGACGGCCGGCGAGGTCCGGCAGGTGCGCGACATTCTGGCCCGGGTCGCCAAGCGACTTCGCCGCCGGGGCGTCGAGTTCGCCGATCCCCTGCCGCCGCTGGGCGTCATGATCGAGGTCCCCGGAGCGGCCATCGCGGCCGATTCCCTGGCCCAGGTCGCCGACTTCTTCGCCATCGGCACCAACGACCTGACGCAATACACCCTGGCCATCGACCGGACGGACGAGCAGGTCGCACATCTCTATAACCCGCTGCATCCGGCCGTGCTCAGATTGATGGATTTCGCGGTTCAGGCGGCCCTGCGTGCCCGGATTCCGGTCTCCGTCTGTGGTGAGATCGCCGGCGACCCGCGGTTTACGGCTCTGCTGGTCGGACTTGGTATCCGTGATCTGTCCATGGCGTCGACCAGCCTGCTGCGGGTCAAGCAGCGCATCCGCCAGATTGAATTCACCGCCGCCGCCAACCGGGCGCGAATGGTCATGGAAAGCCACGACAGCGGACGCATCCGGATGCTGCTTGACGACCTGAACGGCCTGAACTGACCGGGGCCGCATGCGAATCCGAAATGTGCCGACACAATGGCGGTCCTGTGTAATGAGCGTCCTAACCCATTGGTGCAAAAGCGCGAAAAGCTTCACTTGAATTTAGGCAATTTGCTTCGGTACACTGGCGCGGCTACGCAATTGGGCAGCCGCATCCTTCGCGGTGATGCGGCCCCTGAGAGGGAGAGGGTATTTCATGGTCGATCAGTCCAAGCCGGCACGCCGTTCCCGTAAATGGCGCGCGACGGCAGTTGCTGCCACGCTCGCTGCCGCCATGTCGGTTTCCGGTGTCGCTCAGGCTTGTCTGAACGGGATCGTCCCGGACCATACGCTGGCCCTTTCGGTGCGCACGCTTCAGTCGGATCTGATGGTATCCGCCCTGTCCTGCAACGAACGCGACCGTTACAACGCCTTCGCGGTGAAATACCGGCCCGACCTTCAGACACAGGGCACGGCGCTGAAGGCCTATTTCAACAAGCTGCACGGCAGTGCCGCAACCCGCGAAATCAACGCCTATGTGACCGACCTGGCGAATTACGCCTCGGTCCGGCACGCCCAGGATCGCAAGGCCTTCTGCGGTGGCACCGTCAGCGCCTTCAAGGCACTGCTGATCGAAAAGAACCCCGATCTGCACCGCATCGCATTGGCCTATTCCATGCGGGTTTCGCCGTCTTTGAAGCAGGAAATCACCCTGGCGGCGACCAGCGGCGGCTGTGACGTCGTCGCCCAGGGCAGCACCGTCGCGGCGGGCGGCATCACCATCCTCGAATAAGGATCGGCCCGGCGGCTGACGCCCCGGGTCCCCTCAACGATCAGGTCACGGCGGCCCGGGTCTTGTATTCGGGCCGGTCCCATGTGCGCTCGTCCAGGATACCCGCCAGAATTTCCGCGGCCTCCAGAACCGAGGCATAGGTGAGGTATAGCGGCGAGAAGCCGAACCGAACGATATCCGGGGCCCGGAAGTCACCGATGACGCCGCGGGCGATCAGTGCCTGCATCACCGCATAGCCCTCGGCATGGCGATAGGACACCTGCGCCCCGCGACGCGCCCGGTCCCGCGGACTGGCTAGGGTCAGCCCCACCTTTTCAGGGACCAGAGCATCGACGCAGTCGATGAAGAAATCGCCCAGACCGGACGTCTTGGCTTCGATCATCGCGCCGTCCACGCCGTCATAGGCCTCCAGCGCCGTTTCCAGCGCGGCCATGGACAGGACCGGCGGCGTACCGATGACATACCGGTCCATGCCCGGCGCAGGCTCGTAATCCGAGCGGAAGTCGAAGGGGGCAGCATGGCCCAGCCATCCCGCCAGGATCGGTCGTGCCGCCTCCCGATGGGCCGACGCGGCGTAGACGAAGGCAGGGGCGCCAGGCCCGCCGTTCAGGAACTTGTAGCCGCAGCCGACCGCGAAATCCGCCCCATCCGCGTCCAGATTCACTTCAAAGGCACCGGCGCTATGTGCCAGATCCCAAAGCGCCAGCGCACCAGCACCATGAATGGCATCCGTCACGCGACGCATGTTCAGTTTTCGGCCGGTTCGGTAATCCGTCTGGGTCAGCATGACCACCGCAACGTCGGCGCCCAGCGCATCGTCCAGATCGGTTTCCGCATCGTCGATCAGGCGCAGGGCATACCCATTGCCCAGTTCTTCCAGTAGACGTTGCGCAACATAGAGATCGGTCGGAAAATTGCCGCGCTCCGAAACCACCACCCGTCGTTCGGGCCGCAAGGTGAGCGCCCCCGACAGGACCTTGATCAGATTGACGGAGGTGGAATCGCAGGCCCGAACGGAGCCCGGTGCGGCCCCGATCAATGCGGCGATCCGGTCCCCGATCCTGGACCCGAACCCCATCCAGCCGTTCTTGTTCCAGCTGGTGATCAGGTCGACGCCCCATTCCTGACCGGCAACCCGGGTCAGCCGGTCCATCACGCCAAGCGGCGGCGGCCCGAGGGAGTTTCCATCCAGATAGAGGGTACCGCGCGGCAGATCGAAGAGATCCGCCCGCGTCGCCAGGGGATCGTCACGATCCAGAATCCGGGCACGCTCCTTCAGGTTCGCTGCAGCTTCAGACATCATCAGAACCCCGATTTACGCGGCAATCAGGTTGCGCAGTTCGCGGTTCAGCACGGCCAGCATCGCCAGGTCAAGCTGCGGCAGCGCCCGCAACTCGCCCAGCAACCCATCCAGCCGTTCGACGGTCTCGGCCCGCAATCTCGTCCAGGAATCCACCGCATCGTCACCGGCACCTTCGCGGGCCAGCACGCGCGATGCAATATCGGACTGCAGCCCCCACAGATCGTCAATGATCGCACTGAGCGCGAGGCGATGCCATTGGTTGTCCGATGGAATCCGGTTGGCCGAGGATCGCAGCCAGTCCAGCCCGAAACGATCGCCCACGGTGGAATAGATCCGCCCGACATTGACGACCGGCGCCTCGGACTGGGTTGCCAGTCGGACGACATCACAGGCCGATGACAGGACCTTCAACTGGGCGACGGACAGGGACAGGTCTTCGGGCACGCCCGTATCGGAGAACCGCTCCAGCCGGGACTCGACATCTGCCTTCGCGAAAGTCGACAGGATATCGTCGAGATTCTCCTTCAGGGTCGCGACGCCCGGCTTGTAGGTCTCGATGGATGCGCCCATGTCGATCGGGTGCTCGCTGTTGCGCAGGAACCATTCCGTCATGCGCTCGATCGTGCGCTCCGTCTCCCGAAGCATGCGGGTCTGGATCTTGGCATCCGCCTTGTTGTCCAGCGCTTCGATCCCGTTCCAGATATCCCGCAGCCCGAACACTTCCCGCACCACCGTATAGGCACGGGCGATCTCGGATTCGTACATGCCCGTGCGCTGGTGCATCTCGTTCACGAAGGCCGGACCGGTGCGATTGATCATCGAATTGGTAACGGCCGTCGCGATGATTTCACGCCGCAGCCGGTGGTTTCGAATGTTCTCGGGATACTTCTTCTGAAGCGGCTCCGGGAAATAGCGGAACAGATCCGCCTCCAGCATCGGATCGTCCGGCAGCTGTGAATCCAGCAGTTCGCGATAGGTGATGTTCTTGGCATAGGCCAGAATGACGGCCAGTTCGGGACGGCAGAGGCCTTCCTTCTTCTGCATCCGTTCGGCCAGTTCCTCATCATCCGGCAGGAATTCCAGCTTTCGGTTCAAGTCGCCCGCCCGTTCCATCGCGCGGATCAGGCGCTGGTGACGATCCAGCATGGCCTCGGCCTGAGAGAGCTCGACCGACAAGGATTGGGTCTGCTGATAATTGTCGCGCAGCACCAGGGCGGCGACCTCGTCCGTCATCTTCTCCAGAAGCGCATTGCGCTGCTTCTCGGTCATGTCGCCACGCTGCACGACATCGCCCAGCAGGATCTTGATGTTCACTTCATGGTCGGAACAATCCACGCCGGCCGAATTGTCGATGGCGTCGGTATTCACGCGACCGCCCTGTTGTGCGAATTCAATCCGCGCCCGGTGGGTCAGCCCCAGATTGGCACCTTCGCCGATCACCTTGCAGCGCAGATCCCTGGCATCGACGCGCAGGGCATCGTTTGCGCGGTCGCCCGCATCCGCATTGCTTTCGTCCGAATGCTTCACATAGGTGCCGATGCCGCCGAACCAGATCAGGTCGGTTTCCATCTGCAGCGCGGCGCGGATCAACTGATTGGGCGGCAGGCTGTCCTCCGTCACCCCCAGCAGCGCCTTTATCTCCGGGGTCAGCTTGATTGACTTCGCCGAGCGCTCGAAAATTCCGCCGCCCTTCGAAATCAGCGCCGTATCATACTCGTTCCACCCTTTCACGGCATCGAACAGGCGCTTGCGTTCCTTGAACGTCTTCGCCGCATCCGGATCCGGATCGATGAAGATGTGCAGATGGTTGAACGCCACCTGAAGCCGGATGTGCTCGCTCAGCAGCATGCCGTTGCCGAAGACGTCGCCGCCCATATCGCCGACCCCGACCACGGTGAAGTCCTGCGTCTGGGTATCGTGGCCCATTTCCCGGAAATGGCGTTTGACCGCTTCCCAGGCGCCGCGTGCGGTGATTCCCATCTTCTTGTGGTCATAGCCGGCGGAGCCGCCGGATGCGAAGGCATCGCCCAGCCAGAACCCGTATTTCTGGGAAATCGCGTTGGCATAATCGGAGAAGGTGGCGGTCCCCTTGTCCGCCGCGACGACAAGATAGGGATCGTCCTGATCGCGACGCACAACGCTGGCCGGCGGCTCGATCTCACCGGTCACCAGATTGTCCGTGATATCCAGCATGCCGGAGATGAACAGCTGATAGCAGGCGATACCTTCATCCAGGAACGCCTTGCGGTCGGAAGCCGGCGGCGCCTTCTTCAGGACAAACCCACCCTTCGACCCGACCGGCACGATGACGGCGTTCTTGACCTGCTGTGCCTTTACGAGGCCCAGCACCTCCGTCCGAAAATCTTCCCGTCGGTCCGACCAGCGCAGGCCGCCACGGGCGACAAGGCCGAATCGCAGATGCACCGCTTCGAAGCGCGGGCTGTAGACGAAGATTTCCCGCAGCGGCGCAGGCTGCGGAATTTCCAGAATGTCCCGGCTGGAGAACTTGAACGAGACATAGGATTTGTGCTGGCCGGACGCGTCCGGTTGATAGAAATTCGTGCGCAGTGTCACCTGAATCATGTTCAGGAACCGGCGGATGATCCGGTCCTCGTCCAGGTTCGACACATCCTCCAGCGCGGCTTCGATCGCATCGACATGCTGCTTTGCCAAGGCATCGCGGTCCCCGTCCACCGACGGGTCGAACTGTGTCGTGAACAGGCTGGCGAGGTTACGCGCGATGCCGGGATTGTTGGCCAGCGTTTCCGCCATGTAATCCTGGGAGAACGGAATCGCGGCCTGACGCAGATACTTGGAATAGGCGCGGCAGACCACGACGTCGCGCCAGGCCAGCCCCGCGGACAGAACCAGACGGTTGAACCCGTCGTTTTCCACGTCACCGGCCAGCACGCGCAGGAAACTGTCGTGGAAGACGTCGCGCACGGCCTGGAAATCGATGTCGCGACCGTCCTCGGTCTCCAGCGCGAAATCGTGAATGAAAACCCCCGCTGTCCCGTCATGGGCATCCGGCGCCATGCGCTGCTGGGCGGACAGACGCCCCGGCACCTTGTCGCTTCCGGCGGGATGAACCTCGTACAGAAGCTCCTCCATCACCTTCACACCCATGTTCTCCAGCATCGGCATGACGGTCGACAGGATCAGTGGCTTGTACGGGGAATAGATCTTGAAGCGAACCTGATGCGCCCCGGCCTCGATCGGATGATACAAATTCACCCGCGGTGAGCCGTCCCCCATCGCGCCTTCGACCTGCTCAATGTCATAGCAGGCCGTCTGGACGTTGAAATCGACCGTATAGGCGTGCGGAAATGCTTCCCGGTAGCGGTGATACAGGCCGATGCCGCGTTCCTCGCCCAGATTCTCGACCAGGGCCTGGTGCAGCTTGTCCTCCCAGGTCCGGGTGACATCGACCAGCCGTTCTTCGATCTGCTTCCGGTCGACCTCCGGCACAGCGCCGGGTGTCGTCTTCACGATGAACTGCACCCGGGTCAGCGGTTCGTCCGTCATGAAGGTGTAATGGGCCGCGATATGGCCGTCGAATTCCTTGGCGAGCTGCGCGCCGATAGTCTTGCGCAGGGAGGAGGAAAACCGGTCGCGCGGAACATAGACCAGCGCCGACACATAGCGCTGGAACGGATCCTGACGCAGAAAAACGGCAATCCGTTGGCGTTCCTGCAGGAACAGGATTCCCCGCGCGATATCGGCCAGGCGTTCGGTCGAAATCTGGAACAGCTCGTCGCGCGGATAGCTCTCCAGGACATGCATCAGCGCCTTGGCGGAATGCCCGCCCGGCTCGAACCCCGCGCCTTCCACGACGGCGTTGACCTTGTGCCGCAACAGCGGAATTTCCCGCGGCGACTGATTATAAGCAACGGATGTCAGCAGCCCGATGAACAGGCGCTCTCCGACGGCGTTGCCATCCTTGTCGAACTTCTTGATCGCGATCGTGTCCATATGGACCCGACGGTGGACCGTCGACCGGTTGTTGGCCTTGGTGATGCGGACCAGATCCGGCGCACGCATATGGGCCTGAATCTCCGGCGGCAGGTTGCCGAGGTTGCGCAGCCCTTCGAAGACCTGTCGGTCGGGGTCGCGCAGAATGCCGAGGCCACTATCCGCAACGATCTCCAGCCGCGCCTTCTTGCCGGTGCCGCTGTAATCGATGTCGCGATAGCCCATGAAGGTGAAATGATCGTCATGCAGCCACTGCAGGAATTCCTTCGTCTCCGCGACGGCACTTTTCTCGATCCCCTTCGGCGGGGATTTGTCCAGTTCCTTCCGGATCGTCAGAATCTGGGACCGCATGGCGGCCCAGTCCTCGACGGACAGGCGCACATCGCTCAGGACACTTTCGATACCGGCCTCGATCGCACGCAGAACTTCCGGGGCTGACTGCTCGTCGACCTCGATATGCATGAAGCTTTCCCGCGGATAGTCCTCCGTCTTCGCGCCGGCGGCAGGAAAGTTCTTCGCCTTGCCCTTTGCGTCTCGGTCGACACCGAATACCGGATGCACCACCAGGTGGACCGTGTACATCTGACGGGCCAGTTCCATGGTGACGCTGTCGACGAGGAACGGCATGTCGTCATTGACGATTTCGATCACCGTATGGGTCGAATGCCAGCCATGCTTCTCGAAGCGCGGATTGTAGGCGCGGATTTTCGGCTTGCCCGGCACCCGTTCCTGACCGAAAGCCCACATGGAGATCGCGGCACCGTACAGATCCTCGGCCTCCCGGTTGCAGATATCTTCCGGCGGGACGTTGCGATAGTAATGGGTCGCGAAGACATGCGCGGGTTCGCGCTGATCCGCCTTTATCCGCGTGTCGATCAGGCCGTGGACCTTCTCCAGAAGTTCGGTTTTCTTCGCGTCGATTCGGTCGGACATGCCGATTTCCCCCGCCGGATTTCGAAGCCGTTCCGATCATTGCGCGCCGTCTTTGCGGCCGTCGGCTTCGGTTGTGTTTCCATCACCTTAATCCGAAAAGCCGATGGCGCAAATGGTCGAGGGGCTTTGGATTTTCGACCGGACTCCAAGTCCGGTCATGCTACGATTTTGGATCGGGGCCACGGGTGGAAGCACAAGGGGGATTTTGTATATGGCCATTCTGGATAACGATGATCGCGTCTGGTCCGGGGAGCACACGGTCGATGCCCGGTACCGACTGCCCTGGTTCGGTGGGCCGATCTATCTTCGGATCATGGTGGGGCGGGAACGCCGCCCGGCGGTTCGATCCCGGGAGGATGCCGCCCGCAGCATCCGCAGGTCCGCCGCGACAATCCTGTTCTTCACGCTGGGTGCCAGCCTGTTCTACACGCTGGTCGCGGTTCTGCTGCTGCTTGCAAGCGCCGTCCTGGAATAGTCAGCGACGGCCCGTATCCCATCGAAGGCCGGAGTGTCGATCCGGAAAAGATCAGGCGATTTCCTTGGCCACCGCGGTTTCCAGCGCCTCCGCGACCTTCAGGGACAGGGCATCCCCCTCCTGCGCGCGCTTCTCCTTCAGGACGATATGCAGCGCTTTCAGGTGCTGCTCGATCAATCCGGGATTCAGCGGCTTCTGGGCGTCGCGTTCGATGATGTACTTGCAGAAGGATGTGCCGATCCGCGTGATCAGCGGATAGCCGAGGGTCGTACCCTGCCCGCGCAGGTTATGGACGCGGCGAAACAGCTTATCCAGCGTCGCCTGTTCCGGATTGGCCAGGTACTGCGCCATCAGCTTGTCCAGATCGGACAGTTCCTCGGCCAGCACCCCGTCAAATTCTCCTGCAACCTTGGCCACCACGTCCTCGGCCCGACGCAGGGCGTCGGACGGGCGCGGGCCGCCCATCGGCGGAACCTTGTCGGCCAGCGGCGCCGGGTTGATATACTCGACCTTGCTCGTGCCTTCCTTTCGCCGATCCTCGCTCATATTGATGTCAACTCACCCGATTTCGGCATAGTCGACGGGCTCCCTGCGCTCCGGCCCCTTGTAATCCTCATTTGCGACCCGGCGCCGGTCCGGACCGAAATAATCTTCCCCGACCCGCACGAAACTGCGCGGCCGTTCCACCATGGCGACCAATCGCGCATAAAGGGCCTTTGCGGACACCGGCTTCGTCAGAAACTCGGTAATCCCGAAATCCCGCGCTTCCAGCACCCGCTTGCGCTCCGCAAAACCGGTCAGCATCAGGATGTTCACATAGGGACAGGGACTGTCATCACCGTTGCGCAGCAACCGGACCAGTTCGGGGCCTTCGCCCCCTTCCATGTCCCAATCGGAAATGACGATGTCCGGCCCGAATTCCTTCGCGACCTGAAACGCATCGAAACCGGAATGCGCGGTCTCGACATGCCCGACCCCCAGGGCTTTCAGAATCTGCGTGACGACACGGGTCATGAACCGGCTGTCATCCACGACAAGCACGCGGAGATACCGAAAATCGTAATTCTTTGCCATTGCCCCAACCTTGTCCTCGGGTTTCCCAGGGTGTTCCCCGTCCCGATCGCACGCATCGCCTCCCCGCGACACAGCAAAACTATACAGCGCTTCCGCATCACAGGAAACGAACATTAGCATTTTGTTAACCATTTTCCCGGTGATCAACCGGAGGGCGTTTTCGCCCTACGTCACCATCGGAACAATGCATAGGGCCAGCAGGATGCCGGTGATGACATTGAACCATTTCAGGCGCGTCGGGTCGGTCAGGAACCCCTGCAGGACCGTGCCGAAGCCTGCCCAGAGCGAAACGCTGGGAAAGTTGATGACGACGAAGACCAGGGCAACGAACAGGACGGAGATGAAGGGGTCCTGCTTGTCGGCATAGATCGCAATGGCACTGACAGCCATCATCCATGCCTTGGGATTGACCCATTGAAACAGGGCCGCCCCGATCAGGGACATCGGCCGCGCCGCGGCGGTTTTGGCGGTAGACAGGCTGCGCGACAGGGCGATCCGAAGGGCGAGATACAGCAGATAGCCGCCGCCCAGCACCTTGAGCGCCATTTCCAGGACCGGGAACTGCACCAGCAGCGCCCCCAGCCCCATGCCGACACAGATCACCAACACCCCGAAGCCGACGGCAATGCCGATCATGTGCGGGATCGTCCGGCGAAACCCGAAATTCACACCCGACGCCAGCAGCATCATGTTGTTCGGACCCGGCGTGGCGGACGCCACGAAGGCAAAAGTCGCAAGCGCGAGCAACGTTTCCAGAGACATGGCGACATCCTGACAATTAGGTCAGCAATACTGCCGTAGCCATGTCACCCTGTAATCCGAAACATTGTCCTGATGACAATTTTCCAGGGCGAAACGCAGTCACGTTTCGTCGGTCAATCGATTTTCCGGGTAGAAAATGGAGCGGGCGATGAGATACCGTAATCGCCGATTTCCTAATGAAATCAACGCCCATGTGTCCCACGATCGGCGCAATCCGGGTCTAATGATTTCAAGCACTTAGAAACAGGGTGTCCCACGAAAAATGGCCCCGGCGATCCGTCGGGACCGCCGGGGCGTCAGGTCTGATTTGGCAGGAGTGCAGGCGGTCAGTCGCCGCCGCCGGCGTCCCAGTCGGCACGGGTCGCGGCATAGCGGGCGCGGGCCCTGTCCAGATAGGCCTCCGCGCCGCTTCGGTCGCCCTGATTGGCCGCCCTAGCGGCACGGGCATACAGGTCCGCCGCCTCCGTCGCGGCCGCCAGGCCCTGCAGGGCCAAGTCCAGGAGTTTTGTGGTTGTCGTCATGTCCTCAACCCCTTCAGTGTTTCGACAACGCCGCGCACCTGGTCGGCGGCGGAACCGGGATCGACCGGACTGCCGGGCAGGCACAGCGGGTCCGCGATCGCATTCGCCCGATCGACGGCGGCAATCGCCGCGGCGTCCAGTGCCCCCTCCGACCGCAGGAAGGTCAGCTGCTGCAGGACCGTCGCGTAGCTGTCGCACGCGATGGCCAGGGACGTCACCGCCCGCGTGCCGGCATCCCCGGCACAGCCCGCCAGGGCCCACAGGGTCAGGAAGATCGCCACGAAACACATCCAGGGCGACGCCTGCAGCCTGCCGCCGCCGGGATCACCGGATCCAGCGGTCACCCCGGTTTTCGTGACGCCGCGCAGGACGATATTAACGATCGACACAACGCCGGCGATGATCGTCGCCTGCACCTCCGGCGTCAGGCCGAGATCGAGGCCGAACACGGTGGCGATCGTCGCGATCAGGCTGAGAACATTGGCCCAGATGGTTTTCGAGGCCCAGAACGGTTTCGAGTCCATGGCTGGACCCTCCTTTCCGTGGTTGTAGGGATGAAACCGGGGCCGGTCAGACCCCGAACGCATCCACCGCCGCCCGCAGCAGGTCGGTGAATTCCTCCGCCCGGCCCTTGCCGGCGGGCGTGTTGTAGTGCTGCTTCCAGTACCGGCCGAGACCGTCCAGGTCGTTCGCGGACGGCAGAGCGTCGGGCACCCGGCGATAGCGGATCCGCGCCAGTGCCGCCGCATAGGCCAGGTTCCAGACCATCTCGTCCGCCTGGCACGCGCCGTCCTGTTTCAGATGCGCGGTCGGTACGACGACGGCGCGCAGATCCTCGACCGCCTCGCCTTCCTTCGGTCGGAAGGCGAGCCAGTTTTTCCAGATGTCGTCATGGGTCGCCGGTTCCATCTGGAATATCCCGCGCGCAGGGCCGCGGCCCAGCTGGACCAGCCAGTGCCCGCCGCGGCTTTCCGCCAGGGCCGTACCGATCAGCAGCCGTTCCGGCGCCGGACCGGTCCAGCCGGTCCGGCCGGTCTTGCGCTCCAGATAGGTCAGCACCGGGCGGATCACATGATCGCGCAGATGCACGGGATGGATCCCGGACGCGACGATCCGCGCCGGGTCGATCAGGTTCGACATGTCGGTATCCCTTAGCCCAGATGTTCGGAGAACAGGGCCGCCAGAGTGAAGACAAGCGCCATGGAGACGCACCATTTCAGCCAGAAGCGCGGCCAGCGCCCGGCCGTGAAGGTCCGGACATGACCCAGCCCGCCCAGCACGACGAGCATCGCCGCCAGCAGGACAAAGACGTGATCGACCATCCAGACCACATCCTCGCCGCCGATCCTGGCCGCCCCCCAGACCAGCCACCAGAACCGGGTCATGGACGAGCCCAGGGCCGACGTGCCGATAAAGATGGCAAACCAGAACCGGTCGCGGTGATAGCCGGCGGCGTGTTCCTTCCAGGCAACCCGGTACGCCAGACCGGCGACCAGCAGCATGGTCAGGGCCCAGACCGCATAGGCGCCGTGAATCATCGGCGTCATCGCCGCCTCCTTTGTCGTGCAGGCCTGTCGGCCTCGATCGCGGCCAGCAGATCGCGGATCTGACCCGCCCCGTCCGGCGTCGGCGCGCCGCACCCGTTCAGGGTCAGTTCAAGCTGTTGCTGCGCCTCACGGTTGCTTTGAAAGACACGGACGATGGTCAGGGATTTTGCCCAGTCCAGGATCGCCTCGTATAGCCGCATGAAATCAGGTCTTCTTGTCGCGCCCGGCGCGCAGTTCCGTCGACAGGGTCGTCATCGCTTCCGTATTGCGTTCGACGACCTGCAACAGGCGCCCGACCAGCCACTTGATGAACGCCGACAGGCCGACAAAGGCGGTCCCCACCGCGACCACGATCTCGCCGGGAACCGTCAGGTCGCCCATCAGTCCAGCGTGATCGAAATGCGGTCGGGCCAGTCGACGCCGGACTGGCCGGTCTGCAGCGCCGCGCTGGCCGACAGCACGGCCGCGATATAGCGGCGCTGCGCGTCAAAGATCGCCTGCGCCTGCGCCTGGGTGGTCAGGGTAAAGACATCGCCGGCCGCGGTGCGGAAGGACGTCCCGCCGGGCGGGACCAGCCCGTCCTGAAACGCCGACAGGCACTGCCAGATCCGTTGTGCCGATGTCTCGTCGCAGCGAAACGGCTTGCCGTCGACCAGGATGCCGGTCGCGATCCGCCGTTCGGCGTCCTTGCTGATCCGGGCCGCCGGGGGCAGGCCGCGGTCTTCCTCGATATAGGGCATGGGGCGCGCCTCCTAAACGGTCAGTGCAACATCGGCCTGCAGGCCGATGCGGTGCAGGCGTATGTCCTTGGTGTTTGACGTGACCAGACGCCAGCGGACATCGGTGCCGCTCGGCTGGCCGCTGACATCGACCGTCGCGGCATAGACGGCACGGCCGGCCGTGTCGCCGCTGATCGCCGACAGCGTCGCCGCCGTCCAGGTGCTGCCGCCGTCGCGGCTGACCGAGGCGACGAAATCCGTGTTCTCTGTCGCGGCCTCCATTTCCTCGATATCCGCCAGGACCCGCAGGCTGGCCGGCGCGGACGACGCCGTCACCGAAGCCGACACAAGCGTCAGGTTCGACACGACCAGCAGCGACAGGTCCTTGACGCCGACGGCGTTGTCGGAGGCGGAGAACCCGCCGTCGTTTTCGGACGCCGCGGAATCGCCGGTCTTTTTGTAGCCGGTCCAGTTGGTGACCGACGCCTTGGCGCGAATGCCCATTGAACCGGTCGACTGGACATAGAACTTGATCACATAGCTTTTTGCCGGATCGACCGTGAATGCGACCTCATCCGTGTCGCCCGTATTGCCCGACGTGATTGTCGTGTTGGCGTTGCCGCCGCCGAAGGTCAGCTGCGTGATCGTGCCCGTTTCGATATCCCAGGCGTCGCCCGACGACGCCTGCTCGCCGATATAGGCCTTTGATATGTTCAGATTCTGCGTCGACGCCGCTTCGAACGTGACGCGCACGCCGGATCCTGCATTCGACAGGGCCGCCGCGGCGATCACCTGGGCATAGGTCGAATCGCCGATCGACGTCTGGTTCTTGTCCAGCGTCACGCTGGCCTCGGATGCCAGCGAAGCACCGATATAGTAGTCGCCGGCGTCATTGTAGTATTCGTTTGTGCTGCTGCCCGCGGAAATGCCGGTCTCGTCGGTGAACACGTCGATATAGGTGTTGACCATTCCCAGATTGGACAGCCCGTCGATCCGCGCGATCTCCCAGGCATTGATCGTTGCCATGTCGCGCGCGGTCTGGTCTTCGCCGGAGGCCAAGGCGGCGATGGCGGCCGCGACGCCCGCCGGCGACATGGCGCGCAGTTCGGTTTCGGATCCGGCCTCCATCTCGTCGGTCGTCGCCGGCGCCAGCGACAGGCCGCGCAGATCCTCGATCAGGTCATTCGTGATTGCCGTCGTCGACGTGGCCAGCGTCACTCCGGCGATCGGGATCTTGCCGGCGGTCAGCGCCGGATAGGCCGGGCTCGCCGCCTCGCTGCCGGTGATCACCGACACCGTGCCGTCGGCCGCATCCACGACGACCAGGTCCTTGCGCGGATTCGACACCGGTGCTGTGAACGTCCCGGTCGACTGCGCCGCGACCTCGGTCAGGCCGGACGACGTCTCCACGAATCCAGCCTCCAGCCGGACCGTCATGTCCGCCGTCGCCGGGCTGCCGGCGTTGTTCTCATGCGCTGCAAACCAGGTCGCGATCCGCCAGCCGGCCGCGGCCGTCGCATCGATCGCGCGCTTGTAATCGCTGGCGCTCTGGGTCGTGAAATTCGGCTGCAGCGGTGTTGCAACAGTCATGCGTGTCTCCTATGCGCCCGTGGCGGTCCAGTCGAAGGTGCCGCCGACATCGTTGCCGGCCGTGTCATAGACCTTGGCCGTGAATCCCGTGACCGTGACGGCGGATTTCATGGCGATCCGGTCGTCCCCGTCCGCGGTCAGATGCACCGCCGGTTTCGTGTGGAACCGCTGCGCGAAAGTCACCGCCGTGCCGCTCACCGCCGCCGTCTCGTCGCTGCCGCTTTCCGTGCGCTCCTGGACGTCGCAGACCAGCGTGAAGTCCCGCACGACCGGCAGGCCCTTCGACGTGTCGACCGTGATCCGGCCCTTGATATGCCGGAAATCGGCGGTCCCGACCGTCCAGGTCTCGAATCCGTCGAAGGCATCCGCGTCGTCGCGCGTGTCGATCGACAGGACCGGATCCGCCACGCCGCCGGTCTCGCCCGGGCCCAGCACGCTGTCGATCTCCGCCCAGACGCGCACGCCGTCGGCATCGAAACCCAGATCCTCGACCGGCGCGGTATAGCGGCAGGTCGCGACCGGCGACGGCACGAATTCGTCGAAGGTCTCCCATCCGTCGGCGCTGGCCAGGTTCTGGGAATCCGGAACCAGGACGCCGGTCCAGTGCTTGACGAACCCGTCCAGGGTCCCGGACCAGTAGGGGGCCTGCGCCTGGCTGAAGACGACATCGTTCGAATTACTGACGGTCAGATTGAAGGTCGCGGCCGTGCCGCTCTGATTGCCGGACGTGTCATAAGCCTTGATCCCGAAGGTCCAGTCGCCGGGCGGGATCAGGAAGGTCGAAATCGTCGTGCCCCGCGCGATCAGTTCCTCCGACACCGGCGTCGCATCCGCCCAGACAAAGCTGCCCTGCGCCTTGTAGCGGATGGCGTATCCCGCGCGGTCCGCGTCGGATATCGCATCCCATTTGAAGACACAGGCCGCGCCGTTCTGCTGCACCGTGAACCCGGTGACGTTCGACGGCGCCGCCGTCTTGCCGACCACCGTATGCGTCGATGTCGACGACCAGTCCGACGCCACGCCCAGACCGTTCACCGCGCGGATCTGGATGTCATAGGACACATCGTCCTCGACCGGATCCAGATAGACGAAATCCAGCGACGGATCGTCCTGCCGCCGGATCAGCCAGGCGGTATCCGCCTCGCCGGTCTGACGGAACCGGACCTCCACCGCGCCGCCATTGCGGACGATCTCGTCGGTAATCGATGTCCAGGGCACGTGGATCCGGCTGACGACGGTGCCGTCCTTCTTGACGAACAGGTGATCCGTACCGCTGGCGATCGTGCCCAGGGTCGGCGTATCGACATCGAACACGCCGGACCCGGTCAGGCGCGCCGACGGCGACACGTCCGTTTCTTCCGTCGCCGGATCGAAATCGAAATCCGTCGACAGGGTCGACGCCAGCAGCAGGCGAAACGCCAGATAGGGCGTGCCGTCTTCCTGTTCCTGGACATCCAGCGCATGCGCCTCGACCGTCATCGGCCGCTGCACCCAGCCGCGCCGCGTATTGCTGAACAGCACCGTTTCCCCGGCGCGGATCCGCATGCCCTTTGCGAAACTGACGCGGCATTCGATCCGGATTTCCCCGGTCCGATAGCGTTTCAGACGCTGCGCGGCACAGCGCTGCGCCTGCAGGGGCGAAATGCACATCGGTTGATCGAACTTGTCGAAGATCCGTTCGTCATTGTCGACCGCCTCCAGGGCCGACGACACGACGACCGGATATTCGTTCGGCTCGCCATCGTTGAACGGCGACGCATACAGGCCCTTGCAGCCGTTGAAGGCCTCCCGCCGGGAATAGCGCGTCGGTCCGCGCAGCGTGCCGCGCAGATCGTCCTCGTCGATCTCCACCGTCCCAGCCCGATAGGCGCCGGGCAGCAGGCGCCATTTGCCGCCGCTATAGGTCGCGACACCGACCATCGCCGTCAGCAGATCGTCCTGGATTTCGTATGGCGTGCGTTCGGTATCGATCATGCCTGACGCCCGGTAACGCGGTTCGCCGGTCTTCCGGATCGTATGCGTCCCGGTGCCCGCATCGCTGATCGTGACGGCTGTCCCTGCCCTGGCATTGGCCAGGCTGGTCGCCAGCTGGATCCGGACCGGGCTGTCCGCCGAGGCACGGGCATGATTGACGACGATCACATAGTAATCCGTCGCGACCGACAGGCCTGCGGGAAGCGTTCCCGTCGTCACCGGTTCGGCGCGGTCGCCGGTAAAGAACGGCACCCGATCGTCCGTCAGCGCCAGGCTGTCGCCGGCGGTGTCGACCGCCTCGACCGTCGCATCCTTGTCATTCGTGTCGACGATCTCGTCGCAGATATTGGCCGCGGCGATCAGCGCATCGGATTCGATCCGCGCGACCGTCGCGCCATGCACACCGAGACCCAGCGTCGAATCGGCGATATAGTCCCGCCAGATCAGCGCCGCGGTGTCACTGTACCCGGTCGATGCGGTGCGGGGATCTTCGACCGATCCGCGCACGGCGACCCGCACCGACGGCAGGCCGGACGGCAGGATCGTGCTGTTCCACTGGACGCGCAGATAGATATAGGCAATCCCGCGGCCCCGGAAGGACGAGTCCAGGTCGGCGACCTCGGCGATCAGATCCGCATCCGCCGCCTGGTCGGTCGCGCCGGTGTGAAACTTGATCCGGACCTTGTCCGCGAAACGGCCGCGCGTCACCACCCCGTCGCCGTCGATATCCTCCGGGTTGATCGGCTCGTCGTTCAGCCAGACCGTGCCGAATCCGCTGACCGGTCCGTCGCAGACGGTCAGGACCAGATGATGGTACTTCTTGTTTTCCGTCTGCGCGTAATAGGTCAGAACCGTCCCCAGGATCACCGTCCCCGACGCCTTCCGCCGCGCGACGACCGGCTGGCGGATGGTCTGCGTGCGGTTGGATGCCGCCGCCCCGAACCCAACGCCCGTGCCATCGCCGCGCCCGGACTTCGATGCCATGGCGGATTGCATCGCATAGGACGCGATCGCACTGACGGCCGTCGCGACCAGGGAAGCGACGGCATAGCTGGCGAAATACTTTGCGGCGACGGCGACGATGATCGGAATTGCCTGCGGCATCAGCCGATCCTCCAGGCCACTTTTGCGGATGTCAGGGGATAGCGGGCCAGCCCCGCCTCGGCCACGACCGCGACCTTGCTGCCGCTGTCATCGACGATGCCGACACACAGCGCGCAATCCGCGGCCGCCGGCACCGCAGCGGCATCACCGCGCCGCGCCAGCAGGACCGCCTCATGCCGGGGCACATGCAGGTCGATCAGCCCGGCCGGATCCGCAGCGCCCATCCGCTTCAGGACGCCCGCCGCACCGCGCGCCGTCTTGTACTTGCCGCGGTGCCGTGCGGCGAAGTCCTGGCCGGTCAGGATCGCCGTCCAGTCGGCCAGGAACAGAACGCAATCGTTCTGTCCCCAGCAGAAAGGCCGCCCCTCGGCGGCCTTCAGAAAGTCGGGCAGCGCCACTTCCCAACCGGGACGGCGGCGCAGTCGGATCGGATCAGTCAAGGTCGATTTCCAGATTCTGCAGGGTCGAAACGTGGTCGAAAAACGTGTCGCCGCTATAACGTTCCTTCTGGTCTTCCGCGGTATAGGTTCGCCCGACAGGCCGTTCCAGCGCGATCTGGGCGTTCTCGACGGTCATCGTGATCGTCGCGTTCTCGCCGTCTTCCTCCGGCGTCATGACGTCCATCGTGCCGACGAACCAGGGTTCCGGGTCACCGATGGGTTGCTGCGTGTCCGGATCCAGCAGGGCCAGGGACACGGTGCAGGGCCGGTTCTGGTATTCGGTGCGATACGCCAGATCCAGGATGCTGTCGCCCGCGCCATTGACCTCCGACACGCCGATGCCGTTCAGGGAAACCGTCACACCGCGCGCCGCCAGTCGGTTGATTTCCTCGATCCCCTCGATCCTCAACAGATCGCCCGCGCCCGTATAGGTCGTACCCCCGATCGTCAGTGTCCCGATGCCCGTGAACAGGGACAGGGTCGCGGCATTGCCGGCGGAATCCTCGAATTCCGCATCGACCAGAATGACCGGCGTATAGCGCCCGGTATCCGCCTGCGCCAGCGCGGCCGCGCTCCAGTTCCGGGTCATTGAATGCCCGCCTCGACCGCGGTCAGCCGGAACCCGGTTCGCAGATCCCCGGGCTCATGGGCCCAACCCTGACGGTTCGTCGCCTGACGCCACAGGCCGACGGGATTCGTCAGCACGATCGCCGACCCGTCGGACGGCTGCCGCCGCAGACCGGGCCAGATGTCGATTGCCGCATCCCCCGACCCGTCGCTGTCGACCGCCGTCATGACCTTCTGCAGCGATGTCGTGGCCCCGGACCCCAGCTGCAGCACGTCGCCGGGCAGCAGCAGATTCGTGCCGCTGTTCCGCCAGCCGCGGGTATACAGGACGCGGTCGCCCTTGTTGTTCGGCGCCGGGGATCCCGCCGTGTCACAGACCGGCGTATCCAGACCGGAATCGTAGTTGCCCGCCGGCGCCGTCCGGCGCGGCTCGCCATAAAGGAACGTCCCCTCCATGCCGTTCAGGCGCAGCAGGAACTGTTCCATCGCCCGGATGTCCGCGACGTCCTGCAGCGGCGGCCAGCGGATTTCAAGCATCAGACGCCGGCCGGGATGGACCTGAACATCTTCGGCAAAGGTGAATTCGGACACGCCAACGGCGACCCGGCTTTCAAGCCCGATGACGACCCGCTCCGGGGATACGGACGGCGCGGTCAGCGGATAGGAATAGGACACCATGTCAGCGCACCCTTCCGAACAGGCCCGGTTCACGTTGCCGGGCGGATACGTTCGCCTCGACCGCGCGGGCCTCGATCGACCGGTCGACCTGGTTGATCCGGCCGTTCAGTTCGCGGATCGTCGCCTCCAGGCGCGCCATGCCCTCGCGATCCGCGCCGCGCGCATCGATGTTGAAGACCGGGCCGGACGCCCGGTCGTTCGCTGGCATGCCCAGGTTGAACCGGTGCCGCGGATCGCGGACGGTCAGGACTTCCTCGTCATCCTCCAGGATCGCCGGGACCTCATTGCCGCGCAGGCCGGGAATGCCGCCGTCATGATACCGCCCGGCGCCGAAAAACACGGCCGGGCTGACATCGCGGGTGATGCCGCGCGCCCCGCCCGCCAGGCCGCCGCTATGGATGGTGCCGACCGAAGTGGTCGTGTAACCCCCGCCTCCGAAAAAGCTGGCCGCCGCGCCGATCAGCGATCCGAAAATGCCGCCACCGCCGCCTCCGCCGAAACCGCCCCCGAAACCGGAAGACGTCTGATAGCCGGCGCCGAACAGGCTGTTGATGATCGGATTGACGACCTCCAGTTCGAAGGCCGCCTGCAGAATGCGTTCCGCCATCCGCTCGAAGGCCGCGGCGACCCGGTCGCCCATCGACCCGGCATCGTCGCCCAGATCGATCATCGACCGGCCGACATCGCGCAGGCCGGACTGAACCGAACTCAGCACCGGATCGGATTCCATGAACACGTTCATCGCCTGCAGCCGCGCCGCCGTGGCCTGTTCGGTCGTGATCGTCCCGGCCGCCTCCGCCGCCGCGATCGCCTCCAGGGCGTCGCGGTGCTGTTCCATCGGCGTTACCGACTGGGCCAGCAGATTGTTGGCAATCGCGGTCTGGCGGTTCAGTTCCTTCTGCGCCGCCTCCCGCCGTTCCAGCACGGCCGCCGCCTGGGCGTTCGCCCGGTCGAAGACAGCCTGCGACGCCGCCGAGGCCTCCCCGGTCGTCAGGGAATTCTGGCCCTGTGTCGACGCCATGATGTTGCGGACACGATCCCATTCCGCATCCAGATCGACGATGTCTTCCTTCAGCTTCGCGATCCGGTCGCGCGTCGCATCGACATTCGCCTGCACGTCCTGGAAATACAGGTCGTTTGCGGCGGACCTGTTGCCCGAGAGCAGGGAGTTTTCCGGGATGATCAGCCCCTGCGCGGACCGGCTCAGGGTGGCCATACGCCCGTCGATATGATCCAGGGCCTGGCTTGCCTTTTCGAAGTCGCGGAGGTTTGTCAGCAGTTGCTGTGCTTCTTCGATACGCCCCGCCTCGCGCAGCGCTTCGATGGCCGCCCGAACATTCTCGACGATCTGCGCGCGATCCCGCGCCACGTCCTTGATCTGCAGCAGCGCCTCCCGCGCCTCGCGGAACTCTTCCTGATAGCTACCCAGTGCCGTCGGCAGTATCCCGCCAATCGTACTGCGGCTGGCCCGCGCGGCGGACTCCAATTGACTTTCGAACGTGTCGCGTTGGGTTGCCAGGGCCGTGCGCTCAACGTCCCGCTGCGCCATGGAAAGGCGGCGGTAAGCTTCGGTCAGCCCATCCAGACTTTGCTCTCCCCCACCGACCAGGCGCGCCATGTTCTCGGTCGCAAGGGAAAACTCGTCGATGCTGTCGGTTGTCTTCTCGACCTCGTCGTTCGCACCGATGAACGACATGGCCAGCGCACCGATCACCGCGCCACCGGCACCGATCACCGCGCCCCAAGGCCCGAACATCGAGATCATCTGTGTGCCTTGCTGAATGAAGGCCCGCAGCGGGTTCTGCCCGCTCGACACCTGGACCGCAAAGTCACCGACCTGAAAACCCGCCTGTTGTACCGCGTTGCCCATGCGTCCGGACATTATGGCGGTGCGACCGGTGGCGGCGCCGAAATTGTCGTTCACGGTCGTCGCCCGCGTATACTGCTGATGCAGGCGCTGCAGGACATTGGCAGCCCGTTCCTGGGACACGGCGCCGGAATCCAGGGCCCGCTTCACCCGCTCGACATCGCGTTCGTAACGCCGGGTCGCCCGCGCGACCGGGTCCAGGGCCGCCTCCAGGGCATCGAACGACCGCGCCGCGCGTTTCGTCGACCTGTCCATCCCGGCCGCCGTCGTCTCGACGACACGCCCGGCATCCCGCATCTCCCGGTCGAACCGGTCCAGATGCGCCTCGATCGTGACCGCAAAGCCGACTTGTTCGACCATTGACATTCTCTTTCAGAAACAGCCGGACCATCCCGCATCGCTGGCGATGCGGGATGGCCTGATCGGCGGTTGTGGAGGGTAAGGGTTAGTCTTCTGCCAGCGTGCCCGCGATTCGCTGGATCGCATCCAACGGCACCAGAACAGACCGATAGGTGCGCCCCGCGAAGCTGAAGCCGTCCGCGGGAATCCCCGCCCCGGCGACCGCGCGCAGATCGGCGGCGTAGTTGTCGCAGGTCGTCAACACCCGGAACAGGTGCTGCAGACCGGGATGATCCACCGCGACCGCCAGCATTTCCGGGTGATCCGGCGGCGAGACGATCATACCCATCCGGGCCAGTTCCGCCGTAACGTCCGGCTGTGCCTTGCCCAGACCGATACAGTCGGCAACGGTCATTTCCGGCCAGCGGCCGGGCCGCGCCGACAGCAGATGCCGCAGCGCCGCTTCCCCGGCCTTGGCCGATCGCTTCGGTTTCGGCGCCTGACCGGCGCGATAGATAGACGGCAGGGGCGACCGGTCCCATGCCGCCCGCGCCGCGGACGGTCCGAACCAGCGGCCCGCCGCGTTCACCGCATGGACCCAGGCCGAAATATCGCGCGGCGGCAGATAATCCGGAACGTCGTCCATGTCCCAATCGTCCGGCTCCGCGCCCGGCAGGGCATAGAACCCGTCGCGCCGCAGCGCGGGCAGCATGTCGTGCGTCACCCAGCGGCGGAACCGTTTCGCCGCCTCGGTCCGCCCGCGCATGATCAGCGTGTACAGGCCCGGTTCGTTAATTACGACGACTTTCTGCTGTCGACCGATGGGGTCGCTAATAGCGACCCCATCTCTTTTCTCGTCATCGTCCAGTCGCGAAATGGCATGATTGCTGTTGACGATTTCCAGGCAGCGGCAGACATCCTTGCCGACCCACCACGGATCGCCGGATTCGTCCATCACGCTGCGCACAGCGTTCCCTTCGAACTCGAAAATCGAAATCGCACCCATCAGGCTTTCTCCTTCGCGATCAGCGCGACCAGTTCCGACCGGAAGTCGGGGGCATAGACCGCGTGCTGCAACAACATGTCCCAGATATCCTCATCCGCCAGACCGGCCCGGCCGCGTGTCACGGCTTCCTCGGCGGCCTGTTCGGCTTCGGCCTCCAGACCTTCCTGCAGGACCTCCAGGCGCCCACGGACGGCGGTGCCGAAATCGAAGCGGGGCTGACACAGCAGACCGTCCATCACGGAATCGATCAGCCGCGCGCCCTGATACAGGTTCTTCAGGTCCCGGTTGCTCAACTCCCGGACGGACGACAGCGGGTCAGAGTTAAATCGCGTGCTCATCGCAGCCTCCATAGTGCATTTCGCACTATTTAATGCGTTTATACATTTGCCGTCAAGCATTACATGGCGCATTATGCACAACATGGTGCCTGAACAATCACGCATGGGGCGCGCAGCCCTGAACTGGACAATCGACAGACTCAGTCATGAGACTGGTGTCAGTCGCAACACCATCGCCAGACTTGAGAAAGGCGATAAGGTGAACCAGTCGACTCTGAATGTGATCCGGCTTGCCCTGGAAAATGCGGGCGTCATCTTCATCGACGAGAACGGCGAAGGCCCCGGCGTCCGCCTCCGCAAACCCTAACCGAACCGGCCGCGGATCTTCGCATCCAGTTCCGCCGGGCTTGGCGGTGTCCAGCCGCTCAGATCGACGGTGCCGGCGGATGTCAGTCGGGCCCCGGCGATGCCGCCATGGGACGGTTTCTCCGACCCGAACGGGTTCGTCAGCCGCGCCCATTCCGTCCGCCCCTCGACGGCCAGCAGGATCCGCGGCACCGGCGTCGTCAGCGCCTCGGCGTCGGACCAGCCCAGCCAGCCCGTCGCCATCCGATACAGCTGATCCCAGTGGTCCTCGAGGGTCAGCCCTTTCCCGGCCGGCCGTCTCCTGCCTCATCCCCCGGCGCGGCGATCCCGCCGGCCAGGACCTGCGCCAGGAAATCGGTACAGGCGCCGCCGATCTGCGCCAGATCGCCTTTCAGGACCGCGGTCTCGAATGCGTCCAGCGCGGCCTGATCCTTCAGCACCGTGCCGGACCCGGCCAGGATGACGCCCGCCATGGTCGACACGTTGATGTCCTGGACCTGACGGAAGGCCGGGCGGACGCCGCCGAACAGACGGCAGATCGTGCGCACGGCGGCCAGGGTGACCTCCAGGTCGTAGCCCTGCCCGCCGATTTCGACATGGATCGGCGCGTCCGTCAGGCCGCCCGCCTTCTTGCTCCTGCCCGCCATGTCAGACCGCCGCAACCTGGATCTGATCGCTGTTGATCGCCAGCGTCACATTGCGCCGGACGACATTGTCGACCGCGCCCGCGGCGATCCGGTTCGACGTGACCCGCGCCCGGAAATAGAAGGTCGTCGGGCTGGACGGCGATCCGGAACTGGCATCGTTCGCGGTGATCTTGAACGGATAGTTGTTATAGGAATCCTCGGCGGTCGCCAGCGCGACCTGGCCGGAATCGCCGGGCACGAAGCCGACGACCAGATTCAGGTCGCCGCCGTCCTTGACGGTCTTCAGCTTGTTCCGGCGGGCATCCTCCAGACTGTTGAAGGTCGTAGTTTCCCACTGGTCCCCGAATTCGCCCAGATCCTCGACCTTGCCGATCTGGGTCCAGCTTTCGGCCTCGTATTCCGCCTGGGTGTCGACCGAATTGTCGGCGTCTTCGGCGCCGATATAGATCTTCCACCCGGACGCGGTTTGCACGTCGGACATGTCTCTCTCCTTGTGTTTGAATGAACCGGTTACGCGTCCCCGCGGAACACTCTGATCCGCAGGGTGAACAGCCCCTGATACGTCTTGTCGTCGACGTCGCGCGCCGTCCGCATCCGCAGGACGGAACAGCCGATCATCGTCCCCGCCTCCAGCGTCAGTCGCACCTCATGCAGCGCCGGGCGGATCGCCGCCAGGATTTCGTTGACCTGTTTCGCCCCGGCATAATCGGACCAGACGGTCGCGTAATACCGGATCTCGTCACGCCGCGCCGTCAGCCCGTCCATCGGCTGGGTATCCTGCATGTCCAGCGTGACATAGGGCAGGTCGGCACCGTCCGGCACGTCGTCATAGACGCCCGGCACCGGGGACAGGCCGGCAACCGCCGCCGCGATCGCCTGATAGACCGCCTTCTGTACGGCCAGACCGGTTTCCACCACGCTCATCGGGCGCGCCTCATGCCGTCATTCACGGCCCGGCCGATCGCCGCGACCAGGTCGCGCTTGCCGGCATCCAGGGCCGGTTCCATGAACGGCCGCCGCGCCCGCGCCGGGACGCGCATCGTATGCGGCACCGCCGATCCGGCCCTGCGGAAACTGACCAGGCCGCCCTTTGTGCCTTCCTCCAGGAACCGGGCATAAAAGAACTTCCGCGCCAGGGCCTCGGTCGGCAGGCCGATCCGGTAGCCCAGACCGCCCTCGATCGCCGCCTTGGTCAGCGCCGCCGCCAGCGCCGCGGAATCGCGCGGCACCAGGCCCTTCATGTCGATCAGGATCTGGTCGGCGACCTGTTCCACCGCCTCCTGGATTTCCGCCCGCACGGTCGCCGGGATCGCCCGGATCCGTGCCGCCGCCTCACGCGCGCCGATCACCGCCATCAGGTGTTCACCCCGCTTTCCGCCTCGATCGTCCGGTATGCGGCGCGGCCTGCCGCCGGCGCCCCCCGGACATTCAGGACGACGCCGGCCCAGACCAGCCGGTCCGCCGCCGTCACACCGGCCCAGACCCCCGCATTCCGCGCCGTGATCCGGTAGCCGACGACGCCGCGGTCCTGGTCGGCGATCACACGCTCCTGGCCGCGCACCGCCTCGACCCGCGCCCAGACCGTCGCCTGCGTCGACCAGCTGACCGCCGCGCCGCCATAGCCGTCCGCGACCCGCGTTTCCCGCTGAACCGCGACCCGCTGATCCAGCGACCCGGCGCGCATCTTCTGCCGCATTGCCGCCCCTCCGGTCAGAACGGAATCCGGTGCGGCATCAGCAGACGCTGCACCGCGCCGGTCGGCTGAACGGTGATTCCGACTTCGGTTTCCGTCCGGCCCTCATACAGATCGCCGATCAGCAGCAGCGCCGCCGCCCGGATCGCGGCGGGAATGTCGTCGGAACTGTTGCCGTACCCGGCGACAAAGGTCACCGTCACCGCATCCGCCCGGGCACGGGTCGCCGGCCAGGACTGGCCATAAGCCGGGACGATCGCGCCCTTTTCCATGCCCCTTGTCAGCACGGAATAGACGGAAGTCGCCAGCGTCTGTTCGTCCCCGGCGCTGTCGAAATAGGTGATCGACGTGACCGATTGCAGCGGCGGCAGCGGCAGGACGATCCGCCGGTCGCGGTGGATCGGGTCCAACTTGCACGGAAAGGACGGCAGTTTCATCTGCCAGGTCTGGGTGATCAGGGCCCGGCCCAGGATACCGTCGGCGCCGTCCAGGACCGATGTCGCCGCCTCGCGATAGACGTCGATCAGGGCCTTGTCCTCCGGTTCCGCCGGCGACCCGGATGTCTCGACCCGCAGGTGATCCCAGATCCGCGCATCCGGCAGGATCGCCGCGGCAGGCTCGACCGTCCGGGTCAGCGCGTAATCGATCATCGCAGCCAACTCCACCACTCGGCCGCAAAGGCGGCATTGTCGATCATGTCCGGCGTTCCGCGCGTGTAATGCACCGCCTTCGGCACCGCCGCCGGGTCGTCATAGCCTTCCAGCCAGTTCCACGCCGCCGGCAGCGCGCCGATCTCGTCGTCCTCCAGCCAGCAGAACGCATGCAGATCGCGGCCGGGCACCCGGTTCGCCAGGTCCGCCTCGACCAGCCGGCGGTGCGCCGGATGCTCCAGGTTCCACAGCACCAGACTGGACCAGTTCTTTCGCGGATAGGCGGTCTGGACCTGACCGTCCATCTTCGCCGTTTCCGTCGGACGGTGATCGTGCTGGACTGCCAGCACCGCGAAACGCGGATCGGCATGGCGCATCAGATCGCCGACATCGGCCAGGAACAGGAAGTCGCTGTCGCAGAACAGCGCCCAGGGATCCCGCACCCGGTCGCGCGCGGCCAGGGCCGGCACCAGGAACCGGGTGATCGCGAATTGCGTCGACATCGGCGCGTCGCTGATCCGGTCGAAGACCCGGCCGTCGCGCATTTCATGGCGCCGCCGGTACAATGACAGCGCCCGGCAATGCGCCTCCACGATCGGCGAAACATCCAGCGGGCGGGCGGAACAGGCGGTCATCGACGCGACGGTCGCGCGATAGGCCAGGTCTTGGCGCGCGTCGTATCCGACATAGATCCGCATGGGATCAGACCCATCCCATGAAGTGATCGCCGCTGATCGGCGCGCGCAGGGGCACCGCCCCCATCTCGCGCAGCAGGTCCAGCGCCTCGCCGTCGCGCCCGCCGTGATAGCGCGCGTCCCGGCCCTTCTGTTCCACGACCACAACCGGTCGGCAGCGCCGCAGCGTCTCGGCAGCGCCGCGCAGGATCGGCAGTTCGTATCCTTCCGTGTCGATCTTCAGCAGGTCGATCCGCTCCAGGCCGAATCCGTCCAGCGTCCGCATCGGAATGTCGCCTGTGCCGCTGACCCAGGTGTCGCCGCTCGATGTCGGCGACGATGTCAGCGACACCGCCGCTTCGGCATCGCCCAGCGCGACCTCATGCAGGACGCCGCGGCCGACATTGTGACGGTACAGATCGGCATGCACCGGATGCGGCTCGAAGGCCGTGATCTCCGCGAAATCGAATTCCGCCTGCATCGACCACAGGCCGACATGCGCGCCGATATCGACGAAGACCTGGCGCGCGCGCACCAGGTCCAGCGCGGCCAGATATTTGTGGCGCTGATAGCTGGCACGGCCGTCCGGCAGGCGGGCGAACCGCTTCGCGCCCGGCGACATCATCTCGATCAGATGGGCCTCGCCGCCGGGCAGCCAGACACCTTCATGCAGCTTCGCGTTCAATTTCCCTCTCCACTTCCCGAAGTACCGCCTGCGGCGTGACATGCCGCCAGGCCTCGGCGCAGGCCGGATGCGCGACCCGCCAGCCGCGGGCGGCGGGCATGTCCACGGCCAGGTTGATCTGGTCGGGATAGCCGGTGATCTCCGGACCGGTGAAACCGCCGAACAGCACGATCGCGCGGACCCCGACGGCCGCCGCGGCATGATGCAGTCCGCCTTCCGGCAGCACCGCCAGACGTGCCGCCGCCAGGACATTCACCGCCGCCTCGAATGTCGCCGTCTCGATCCGCTCGACACCGCGCAACGGCGTCACGCCCGGCGGCACCATCTGCGCCCAGGGCAGACCCGGCGCCAGGTCGATCAGGTCCTGCCAGCGGCCCCATTGCTTGTTCGGGCTCGCCGATTGCTTGATCCGCGGTTCGATCAGGATGCGCCCCGCCCCGCGCGGATCCGGTGTCACCCAGGCCAGCCGCGCCGGTGACGGTCGGTAGGGTTTGAACGCCCAGCGATCGGCCGTCGTCCGGTCGTAATCGATATATGGGCGGCAATGGCCGGCATCCGACAGGGTTGCCACCGCCGCCGCGGCACAATCGGCGACCGCCGGCGACCCGCGCCAGATCGGATGCGTCCGCACCCTTCCGTGCCGGTCGCAGATCCCGATCGGTCCGCCCAGCAGCGCCGACAGCGCCTGCGCCCGGCCCAGTGCCATGATCTCGTCGCCCATGCCCATTTCAATTTCCCTGCAATGCCGCCCAGGCGCGACCGCTGCGAATTTCCGGTAGCGACCATTGGTTCGCCGCCAGTACCGCCGCCCAGGCCGGACGCCCGTCCGGCATCGGCGGATCCTCGATCCGGCTCAGGTCGCCGGACCCCATGGCCCGCGCCGCGGATGGGCCTGTCAGAAAAACCGGAATGCCGGCCAGCAGCGCCTCGACCGCGACATTCGATGTGTGCGTAACCACGGCCCAGCAGCGCCGGAAATCGTCGCGCAGCGGCCGGGCCGTGTCCTTCTCGCGCCAGACGATCGGACGGTCCGTATGGGCCGCCAGCGCCGTCGCCACCCCGCGCCGCCAGGACGCCGGGTCGATGCCGCAGGTGCGCATCATGAAATTGTCCGATTGCAGACAGACCAGGATGTGATCGCCGCGCCGGCGCCATTCCTGAATGGTCAGACCATGCGCCAGGAACCGCGCCGGGTCGGCGGTGCCGCGCCCGTCATGCTGGATCGCGTTGCGCGTGATCCGGAAATATGAACCGCGCCCGAAATAGGCGTTGTCGATATAGAACCAGTCCGCCGCGGAATCCCGCGCCGCCTTCCAGGCCGCCTCGGTCTCCGCCTTGACCCCGTAGAAGGCCGCCACGCCGCCGCGCCAGGGTCCGCCGCGCTGTATTTCCCCGCCACAGCCTTCCGCGAAGGCGGGCGCCAGGACCTTACCCTGTCCGCCCTTGGCGTAGTAGCAGATGACGGAACGGTTCACCGCTGGCCACCTCTTCCAGTTCCCACATCGCCCAGGCCAGGCGCCGGAACATCGACAGCCGCGCCGCATCGTCGCGCAGCGGACGGTCGACCCCGTTCCGCCCAGGCCGGGCGGCCGGACCGCCGATCCAGCGGTCGAACCAATATGCGACCGGGATGCCCATCATCAGCGCCTTCAGCGCCGCGCCGGATCCCCAGGTCAGGACGATCCGCGCCCGCGCCAGGTCTTCCTCCAGCGGTCGGCTGGGGCCTTCCCCCGGATGCGGTCGGACCCGGATGACCCCCAGGCCGACAATCTCGCCGCGCAGCCGTTTTTCGAAATCCGCCGGCATGGCGGTCGGCGGCACGCCGATGCCCCGCTGCGGCAGAAACACCAGGTCGCCGGCCTCGTCGTCGCGCCAGGGCGCCGGGTCGACCTTCCACGAATCCCACCGTTCCGGTCCGCCCGGAAACCAGCGGCCGCCGCCATTGTGCTGGTCCAGGGCGATCGCGTACCAGATGCCGCCGCGCCATTCCCGGCCCAGATACCCGTTCTCACAGACCAGGACCCGGCCGCCCGCCTGTTCGACCTGCCAGGCCAGATCCGCCGCGCGGCCGTACCGGTTCCAGATCACGGCGACGTCGTCCGGCCCATAGGGCGGCGCCTCGTCGAACCGCACCCGCGCGCCGATCGCCTGCAGCCCCGCCGCAAACGCATCGCGCCGATAGGCCGGCAGGTCGCGGATCAGGCAGATCGCGCGCATTCAAACGCCCTTTCGAAACAGGTCAGCACCGACACCGGCGAGGCGTTCAGAACCGCTATGCCGCGGCGTGTCGCTTCCTCGGCCAGCGCGTCGAACCGCAGGGTCCATTTCACCAGATCGCGCGGCGATGGATTGGTCAGCGGGGCCGGATGGCTGCCATGCCAATGCGCGCCCGCCGCGCCATAACAGAAATCGTAGCCCAGCAGCACGATCCGCCGCGGTCGCGCATGCAGCATCAGATGCAGGGCCTGATATCCGCCATTGGCCCCGGTCATGACGCCGTCCGGCTCGGGATGAAACCCGTCCGATCCCATGTTCCTCAGGCAATGCAGACCGGGAATGCGCGCGACCAGGTCGTAGTTCTCCAGCGTCGCGACCGCGCCCCGGAACCCGGCCACGGTTTCGGCGTGGACCTCGTACCAGGCGCGATCGGTGAACCACAGCAGATCCGCGCCGGGCAGCAGTTCCACCGCATTGTTGATCGCGACCACGCGGTCGCATCGCGCCCGCCAGACCTCGATCGCCGACGGCGTGACACTCGGCCCGCCCGCCACGATCAGGACCGACCGGCCCGCAAAACCGTCCATTACCTCTTGCGCGGCGACCGGCCATAGCGGCCCGCCGCCTTTTTCACCTTCCGGCCCAGATCGGCCAGGCTTTCACCCTCACCGCCCGCGCCCGTCCAGGCATCGGCATTGACCGCCGTTTCGACACCGGGCAGCGATGCCTGGGCCGTTTCGGCACCCGCCGGCGCGGCTTCCGCCATACCGGCCGCGATCAGCCGCAACGCTTCCTTGTCGGGCCAGTCCCGGATGTCGCCGCGCGACACCGTGACCCGCGGACCCGACAGGCTTGTCAGAAACTTGATTCGCATGATCGACCTCCGAAAAGGACCGGACGACCGCCTGGCCGCCCGGCCCTTTCGTTACCTCACCCGAAGGATCAGCCGGACTGCATGACCAGATGCTTGACCGCACCCGTATCGGCCAGTTCACCGTCGAAACGGCCGAAGGCGAAGAAACCGACCTGCAGGTAATCGGCATAGCGTTCGACCAGGCGGACCATGGTGAATTCCCGGACCCGGCGGACGATATACTTGTTCATATCGCCGAACAGGACCGGCTTGGACGATCCGTCGATATCCGCCATCGCCTGGTTGACGATGTAGGGATGCCCCAGGATCGACCCCGGCGCGCCGGTACGCGCATCGGCCGGCTGCCACAGATAGTTGCCGTCGCCGTCCTTCAGCTTGCGCGCCGCCTTCAGCGTCGAATCGTTGAACATCCAGCGGCAGGACGGCGCGCGGCGATAGGCCGGATCGACACTGTGTTCCAGATCGATTAGGTCGTCGAAGGACAGGGTCGTCCCCGTCGTCGCGGTCTTGCCCGCGCTCGACGCCGTGACGATGCCGTTCGGCTGACTGGACCCGGTGCCGACCGTCAGGTGACGGTTGACGATCCGCCCGATGCGTTCCCCGAACGCCGGGACGATGATGTCGCTTTCGACGTTGAAGGCCGAATCCTGCAGCAGCTGATAGCTGACCCGGATCAGCTTGGACGTATACAGATAGGCGCCCAGCGTCTTCTGACCCAGGGTGACATCCTGTTCGCTGATCTGCGAGTTTTCCGCCAGGATCGCACCCTCATTGCCGGTGTCGTCCATCGTCGGCCAGGGCAGATCATTACCGCTCGCCGTCGTGATCATGCGCGTCACGCCCGGATCCAGCATCGGCCCGTACATCGCCATGGTCCGCGTGATTTCCGGCAGGAAGCCTTCCGGGATCGTGTAACCCCCGGCCGACCCCGACGTCGACTGCGCCCGCATTTCCGGGGGCAGATTGCTGACCCGCATGGAGGCGAACCGCTGGCGTTGTTCCGGCGTCAGCCCCTCGCCCCCGAACTGGCAGTAGCGGCGGAACAGTTCCGCGTCGTCGATCTCGCCATCATCCGCGCCGCGATTCTCGCCATTCGTGTCGGGCAGGACGGCCGCGCGGCGGCGGTCCTCGGCATCCAGCGCCGCCTCGGCGGCGGCCAGGCGTTCCTCGTTCTCGATCTTCTTCTGCAGGCGATCGTGTTCGGCCATGATCTTGTCATAGCGCGCTTCCGCCTCGGCCACCTGGTCGGCCGGCATGGCATCGGTGATGGAATCGAGTGCTTCGCGGGCCTCCGCGACCAGCTGCTGCTGCCGCTCCCGCATTTCCTTGATCGTCATGGTCTGTATCTCCTTGGATGGACCGTGTTCGCGTCCGGACGCAGGCCCTCTTGCCCGCCGGACGACCGTCAGGTGCGGGAGTCCGCGACCTGGTTCCGATGGGCGCCGCGATCGCGCAGCCCCTGTTTCATGCGCAGGCGCGCCCGCGCGGCGGCGGCGGGATCGCCGCGGGCCTCGCGCGCCGCCGCCAGCGACCGCAGGCCGATTTCCGTGCCGTCATAGGCCGGATTCGTCACGATCGAGACGTCGAACAGATCGACCTCCAGGACCGTCCGCAGCGGCGGGTCCTGGGTGTCGTCCCATTCCTGTTTCCGCGCCCGGAAGGCAAAGGACATCTTGTCCAGATCGCCCCGCTTCATTTTCGGCACGATGCTGCGGACGTCCGGATCCTCCGGATCCAGTTCCGTCTCCATGAACAGGCCGCGGGCATCCTCGCGTAGCGTCAGCGTGCCGGACCGGGTCCGGGCCAGCGGCAGACCGTCGTGATTGATCACGAAGACCACGTCGTCGCGGCCGATCGCCTGGCGGAAGGCGCCGGGCGCGATTACCTCGCGGAACATGCCCGCGATGTCGGCTTCCTCGCCGAACACGGCGGCATAGCCGCTGACGCGGATCGTGCCGTCCTCCGCGGTGCGAATTTCGGCGGGACGGGTCGCGCGGACCTCCCGGTCCGCACCGGTGTTAGGCTTCGGCATCGTTCGGTTCCTTCTTGACAGGATCGGAAGGGGCAGGATCGCCGGGCGCCGTTGCTGGCGCCGGGACCGTGCCCAGCGGGACGGTCGCGCCCTGAATATACAGGCGGTCGCCTTCCGGCAGCGCCGGCAGGTTTTCCTTGTGGCGGACCTCGTTGGGAGTCATGAACCCGTTCTGGACGCCGGTCGCGTAGCCATCCATGCGCGACTTGAAGTCGCCGCGCAGCAGGCCGTTCATGTCGAATTCGACATAACGGCGGTTGCGCCGGTCCGGGAACAGCTTCAGGGACATTTCCTTTTCGAACTGGGTCGTCAGATCCGTCAGCCGGTGCTTCACCAGGTTCAGGTCCTGCTGTTCCGTGTTCGTATAGGTCGCGCCCGTCAGGTCCTGCAGGAAGACCTTCGGCAGGCCCAGCCAGCGGGCGATTTCCCCCAGCTGGAACAGCCGCGCCGATTCCATCTGCATCTTTTCCGGCTCGAAGCCGATGCCCTTCAATTCGTGACCCTGCGGCATGGCCAGGACGTTCTTTCCGTCCTCCGCCAGCTTGGCCAGGGCGCGCGCGACATCGTCGCTGGCCCGGCGCACACCCTGTTCGGTCTGGGCGATCGTGACCATCTGCAAAGGCGGCACACCGCCCTTCTGGAAGGTGCGACCGGCATAGCCCTGCTGCGCCAGATAGAGGCCAATCGCCTCCCGCGCGCGATGGACCGGATCCTCATGGCCGACGCCGTCCGGCTTGCGCATCCAGACCAGGTCGATCACTTCCGCGCTGTCATAGATGGCGCCGGCGCCGCTGTCGGCCTTGTATTCGTAACGGATCCGTCGATCCTTGCGCGACACCGTCGTTTTCGCCGTCTCCAGCGGCCAGATCGCCTTGATCCGGCCGCCCGGCGTGCGCTCGATCCAGGACATCGCCCGGCCGGACAGCAGATATTCCGACATCAGCCACCGACGCCAGTCGGTGCTGCTCATTTCCGGATTCGGCGCGTCGTGCAGCAGGCTGTAAGCCGGATCGCGGCGGTCCTTCTCCTGACCGTCGTCCGTCTTGCGATAGACATGCAGCGGAAAACTACCCAGCGCGCCGCACAGGAAATCGACGCCCGCCCAGACGGGAATGCAGTCCAGGGCGGTCTGACGATTGACCGATATGCCGACCGTGGTCGCCGGGCCGCCCAGAATCTGCAGGATCGCCTCGCTGGAAAGCGGTATGTCCGCATTCTCCAGCGACACCGCCCGAACCTCGGGCGCCTTGCGGCGGAAGGGGTTCCACATCGGTCAGAAAACCTCGATTTGATAGGTTTCGTCGGTGTCGTAGGGACTCGCCGGGCCGCCGCTTCCGAAGGCCAGGCCCAGGCCCAGACCCATGATCCCGGCGACGACGCCGTCGATGCGCTCACCGCTCGACGCCTTGTCCGGTTTGATGTCGCCGGCCGGGCTTTCCTGGATCGCCACATTCGACAGCATCCAGCGGGCCGCCGGATGACCGCCATGCGCGACCTGTTCCGCCTCGACCAGCCGTTCCAGTTCCTTCGACGGCGCGTTCATCGACGCGAAGCCCTGGCCGAACAGAAAGACCGGCGCGCCATCCTCCTGCAGTTCGGTTGCCAGCTGCGTCGCATTCCAGCGGTCGATCGCCAGCTGATCCAGGCGGAAGGCGGCGCCGTCGGCATCGATCTGCTGCCGGATCGCGCGGTAATCGACGACATTTCCCGGCGTCAGCCGTATTGCGCCCTCGTCGCGCCATTTCTCATAGGGCGCCGCCGCCTCGCGGCCGCGGCGGATCCGCTTTTCCGCCCGGTCCAGCAGCCGTTTTTCCGGCAGCCACAGGCGAAACAGAAAGGCCCAGTGATCGGGCACCGGCCAGTCCGGAAAGGCCAGGGTCAGCGCCGTGAAATCCGTGGTGGACGACAGGTCCAGACCGCCAAAGCAACGGCGCCCGCGCAGCGCTTCCTCCATCTCGCGCCAGTCGGTCGGACCGACATTCCGGTCCCACTGCGTCAGCGAGATCCAGCGCGTCGTCTGTTCCGTCCATTGGTTCAGGTGGAACCGGCGAAAGGCGTTTTCCTTGCGCGGATTTCCTTTCGCCTTGGCACATTCCGATTCCAGGTATTCCAGCTTGGGGCTGATCCCCAGGCCCGGATTGGCCTTGGCCCAGGTCTCGGGCGCCGTCCAGTCGTCATCCTCCGCCGCTTCGAACAGGATCGGCAGAAACCCGTCGTCCTCGACTTCGCCGGCCTGGACCCCCAGGGCGTATTCGTAGCGTTCCCAGGCATAACCGCGGTTGCGCACGCCGGCCGTCGTGATCTCGATCTCCAGCGGCTGCCGGCGTGCGCCGGTGCCCTTGTGCACCACGTCCGCCAGTTCGCCGTCCGGCCATTCATGGGTTTCGTCGGCGATCGAAAAGCTGGGGGAAAACCCGTGTTTGGAGCCCGGCGTGGCCGACAGCGGCTTGAAACTGGCCTGCAGCGGCGCGCAATAGATCGACGTCTTGAAGACCTCGACATCGCGCGACAGCGCCTCGGACAGGCCGATCATGACCGCGGCCTTGTTGAAAACGATCTTGGCCTGGTCCTTGTCGACCGCCATCGCATAACCCTGTCCGCCCATCTCGCCGTCGGCGATCAGGCACAGACAGGCCAGGCCGGCGGCAAATTCCGTCTTGCCGTTCTTGCGCGGCATCAGGATCAGGACCTGGCGGAAGACCCGCGACCCGTCCGGGCGCTTCCAGCCGAAGATCGTCCGCACGATCTCGCGCTGTTCCGGGCGCAGGATGAACGGGCGCCCGTACCATTCGCCTTCGGTGTGCCGCAGATAGTCGGCGAAGAAACGGACCGCGGCAGCGGCGGCCGCCTCGTCGAAGCGGTAACCTTTCTTGCGGAACTGCTCCACCCGCCAGGCCGGCAGGATTTCCGGCGGCGGTTCGACCTTCGGCGCGGCGCTCAATGGACCGCCTGGCCGTCGCTGTTCAGCATGCCGATCGGCGACGCCGCGGGCGCGGCCGGCTTGTCGGCATCCTTCTTGGACTCCGGCGCATCGAACGGCAGCTGCGGCACCGCCGACGCCAGGCTTTGCAGGATCGACTGGCGCGCCGACGGCGTCAGGCCCAGCTTGTCCTCCAGTTTCTCCAGGCGGTTCTCGATCCGCTCGCGCACCAGAAAAGCCGGTTTCACCCGCTCCATCGTGCCGTGATTGGAGACGGTCTCATACGTGAACGCCCGGCCCTTCAGTTCGCGGGTCAGCGCATGCCAGTCGGCCAGATGGATGCAGTAGCGCACCATCGCCGCCTGGTCGGTCGCGCGCAGGAAATTCATCCGCGCCAGCAGCGGCGCCAGTTTCTCCCACACCGCCTTTTGATCGGCCCGGCGCAGTTCCTTCGGCGCAGACAGGCTTCCCAATGTCGGCACGCTGGGCGGCGGTGCCGCCTTCGGTCGGCGGCCCGGATTGCCTTGCGCTTCCGAAACCTCGGCGGGTTTCGGCTTCCGGCCTCTTGCCATGGATTTCCTCGGATTGGCCGCGGCGCGTCCTCGCACCCTGTCCGGCTCACAAAAAAAGATTTCCCAATTCCGCGCCCCCACACACACGGTTGCGAGGACGGTCTAAGGGGCTGGGGCGGGAAGAATCGGACCACCCCCTCCCCCCTTCGGCCGGTCGCGGCCGGAAGGCTGGGGCCTAGCGGGGCGTCCTGCCGAACCCGCCATCCTCCCGCGCAGTCTTGCGGTTGTGGCAGGTCTCGCAGCCCGCTTGCCAGTTCGATCTGTCCCAGAACAGGGCACGGTCGCCCTTGTGCGGCACGATATGGTCGACCACCGTCGCCGGCGTTACCCGACCCTCGGCCTCACAGTCCATTTCGCACAGCGGATGTTTGGCCAGGAAAGCCTCGCGCGCCTTGCGCCATCTGCCATCATAGCCGCGCTGCGCCGCACTGCCCCGGCGCCGATCGGTCAGCCGTTGCTGGTCCTTGCGCTGCTGCAGTTTGGGCGCCCCGAAGGTCGGCGGCATGGTCGGCATGGTATCCCCAAACGCGAAGCGCCCCGACGGTGTGGACCGTCGAGGCGCAATGATTGGATCGTGATAAGGCTTACAAACTTTTCCTGACCACGTCAACAGGCACGCTACAGGCCGCAGATTGCCTAGCGTTCCCACCATTTGAGCGCAGGCACATCCACGTCCCATTCGACCAGCGGCACGCCCAGCCCCCGCAGATGGTCCGCCACGAAGCCCATCGCCACGACCCAGCGACGATATTCCGCCCGCTGCCGGATCAGGGCCGGGACATCCGGTCCCACCCGCTCCACCACGCACAGGTAAGGTTCCCGCACCGTGATCCGTCCGCCCGGCGCATGCCTGCACCGGATCCGCCGTTCCGGCCCGAACCGCATGACGGGCGGGTTGTGCGGCCCGATCGGGCGCCCGACATGGGTCGGCTGCGCCACCAGCCGCAGCACGGGCCAGGCGGGGCGCCGCTTCAGGGCCGCCAGCGTGACCACATCGGACAGCGCCGCCGGATCCGAGGCAAGGCGCGCCCGCACCTGGCGATGCACCCAGTCGGCCAGCGGATCGGTCTTGCCCATGGCCGCATAAAGCTGCACCGGCCGCGGCCCTTCCCCGGACCAGCCGACGCCATAGCCCAGCGTCGCGCCGCCATAGCCGTCGAACACCCCGTCGCCGAGACCGCCCAGATGCGCCATCTGGTCGCCATAGGTCCAATGCAGCAGCGTCTCCAGCCGCCGGTCCGACATCCGAACCGGTCGTGGTGGGGCATCGTAGGTGCAAGAATTGATTTCACTCTGCCGCATGACGCGCCTCGATCAGCTTCTCCAAACCCGCATCTGCGTATCTGCGCCGGACTGCCGAAATCTCGTCTTCCGCGGGCGGCGCGCAATTTCCGGACCACAATCCGGTTCGAAGATACGACGCCACGGCGCGCATCCGTTTCTGCGCTTCCCCCGACATCCCCGCCGTCAGCCGTTGAGCGCGCATATCGGCTGCGTCCTGCTCGCCACGGCGCCGCACGATCGGGTCAAAATACTTCCATCCGACTTCACCGGGACGGGCGTCTTTCCCCTGCCTTTCCAGAGCAGTGCGGCCTTCCTCCAGGGCCGGCAGGACCACCCGATCCAGATCGAACCCGGCCCAGCATTCGGCAACCTTCCGAAGCTTGTTGAAGTCCGCGGGACTGCGGGACGGGTCCAGCCCAAGCGCCTCTCCCAACACACACCACCGCCGCGACCGATCACCATCCTTCCCGGTCTCGTTCTCGCCGCGCGACGGGGTGGAACTGGATGGATAAGGATGGGTTTCTATATAGGCACCCGTCATTATTGACGGGTTGCCCCCGTCATTTCTGACGGGTTGACCCCGTCGTTTCTGACGGGTTGGGGGGCCGCCTGACCCCGTCATTTCTGACGGGTTGACCCCGTTGTTTCTGACGGGTCCGACATCCTCACTCGGCCGCTCTGGCCCTTCCTCGGATGGTCCGGACTGACCTTGCGCGGCGCCATGGCGCGCACGGCCCGTCAGAATGCGATAGATGTTGACGCGGCTCTTGCCGTGCCGTCCAACGATTTCGATCTCTCCCATAGACACCAGCGACGCAACGGCGCGCTCGGCGGCCCTTTCACCACGCCGCATGCGCCGCGCGATGGTCGCCATCCCGACCCAACCTTCCCAGGTCTCGTCATTGACAACATCCGCTATCGCCAACAAGGCCAGCAACATCGGCCCTTCCGCGGCGGAATGGTCCCAGACAGCCGTCATCGCTCTGATGCTCATGAAACTCCCTCGACCTCGCCCATATTCGAGAACCGGCTGGCACGGCCGTCGAAACCCAGCACCACGTCGCCGACCGGCCCCATACGCTGCTTTGCGATAATCAGAGTCGCCGTCCCCCGGCATTCCGCCAGCGCGCCGTTATACGCATCCTGCCGCGCCGCGAACTTTTCCTCCGACTCGTTCGACCGCTTGACCGGGTCGCCTTCCCGGATCAGGTAGTATTCCGGCCGGTACAGCAGCCAGACCTGATCGGCATCCTGTTCGATGGCGCCGCTTTCTCTCAGATCGGCCAGCCCCGGCCGCTTCTCTTCGCGATCCTCGACCTTGCGGGACAGCTGAGACAGCGCCAGGACGGGGCAATTCAGTTCCTTGCCCACAGCCTTCAACCTCCGGGTAATCCGGCCCAGCATCTCCGCCCGGTTCGGTCCGCGGTCCGACCCGTCGCCGTCGCCCATGATCTGCAGATAATCCACCACGATCAGCGCGACCCGCCCGATGCGCCGCGCCAGCCGCCGCGCCTCCAGCCGGATATGCGCCGCGGACGCCTCGCCACCATCGTCCAGAAATACGGGCCACTGCCTTGCGCCGCGGGCGGCAAGGTCCAGGGTCTCGTACTGATCCGACCGCAGGTCACCGCGATCCATCGCCTGCGTCGGCAGGCCGGACATGGCCGACAGGCATTTCTTAGCAAGTTGCCCCTGGCTCATTTCCAGGCTGAAAATCAGCACAGCGCCCCGCGTTTCGGTCCCGGCGTTACCGGTAACGCTTCCCGCTTCGTCACGGGCCGGCAGTGCCGCCTGGGCACGGCCGACGTGAAACGCGATGTTATAGGCCAGGGTCGATTTCCCCATACTGGGCCGCCCGGCCAGCACGATCAGGTCCCCGCCCATCATCCCGCTGGTCATCCGGTCCAGATCGTGAAATCCGGTCGGCACGCCCAGAACCGCGCCATCGTGCTTCATGGCCGCGTCGATGCCAGACATCGTTTCCGACAGCACGTCGGACAGCGACCGCGACCCGATCCGCGCCGGGGTGCCGTCCGTTAACCGCAACAGCGCCGATTCATGCGCCGACAGCAGTTCCGCCGCACTCTCCCCGCATTGCGGATCGAACGCCATATCCTCCAGATCCCGCGCCGCACCGATCATCTCGCGCTTCATCGCCAGATCGATGATCGTCGCCCCATACTCCGACGCGTTCATCACCGTGACGACATTCATAGCCATCTCGTACAGCCATGCCTTCGGCTCGTCGGCGACCTCGCGAAAGATGGGTTCCCGATCGACAAACCCGGCCAGCGTCGCGGGCGACACATCCATCCCGCCATCGCGCAGGCGCAGAATCTCCCGCCACAGGACACCGTGCTCCGGCACATAGAAATGGTGCTCTGCCAAGCCGGGCGGGATTGCGTCAATCACCTTTGGATGACGCAGCACCGCCCCCAGAAAGGCGCATTCCAGTTCGGCATTGTAAGGGGGCTTCCGCCGGCGGCGCGACACCCGCATGCCCGAATCTTCATCAACGACAGCCTGCGTCATCGCATCACCAACCATGCGTTACCGGTAACGTCCGTCACGATATTCCCTCTCCCGCCTGCAGCGCGGCGAGGCGCGCGCGGAAGCCTGCATCGTTCTTTGCCCAGAACCGCGCCTGACCGACATAGACCCATGCCTGACCCTTGCTGCAGCCCCAGTCGCGGGCCAGATCGGCGACGGACCAGCCCTGCAGCCGGGCGGCATAGAACACCGCATCGCGCGCTCGGATCGACCCGACCGCAGACCCATGAACGATGACATCCAACGGCAGGCCGAACACCGCCGGCGCGCGGCGCAGATAGGTGCGCAGATCCGTGCCCGGCGCGCCGCCAGCCACCGCCGCCGCGGTACAGTCGCCGCAGCGCGGGCCCGCGGGACCGGGGGGCACCGGCTGTGTGCCGACGACCAGCACGCCGCAATCCCGGCACGGCCCCAACCGGTACAGCGCCGACGCCCCCGATCCCAGAACCGGCAGGGCGGGGCCGTCCAGGATGGTCGGACGGTCGGGTCCGGCCGCCCGGGTCGACAGCGCCGGGGCGATGGCGTCCGCCATGGTCAAAGCCCTTCGCCCGTCGCCTTCGGGACCTCGCCCTGTTCCCAGGTGTGACCCGCCGCGACCAGACAGGAAATCCCGTCCGGGCGGGTGACGACAAAGGTCCAGGTGGCCCCGTCGGGCGACAGGAAGACTTCGGCCATATAGCCGCTGCCGGTCACGCCGGCCGCCGTAGGAACCTCGTCGAAACCCGCGCGCAGATGCTCGACCACCGCCTGGCGGTGACCGCAGGATGCGCCCTGCGCCTCGGCCGCCTGCGCCCAGAACAGCAGCGCCGCCCCGACCGCCGCGCCGACCGCCAGACCGCCGGCGACGATCGCCGCCCGCCGCGCGCCCCGGCGCAGGGCCCGCCGCCAGCCGCGCCTGTTGCCGGACCCCTCGTAACAGGCCATGTCCAGCGCGCCGCTGGCCCGCATCATCCGCATGCTCGTTTCGGTCAGGTGCATTGCCCCGTCTCCTTCGTGACGCCGGATTCGACCGGCAGGAAGCGCATGCCGCCGCGCGTGCCGCGACCGCCCTGCGTCTCGATCAGGCCCGCCCCGGTCAGGTCGCCAAGGGCGCGCTGTATCGTCATTTTCGATTGGCCGGTCGCACGGACGACGCTGCCGTAATCCGCCCGTTTGCCGGCGGCATGGATGTCCTGGATGGCGTTCAGTACGATCAGCGACCGCGCCTTCAAGGGGATGTTTCTTTGGGGCGGCACGTCACCCGGGGGCGCCTTCCGGGCCGTCCCCCCTGAAACCGCCACCCGTGAAACCGTCACCCGCCCCCCCCGGCGGATAGCCGTCCGGGCCCAGATTGGTGCGCAGGTCGTATCCTGCGGGCGCCCCGCCCGCCCCGGTCGGCCGGCGGTAATACCGGACGCGAATCCCGGGATAGCCGCGCGACCGCCAGTAATCCTCGATCGCCGCCGCCACCGCGCGGCAATCCGCCTCGCGCTCGTCGGGCCGCAGCCCGTTCGCCGCCGTCGCCGGTGTCATGCCGCATCCCCCACCCGGTGTTCGGCCCGGTCTTCCGCCGGACCTTCGGCCGATGCGTCCCGCGGCTGCCGATAGGCGACGCGGCAATGATCGGCGCAATAGGGTTTGCCGGGCACGACCTGGTCGGATCCGCAGAAATGAAAGCCGTCCGTCCCGGGCTGGCCATGGGGCCATTGACAGGTTTTCGGTGGCGGGATGATCCGGCCATCCATTCCCAGGGCCCGCCGGACCGCCGATCCGCCGCCTTCCGTCCTGCCGTCGTCCGGCTTCCCGTCTTCCGCCTTCCCGTCCTCCACCGGGGCCGGAACCGTCCGCACCCGCGGCTTGGACAGGCCCATCCGGTACAGCCGCCCCAGCACGGCCGACCGGGTGATCTCCCGCCCGGACTCGTCGCTCAGGATCTGCGCGCTCTGCGCCGCCGTATGGCCGGTGCGCCACAATTCCCGAAGGCGCAGATCCTCCGCCTCGGTCCAGCGTCCGGTATCGGTATGCCCCGTCATGCCGCCCTCCCTTCCGCCGCCGCGCGCCCGCGATCGGTCAGCCCGGCGACCGGGCGGTCCGCCCCGTCGGGCAGGCGCAGGGTCAACAGCGGCACCAGCGACCGCCGCCGCCCCGGCACGCGCGACAGCCAGCCGCGCTCGATCAGCCCGTCGACCAGGCCCTTCACCGCGCTGCGCCGGGGCAGGTCCATTTCCCGCGCGATCTCGGCATAGCTGGGACAGCGCCCGTCGACGGCCGTCAGTTCCTGGATCACCGCCAGGCAATCCCGCTGACCGGCGGTCAGGCCATAGGCCGGACGGCCCAATGGGCCGACCGGCAGCCCGCCCCGCCCGTTGTCGGTATGCCCCGTCATGCCGCCCCCCGTTCCAGGGCGGGCTGTTCCGCCGCCGGTTGCAGTTCGGTAACCAACATCTGCGCCAGGGCGCCGACCGTCGTGATTCCCTCATTCTTGCCGACCGTCCTTGCGGCCTCCTGCCAGCTTTCGGAATCGCGCCGCCGCAGGAACCGGACGACGGACGCGTCATCGGCCTGCGGATTGGTGCCCAGATACGCCGCAACAGCCTTGATCGGGATCGCGCGCAGGTCGTCCGCCGTATCCGGATAGGCCTTCAGCATGCAGGCCAGCACCCGGCGCAGGACGGCCGGGCCATGGGTCTCGTAGACCGCATAGACCGCGCCGACCGCCATGGTGTGCCCGGCCTTCAGGTGCTGCCGCGACGGAATGTTGCGATAGATGGTCAGGCCGACCTCCCGGCAGATCGCGTCGATCGCGACCGCCGTTTCGTCTCCGGCGCGGACCTTGGCATGATGGACCTGCAGCCCGTTCAACCGGACGCGGTTCTCGTTGATCGCGACAAAGGCCGCCGCCTGCTCGGCCAGGGACATTTCCTCGATCACCATGACCGGGACGGAATGAATGTCCGCCCGCTGCCGCGCCGCCTCGGCACGGTGCTGCCCGTCGATGACGCAGAACGTTCCGTCGCCGTTATCCGTCGCGATGATCACGCCGAAGAACGGCCAGTAGAATTCCTCGACCAGTCGTCCGATCAGCTGTTTGCCGCGCTTGGTCGACACGCTGCGCTGATAGCGTTCGTCGATCATCAGCTTGTCCGGCGGATGGAATTCCAGTCGGGGTTTCGGCCCGGGATCGGACAGGGGCGCCTCGTCCCGTTTCACGTCATCCGCCATCGCTTGGCCCTCCTAGTTGACGGCGCCGAACCGCTCGCGGAAGGCCTGCATCATCAGGTCCTTCAGGGCTTCGGCTGCCTCGTTCGAAATACTCTCCTGATCGCCCGGGGTAGCGTCGTCCCGGGCACCGGCGGCGGTCAGCATGGCCGCCGCGGCCAGCAGGATCAGGACCGCCTCAATGCCGTTTCCGCCGTTCGACTGCCGGTGTAGGAACAGCGCCGTGCCGACCTCCCTGGCACAGTCGGTGATCTGGTCGTCGGATAGCGTCGGCATCTGGCCCCCTCCTAGTTTTTGCCGATGGTCAGGACCCGCGCGGGCTTGCCGCGCCGGGCCCAGTCGCCGCCGATCGGGTCGCCATCGGCCTGCGCCCGGTCCGGCGTCAGGCTGGCGCAGATCAGCGCCGCGGCGACCGCAAGGCCTGCCGCGCCGCGACCAGCGCGCGCAACCGCGCCTCGAATGCGTCCGACGCCGCCAGCGACGCCGCCGCGGAATCCCGCGCCCGCGCCGCCGACCGCAGGGTCGCCCGCCGCGCCAGGCGCAGCAGCACGATCCGGATCCACAGCACCGCGCCCTTCGCCGCGCGGGTCACTTCTGTCATTGATAAGGCCCTCCAGCCGCTGAACATCAGACTTGATCCGCGCCGCCAGCGCGGTGGCCGCCATGTCCCCGTCGGTCAGGACAGGCGCGAACACATCCTCCAGAAATCCCGGCCCCCACAGGCCGACCATTTCCAGCAGATGGCGGAATTGCGGCGGGTTCCCGTCCCGCCAGCTGCGCACCGTCGCCGGCGCGACCCCGAAAGTCCGCGCGACAGCCTTGACCGGACCGGCGGCGCGTACGCGCGCGGCGATCCGGCGTCCGACCTCGACGCCTTCGGGGGAAAGATCGGTGTATATGGCGGTCATAGGTTTTCCCCCGCCGCGCCTGGCATCATGGCGCCATGACACACAGCAGCCCCCGAACAACCCGCCGAACCCGAACCGCCGCCGCGCAGACCCTGCGCGCGCTGGCCGACGACCTGACCGGCCTGGCCGGCACCCTGCCCGCCGAGGCCTTCGTCCTGCGCCGCCTTGCCGCCATGGCCGGCGACATCGCCGGGCGGATACGATCTTCCGGAACCGCCCCAGGCGGCGGGCGGGACGCGGCATGATGCCGTTCCCCGCCCGCACTTTCCCGTGTAAGGTGACGTGTTCATTCAATCACCCTCGGGAGTTTCGTTATGCCCAAATCCGGACTGTTCGACGACAAGCGCATCCCGATTCCCTGCCCGAAATGCGGCCAGAAGACCGAGCAATCCGTCGCCTGGATAAAGGCGCACGACCACTTCGCCTGCCCCGGTTGCGGCACCCGGATCGATATCCAGGCGGACAAATTTCTCGACGGCATCCGCACGGCCGAAACCGCCCTGGACGATTTCAAGAAGACTCTCGCGAATTCCTTCGGGAAGATCGGCAAGCGCCGGTAGCGCCGGACTGGCTTGATTCAGCGCCGCCAGCAGCGGCGACGGGTCCAGGACCAGGGTCGCGGTATGCGTCATGCCGCTTCTCCTTCGCCCTGCGCCGCCTCGCCGCCATGGCCGGCGACATCGCCGGGCGGATAGATATCGGGGCGCATCCGGTATCGACTGATCCTGCCGCCGGTCGCAGCCTCTATCGCCAGCACCCGGCGCGGCGGAATTTCCTTCCACTGATAGAAGTTTTGAACAGCGATCCCGACCCTTGCGGCAAGGACGTTGACCCCGCCGACAATCTCGACCGCCTCTCTGACGATAGGGAGCATGAGCTTTGACATGCCCGAATGTAAAGCATGCTTGTTATTCGAATGTCAAGCATGCTTGATTCGAAACAAGCTACTAACCGCCGCATGACCATCGGCGACAGAATTAAACAGGCGCGGGAATCCGCAGGTCTCAACCAGGCGCAACTCGCGAAACTGTGCCGCGTCAGCGCGCAAGCGGTCTCGCAATGGGAGTCCGGTGCTACGTCCCCAAAGGGCGAGAACATCGGTCATCTTATCCGCGCCCTGAAGGTTCGGGCGGAATGGCTGACGCTCGGAATCGGCCCGCGAGATCCCGACCCAAACAACGGGGACGACGCAACGAAAACCTATGCACTCCGCGTCACCTACGTATTAATGACTACCCTCAGCCGGTTCGAGAACGGGTTGAGATTCGACATTGAACCGGACCAGATTCGGGACTTCTCCATGGCACTCCTGGAACACCTGCCATCCGCCGACGACGGCCCGGACGGACTGGACGCGTTCCAAGACTTTTTGGAATCCGAAGGGGTCACGCCCCTCAATGCGGAGCCACTCAGCGAAGCGGATATGGTTGAAATCATCCGCACCGCCTCCTCCCATCTACAATCTCAGGGCAAGCAGCTACCGCCGGAGAAATTCAGCGAGATGTGCGGGGTACTGTTCAAGTATGCCGCCGCCGTCGAATCCAACGCCAGGGACGAGATGATTCAGAGGACCCTGAGGTTGATTTCCTAACTGCACCTAAAACGCGAAACCAATTGACCACAGCTTTCTATGCGATAAGCTGCACCCGTAAAAAAGAACAGGACTCCTCCTATGCCGTCCCGCCAGGAGAAGCTGTCATCGCGGCTTCGAGCACTTTTAGAAGAGGCAACCCCGCTTCCGATTGAAGCGCGGCGATCCATCCTAAAAAACTCGGTGCGATGCGTCGGAATCGACGCGTTGGTTGCATACCGAATCGAAGCCATGTACGGGACCGACCTAGAACACCTGACAGCAAATCAGATCGACGACACCCTGTCCTATGTGAATACGGTCGCCAGAATGATGCGCGGGGCCCTTTCCCGTCGAGAAGCGGCCAATGGCTAGATGGCGTATTGAACCAATCCCGCCGGTTCACTTGGCGGACCTGTCACCAACGTTCCGGGACGCCCTTTTGTTTGCCCGCGACGCGCGCGGCGACGCCAACGCCGCGCCCGAACGGTTCAGGCACCTGTTGCCCCATTTGCAGCTGTTTGCCACGACCCGGGATGGAGCGCCCTACATCCATTGCGGCGACCAAACGACGACGGCGCGCGCATATGGACGCGACTATGCTCTCAATCTGGTAGGATCGACCGGGTTGCCGGACGTGGCGTTGGAACGCGCCGTGAAGTCGGCCTATTATCAAGCCGCCCAGGGCCGAATCGTCTCGGAAAGAGTTTCTGGAATTCTGGACATCCACGGAAGGCCGACGCTCGTCAGTTACTTCCGTCTGGTGCTTCCCATTCATTACGCGGCACAAACTGTCGTCGGGTGTACGACTGCACTTGCCGCCGATCTCGCTCGACAAGGCGCCGCAGGTCATCTCTGGACATCGTTACAATCCAATCCGTTTCTAACAGAAAACCTTCCGCCCGGCGCCAACCTTCAGACAGAGGTTTCACAGTAAAGAACCCCTCCCGGAACGCGTAACCCGACCAGGCGTTCGGATCTTCGACAAAGCCATAGCAATGGTCCGGATCGAAGCGGATCGCAGCGCACGCCAGTCCAACAGACGCCAACAGCGGCCCAAATCCTGCCCCGCGCACGGACTCATGCAGCCACAGTTCGCCGTGATAGGTCACCTGCCCGAACATCTGCGCGCCCTCGGCCGCGACCGTACCGGCACGCGGAGCCAGCGGAAACAGGCGCCGAAACTCACTTTCCCAGAGATTGTCCAGACCACCCAGGCCCGGAGACTGCACCCGGATCGCCTGGACATGAACGACCCGGCCGGACGCATCTCTTCCGGCGATCCAGAATCCTGTCTCGTCGCGCAGATCGAAATGCCGGGGATGGAACATCGGGGAAAGAGAATGCCCGTCCAGTTCCAGCGAATAGAGCAACTCGAAATCGCTCGATACCTCAAGGCGCAGCCCGCGAGATTCTGCCGCGGACACCCGATCCGTCAGGAACATACTCAACTCGATAGGGTCTATCACACCGCGCCTCAGGGGTACCTGAATATGACAAGCATACTTTCAGACAATACCTAGCACGCAAGCGTGATATCCTGCAGGACAGATTTCAGTTCAACAGCAAACTTCGCTTCCTGCTCATCTATCACACCGTCGGCATCGATCATTCTCGCAGCTAATAGCAGCACGCGTTCCAGACTGGTTTCGCCTGCACCTTTCGCTAGAAGGGTTGCACTCGCCATCATGGAAGCCGCGTCCGGCGCGAAACGATCCAGCAACACATTGGCCCTATCAACGTCTATCTCATATTCGAACGCCCGATCGATCAAGTATTGATGGAGGACGTCCCGTTCCGAGAGATGTACGTGACCGTCACAGCGCGCAAGGAATACCAGAACCGTAAGACCATGCTGCGCTGCGCGGATAGCGGCCGCCGTCTGATCGACGGGTGAAGCATCGACGGCAGAAAACCCAAAATGCTCCAGAAACGCGGATGGAGGCGAATAGACCTCCCCTGTCACAGCATCGACCGCCTCCAGGATGCGATCGGCTCGGAAGCTCCGTTTCGCTTTTCTTAAGTGACAATAGCCGGTCAGGCGCGGGTCGCCCTTATCGCTAAACCGGCATGAGTAAACGGTCACTCGCCGGGAGGATATCTCGCCGACGGCATCGACATATCTTATCAGCAGCCCCAGCGGCAGCCACTCACCGGCCGGGTCATCATACACAGTATCGACATCCCTCACCGGCCCGTGTTCCGAGTGTTTTCCAGGCAAGGCGATCGTCACCGACGCCCGCGTCACCACATAGTCGGACACCACTTCTATTGATGATCTCATGGGACCTTCTCCCGTCGCGTGTTCCGACAGAGTACGCGCCGCAATAACAAGTATGCTTGACATTCGAATATCAAGTATGCTTGTTATCTGACACCGGCGGGCACCCTCCCCCCCCTCACGGACGCCAGTCGCGTCGGTCCGCCGGTCGGCCGGGGCGGGTCCTTCGGGACCTTCCCCGGCCGGGCGGGGGCGACCGGGAGGCACCGCATGACGGACACACCCGAAACGGCCGGAGTCAAGGAGACGCCGACCCGCAGCAAGACCTGGATCAAGTTCGACAGGCCGTCGATCAGCGGCTTCTGGTTCGTGGTCGGGCTGCTGATCGCACTTTTCTACGGCGACCCGGATCTGCATGACGCGCTGATCTCCTATCTGCAACGGCATTGAGGAGATCACCGTGACAAGCGACGCAAAGCAGCAGGACCTGATAACCCGCATGGCGGGCGCGATGTTCCGCATTCGGGGGGAGCGCGGGGACTGCACCCGCGACGACCTCCTGCAGGAAGGTTTCGCGGCCCGCGACATCGACCGCTTTTCCGCCGAGGCCAAGACCCGCGCCGCGCGCCTGCACGGCGCCGCGGCATAGGGGGCGGCCATGGGAAACATCATCCGCATCCAGCCGCGCCGCCTGCCGGCCCTGTCGCCGGCCTGGAAAGACCGCGACACGGCGGTCGACCTGACCACCGGCAAGGCCGGGCCGGTCACCGCCATCCACCGCGCCAGCAACGGCGCCCCGCTCCGCCTGTCGGTCCTGATCGACGGCACAACCATCACCGGCCTCGTCTGCCGGTTCCGGAAAGGCTGATCCGATGGTGCGGGCGGTGACATCCCTGGGCCGCGTCGTCGACCTGATCACGGTCGCCGCGCCGCCACGGCCAATGGCGCCACCTTCCCTGACGACGATCGAGGAACCGGCGGCGGCCGGGCGAATCCGGCAGCTGCGCCGCCTCGGATGGCCGCCCAACGCCATCGCCGCCCAAACCGGACAGCCCATCGAAACCGTCTGCGCCGTCCTGGCCATCCCCGTCGAACCCCGTTGGAGAACCGAATGACCGCCCTTCCCGCAGGCAAGGGCGCCGTGCCGCCCGCCCCTCCGACACCGAACAGAACCCCGTCCGGCGACTCGCCGGTGCGGCTTCCCGCCGCGCCGCTGGACGGTAAGGCGCGGGTCCGACTGCACCGTCAGCGGGCCCGCGCCGACGGCCGCCGCCGGGTCGAGATCACGGTGTCCTGTGCCTGGCATGCGGCGGCGCCCGAACACAAAAGGGGGACGGCATGACCGACTACTCGCTGGGCGCGGCCCTGGCGGGCCTTCAGGCCACGCCGACAGAACCCTGGGCGGCGACGCAGATCCCGCTGGGCGACGGGCGGTTCGACCTGCTGGCGCCGGATCCGGGCGCGGTCGACCTGCCGGCCATGGCGGACCGCCTGGCCAAGATCGCGCGCTTCGGGGGCGGCACGCCGTCGGAGATATGGTCGGTCGCCGCGCATTCGGTGCTGGTCGAACAGGTGCTGATCCACCGCCGCCCGGCGGCGGCCTCGGCGCGGCTGTGCTGTCTGGCGCTGCTGCATGATTTCCATGAGGCGGCGATCGGCGACCTGACGCGCCAGCTGCGCACGGCGCTGATCCGGGTCGGCGGTCCGGACATGGCGGCCGCGCTGCAGCAGCTGACGGCACCGATCGACGCGGCCATCTGGCAGGCGGTCGGAATCGACCCGCCCGACGCGGCGGAGGCCGACCTGATCGCCCAGGCCGACAGCCTGGCCGCGGCCATCGAATGGCGCGCGCTGATCCCGCATCCCGACCGCCCGGCCGACATGCCGGACCCGCCGCGCTGGTCGGCGCTGCGCCCGCAGCCCTGGCCGATGGACGCCGCCGCGCTGCTCGACCGCCTCGCCGCCCGCGCCACAGACCTCACCCTCACCGGCCCCGCCATCGCCGCCCTGCGCGTGCGCTGACGACAGGAGAAGGACCATGATCCCGCAGCCGATCGCCGATTTTCCCCGCGACGCCGACATGTCGACCGAATGCTACGCCGTCTACAACGCCTGCAATGGATGGTCGATTCTCGACTGGCCGGAACACCCTGAAGACCTCCGAACCAGCCGCGTCTGGACGCACTGGCTGCACCTGCCGCGCCCGGACGCGGAAATGTCCGTCAATCAGCCGACAAAGGATTGAGGCAATGACGGGTCGGTGCATCGTCTTCCATTCCCGGATACTCCAGCCGACGCCAATGTTCGTCGTACATCGGCAGTATCCAGACATCGGCGACCTTGGCCCGGCAGTCCTTGCAGACGAACTTATCACGAAGGTTCCGCAGCGGCGTGATCGGCCAGTATTTCAGCACCAGCAGCGCGGCGTCGATATAGACCTCGCGCCCGCACTGATAGGTCACATGGACCCATGTCCGCGCCTCATGAAGCTGTCCCAAGGTGTAATCGCTCATGCGAACACCGATAGAACAAACGAAAGCCTGCGACAACCGGCCAACGCTGTGGCCGATCACTTTGGAATGGAGAATTGAGCCGATGGATGGATTGATCGTAGACAGTTTCGCCGGCGGCGGCGGAGCCTCGACAGGGATCGAAATCGCCCTCGGCCGATCGCCCGATGTCGCGATCAATCACGACGCGGACGCGATCGCGATGCACACGGTCAACCATCCGGACACCGTGCATTATTGCGCCAATGTCTGGCACGCGGATCCGATGGACGTTGTACGCGCCGCCGGCGGGCCACCGGTCGGGCTGCTCTGGGCCTCACCGGACTGCAAGCACTTCTCCAAAGCGAAAGGATCGCGCCCGGCAAAGCGCAGCATCCGCGATCTGGCCTGGGTCGTGGTTCTCTGGGCCAAGCGGGTTCGGCCGCGCGTGATCTGTCTTGAGAATGTCGAGGAGTTCCGCGATTGGGGTCCGGTCGACATGGACGGCCGACCCTGTCCCGATCGCAAGGGGGAAACCTTCGATCGATGGGTCGGGGAAATCCGGCGCCTCGGTTACAAGGTCGAATGGAAGGAACTGCGCGCCTGCGACTTCGGTGCCCCGACGATCCGCAAGCGTCTTTTCCTGGTCGCGCGATGCGACGGCCTGCCGATCCGCTGGCCGGAACCGACGCACGGCGCGCCGGATGATCCGGACGTGCGGGCGGGGCGCTTGGCGCCGTGGCGCACGGCGGCCGAGATCATCGATTGGTCGCAACCCTGCCCGTCGATCTTCGATCGTGCGCGACCGCTGGCCGAGGCGACGCAACTGCGCATCGCCCGGGGGCTCAAGCGGTATGTGATCGACGCGGCTGACCCGTTCATTGTGCCGCTGACGCATCGCGGCGACGCCCGGGTCTATGACATCAACGATCCGCTGCGGACAATCACGACGGCACAACGCGGCGAAATGGCCCTGGTTTCGCCGACACTGGTCCAAACAGGATACGGTGAGCGACAAGGCCAGGCCCCGCGCGCCCTCGACATCCACAAACCCCTCGGCACCGTCGTATCCGGCGGTGGCAAGCACGCTCTATGCACGGCGTTCCTCGCCAAACATTTCGGCGGTGTGACAGGTGTCCGCGCGGACACGCCGCTGCCGACCGTGACGACGCGGGGGACACAGACGCAGCTGGTGACGTCGCACCTGACGCTGTTCAAGGGCAGCTGCAAGGACGGCCGGCCGGTCTCGGACCCGCTGGGAACCGTCCAGGCCGAAGGGCAACATCACGCTGAGGTGCGCGCCTTCCTGATGAAGTATTACGGCACCGGCGGCCAACTCGCGGATCCGCGCGACCCGGCGCCGACAGTGACGTCAAAGGCCCGCCTCGGCCTGGTCACGGTCGCCGGTCAGGATTATCAGATCGTCGACATCGGCATGCGCATGCTGACGCCGCGCGAACTGTTCCGAGCCCAGGGCTTCCCGGACGAATACGTGATCGATCGTCACCCGGACGGATCGCCCATGACCAAGACGGCGCAGATCCGCATGTGCGGAAACTCCGTCTGCCCGCCGGTCGCCGCCGCGATCGTCAGGGCCAACGCAGTCGCCACCGAAGCCGTCGCGGCCGTGGCATAAAGGAGGCCCAACCGATGTGCGTTTCAATCATTTGCGAAGGCGTCGAACTAACCAGCATCCGTGAGGCAAAAGATCGTTTCGGTGCTGAGAATGTCTTGATCGACCCGGAATATGGATCGGAAGCGATTCCAGACGAGTGTTGCCTGTGCCCCGTTGACGTAGAGCGAACCGCAGCAGCTTGCGGATATCGGATAATCGAACATGACGGCGATAGTATGGAAGTTCAGTTCCACCGTCAGGAGCGATAAGGAGCGACACATGAACGACGACACGATCGAAATCCCGCGCGCGGACCTGATCGAGGCGCACAATCGGGTGATGGCCTTCTGCACGGCGGTCCTGAAATGGACCGGGCAGTCCGATGACAATCTGCGCACCTTCCCGGCCCTCGACGAGGGTGCCGCTGCCGCCGCGGCGATGGGGAACCTGATGCGCCACGTCCGGCACCACTGAGGATTCGGACACCATGAACCGCCCAGCCGTCAGCCAGGCCGAAATGACCCGCGCGATCAAGGTCGCCGCGGCGGCCGGTCTGCGTCTGCGGGAATGTATCGTCACGCCGGGCCAGGTCCGCCTGATCTTCGCGGATCCGGGCGGCGGCGAACCGGTTGACGCCGCCGCGCAGCCCGGCAAGACTTCGGGACCGAGACCTTGGCCGAAGACCTAGACGTGAAGATCGACTATCCCGGACTGCTGATCGAAAAACTGCCGTCCGGCGCGCGGCGGTATCGGGTCCGCGTCGAAGGCGACAAGGCCCGGCGGATCCCGCTTTCCGTCACACCCGACCACCCGCAATTCCGCGACTGCTACCTGGCCGCCCGGCGCGGCATCCGGATCACGCCGGAAGACTTGCCGGAGGCAGGCACCGAACGCGGCTCGATCGCCTGGGCGACCTTCAAACACCTCGATCACCTGGACCGCCTGGTCGCGCGCGGCCTGTTCGACGAAAAGACCGTGAAGAAACGCCGCCTGCTCTACGGCCAGATGCGCGACTTCCTGGTCGACGGGGCGCCGCTGGGCGAATTCGCCCTGCGCGGCATGCCGTCATCGATCGCGGTGCAGCTGCGCGATTCCATGGTCGACCGGCCCGCCTGGGCCGACAGCATGATGGAGGCCGGCAGGGGCCTGTTCAAATGGTGCATGGAAAACGCCTGGGCCGATGTGAATCCCTTCACCGGCATCGGCAAGCTGAACCGCGGGGGCGGCGGCGCCGTGCCCTGGACGCCGGAAGACCTGCAGCGCTTTCGCCAGGCGCACCCGCCGGGCACGAAACCATACCTGGCGCTGACGATCTTCATGTTCACGGCCGCCCGGATCGGCGACGTCGTCGGCTTCGGCCGCGCCAATGAATTCGACGAGGCCGGCGTCCGCTGGCTGGGCTGGCAGCCGGCGAAGAAAGGATCGTCGCCGGTGCGGATTCCGATGGCGCCGCAACTCTACGCCGCCACCCGCGCGGCGACGGTGCAGGGACCGACTTACATTCTCAGCGACCACGGACGGCCCTATTCGACGCCGGACAGTCTGGGTCAGGTCTTCCGCAGATGGTGCCGCGAGGCGGGGCTGGAGAACCGGTCGCCGCACGGCATCCGGAAGGCCGCCGGCCATCTGCTGGCGCAGGCCGGGTGCAGCCAGTATCACATCATGACGATCCACGGCCACAGCGAGGCCAGGACGTCGGAAATCTACACCGCCGGAATCCGCCGCGCCGCCCTCGCCGCCGACGCCATGCAACACCTGTCCGCCCTGGACTGGTAACGCCAAGGTGTCCCACGACGCTTTTCAGCGTGGGACACTTTTCCCGTAATGTCTTGATTTCTATTGCCTTTTTAGAAGGCACTGGAGCGGGCGATGAGATTCGAACTCACGACATCAACCTTGGCAAGGTTGCGCTCTACCCCTGAGCTACGCCCGCATCCTGTGTGCCACCGGCTCCGTTCGGCCGGTCGGCGGTGCCTCGTTGCCGAAGCGAGGGCGTGTATATACGGATCGATCCCGCTATGGCAAGCCCGATTTCACAACATTTTCTTCACGGCGCACAAGTGCGGGTTTTCCGCGGCCTTCGAATGGGCTAGCAAGACCCGTCACGTTGCGTTGGGGAAGGATGTTGCCATGCCGAAAACCGATCAGGATCTCTATCAGCGGCTCACCGAGTTGGGAATCGCCCACAAAACGACGGAACATGCCGCAGTCTTCACGGTTGAGGAAAGTCAGGCGCTGCGCGGCAGGCTGGACGGTGCGCATATCAAGAACCTGTTTCTGCGCGACCGGAAGAAGCGGCTGTGGCTGTGCACCGTGCTGGAAGATCGCGACGTCGATCTGAAGGCGCTGCGCAAGCGGCTGGGCGCGCAGGGCTCGATCAGTTTCGGGGCGCCGGATCTGCTGATGGATGTCCTGGGCGTCATCCCGGGTGCCGTGACCCCCTTGGCCGTGATCAATGATACCGACCGCCAGGTGACCGTCATTCTGGATGAAGGACTGTTCGCGGAGGAGCTGGTGAACTGCCATCCCCTGCGCAACGACCGCACGACGACCCTGAAATGTGAAGACCTCCTGACCTTCCTGAAGGCGGAGGGATACGATCCGCAGCGTATCGATTTCGGACAGCCGCTAACGGAGGACTGATCCGGTCCCGCCATCGAATTGATATCCGGGTCTTGAGTACGGCGCCGGAAGCGCCTAGATCACATGCGCCGCGACGGGCAGACCCGCCCGGCGCGGAACCAGACAAAAGTGGGAGAGCGTCCATGGAACCCTTGATCGGACAAGCCGACGCCCAGGCCGCGGCGGCCGCCATCGTTGACGGAAGCGATGCGACCTTCCGTGAAGACGTGATGGAAGCGAGCCTCGAGACGCCGGTCATCGTCGATTTCTGGGCCCCGTGGTGCGGCCCCTGCAAGCAGTTGGGCCCGGCGCTGGAAAAGGCGGTCGGCAATGCCGGCGGCAAGGTCAAGCTGGTCAAGATCAACATCGACGAGAACCCTTCGATCGCAGGTCAGCTGCGCGTCCAGTCGATTCCCGCCGTGTTCGGCTTCGTCGGCGGCCGCCCGGTGGACGGGTTTGCCGGCGCCCTGCCCGAAAGCCAGATCAAGGAATTCATCAACCGCCTGATCTCCGCCGCGGGCGGCGAGGCCGGGGACGATCCTGTCGAGCAGGCCATGGAACAGGCTGAAGCGGCCGTCGAAGCCGGCGATTTCGCCAGCGCCGCCGCGATCTTCGGGCAGGTCGTGGAACACGATCCGGAGAACATGAAGGCTCTTGGCAAGCTGGCCCAGGCCTATATCAAGCTGGGCGAGTTGGAGGCGGCGCAATCGCTGCTGGACGACGTTCCGGAAGCGAAAGCCCAGGAGGCGGAAATCGCGTCGGCCCGCGCGGCATTGGACTTTGCGGCCAAGGCCGCCGAGGCGGAAAACAAGCTGGCACCGCTTGAAGCCGCGCTGGAAGCCAACCCGAACGACCATCAGGCCCGCTTCGACCTGGCCGAGGCACAGGCTGCCATGGGTCAGTCCGAAGCCGCGATCGACAATCTTTTGCACATAATTCAGGTCGACAGGGGCTGGAACGACGAAGCGGCCCGCCTACAGTTACTGAAAGTATTCGAGGCCCTGGGTCCGACAGACCCGAATGTGGTGTCGGGCCGTCGACGTCTTTCGTCGCTGCTGTTCAGCTGAGACCGGACGTTCGCAAGGATCGACGACCCGAGGGCCTGGGTGGAAACCAGTAACGGATGCCCGAACGCCGCCAATCGGCACGGGCCTGGCCAGAGCGATGAGTCAATTCGATCCAAACTTTGACGACCTGCCGACGACGCTGCCGATCTTTCCGCTGACCGGCGTGCTGCTGCTGCCGCGCGGATTGCTGCCGCTGAATGTTTTCGAGCCGCGCTATCTGAACATGATCCAGGACGCGCTGGCCGCGGACCGCATGATCGGCATGACCCAGCCACGCGACCGGGCCGAGAGCGGCAAGGAACCGCCGATCTATCCGGTGGGATGCGCCGGCCGGATCACCGCGTTCGAGGAAACCGATGACGGTCGCTTCCTCATCAGTCTCAAGGGTGTATGCCGCTTCCGGGCCGGCGAAGAGATCCCGACCATGCGCGGGTATCGGCGGGTACGGCCCGACTGGACGGGGTTCGAAGCGGACCTGTCGGGGCCGGAAGAACGGACAGTCGACCGGGATGCCCTGTTCAAGAGCCTGAAAGCCTATTTCACGTCTCAGGGGATTGAGGCCAGTTGGTCCGCCCTGAAGGAAACCCCGGACGAACGTCTGGTGAATTCATTATCCATGATCTGCCCCTTCGACCCGCCCGAAAAGCAGGCGCTGCTCGAAGCCGAAACGCTGCGCGACCGGGCCAAGGTCCTGACCGCCCTGGTCGAGATGGCCGTGCTTGACACCGGCGGGGGCGGCGGCGAGAAAGCTAAGCAGTAATCGCCGCCCCTTCTGTTGGAGACCGGACCATGGCCAAGGACCCCAAGGACGACCGACCCGCGACCGCCGGGACGCCAGGCGTCGACCGGCAGCTTCTGGACTTTCTGGTTTGCCCGGTGACCCATGGCACGCTGCGCTATGATTCCGACGCACAGGAGCTGATCAGTGACACGGCCGGTCTTGCCTATCCGATCCGCGACGGCATTCCGATCATGCTGCCGGAAGAGGCCCGCGAGATTAAGGCCGATTGACCAGCATGACCGGCGACCCTGAAACGGACCGGTTCTCGACCAAGGCATGGCCGGTCGAAATCCGCCACAAGAAATCCGAAAAGCGTCTGGAGGTCGATTTCGACGACGGCGCGAAATTCTCCTATCCCGCCGAATACCTGCGTGTCGAAAGCCCCTCCGCCGAGGTCCAGGGGCATACGCCCAGCCAGAAGAAACTGGTCAGCGGCCGCCGCCATGTCGGCATCATGAAGATGGAGCCGGTCGGCAATTACGCCGTGCGCATCGAATTCGACGACTTGCACGATACCGGCATCTTCAGTTGGAAGTACCTCTACGAGCTGGGCCTCGAGTATGAGGAGCGCTGGCAGGCCTATCTGAACGAGCTGGACACAAAGGGCCTGAGCCGCGATCCGTAAGGGTCAGCTGCCGAAATGCGGGCGCGTTTTCTGAACCGTCTCGCGCTTTGTCATCGCCGTGTGCCAGGCCGCCAGTTTGGGATAGCGACCCAGCAGGTCTGCACCGGGCTCGGTCATGGCGAAATAGTCCACCACCGGGAAGGCGTGAAGATCCGCCAGCGTCGGCAGCGCCCCCAGAAGAAACACCCCTTCCGGCGCGGCCAGCCGTTCCAGGGCGCCCAGCACCCGCGGCGCCGCCGCCAGCCCGGTCGCCAATTCTTCCGGTGACGGTTCCTCCCCGGACTTCTGGTGGTACCAGCCGTGGACAAAGACCTGACGAACCAGCGGCCAATAGCCGTAGCTGTCGATGATGGAGACAATTTGCGCCTGTCGCGCCCGGGACTGTGCGGTTGTGGGCTGCAACGGGGGGCCGTCGAATGCCTCGTCCAGGTATCGTGTGATGGCGCAGGTCTCGAAAATCTGAAAGTCGCCGTCAACCAGCACCGGCACACGACAGAACGGCTGCATGTCCAGAAAAGTCTGCGGCACGACCAGGGCGAAGGGATCCACTTCCACCCAGCGATAGTCCACCCCCTTTTCATGCAGGGTCAGCCGCACAATCCAGGAATAGACACTGTCGCGGTAGCCATGGAGTTCCAGCATGACGGGCCGCCTCCTACAGCGCTTCGCCGCGGACCAGGCGCGGAAGGTCGCCGACAACGCCCATGGCGTGTCGCATCAGGAAATGCTTCACCGGCGGCAGTCGATTGACAGTGGCCAGTCCCAGGTCGCGCACGGCCCGGACCGGTGGCACATCGTTGGAGAACAGCCGCAGCAGGCCGTCGGTTACCGCGGCCAGGAGAACATTGTCGAAGCGTCGGCGCCGCTCATAATCCCGCAGGACCGAGGCTGAACCGATATCGAGCCCAAGCCGGGCCGCATCGACCAGGACCTCCGCAAAACCGGCGACATCGCGCAGCCCCATATTGAGGCCCTGCCCCGCGATCGGATGGATCGAATGGGCGGCATCGCCAATCAGGGCGAACCGCTGATCGGTATAGCGCGCCGCCTGCTGAAGGCTGAGCGGATAGGCGAAACGCGGGCCCGTCAGTTCGATGTCACCGAGCCAGTCGCCGAATCGCAGCTTCAATTCCGCCAGAAACTCGGCATCCTCCATGGCCATGAAACGCGCAGCACGATCCTTGTGTTCGGACCAGACGATGTTGCTGCGGTTTTCCGTCATCGGCAGCATGGCGAACGGTCCGCCCGGCAGGAAGAGTTCGACCGCGACACCGTCATGGGCGCGTTCGTGCCGGACGGTCGCGACCATGGATACCTGATCGTAGTTCCAGCCGCTGACAGCGATGCCGGCCTCCTCGCGCCGTTTGGAAAATTTCCCGTCGGCGGCGATTGCCAGCATTGCCGTGATTTCGCGCCCGTCCTCCAGCACCGCCAGGGCCCGGTCCGCATCGCGATCGATCTTGGCAACGGTAGCCGGCGCCAGCAAGGTCAGCCCCTCGGTCCGCGCCGCAACCTTGTGCAGGGCCTGACGTGTGATGCGGTTCTCAATGATCCAGCCGAACGGGTCCTCGCCGACATCGGCATGATCGTAATGCAGGAACAGCGGCGAAACACCGCGCAGCGGGTGGCCGTCAGCGACGCGTATGTCCCAGATCGGCGAAGCGTGATCCGCCATTTCCTGCCAGATCCCCGACCCTTCCAGAACGCGTTTGGACCCCAGCGCAATGGCGGAGGCACGGCCGTCGTAATCCAGGGACTGAACGGATTCAGGCGTCTCACGGTCCACCACGACGACCTGAAGTCCCGCCCGCGCCAAGGCGATCGCCAGACTGAGCCCGACCATTCCGCCACCGGCAAAGACCACATCCGTGCGCATTGTGTGTTCGCTCTCCATTTTTCACGCATTCTCCCCGCTTCAAAGGGTCGTTCGCCGCCGCGCATCTGTCCAGTGCCAGAATGCCGCAAATTGATGATGATTTTTTAAGCAGAATACTGATTTGACTATTTATTAGGCATTTTTGAAGTTCTCGGAACGGAACTCTCAGCCGGTCAACCCGCTATATCCCATTGTTTAATATGCAAAAAATCGCTCAATCAGATTCTGGCACGCATCTTGTTATTAGCACCTCGAACCTTGTGCGCCGCAGCAATTCCGGCCGCGGTCGGCACCCGGGTTCTTCGCGGGGGGACGCTGGTCGATATCGCGAAGGTCCGGTCGCATGGCGCGGAGGGAGAGCGTACCAGGCTTTACTAGAGAGGGAGCCCTCGGGGAAATGCAATGAAACTGATCATGGCGATCATCAAACCCTTCAAGCTGGACGATGTGCGTGAGGCACTGACCGGACTTGGCGTTCAGGGGTTAACCGCGACCGAAGTCAAAGGCTTTGGCCGTCAGAAGGGGCAGACAGAAGTGTATCGCGGAGCCGAGTATTCCGTGAACTTCCTGCCGAAAGTCAAAATCGAAGTCGTCGTCTCCACCGATCTTGCGGAGAAGACCGTCGAAGCCATCCAGAAGGCCGGCAATACCGGTCGGATCGGCGATGGCAAAATCTTCGTCATCGATGTCGCACAGGCTGTTCGGATTCGCACCGGCGAAACCGACGCCGACGCGCTCTGAGGAGGTTCAAGGGAAAATGTCTATCGCAACGAATTTCAAACGCGCCTCGATCGGCGGCGCCGTCGCCGCTGTCGCGGCGCTGGTGGCCACACCGGCCCTGGCGGAGGTCGAGATCGAAACGGCCTACGTTTTCAACACCTTCTCGTTCCTGATCTCGGGTTTCCTGGTCATGTGGATGGCCTGCGGCTTCGCGATGCTGGAATCGGGTCTTGTCCGCAACAAGAACACCGCGACGATCTGTTTGAAGAACATCGCGCTCTACTCCGTGGCGGGCCTGATGTACTACCTGATCGGCTACAATCTGATGTATGTCGATGTCTCCGGCTGGATCGGCAGTTTCGCGATCTTCTATGACGGCTCGCTGGACGAAGCCGCGCTGGCCGTGGAAGTGGCCGATGTCGGCTATTCGACCATGTCCGACTGGTTCTTCCAGATGGTGTTCGTGGCGACCGCCGCATCGATCGTGTCCGGTACCGTCGCGGAGCGCATCAAGTTCTGGCCGTTCATGATCTTCACGATCGTCCTGACCGCGGTGATCTATCCGGTTCAGGCCTCCTGGACCTGGGGCGGCGGCTGGCTCTCCGAAATGGGCTTCTCCGACTATGCCGGATCAACGCTTGTGCATAGCTGCGGCGGTTGGGCGGCCCTGGTCGGCGCCATCCTGCTTGGCCCGCGGAAAGGCAAGTACACGTCCGACGGCAAGGTGAACCCGATCCCGGGCGCCAACCTGCCGCTGGCTACGCTGGGCACCTTCATCCTGTGGCTCGGCTGGTTCGGCTTCAACGGCGGTTCCGTCCTGGCCCTGGGCTCGGCAGCAGCCGCTGCGGAAATGTCCATCGTCTACGCCAACACGAACCTGGCCGCGGCTGCCGGTGTCGTCGTGGCTATCCTGATGACCCAGATCCTCTACAAGAAGATCGACCTGACCATGGCCCTGAACGGCGCCATCGGCGGCCTGGTCGCCATCACCGCCGGTCCGGCCCTGGAATTCAGCTTCCTGGCCATCATCGTCGGCGGTGTCGGCGGCGCGCTGGTCGTGATCGCCATTCCGCTGATCGACAAGTTGAAGATCGACGATGTGGTCGGCGCCATCTCGGCCCACCTTGTTGCCGGTATCTGGGGCACGCTCTGTGTCGCGTTCTTCGGCGACGGCGATCTGATCGCCCAGATCACGGGCATCGTCGCGGTCGGCGTCTGGACGATCGTCACCAGCGCCATCGTCTGGGGCATCCTGAAGGCCACCATCGGCCTGCGTGTCTCCGAAGAAGACGAAATGATCGGGCTCGACAAGGCCGAGCTCGGCATGGAGGCCTATCCGGAATTCGGTTCGGGTTCCTCCTCGATGTAAGTCGAGGAGACATCAAAGAAGGAAACGACCCGAACCACCCGTTTCCACCCCGCAAAACTTCCCCGGAGGGTCCGCCTTCCGGGGATTTTTTTGTTTACGGACAGGCGACAACAAGGTGAGTAGGGCGCATCGGACGGGCCGCGCATGCCCCCTGTCAAACCCTCCCAAATCTAGTATAGTCTACCCTATCAAGCGAATGGCGCGCTATTTGCTTCCATCCATAGCGGATGGAAGGGGCTATTCGGATTCTTACCGACATGGGATGACAATGGGCGGATCGCGTCTCGAGTTACTGAAGAATTTCCCTTATCGGCGCCTGACCGCGCTGCTGGACGGCATTGAACCCGCCCAGTCACCGCTGTTCCTGCAGATCGGTGAACCCCAGGATGCCGTGCCGGATATGGTGCTGCCGACCGTCACCGCGAATGCCGCACATCTTGGCAAGTATCCGCCGCCGAACGGAGCCCCCGACTATAACGAGGCCGTTGCCCGCTGGATCGAGGGGCGTTACGGCCTGGAAGCGGGCGCCGTGGATCCCGTCACGCAGGTAACAGCGCTTTGCGGCACCCGCGAGGGCCTGTTTCAGGCCGCGCTGATGGCCATCATCCGGAAACGCGAGCGCATGCGCGACCCCGGCATCGCGCCGGCGGTGCTGGTACCCAACCCGATGTATCACGTCTATTTCGGCGGCGCCGTCGTCGGAGACGCCGATCCCATCCTGCTGAACGCTACGGCGGAGAATGGCTTCCTTCCGGATTATGCCGGGCTGCCGGAATCGGTGCTGGACCGCACGGCGATCTGCTATCTGTGCACTCCAGGCAACCCGACCGGTGCCGTGGCCTCCCCGGAAGCGGTGCGCGACCTGCTGGCGCTGGCGCGCAAGCATGATTTCGTTCTGGCCGTTGACGAATGCTATTCGGAAATCTGGTTCGATCGCGCCCCGGCAGGCGGCTTCGATGCGGCGCAGGCGCTGGGCGGGACGGAGAATCTGCTGGTATTCAATTCCCTGTCCAAGCGATCCGGCTCGCCGGGACTGCGCTGCGGCTTCGTCGCCGGTGACCCGGAACTGGTCGAAGCCATGACTTTGTTGCGCAGCTATGGCGGGGCGCAGGTACCCGGCGCCCTGATGGCGGCCGGCACGGCGCTGTGGCGGGATGAGGCCCATGCCGTCGCCAACCGCGAGCGCTACCATAATTTGGTCCAGATCGCGGACCATCATCTGTCCGGAATACCCGGCTATCGCAAACCGGAAGCGGGCTTCTTCCTCTGGATGGATGTATCCGCGACATTCGGGGATGGCGAGGCGGCCGCCAGGCGGCTTTGGGCGGATGCCGGGGTGAAAGCCTTGCCGGGCCGCTACATGGCACGACCGGATCCAAGTACGGATGCCAGCCCGGGCGACGCCTATCTGCGGCTTGCCCTGGTACATGATCCGGACACGGTCGCCCGGGCGATGGAACGCGTCGCCGGCGTATTCAGCGCCGCCTGAGAACGAAGACTGACGAACCGCGTAAGAGCGAGACGAGACCATGGTTGCGAAAACACAGGAAAAGGCAGCCTTTCTGCCGGCCGGAACAACCGATTATCTGCGCAAGCGCGGCATCGAATGTCTGGGCGTTGGCCTGATCGTCCTCGGTCTTGCCTTGCTGGCCGCGCTGATAAGCTACGACCCGCTGGACCCGTCCCCCAACACGGCCACAGACCGCATCGCCACCAATCTGCTGGGCATGACCGGCGCCGCGATTTCCGATGTCGCCCTGCAGAGCCTCGGCATGGCGGCCTTTCTGGGCTTTCCGTTGCTTGCGGGCTGGGGCTGGCGCCTGGTGGTCGATCGGTCACTGCCGCGTGCCTGGGTCCGTCTGGCACTGACCCCGGTTCTGGCCATCCTGACCGCCGCCGCCCTCGCCACCCTGCCGGCGCATGATTCCTGGCCCATCGCATCCGGGCTGGGGGGCTTCCTCGGGGATATGAGCCTGGGCGCCCTGACCGCCGTTCTGCCGCCTGTGGAGCCCGGCTGGATCGGTTTGGTCCTTGCCGTCCCGGCCGCCGCCATCGCGCTCTATGGCTTCGGCATCACATTGGGGGAATGGCGCGCGCTTGGCGTTCAGGGATGGACGGGCCTCCGCGGCGCCGCGAGTCTGGCCCGGAAATCCGATCAGTTGGCCCCGGCGCTCAAGGATCTGCTGACCCGCGATACCGGGCGCGTCGAGCCGACCCTGGACCGTTCCGTCAAACGGGAGACGCCTCAGCGGGTCACCCCGGCCGCCCCGCGCCCGCAGCGGGAAGATCGCGTGGAGACGCCCGAAGCCACCCGTCCCTCCAAGCGCGCGAAACAGGAACAGCAGATCCGACTGGACCTGCCGCCGCAGGATGGCGAGTTCCACCTGCCGCCGATCGATATCCTGGTCGACCGTCAGCCCGATCCGGAGGCGCAATCCCAGAATGCCGAGGGCCTGGAACAGAATGCCCGCATGCTGGAGGGCGTGCTGGAAGATTTTGGTGTCAAGGGCGAGATCGTACGCGTACGCCCCGGCCCCGTTGTTACCCTTTACGAGCTGGAACCGGCGCCGGGCACCAAGACCAGCCGCGTGATCGGCCTGAGCGACGACATCGCCCGTTCCATGTCGGCGATTTCCGTCCGTATCGCGACCGTGCCGGGACGCAGCGTGATCGGTATCGAACTGCCGAACGGCCGACGCGAGATGGTGGGCTTCCGGGAGCTGGTCGCGTCGGACACCTATGACCGGTCGAAGTCGAAGCTGCCGCTGATCCTGGGCAAGGATATCGGGGGCGCGCCTGAAGTCGTCGACCTGGCAACCATGCCACATCTGCTGATCGCCGGTACGACCGGGTCCGGGAAATCAGTCGGCATGAACACGATGATCCTGTCCCTGCTCTACAAGATGACGCCGGACCAGTGTCGCTTCATCATGATCGACCCGAAAATGCTGGAACTGTCCGTCTATGACGACATTCCTCATCTGCTGGCCCCGGTCGTCACCGATCCGAAGAAGGCGGTGGTCGCCCTGAAATGGGCGGTGCGGGAGATGGAAGACCGCTATCGCGCCATGTCGAAACTCGGGGTCCGGAATATCGAGGGCTACAACAAGCGCGTCGCCGAAGCGTCCCGCAAGGGTGAGGTCATCACCCGCCGGGTGCAGACCGGGTTCGACGCCGAAAGCGGCAAACCGATCTTCGAAGACGAACCGCTGGACCTGAGCCCCCTTCCCTATATCGTCGTTCTGGTCGACGAGATGGCGGACCTGATGCTGGTCGCCGGCAAGGATATCGAAGCCTCCATCCAGCGTCTGGCGCAGATGGCACGTGCCGCGGGCATCCATCTGATCATGGCGACGCAGCGCCCCTCGGTCGATGTCATCACCGGGACGATCAAGGCCAACTTCCCGACCCGGATTTCCTTCCAGGTGACATCGAAAGTCGACAGCCGAACCATCCTTGGCGAACAGGGCGCCGAACAGCTGCTGGGCAAGGGCGACATGCTGCATATGGCCGGCGGCGGACGCGTGACCCGTGTGCACGGCCCGTTCGTCGACGACAGCGAAGTTGAGGCGGTTTGTCAGTACCTTAAGTCCATGGGCACACCGGCCTATGTTGACAGTGTGACAGACGAAGACGATATGACAGGCGGTTTCGATACCGATGTCAGCGGCGCCAGCAGCCCGATGGGCGGCGGAAGCGGCGATGACGGCGGTGAAAATTCGCTCTATGACCAGGCCGTGGCCCTGGTCGCCCGGGAAGGCAAATGCTCGACCAGCTTCGTGCAGCGCCATCTCCAGATCGGCTACAACAGGGCCGCCCGGATCGTCGAGCGCATGGAAAAGGAAGGTGTCGTCAGTGCGGCCAACCATGTCGGAAAACGTAACGTCCTTATCGGCGATCACTCCGCTTAAGGCGCTGTCCCGCGTTCTGCTGCTCAGTTCTTTCCTGGCTGCTTCGGTCAGTGCAGCGCTGACCCAGTCCGCTTTCGCCCAATCGGCGCAGTTCACCGACCCCAATTCAAATGCCGTCGCGTCGCGCGCGGCCTCGTTGGGCCCGGACGAGCAGCGCATCCTGCTGAACGAGGTGGAGAGCTACTTCGACGGCGTCGGAACGATGCAGGCGCGGTTCCTGCAGTACAATATGGACGGATCGGTCTATCGCGGTGACGTGAAGATCAATCGGCCCGGCAGGATGCTGATCGATTACGACGATCCCGTCCCCTACAAGATCGTCGCCGACGGCAATTTCTACATCTTCGTCGATGAAGACCTGGAGGAGGTGTCGCACATCCCGCTGGCCCTCACTCCGGCCAACATGCTGCTGCGCCAGCCGATGAATCTCGGTGAGGAACTGACCGTGGTGGACGCGGCGCGCGACAGCGGCGTGTTGTATGTCACCGTCGCCCAGAAAGAGGCGGAAGACGCGGGCACCCTGACCCTTGCCTTCAACGAGGAGCCCCTGGCGCTGCGTCAATGGACCGTCATCGACGCCCAGGGCGTCGTGACACGTGTCCTGCTACAGAACCCGAAGACCGGCGTTAAATTCGCAAAGGATACCTTCACCTTCGTAAACCCCTGGAGCACGCGCGAAGGCGGAAACTGACGGAGCGTAAAAGACTGCAACACGGTTGAGCGAACTGAAACCGCGCTAGAAGTAGACGGTCCTGTCGCTCCGCGTTGCTGGATTCTGACCGGTGGTAGCGGAGTTCGTATCGGTGGGATTGGCACTAGCCGTGTTGGTGCGTGTGGTCCAGCCCTTCGCCTTGTACTGCGCGACCGCATCCTTGTTGGGATGCCCGTAGTGATTCTTGCCGCCGGTCGTAAGCCCGTAGGTCATCTGCAGAAGGTGACCGCCGCCCGGATTATTCGGAATGCGTGCCTTGGCGTGGTTCATGTGCTCGCGTGACCCGTGATGATAGGCGAACAGCTTCTTGACCGTCCCGCCGGGACTTGCGCCCCCACTGAGCGATGGAATCTTATGGTACGGCGCATCGCCCGGCATCACGATCCTTTCCTGATCCGCGCCCGCGCCGTCATGTTTCACCAGAGTACAGATCAGGCCGCTGAGATTGCGGTCCGCCGCGTTGTAGTCGGTGGCCTGCTCGATGTAGAGATCAATGTGGCCGGTTTGCGCCAGGAGTTGATAGCGAACGCCCGGCGCGCCGTTCGGAAAGCATCGGATATTTGTCAGCTTACGCACGAACTTTACACATTGTGGGCCGATCTTCTGTCTCGGCACCAGCCAGTTGAGCCCCTTGACCTTGGCCTCGGCCTTCGTTGCCGAAAAGTAATGATCCTTGTCCCAATGCGACAGGATCACCGTCGGCTTGTGGGTGGTATCGATCTTCGGCGCGATGTTACCCCACCCTTTCTCTCCCGCTTTGCCATGGGTCGGATGATGACGGTGGGTGCGTGAACATTGTCCACAGCCACCTCCCAGATCGAAGAACAGGATCGGTTTGTCGTTCCCGTCCCCGTCCTTCGCGACGATCGCGTTGCAATCGCCCTGCCCGAAATCGATCGCCCTGACGCCTTTTACCTCGCTGCCCGCCTTCGCCATCGTCGTCAGCACCTCGGCGCTGGACGGCACCCAACTCGTCATCACGGCGATTTTCACGTTTCCCAGCGAATTGACCCAGACTTCTTTCGCCATCAGGCTTCCACCTTCACCCAGGTACTCTCGGGCTGCGGTGGCCAGACCAGCATTGCCTCGAACCCGTGTTCAGGCGTCATGGCACCTTCCTCCTTGCAGAGGGCATGGGGCAGCGCCACTCCAAAACCGGGATGTGCAAAATAGTACAATCGCCAGTCCCGATCTGATTGGTCGCGCCAAACGGCGTGGTTCTCTTCTGCTTTCGTGTGAAACGTATACCCCGCGCAGCTAAGCAACCATCCGTTCATTTCGATATCGTTTTCGATCGAAATCGATACCCCATCAAACCCCTTGCCCCATAGATTTTCGCACAATGTACGGAATGCGCCGCCACCGGCCTGATAGTCGGTGTCCGGTTGCAGCCGGAACCCGTATCCGGCCAAAAACGTTTCGAGCGAACCGAACTCGATCACCGGCGGTGGCGTGTTAGGTACCGGCGTGGGCAGCGGCGGCGCGCTGCCGCCGCCGTCGTCGTCCGGCAGATCGATATCTACCACATGGTTGAGGCTGAAGACCTCCTCCAGATACTGGCGCCCCTCGTCCTCCAGTTCATGCCTTTCCAAATCGTCCAATAGAACAAAGGTGTCATCATAGGGGTCGTTTGCGACCATCATGATGAAGGCATCCGAGAGTTCGACCTCCTCAATCTCGTCGGGCGTCATGTCTTCGTCAGCCGCTTCGATTGCGATCAACTGCCACGTTCCGACTGGAAAACCGGCAAGGATGTTGCCGCATTCCTCATGATCCGCCGTAATGTACAGATAAACCGTGCCCAACTGGTTAGGGTCCGAGTGCATTTCATCCAACAAGTTCTTTCGCTGTTCGATTATGTCGCTGTCAGCCGGATCAAGTTGTGAAGGATCGATCTCTCGGTAGTTACTTGTTGATTGCATTACGCCGTCGAACTGATAGGCCGTAATTCCATCAAGCTCGATCCAGTAAGCAATCTCGTCGGCAAGGTCCCCATCGAGAGCCTCCCCGGGATGCGTGGTATCCACGTCAAAGCGATAAACCGGCTCAATTGATTCCACGAAGACATACATAAAAAGCTTCTCAGGTTCAGGCTGAACCGCGTTGAACCCGTCATCATCGGACAGGCTCGCTTGCCCCATTCCTGCCAGTGTAGACATAGCTTCAACTTCCGTGACGCGCCCGCAGCGCGTCCTGGGCCGCGGAATCGTATCCATTCTCGGCCGGAAGGTCTTCATCCGTGAGGAAACGATTCAGCGCGGCCTCGGTTTTCGGGCCGAGTTCACCGTCGGCGGGGCCGCAGCCATATCCCAGATTGTTCAGCCGGCTTTGCAGCCCCTCGATTGTCCCTACGGGCTGCAGTCGGCCGATCTGCAACGTCCAGCGCCGAGTCACGGACTCATCCGCCGGATCGGTACGGACCGTCAGGACGGCCTGTCGGGCGCCGGGCGACACGTAATGCTCCAGCTTACCGTCACCATCGGTCGTTCCTTCATAGCGGCGTCTGCCCACTTCCAGCGTATAGGGCCGGTTCGGTTGCGGTGCCCCGTCGACATCCAGCACCTGAAAGCGGATCACAGCGGGCACGCCCTTGCGCTTGAAACTGTGAATCAGGTCGGTCTGTCGGGATTCCTCCTTGGGGCGCAGATCCGGTACCGTCACCCGGTCCCCCGGCATAAGAACGGTGCGCGACGGGCGCACGGATTTCAGCGCGGCATTATCTGGATGATCCCACAATGTCTGCCAGAAATGGCCGGTCTGTTCGGCGATCGAATCGATACTGTCGCCTGGTTCCACGGTCCAGTCGCCTTGCCCGGCCGTTTCGATTTCAGCGAAATCCGATCGATCATCAGACATTCCAGCGTTCCCATCGGTTCATTGAAGGCGATGGGAAAGATGATTCACGGATTCGCGCTAATCGGGAAGAGCGCCAGTTCGGTGAGGATATTCAGCACAATCCCGTCACCCAAACGCAACGTCGGACACTGACGCCGTTCAGGGCGGTCAGCCGAAGGAATAGGCATCCATGGCCAGCACTGAATAGCAGATGCTTTCATGCAGACGGTGACTGTCTTCCAGGCCCCCGGCCCCCATCGCGACGAAGAATGGCATGAAATGTTCATCCGTCGGATGATTGCGGCGACCATTCGGGTGGGTAGCGAAGTCGCATAGCGCCTCGTCTTCGCCATTGGAAACGCGTTCCGCGACCCACTCCTGAAAATCCGTCACCCAGGTCGGGGTCTGCGTCTCACCAGCCTGCGCCAGGCGCTGCCATTCACGAAGATTGTGCGTCACATTGCCTGAACACAGGATCAGCACCCCGTCGTCCCGCAAGGGCGCCAGAGCCCGCCCGACCGCCAGATGGTGGCGGGTATCGGCATCGGCGCGCAGCGACAACTGCACGACCGGGATATCCGCCTCCGGAAAGACAAGGCTCAGCGGCGTCCAGACCCCATGATCGAGTTCTCGATCCGGGTTGGCCTGCACGGGAATCCCCGCCCCTTCCAGAAGGACTGCGGCCCGATGCGCCAGTTCGATATCGCCGGGCGGCGCATAGGTCATGTCGTAGAGCGCCGGCGGGAAACCGTAGAAATCGTACAGCGCCGCCTGACGCGTGCGGACGGTCACGGCATGCTGCTTGGTCTCCCAATGGGCGGATATCGCAAGGATTGCACGGGGCCGCCGGGGCAGTTGCCCGGCCAGCCCCGAGAGAAAGTCCCGCGCCTCGAGACGTTCCAGGGGAAGGGTTGGAGGGCCGTGAGATACAAAGATGGCAGGAAGAGATTCTGACATGGTCCGGTCCGGCTGTTGGTACACGGATCATATCGTGAGGGACACACCGGATAGTAGCGCGCAGATGGAAACAGTCCGTCGCATTTTCGGAGAAAGTCCGGCGGCCAAGTTAAAGATCACGAAGCCGAAAATTAAGGCGCCCCGTCTCGGGGGAGGGGGAGACGGGGCGCAGCCTTGCAAACAAGGCGCCGGACAGCCGGGAATTCTCCCTTCGTCCGGTGGAAGCCGCTGCCTGGTATTGGGGGAGGAGGGCGGCAGCGCTTCCTCTTGACCACCGATATGGGGATAAACGTCGGCTTTGTAGAGTGAACAAAATGCAATCCCGTCATGCTTTCGACGCATGGCTGCAACCTTGACCCCGGTTGTACCGGTGACCTTGCCAATCGGGCGGCGGCTCCATAGCTTCATCGAGACTTCATTAAAAAGAATTGGTGCCCCGATGACCGCCTCCTCCGCCCTGACCGAGTTGCAGGAAATTCTGAAAGAATCCGACATCGTGCGCGATCCCGCAGAGATCGAAGCCCTGCTGCGCGGCGTAGCAGCCGCGCCCGCGGACACCCGCGCGAGTTGGCCGGACCTGATGGCGCCAGACGCCGATGCCTCGACACGGGCACGCATGGTCGCTGCCGGGCATCGCTACATCGAGGCCCTGGGCAGCCCGTTTGCCGATGGCCCTGCCCCTGCGGAGCGACTGCAGGCCCTGCGCGCCGAGATGCGGCGCCTCGGTCTCCACGGGCTGGTCATCCCGCGCACCGACGAATATCAGGGCGAATACATCGCCCAGCGCGCGGAGCGGGTGCAATGGCTGACGGGATTTGCCGGGTCTGCCGGAACGGTCGTTGTCGGGCTGGAGAAGGCCGCGATCTTCGTTGACGGCCGCTATACCTTGCAGGTGCGCGATCAGGTCGATACGACCCTGTTCGAGCCGCGCCATCTGATCGAGGAACCGGCGACGGACTGGATTGCCGAAACCTTCAGCAGCGGTGACAGGATCGGCTTCGATCCCTGGCTTCACACCCAGCATGGCGCCGGACATCTGAACATAGCTGCACGACGGGCCGGCGCGGAGCTTATACGGGTCGAACCCAACCCGGTGGACACGGTCTGGAAGGATCAGCCATCGTCACCGATCTCCCCCGTGGTGCCGCACGATGTGGCCTTCGCCGGGGAAAGTGCGGAGGCCAAGCGCCGCCGCCTCGGTGAGGCACTTGGCGGCACGGGCGTGGATGCTGCCGTCATCACGGCAACGGATTCGATTGCCTGGCTGTTGAACATGCGCGGCGGCGACGTCCCGAACTGTCCGTTGCCGCTCAGCTTCGCCCTGCTGCACAGCGACGGCGCGGTCGACTGGTTCATCGACGAGCGCAAGCTGACGCCTGCCGCAAAGGCCGCACTGGGCAATGAAATCGCGGTGCGGCCGGAAAGCGAGTTTCCCGATGCGCTGGCAGAGCTGGGCCGCCAGGGGCGCAGCGTCCAGGCGGATCCGGCAACCGCGCCCTGCCTGGTCTTCGACCGACTGACGCAGTATGGCGCGCGTACGGTGGAGGCGGCCGACCCCTGCCTGATGCCCAAGGCCTGCAAGAACGCGGTTGAGATCGACGGCACCCGGAGAGCCCACCGCCGCGATGGGGCCGCCCTGTCCCGGTTCCTGCACTGGATCGAAAGCGACGCCGCGAAGGGCGGCCAGACCGAGCTGAGCGCCATCGCGCGCCTGCGTGAATTCAGGGCCGCCGGTGAGCACTTCCGGGGTCTCAGCTTTGACACGATCGCCGGGGCCGGGCCAAACGGCGCCGTCATTCACTATCGCGCGGCCGAGCGCACCAACCGCCCCATCGAAACCGGGCAGTTGCTGCTGGTCGACAGTGGCGGTCAATATCTGGACGGCACGACGGACGTAACCCGAACCGTTGCCATCGGCACGCCGACCGATGAGATGAAAGCGCGCTTCACACTGGTGCTGAAGGGCCATATCGCCATTGCCACCGCGCGATTCCCGGTCGGCATCAGCGGCAGTCAGCTGGACCCTCTGGCCAGGATGCCGCTCTGGCGCGCCGGGCTGGATTTCGACCACGGCACCGGCCACGGGGTCGGCAGCTATCTCAATGTTCATGAGGGGCCGCAGCGGATCGCCAAGGCGCACAATGCTGTCGCCTTGAAACCGGGCATGATCCTGTCCAACGAACCCGGCTACTACAAGGCCGGCGAGTACGGTATTCGCATCGAGAATCTGGTCGTGGTCCGGGAAGTCGCGGAACCGCCGGAAGGGGCCGAACGCAAGCTGCTGGAGTTCGAAACGATCACTCTGGCCCCGATCGACCGCAATCTGGTGGAGACAGCCCTGCTGACAGAGGCGGAACGCGCCTGGCTCAACCTGTACCACGATCGCGTTCGCACCGAACTTGCCCCGCAGCTGGACGGGGAGGCGCTGGAATGGCTGGAACAGGCAACGGCGCCTGTCTGAGGCGCCGTTCGTCCTAACGCTGGGCCGTCTCCCAGTTCGGATGTTGCCAGATCGGCGGGTCCTCGCGGGGCAGCGGTGGCTTGCCGAGAATGGCATCGCTGAGCTTCTCGGCCATCATGAGTGTCGGGCAATTGGTGTTGCCGTTCACCACGATGGGCATCAGCGAGGCATCGACGACGCGTAGACCTGATACGCCATAGACCTGCCCCGTTGGATCGCAGACCGCCATCGGATCGGTCTCCGCCCCCATCTTCGCGGTGCAGGACAGATGCCATTGCGTGTCCACGGCCTGCGCCAGTTTGGCATCCAGCGCTTCGTCATCCTGCGCGTCGGCGCCGGGAAAGATCTCGTCCCGACGAATGCCGTCAAAGGCAGGCTGTTCCAGCAGATCGCGGGTCAGACGCACCCCCCGACGCAGGATGTCGCGGTCGCGCGGATCCTGAAGGTAGTTCACCAATATGCGGGGCGGATCCGCCGGGTCGGCGCTGCGCAAGGTGATCTGACCCCGTGAGTGAGCCCGCATCAGACCGATATGGATCTGGAATGCATGTTCCGGAATCGGGTCCACGCCGCCAAGCTGGACCGCAATCGGCATGATCGTCAGTTGGATATCCGGATAATCCACCCCGGCGGCGGATCGGATGTAGGCGACCGCATCAAACAGATTGGTTGCGCCGATCCCCTTGCGGCCGAGCAGCCATTGCAGACCGACCAGCGCCTTGCCCGGCCAACGGGTCTGGTTGAGGATCGACAGCGGCCGATCACATCGAACCTTCACCACGAAATCGGGGTGTTCGTTCAGATTGGCGCCGACACCGGCCCGGTCCGCCACGACCGCGATCCCGAGATCCTTCAGCGCCGATGCCTTTCCGATACCGGAATGCATCAGGAGATGCGGCGTGCCGACCGCGCCGGAGGACAGGATGACTTCCCGTGCCGTGGAAACCTTGTGAATCACCCCCGCCGCGTCGGCATATTCCACACCGGTGGCGCGACGGCCGTCGAACAGGACACGACGCGCCAGGACACCGGTTTCGATCTTCAGGTTGGCGCGCGATCTTGCAGGGTTCAGGAAAGCCCGCGCCGAACTCCAGCGCTCGCCGTCCTTGACCGTGCTGTCCAGGAGACCGAACCCTTCCTGCAGATAGCCGCTGACATCGTCGGAGACCGGATAACCGGCCTGTTCCCCTGCCTTCAGGAAGGCCGCGACGATCGGGTTGGTGACTGTCGGGCGGTGCACATGCAGCGGTCCGTCGCCGCCACGGTAATCGTCCGCGCCGCCCTCGTAGGATTCCAGACGTTTGAAATAGGGCAGCACATCGGCATAGCCCCAACCGTCGCAGCCCATCTGCCGCCAGGTGTCGTAGTCCCGGGGATGGCCACGCACGCAGACCATGCCATTTATGGAGGATGATCCGCCCAGGACGCGGCCGCGGTCATGCTTCAACGACCGGCCGCCCAGCCCCGGTTCGGCCTCACCCTGGTAGGCCCAGTTGTGGCGCTTCTGCGTCAGTGCGACCCCCATGGCCGACGGCATGCGCAGGGTCCAGTGCCGATCCGGCGGGCCGGCCTCCAGCAACAGGACCTTGTGCTTCCCATCCGCCGTCAGCCGGTTGGCCAGGACGCAACCGGCCGAGCCGGCACCGACGATGATGTAATCCGGTTCGAACCCCATTCCGGCTTACTCTGCCGCCGCGCGTTTCGGAGCGGGGGCCTTGCCGGTCAGGGCATCGTGGATCAACACATGGAAGTGATGCAGCAGATGCTCGCTGTTCGGCCCCCGTTCGGCATCGATCATGTAACGGCCCTGGTCGAAGCCGAAGGACCGCAGACCGCGCTGCACATAGAGGTTCAGATCGATATCCTCCGGCCCCAGCTGGGTATTGAACCAGTCGATGGCGGCCTTGCTGAGATCCCCCGGTTCCCGCGATTTCGGCGCGTAATGGCCGAAGCGCAGCAGAGTCTTCTCCGGTCCGATCGGGATGGAATTGAAGGTTCCGACCACATCGGCATAGGGGAAGGCATAGATCGTCGTCATCGGCCAGAGCTGGATGTTGTAGAACCAGTCGGTCTGATAGTGCTGACCGGCGACTGGATGGCCGAAGGCGGTTTCAACCTTCCTGGGCGGCCCCTTGAAATCCCACCACTTGCCGTTGGCGGTCAGGGTATAGCCGTCGAAGTCGATCAACGACGCCAGTTCGCGGTGTACCGGGCCCGACAGTTTGAAATGATAGCCTTCGATGGCGTTGTCGGTGATCACCTTCCAATTGGCGTCGACGACGTATTCGACTTCTTCCACGAAGCGCAGATTGTCGATATCCGGCAGGAAGGGCCGCATTGCCTCCAGCGCCCCATCAAACTCCTCCGCGACCGGGGTGGCATGCGCATCCATGTTCACATACCAGAAGCCGCCGTAATTCTCGCAGCGAACGGGCTTCAGGCCGTATTGCGTGGGATCGAAGCCCTCCAGCGTTTCGCTGCGCGGGGCGGCGCGGAGGGAGCCGTCCAGCTTGTAGGCCCAGGCATGATACGGGCAGACGATCATGCGGCGGATCTGGCCGCGGCGCTCCTGGATCAGCTGCGTGCCGCGATGCTGACAGACGTTGTAGAAAGCCTTCACGGACCCGTCGTCGCTGCGAATGATCAGAATGCTCTGATCCAGCATGTCGAACTTCACGAAATCGCCCACATTCTCGATCTCGCTGTCATGGCAGGCGCAATGCCAGGACGGATAGAAGATGGTCTCGGCCTCGCGCTCGAAGATGTCGCGGTCGAAATAGTAGCGCGACGGCAATGTCAGCGCGGTCTCCGGGCGGTCCCAATGCCATTCGGTCACTTTTTCCGGTCCCATGGCGTCGTCTCTCCTTGCGTGGAAATGCGTGGCTGAGAGGAAGCTACTCCCGGACACAGGCTCTATTTTTCTCTGATCGACAAAATAGTGTCTTTTCATGGTAAATATGAAAAATGACCCAACGCGCCGTGTTCATTGTCTATCCCGGTTTCAGCCTGACCACGCTGGCAGTTCTGACCGATGCCTTCTTCGTCGCGAACTGGCAGTCCGGGCGGCCGATATACCGCTGGACCGTTGCCGTACCGGAGCAGGCGCGTCCACGGGGATTCAGCAATGTTTCCGTTGAAGCCGTCCCCCTGGAAGGCCTGAACCCGAAACAGGCTGACATCGTTCTGGCGCTCAGCAGTTTCGACCCCTACGGACTTGCCGACGCCACGGGGGTCACGGCGTTCCTGCGTGCCGCCCACCGCTTCGGCGCGCGCATCGCCGGGGTGGAAACCGGCAGCGTTACCCTGGCCCGGGCCGGGTTGTTGAACGGTCGTGCAGCCGCCATCCACTGGGCCAATCGCGATGGCTTCATCGAAACCTTTCCGGAGGTCCCCGTCAGCGACAGACCGGTGGAGCGCGCCGGGCGCTGTCTGACCTGTGCCGGGGCCTCCTCCGCCGTCGATCTGGCCCTGAACCTGATAGAGGAGGATGCGGGCCCCAACCTGGCACGCATCGTTTCCGCCCATATGCTGCGCCCGTCCGCCCTGACCCAGACCGGCACCAATGCCGCCCCCGGACCGGGGGATGACCGGCTGGTCGCCGCCGCGTTGCGCCAGATGGAAGAGAATATCGACACCCCCCTGTCCCTGCGGGAGATCGCAGTCCGGGTCGCGTCGACGCAGAAGACCCTTGAGCGCCGCTTTCGCCGCGCCCTGGGCCGCACCCCTGGGGAGCATTACCTGACCCTACGCCTGAGCCGCGCCCAGAACCTGTTGCAGCAGACCAGCCTATCGGTCGGCGAAATCGCTGCCGATACCGGTTTCGAAAGCCTGCCCAGCTTTTCCCGCGCCTACCGCACCCGTTTCGGCGTGCCGCCCAGCAAGGACCGTGTGCAGACGGAGACGGCGCCGGTGCCGCGCATGGTGCTTTCTCCCGCCCGCTAGGCCAGTGTTTCGAACCGGTAGCGGCCCTGATGCAGGAAGCAAGCCTTGTCGAACCGGGCGAGATCCACCGGGTTCGGCAGACGGATGTCCGACAGGTCCGGCAACACTTTCGTGGAGAGCTCGAAAGCGCGGTCGATCTGGGACAGGAAAATCAGAAACATGCCTGCCTCCCTGGCGATCCCGTGCAGCGCCTCGATCTGATCCGCGAGCGGCTGCGTTTCCCGCGGCTGATCCATAAGCTGCAGATAGTCGATCACGGCGAGCGTCCCCCGTGGCATCTTGGACAGGCTCGCAATGATGGGCTCCGCGCCGATGGGGTCCGAGGCATCAATCCGAAACCGCCCCCCTATGTCCCCGGCCGCGCCGCCGGCTGCGAGAAATCGCGCCTCGGCCTCGGGGCCAGTGTATTCGAAGGTGAAGAAAATGCCCTGCCCGCCCGATCGCAGATGCTCGACCAGGATTTCGAGCGCCAGAACGGTCTTGCCCTGCCCGGGCCGGGCCGCAAGCAGTATCAGGTCGCCGGGTACGAGCCGCGCCAGACAATCCGCGGCCGGACGGTTCTCTGACGCTTTTGCCGCCAGCAGGGACCAGCTTTCATAGCCTTCCTGTCGGGCAAGATCATCGAGGGCGGCGTGAAGTGGAATTGCGCGGTCACGGGCGATCCGCTTCGCCCGGCGCTTCAAACGAAAGATTGGTGCGGATAGTCGCATGATGGAACCTCCAGTTCCGGTCCGTGACCGCACCCCCTCCTTATGCGTCCGGCCGGAAATGGTCGGTTCGAAAGATCATGCACCCTGCAGGTCGACTGCTTCCCGGTCGGAGGGAGGAGGCGCGGGCCGCGCCTGCCGCAAGGGTAGCGCATCGGACGGCAGCTGCAAAAGAAAAGGCGGCCCGAAGACCGCCTTTCCAAGAGCGTTGTGGCAAACGCTACATGTTCGGATAGGTCGGCCCCTCGCCGCCCTGCGGGACCACCCAGTGGATGTTCTGGGTCGGATCCTTGATGTCGCAGGTCTTGCAGTGGACGCAGTTCTGCGCGTTGATCTGCAGGCGCGGGTTGGAGCCGTCGTCATCGCGGACGATCTCATAGACCCCGGCCGGGCAGTAGCGCTGCGCGGGCTCATCGTACTTGGCCAGATTGACTTCCACCGGCACGGACGGATCCTTAAGGGTCAGGTGAACCGGCTGGTCTTCCTCATGGTTGGTGCCCGAGAAAGACACATTGGTCAGGCGATCGAAACTGATCACCCCGTCCGGCTTCGGATAGTCGATCTTCGGACACTGGTCCGCCGGCTTCAGGGCGGCATGGTCCGGGCCGTGGTGACTGATCGTCCAGGGCGCCTTGCCCCGGAACAGGACCGTATCGATGGCCGAATAGAAGAACCCGCCCCAGAAGCCCCATTTGAACGAGGGACGGATGTTGCGGACACCGTGGAGTTCGTCCCAGACCCAGGTCTTCTTCAGCGCCTCCGGATAGGCGGTGATTTCGCGCGGGGCCTCGCCCTCGCCGGTCAGTGCCTCGAACAGCGCCTCGGCGGCGGTCATGCCGGACTTCATCGCGGTATGGGTGCCCTTGATCTTCGGCACGTTCAGGAAGCCCGCTTCACAGCCGACGATGCAGCCACCCGGGAAGGACAGTTTCGGAATCGATTGGAAGCCGCCCTCGTTCAGGGCCCGCGCGCCGTAGGAAATGCGCTTACCGCCCTCCAGCACCTTTTTGATTTCCGGGTGATGCTTGAACCGCTGGAATTCCATATAGGGGAAGAGATGCGGGTTTTCGTAGTCGAGGCCGATCACGAAACCGATCGACACCAGGTTCCCTTCAAGATGATACATGAAGGACCCGCCATAGGTCTTCGTGTCCATCGGCCAACCGGTCGTATGCACAATCTTGCCGGGCTGGGACTTTGCCGGATCGATTTCCCACAATTCCTTCATGCCGATGCCATAGGTCTGGACCTCGGCATCCTTGCGCAGGTCGAACTTCTCCATCAGCAGCTTGCCCAGATGGCCGCGGCAGCCTTCGGAGAACACGGTCTGCTTTGCGTGCAGTTCCATGCCGACCTGGAACATCGGACCTTCGCTGCCGTCCTTCAGGCGCCCCATATCGCCCGTCGCGACCCCCTTCACGCTGCCATCGTCGTGATACAGGATCTCGGCGGCTGCGAAGCCGGGATAGATCTCGACCCCCATCGCCTCGGCCTGTTCGCCCAGCCAGCGGCACAGGTTGCCGAGCGAAATGATGTAGTTGCCGTGATTGTTCATCTGCGGCGGCGTGGGCAGACGAAACGCCCGGGATTCGGTCAGATACAGGAAGTGGTCGTCCTTTGCCGGCGTATCCAGCGGCGCCCCCTTCTCTTTCCAGTCGGGGATCAGCTCGTTCAGCGCACGCGGCTCAAGCACGGCACCGGACAGGATATGGGCTCCGACCTCCGCGCCCTTCTCAATGACGCAGACGGCAATTTCCTTGCCGGTCTCCTGTTCCAACTGCTTCAGACGGATCGCCGTAGCCAGACCGGAAGGGCCCGCGCCCACGATCACCACGTCATATTCCATGCTTTCGCGTTCGACCGCCTCGGACATAATACGGACCCCTTATCGTTGACCCTGGAACGCTGCTCTTGGCGTCCCCCAATTCGGCAGGCACAATAAAGGCTGAAGCCGAAAACGCAATGACGGTTGGCGACGGGAACGTGCTGGAAAACGACGCAAAAGCCCTGATTTCTGCGCTGGAATGGCAGGTCGCCATGGGCGTGGACGAGGCCATTGCCGACGGACCGGTCGACCGCTATGCGCTTGCCGCCGCGCGGCGCCAGGCCCGTGCCGAGCAGGCCAGATCCGCTGCCCCCGCCCAGGCCGCCGCGCAGGCCTTTCCCGTTCCCCGGCCGCGGGCGGAAGCCGGGGCGCCGCTGGGCGCCGCTGAGGCCGCCGCGGCGGGTCAGAAGGCCGCGCGCGACTGCAAGACACTGGAGGACCTGCGCCTCGCCCTGGAAGGGTTTGACGGATGCGCCCTGCGCAATACCGCAACCCAGCTCGTCTTTGGCGATGGCAATCCGCAGGCGGACATCATGGTAATCGGCGAAGCGCCCGGCGCCGACGAGGACCGGCAGGGCAAGCCCTTCGTCGGCGTGTCCGGCCAGTTGCTGGACCGGATGCTGTCCTTCATCGGCCTGACGCGCGAGGCATTTTACATCACCAACACGGTCTACTGGCGGCCGCCCGGCAACCGAAAGCCGAATGACGGCGAATTCGCCGTCTGCCGCCCTTTCGTCGACCGGCATATCGAATTGATCGATCCGAAACTGCTGCTGCTGGTCGGTGACAAATCCGTGCGTGGCCTGGCCGGGGCAACGACAGGCATCACCCGCAGCCGGGGGCAATGGTACGATGTGAAGGTCGGCGACAAAACGATCCCGGCCCTCGCCACCTTCCACCCCGCCTATCTGCTGCGCACCCCCGCCGCCAAACGCCAGGCCTGGCAGGACCTGCTGACCTTCCAACGAAAGATGCGGGAGATGGGGCTGGGCTGAAATGCCCTAGCGGAACATCAGAATCGGCAGGCGGCAGGAACGGACAAGGCTGGTTGTCGTCGATCCGATGATCAGGTTGCGGATGCGGCTGTGGCCATAGGCCCCCATGATGACCATCTGGCTCTGTTTCTCGATTGCAGCATTGGGGATCGCCTGTTCCGGCTCCCCCGCACCGATTTCCCAGGTTGCCGACAGACCGGCCTGTTTCAGCGTCGCCGCCACACCTTCCAATTCAGCCCGGGAATCCGGCGTGTCGTCTCCGGCCTTCAGGATATGGAACGCGATTCCGGCATAGGCCGCGGCGGCCGAACCGGACAGGTAGCGCACGGCCTTGGCGATGCTGGTGCCGCCGTCATAGGCGATCAGGCACCGTTCGATCGGGCTGAATTCGTAGTTTGCCACGAGAACCGGCTTGTCCGATCCGCGCAGCACGCGTTCGAGGTTTGAGCCCAGATGCTCGCGGGCAAAGCCGGAGGCTTCCCCCCGCTTGCCGATGACGATGACATCCGCTTCCTGTTCGGCGATGGCGTCTGCCAGATCGTCGTGACGCAGCCGGGTTTCGACCGTGGCATCGGTCTTGTCCGCCAAGCGGGCAGAGACATCCTCCAGAATGGCCCGTCCCCGCGCCAGGGCAAGCTGCGCCCATTCCTCATCCGCCGCCGACAGCTTGGTCAGCAGGTCCGTCCGCGCCCCGAGGCTGAGATTGCCGCTAAGATCCGCCGGGACGCTCTGGCGCGACCGCCGGCCCAGCATATGGGTCACCATGATCTGCGATGGCGCGTTGAGATTGGCCAGCCAGGCCGCATGGTCGCAGACGCTGGCCGAATAAACGGACCCGTCCACGAAAGCCGCGAGTTTCAAGCTCATTCCCCCCTCAATGCCCCAACAGCTTGTCCAGGGCGCCCGGCTGATCGGCGACACCCAATTTGTCGACGATCGTTTCGGACGCCTTGTTCATGCCGACGAGGTCCACCTGCGTCCCTTCTCTGCGGAACTTCAGGATCACCATGTCCACGGCGGCGACGCTGGAAATGTCCCAGATATGCGCCTTGCTGACGTCGATGATGACGGAGTCGGGCGCCTCGCGAAAGTCGAAGGCACGTTCGAAGGCTTCGGCACTGGCGAAAAAGATCTGGCCTTCGACGATGTAGGTTCGCGTCCGGCCGTCCGGCGTGATGGTGCTGGTCACGCGGAACAATTGCGCGATCTTCGCCGCGAAGAACAGTGCCGACAGCAGCACGCCGAACGCGACGCCGATCGCCAGGTTATGCGTGTAGACGACGAGAGCGACGGTGCTGAGCATGACGATCGAAGACGATCGCGGGTTGGTGCGCAGGGACTTGATCGACGACCAGCTGAAAGTCCCGACCGACACCATGATCATGATCGCGACCAGCGCGGCCATCGGGATCTGGCTGACCAGATCGCCCAGGACCAGGATCATGAACAACAGGCCGCAGCCGGCGAAGAAACCGGAAAGACGCCCCCGTCCACCGGATTTAACATTGATGATCGACTGACCGATCATCGCGCAACCGGCCATGCCGCCCAGGAAGCCGGTGACCGTGTTCGCCACACCCTGACCGATGCATTCGCGATTCTTGTCGCCGGTCGTGTCGGTCAGTTCGTCGACGATCTGGGCCGTCATCATGCTTTCCAGCAGACCGACCGCCGCCACCGCCAGAGAATAGGGCAGGATGATCCACAGCGTCTCCAGCGTCAGTGGCACGTCCGGCAGCAGGAAGATCGGCAGGGTATCCGGCAACTCACCCATATCGCCCACGGTCCGCAGGTCCAGTCCGAAGCCCCAGACAATCGCGGTGATGATGATGATGCAGATCAGCGGCGACGGAATGATCGAGATGAAGCGCGGGACCAGATAGATGATCGCGAGCCCCAGCGCGACGAGCGCATAGGTCATCGGCGGCACATCGATCAGTTCCGGCAGCTGCGCCATGAAGATCAGAATCGCCAGCGCATTGACGAAACCGGTCATGACCGAGCGCGAGACAAACCGCATGACACGGGCCAGTTTCAGCCAGCCCGCCGCTATCTGGATCACGCCGGTCAGGACCGTACAGGCCAGCAGGTACTGCAGACCATGATCACGAACCAGCGTTACCATGACGACCGCCGTCGCCGCCGTCGCCGCCGAGATCATGCCCGGCCGTCCGCCGACAATCGATGTCAGCACGGCGATCGAGAAGGAGGCATAGAGGCCGATCTTCGGGTCGACGCCGGCAATGATCGAAAAGGCGATCGCCTCTGGAATCAGGGCCAGGGCGACCACGAGGCCGGCCAGAAGGTCGGCGCGGACATTGCCCAGCCATTCATGTTTCAGGGTTCGAAGATGGTCGGTCATCGCGGGTCCTGAGGTCGGGCCCATCGGATGAGCCGGTGTTTCGCATAATCCCGTCCGGGAAAGGCGCGGACCCTACAATGCTGCACCGCACAAAATCAAGCCCATGTCGCCCGCCGACCAAAGGAAAACGCCCCGCATCTGACGATACGGGGCGTTTCACTGAAGCGACCTTCAGTTTGTGGTCGGAACTAGGCGGCCTTCTTCAGGTGTTTGCGTTCCTGCATCAGGCCCCGATAGATCGCATAGCACATGACCAGCAGGACGACCGTGAAAGGCAGCCCGGTGGAAATCACCATCGACTGCAGGGATTTCAGCCCCCCGGCAGAGAGCAACAGCACGATCGCCACGGCACCTTCGAAGATGCACCAGAAGACGCGCTGCGGCACCGGACCGTCGGTCTTGCCACCGGCCGTGATGGTGTCGATGACCAGCGAGCCGCTGTCGGACGACGTCACGAAGAACACGATCACCAGCACGATCCCGATGAACGAGGTCAGCGAGGCGAGCGGCATCGCATCCAGCATCTTGAACAGCTGCAGTTCCAGCGCCGCATCCTGTGCCGCGGTGTAGCCCTCGACCAGAACCTGCTGAATGGCCACGCCACCGAAGACCGACATCCAAAGGACGCAGACCAGCGACGGAATGATCAGGACGCAGGTTACGAATTCGCGGACGGTTCGTCCCCGGCTGACCCGCGCGATGAACATGCCGACGAACGGGGACCAGGAAATCCACCAAGCCCAGTAGAATGACGTCCAGCCCTGGCTGAAGTTGACATCCTCACGCCCGAACGGGTTGGACAGGGCCGGCAGATACTCGACATAGGCCACCAGATTGGACGCAAAGCCCGACAGGACCGCGACTGTCGGCCCGGCGAAAAGCACGAAAATCAACAGCAGAAAGGCAAGGCCCATGTTGATTTCCGAAAGAACTTTGACGCCCCCTTCAAGCCCGCGCAGGACCGAAATCAATGCGATGGCCGTGATCCCGGAAATCAGGACCACCTCTGCCGTGCTGCTGGCCGGAATGCCGAACAGTTCCTCCAGGCCGGCATTCGCCTGCGTCGCGCCAAGCCCCAGAGACGTGGCCAGCCCGAACAGGGTTGCGAAGACCGCGAGCGTGTCGATGACATGCCCGACCCAGCCCCAGACGCGCTCGCCGAAAATCGGATAGAAGGCGGAGCGGATCGAGAGCGGAAGCCCCTTGTTGTAACTGAAAAGCGCAAGGGACAGAGCCACAACGGCATAGATCGCCCAGGGGTGCAGTGCCCAGTGGAAGATCGTCGTGGCCATGCCGAGCCTCAAGGCCTCTGCCTGATCCCCCGCGGCCGCGCCGAGCGGGGCCCAATCCGTGCGCACACCGTTCTCGACGGTCGTGCCGCCCATGGCGGTGGAGAAATGGGTCATCGGTTCGGACACGCCGTAGAACATCAGGCCGATGCCCATACCGGCCGCGAAGAGCATCGCGAACCAGCCGAGGTAACTGAAATCGGGTGTCGCCTGGGCACCCCCCAACCGGACATTGCCCAGCGGAGTCACGATCAGCATCAGACAGAACAGCACGAAAATGTTCGCCGCGCCGAGGAAGAACCAGTCGAAGCCCGTGGTCACCGCGCTGAACAGCCAGGAGAAGGCCGCGCCCGCCTGCTCCGGAAGGGCCAATGTGTAGAACACGAAGGCCACGATCGTGATGCCGGAGATCATGAACACCGGGTTGTGGATGTCGAAACCGAGAGGGCCGACATTCCCGCCGATATTGTCCTGCCCGATCTCGTAATCGGTCTTGATCACATGGGCGTGCCCGTCCGGACTGGGAACGCCCTGCGATGGAGAGGGTGTGTCGCTCATTATCCTGTCCCCCGTTGCAGATTATTGTCCTGACCGAACGCTGGGTCGGCCGCACATGGATTCTTGCACATAAGTGTTTGTCTCCCGCAGTTGGGTTGTCACGCAGTCGCCGGGGGTTCTTGTTTGGTCGGTTCGTTGTCGACGGCGGCCTGCTGTACGGCCCCGGAGCGGGCGGCGAAGGACGGATCCCTCCGTCTCGACTTGCCCGATACCCCCCAGCGCCAAACGGCCGACCCGATCATTCAGATGCTTCAGGCCGGCCAGGATGTTCACGCTGCGATACATTACGTCAAAGATTCGCCAGATTTTCAACACACCTGCCTACCCACGGCAGAAATCCGGCAAATAATGACAAAGATACCGCAGACATTGGAAGCATCAAAACGGGGCGTTTCGGCGATTTTCCGGTATCATGAGTTCTTTATTATTTTTGAATGACTCCCCCGACGCCCGTTGTGCGCCGCAAAATTCAACCTCCCCCCATGATTACTTACCGCCATCAGGCTAGAAGGGCGGAAGCTGAGGCACTGTAACATCTGCGACATAAACCGATCGCCCGTGCGTCCGACGCAAACTCCTGAACGCGGGTAACAGTGATGGGGGCATAACGAAGATGTGAGACGGCGTGTGTCGCCCAGCCGGTTGGTCGTCTCCATCTTGCTTGCCGGTTGCCCGGCGCGGTCGTTCGGGTTTGGATGTCTGCCTGATGCAGGAGTTGAGGAGAGCCATGCCCGAACGGATCGATACCGATATCTGTGTCATCGGCGCAGGTTCCGGCGGATTGAGCGTCGCTGCCGGGGCGTCCCAGATGGGCGCACGCACGGTCCTGATCGAAAAGGGACTGATGGGCGGCGACTGCCTGAACTACGGCTGCGTTCCGTCCAAGGCATTGCTGGCGGCCGGTCATGCCGCCCAGAGTCAACGCGATTCCGGGCGGTTCGGCATCTCACCGGTCACGCCGCGGGTCGACTGGAAGCAGGTTCGCGATCATGTCCGAAGCGTGATCGCCGCCATCGCCCCGAACGATTCCGTTGCACGTTTCGAAGGGTTGGGGGTCACCGTCCTGCAGGGCGAGGCACGGTTCACCGGACCGCGCGACGTGCAGGTGGGCGAGACGCAGATCCGTGCGAAGTATATCGTGGTCGCCACCGGGTCGTCCGCCTTCATCCCGCCGATCCCAGGCCTGGATGATACGCCCTACTTCACCAACGAGACGATCTTCGACAATGATGCCCCGATCGACCATCTGATCGTTGTCGGCGGCGGCCCGATCGGCATGGAAATGGCGCAGGCCCACCGCCGACTGGGCGCCAGGGTAACCGTGATCGAGATGGCCCGTGCGCTGGGCAAGGACGATCCGGAGGCGGCCGCGCTGGTGCTGGATGCCCTGCGCGCGGAAGGCATAGACATTCGCGACCGCACCGAATTGAAATCCGTAGAGACGACACAAACCGGTATCCGCGCGACCATCGAATCGAACGGCGGCACCGAGACAATCGACGGCAGCCATCTGTTGATCGCCGTCGGCCGGCGCGCGAATATCGCCGGCCTCGATCTCGAGAAGGCGGGGGTCGAGACCGACCGCGGCGCCATCCGCGTCGATGCCCATCTGAAGACCCGCAATCGCCGGGTCTTCGCCATCGGCGACGTGCGCGGTGGATTGCAGTTCACACATATGGCCGGCTATGACGCGGGGATCGTGATCCGCCAGGCCCTGTTCAAGATGTTCTGGGCCAAGGCGGATTACAGCGCCGCCCCCTGGGTAACCTATACCGATCCCGAGCTGGCCCAGGTCGGCATGACGGAAGCCGACGCCGAAAACACCTTGGGCAAGGGCCGCTATCAGATCCTGCGCTGGAGCTTTGCCGAGAACGACCGCGCCCAGGCCGAACGCGCAACCGACGGCTTCGCCAAGGTCGTGGTCGACACCAAGGGCCGTGCGCTGGGCTGCACTCTGGTCGGTCGACATGCCGGCGACCTGATCCTGCCCTGGGTCATGGCCGTTCAACAGAAGCAGAAGATGGGCCAGATCGCCGGCCTGATCGCCCCCTACCCGACCCTGTCGGAGGTCACGAAACGCGCCGCCGGAAGCTATTTCACGCCAAGTCTGTTTTCGGAGCGAACCCGGAAGGTGGTTCGTGCGTTAATGAAGTGGTTCTCATAGGGTCGCCGGCGCGTCGTCTGGCCGCCCGCCCAACGCGATGGCGAACGGAACACCGAAAATGGCCGACGAACGACCCGACACCCAGGAAGAGGACAACGGCACGCTACGGCTGCCATCGTCCAGAATCTACAAGCTGATCGCCAAGGAGGGCCGTGAGGAACTGGAGCGGCCGTTCCAGTCGCTGGCCTCCTCCGGTCTGGTAGCCGGGCTGTGCATCAGCTTCTCGCTGTTCTGCGAAGGGTTCTTCAAACTGCACGCCCCGGAAGGTGCGGATTTCTACCTGATCGAAAATCTGGGCTACACGATCGGCTTTCTGATCGTCGTCATGGGGCGGTTTCAGCTCTTTACCGAGAACACGATCACCGTGATCCTGCCGCTGCTGGAGCAGTCCAGCTGGTACCGGCTGGTCTGCATCGCGCGGCTCTGGACGGTCGTCCTGGCCTTCAACCTGATCGGCACGTTTCTGGCCGCCCTGATGGTCAGCCACCTGCCGCTGTTCAGCCCGGAACAGTTCGAGCCGTTCCTGGAGGTTTCGCGCCATGCAGTGAACCGCCCGCTGACAGATGTCTTCTTCCAGGCCATGCCGGCCGGTTTCCTGATCGCCGCCATGGTCTGGATGATGCCCTCCGCCGGGCAGGCCAAGGTCTGGATCGTGATCGCCATGACCTATCTGATTGCGATCGGGGATTTCGCCCATGTCGTCGCCGGGTCCATCGAGGCCTTCCTCCTGATGCTGAACGGCGAGGTCGGCCTGGAACACGGTATCGGCTACCTGTTCATGGCGGCGGCCGGGAACATCATCGGCGGGACAGGCGTCTTTGCCATGATGGCCTACGCCCAGGTGAAGGAGGAAATGTAAGCCATCGGCCGGCCCTCGCCGGACAGGGCAACGACCTCCGACGTCGTCCGTTCACGCAGATCAGATCTGCATCAGACTGTCCATCGGGGTCAGCGACACGGCGGAATCGTAATCCAGAATGCTGAACAGATGCGTGACGGTATCGCCCTCCCCCAATGGCATGAGAAGACGGTGGAACTGCAGGTAGGGCTGACGGATCCAGTGCGCCCCGCGCAGGCAATAGTGAAGATTTCCCGTACGGCGCACCGCATCGAACTCGCGCCAGACTTCCTCATAATCGTCGCCGTGAAAACTCGGCAGCGTCTTGCCGCGCATCCTTCCGCCACCGTTCTGGACGGCCCTCTCACCGGCAATCAGAACAACGAATTCCTCGCCCTTCGGCGCCTCCCTCACTTCCCACAGCATGATATGCGTCGTCAGGCGGCGCAGAACCAGCGGGTCCAGTTGATCGCGGGAGGGAAAGCGCTGCCGGCCGCGCAGGGTCTGCCAGATTTGCAGTGCTTCCTGCAGCAGTTCCGGAAATTCGATGGACGCCGCCTCTTCCGGGCTCAGAAGTCGGCTAACGGCAGTTTCCAGCATTCAATGTCACTTTCGACTCCTCCCCATTTCGTCACCCGGACCGCTGCAAGGATACGTCGACAAACATAGCCTAACACACCCGGCGCACACACATCTCAAAAAATTTATACGATCGCCGCTTTTCCCCGGATCACCGAAATGCAGAAAATTGTTATGTCTATACATGATTGACTTTCCCCCGCTTTCAAACCGAGTCAGAGTGCGCGCGTCCTAACGGGAGTACGGATCTGTCTTGATCGGGGGTTGTCCATGAAAAATCAGGCGCGTGTGGTGGTGATCGGCGGCGGCGTCGTCGGGTGTTCGGTTCTGTATCACCTGACCAAGCTGGGCTGGACCGACATCATGCTGATCGAGCGGTCGGAGCTGACTTCCGGGTCGACCTGGCACGCGGCCGGCGGGTTCCACACGCTGAACGCCGACACCAACATGGCGGCGCTGCAGGGCTATACGATCAAGCTGTACCGCGAGCTGGAGAAGATCACCGGCCAGTCCTGCGGGTTGCACCATGTCGGCGGCGTCACCATCGCGACGACGCCGGACCGCCTTGACTATCTGAAGGCGGAGCGCGCGAAGCATCGGTACATGGGCCTGGAGACGGAAATCGTCGGGCCGGAAGAGATCAAGAAGCTTTCGCCCATCACCAATGTCGACGGCGTGCTGGGCGGGCTCTACGACCCGCTGGACGGGCATCTGGACCCGTCGGGCACGACCCATGCCTATGCCAAGGCCGCCCGCATGGCCGGGGCCGAAATCGTCCTGCGCAACCGGGTGATCGAGACCAACCCGCGCCCGGACGGCACCTGGGACGTGGTGACCGAGATGGGCACCGTCCATGCCGAGCATGTCGTCAATGCCGGCGGATTATGGGCGCGCGAGGTCGGCGAGATGGCGGGCATCATGCTGCCGCTGCACCCGATGGAGCACCAGTATCTGGTGACCGGCGACATCCCGGAAGTCTATAAGCGTGAAGAGGAACTGCCCCATGTCATGGACCCGGCGGGCGAGACCTATCTGCGCCAGGAAGGCCGCGGCCTCGTCATCGGCATCTATGAACAGGATTGCGACCCCTGGGCCGTCGACGGCACGCCGTGGGATTTCGGGCATGAGCTGCTGAACGACAATCTGGAACGCATCGCCGAGCCGCTGGACGCCGCCTTCAAGCGCTATCCGGTGCTGGAGCGCGCCGGGATCAAGACCATCATCAACGGCCCCTTCACCTTCGCGCCGGACGGCAACCCGCTGGTCGGGCCGATCCCCGGCCTGCGCAATTACTGGTCCGCCTGCGCCGTCATGGCCGGGTTCAGCCAGGGCGGCGGTGTCGGCCTGACCCTGGCCGAATGGATGGTCGAGGGCGAACCGGGCCGCGACGTCTATGCCATGGATGTCGCCCGGTTCGGCGATTACTGCACCCGCCCCTATACCCGCATGAAGGTGAAGGAGAACTATCAGCGCCGCTTCTCCATCTCCTACCCCAATGAGGAACTGCCGGTCGGCCGGCCGCTGCAGACGACCCCGGCCTATGGGCTGTGGAAGGCGCAGCGCGCGGTCTTCGGCTCCGGCTATGGGCTGGAACATGTGAACTATTTCGCGCCCGAGGGCGAACCGCTGTTCGAAACGCCGACCTTCCGCCGCTCCAACGCCTTCGACGCCATCGCCGCCGAATGCCGCGCGGTGCGGGAGGCCGTGGGCATCAACGAGATCCACAATTTCGGCAAGTATCTCGTCTCCGGCCCCGGCGCCGTCGACTGGTTGAACCGCATCATGGCGAACCGCGTGCCGAAAATCGGCAAGATCGCCCTGACCCCGATGCTGTCGCCCAAGGGCAAGATCATCGGCGATTTCACCATGGCCCGCCTGGCCGAGGAGGAGGTGCAGCTCACCGCCTCCTATTCCGCGCAGGCCTTCCACATGCGCTGGTTCCTGCACCACCTGCCGCAGGACGGGTCGGTCGCGCTCCAGAACGTCTCGCTGCAGCGTATCGGCTTCCAGATCGCCGGGCCGAATGCCCGCGAGCTGCTGTCCCGCGTCACCGACAGCGACGTCTCGAACGCGGCGATGCCCTTCCTCAGCTGCACGCCGGTCGAAATCGGCCCGATCCCGGCCCTGGTCAACCGCGTCACCTATACCGGCGATCTGGGCTACGAGATCTATGTCGACGCCGTCCACCAATGCGCGCTCTACGAGGCGCTGTCGGCGGCCGGCGAAGACCTGGGCCTGAAACCCTTCGGCATGCGCGCGATGATGAGCCTGCGCCTGGAAAAGAGCTTCGGCTCCTGGATGCGTGAATTCCGCCCGGAATTCACCTGCGCCGAAACCGGTCTGGACCGTTTCATCAGCTTCAAGAAGAACGATTTCATCGGCCACGATGTCGCCGTCCAGGAACGCGACAATCCCCCCGCCCGCCACCTGGCGACCTTCATCGTCGACACCGGCAACGGCCCCGATGCCGCCGACTGCGTCGCCGACGAGCCGATCTACAAGGACGGCAAGGTCGTCGGCTTCGTCACCTCAGGCGGCTACGCCCATTACAGCCAGAAAAGTGTCGCCATCGGCATGATCCCGAAGGAAATGATCGAAGACGGCGCCCAATTCGAAATCGAAATCCTGGGCGAGGTGAAACAGGCCACGCTGATCGAGGAAGTCCTGTTCGACCCGAAGGCGGAACGGATGCGGGGGTAACTACCACCGTCATTCCCGCGAAGGCGGGAATCCAGGGCGCTGTGGCACGACCCTGCCTGTTTCCCTGGATCCCCGCCTTCGCGGGGATGACGGGATGGAAATGGGGGCAACGGTCCCTGGGCGTCCTTGGCGCCTTCTTTGCGTCCTCTGCGGTTCTCTTCCCCTGAACCGGCAGCCGCCGCAGCGCCTCGGAACCGGGTATTGGGGATTTTGCGATATGCGCATATAGTATGCGTATAGCAATGGAGTTTCCGATGTCCGCCCATGCCAGAAAGCCCACCAACCTGTCCCTCGACGCCGCCCTGATCGGCGAGGCGAAGGCGCTGTCCGTCAACCTTTCCCAAGCGGCGGAGGAAGGTGTGCGGGCGGCCGTTGCGAAGGCGAAGGCGGCGCGGTGGAAGGCAGAGAACGCCGAGGCTCTGGATGGCTATAACCGGTGGGTCGAGGCGAACGGACTGCCGCTCGACAAGTACCGGCAGTTCTGAGGAGGGCCGTGGCACAGTACGATCTCTACGCCATGCCCGATGGCGCCGGGTATCTGCTGGACGTTCAGGTGGAACTGCTGGAAGAGTTGCGCACACGGGTCGTTGTGCCACTGCTGCCCCGCGCGGAGGCTCCGCCGCCGGCACGGCGGTTGAACCCCGTTTTTCCGTTGAACGGCGCGGATCATGTCATGGTCACCCAGAACCTCGCCGCCGTGCCGGTATCGATCCTTGGCAAGCCGGTCGGGTCGCTGGCGTCGCAGGCCGACGAACTGCGCAATGCATTGGATATGGTGTTCATCGGCTTCTAGCCCGTCCCGTCGGCGCCGATTCCTCCGCGACCTTGGCGTCTTCTTTGCGGCCTCTGCGATTCTCTTCCCCCTATACCGGCAGCGTCCGCAGCGGCGCGGGCATGCCGTCCGGCACGGCGTCCAGCATGCGGGCCGCCGACAGCATCGCCATCAGATAGCCATAGGGGCCCAGGCCGCAGATCACGGCGGTGGCCGCCGTGGAGATGATGGAATGGCGGTGGTGGATGTCGCGGGCGTGGATGTTGGAGATATGGACCTCCACGATCGGGCCGTCGAAGGTCTTCAGCGCGTCCAGCAGCGGCACGGAATGGAAGGACAGGCCCGCCGGGTTGAGGATGATCGCGCGGCCGGTCTTGCGGACCTCGTGAATCCATTCGATCAGTTGACCCTCATAGTTCGACTGACGGAAGGTCATGGACAGGCCCAGCGTCTTCGCGAAACCGGTGCAGGCTTCCTCAATCTGCGGCAGGGTCGTGGCGCCGTAGATTTCCGGCTCCCGCTCCCCCAGCAGGTTCAGATTCGGGCCGTTCAGGATGGTCAGGTCGGTCATGGCGGTCTCCCCCGGGTCGGATGATCGATGGGCGCCATAGGAGCACGCCCGGGGACGATTGCCGAGAGACTGTTGCCGGGAGGCTTCCCGTCACGCCGCGAAGGCGATCATCCGGCCGCAGATCAACGTGGCGATCCAGCAGGAGAGCGAGACCAGGGCATGGGTGCGAGGATGGCCGGGCGGCGTCCGGCGGCTGCCCCACAGGGCGGCGACAGTGCCCAGGACGACGAGCGCGAGCTTCGCCTGGAAGACGGAGAGTGCCAGATAGTCGGCGGGCTGAATGCTGAACAGCAGCAGCCCGGTCAGGGCGGCGAGGGTCAGTCCCGCCATGGCGCAGGGCCGCAGGACGCGGATCAGCGCGGCGCTGTCCAGCGCCTTCCCGTGCCAGCCCAGCAGGCGCAGATTCATCGGAACGACGGCGCCGATCAGCAGCGCGATCCCCAGGATATGCGCGGCGCTGACGGCGGCGTAGCCCCAGCGGGCGGTTCGCAGATAGGCGGCGGGCGGCGTCTCCGCCAGGGCTGTCAGCAGCGCCTCCATCGCCGGGGGTCAGTTCCGTTCCGGGTAGAGCACGAATTCCCGGTCGCCGATATAGAACGTTTCCGCCTTCAGCAGTTTCTGGGACGGGTCGGCGGCGGGTTCGCCGATGATGCGGATTTCGACGCCTTCCGCCAAGTCGCCGTCCTGCACGCCGGCGCGTTCGTTGCGCCAGGGCTGGCCGACCTCGACGGTCCAGATCTCGCCCTCCGCATCGACTTTCAGGACGCCGTGAGGGTTGCCCAGTTTCGCCGACTGGATGACGCCGGTCAGTTCGATATTGCCGCCGGTCGTCCAGCGCCAGCCGTGATGGGCCATGGCCGTCGCCGCGACGCCGAGAAGGATCATGAGGCCCGCCAGAACGGGGATGAGATATCGCATGTCGACGCTCCTTGCCTCTGTCGGAATGACAATGGTCAATCTAGCGCCGGGCGCGGCGCTTTCCAGCCGGGCACATGCCGCGAAAGTCCTCTCCAATTCACTTTACACCGCCCCCCGCCGCGGCTACACGCGTTTACGTCCAATCGGACAGAGGTCTCAACGAGGACGAGTGGAGAGGGGAGTTCCGATGACCAGGCTTTTTGCCCTTATTTCTTTCATTGTTCTGCTGGGCGGGTGCGCCGCCGGCAATACGTATCAGATGGACCTGGATACGGTCGATACGGCGGTCGATACGGATAAATCCGTAGCGGTCGCGACCGTGGACCTGCGGCCCTATATCGTCAGCTCCGACAAGACGCCGGATTTCGTTGGCCTGCAACGGGGCGGCTTCGGCAATCCGTTCGACGTTCTGACAACCAGCACCAATCCCCTGGCGGAAGACGTCACGTCGACAATCACCAAGGCGCTTGCCCGGAAAGGCATCACCGCGACGCCGGTCACGACAGCACCGCTAACCGGCGTGGATGAGACCCGCAGCATGCTGTTTGACGCCGGACGTGACCGGTCGCTATTGGTGACCATGTTCGAACTGAAGTCGGATACTTTCTTCAACACCGCTCTGCACTATGACCTGAAGGTCTTTGTGTTCGACGATCAAGGTAACGAGCTGGCGTCGAAATCCTTCACGGGACCGGACAATCTCGGCAACCTGGGCAGCATGCCCAGCACGGTTGGGGAGGGCGTCTCGGCCGAGTACGGCCGCAAGATCGCCGCGATCCTGAATTCGCCGGAAATCATCGCCGCGCTGAAATAAGCGCCGCATCGGTATGCCGACAAGGAGGGCGGTCCATTGCGGGCCGCCCTTTCCGTTTCAGGATGCCGGCAGGTCACACCAGTCCGGAGACAGACGCGTTTCGGCGTTCGACACCATAGACGTAAATGCCCAGGCGCAGGGTCGCCGCGACGCTGATCGCCGCCGCAAGCCAGAGCGCGACGGTCAGGACCGGAGGCGGCAGGTCCAGCGTTCCGACAATCGCCCAGAAGACGGCGGACAGCACGGCAAAGATCTCGCTGCCGATCAGCATGGAGATCAGGAACGCGACTGTCGCACAGGACAGCCGGACGGACAGGGACATGGCGGGGTCACTCCAGAAGAAGCCGCAGGAGATATCGTCGCGGTCCCGACCCGCCACCAGAGGGGCGGCAAACAATATTTTCACGCCCCCCCGCAGCCGTCTCTTGCCAATTTTAATTAGGAGTCCTATATAAATGTCATGAGCTATCTTCCGAACGACAGTGCCCAGCCCGTCGAGGGCCTGAAACGGATCGCCGCCTATCTGCGTCAGCAGGGATGGCAGGACGGCGAACGGTTGGGCCTGACACCGACGCAGATCTCGATCCTGCACCTGGTATACCGGCACGGGCCGATGCGGATCGCCCGGCTTGCCGCGCAGGTCGGGGCAACCCAGGCCACGGTGAGCGATGCCGTCTCGGCGCTGGTCGCCAAGGGCAGTCTGGAGCGGGTCCGTGACCCGCAGGACGGCCGCGCGGTGCTGGCGACCCTGACCCGGGACGGTACCCGGACCATTGCGGAACTGGATGGCGGTGACATCGCTTTGAAGGGGGTGATCGATGGTCTGCCCGCACGCGACCGGGGCGATCTGAATCGCGTCCTGGTGAAGCTTGTACGCGGCCTGCAGGACGCGGGCGCCATCGCGCCGCAGCGGCTCTGCGTCACCTGCCGGTTCTTCCGGCCCCACCATTATGACGATGCGGCCAAGCCGCATCACTGCGACTTCGTGAACGCCGCATTCGGGGAGGCGCAGCTGCGTCTCGACTGCGCCGAACACGAGGCGGCCGATCCCGATCTGGCCCGGCGCAATGCCCGCCGGTTCGAAACGGGACCACCGGCCTGACCGAAAGACGCCCCGGCCGCGGCAACGACCGGAGCGTCCGTTTACAACCTCTCTCAGCACAGAAAGGAAGTCCCCAATCATGACATGGAACCCCAATCCGGGCCAGAGCAGGCTGGTTCGAAGCCTCCTCGCGACGACCGCGGCCGCCTTACTCTGGTCGGTCGGGCCCGTCTCCGCCCATGACAGCCATACCGGCGGCATTCAGGCCGCGCCGAATTCCGCCCGCCACGCCGATTTCGACATCGTCCATGCCAAGGTGACCGTCGACGGCAATGTCGCGACCTTTCACATGGCGGTTTCGGGCACGGCGGGCGAAACCCGACCGACGGCCAGCGGTCAACTGGCCGGGTCGGACGTCTTCGCCTATGTCTGGCCCACCGGGCTGGATGCATCCGCGGTGGGGTTCGATAGCGGGGCCGGTATCCTGTCGCTGGCGGTCACCGCCCATCCCGACTTCGACGATACGCCGCTATTCGACGAGAACGGCGACGGCGATACCGCCAATGACGGCAATCTGTGGCACAGCCACTGGGTCGTCCTGGGCCCGGACGAAGCCTGCGGCCCCGGCGCATTGAAGGTTCTGGATATTCCGGAAGGAACGACACCCAACCTGCCCCGGACCTGGCCCGGACTGCCGATCCTGATCGACAGTCCCGGCTGGCAGCCTCTGCTGCACGGTCCGTCCGTCGATGTGAAGGTGCCCTTCGCACACGATCAGGATCTCACCGGCATCGCCTATGACGGGGTGACCAGCGGCCTGCGTGTGAACGCCAACCTCCACGCGCCGCTGCTTTGCGTCACCGATGTCTTCGATGTGGCCTCGGGCGATCTCAGTCTGCCCGGTAGAATCGAAGAGTAACCCTGTCGCCGAGATCGGGCCGAGACCGGGGCCGGGAGACGATGGCTCTTCCGGCCCCGGCCCCTATACTGGCGGGCATGTCGCGGGACACTTTCCTCTCCCTCTGCCTGGCAAACCGGTTCAATGTCGAAATCCTGCGCCGGCTGGATGTCATGCCGCCCGGAACCTGGCTGACTTCCGGATGCCTGGTTCAGCCGGTCTGGAACCGAAACGCTGGCCGTGCGGCCGAAGCGGACATAGCGGATTACGACCTGATCTACCTGGACCCGGATCGATCCTGGGAGGCCGAAGACCGGGTCATCCGCCGCGCCGCCGACCTGTTCGCCGATCTTCCGATCCGCGTGCAGGTCCGCAATCAGGCCCGTGTCCCGATCTGGTACCGCGAGAAATTCGGCATCCCCTATCCGCCCGTTCGGGAAGCCCAGCATGCCGTACTGCGATTCCCGTCCAAAACCACGGCCATTGCCCTCACTCGCGGGCCCACGGGCAAGCCGGTTCTCTACGCCCCGTTCGGCGTCGGCAATGCCCTGCGCGGCCGGATCGTTCCGAACCACCGCCTGAACATTCCATCTGTCTATGCCGAGAAGGCGGGGCGATGGACGACAATCTGGCCCGACCTTGTCGTCCAGCCCTGGTAGCAGCCGGGAATTGATGCAACCAGAACTACCTACGGTCTCTGGGCAGGCTCGAATGTTGCTGATAATCTGGGCGTTCTGGCACTCTATGGGGCATCGGGCGCCCACAGCCGGACAATCCAAACGTTATCGGGGAGGATAGCTTTGGACATGCAAACAGAGACGGACGAGTTAGACCGGATCAATCTGAAGAGCCTGCTGAAGCACGCCCATATCGGCGTGGTCATTCACCGGCTGGATACATCCATCGTCTATGCCAATCCGACCGCGCTGAAACTGCTGGACATGAACTACAACCAGGTCATCGGCCGGGATGCCTATGACCCCGGCTGGTACTTCATCGACGAATACCAACAGAAGATTCCGATCGACGCCTATCCGGTGAAGCAGGTCCTGAACACCGGAAAACCCCTGATCAACGAGATGATCGGTCAGTACAGCCCGGCCACGCGTGAGGTAAACTGGTTCCTGGTGAACGCCTATCCGGAAGTCGGGGAGGAGTTCGGCGGCGAAGGCTTCATCATCGTCACATTCAACGAGATCACGGCGCGCCGGCATCTGTTCTCCTACCGCGACGTCATCGAAAATACCCGCGACGTCGTCATCGTAACCGACTCGGATAGCGTGAAGGCACCGTTCGGTCCCCAGATCGTCTTCGTCAACCGCGCCTTCGAGGAACTGACTGGGTTCACGGCGGAGGAGGCAATCGGCGAGACACCCAGAATCCTGCAGGGGCGGGGAACGGACGAGGAGTGCCGCAAGCGCATTCGCAAGGCCCTAGAAAAACACCAGCCGATCCGCGAGGTCATCCTGAACTATACCAAGACAGGAAAACCCTACTGGCTGGACATGGACATCTTTCCACTGCGCAATCAGTTCGGAAAGGTGACGCATTTCGCGGCGATCGAACGCGACGTCACGGACCAGACCTATTACGCCGATCAGCTTTCCAAGCGGAACGAGGATCTGCGACAGTTGAAGCACAGCCTGGAAGAACTGGTGTCGGAGAAAACGAAGGAGTTGCGCGACGCCAACTACTCGCTGCAGCGCATGGCCCATTACGATGAACTGACCGGCATTCCCAACCGCCGCTGCTTCCTGGATCAGGTGAAGAAGCAATGCGCCATGGCCGCCCGCTACGAACGGCTGGTCGCCATCGGGATGATCGACCTGGACCATTTCAAGAAGATCAACGACGCCCATGGCCACGATGCCGGGGATGCCGTCCTGAACGAGACCGCCCGGCGCCTGCGCAAATTCTTCCGTGCCGAGGACAATTTCGGTCGCATGGGGGGCGAGGAATTCGCCTTCGCGGTGCTGGTCAACAACGCCGAGGCCGCCGAAGGGATGTGCCGCCGCCTTGTGTCGGGCTACGCGGCCGAACCGGTAACGGTCGGCGATACCGAAATCTCTGTCTCAATGAGCGTCGGTGTCTTCGTGGCCCCTTCCCCGAAACCGCAGATCGATATCGAAGAGGCCCTGAAAAAGGCGGATTCGGCCTTGTATGATGCCAAGAAGGCCGGCCGGAACCAGGCCCTGCGCTGGACCGGTTGACCCGCCGTCAGGCCGACAACAGGGCCTGCATCGTTGCGACGGCTTCCTCCACCTGCGGGCGGGTGACATCCAGGTGGGTGACCGCCCGCATGGTACGCTTGTCGAAGGCTCCGATTCGGATGCCTTTCTTCATCAGGGCATCCGATATCCCGGGAGCGTCCAGTCGCGCACCGTCCGTCACGTAAAACAGGACGATGTTGCTGTGGACGGTTGTCGGGTCCAGATCGATACCGGGCAGGCCCGCAATACCCTCCGCGAAGAGCTTCGCATTGGCATTGTCGTCCGCCAGCCGCTCGACATTGTGGTCCAGCGCGTAAAGCCCTGCCGCGGCAAGATAACCGGACTGGCGCAGGGCGCCCCCCATGCGTTGCTTCACCCGCCAGGCCTCGGAAATGAACTCCCGCGATCCGGCCAGTACCGCACCGATCGGACAGCCCAGCCCTTTTGACAGGTCGATCCAGACACTGTCGGTCGCCGCCGCGATCCGTGACGCCGGAACGTCCAGCGCGGCAACCGCGTTCATCAGCCGTGCGCCATCCATATGAAGGGCGCAATCCTTGTCCCGCGCCAGTTTGCCCAGCGCATCCAGACGGTCCACCGGCCAAACGGCTCCGCCCCCCAGATTGGCCGTCTGTTCCACCTCGATCAGGGTCACACGGGGCGCGTAGCGATTGCTGCGCGGCGGAATGGCAGCCTCCGCCTGTGCCACCGAATAGACACCGCGCTCTCCGTCGACCGGCAGGATGTTGGCGCCCGCGGTCGCCCCGGCCCCGCCGCCTTCGAAGCCGATGATATGGGCGGTCCGGTCCGCAACGACCGCATCGCCGGGGCGGCAATGAATCTGCAGGGCGATCTGATTGCACATTGTTCCCGACGGCAGAAACACCGCCGCGTCCTTGCCCAGCAGGTCGGCCACCCGCTCCTCCAGCAACAGGGTGGTCGGGTCCTCCTTCGCCTGCTCGTCACCGGTCGCGGCCTCCGCCATTGCGGCCAGCATGGCGGCCGACGGACGGGTCTTCGTGTCGCTGTAGAGTTCGATGCGGATGTCGTTTGCACGCGTGCTGCCGGCCATGGAAACCCCTGTTTCTGTATGGATTTATTGTTCTGAAATGACGTGGCTACTCAGGATCGACGGCCAGTCCCGCAGACCGGATGCCGGCCACGGCATTGGCTTCATCGTATTCTCCGGCCTCACCCGCCACGCCCACGGCCCCCATCACGGAACCGTCGGTATCGCGAATGAACACACCGCCGCGGGTCGCGATCAGCGGCATTCCCATGCGTTCCATCGAGACCCGGCTGATGCCTTCGAACCATGTTGGCCACTGCTCTGCCATGTCCATCAAGGCGGCGGTCGATTTGCCATAGGCGATGCAGGTCTGTGCCTTGGCCTGGGCAATATGGCCCAGCAACGGTGGCGCACCGCCTTCCCGTTCGAACGCCAGCAGATGTCCGCCCGCATCACAGACGGCAACGGCCAGTCGACGTTCCGGCGAAGATCGTGGGGCGGAAAGCGCCTGATCGATAATGATCCGCGCCTGTGCCAGCGTGACGGACCGCATGGTCACCTCCCGTGTCGCGTTATCGTATTTTTCTGGAACGTTGAGGAGGAAGTACCAATGTGTCAAACAGAACCGCCCCGGCGAAATCGAGACCGGACACAGCGACGGAGTGCTGCCAGATATGTTGGGACCGATCGACACGGTGCGCCTGTTCACCGTCAATCTGGAAAGATCCCTGGAGTTCTATCGGGACAAGCTGGGCATGACGCCCGCCGTTTCGGACGAAGGCGTCGCGATCTTCGACACGGGATCTGCAAAGCTGATGCTGGAGGCGCTGGAACCGGGCAGCGAGGAAGCCGAAGATCTGGCCGGCCGTTTCACCGGCCTGTCCTTTGCCGTTCAGGATATCCGGGCGGCATTTGCCGAACTGGAAGGCAAGGGCGTGCCCTTTGACGGGCGCCCGGAAATTCAACCCTGGGGCGGTGCGCTGGCGCATTTCTTTGACCCGGACGGCAACGTTCTGACCCTCGTGCAGTATCCGCTGCCGGACTGAGCGGGTCATGCGCCGGGGACTGGATGCGCAGAACATTTTCGCCCGGGAGCGGGTCGCCTCCACCCGGCTTGCCATGCTGGGCCGTCTGGCCGTTCTGGCCGCCATCGCCATCTGGCTCGGCGTAACCCGGAACCCGCCCGTGGTCTACCACACGCTGGGCGCCTGCATGCTGTTCGCGCTGATCACCGGGCTGCATTACCGGCTGGCGCCTTGCTACGCGCAGATGCGATGGCTGCCCTACGTCCTCTACGGCCTCGACGTGGCGCTGGTGATCGGTGGAATCGCCCTGTCGCTGCTGCTGTTCTTCGACCATGTGCCGCCGGGCATGGTCTATCATTTCAACTATTTTCCGTATTTCTTCCTGGTGCTGATCAGTACGGGAATGAGCCTGTCACCCCGGGTCGTGCTGTGGACCGGGCTGTGCATTGTCGCCGGCTGGATGATGCTGTTCCTGGCGATCGACCACCCGGGCAGCCTGGATTGGAATGACATCCCGCCGGACGCGACGGGGCAGGAGTTCCTGTCCTATATCCTGTCGACGGAATGGACCGGTGGATTCGGACGCATACAGGAGTCCATCGTCATTCTGGCAACGGCTGGCATCCTGAGCCTGATCGTCTATCGCGCGCGCCGCCTGGTCGCGCGTCAGATCGAATCGGAAAAGGGCCGGCAGGCGGTGCGGGAGGCCTTCGGGCAATATGTCCCCGACACCGTTGCCGATGCGATGATCGCATCCGGCGGCATCCTGCCCCCGGAGCAGCGACGGGCGACGGTTCTGTTCTGCGACCTGGCCGGCTTCACGGCAATGACGCAACGGCTCGGCCCGGAACGGACGGTCGCGGTCCTGAACGACTATTTCGATGGTGTTGCGGCGTGTATCGGCAAACATGGCGGGATCATCACCCAGTATCAGGGGGATGCCGCCCTGGCGGTCTTCAATGCCCCGACCGACCTGACGGACCACGAACGTCGTGCCCTCGACGCCGCCCGGGATATCCTGGAGACCTGTGCGGGCGCGTCCTTCGGCGGTGAGACCATGACGCCGCGGATCGGCATTGCCACCGGTCAGCTGGTGGCGGGCTCCGTCGGTGGTGCCGGTCGCCGGGGTTATACGGTGCACGGTGAAACGGTCAATCTGGCGGCTAGGCTGGAGGCCGCAAACAAGGAGCACGGCACCCGCATTCTGATATCCGCCGAAACCGCAGGCGCCGTCGGGAACGATCATGCGCTGCGCGCGATCGATAACGTGGTTCTACCCGGCATCGCCGAGCCGATGACCGCCTATACGCCGGTCACGGAATCTTCCGGCTGAGCGTGGGGTGCGGTTGCGTCCGGGCGAATCCGGGACTACCTAGATACAGATCGAAACCTTGCCGAAAGTACCGACGTGACGCAGCAGTCCACCCGCATTGCACCGTCCATCCTGTCCGCGGATTTCGCCGCCCTGGGCTCCGAAGTGGCGGCCATCGATGGCGCCGGTGCGGATTACATCCATATCGATGTCATGGACGGCCATTTCGTGCCGAACATCACCATCGGTCCGGCGGTGGTAAAGGCCCTGCGCCCGCATACCGAAAAGGTGTTCGATGTTCATCTGATGATCGCGCCCGTCGACCCCTATATCGAGGCTTTTGCCGCGGCGGGAGCCGATATCCTGTCGGTTCATCCGGAATCCGGCCCGCATCTGCATCGCACGCTTCAGAGCATCCGCGCCCTCGGCAAGAAAGCCGGGATTGTGCTGAACCCTGGGACGCCGATCCAGGTGGTCGAACCCGTGATGGATATGCTGGACCTGATTCTCGTCATGTCGGTCAATCCGGGTTTCGGTGGACAGAGTTTCATCGAAAGTCAGCTGGAAAAGATTGCCCGCCTGCGCGAGATGATCGACGCGACGGGCCGCGAGATCGACCTGGAGGTCGATGGTGGTATCAATTTCGAAACCGCCCCGCGCGCGGTGGCCGCAGGTGCCGACGTTCTGGTCGCCGGCACCGCGACATTCCGCGGCGGACCGGACGCATATGCACGGAATATTCGCCGTCTGCGCGGCGAGTAAAGCCATTCGAAAGGGCCACGGGCCATCATGGAACCGGTAACGATTCCGCCCAACCCGATTGGACAGGAGGTGCGGTACAGGACCGCGCGCCTGGCGGGAATGCTGGGCCTGTACGGCATCATGCTGTCCGGGCCACGTCCCGGCGCGCCCTATCGCACGGTGCCGGACCCCTGGCCCGGTGATCCCGCCCGCGGCCGAGCCATCGCGTCGGGCCGTTACACCTTCGCCGGCACCACCGTGACACCCGCGGAGTCCCTGTGGGACCAGAACGAAGCCGGACCCGGATGGCGCAATGCGGCGCATTCCTTCGAATGGCTGCGGGATCTGGAGGCCGCCGGCGGCGACGAAGCAGGCGAATGCGCCCAACGTCTGACGCTGGAATGGCTGGAACGCGATCTGGCCGGAAGCAAACCGGCCAACGACCGCATCGCCTGGTCCGCCGGAACGGTCGGCCGACGGGTGCGTGCCTGGCTCTATCACTGGCGTCTGGTCACGGACGGGCTGAGCGGCGAGCGCACCGAAGCGATGCTGGAATCGCTGGGCCGGCAGATTCGCCACCTTGCACATTATGCCGGTTCGGACGGTATCGGCGCGGAACGCCTCCAGGGCATCATCGGCTATGTTCAGGCCTGTTTGATGCTGCCGATGTTTTCATCCCGTGCCGGGGCCGCGATCGGCTTGCTGGAGCGTGAGCTGTCCTTCTCCATCCTGCCGGATGGCTGTCATGCGACCCGCAGCCCGCGCATCCAGTTCGAGGTCATGCGCGATCTCGTCGGCCTGAAGGAACTGTTTCAGGAAATGCAGCGGGAGATTCCCATCGGCCTGATCACCGCCATCGATCGGATGGCGCCGGTGCTGAGATTCTTCCGGCATGGAGACGGTGGCCTCGCCCTGTTCCATGACAGCCGCGAAGGCGATAGCGGGGAAATCGATACGGTTCTGGGGCGGGCCGATGCGCGCGGTCGGGCGCCGCTACGATGCCCGCATGGCGGCTTCGAGAAATTGATATCCGGCAAGCTGAACGTCCTGGCGGATGCCGGCGCCCCGCCGGGCCATCCGTTCGATGCCCACGCCCATGCCGCCCCATTGGCGATCGAAGTCAGTTATGCCGCTGAACGACTGATCGTGAATTGCGGCGCCGCGCGCCTGACCGAAGGAGACTGGGCCCGGGCACAACGCAGTACCGCCGCCCATTCCACCCTGGGCATTGAAGACACGAACGCGGATGAGATCGGCAAGGATGGCCGGATCGGCCGCCGTCGCGCCAGCACCGTCGTCGAGCGCAATGAGGCCGACGGTGCGGTCTGGGTTGAAATGTCCCATGACGGTTATGCAAAACCCTTCGGCGTCACCCATACCCGCCGCCTCTATCTGGCACCGGAGGGCACCGACCTGCGTGGGGAGGATGTGCTGGACGGGCCGGAGGGGCACACCTTCACGGCGCGTTTCCACCTGCATCCGAAGGTTCAGGTCTCCCTCCTGTCGAACAACGCGTCGGCGCTGCTGAAGACCCCTTCCGGCACGGGGTGGCGCCTGCGGGTCAGCGGTGCCGCGATGTCGCTTACCGACAGCGTCTATCTGGGCGGGCCGCAGGAAACCAAACGGACCCAGCAGATACTGCTGACCGGCGTCACCGGCCCGGAAGGAACGCGGATCAAATGGGCGCTTCAGCGTGAATCGAAGCGCTGAGCCGTTTCCTTAGAGGTCTTTCGCCGGAATTGGTTTGATTTCCGGCCACAGCGTGTCCGCCGTCGCGATATGATCGTCACGCTTTTCCAGCCAGATCAGGCGCGTTCCCGGATCCAATTGCAGGAACAGGCGGTCGCCGACGATCTCCCACGCATTGGGATCAATATCGAATTTCTGCTTCTGGGTAACGCCATAGGCACAATAGCCGCCATAGGCCGGGGCAAATTTCTCGGGGTCAGCCAAGAAGCGATCCCGGTTTTCCGCCGTGGAGAACAGAAACTCGGCATCCCGATAGGTCGCCTGGAAATCACTGGAACCGGCGACGGGTCGACCCTCCGTGAAATAGGCCACCGGATCGTAGCCGTGGATGGCAACATTGGCCTCGTTGGTGTTGATGGCGGTTACGGGATCCTGCTGTGTTCCGACCAGAACCCAGACCACCACTGCGACCGCAATCGCGATCCCGACCAACGACTGCACGGCGCGCTTCATGTGTCTATTCCTGTCCCGGCAATTGAAAGACCCTTGACATTCAAAGGCGATTGTCTGCGCCTCCGGCGGGTCAAGTCAACCACGCGATGCCGTCAGACTGAATCCGGTATCAGACGTTGAAACGGAAATGGAAGACGTCACCGTCCTTTACCAGGTAATCGCGCCCTTCCAGTCTCACCTTCCCCGCTTCCTTGGCGGCCGCTTCGCCGCCCAGACCGGCATAGTCGTCATAGGCGATGGTTTCGGCGGCGATGAAGCCTCGTTCGAAATCGGTGTGAATGACCCCGGCGGCCTGCGGCGCCTTCGCGCCACGGAACACGGTCCAGGCGCGAGCTTCCTTGGGCCCGACCGTGAAGAAGGTAATCTGGTCCAGGAGTGAATATCCAGCCCGGATGACCCGTGCGAGACCGGTTTCCTCCAGCCCCAGCGTGTCGAGAAACTCGCGGCGCTCTTCCTCGGTGTCGAGCTGAGCGACCTCGGCCTCGATCGCAGCGGAAATCACCACCGCTTCGGCACCTTCGGCCTTGGCCTTTTCGAACACCTTCGCCGAATGTTCATTTCCGACCCCTGCCGAATCCTCCTCCACATTACAGACATAGAGGACGGGCTTCGACGTGATCAGCTGCAATCGGCGAAACGGAACTTCTTCCTCCGGCGTCAGATCGGCCATGCGGGCGGGCTTGCCGTCCCGCAACAGGTCCAGCGCCTTGTTCATCAGGGCGATCTCGGCCTTGGCTTCCTTGTCGCCGGAATTCGCCTTCTTCTGGATCGGCTGAATGCGCCGCTCCAGGCTTTCCATGTCCGAAAGCATCAGTTCGGTCTCAACAGTTTCCGCATCGCGCAGCGGATCGACTGACCCTTCGACATGGGTGATGTCTCCGCTTTCGAAACAGCGCAGCACATGGCAGATCGCATCGACCTCACGGATATTGCCGAGGAACTGGTTGCCGAGTCCCTCACCCTTGGAAGCGCCCTTGACCAGACCCGCAATGTCCACGAATTCGAGCTGCGTGGGGATTATCTTCGCGGATTTTGCCAAGTCGGCCAGCTTGTCCAGGCGCGGATCCGGCACGGCGACGCGACCGACATTCGGTTCGATCGTACAGAACGGAAAGTTCGCGGCCTGGGCGGCCTGCGTTTCGGTCAGCGCGTTGAACAGGGTCGACTTGCCGACATTGGGCAGACCGACAATACCGCAATTGAAGCCCATGGGCCCCCTCCTAACTTTTCATCACTGATCGTCCGGACCGCCGGACATCCATTTCTTCAATTGGGCCGCCAGACCGGTTTCCGGCTTCTCGGCACCAGCCCTCGCCGGGGTCACGGCAGCCGGACTGCTTTCCTTAGACTGTGGCGCCGATTTCGACGGGTTCAGATCCATGGCCAGTTTGGACATGAAATCCGAGGCCCGGCCCTGCGCCAGAAGATCGAACCGATCCGAGATTCCATCCAGCAGTCGTTCGAAATCCGGCCATTCGGCCTTGCTGAAATCCGACAGGACATGACCGACAACCCGGGATTTGTCACCGGGATGGCCGATGCCGATCCGCACGCGCCAATAATCCTTGCCGATATGCGCATCGATGGACTTCAGACCGTTATGGCCGCCATTGCCACCGCCCTGCTTCACCTTGATGCGGGTCGGGGCAAGGTCCAATTCGTCATACAGCACCGTCACGTCCGAGGGCTGCAGCTTGAAGAAGCGCATGGCCTCGCCGACGGCGCGTCCACTCTCGTTCATGAAGGTCGCCGGCTTGAGGATCAGAACCTTCTCTCCGGCGACATCGCCTTCCGAGGTCAGGCCCTGAAACCGGCTACGCCAGGCGGAAAAGGAATGGCGGCGGACGATTTCGTCCACCGCCAGAAATCCGACATTGTGGCGGTTGCGCTCGTATTTCGGTCCGGGATTGCCGAGCCCAACGACGAGACGCATGGGATACCGCCTTTCGTCCGAAACGGAGGATTACTCCTCGGACTCTTCTTCCTCTTCGCCTTCGGCTTCCGTGGCTTCTTCGCCTTCGGCTGCCACGTCCTCGTCGTCTTCCGCACCCTCGACCGGTTCCGCGATCGCGGCGGCCGCAATGTTGGCAACGACGAAATCGCGATCCTGAATGACCGGCTCGACGCCTTCCGGCAGCTTGACCATGGAGATACGGATCGTATCGCCGATCTGGGTGCCGGTCAGGTCGCAGACGACTTCGTGCGGAATGTCGTCGACCGGGCACATCAGTTCGACTTCGTCACGCGTGACGTTCAGGATGCCGCCTTCGTCGATACCCGGGCTGGCATCTTCGTTGATGAAGGTGACCGGGATGTTGACGTTGATCTTCGAGCCTTTGCGCAGGCGCATAAAGTCGATATGCAGCGGCGCATCCGTGACCGGATGGAACTGCACATCGCGCGGCAGGGCCTTCTCCTTGGCGCCGCCTTCAACTTCGACCGTGTAGATCGTGTTGAACAGCAGGCCCATTTCCAGCTGCTTCATGATATGACGCGGATCGACCGCAATCGTCAGGGGATCCTTGTTGTCGCCATAGACGACACCCGGCACAAGGCCTTCGCGGCGGACCGCACGGGCTGCCCCCTTACCTGCCCGCTCCCGCGGTTTCGCGGGGAAGATCGCTTTCTCAGCCATCTTGTTTCTCCTCAATATTTTAGCATCCACCGAACCGACCTCCGATCCGGCGACCGACCTCCAGGGGTGTCGGCTGGGGCCCTTCCAGGGCCAATATTTCGCGCGCCCGGATCGGCCTTGACCGCCCGGCGCCCGAAAAGCGGCCTCTTCTACACTCAATCGAAGAGGCTGGAAACCGATTTTTCTTCGTAAATCCGGCGGATCGCCTCGGCCAGAAGCGGGGCGATCGTAACCTGTCGGACATTGTGGCTGACACGCACCGCTTCGGTCGCCTGGATCGAATCCGTAATCACCAGTTGCTCCAACGGCGATGCCGCGACACGCGCCACTGCTCCGCCGGACAGGACGCCATGAGTGACGACCGCATGGACCGACTTGGCCCCGGCATCGACCAGCGCCTGAGCCGCATTGCACAGCGTGCCGGCGGAATCGACGATGTCGTCGATCAGGATACAGGTCCGGCCCTTCGGCTCCCCGATGATGTTCATCACCTCGGACACGCCTGCCTTTTCGCGGCGCTTGTCGATGATCGCCAGATCGCACTCCAGGCGTTTCGCCAGCGCACGCGCGCGCACCACACCGCCGACATCGGGCGAGACGACCATCAGCTCGTCTTCATTCTTCAGCATCTCCTGCAGATCCTTGTGCAGGACCGGCAGGGCGAAGAGGTTGTCCGTCGGGACTTCGAAGAAGCCCTGAATCTGACCGGCATGCAGATCCAGCGTCAGGACGCGGTTTGCGCCCGCCGTCTCGATCAGGTTGGCAACCAACTTGGCCGAGATCGGCGTCCGGGGTCCGGTTTTCCGATCCTGCCGGGCGTAGCCGTAATAAGGAATGACCGCCGTGATGCGCCGGGCGGAGCCGCGCCGCAACGCGTCCATCATCACCAGCAGTTCCATCAGATTGTCATTGGTCGGATAGTTCGTCGACTGAACCACGAACACGTCTTCGCCGCGCACGTTCTCCAGGATCTCGACGAATATCTCCATATCGGAGAACCGTCGGATCGAGGCCTTGGTCAGAGGAACGTTGAGGTAAGCGGAAATCGCTTCGGCAAGCGGCTTGTTCGAGTTGCCGGCAAGAATTTTCATGAGATGGCGTATCCCTGATGCGCCGGGACCCACCGTGTTTCGCTGAACACGGTCACCCCCGCTTTCGACTTCGTCCGCCGTTCCGCATCCCGATGCCCTCCTCCGCTCCACCCGTTTGGGAAAGACCGTGCCGGGACGCGCGAACGACCGCGCGGGTGGGATATACCAAGGGGCATGCGGACTGTAAACGGCCTGACACGTTTCGTCGCGGCCTCACCGTCTGGCACGCGGATGAGCCCGCGCATACTCCGCCATCAAGCGCGCGGTATCGACTTCCGTGTATCGCTGGGTCGTGCTGAGCGAGGCATGGCCGAGCAGTTCCTGGATGGCGCGCAGATCACCGCCTCCTGCAAGAAGATGGGTCGCGAAACTGTGCCGCAGGGCGTGTGGCGTCGCAGTGTCCGGAAGCCCCAGTGCAATCCTCAGCATCCGGATCGGCTTGCGCGCCGTATCCTGGTTCATCCGCCCGCCACGTACACCGCGATACAGCGGACCGTCCGGGTCACCGGCAAACGGGCTTTCCGAAAGATAGGCGGAAAGTGCGTCCCGCACCGCCGGCAGGACCGGCACGAAGCGTTCCTTGTTTCCCTTCCCCAGCACCCGCATCGCATCGCCCGACGGTGCGTCCTTTTCATTGAGGGAAAGTGCCTCGGCTATGCGAAGACCGCACCCGTACAACATGGTCAGAAGGGCAATATTGCGCTTCGCAACCCAGCTTTCGGTTTCGAAATCCCCTGCCGATTCGAGAAGCAGTTCCGCGTCCGGCACGCTCAACGGCTTCGGGACGGAATGGGGTATCTTGGGGGCGCGGACCAGTTGCAGGCGATCGTTTTCGACCAGACCCTTCTTGCGCAGATACCGAAAGAAGGTACGGATCGACGACAGTTTTCGGGCCCGGGAAACGTCCTGAACGCCATCTTCCGACAATCGCGCCAGCCAGGACCGGAAATCCAGTTGTCGCAGATCGGCCAGGTCGGATAGATCCGGCGGTGCGCCCAGATGCCGTGTCAGAAAGGTCAGGAAATCTTCGACGTCGTGGCTATAAGCCGCAATCGTATGGGGGCTGAGCCGCCGTTCGTCGCTCAACCAACCCAGGAAGGCGCGATAGGCCTTTGCTGTCGGACCGTCCCCGGTGACGGGATGCTGCGACAGATCGAAACGATCATCGCCCATGCCGCAGCCTTCCGACTAGGGGTGCCGCTATTCGGGCAGATCCAGCCAAATGCGCACCAGTTGGGCGAGCACCGCCGACAGGAAGCCGATCAGTTCGGTTGCCTGACCGGGATGGAACTTCTCCGGGTCGCGGTGCCCGAAGGCCAGCAGGGCCGGCGGTGACGAGTTTGAAATCTGCAGCCGGACCAGCGCATCGCTCTGCACCAGGGTTGCAGCCCCGCCGAAAAGGTCCGGATCGCCCGATATGTGGGCCCGCAGCAGCATGTCCCGGTCCGTTCCGATCAAACGGTCCACGAATCCCGGCGGGACGAGGGTCACGCTGCGCACCGGAAAGTCCTCGGCATTCGCCGATTCCACCGCCAGCGTGACGACATCCATGTCCAGCACGACCGCGACATCGGTCTGAACCAGGTTGATCAGTTGTTCGAAGGAGTTCGCGCTGAGCAGTCGCAGAACACATTCGTGAACCCGCGACTGGCTGTTCAGGTTTTCGCGACTGGTATCGATCAGTTCCCGCGCGACATCGGTCGTCTCTTCGATCCGGTCCCGCAGGCGCCGGATCATGGCTTCCTGAAAATCGTAGACGCCCTTCCCGCCATTGCGTTTCGGCGGGTCCAGCTCGGACAGGAGATCCGGGTGCTCGTTCAGAAACCCCGGATTGTCGCGAAGAAAACTGACAACGTCCTTGGCTTCAACGCCGGTCGGCGCGGGATGACTGCCGGGAGAGGGTTTCATGATCGCATTCTCCTCCGTCGACGACCGGCCCGCGCCCCGACCCGTTCGGGGCCTGAAACCGGCGTTAAAGAATCGACTGACCCGTCGCTTCCCAGTCCTTCAGGAAGGCGGCGAGGCCCTTATCGGTCAGCGGGTGCGCAAACAGCTGGCGCAGCACTTTCGGCGGCAGCGTGGCGACGCCCGCGCCCATTTTCGCGGCCTGTACCACATGCACCGGGTGGCGGATCGAAGCGACCAGCACTTCGGTGGCGAAGCCGTAATTCTCATATATCGTGACGACGTCGGCAATCAGGTCCATGCCGTCCTGGCCGATATCGTCCAGCCGCCCGACGAAAGGCGAGATAAAGGTCGCGCCGGCCTTAGCCGCCAGCAGGGCCTGGGCCGGGGAAAAGCACAGGGTCACGTTCACCATGACGCCATCGTCGCTGAGTGCCTTGCAGGTCTTGAGCCCCGCCTCGGTCAGCGGCACCTTGACCGCAATATTGTCGGCGATCTTCGACAGTTTGCGACCTTCCTTCAGCATGGTGTCGAAATCCGTCGCGACACATTCCGCCGAGACCGGGCCGTTCACGACGCCGCAGATTTCCTCGACCACTTCCAGGAAGTTGCGGCCGCTCTTTGCGACCAGCGACGGGTTTGTCGTCACACCGTCGACCAGGCCGGTTGAGGCCAGGTCGCGAATCTCTTCAATATCCGCCGTGTCGATGAAGAATTTCATACTTTCCTCGCTTGGCGCGTCCGGCCCGCTGAAAAATCGGGCGCCGCGCCCATGGTTAGAGATCATGCCCCGATTCGCGGAAGTAAACCGCTTTCAACGCCGCTTCCGCCGTGACGTGCCCCGGTTCGGGACGGGGGCAACGCGATGACGGATGGAACGCCGCCGTTGGCCCGTTCTTTGTTCCCTCCGGCCCGCCGGGTCAAGGTTCTATTGCCGCTGCCGCTGGCTGGATCCTACGATTATGGCGTCCCTCCGGGCCTTGAGCCGGTGCCTGGCAGTTTCGTCGAGGTCCCTCTGGGCGGCCGCGCCGTTGTCGGCGTCGTCTGGGACGGAGAGCCGGATCCGGACGACGTCCCCGAAGCAAAGCTGAAGGAAATCAGCGGCATCCTGCCGGCGCCACCGCTTCCCGAAGCGTCACGCCGGTTTGTCGAGCGGGTCGCCGCCTATACCCTGGCGCCACCGGGATCGGTCCTGCGCATGGCGATGAGCGCGCCAAAGGCCCTGGAACCGGCCTCCCTACGCACCGTCTACACCGCCGCCGATCCGCCGCCGGACGACCTGCGATGGACCGCGGCACGGCGCCGGGTCATGAGCGTCGCCGCCGACGGCCCCGCCCTGCCCGCCGCGGACCTGGCGCGTGAGGCGGGGGTTACGCCCGGCGTCATCCGGGGCATGGCCGATGCCGGCGCCCTGCTGCCCTTGCGTCTGCCGGATACCGAAAACTTCGAGGAGCCCGAATGGAAGCGCCCGGGCCCTGCCCTGTCGGACAGTCAGGGCGCCGCCGCATCCGAGCTATGCGACGCCGTGCGCGCCAGGGCATTTTCCGTCACCCTGCTGGACGGGGTCACGGGATCCGGCAAGACCGAAGTCTATTTCGAAGCGGTCGCGGCGGCATTGGAAGCCGGGCGGCCGGTCTTGGTTCTGCTGCCGGAAATCGCCCTGTCAGCGCAATGGCTGGAGCGATTTGAGGAACGGTTCGGCGTACGCCCGGCGGAATGGCATTCCGACCTGCCGCCCGGCACGCGCAGGCGCACCTGGAAGGCCGTTGCCGAAGGCCGCATCAAGGTCATGGTCGGCGCGCGTTCCGCCCTGCATCTGCCGTTTCCGGAGCTCGGCCTGATCGTTGTCGATGAGGAGCATGATGGCTCCTTCAAGCAGGAAGAAGGCGTCATCTATCACGCCCGGGACATGGCCGTTTTACGCGCGCAGGTCTTCGGCTGCCCGATCATCCTGGCCTCCGCCACGCCCAGTCTGGAGACCGTGACCAACGCAGAATCCGGCCGGTACCGCCGGCTGCGACTGACGGAACGACATGGGGTTGCCGAACTTCCCGCCATCGACATGGTCGATCTGCGCAAGACGCCGCCGCCCCGGCAACGCTGGATTTCCCAGCCATTGCAGGACGCACTGGAAGAAACCCTGTCCCGGGGTGAGCAGGCCCTGCTGTTCCTGAACCGCCGGGGCTACGCCCCGCTGACGCTGTGCCGGACCTGCGGCCACCGTATCGAATGCCCGGCCTGCGATGCCTGGCTGGTCGAGCATCGCTTCGGGCGGAGACTGGAGTGTCACCACTGCGGTTTCGCGATGAAGACGCCGGACCACTGCCCGGAATGCGAGGATACCGGCAGCCTCGTCGCCTGCGGCCCCGGCGTGGAGCGCCTGCATGAGGAGGCCCTGTCGATCCTGCCGGATGCCCGGATCGAGGTCGTCACATCGGATACCCTGCAGGGACCGCTGGCTGCCGCCGCCTTCGTGGACCGCATGGCCAGCGGCGAGGTCAATCTGGTGATCGGCACCCAGATCGTGGCCAAGGGCTATCATTTCCCCCTGCTGACCCTTGTCGGGGTGATTGATGCCGATCTGGGTCTGGCGGGCGGCGACCTGCGTGCGTCGGAGCGGACGTTCCAGTTGTTGAGTCAGGTCGCCGGGCGAGCCGGACGCGCAGGCCATTCCGGCCGCGTCATGCTGCAAACCGCCAATCCGGGTGCCACCGTACTCCAGGCCATCGCCACCGGCGACCGCGACGGGTTCTATGCCGCCGAGGCTGCGATGCGGGAGGAACACGGCTGGCCCCCGTTCGGCCGGCTGGCCGCGCTGATCGTCTCGGGCGAGGATGAGGACCTGGTGGAGCGGAGCGCGAGCGACCTGGCGCGGGCCGCGCCGCGCAGCGAGGGGTTGCGGGTTCTGGGGCCGGCAGCGCCGCCGCTGGCACTGCTCAGGGGTCGATACCGACGTCGACTGCTCCTCAAGACCGGGCGGGACATCAGCATTCAACGGGTCCTGAGTGACTGGTTGTCGCGGGTGAAGCCACCGAACGCCGTAAGAGTTCAGGTGGATGTAGATCCCTACAGCTTCATGTGACCGTATCCTGTGACAATCGGGAACAGCCCTTCCGATTGCGCCGATGGCGGCAGCCGGGTAGTAAGAAACCGGATTGCCGACCCACCGAACCGGGGCGGCGGTTCGTCCGACGGAGGGGTGCCGGGTCGCGATGTTGTTCAGTCTGCCGAATTTCCTCACGCTGCTGCGCATTGTGGCGATCGCACCGATCGTCGGCCTGTTCTATATCGACGAGAACTGGGCCCGCTGGACGGCCTTCGGCCTGTTTGCCGTTGCCGGAATTACCGATTTCTTCGACGGATATCTCGCCCGCGCCACCGGGCAGGTGTCGAAGCTGGGCCGCTTCCTGGACCCGATCGCGGACAAGCTCCTGATCGCCGCGGTAATCCTGATGCTGGTTGCGTCCGGCGGTTTGAGCGGGCTCGCGGTTCTGCCCGGCCTCGTCATCCTGATCCGCGAAATCACTGTTTCCGGTCTGCGCGAATACCTTGCCGAACTGCGGGTCGGCATGCCGGTATCCAACCTGGCCAAGTGGAAGACCACAATCCAGATGCTGGCGCTTGGCTTCCTGATCGTCGGGAAGGCCGGTCCGGCCATTCTGCCGACCGTGCTGATCGGCGACGTTTTGATCTGGATCGCGGCCCTGCTGACGGTCGTCACCGGTTTCGACTATCTGCGCGCCGGCCTGAAACATATGACGGAATAGGCCATGCGGGTTCTGGGCATCGCCGGTTTCAGCGGCGCCGGCAAGACAACACTGGTAACCCGGCTGATACCGGCCCTTGTCGCGCGCGGGCTGAGCGTTTCCACGGTCAAGCATGCGCATCATGCGTTCGACGTCGACACACCCGGCAAGGATTCCTACGAGCATCGCAAGGCAGGGGCGTCCGAGGTGCTGGTATCCTCCGACCAGCGCTGGGTCCTGATGCATGAACATCGTGGCGCCGACGAGCCCGGCCTCGACGACCTGCTGAAGAAGCTGGCACCGGTCGATCTGGTCCTGGTCGAGGGATGGAAATTCGGCGACCATCCGAAGCTGGAAGTGTTTCGGAGTTCCGTCGGCAAGCCGATGCTGGCGCAGCAGGATCGCAACGTCATCGCAATCGCCACGGACCTGTCGGAGCTTCCCTCCCTCACCATCCCGCGGCTGAACATCGATGACATTGATGCCATTGCGGATTTTGTCGCGGAGTATGCTAAGGTCTGATCCGTCCCGGCCGGCATTCGGCCGTCCAAATGGAGCAACCGAATGCTGAAATCCTTTTCCATCGGCGGCAAGATCTACTCGATTGCCCTGGGTCTGGTGATCCTGATGGTCGCGGTCTCCGCCGCGTCCCTTTACATGGTCGAGCGGGTCCGGGAGGAACTGCAACTCCAGTCTGCGATATTTCTGCCCCTCAGCAACCGGATCGCCTCGATCGAAGCCCGTGTGCTGGATGGCGAAGTACATATCGAGCGGTTGCGCCATGCGCTGGAAGAAGGCCGCCGGACGGCGATGTCGGACGACATCCATCGCGAGATCCAACGGATCGGCGCCACCGCCGACGAAGAATTCCAGAGAGCCTATGCGATTCTGGAAAACATCGATCAGGATACCCTGACCAAGGAAAGCGCTGTCGCCGCCGCCCAGGTCGAAGCCGCGCTGCATCAGGTCGATGCCGAATATCGCGACTATCGCATGAAGCTGGAACGCCTGCTGAAGGCGGAATTGAGCGGGGCCCTGTCCGACGTCCAACTGCTGAACGACCTGGTGATTCAGGACGAGCAGGAAATCTACGCCCATGCCGAAAAGGTGCGGGCCCAGATGCAGAACCATGTCACGGCATCCCTGAACCATGTCGTGGAACTGGACGAGATCCTGGATCGCCTGATCTTCACATTGACCGGGCTCGCCGCGCTGTTGGGGCTGATCCTGTCCGCCGTCGTAACGCGCTGGATCGTGAACCCGATGCGGGCCCTGGTATCGGGACTGAAGCGGGTGGAGGATGGCGACCTGGAGACGGAGTTGCGAATCGACACCCGCGACGAGACCGCCACCATGGCCCGCAGCTTCAACGAAATGATCGCCGGACTGCGGGCGAAGGAACGCATAACCGAGACCTTCGGGAAATATGTCGATGCCCGTGTCGTCGACTCGCTGATCGGCAATCCATCGCTGACCAAGCCGGGCGGGGACCGGCGGCACATGACAGTGCTGTTCACCGATATGAGCGGCTTTACCGGCCTGTCGGAAGCACTGTCCCCGGACCTTCTGGTGCGCCTGCTGAACGAATACTTCACCGAGATGTCCGACCCGATCACGCGCCGGGAAGGCGTGATCGACAAGTATATCGGCGATGCGATCATGGCCTATTGGGGACCGCCCTTCACCGATCCATTGCATCAGGCGGAATGGGCCTGCGCGGCGGCCCTGGACCAGTTGGATCGCCTGGAGGGATTCCGGAAGGCCGTACCCGAAATCATCGGCGTGAAGCTTCAGGCCGATCCGATCGACATCCACAGCGGCATCGCCAGTGGCCCGGCCCTGGTCGGTACGGTCGGATCGCATCAGCATCGGAACTACACGGTGATGGGCGACACGGTGAACCTGGCGGCCCGCCTGGAAGGCGCCTGCAAGGCCTATCGCGTCCGTATCCTGGTGGATGAGGCAACCCAGGCGGATTGCAAGAACGTGCTGTTCCGCGAGATTGATTTTCTGCGCGTCAAGGGGCGTGGCGAGCCGGTGCGCGCCTATCAGCCGATGGCCCGACTGCCCGCACCGGATGTGGACCAGCAGCTTGCGAAGACCTATGCACAGGGCCTGACCGCCTTTCGAAAGCGGGATTTCGACGGCGCGATCCGTCTGTTCGACAAATGCCTTGAAATCGTCCCGAACGACGCGCCGAGCCAGGTCCAGAAGGAGCGTGCGGAGGCCCTGCGCAACGCACCGCCACCGGAAGACTGGGATGGCGTTTGGGAGATGCGAAGCAAGTGACGGATCGGGTCCTTGCCGTTATGCTGTGCCACCATGTCCGATCGAAAACGCATAGACCCCAGACTGGTCCCCCCCGGTATAGGCCATAACGGCGGCCCGCCGCTGGAAAGCCGCTATACCTGGAAGGCAGTCTGCTGGCGCAAGGCGCAGGCTAAGGCTTGGAAAACGCCCCCGCCGGAAGTCGTGCGCCGCCGCTGCAAACGGGCGGAAGAACTGGGCATGACCTACCGGGAATACACGCTGGAAATCCTGGAACGCGGCCGGCACCTCTAGGCCGAACTCGCGACTGGGAATGGATCAGGCATGGCGCAGCTGACCGATGACTGTTTTGCCTTCGACGGGCCGCTGATAACGGCGTCCGAAGCGCTGGCGCGTATTCGTGATGGCCTGACCGCGGTTGCCGGGGTGGAATCCGTTCCGATTCGCGACGCGCTGCACCGCATTCTGGCCACCGATATTGCCGCACCGCACGCCATTCCGCCCTATGCAAACTCCGCCGTCGACGGATTCGCCGTGTATCACGCGGACCTTAATCCGGATGCCGAGACGGTTCTGCCGGTGGTTGGACGCGTTGCGGCCGGTCGCCCGCTGGGCCGCCCCCAGAAACGGGGGGAAGCCGTCCAGATCTTCACCGGTGCTCCCATGCCGGACGGTACCGACGGCGCCGGCCCCGACACCGTGATGATGCTTGAAGACTGCCGCGCCTCTGACGACGGGGCACGGGTTGCCCTGCAGCCGGGTATTAAGCCGGGGGCAAACCGTCGGCTGGCCGGCGACGATGTCCCTTCCGGCGAAACCGTTCTGACCACGGGAACACGGCTGGGCCCGGCAGAGCTGGGCATGGCCGCCGCCTGCGGATTGACGCACATGTCGGTCCGGCGCCCGCTATCCGTCGCGCTGTTCTCCACCGGGGATGAGGTAACGGAGCCAGGCAGCCCCCTGCCGAACGGCGCGCTTTACGACGCGAACCGCTATGCGATCGGCGCAGCGCTGCGTGCCATCGGCTGTACGGTCGACGATCTGGGTATCCTGCCCGACGATCCGGCCCGTATTCGCGAGACCTTGCGGCATGCGGCCGGCCGCCATTCAGCCATCCTGACCTCTGGCGGGATGTCGATGGGCGAGGAAGATCACGTCCGCGCCGCTGTCGAGGCCCTGGGTAGTCTGAATTTCTGGCGGGTCGCCATCAAGCCGGGCCGCCCCGTGGGAATGGGCCTGATTCGCGGCGAAACCGGCGAAAACACGGTTCTGATCGGACTCCCCGGCAATCCCGTCGCGGCGATGACGACCTTTATCGCCATGGCGCGGCCGGTTCTGCTGACGCTGGCGGGTGCGACATCAACCGACGTGCCGAGATTTCGGGTCGTCGCCGATTTCAGCTATAAGAAGAAATCCGGACGCCGCGAGTTCGTCCGCGCGAGACTGGACGGTCGGGATGCGGCGACTTCCCTGCCGCGTGCGGTGAAGCACGGCCGCAGTGGGGCTGGCGTTCTTTCATCCATGGTCGGTGCGGACGGATTTGTGGAACTTCCGGAGGAAGACACCCATCTGGAACCGGGTACAGCGGTGGATTTCCTGCCGTTTGCGGAGGTATTTCGATGAAAGTTCTGTATTTTGCCTGGCTGCGCCAGCGGATCGGTACCGGCGAGGAAACCCTCGACCTGCCGGAAGACGTCACCAATGCCGGGGAACTGATGGAATGGTTGAAGACCCGCGGTCCTGGCTACCAGCAGGCATTTCAGAACGCCGATGCGGTGAAGATCGCCGTCAATCAGGCGTTCGGGTCACGGGACACGCCAGTCGCGGCCAATGACGAGGTCGCCTTCTTCCCGCCCGTGACCGGTGGCTGATCGATGAGCATCACCGTTCAGGCCGGGGATTTCGATGTCGGGGCGGAGCTGTCCGCGATGACAGACGGCAATGTGTCCATCGGCGGCGTCTGCAGCTTCGTCGGGCTTGTCCGGGATATGAATGACGACGCAGGGGTCGGGGCGATGACCCTGGAACATTACCCCGGCATGACCGAGCGGATGCTTGAGGAAATCGAGGCGGAGGCCCATCGACGCTGGCCGCTGGAAGCCAGCCGCATCATCCACCGTTATGGACGGCTGGAGCCGGGCGATCGCATCGTTCTGGTGGCAACCGCCAGTCCGCACCGGCTGGCCGCATTCGAAGCCTGTCATTTCCTGATCGACTGGCTGAAGACAAAGGCGCCGTTCTGGAAGGCCGAGGAACTGGCCGACGGCGATACAAGATGGGTGGAAGCCCGCGACGGAGACGAGGAGGCAGCGGCGAAATGGCGCTAGAAACGAACCTGGATACCGGCCCGCTGGAAATCGTCCGCGCCGGCGAGAATGACGCAGATCTGGTGGCCATCATGGTCCACCGACTGCTGCATGAGGTCGGGGCCTGGCACGGCGCGCCCGACGACGAACGGATTCATGAAGTCTGCCGCGAACTGATGGAAGGGGATTCCCGCTTCATCGCGCTGCTGGCTTTTGACGCGGAGCGCCGTCCGGTCGGCGTCATGACGATCACGGAAGCCGTCGCGATCTATGCCCAGGGTCGCCTGGGCATCATCATGGAGCTCTACGTCGTGCCCGATGCGCGATCGGCAGGGATCGGCGACCGCCTGATCCAGGAGGCACGGACTATCGGCCTGTCCCGCGGCTGGACAATTTTGGAAGTCAATACACCGAACGGTGAAAAGTGGGCGCGGACCCAGTCGTTCTATGAACGCCAGGGCTTCCGGCATGTCGGCCCGTTCATGAAGCTGAAGCTTTAGCCCGGAATTACAGGTAGGCGAACGCCTTTTCCTTACCCAGTTCCTTGCCAAGCTTCTTGCCGACCCGATTAATCAGCTTGGTTCCCGCCTTGGAAATGCCGAGTTGATCCGGGAAGGGCGGCCCCTTGCTGACCCGGTCTACCAGCCCATGCTGCGACAGCAGGATCAGCAACCGGCGAATGGTTTCGCGCGACACGCCGATATTGCCGAAGATCTCGAACAGCGCCGACTGGCTGAGATTCGGATAGATCTTGAGGTTGCCCGGCGTGTCGACTTCATGCCGTGCAAGGAGTGACGCAAACTGCTTCTCGGTCAGATCCGACGAAGAGAAATCCGCCAGAAACAGCAGGATGGTGTAACTGTGGATACTCGACAGCTGGACAGCATCCTGACGCGCCAGCGGTGTCCCCGATCCTTCCAGCAATTTTTCGATCTCCCGCTCGAACGCACGCAGTGCGAGGGCAGGGGCTCGTAGGTTCGCGTCGATGGGGGTCGCTTCCTTGGTCTTCGCCATGTCCCGATCCTTTTTCAGCAACGAATAGGCCGCAGACTTTCAACACCCCCGCGTCTGCGGTACAACCTCCCCTCCGGCACTCATTATAGTATGGGGACGCCGAAATTGCATTACCAGGATCAGAAAATAGCGCTGAAGCCATGACGACAAACGCTTCGAAACCTCGCCCCGTTGTCCTTTGCATCCTCGACGGATGGGGCGAGAGGGCCGAGACAAAGGACAACGCGATCGCCGCCGCGAAGACACCCGTTTTCGACCGGCTGAAAGGGTCCTTGCCTTTTGCCACGCTCGAGGCATCAGAGACCTTTGTCGGCCTGCCCAGCGGACAAATGGGCAATTCCGAAGTAGGGCATATGAACCTGGGTGCCGGGCGTGTGGTCATGCAGGACCTGCCGCGCATCGACGCCGCTATCGAGGCGGGCGAACTGGCTGCCAATCCGGAACTGAAGGATTTCGCGGACAGGCTCCGTCAGTCCGGCGGCACGGCACATCTTCTTGGGCTGCTCTCGGATGGCGGCGTGCACAGCCACCAGAACCATATTGCCGCCCTCGCCAAGGAACTGACCGGTCTGGGCATTCCCGTGATCGTTCATGGTTTCCTGGACGGCCGCGATACCCCGCCACGCAGCGCCGCCACCCTGGTCGCCGAATTCGAAGCCGCGACACCGGGTATCCGGATCGGCACCCTGTGCGGGCGCTACTGGGCCCTGGACCGTGACAAGCGCTGGGACCGGGTCCGCAAGGCCTATGATCTGCTGGTAGACGGTGTCGGCGCGGAAGCGAAAGACTCCGAAACGGCGATTGCGGCTTCCTATGCCGCCGATATCGGCGATGAATTCGTCGAGCCGGTCGCCCTCGGCGGCTATGACGGCATGCGCGACGGAGACGGCATTCTGATGGCAAATTTCCGTGCCGACCGGGCCCGTGAAATTCTGTCCGCTCTGCTCGACCCGGCTTTCGACGGGTTTCAGCGCGGACGCCGCGTCACGTTTGCCGCCAGCCTGGGCATGATCGAATACTCGGAGGCGCATAATGCCTTCCTGAAGACCCTCTTCCCGCCCGAAACCCTGGACGATGTGCTGGGGGCGGTTGTCGCCGATGCCGGTGGAAAGCAGCTGCGCATTGCAGAAACCGAGAAATACGCGCATGTCACCTTCTTCCTGAATGGCGGGCGCGAAGCGGTTTTCGAAGGCGAGGACCGGATTCTCGTGCAGTCGCCGGATGTCGCGACCTATGACCTGAAGCCTGAAATGTCAGCGCCTGAAGTCACGGACAAACTGGTCGCCGCCATCGAATCCGGGACCTACGACCTGATCGTCGTGAATTACGCCAATACGGACATGGTCGGGCACAGCGGGGTGTTTGAAGCCGCCGTCGCCGCGGTCGAGGCGGTGGATACCTGCCTTGGACGGCTGGAAGCCGCGGTCCTGGCAGCCGGCGGCCGTATGCTGGTGACAGCCGATCACGGCAATGCCGACATGATGGTCGATCCGGAAACGGGCGGCACGCACACGGCGCATACGCTCAGCAAGGTTCCCCTGCTGCTTGTCGGGGCACAGGACGACGCGATCGATGGACTGGGCGACGGGCGCCTGGCCGATGTTGCGCCGACCCTGCTGGACCTGATGGGCTTGGCACAACCGGCCGCCATGTCAGGACGGAGCCTCATCCGGCGCTCCGCCCGCCATGCCGCGGAATAGGCGTACAGACATTTTCCTTCCGGCCGTCCTGTGGCTGACGGCAAGCCTGGTATGGCTGCCTCACCCTGCTGCAGCGCAGACCAATCCCGAGGCCGAAGCGGAGCGGATCGAAGCCGAACTGGAAAGCGAACGTGCGCGCAGCCGCGAATTGGAGAAGCAGGCGCAATCCCTGGCCCGGGAGCTGGAAGAGTTGCGCATGCAACTGGTCAGCGTCGCCCGCGACACGCAGGAGCGCGAGAATCTGGTCAGCAATCTGGAAGTGCAGATCGCCGACCTGAGGGCCGAAACCGAGCGACGCCGTCAGGTTCTGACGGAGCGTCACAGCCAGTTGACCGGTACCCTGAGCGCCCTGACAGGTCTGTCCGCCGACGCGCCGCGCGCCTTCTTCCTGTATCCCGGCGAACCGATGGATGCGGTGCGCGGTTCGATCCTGCTGCAATCGGCGGCCCCGGTTCTGGGGCGCCGGGCCGGCGTCCTGCGCGACGACCTAGCGGCGCTTGAAGCGGTTCGCGCGGATCTCAACGACAAGCTGGACCGGCTGAGCCAGCAGGACGCTGCCTTGACGCAGGATCGCGCCCGACTGGAATCCCTCATGGTCAAGAAGCGCGCCCTCTATGAGCAGACCGCGCAGCAATCCCGGGCCGCCAACGAAAGACTGCGCGAGTTGACCGAGAAGTCAGCCGATCTCAAAGAATTGATGGCCGCCCTGGAAGCCGAACGCATTTCCCGTGAGGTCGAAGAGGCCGAACGGTTCCGTGCGCAGCAGGAGGCTCTCGCCGCAGCGGAAGCAGCCGCAAACCGAGCCTCGGAACAGGCCGCGCCGCCGCAGGCAGACGGCACGGATGCCGCACAGCTCGCCGCACTTGCCATCGCGCCGACGCGGCGACCCGACGGAATCCGGGCCTTTCCCGCCGAGGGAGTCATCACACCGCCTTCAGTCGGAGATCTGATCCAGCGATATGGACAGGATACCGGCTACGGCCAGACCGCAAAGGGCATCGTCATAGAGACCCGCCCCGATGCCGCAGTTTTGTCACCTTTCGATGGAAAGGTGGTCTTCGCGGGACCGTTCCGCGACCTTGGCCCGATCTTGATCATAGAGCATGACGGTGGATATCATACGGTTCTGGCGGGGTTTGCGCGCATCGACGTCGCCGGCGGACATTGGGTACTGGCCGGGGAGCCGATCGGCATCATGCCGCACGCGAATACCGTCGTCTCCGAATTTACGGGCGGAAAGAGTTTGGGTAGCGGAACGCGTCCGCGGCTCTATATGGAACTGAGGCGCGAGGGGCATCCCGTCAATCCGCTTCGATGGATCACGGCTGGCAGCATTAGGGTGAACGGATGATTTCTCAGAATGACGTATGTGCCATTTCGAACCGCGCCGGCTTGCCCGCCGTTCGATCCTTCCTGGCGGCTGCGGCCCTGGGCATCGCCTTTATGGCAGCGCCGGCACCGGACGCCTTCGCGCAGGATACCGACAAGGACCAGCCCGACACTTTCGAAATGCTCGATCTGTTCGGTGAGGTCTTCAACCGGGTGCGCGAGGATTACGTCGAGGAGATCAGCGACAAGGATCTGATCGAGGCCGCGATCAAAGGCATGCTGAACAGTCTGGATCCGCATTCGGCCTATATGGACGAGGAAACCTTCCAGGCCATGCAAACCCATACCCGCGGCGAGTTCGGCGGGCTTGGGATCGAGGTCAGCATGGATGAAAGTGGATTTGTCCGGGTCGTCTCGCCGATTGACGACACGCCGGCGGACCGGGCCGGTATCGAGGCCGGGGACCTGATTTCCCATCTCGACGGTGATGCGGTGAAGGGCCTGACACTGAACGAGGCCGTCGAGAAGATGCGCGGCCCGGTCGGTGCCGAAATCGTGCTGACCATCCTGCGGGAAGGCGTCGCGGAGCCCTTCGATATCACCATTACCCGCGACAAAATCCAGATTCAGTCGGTGCGCAGCCGTCTGGAAGGGGATGTCGGATATATCCGCATCACCAGCTTCTCCGGTCAGACGCAAAGCGGCCTGGAACGCGCAATCGATGAGATCAAGCAGGAAGCCGGCGACGGCCTCTTGGGCTACGTCCTGGACCTGCGAAACAATCCGGGTGGCCTGCTGAACCAGGGCGTGTCCGTTTCCGACACCTTCCTGGAGCGCGGCGAAATCGTCTCCACCCGCGGTCGCGACCCGGAGGAAATCCAGCGCTTCCAGGCGACGCCGGGCGATCTTACCGACGGCCTGCCGATCGTGGTGCTGATCAATGGCGGCTCCGCCAGTGCATCGGAAATCGTTGCCGGCGCCCTTCAGGATCAGCAGCGGGCCATCCTTCTCGGCACACCGACCTTCGGCAAAGGGTCCGTTCAGACGATCACCCCGCTAAGCCGCAACAACGCCGCCATCAAGCTGACCACCCAGCGCTTCTACACCCCCAGCGGCACGTCGATCCAGCAGTTGGGCATCAAGCCGGACATCACCGTCGAACGCGCCCGGGTAGAGGTGATCGACGGCGGTCAGCGGCGTTTCGAGCGCGATCTGGACGGCTCTCTGGAAAACGAGAACGGCGACGTCGAGAATGACGACCGGGCGGCGACCGATACGACGATCGACGACTACCAGCTTGCACGCGCACTCGACCTTGTGCGCGGAATCAGCTTGTATCGGACTCAGTCGTCCAACTAAGTCGCGGCGGGCATTGACGCGGACTCGCATCCTCATCGCGCGGTTCGGTCGCCTGACCGCGCGATGAGGGTTTGTTGTGCAGAAGCCGAACATGGCCGCCATTATCGAGAAGTTGAAAGGGATCGGACCCGCCCTGCGTGCCCGATTGCCCGGAAAGCTGGGCGGCGGCCGTGACAAGGAAGTGGAACCCGATCCCTACGCGGACGTTCCCGACCATCTGAAGCCGACCTTCTTCGAGCGCAACGCTCATATCCTGCCGGTCGTGGCGGCCTATGCGGCACTCTTCCTCGCAGTGGTGGGCATCGGCACCTACCTGTTGCTGAAGTCCGAATCCATCGAAGCAGAACTGGAAGCCAAGATTCCGCGGGTCGAGATGACCGAATTCGATCTCGTCGACAAACGCGGTCAGTCATCAGAGGATTCAGGTGCTGGTGAGGCTGCGGTTCCCGGCGCAGCGTCGGAGGCCCAATCGGACAACACTCCGACCTCCCAGGCGACGGAGACGCAGGAGGCATCGACGACCGAAACCGAGCAGGCGCCCGTCCGGTCGGTCGATGAGCCGGACCCCTACGCCGGCAATCTTGCGCCGCATCCCGATCCCGGACTTGTGGAGCAGATCGCAACCATCGGAAGCCTGCCGAAAATCGGGGAGGACGGTCGGCTGCCGTGGAAGGTCTATGCCCGGCCATCCAGCAGTCTGGAAAACCGACCCCGCATTGCGGTGGTGGTCACCAATCTGGGCCTGTCGGAGCGCAGCACGGAGGCAGCGATCGCCCTGCCCGGCGCGGTCACCCTCGCCTTCTCGCCTTACGCGCCGCGGATCGAGGAATGGATCGCAAGGGCGCGGGAAGCGGGACACGAGGTTCTGCTGGGACTGCCGATGGAGCCGCGAGACTTTCCGCGCAGCGACGCCGGTCTTCTCTCACTCATGACCTCAGTCGATGAGGAGCAGAACCTGCTCAACCTCCAGCGGGTCCTCAGTGTCGGGTCCGGCTATATCGGCGTGGTCAATTTTCAGGGATCCGGCTTCACGGCCAGTCGCGCCGCGATGCAGCCCGTTCTGGAGGCCCTGACCAACCGCGGGCTGGTCTATCTCGATACCTTGGAGAACGCGACCAGTGTCGCGCCGGAACTGGCCGAGATTCTGAGCACCCCCTTTGCAACGGCCGATCTGGTATTGGACCAGAGCCTTTCGCGGCCTATGGTGACGTCGCGATTGAGCCAGCTGGAACTGGTCGCAAAGAACCAGAAGACGGCCATCGTCGCCGTTCAGGCCTTTCCGATGTTGATGGAACGTGTTGGATCCTGGACCCGGGACCTCGCCGGAAAATCGATGGTCCTGTCGCCGTTATCCGGCATAATAACGGCCCGCAATCGCGGAAGCTGATCGTTCGTCACAGAACGGCGTTGTTCAATAATCAGGCCGGTGAACCGGTCGAACAGTGTTTGGAGCAGGGATGTCGGGACGGGAACAATCGGATGTACCAACACGTACGGGTCCGGTCGCAATCACCGATTCCGTCGATCCCTATCGGGACGATCCCCGCCCCTATCGCCCCTGTGTCGGGTTGATGCTGTTCAACCGGACCGGTGCCGTCTTTGTCGGCAATCGTATCGATGTCCCGGGCGACCATTGGCAGATGCCACAGGGCGGGATCGATCCGGGCGAATCTCCCGATCAGGCCGCCTGGCGCGAACTGCGCGAAGAAGTCGGCACCGATCAGGCGGAAATCCTGGCTGAAAGCAAGACCTGGTACCCCTACGATCTGCCTGTCGGCCTGTCACGACGGATATGGAAGGGAAAGTATCGCGGCCAGACACAACGCTGGTTCGCATTCCGCTTTCTGGGTCAGGACGATGACATCGACCTGACCCACCACAAGCCGGAATTCAGCGAATGGCGATGGGTCTCGCTCGACAAGCTTCCCGACCTGATCGTGCCGTTCAAGCGGCCGATCTATGAACGCGTGATCCGCGAGTTCTCGGAATTCGGTCGCCAGGCTTCCGGATAATCCGGCCCTGAATCGCCGGGGGCTCCCGCCGATGCGAGAGCCCCACTGTAGTATTGGCTTAATTCCGCTCTCGCCGGGCCGGCACGGCGCGGTCGGTTATGCCGCGCGCTCGCCGTAGCGGTGGATGCCGCATTCGGTCTTTTCCTGACCGACCCAGCGCCCGGACCGGTCATCGCCGGCCGCAACCGGCTTTCCGGTGCAGGGGCCGCATCCGATCGAGCGATATCCGCGGTGCCACAACGGATGGCGCGGCAGCGCGAAGTTTTCGAAATAGGCATCGATACGATCCGGCGTCCAATCCGCCAGGGGATTGAGCTTCAGCCGGTTCGGCCCGTCCGTTTCCGCTGTCGGCAGAACCGCGCGGGCGCCGCCCTGGAAGCGCTTGCGTCCCGTGACCCAGACATCGAACTGCGCCAGCGCCTTGTCCAGCGGTTGAACCTTTCGCAGATCGCAGCACGCGTCCGTGTCCGTCTTGTGCAGCAGCCCGTCAGGATCGCCCGGAGTTGCGTCACGGGCGGGACCGATACTGCGCACATCCTCAAGCCGAAGCCGGTCGATCAGCATGTCCCGGTAATCCAGCGTTTCCTGGAAATGCTTTCCGGTGTCGATGAACAGGACCGGCGTCCGCCGATCGATCCGGGCGACAAGATCCAGCACGACCGCCGATTCCGCGCCGAAGGCGGAAACCACGCAGGCCCGACCCGGAAAAATCTCCTCCAGGGCCTTACTGAGCAACGGCGTGTCTGAAAGGCCGCTCAGCGCCTGCAGGGCGGTTTCCAGACGATGGGGACTGTGGGCGTCGTGGCTCATCTCATCTCTCCAAACTGTATTTTCATAATCTATACACTGTGTTTGTGTGATTCAATGATTTCCACACTTTCAAACGATCTATTTTTGGAAGACTCGTTTCAGAGTCGCCATTTCCCCGCATTTCCGCTAATCTGACGTCTGATCAGGGGCAGAATTGCCTTTCAACCCGACCGTCAGCAATGATCCGACGTCCAGTCGACACGCAGACGATCAGCAGGATCGGGCACCGAACGGCATCGAATTGCGATGCGCACGGGTGTGCCGTCAGAAGACGAGCAATGCAGATCGACGGGGCCGGATCGGCCGCACTGGCAGCAGTTCAACAGATCGGATCGCTTCGCGAACCGCCTTCTGCTGCCCCTGTACCGTCCACGCCGATCCAATCGACTGCCACCCAACAGTCTCAATCACTGCAGCATTCGGGCGCGCCGATTGTGGGGCTGTCAGGATCTCACCTTAGTGCCCAGGCGGTCACGACCCTGCAGCAAAGCGATGGTTCCGGGCTGACCCGACAGATTGTCGGGGGCCGAGCGGGTGATGACACCCGTGGCGGAGCCGGAGCAGAGGACGCCTCCGACGCGTCATCACGGCAACCGCAACCCCAGGTCGGGGAAGATGGTTCGGACGGGCTGACGACCGAAGAAGAGGCCGTTGTCCGGGAACTGCAACGTCGGGACGCGGAAGTTCGGCGGCATGAACAGGCCCACGCCGCCGCCGGCGGCCGCTTCGCCGGGGCACCAAGCTACGAATATGAGCGGGGGCCGGATGGACGGCTTTACGCCATAGGCGGCGAAGTCAGCATCGACACCAGCCCGATCCCGGGTGACCCGCAGGCCACCATCGCCAAGGCACAACAGGTGCGTCGCGCGGCATTGGCGCCTACCCAGCCTTCGCCGCAGGACCGGCGCGTCGCCACGGAGGCACAGCAGCAGATTGCCCAGGCCCGGGCGGACCTGAGAACCGAGCAAGCCGAGGCCCGCGCCGAAGAGGCGGAAAGCCGTCGGGAGAGTTCGGAATCCGTGGAGGCAACCCGAGGTGATTCCGAAGGTGGGAACGCATCCGCCCTGGGCGAGGCGACACAGCGCGCCGATGCCGTTCGACAGGCCGCGGGCACGTCCCAGCCCTCGATCGAGAACGGACAACAGCCCGCTGCCATCGTATCGACCGACCTTGCATCCCGCAGCCTTCAAGCCGGTCAGGCCTTCAGCCAGTCCCTCGCACTGAACGACACGGCGGGGTCACCGCGTCAGGCCCGCGGCTTCTTCTAGCCTTCGCCACCACGGCCCTAATTCCTAACGCCCCTAATCCCGGTGATACGGGTGCCCATCCAGTATCTGGCGGCACCGATAGATCTGCTCTGCCAGCATCGGCCGAACCAGCATATGCGGCCAGGTGACCCTCCCGAAACGGATCTTCAGACTGGCCGATTGCTTCAAGCCTTCCGACAGACCATCGGCACCGCCAATCAGGAAGACCAGGTCGCCGACACCGCCGTCCTGCCATTCCCGAAATCGCGCCGCGAGTTTTCGGCTGGTGAGATCATCCCCGGTTTCATCCATCGCCACGATCACCGCGCCGTCGGGAATCTTCGCGCGGATCAGTTCGTCCTCCCGGGCGATGCGCTGGTCGGTGGGAAGCGGTCGCTTCTCCTCCACTTCGATCAGGTCGAGGGGCCAGGCGATGCGCTTGCGATAGACATCATAAAGACTTTGTTCGGGCCCGCGCTTGGCGCGCCCCACCGCGATGATGCGTATCCGCATCGACCCCTCTCCGTTCCGGCGGTCCGAAGCGGGCCGCCCTCATCCGTCAGGCGTGCAGGCCCATCGGTTCCGGCATTGCCACGCCCCACATCTTCTCCAGATTGTAGAAGCTTCGGACCTCCGGACGGAACAGGTGTACGACCACGTCGCCGGCATCGATCAGGACCCAGTCGCCCTGACTCAAACCTTCAACGGTCGCCCCCTGGACGCCCTCGGCTTTCAGCTTTTCCAGAAGATGGTCGGCCATGGAAACGACTTGCCGGCTGGAAGTGCCGGACGCGATCACCATGTGATCCGCGATTGTCGTCTTGCCGCGCAGTTCGATGACGGTCACGGCCTGGGCCTTGTCGTCATCAAGAGAGGTTTCGATCAATCCCAACAAGGCGTCGGGATCCGGTTGCTGCGCAAGGTTGGTAGCGATCTTCGGTCTCTCCTTCTCAAACCGCCGACGCGCCTGCGGCCGGTTTCCGGGTCTCATGACTGATCCGATTCGGGTTCTGTTGAGGGAAACCCGCCGGAAGCCCTGATCGCGGTGGCCGACGCCGCATGTCGGCGTATCGCCAAAAACACCCAGGCCGGCGGCGCTCTGTATGCCAGGGTCGAGGCGAACCTTTCCGGCAGCTGCGATCTGGCAAACCGGGTTGCCGCCAACCCGGCCAACGCTTTGGAATCATACGTAGGTCTTGCAAAAACGGCAAGGGGAACGGTCATGAAGATTTTGTGCCAGCGATACCAGCGGTGAATTTGCAACAGATTGTCCGCCCCCATCAGCCAGACGAACCGCACCCCGGGCACCGCGCGTTGCAGTCGTTCCAGCGTCAGCGCCGTCTGTGCCGTCCCCAGGCGGCGCTCCAGATCGGTGACCCGGATGCGGGGGTCGCGGGCGACAGCCCGGGCGGAGCCCAGCCGCTGCTCAAACGACGCCATGCCGGATGTCGACTTCAGCGGGTTCTGCGGCGAGACCATCCACCAGACCTGATCGAGCCTGAGCCGCTTCAGCGCCTCGCGCGATATGTGCAGGTGCCCCTCATGGGCCGGATTGAACGATCCGCCCAGCAGACCGACGGTCATCTGTTTCCGGCGATGAACAGGTATCCGGGGCGGAATCTTGCGCATCGCCGACGGGTCAGCCTCTGATCTGCCCGGTGCCGCGAACGCGGTATTTGAAACTGGTCAGCTGCTCCGCCCCAACCGGGCCGCGGGCATGCATGCGGCCGGTGGAAATACCGATCTCCGCCCCCATGCCGAATTCACCGCCATCCGCAAACTGGGTTGAGGCATTGTGCATCACGATCGCCGAATCCACCTCGTTCAGGAAACGCTCCGCGGCAGCGGCATCCTCGGTCACGATACAGTCCGTATGATCCGACCCGTAACGTCCGATATGGGCCATCGCCTCATCGAGACCGTCCACGATCCGGACCGACAGGATGGCATCCAGATATTCCGTCGACCAGTCTTCCTCGCCGGCGGGTGCCATCCCCTCCACGAGGGCGGCCGCCTCCTCGTCACCACGAAGCGCGCAGCCTGCATCGACAAGGGCGGCCGCGACCCTGGGCAACAGGTCCGCCGCAATGGCGCGATCCACCAGGAGGGTTTCGGTGGCGCCGCAGATGCCCGTCCGGCGCATCTTGCCGTTGACCGCAATGGCAACCGCCTTTTCCGGGTCGGCCTTCGCATGAAGATAGAGATGAACAAGCCCTTCCAGATGGGCGAAGACCGGAACGCGCGCATCGCTCAGCACGCGTTCAATCAGGTTGCGACCGCCGCGCGGTACGATCACGTCGATCAGTCCCGCGGCCCCCAGCATGGCACCGACAAAGCTACGGTCGCGCGTCCGGGCAATCTGCACCGAATCCTCGGGCAGCCCCGCCTCCGCCAGCCCCTGCCGCAGGCAGTCGGCAATCAGACCCGATGAATGAAGACTCTCGGAGCCACCCCGCAGGATCGCCGCATTCCCCGCCTTGACGCAGAGGGCACCGGCGTCGGCGGTTACATTCGGGCGGCTTTCATAGATCACTCCGATCACACCCAGCGGCGTGCGGACCCGTTCGATCTTCAGCCCGTTCGGGCGGTCCCAGGCATCGATCACCTTGCCGACCGGGTCCGGGAGATCCGCGACGGCATCCAGCCCCGACGCCATCGCCTCGATCCTGTCGGGGGTCAGCAACAGCCGGTCCAGCATGGCGGTGCTCAGCCCCTTGTCGCGGCCGAATGCCATATCCCTGGTGTTTGCCGCCTCGATCTCGGACGCCCGCGCCCGAACGGCCGCCGCGGCCCGGCGCAGCCCCTCGGCCCGCTGGTCCGGCGTGGCAAGCCCAAGCGACCGGCACGCATTCCGCGCCCTTCCCGCCATGGCCTCCAGATCCGCCTTCGCGTCTTCCGCTGCCGCCGTCACACCGTCCATGATCTCAACTCCCTCGGCAAATCGGCGCCCAGCCTAGGCCCGTGCCTCATTTCTCTGCAACCGCAAACTCGGCGGGATCGATCGACATGTCGTCCCGATGAATCAACTCCGATCGCCCGTCATAGCCCAAAATCTCGCCGATCTCTGCGGATCGCTTGCCGATAATCCGGATTGCGTCCTCGGAGGAATAGGCGCTGAGACCCTTGCCGACGATCCGTCCGTCCGGCCCCTTGATCTGCAGCGCGTCGCCTCGCTCGAACGCGCCCGACACCGACCGGACCCCGGCTGGCAGCAGACTCTTGCCCCGCCCCAGCGCCGCCAGGGCGCCGGCGTCCACGGTGACTTCTCCCACGGGTTTAAGGGTGCCGGATATCCAGCGCTTGCGGGCGGTCACCGGCTGGTCGGACGGCACGAACCAGCTTGCCTTCGCCCCCTGTGCCAGCATGCTCAGCGCATGCGGCTCCCGTCCCAGCGCAATCGCCATGCGGCAGCCACCGGCCAGCGCAATCTTCGCGGCATCCAGCTTGGTGATCATCCCGCCGGTGGATACGCCCGGCACCGCGTCGCCCGCCATGGCTTCGATTTCCGGCGTTACCGCGCGAATCTCCGGGATGTGGCGGGCATCGGGATTCTTGCGCGGGTCGGCGGTATAGACGCCGTCGATATCCGACAGCAGAACCAGCAAATCCGCGCTTGCCATCGTCGCCACCCGGGCCGCCAGCCGGTCATTGTCGCCATAGCGGATTTCGCTGGTGGCAACCGTATCGTTCTCATTGATGACGGGCACGGCGCCGAGCTTGAGGAGCTGCAGAACGGTCGCGCGGGCGTTCAGGTGGCGGCGACGTTCCTCGGTATCCGACGGGGTCAGCAGGATCTGCGCGACGGTGATATCGTGCTGCGCCAAGGCCGTCTGATAGGCATGGGCCAGCCGAATCTGTCCGGTCGCGGCGGAAGCCTGCTTTTCCTCAAGTTTCAACGTGCCGTCGCCCAGCCCCAGAATGCGGCGTCCGACCGCAATCGAACCGGAGGAGACGATCAACACTTCCTGCCCCGCAGCCCGGAAGGCCGCGATGTCCTCCGCCAGGGCATCCAGCCAGGCCTGGCGGATCGTCCCGTCCGGATTGACCAGAAGGGCGGAACCGATCTTCACAACAATGCGGTTGGCGTCGGTCAGGCGCATGGACGCTGTCCCTTCCCTTACAGCGGCGACCAGGGCTTGGGTTCCTCGTCGACCGGGGGCTCCTTCTTCTCGGCCTCCGCCGCGCGGCGCTCCGCCTCGGCCTTCCGGAACGGTTCGATCACCCGCCACAGGGCGCGCAAGGCATCCACGACACCGGTACCCGCCGCGCCGGAAATGCCGAGGATCGGGGCATCGGTTTCCTGGCGCAGGGCGGCGATCTGTTCGGTCAGCAGTTCCGGGATCGACGCATCGGACTTGTTGATCGCCACGATCTCCGGCTTCTCATCCAGCCCGTTGCCATAGGCCGACAGTTCATGGCGGATCGTACGATAGGATTCGACGACATTGTCCTCGACCCCATCGATGAGATGCAGCAGCACCCGACAGCGCTCGATATGTCCCAGGAAGCGATCGCCGAGGCCGGAGCCTTCATGCGCGCCTTCGATCAATCCGGGAATGTCCGCCATGACGAATTCATACGAATCCACGCCGACCACACCCAGTTGCGGATGCAGGGTCGTGAAGGGATAGTCGCCGATCTTGGGTCGGGCGCGGCTGACCGCGTTCAGAAAGGTCGACTTGCCGGCATTGGGCAGGCCCACCAGTCCGGCATCGGCGATCAGTTTGAGGCGCAGCCAGACCCAGCGATCCTCACCCGGTTCCCCCGGATCGGCACGGCGCGGCGCCTGATTGGTGGAGGATTTGAACGTGGCATTGCCGCGTCCCCCCATGCCGCCACGCGCCAGGATCGCCGTCTGCCCGACTTCGGTCAGGTCGGCCAGAACCGTTTCCTTGTCCTCGGCCAGGATTTGGGTCCCGACCGGCAGTTTCAGGGTGATCGGCGGCGCGCTCTTGCCGGTCCGGTTCGCCCCCATGCCATGGGTTCCGGTCTTGGCCTTGAAGTGCTGCTGATAGCGATAGTCGATCAGCGTGTTCAGCCCGTCCACGGCCTCGGCCACGACATCGCCGCCCCGTCCGCCATCGCCGCCATCCGGCCCGCCGAATTCGACATATTTCTCGCGCCGGAAGGATACGCATCCCCCGCCGCCGTCGCCGGAGCGGACATAGACCTTGGCTTCATCCAGGAACTTCATGGCTTTAATCCATTCTTGCTACGGCACCGGCCCTCTCCCCCACCCGGCCACCCACATTGTAAGCTGCCGTTGGGTGGCCGGGTGGGGGAGAGGGCTGGCGCCGCGATACCATGCAGAAAATACGAAAAGGGGAACGGCCCGGCCGTTCCCCTTCTCATCACCCGATCGACGCGCTGTCGGGTCCGGGACCGGCCTTACTCGGCGGCCTCCGGCAGCGGTCGCACCGAAACGTAGGTGCGTTCGCGCGTCTTCTTGAACTCGACGTTACCGTTCACCAGCGCGAACAGCGTGTAGTCACGACCGACGCCGACATTGTCCCCGGCATGCCATTTGGTGCCGCGCTGACGGACCAGAATGTTGCCGGCCAGGACGTTTTCGCCGCCGAACTTTTTGACACCGAGGCGTTTGCCGATGGTATCGCGGCCGTTCCGGGAACTACCGCCTGCTTTCTTATGAGCCATGGTTCAAGCTCCTTCTGGCTAGCCCGCGCCTTACTCGGCGTCGGATTTCTTGGCCGCGGCCTTCTTGGCGGCGGTCTTCTTCGCGGTTTTCTTGGCAGCGGCCTTCTTCGGCGCGGCCTTCTTGGCTTCCTTTGCCTCTGCGGCGGCCGGGGCGGCTTCGGTCTTCGCCTTGGCCGGGGCCTTGGCTTTCTTCTTCGAGCCGTCCAGCGAGATGTCCACCACCTTCAGAACGGTCACCTGCTGACGGTGGCCCTTCTTGCGGCGGTAATTCTGGCGCCGCTTCTTCTTGTAGATGATGATCTTCTTGTTGCGGGTCTGCTCGACCACTTCAGCTTCGACAGCCGCGCCTTCCAGCAGCGGGGTGCCGGTCTTCGCGCCGTTCTCGTCGGAGACCATCAGGACTTCGTCCAGGATCACCGTCTCACCGGCTTCGGCGTCGAGCTTCTCGACACGGATCACATCGTCTTTGGCGACACGGTATTGCTTGCCGCCCGTCTTCACTACCGCGAACATGGGTCTCTTCCTTTATCTTCGCTTCACGCGTCCTGTGGTGCCGTCCCGGGGCCGCGCTGTTACGGCCGGGCGGACGGGCTTTCCTTCATGCGGCGGCCGGGAACCCTGATCCCCGCCGAACCTCGGACAGCGCAGTCACGCAAAATGTCCCACGACCCGTTTCCTGATGAAGCCGGGCTGCGAGACGCGCGGAATATACGGATCACCCCTCGCAAGTCAACGGCAAACTGGGATTTTTCACATCGCCCCCCGCCTGTCGCAAATCCGCCATGATTGGGACTTGGCAGCCCGCGGCCCATCGTGTAGACAGGCGCGCGTTTCGACCGGGGTATCCCCATGCCCTATCGCGGAGAGGTGCCGGAGTGGTCGAACGGGCCTGACTCGAAATCAGGTGTGCCTTCACGGGTACCGTGGGTTCGAATCCCACCCTCTCCGCCACTGCTTTTCCGGGCAGCCCTGGAAAGCCCACCCTGAAGCCAATGAAATCTATCCAACGGCGACCGTCATGATGTCGACGACCGCCGCAAGCCGATGGCGCGTTCGTGTCGGAATCACGCGGGTCAGGGTTGACGTTTTTCATTTAACCCCTATTTGTTCTCACTCACATTGCCAACTCAGCCCCGGGAGCGCTCAGTTCTCGGGATAACTGCGCGATATGTGGTCAGCCCGGTGCCTTACCGTTCCATGCCGGGTGGTTGATACGGAACGGGCGCGTGCCCGCAGGGCCGGAGGCTGAAGGATCGGCGCTCCGACAACCCGCGGCGGACAACACCCCCGAACAATCAGGACGGATTTCACGGGATCCCGCAGAGGCGGGTTCCCAACCGACACGATTTGTCTCGGCCCCGGCTTCCCTCGCTGTCCGGAGATCCGGGACAGGGGAAAGGAGCACGCATAATGAACACGGCACGTCTTCGTCTTCGCGGCAAGGTCAGCCGTCGGCACGGCGTCACGCCGGACGACACCCGCGGCGTCAAACTGGCGCTGCGCGATGTCGGATACTACCAGGAACCTGCCTTCGGGATTACGCCCTATCCCGATGAGCCCCTGTTTGAAGGCATTGCGAATTTCCAGAAGGACTTCGACCTTCAAAAAGACAGCCTGATGGCACCGGGCGGTGAAACCGAGCGCAAACTGAATGAGATCATTGATCTCCGGGAGCGTTCCACGCACACCGGTTCGTCATCCGGACCGTCCAGCCCGGCCCTGCCAACGGTCGGCTCACCCCCCGGCGCGAAGGACGGTGCCTCCCCGTCAAATCCATCCGGAGAGAACCGGCAACAGCATGCGGCGCTGCCGGCGGTCGTCCCTGTCATCGTCTACCACGTTGCCGTTTTCTTCGGGATGACGATCTCCGCCGCCTATGCCTGGTGGATATCCCTGTCACCGGAAGAAAAGGAAACCATAGAAGAACATATAAAGAACTATTCGAGGGACGATGGATCCCAGAGCCCCAGTGACGCCCAGTGCGACGAACTGTACGAGATGGACGGCAACACCTGCCGACAGATCAAAAAGAGGCGGGGCGAGGCAGCTGCCAGAAGGTGCTGGGCGACAGCTGCGGATCGATATGCTGCATGCCTGAAGGGCAGATCGCTGGACGAGCTTCCGCCGCTGGATGTGTGGAACAATTAGACCCATGGTTTCGTCACGGCGATTGCGCGCAGAGAGGATGGGTCTCTAGCCGGTCAACCCGGCCCTGCACACCGGCTTCCGGGCCATGACAGCGGCAGGCCAGGGCGGCGCGGATCGCCTCCGCACCCTTCTGGCCTGCCCCGATGCGCATTCTAGGACGCGGTCTCCCGGCGCCCCTTTCCTGTGTAAGGCAGGAAGAAGAGATAAAGGCCGGACAACAGCATCAGGATCAGTGGGACGAGGGCTGTCAGACCGATCCAAAGCGGGGGCTCCCCCTGTGTCATCATGGCGAGGTTGGCGATCACCGCCAGGGTGAAGACGATCGACAGCCAGCGGTGGATCTGGCGCACCCATTTGTTCCAGGTCATTGGCGAATTCCTTCCATCTCGTGCGGCTCAGGTTGGCGGTTGCGCCTCAAGGCGCGTGAGGAGAGCTTCCATGGCGTCGAGGAACCGCGGCCAGCCCGCCCGGGCACCGTGATAGAACCGAGCCTGGCCCTTGTCCCGTCCGAAGCCGGTCTGTTCCATCAGCAAGCGGGTGCCGGTCTCCGTCGCGCTCAGATACCATGTCACCGTGCTGTCCAGTTCACCGGAGGCCCAGGTGTAGGACAGAATGGTCGGCGGCTCGATTTCGAGGACCCGGCAGTCGACGGCGCCCCAGTCGAACCGGGCCGAGAAACGATGTCCGACTTCCGGCAGGAAATCGTTCTGGACCAGCCATTCCGCGATTAGATGGGGCTGGGTCAGGGCCCGCCAGACCTTTTCCGGGGGATGGGCGAAATCACGCTCCACGACAACGGTGCGCATCTCCGTGTCTTTATCCGTCACTGGTCCATCCTGTTCAGCAGCGCGTCGAGCGCATCAAGGCGCTGGTCCCAGAAGCCGCGCATCTGTTCCGTCCAGTCCGTCAGCGGGGCCAGTGCCTCCAACTGCGCGCTGTAGTGGGTCCGGCGACCGGACGGACGGTCGCGCACCAACCCGGCCTGCTTCAGCATGCCGAGATGCTTGGACACAGCTGGTTGCGAAATGCCGGCCCTTTCCGTCAGGGCGGACACCGTCATTTCACCGTCCCGACAAAGATCTTCAAAGATCGCTCGTCTGGTCGGATCCGACAGTGCGCGGAAGAGCATGTCATGGGGCTGGGTCATCTGAATTCATAACTCAACAGTTATTTAACAGATCAATAACCAATCCGTTATGTTTCGTCAATTCCCGCAATGCCAGACCGTGCGAACTTGATCTTCGGTGCGGACTCACTTAAATACGCATCTAAGATATTTATTTAAGAGAGGCCCATGGAAGCGCAGCATAAAGAGCCGGTCCCGAATGCCGGGAGCCGGGCCGGGATCGACGAGGCCCTGATCGAACGCGTTGTCCGTGCCTTCTATGATCGCATTCGCGCGGACGCCCTGCTGGGCCCCGTCTTCGAAGACCGGATCACAGACTGGGAACCGCACCTTCAGCGCATGTTCGCCTTCTGGTCATCGGTCACGCTGATGAGCGGCCGGTACAGCGGGCAGCCCATGGCAAAGCATGCCTTCCTGCCCGTGGATGCCCGACATTTCGACCGCTGGCTCCAACTGTTCGGCGAAACGGTGCGGGAGCTGTGCCCGCCTGCGGCGGCGGAGATCTTCGAAGACCGTGCCGGTCGCATCGCCGCCAGTCTCGAACTGGGCATCTCCATGCAGTGCGGAAAGATGCTGCGAAAGGGAGAACGACTCCGCCGCCCCGACGACGAGGTGCATCTGCCCTCGGCACAGATACCGTGACCGGATAGCGCTATCGCGCGGTCGCCGGTTCGGCATAGACTTCGGGGATACTGATCAGTCGAGAGTCCCGATGCCGCCCCGCCCAGTTGCCAGCATTGCCAGCCTTCCCATCCTTCCCATCGGCGACTCCGGCGCCGACGGCGTCTCCCGGATCGTCGGTCTGGCGAATAACGAGAACGCCGAACGCCCGTCGCCAGCGGTGCTTGCCGCCATCGCCGAAGGCGGCCGCCATGCAAACCGCTACCCCGATGTTGGGCAAACCGCATTGCGCGAAGCCATCGCCCGCCGGTACGGCGGCCTGAATCCGGACCGGATCGTCTGCGGCGTCGGGTCCAGCGACCTGATCGCACTGTTGGCTCAATGTTATTGCGGGACGGGGGATGAAACCCTGATCGGCCGCCAGGGCTATCTCTACTTTGCCATCGCGACCAGGGCGGCGGGCGGAACCCCGGCCCTGGCCGGATCGGATGTCATCGGAAACCGGCCCGGCTTCGACCCGGATGCCATTCTGGCCGCGGTCACACCAAGGACACGGATCGTGTTTCTGGACAATCCCAGCAACCCGCTCGGCACCATCGTTGATCGCAACGAGCTGCACGCCTTTCGGGCCGCGCTGCGCGAAGACATTCTTCTGGTGCTCGATGCGGCCTATGCGGACTATGTCATCGATCCCGATTTCGACGCCGGCGATTCCCTCGTCGATCAGGGTGACAACACCGTTGTACTGAGAACTTTTTCCAAAATTTACGGATTGGCCGGCTTGCGCGTCGGCTGGGCCCATGCCTCCGCCGGGATTGCGCAGACATTGCGGCGTATCATCCGTCCCGGCAGCATCGCCAGCCCGTCGCTGGCAGCGGCGGTGACGGCCGTCGGGGAGGCGGAACTGATCGCGGCACGGCGGCAACGCAATGCGGATATCCGGGATCGGTTCGCCGCCGAGCTGTCGGCCCTGCCCGGGGTATCCGTTCTGCCAAGTCACACAAATTTCGTCTTCACGACCTTTCACGAGACGGCCCGGCATCCAGCCGCGGCGGTCTGCGACATGGCAAAAGCTGAGGGCGTCCTTTTACGTCCCATGGGGCCCTACGGTCAGCCGAACAGCCTGCGCATCACCATCGGCACGGCGGAGGACATGGAGATCGCAACGCAAGTGTTGCGCGGAATTCTTACCTAGAACGGGCGGCGTGGCTGCCGGCCAGGTTCCCCAGGGTCACTGCCGTCAGAAGGCCGTTTCCGGACAGGTATCCGTCGACAAAGGGCCCCGAGACACCGCAGGCCGCCCCGCCCCCGGCATAGAGATTGCCGATCGGACGATCCGTGCCGCGTCGAAGAACACGGCCATTTGCATCGACCCGCAAGCCACCCTGGGTATGAAACAGTGCCCCGGTAACCTTCACCGCATAGAAGGGTGCTTCCAGCGGCGCCTGCAGCCCCATGCGACGACCGAAGCGATCCGGTCCGGGCTGGGCGGTTTCAGCCACGGATCGGCGAAGAGCCTCCACCGGGACGCCGATCGTTTCCGCCAGTCCGGCAATGTCATCGGCCTCCCGCACCGCGCCTTGCGCCAGGGCTGCACGGTAATCGTCAAAATCGAGGCCGAGTTGATGACGGCGCGCATCGTAAATGTTCCACGCGACACCGCCAGGTTGCGCCAGCACGGAAACCGCCTGTTCGGAATAGCCGGCATGCTCGTTGGAAAACCGGTGCCCGGCAGCATTCACCTGTATCCCGCCCTCCATCATCAGGGCCCAAGTGATCAGGATGCCATGTGGGGTCGCAACCGATCCGTGCCCCTGATAGGCGGACATGTGCTTGGCTTCACCGCCCAGGGTCAGCCCCCAGGTGACGGCGTCGCCCTGATTGCCGGGATGGCCGAAATAGTCGGCGCTGGACATCTCCGGGATGTGCTCCGCGACCATGTCCGGATTTCCACCGAAGCCGTTGCAGGCAAGGATCAGGGCCTCGCAGCCGATATCCTCCGCCGTGCCGTCCGGTCGGACAATCCGCACGCCGGTCACATGGCCGTCATCGCGAGCATACAGATCCGTGACGGTCGCCCCGGTCATAATGTCGATCTGTCGGGCAGTGGCCGCCGCGTGCAGCATGCCGATCAGGCTGCGCCCCGTCCGGTCCGGCGGGGCATGCATGCGCATGACCGAATGGCCCGGATAGAGAAACCCTTCGACCAGTTGAAGGTCGATCTCCGGCATACCGTTCAGCCAGTCGACGGTCCTACCCGATGCTTCGGTGACCGCCTTCAGGATGACCGGATCGGAGCGTCCCTTCGACTTGCCCTGGATGTCGCCTGCAAACCCTTCGGCACTATCCGTTACGCCGCGCGCCTTCTGGCGCACCGTTCCAGCGGCCGGAATCATGCCGGAGGACAGAGCCGTCGATCCCGAAGGCACCGCGTCCCGCTCCAGCACCAGGACCTCGCCGCCCGCCTCCACCGCACGGAGCGCCGCGACCAGTCCGCAGGCACCGGCTCCGACAATGACGATCGGTACGGTCACCGCGGGGTTCGCATCGCTCGCCAGGCGAATCGTCACCGGCCTGCCCCGATCTCTGCCAGGGCCTCGGCACAGGTCATCTGACGTCCAACGCTGCGCAGGCCCGCCAGGTTGTCGGCGTGGACCTCCCGGGAAAAGGCAGCGCAACCGTCGCTGAGGATCGTCACGTGAAAGTCCCGGACATGTGCATCGCGCGCCGTCGAGGCGACTCCGCCATTGGTCACGATCCCGGCAATCATCAGGTGTTCGATCCCCGCACGCTTCAGAACCCATTCGAGTCGCGACATGTAAAAGGCTGAATAGGCGACCTTTTCGACCGACAGATCGGCCGGCTTCAGTTCATCGACCAGATCCTGGCCGAAACTGCCCGGCGCGAAATCTCCCTTCTCCAGAAACGGGCGCAATCTCTTCAGATGGGGGGAGATGAAGGGCTCGCCTCCCTTTCCGGGTACCAGGGTGAACTGTGTGGACACGATCCAGCCACCCGCAGCGCGCATGGCTTCGGTCAAGGGACGCAGCCGTTCCGGCAGCGCCGCGATATCCTTCGCTCCGACGCCGGCCCGGGCGTAGGCTCCTTCAGGATGGATGAAGTCGTTCTGCAGATCGACCAGCAGCAGGGCCGTCCGCGTCCAGTCGGAACCCGTCACGCCGTCCCTTCCTTTCTTTCGATGATCAGATTTCCGTAATCGTCGACCCGCCCGCGCAGATCCGGTTCCACGAAGATCGTCGTATCCGCCTGTTCCAGAACCGCCGGTCCCTCGACCTGTGCCCCGACCGGCAGGGCCAGTCGGTCATACACCGTCGCCTCGTGCCAGGCGCCGTCCGCCCAGATCTGGCGCGTGCCGGTCCTCGCCGCCTCCATCGTGAGACCGGCCGCCGGGGCCAGAATGGAGAGATCGAATTTGGGCCGAAGCCCGATGCAGGCGACCCGAAGATTCATGACACGGATCGGAATGCCATCCAGAAGCCGGCCGAAAGCCGATTTGTAAGCCGCCTCGAAAGCCTTTCGGATCAGCGACGCGCTGATACCAGCCCTGCCATTCTCCACAGTGACGGGCAGCGGCACGGCAACAGTATGGGTCTGCCCAAGATACAGCATGTCCAGTTCCACCTGACAGGTGCGCCCCTCGAACCCGACACCGGCCCGGTCGAGAAGCGCATCGCTATCCTCTGCGATCCCGACGATCCGGCGATCCAGCGCCGCGACGTCAAGCTCATCCAACATCGCGTTCAAGGTTTCGACCCGGTCGTGCCGCATGTCGGCGATCACACACCCCAGGGCGCTGGTCACGCCGGGATAGCGCGGCACCAGCGCACGGGCGAGGCCGATCTCCTTGATCAGCGCACCGGTATGCAGCGCACCGCCGCCGCCGAACGGCATGGCGACGAAGTTCTTCGGATCATGGCCCCGCTCAACGGATACCAGCCGGATCGCGCCGGCCATCCGCGCATTGGCAACGCGGATGATGGCCTCCGCCGCCGCCATCACATCGATGCCCAAAGGTTCGGCAATGTGCTTGCGGATCGCTTCCTTCGCGGCATCGAGGTCCAGCCGGTCCAGCTTGCCGCCGATCGGACTTGCGGCGTCGATCCGGCCCAGCACCGTATTGGCATCGGTCACGGTCGGTCGGTCATTCCCCAGACCGTAACAGACAGGCCCCGGATCCGATCCGGCGCTTTCCGGGCCGACCTGCAGGATGCCGCCCCGGTCAACATGGGCGATGGACCCGCCACCGGCCCCGATTGTCGTGATCTCGATCATCGGCGTCCGCACGACCATGCCGAAATCGATCTCCGTCTGGGCGGCCAGGGCGCTTTGTCCCTCGGCCACCAGGGACACATCGAAACTGGTGCCCCCCATGTCACAGGTGATGATGTTCGGATAGCCCGCCTTTTCGGCGATATAGGCCCCGGCGATAACCCCCGCGGCCGGTCCCGACAGGGCCGTTCGAACCGGAAGGCGGCGCGCCGTGTCGACCGACATGACGCCGCCGTTGGACTGAACGATCAATACTTCGCCGGCAAACCCGCCGTCACGCAGCCCTGCCTCCAGCTTCTGGAGGTAAGACCCCACGGGTGGTTGGAGATAGGCGTTCAGCGATGCCGTCGATCCGCGCTCGAACTCTCTTATCTCCGGCAGGATGTCGGAAGCCACGCTGATATGATCGTTCGGCCAGACCGACTTCAACGCCGCCAGCGCCGCCTGCTCATTGGCCGGATTGGCATAGGCGTTGATGAAGAACAGGCAGACGGATTCCGCGCCGCGGGCCAACAGCGTCTGCGCGGCACGCTGCACGGCGTCGACATCGACCGGCGTATGGACCGTGCCGTCCGCCAGCACCCGCTCCGGCACTTCCAGCCGCAGATCCCGCGGCACGACCGGATCGAAGGTTCCCCACAGCCCCCAGGTCTTGGGCCGGTCGCGGCGTCTCATCTCCAGGACATCGCGAAAGCCCTCGGTCGTGATCACGCCGGTGCGCGCGCCCTTGCGTTCCAGCAGGGCGTTGGTGCCGACCGTCGTCCCATGAACAATGGTTGCGATCGCTGCCAGATTATCGACGCGCTGTCCGATCCCCTCACGAATTCCGATCGACTGATCGCCCCGCGTCGAGGGCACCTTGGCAACGGTGCAGGAGCCATCCGCCTCATTCAGAAAGAACAGATCGGTGAAGGTTCCCCCGACATCGACACCAACGACGGTCCGGTTCGCACCTGTCCCGGTCATCGGCCGCTCTCCGCTCTCAGGGCTTCCGTCGCCGCAGCATCGTATTCCCCATCGGCGCTGACCACGCAGGCATAGTCCCGCCGGGCTGCGTCGGGCGAGAGATAGCCGAGCCGGACATCACGTGCGATCGCTTCGGCAGGCCGCTGTCGCGGATTGCCGTAGCCGCCGCCGCCGGGCGTCTCCAGGCGGACCCGTCGACCCCGGGACAGTTTCATACCAAGCATCTTCGACGTCATCGGCGGCTCTCGCCATCCGTCACCGTCCTGATAGGCGAACCGGTTGGCAGCCGCGGCGCCACCGCCGACAACCCCCGGCGGGCGATAACGCCCCCTTTCACCGAACAGAAAGGCATCGGCTTTCTCTTCCAGCAATTCGATTTCATAGACCGCGCCGCAGCCTCCCCGGGTTTCTCCCGCCCCGCCGCTGTCAGGGCGCAACGCCCATTCCGTAAACCGCACCGGATAGGCGGATTCGAGGATTTCCAGTGGCGGGATCGTCGCCGTCGAGATCGGCGCGTTGCCATGGTTCAGGCCGTCCCCTTCCGGATGACCGCCATGCCCGCCACCAAAGAAGGAGAACATGACCCAACGCCGCCCGTCCTTACGGTGGCCCGCCAGGGATAGCGCATTAATCGTTCCGTAGGCACAGCCGTTCACCCGCTCCGGCGCTGCAGCCGCCAAGGCGACGAAGACCGTATCTATGACCCGCAGGATTGTTTCCGTATAACCACCGACGGGCTTTGGCGCCTGAACCGACAGCAGACAATCCTCCGGAATGGTAAAATCGATGGGCTCCAGCACGCCGGCATTCGCCGGCACGTCCTGAAAGACATGCTTCAGGGCGACATAGCAGGACGCGATCGCCGTCGACCGCGCGATATTGACCGGTCCGGCACAAGCCCCGGAGGTTCCGGAGAAATCCAGATGCATCCGGCCCCCCGACACTTCGATCGCCAGGGCGATCTTCAGCGGGACATCGTCAATACCGTCATTGTCCAGAAAATCCTCGGCCTCGTAGCGGCCATCCGGCAGGGAGGCGATCAGGTCGCGCATCAGGGTTGCCGCCCGCGTCTTCAGTTCCTCCAGCGCATCGGCAACCGTCTGCGCACCGTACTCGTCGAGCAGAAGCGCGAGACGCCGCTCACCCAGTTCCAGCGCATTGATCTGACCATTCAGGTCACCGTAGAGAGAACCGGGCAGTCGGGAATTGGCCTGCAGGATCGCGACGATGTCCGGACGGTAGCTTCCGGCGTCATACAGCTTGACCGGCGGAATCAACATGCCTTCCTGAAAGCATTCGGTCGCCGCCGGGTTGTAGTTACCGGGCACGGCCCCGCCAACATCGTGCCAGTGTCCGACAGACGCCAGCCAGCAGAACAGGTTTCCGTCATGAAAGAACGGGCGCACCAGCTTGAAGTCCGACAGATGCGTGCCGCCGTCATAGGGGTCATTGAAAATCCAGACATCACCTGGCTGGGGCCCGCCCTGTGCCGTAGCCCGATCGATCACCGCCTTTACCGCGAAGGCCATCGCGCCGACAAAAACCGGCAGCCCGGACTTCCCCTGAACCAGGGTTTCGCCGGTTTCCGCATGATAGAGACCATGGCTGGCGTCATGCGCCTCTGCAATGATCGGGTTGAAGGCACTGCGGAACAGGGTCGCATCCATCTCGTCCGCGATCTGCTCCAGCCGGCCGCGCAACACGGCCAGGGTTACCGGGTCCAAAGCGGACATGTCACTCCGTCTCCTCACCATCATAACGGCGGCCGCGTTCCAGCATTTCGGGTGTGCCGATGGCCGCGTTCAAATCCTTGAAATCCAGCATCCGGTCCCGGAACGGCCCGGTGGTTCCGGCGCTTTTCAGCGACGAGAAATAGTTGCGCATCGTATGGCCGACGGCGCGGGCCAATCCGCCCGGAAAGATCGCGATCTTGTAGCCCTGCGCCTGCAACTCCTCGGCACTGCGCAGCGGCGTCTTGCCTCCCTCCACCATATTGGCCAGCAGCGGAACGCGTCCCCGGAACCGGTCGACGATGGCCGCGACCTGGCCGTCATCCTGCGGTGCCTCGATGAACAGAACATCGCATCCAGCCTCGGTGTAGGCTTCGGCCCGGTCCAGGGCCGCATTCAGACCTTCAACGCCGATGGCATCGGTGCGGGCGACGATCACCGTATCCGGGTCGCGCCTTGCATCCAGTGCAGCGGCAATCTTTCCCGCCATTTCCTTCTGCGAAACCAAGGCCTTGCCATCCAAATGCCCGCACCGCTTGGGCATGGACTGGTCCTCGAGCTGGATTGCCGCGGCCCCGGCCCGCTCCAACTGGCGAACGGTCTGCTGCACATTCAGCGCATTGCCAAAGCCGGTATCGGCATCGACGACCAGCGCGGCGTCCACCCGGTCGGAAAGCCGCGCCACCGTATCCGTCAGTTCCGCCAGTCCGAACAGGCCGATATCGGGACGGCCCAGCCTGGAATAGGCAATCGACGCGCCCGATACGTAAAGCGTGTCGAACCCCGCCTCAGACGCGAACAGCGCCCCCATCGCATCATAGGCGCCGGGCGCTACGATGATTCCGTCGCTTTCCAGGCGCTGTCGCAGTTTCCGTTGCGGCGTCGTCATCCGGTCCTCCGGAAGCGTTGTTCGAGATAAGGCACGAGCCCGCCCAGGGCGACGATCTCCAGCAGATGGGCCGGGACCGCATCGCAGGTCAGGGTCGCCTCCGTGTTCCGGTTGAAGAGTCTGCCCGCCGCCGGATTCAATTCGATTTCGTGACCGGTTTCGATGCTGTCGGCTGCCTCACAGACCAGCGCCGGCAGCCCAAGATTGAAGGCGTTGCGATAAAAGATGCCGCCGAAACTCCTGGCCACGACCGCGCTCACCCCCAGGATTTTCAGTGCCTGGGCCGCCTGTTCCCGACTTGAGCCAATGCCGAAATTGCGGCCCGCCACAACGATGTCGCCGGGCCCAACATGTGCCGCGAATTTTGGGTCGACGGATTCCAGGCAATGCTTTGCCAGTTCCTCGACAGGCCCCTTCATATAGGCTCCGGGGGCCAACAGATCGGTATCGATGCCATCCCCGAACTTCCAGACCCGCCCCATCATGTGTGCCCCTCCGCCAGGAAGGGACGTGGATCGGCGATCTGACCTGCAACCGCAGTGGCCGCCACCGTATAGGGGGAGCCCAGAAACACGGTCGCCGATCGGGCCCCCATTCGGCCCTGAAAGTTGCGCGCAGTCGATGCCATGCATCGCTCGCCCTCAGCCAGGACGCCCGCTCCATACCCCGCGCAGGCGCCGCAGCCCGACGGTAGCAGAATCGCCCCCGCCGCGGTCAGCGTTGCCAACGTGCCGTCGGCCGCCGCTGCGGCGGTAATCCGGGTCGAAGCCGGCGCAATCATCAGTCGGGTGCCCGACGCGACCTGCCGTCCCTTGAGAACCCGGGCGGCCATCTGAAGGTCCTCCAGCTTGGCACCTGTACAGGCACCGATGTAGCACTGGTCGATCGCCTTTCCGTCGGCGACTGCGTCGACATCGCCGGCATTGGCAGGGCTGTGCGGAGCGGCGACCTGAGGGGCCAGATCCGATCCGTCAAACTCGTGGACCGCCCGATAGGAGGCACCGGGATCGGGCTGCCAGAACTCCGTGTCGACAGGCTCGCCGCCCGCCTGAACGACGTAGTCCGCCGTTACGCCGTCCGGTGCGATCAGCCCGGTCATCGCGCCCAGCTCGGCCGCCATGTTGCTGAGCGTCATTCGCTCCGTCATGGACAGGGCGCGAACGGCCTCGCCCTCATACTGCACGACCTGATAATCACCGCCATCCATGCCGAGCCGAGTGCAGGCGCGCAGCATCATGTCCTTTGCCGAGACACCATCGGCCAGGGTTCCCGACCAGCGGATCAGAATGGTTTCCGGCATTTTCAACCAGGTTTCACCGGTCGCCAGCACGCCCGCCATGTCGGTCGCCCCGACACCGAACATAAAACATCCGAAAGCGCCGCCGGTCGGCGAATGGCTGTCGCCACCGACCACGAAAAGGCCGGGCCGCAGATTGCCGCGCTCCGGCAGGACCACATGACAGATACCCTGCTGATCGTAGAATTTGCGGATCGCCTGCGCCTTCACCCAGTCCCGTGTCAGCTTCAGAATGGCCGCGCTGTCCGCATCCACTGCCGGGACGTAGTGATCCGACACCACCACAACACGGTCCGGGTCCCAAACCGTCACGCCGAGCCGCTCCAGAATCGGCTTCACGCGGCGCGGACCGCCGGAATCGTGGATCATCGCCAGGTCGACATTACAGATCACGATTTCGCCCGGCGCCACGGAGTCGCGTTGAGCGGCGCGGGCTACAATCTTCTGCGCCAGGGTTTGCGGATTGCCGGCAGCGACCGTGCTCATGACAGTCGGTATCCGGTTCGGCTCGGCGACCACACCCGGGCCTTGCCATCGGCCTGGCGCGTCAGGTTCATGTGATACTGGTAGCGATCCGGCCGGTAGAGCGCGGTGATGTACTCGACGGGGCGGCCGGTCTTGTCCTGTACGATCCGCACCACCTTGATCAAAGGCGCCCCGACGGTCGTGTCGAGACGGCGTGCCGTACCAGCATCGGCCAGCGTCGCCGTGATCGTCTGTTCCGCCGCATCGACATGGACACCGGACTTTTCAAGCAGTGCCAGAAGCGGGCGTTGCGCCAGATCCTGCTCCCCGAAACTGCGTCCGACATCTCCGGGAACATAGGTCGTCAGATGAGAGAACGGCTCGCCGCGTACACTGCGCACGCGAACCGACATCTGCACCTCGTCACCGGCTGAACACGCCAAGGCGGAGGCCACCTCAGCGGATGCGGGCATATAGGCAAATTCCAGCAGGTCGACCGATGTCTCCAGACCCATGGCGAGCAGGTCTTCCAACTGTCCCTCGAACTGGGCCTGCATCGGACCGTCTTCGCGTCGATGAGAGACGGTTGTGCCCCGTCCACGCTCCCGGCGAACCAGCCCGTCCTTGGCCAGCTCGTCCAGAGCCCTCTTCGCAGTAATGCGGGAAACGCCGTACATCTCGGCCAGATCGAACTCTCCGGGAAGAAGGTCGCCTTCCGAGAATTCCCCATCGATGATGCGCTGCCGCAGAACGAGATAGATCTGATGATAGAGCGGCGTACGGGCGGGTTCCGCCGGACGGATTCCGCCCGCGTCGAACCGATCCAACGAAACCGCCCTTCTTTCCATCGCGCGCAACCTCCAGCGGGCCGCCGGGTCTTTGCCCGACCTCCATCAAAACCACTATTGACATAACAGTATAACATTTGCAGGATTTCAACATCTTTATTGCTGGTCGCAGCGGAGGGAGGCCCTGATTGTGACGCGCGCGGTGCCCGAGGATGAAGAGGGACGACCGGAACAGCGGTTCTTCGATGACCCGGCGCTCGACAGGCTGTACGGCCTGACCTGGGCGCTCGCGACTGAGGTCTATGTCCTGCGCGACCGCGTCGACGTGCTGGAATCCGCGCTGGCCGCGAACGGGAGTGTGGACCTGGAGGCGCTACGCGCCGAGGCGACGCCGGAGGAACTCATGGCGCGCTCCGCGGACCGAAAGGCCTTCATCGACGGGCTGTTCGTCAACCTGACCGGGCGCCAGCAATCCAAGGGGGCGTCGTCGTGAGCGAGCAAGGTGCCGCTAACAGGCCGCCCGGAGACCCCGGACTGAACGGCCGCTCCTTCACCGCCGCACAGGCCTTTCTTCTTGAAGCGAAGCTGCGCTGGACCCACGACCTGTTTCCGCGACTGAGAGCCAAGGCCGAGGCCTATCCGGAGGCGGTGGAAGGTGTCGCCGCGATCCTGGAAAGCGATCCGGACTATCGGATTTTTGCCTGGCTGGAACGCCATCTGCAGCGGTTCAAATATAGTGGCCGCTACGGCTTGCAGGTCTATCATGCGGCGCACAGAGAAGGCCTGGAGGCGTCGCTGAACGACCGGGGCCTACCCGACGGCATGTTGACCCTCGACCCGGATCTGGAAATGCCGCGCTATTACACAAGCACGGACATTCATCAGCACCCGGGCGGTGTCTGGAGCGACCCGATCGCCGGCTATGTCTATGAACGCGGCGCGCGTTCGACGACCCCGACATTGGGTGCCAAGCATCCCGACCTGCATACGCGGTTTACCGATCAGGTTGCGGCCTTGATGCCCGTGCCGCCCGGCACGATCTTCGACATGGCCTGCGGATTCGGCAAAAGCACCCTGCCTTTCGCCGAGGCCTACCCCGATGCGGAAATCATCGCGATGGACCTTTCGGAACCATGCCTACGGCTCGGCGCGCATACCGCCGCGAACGCGCAGCGCCGCAATGTGCGCTTCGTTCAGGGCGACGCGACCGAAAGCGGGCTGGAAGACGAATCCCAGGACCTGGTAACGTCGACCATGTACCTGCACGAAATGCCGCCGAACCGGGTGGAAAAGGCGCTGCAGGAGAGTTTCAGGGTTCTGAAGCCGGGCGGCCGAATGGCGCATCTGGATTTCTATCACCTGCCCGATGCGTTCGCGCGGTTCATCCACTACGGACACGGACGGCGCAACAACGAGCCGTTCATGCAGCCCCTGGCGGAGATGGATCTGCCGACCATCCTGACACAAATCGGCTTTACCGATATCGAAATCGAGCCGTTTGAAGAATCCCCCGGCGCCTTGGCGGCGGAGAACCGGTCCTGGCGTTTCCCCTGGACCACAATAAGCGCTGCCAAACCGGGATGACCGGTCAAGGCGCAAGACAAATGTGTGAAACTCACGCACAATCGAAGGCAATGAACGAAGGGAGTTAGGGACATGCGTAAGGGGTTCAAATCGGTATTGGCCGCAGCGGGCTTTGCTGCGGCCCTGACGGCCGGCGCAAACGGGCCGGCACAGGCGGAGACCACTCTGTCGATGGTTTATCCGTTCCCGGATTTTCTGGTCTACACCAAGAGCTGCAAGGAACTGGCGGACAAGCTGAACGCCGCCGGCGAAGGCGTCGTCAGCGTCGACGTGAAGCCGTTCAACTCGATCGGCATGTTCGAACAGGCGACGGCGATCCAGAAGGGTGTGGTCGACATCAGTTGCCTGCCCGCAGCCTTCTACGCGCGCAGTCTGCCGGAGAACGAGGCGATCTCGACCTCCAACAGCAGCCCGTCTGCGGTGCGTGCGAATGGCGGCATGGACATCATCGACAAGCTCCACCAGGAGCGGGTGAACATGAAGTATCTCGGCTGGGTCGACAGCGGCGTGCGTTTCCACATCTATCTGAAGGACGCGCCGGTCTTCAACGATGAAGGCATGCCGGATTTCAGCGATGTGAAGATGCGCGACAACCCGATCTATGGCGCCTTCTTCCGGGCGATGGACGCGGAAACGCATCAGATGCCGGTCACCGATGTCTACGGTGCGATCCAGAAGGGCGTGGTCAATGCCAGCGCCTGGACCTCGATCGGTGTGAAGGGCCTGAAATGGGATGAATTCCTGACCCATCGTCTGGATCCGGAATTCTATCAGACGGATATCGGCGTCATCATGAATCTGGATACCTGGAATGGTCTGTCGGACGAAGCGAAGAAGATCGTCGCCGACACCGTCATGGCGCATGAGGAATCCAGCCGCGCCGCCCGCATGGCCGAGGTCGGCCAGGAAAAGGCGGAACTCGAGGCCGCTGGCATGCAGGTTCATACCGTTCCGGCGGCAGAGAAGTATCTGAACCTGGCCATCGAATCCGCCTACGGCCGGATGACGGAACGACTGACCAGCGACGGAACGTCCCTGGAGCACGCCGAAAAGCTGCGCGGCCTTTACATCCAGTAAGCCGCGACATCGAAAGTCGGGCGGCCCCGGACGGGGGCCGCCCGCATCGTTCTAGACGGGTCCAGATGGGAATGTCGACACTCGCAACAATCGACAGGGGTTATACGCTGCTGGTCCGTGCCCTGATGGTCGCGGCCTGTCTTTACATCGCAGCGATGATGATCCTGATCATCTACTACACATCCTTCCGCAGCATGGGATGGAGCTATAACCGCTATTCCTTCACGGTGATCGAATACGGGTTCATCTATGCCCTGATGCTGGGCTGTCCGTGGCTGGTTCGGCAGAAGGCCCATGTCTATATCGAACTGGTCACCGCGCTGTTGAGTGACCGCATCCGCCGCCTCTGGTCACGCGGAGTGGCGCTGATCTGTGCGGTAGTCTGCCTGACCCTGGCCTATTACACCGGACTGCTGACCTGGGAAGACTACTCCTGGAACCGGTTCGACGAGTTGCGCGGTCAGTTGGATATCAAGCGCTGGGTCGTGATCGCGGCAATGCCTGTCGGGTTCGGCCTGTCCGGGGTCGAGTTCCTGCGGTTCGTCTTCGGCCAGTCAGTGATCCATGTCGGCGAACCCGGCGTCCATGAATAATCTCGACACCTCTTTTCGGGCGGGGCGGTAAGCGCAATGGAATGGTACTGGACACTCACGGTCCTGCTTGGCGCCATCCTGGTATTGATGGCGGTCGGTTTCCCGGTCGGTATTGCCTTTCTGGCGGTCAACATCGTCGCTGCGATGATCTATTTCGGCGGCAACGGATCCTTCCTCGATCAGCTTGAACTGGGCATCGCCACGCTGGCCGACAATGCTTTCGGCTCGATGGCGAACTTCGCACTGGTACCGATCCCGATGTTCCTGCTGATGGGGGAACTATTCTTTCATACCGGGCTCGCAAACCGGATGTTTTCCGGTGTGGAACGTTTGATGGGCCGCGTTCCGGCGCGGCTGTCCTATGTCACCGTGGCAGGCGGCACGGCCTTTGCCACCCTGTCCGGATCGTCGATGGGCAGCACCGCCCTGCTGGGGACCCTGATGGTCCCGGAAATGTCCCGACGCGGCTACAAGAAGGTTCTGTCCATCGGCCCGATCCTGGGAACGGGCGGTATCGCAATGCTGATCCCCCCCTCGGCACTGGCCGTGCTCCTCGGTACGCTGGCGGAACTGGATATCGGCGCCTTGCTGATCGCAGGTGTGGTTCCGGGCCTGTTACTGGCAGCAATGTACGCGGTTCTGATCTATGCGATCGCCCGGCTGGACCCGGACGCGGCGCCGGCCTATGCGGTCGACATCGCGCCCTGGTCGGAGCGAATTGTCATTCTGATGCGCGATATCCTGCCCATGGTATCGGTCGTGATCGGCGTCATCCTTCTGATCATGGTCGGCTGGGCCACCCCGTCGGAAGCAGCGGCGTTCGGCTGCCTGGGCGTGCTCGTGCTGGCCATTGCCTTCCGTTCCCTGTCACTGGCGGCGATCTGGAAATCGCTGGAAGGGGCGACCCGGGTAACCGTCGTTGCCCTGCTGATCATTTTCGGATCGGCGACCTTCTCGAAGACCCTGGCTTTTTCCGGCGGCAGCGCGGGACTGATCACCTGGGTCACCGGGCTCGACATCTCCCCGATGGTCATGCTGGGGGTCATGTTCCTGATCCTGCTGCTGCTCGGCATGTTCATGGATCAGTTGTCGATGATGCTGCTGACCGTACCGATCTTCTTCCCGTTGGCGCAGAGCTTCGGGTTCGACATGATCTGGTTTGCCGTCATTGTCCTGCTGGCGATGGAGATCAGTTTCACCACGCCGCCCTTCGGTCTGTTGCTCTTCGTTATGCAGGGGGTAGCGCCACCGGGCACCAAATTCTGGGACATCTGTCTGGCCGCCCTGCCCTTCATGGGCTGTGCGATGCTGCTGGTCGTGCTGATCGTGGTCTTCCCTGAGATCGCGACCTGGCTGCCATCCGTCAGCAGACCCTAGCGCGGGATACCGGCATGCCAATCGTCGAAATCACCCTGATCGAAGGCTATGACGAAGACACCAGGCGGCGCCTGACCAGGGCGCTGCATCAGGCGGTTCAGAGCGTCATCGCCGCGCCCGACGAAGGCGTGACGATTGTCGCCCGCGAAGTGCCCTCGGCAAACTACCGGCGCGGCGGTACCGACAAGGTGCCCGGGCCGCCTGTTCCCGACCCGGTCGAAGTGGTGCGACGCTTCCTGAAATGTATGGAATCGCGCGATCTCGACGGCGCGAAGGCCCTCACGGCGGACGGTTTCGAGATGATTTTCCCCGGCGGTCGTCGGTTCACCGAGTTTCAACAACTGATCGACTGGGCCAAGCCGCGATACCGCTGGGTCGGCAAGCGGTTCGAACGGTTCGATGCCGCCCCGGCTGAGGACGGAACGGCCGTGACCTGTTACGGCACGCTTTACGGCGAATGGCCGGACGGAACGGCCTTTGAGGGAATTCGTTATGCGGACTGGTTTCTGCTGCGCGGCGGCAAGATTCTGCAGCAGCATGTCTGGAACGATCTCGCGGAATCGGCGCGTACGGGTTAGACCAGTTTCATGTTATCCAATGTTCTGAACGCCCTCTCCAGACGGGCACCGCTGCTACTCGCCCTAGGCGTCATGATCGGACTGGCCGCGCCCGGCCTTGCCGAGATTGCGCGGCCGCTCCTGGCACCGTCGATCTGGATCCTGCTGACGCTCGCGGCCGTCCGGATCGATCCAGCCCAATCCATTGCCCATATCCGTCGACCCGGTGCCGTTCTGGCGACACTGCTCTGGATGCTGGTCGTAACCCCGCTACTGGCCTGGGGCATTCTGACAATGCTGCCGGTGGACAGTCCCGGACTGGCGGCTGCACTGGTTCTGATGGCCGGGGCGGCGCCGCTGATGTCGACCCCGTCGCTGGCTCAGATCCTTGGACTGGACGATGCGCTGGCCATGCTGGTCATGGTCATTGCCACCATGCTGTCGCCCTTTACGCTGCCCTTCATCGCGCTCCACCTCCTGGGCTTCGATCTCGGCATCGACCCGATGGTGTGGAGCCTGCAACTCACGCTCTTCATCGGCAGCGCCGTGGCCGTTGCACTGATCCTGCGCCGGATGCTGGGCGCGGACCGTATCAAGGCCGCCCGACAGTCGATGGACCTTGCCATGGTGGCACTTCTTTTGACCTTCTCGGTCGCGATCATGGACGGGGTGACCGACCGTTTGCTGACCGAAACGGCCTATGTGCTGGGCATGACCGGAATTGCCTTCCTGGCCTACGGTCTGTTCCTCGCCGCAGGCACCCTGGCGGGGCTGTCCTTTGGAAAGCGGGTTGCGCTGACCATCGGCTTCGTCGGATCGAACCGCAATGTCGGCGTGATCCTTGCCGTTCTGCCCGCCGGGGCCCATCCCGACATCTTCCTGTACTTCGCGATCTGGCAGTTGCCGATGTACATCATGCCGGCCATCCTGACCCATCTGTACAAGCGGACGGCGGTCGCGGGCGTGCCCTGAACACACGGCAAACAGGCTCCTGCTTTCGCAGGCGCGCGGTGATGATTGTCAGATCTAAACAGGAACGGCGATGACGGCGACAATGTCGCCCATATTGATCATCCCGGGATAGTGACGGCCGGTGAAGATGCCGCTGATCCCGGCGCGATACAGCGCCGGCGGACGGCCGGTCCGGGTGATCTCATGCACGACGGCGACGACCTGGTCCTCTTCGACTTCATCGCCCAGTTCGACGGTGTATTCGATCAGGCCCGGCGTCTCGCAGGAGACATAACAGCGGCCGTCCGGCATATCGAGGTTGACCGTCGGCTCGATCAGCGGTTCGCCCGCCAGAATGCCGGCATGTTTCAGGAAATTCTCGATTCCCTTCTTGGCGATCCGGATCGTCGTGGCACTGGCCGAACCGCCGCCCCCCAGTTCCGTCGACACGAAGACGCGCCCCAGATCCTCCGCGGCCGTGTCGTACATTCCGACGGAATCGATCTCCAGGAGCATCAGCGAATAGGGCGCATTGAATGCCTGCATCGCCTCGACACAGCGTTTTTCCTGGCGCTTGTCCTGCAGCACATGGCAGGCGGCGAATGGAACGAATTCCAGCGTCCTGCCACCGGAATGAATGTCCAGAACGTAATCCGCCCGTGACAGAATCTGGTGCTGAAAGAAATCGGCGATCTTTTCCGTTACTGTACCGTCCGGGCGACCCGGAAAAATCCGGTTCAGGTTCCCGCCGTCGATCGGTGACGTACGGGTCCCTGACAGAAAGGCCGGATAGTTGAAGGCCGGAACGATGATGATCCGACCGCTGACATCCACCGGATCGATCTTCGCGGCCAAATCATACAACGCGATCGGCCCTTCGTATTCGTCACCGTGATTGGCGCCGGTCAGCACGGCGGTCGGCCCGGTGCCGTTCTTGACCACGGTAATGGGGATCATGATCGACCCCCACGCCGACTGGTCATGGCTGTAGGGCAGTTTCAAAAAGCCATGCTGAACGCCGTCCTGGTCGAAATCGACCGTCGGCGAGATCGGATTAATCACCATTCCACAAGACCTCCCGTCTCACGACACTAAGCGAGAGGCCGTGGATCAGCCAAGCACCGCTTTGACCGCCGCGGCAGCCATTCCCACGATCTTGTCCGCCTCGTCCCGGGTCAGGCACAGCGGCGGCGCAAAGCCCAGAATGTCGCCCTGCGGCATGGCGCGGGTAATCAGCCCCTGCTCCAAAGCGGCGGCGGACAGGGTCGGCCCCATCTTCTTCGACGGATCGAAGAAGGTGCGGCTATCCTTGTCCTCGACGAATTCCACGGCGCAGAGCAGGCCCTCCCCGCGCACCTCGCCGACATTCGGATGGTCGGCCAGTGCGTCCTTCATCGCCTTGTTGAAATAGGCACCGGTCTCGCCGGCGTTGGCTACGAGATCGAGACGATCGATCAGTTCCAGATTCGCCACACCGGCAGCAGCGCAAAGCGGATGCGCGGAATAGGTCCAGCCATGCCCGATCGGCCCCAGCTCGTCCGATCCCTGTTCCAACACCTTCCAGACACGGTCATGGACGATCGTGCCGGACAGCGGCGCATAGGCGGAGGTCAGGCCCTTTGCGATGGTGATCAGATCCGGATCCATGCCGTAATGGACAGAACCGAACATGGTCCCCAAACGGCCGAAACCGGTTACCACCTCGTCCGCGATCAACATCACGTCGTATTTCTTGAGGACGGCCTGGATCTTCTCCCAATAGCCCGGCGGCGGCGGCACCAGGCCGCCGGTGCCCAGCGCCGGTTCGCCGATGAAGGCAGCGACCGTGTCCGGCCCTTCGGCCAGGATCAGTTCCTCCAGTTTGTCGGCGCAATGCTGCGAAAACTCCTCCGGCGACTGATCCAGGTTTTCCCGGCGATAATAGTAAGGCGCCTCGGTGTGCAGGATCGGTGCGCGCGGCAGATCGAACTTGTTATGGAACAGCGCAAGTCCAGTCAGCGAGCCGGTCATCACGCCCGACCCGTGATAGCCGCGCCAGCGCGAGATGATCTTCTTTTTCTCCGGCCGCCCCAGGATGTTGTTCACATACCAGACCAGCTTGATGTTGGTCTCGTTGGCATCCGACCCGGACAGACCGAAATATGTATGGTTCAACCCTTCCGGCGCGCGCTCCGCAATCATCTGGGACAGGCGGATCGCCGGTTCGGAGGCATGACCGACATAGGAATGATAATAGGACAGCTTGTGCGCCTGTTCGGAAATCGCGTCGGCGATCTCGCTGCGGCCATAGCCGACATTCACGCAATACAGGCCGGCGAAACCGTCCAGGCTGGTCTTGCCGTTGCTGTCGGTGATGTAGACACCGCTGCCGCCTTCGATGATGCGGTGCGGGGTCTCGCCCCGGGCATGGGCACCCATCGCGGTCGACGGATGAAAGAAGTGGTCGCGGTCCCAGGCTTCGAGCGGTTCGTTTTTTAGCATCGTCATTACTCCACTAGGGTGAGGTCGCCGTAGTCGCGACAAACGTATTTCACATCGGTGAAGGCTTCCATGCCCTGACGCGCACCTTCGCGGCCCAGACCGGATTGCTTCATACCGCCGAACGGGATCGGCGCGCCGGTCACCTTGGTCCGATTGACCGCCACCATGCCATACTGCAGCCCCCGGCTGAGCCGGAAGATGCGGCGCGGGTCGATCGTATGGACATAGGCGATCAGCCCGTATTCGGTGTCGTTGGCCCGGGCCAGCACTTCGCCTTCGGTTTCGAAGGATGTGATCGCGGCAACCGGCCCGAATGTCTCCTCTCGGAAGATCTTCGCATCGGGCGGCACATCGGCCAGAACGGTCGGCTCGAAATAGAGCGGCCCCAGATCGTCCCGCGCTTTCCCCCCGGTCAGGATTCGCGCCCCCTTCTCCGTGGCGTCGGCGACATGTTCGACCTGTTTGGCAACGGCATTCGCATTCATCAGCGGGCCGATATCCGGATCATCCATACCATAGCCGATGCGCAGGTCGGCGGTACGCGCGGCAAAGCGCTCACAAAAGGCGTCATAGACGCCGCGTTGCACATAGATGCGGTTGGCGCCAAGGCAATCCTGGCCGGAGGTCGCGAATTTCGCGGCCATCGCGCTGTCCACAGCAATATCCAGATCGGCGTCATCGAACACCACAAAGGGCGCATGTCCGCCCAGTTCCAGGACCAGGCGCTTCACGGTCTGCGCGCTGCGCTCATACAGCAGGCGACCGATTTCCGTCGACCCGGTAAAGGACAGGGCGCGGACGCGGGTATCGTCGGTCCACGGACGGACCACGGTTTCCGGATCGCCTGTGACGACGTTGAACACACCGTCGGGAACACCGGCGCGCCGCGCGGTTTCGGCCAGTGCCAGGGCGGAGAAAGGTGTTTCCTTCGATGGATGGACGACAACGGTGCAGCCCGCCGCCATCGCCGCCGTCGCCTTGCGGGTGATCATCGCGCAGGGGAAGTTCCAGGGGGTGATAAGGGCGGCCACGCCGACCGGCTCCCGCCACAGTTCCACCTCGGCATCGGGCAGGTGGGACGTCACGCCTTCGATATTCGGACGTTTGGTTTCCTCGGCGTAAAACTCCATGAAGGAAGCGGCATAATCGATTTCGCCGCGTGCCTCGGAAATCGGCTTCCCCTGTTCCAGGACCATGATCCGGGCCAGATCTTCCTTGGCATCGCGCACCGCCTCGAACCAGCGGCGCAGGATCGCCGCGCGGTCCTGGGGCAGCATCACCGACCAGGACGGGAAGGCACGCTGTGCCGCGTCCACGGCGCTGCGGCTCTCCTCACCGGACATCGACGGAACGCTGCCGATCGAATTCCCGTTGCCGGGATCGGTGACGGAAATTCTGCCGCCCGAAGCCGCATCCTGCCAGGCGCCTGCGATAAAGCAGTCTGCCTTGAACAAGGACGGATCGGACAGGCTCTCGCGCGGAGAGACGGGCTCCTGCGTCATGACGCACCTCTTGAATTGTCGGGGTCGCATTGCGAACTGACCGAAACTGTAGCCGCTCTTGCGGCGAAGAACTTACCGATCCGCCGCGACGACCACGAGGATTCTTCGAAAGTTCAGCCGACCCGCCGAGGATTCCTCGGCAGCACGGATTCGACCCGGGCCAGTGGGACCGGCCCATGCTTGATGGATTTGGTTACCACATAGGTATAGTAACGGCGCACACCAAGTTCCGCGCTCAGGATCTCGTCCACAAGGGTCTGATAGGCCTTGATATCGCTGGTCACGATACGCAACAAATAGTCGATTCCACCGCCGACGGCCCAACAGTCGACGACCTCTGGAATTTCATGGATTCCATCTTCGAAAACCCTGAAATCCTGGGCCTTGTGACTATCGAGCTCGACCGACATCATGACCTCGGCCGCACCACCCAGAAGTTGTGGATTGAGGCGTGCTTCATACCCCGTAATCAGCCCCGCCCGCTCCAGTCGCTGAAGGCGTTCCCAGCAGGCCGTGGGGGACAGGTGAACACGCTCCGCCAGGGCCGCTTTCGTGATGCGTCCATCGGCCTGAAGCACGGTCAGAATTTTAAGATCCCGGTCGTCCAATGCGATCATGTGCACTCCCCAACGGCGCATCATGGCCGCCGCCCAGCCTCTTGTCACGCATCGGCGGCATATGCAATCTGCCTCGCGCCGAAGTAGTTCCTTCGCGCATCCCTGCAGGTTGCCATTCGTCTTTGAGGAGTTTGCGATGCCCGCTGCCGATCTGCCGTTCACCATTGAGGAATATGCCGACCGTCTCGCCAAGGTGCGGGCGTCCATGGAGGAGAAGGGCATCGAACTTCTCTACATCACCGACCCGTCGAACATGGCCTGGCTCACCGGCTATGACGGCTGGTCGTTCTATGTCCATCAGGGGGTGATCGTGCCGCCGGACGGTCTGCCCCTGTGGTGGGGCCGGGGCCAGGATGGCAACGGCGCGGTCCGCACCGTCTACATGCCCGACGAATGCGTCCTGCCTTATCCCGACATTTATGTGCAGTCGACCGAGCGCCACCCGATGGACCACCTGTCGGACAAGTTCAAGGACCGTGGCTGGGACAAGCTGCGCATCGGGGTGGAGATGGACAATTACTATTTCTCCGCCGCCGCCTATGCCTCGCTGCAGACCAACCTGCCCAACGCGACCTTCACCGACGCGACCGGTCTGGTGAACTGGCAGCGGGGTGTCAAATCCGCAACAGAGATCGACTACATGCGCAAGGCCGCGACCATTGTCGGCCGGATGCACACGATGATCGCGCAGCGGATGGAACCGGGCGTGCGGAAATGCGATATCGTCGCCGACATCTTCAAGACCGGCATCGCAGGAACGGAGGAATTCGGCGGCGACTATCCCGCCATTGTGCCGTTGCTGCCGACCGGGCCGCATGCCGCCGCGCCGCACCTGACCTGGGACGATCAGCCGATGCAGTCCGGCGCCGGCACGTTTTTCGAGATTGCGGGCTGCTACAAGCGCTATCACGCGCCGCTCAGCCGCACCGTCTTCCTGGGTGAGCCGCCGCAATACATGCTGGATGCCGAAAAGGCGCTGCTGGCCGGGCTGGAAGCCGGGATCGATGCCGCCCGTGCCGGCAACCGCGCCTGTGACGTCGCCATCGCACTGGCCGACGAGTTGATGAAGGGCAAGATCGAACGCTCCGCCCGCTGCGGTTATCCGATCGGTCTGTCCTACCCGCCCGATTGGGGCGAGCGCACCATCAGCTTCCGCGAAACCGACCAGACCGAACTGAAACCCGGCATGACCTTCCATTTCATGCCCGGCCTGTGGATGGAAAACTGGGGCCTGGAAATCACCGAAAGCATCCTGATCCGGGATTCCGGCCCCGCCGAATGCCTGACCAACCATCCGCGCGAGATGCTGGTGAAGCGGTAGACCGTGGACGCCCCGGAAACCCAAAAACTTCGGGAAATCTGTTTGGACCTCCCCGAAGCCAGCGAGAAACTGGCTTGGGGAAATCCGACCTTCCGGGTTCGCGACAAGATTTTCGCGATGGAGAAGCGCGGCGATGGTCGCGCCTCCGTATGGTGCAAGGCCCCGCCGGGCAGCCAGGACGTTCTGGTTTCCGCCGATCCGGAACGGTTCTTCGTCCCTCCCTATGTCGGCCACAAGGGTTGGGTTGGAATGCGCTTGGACGAGGATCCCAACTGGTCGGAAGTGGCGGCCATTGTTCGACGAAGCTACCGGTTGATCGCACCGAAACGATTGGCCTCACGCGTTGACTGACTGGAGGTCCGTCGTCGGGAGACCAGAAAACCGTCAATTTACTCGTTTTAGTTAGGTGGGGTATCTTGCACAATTGGTCAATGTTACGGAATAATGCAGCATTGGGTTTTCTCATCAGAAATCAATATAATGTTTGGGGCATTCTTATAGGACAATGAGGCCCTCCATACGGATCTCATGGATACACAGGATTTTGAAAGCATAATCAGAATCGGCGTCACCGCGATTGCGGTGATGGGATTTGCCCAAATCATGAGAAAATTTTATTGGTTCTACCTTGTTTTATTTCTTTTTCCAGCCATAGCTTCTTTATTTATTGCTTTAATTGTTAATTTTTACTTCATTCTTATTTTTCTGGAGATGCCCGCTTTTGACTTGGTGACAGAGCAAAATATCAACTCATTTCTCGCTAAGGAGCACCCCAAAACCGCTGCCATCTCGCTCTGTGCCGTAAGTTGGTTATTCTGTATGGTGGCTTCGACCCCAAGCATATTGCTAGTTCGAAAAATTCGAAAAAAAGGAAGAGTAGTTCGGCCAATTAACTTCAAAATAGAAGATTTTTTCAAATAGAAATTTCAATTGTTATTAGATATAAGTTCAGAACACCATCAGATCAACTCAAATTGTTTCCGTTCCTGCCTCAGCGGAAACCCAAACTTCCGGTCGCGTTCCCAGCTGAACTGGATCGGGCTTTCGTAACCGACGGCAAAGGCGATTTCGGCGACGGGGCGGGTTGTGACGATCAGGTGCCTGCGGGCTTCCAGCAGGCGCAGGTCCTTTTCTGATTTTGCAGCGGGATCGTCGCGGTGACGGCCTTGAAATGGGTGTGGAAGCTGAACGGACTCGTCCTCACCGGACAACCGGACAATTTCGGCGGCGCAATGGCCGCGCTGCTGACCGGCGAGATGCAATGAATGACCGGCCAGCGGATCGAAGTGTCCGGCGGACAGAATCCTTAGGATCGCGCGGTGGCGCGTCCTTCACCCCGGCCCACTCCCTCCAGGGAGAGGGAGTTGCCGAAGCGCGGCCTGGTTATCCCTCTCCCCCAACGCGAGTGTGGCGCGTAGGGTCGGGTGAGGGTCCCCGCAGCAAAAGCTCCGGTGAAGCGCGGAACCAGTCGCGGATGAAGTCGACCAGCAGGCGGACGCGGCGGGGCAGGCGGCTTTCGCGGATGTAGACCAGATAAATCGGACTGGTCGGAGAGCGGTAATCCGGCAGCAGTTCCACCAGACGGCCCGCGGCAATCTCCGGTACCGCGAGGTAGCGCGGCAGCCTGGCCACCCCCTGCCCTGCCAGGGCCGCGGTCCGGATCAAGGGGAAATGGTTCAGGCTGAGCGCGGCGTCCACGGCGACGGAGAAGGCACTTTCGCCCTGAAAGTAGGTCCAGCGTCCGTCCGGACAGGAATGGTGATTGACCAGACAGGCATGGCCGCGCAGATCGTCTGGCGCCCGGACCGGTGTGTCGTTTCGGCCGGTCAGATAGGACGGCGCGGCGCAGGTCACCTCCGAATACTCGCCAAGCGGTATCGCAACCTGATCCGGATCGTCCGACAGTCCCGCCCGTATCGCGATATCCGCCTCTGCCTTCTTCAGGTCGCGATACCGATTGTCCAGTTCCAGCCGGATCCGCACATCGGGATAGCGGGCCCGAAAGGCCGCGGCGATATCGGTCAGAAACATTTCGCCGAATGAGACAGGGACCGTGATCCCGACCGGCCCGGCCGGCAGCGCCGCCAGGGCCTCGACCGCGTCAAAAGCCTCTTCCTGGGCGGTCAGGACCTGTCGTCCATGGGCGAGCATGACCTCCCCCGCCCGGGTCAGGCTCATGCTGCGGGTGGAGCGATGCAGAAGCTGCGCCGAAACAGCCTCTTCAAGGCGGCTGACATGTTGGCTGAGGCGCGCCTTCGAGACACCGGCCGCCCGTGCCGCAGCCGAGAACCCGCCATGTTCCACGACCAGAGCGAAGCTGCGCATTTCACTGAGGAGGTTTGGCATTGTTCGTGTTTCCGAACGTTCTGTTCAATATCTGCATACTTATCAAAACAATCAGGGAGAGACCATATTGCGCTCACCACAAACCGAAAATCTCTACAAGGAAGCACGAACATGAAGATTCTCCTCGTCGGCGCCTCTGGCACCATTGGTCAGGCCGTCTCATCGGAACTGGGCGCCCGCCACGACATCATCACCGCCGGGCGGTCCAGCGGCGATGTCACCCTGGACATGACCGATACGAACAGCATTCGCGCAGCCTTCGAAAAAGTCGGCGCCGTCGATGCCGTCGTGTCGACAGCGGGCGGTGTAAAGTTCGGTGATTTCTGGGAAATGGAAGACGCGGATTACCGTATCGGCATCAATGACAAGCTGATGGGTCAGGTGAATCTGGTTCTGATCGGCCGGCACCACGTCGCCCCGAAAGCGTCCTTCACCCTGACAACCGGGATCCTGACCCGGGATCCGATCCGCTATGCCAGTTCCGCCTCCATGGTCAACGGCGCGATCGAGGCCTTCACCCGGGCCGCCGCAATCGAGTTCGGCAACGGCATGCGCATCAATACGGTCAGCCCCGGGGTGCTGGTCGAATCCATGGAAGGCTACGGCCCCTACTTTCGCGGTCATGAGCCCGTGCCGGGTGCCCGCGCGGCGCTGGGATACGCCAAGAGCGTTGAAGGTCTGCAGACCGGGCAAATTTTCGAGATTTTCTGACGCCGGATCCGGACCCAAATGTGAAACGGCCCGCCATATGGCGGGCCGTTCCGTACCTTCCAAATGGAAGTAACTTACTTGTAGGCCGGGCTCTGCGCCGCCTGGATCTTTGCTTCAGCAATCGCCAGGGCGAGTTCGGCCTTGGCCTTGTCGTCGTCATTTTTGGCGTGGCTGACGTCTTCGCTCAGATCCTTGGCTTCGGTCTGGGCCGCCGCAAGGTCGATTTTCTCGACCGGGATGGCGGTATCGGCCAGCACCGTGCAGCGTTCCTGCGTGACTTCGACAAAGCCACCGGCGACGAACAGACGTTCCTTCACCGAGTTGCCCTCGAAGATGCAGATCGTGCCCGGACGGATCGTGGCGATGACCGGCGCGTGACCGGGCAGAATACCCATATCCCCGTCGGCGGCCGGCAGGACCACCATGTCGACCTCACCGGAGAACAGAAGTTTCTCCGGGGAGACGAGTTCGAAGGCCACCTTATCCGACATAGTCTGACTCCTGCGTAAGAATTGGCGTTACGGCGCGGTCCATCAGGCCGCTTCGGCTGCCATCTTCTTCGCTTTTTCGATCGCTTCGTCGATGCCGCCGACCATGTAGAAGGCCGCTTCCGGCAGATCGTCATGCTTGCCGTCGACGATTTCCTCGAAGCCTTTGATCGTGTCTTCCAGTTCGACGAACTTGCCCGGAGAACCGGTGAAGACTTCGGCGACGTGGAACGGCTGCGACAGGAAGCGCTGGATCTTGCGCGCACGGGCGACGACCAGCTTGTCTTCTTCCGACAGCTCGTCCATGCCCAGGATCGCGATGATTTCCTGCAGGCCCTTGTACTGCTGCAGGGTTTCCTGCACGCGGCGCGCGACCTGGTAGTGACGGTCCCCCACCGTGGAGGCGTCCAGAATGCGCGAGGTCGAGTCGAGCGGATCCACCGCCGGGTAGATACCCAGCTCCGCGATGGAGCGCGACAGAACCGTCGTGGCGTCGAGGTGCGCGAAGGTCGTGGCCGGCGCCGGGTCGGTCAAGTCATCCGCCGGGACGTAAACGGCCTGCACCGAGGTGATCGAGCCCTTCTTGGTCGAGGTGATGCGTTCCTGCATCGCGCCCATGTCGGTACCCAGCGTCGGCTGATAACCCACCGCGGACGGGATACGACCCAGCAGGGCGGACACTTCGGAACCGGCCTGGGTGAAGCGGAAGATGTTGTCGACGAAGAACAGCACGTCCTGGCCTTCTTCATCGCGGAAATACTCGGCCTGGGTCAGACCGGTCAGGGCGACACGGGAACGGGCGCCGGGCGGCTCGTTCATCTGGCCGTAGACCAGCGCCACCTTGGAGTCGCCTTCCAGGTCGATAACCCCGGATTCGATCATTTCGTGATAGAGGTCGTTCCCTTCGCGGGTACGTTCACCGACGCCGGCGAACACGGAATAACCGCCGTGACCCTTCGCGATGTTGTTGATCAGCTCCATGATCAGCACGGTCTTGCCGACGCCGGCACCGCCGAACAGGCCGATCTTACCGCCCTTCGGATACGGGGTCAGCAGGTCGACAACCTTAATGCCGGTGACCAGCTGCTCGGTTTCCGTTGCCTGGTCGACATATTCCGGCGCCGGACGGTGAATCGGGTAGGTCGACTTGGTCTTGACCGGACCGCGCTCGTCCACCGGCTCGCCGATGACGTTCATGATGCGGCCCAGGGTCTCCGGACCGACCGGAACCTGAATGGCGTCGCCCGTGTCGACGACTTCCTGACCGCGAACCAGACCTTCTGTCGTGTCCATGGCGATCGTCCGGACGGTGTTTTCACCGAGGTGCTGCGCCACTTCGAGAACCAGCGTGCGGTCTTCGATCTTGGTGTGCAGGGAGTTCAGGATCGGCGGCAGGTCGCCGTCGAACTGAACGTCGACGACAGCGCCCAGAACCTGGGTAATCTTGCCGGTGGTGTTGCTCATCGCGGTTGCTCCTGTCTCGGACTTAATCTGTTAGAGCGCCTCGGCGCCCGAGATAATTTCGATCAGTTCTTTGGTAATCATGGCCTGGCGGGCGCGGTTGTAGGTGATGCTGAGCGAATTGATCATATCGCCCGCGTTCCGCGTCGCATTGTCCATGGCCGTCATCCGGGCGCCCTGTTCGGAGGCGAAGCTTTCCAGCATGCTGCGGAAGACCTGAACCGACAGGTTCTTGGGCAGCAGCGCCTTCAGGATTTCTTCCTCGTCGGGCTCGAACTCGTACTGCGCACCGCCCAGGTCGGACGCGTCCTCATCATCGTCGCTGCCCTCCTCGGAGCTGGCGAACGGAATGAGCTGCAGCGGCGTCACTTCCTGCGTCAGCGCGGAAATGAACTTGTTGTAGTACAGCGTGCAGACGTCGAACTCACCGGCCTCGAACATCTCGACGACCTTGGCGACGACGGCATCGGCCTGGTCGAAGGCCGGATACGGCTTCACCAGTTCCTCAAAACCGTGGACCAGCTTGTCGCGGTGTTCGCGGCGCAGCAGGGACACGCCCTTCCGGCCGATCGCGATCAGCTTCACCGTCTTGCCCTGGGCACTCAGCTGTTCGATGCGCTTTTTGACAGCGCGGATGATCGAGCCGTTGAACCCGCCGCAGAGGCCGCGGTCGGAGGACATGACGACGATCAGATGGGTCTGGTCGTCACCCGTGCCTGCCAGCAGCTTCGGCGCACTGTCGGAGGAGACGCCGGCGGCCAGCGACCCCAGCATCCGCTCCATCCGCTCGGCGTAGGGCCGGGCGGCTTCGGCCGCTTCCTGAGCGCGCTTCAGCTTCGCCGCCGCCACCATCTTCATCGCGGAAGTGATGCGGCGGGTCGACTGGACGCTCGAGATGCGGGTCTTTAGATCCTTGAGAGACGGCATGTCCTATCCCGATAGAAGCGTTTCGTTTCCGTTTGGGTCGTCAGACCTTCGCCGATCAGGCGAAGGTCTTCGCGAACCCGTCCAGGATGGACACGAGTGCCTTTTCCGTGTCCTCGTCCAGAACGCCGGTGTCGTCGATCTTGTCCAGCGTCGCCTTGTGCTCGGACCGGGCATGCTCCAGGAGCTTCGATTCGTAGCGGTTGACGTCGCCGACAGCGATCTTGTCGAGGTAGCCCTTGGTACCGGCATAGATCGACAGGACCTGTTCGGACACTTTCAGCGGCTGGTACTGCGGCTGCTTCAGCAGTTCGGTCAGGCGCGCACCGCGGGCCAGCAGACGCTGGGTCGAGGCATCGAGGTCCGACGCGAACTGGGCGAAGGCTTCCATCTCACGGTACTGGGCCAGTTCCAGCTTGATCGAGCCCGCAACCTTCTTCATCGCCTTCGTCTGGGCGGAAGAACCGACGCGGCTAACCGACAGACCGACGTTAATGGCCGGGCGGATACCCTTATAGAACAGGCTGGTTTCCAGGAAGATCTGACCGTCGGTAATCGAGATGACGTTCGTCGGAATATAGGCCGACACGTCGTTCGCCTGGGTTTCGATGACCGGCAATGCTGTCAGCGAGCCCGCACCATGGTCGTCATTCATCTTCGCGGCGCGTTCCAGCAGGCGCGAGTGGATGTAGAACACGTCACCCGGATAGGCTTCACGTCCCGGCGGGCGGCGCAGCAGCAGCGACATCTGGCGGTAGGCCGTGGCCTGCTTCGACAGATCGTCGTAGAAGATGACCGCGTGCATGCCGTTGTCGCGGAAGTACTCGCCCATGGCGCAACCGGTATACGGCGCCAGGAACTGCAGCGGCGCCGGATCGGACGCGGTCGCAGCGACGACAACGGTGTAATCCATGGCACCCATGTCCGTCAGGGTCTTCACGACTTGCGCGACGGTGGAGCGCTTCTGACCGATGGCGACGTAGATGCAGAAAAGCTTCTTCTTCTCGTCGTTGCCGGCATTGATCGGCTTCTGGTTCAGGATCGTGTCGACGATAACGGCGGTCTTGCCCGTCTGACGGTCACCGATGACCAGCTCACGCTGGCCGCGGCCGATCGGAACCAGCGCGTCGAGGGCCTTCAGACCGGTCTGCACCGGCTCATGCACCGACTTGCGCGGAATAATGCCCGGCGCCTTGACTTCAGCGAGGGCGCGGGTGTCCGATTCGATCGGCCCCTTGCCGTCGATCGGGTTGCCGAGACCGTCGACGACGCGACCGAGCAGACCCTTGCCGACCGGCACGTCAACGATGGTGCCCGTCCGCTTGACGGTATCGCCTTCCTTGATCTCACGGTCGGAGCCGAAAATCACGACACCGACATTGTCGGTTTCGAGGTTCAGCGCCATACCCTTGATGCCGCCGGGGAATTCGACCATCTCACCGGCCTGGACGTTGTCCAGCCCGTAGACGCGAGCGACCCCGTCACCGACGGAGATGACCTGCCCGACTTCCGCGACATCGGCTTCGGTGCCAAAATTCGCGATCTGGTCCTTCAGAATTGCGGAAATTTCCGCGGCCCGGAGTTCCATCTCTTAAGCTCCCTTCATCGCAAGCTTCAAGCGCTGCAGCTTGGTGGCGACCGACGTATCGATCATCCGGCTGCCGACTTTGACGATAAGACCGCCGATCAACGACGGATCCACTTTGTGCGAGACGGCAACCTTGCCGCCCACGGCTTTCTTGAGCGCCTCTTCGACCGCGGCGATCTGCGCATCACTGAGCGCCTTCGCGGAAGAGACTTCGGCGGTCACCTCGCCCCGGCGCGCGGCCAGTTCGGCGAGAAACGCCTTTGAGATCGCTTTCAGCGCGGACAGACGGCGGTTCGCCGCGACATGGCCCACAAATTTGCGGGTCAGGTCACCGGCGCCGGTCTTGTCGAGCACCGCCGCCATCGCCTTGCCTTGATCGGCACGGCTGATGACCGGACTGCGCACGAGACGCTGAAGATCTTCGGATTCGTCGAGCAGAGCACCGAGCGTACGGAGATCGTCCGCCACGGCGTCCAGTTGTTTGCCATCATCGGCCAGATCGAACAGCGCTTTCGCGTATCGATCGGCGATTTCGTTCACGCCACCTTTGGCTGCCACGGTTGGGAGACCCCTCGATATTAATCGTTGCCGTCCGTGTCGTCGATCCAAGGCCCGGAGACGACCGGGACATGGGTCCGTCAAAGTGCGCTGAAACCCGCCGATAACCGGCTTTTTCTTGCTGCAACGCCCCCCGAGGACGCGCGGGGTTTAGCATAAGGGTACGAAGGGTGCAACAAGACTCGGCCCCCGGCGATGTGGCGCATTGTGACGCATCATTACGGCCCGGTTTCAGAACCGAGTCGCAGGGTCTTTCCTTTCCCGCCCGCACGGGTCCAAACTGCATACTGAAATATCAGTGGGGAGGCTTCTTGGCGGGTTCCATGGACGCCGTCTGGCTGCGGCGGATCAAATCGCCCGGCGCCGAGACGATCGCAATTCTATTCGGGCTGGAGGCACTGGCGCGCGGCACGGCGTCCGCGGTGCTGCCGATCGATACTGTCCGCCTGCTCGGCTCGGATGAGGCGGTCAGCCTCTGTGTCCTGGCGGGATCCGCAGTTGCCATCCCCTCCGTCTTTGCGGCGCCGGCCCTGGCCCGCCGCTTCGGGCGGGCGACACTTCTGAGCCTGTCCTGCATCGGCGGCGGGCTTGCCGCCATCCTGTTCGCGCTCGATCTGGCTTCGGCCCAGGTGCTCGGCTTCATCCTGCGGGCACTCGGGGTGGCATTGGTCAGCGTCTGCCTGAACCTTTTCGTCATGGATTATGTCCGTCGCGGCGATCTCGGACGCTCGGAGCCGCTGCGCATGCTGTCGCTGGGAACCGGGTGGTTCGTCGGCCCGATGATCGGCGTGGCGCTATCCCAATATGTGTCCTCAGCGGCACCCTATTACTTCAGTGCCGCGGCCATGCTTGCGCTGATGCTGCTGTTCTGGGCATTGCGTTTCCGCTCGGCCCCTGGTGTGCGACCGACCACGAACAGAAAGTTTCGCAATCCCCTCGCCAGTCTGGGGGCGTTCATGCGCGATCGACGGCTATTGCATGCCTGGCTGAATGCCACCGGACGCGGATTCTTCTGGATGAGTTTCTTCATCTACACACCGATCTATGCGGTGAATACCGGGCTGGGCGAGTTCGCGGCCGGCGCCCTGCTGTCACTGGGCGCGGGCGGCATGATGGGCATGCCGCTCTGGGGCTGGCTGACGCGGCAGTTCGGGATCCGGCGAATCGCCATGCTGACCTTCGGCGCCGCAGCCGTCGGATGCCTGGGCGCCTGGGGTTTCTCCCACATGCCCTATCTGGGTGCCGCCGGCATTCTGGCAGCCGCGCTGGCCATGGCGGTCAATGACGGATACGGCAATGCGCTGTTCTTCCGGGCCTGCCGCCCCAGTCAGCGAACAGAAATGACCCCCGCCTTCACGACCTATCGCGACGTGGCGGAGATCGGACATGCTGCGATCTTCGCCGTCCTGCTCAGCCTGCTGCCGATCGAGATCGTCTATCTGGTTCTGGCCCTGATTCTGGCAGCCCTCTCGATTCTATCGCGCACCGTGCATCCCAGGCTCTAGAGCCGAACCTCGAGAAATTCGAACGGCGCGGAGGCATCGAGCGACACCGCCCGCCCGCCCGGAATCGCGACGGACGCCCCCGGGGACAGCGTCACAGGCTCTTCACCTTCAACCGACAGACTGCCCGCCCCCTCCAGCCCGAAGAGGAAATGAAACTCCGGCGCGCTCTTGATCGCCTCGGTCGAACCGGAGTCCCGGTGCACGACGCGGACATCCGCCAATCCGCCGGTTGCCGCAGAGATACCCAGGTCGCGACAGTCAAATCCCGCACCTTCCCAGGGGATCCAGTCGGCGCCTTCGGCCTGATGAAAAACAAAGCGCTGGCCGCCGAAATCCCGTTCCGGGCGCAGAAATTCGGTCGGGAGCGGCAGAATATGATCGACATGGGTCGGATGGTCTGCGGGACAGCCGATCTCAACCACTTCCAACCCGTCTGACGCTTCCAGCACGCGATGCCGAATCTCAGGGGGCTGCAATACGCAATCGCCCGCCTTCATGATGAACGGCTCCCCCTGATCCTCATAGACCAGTCGAACCCACCCCTTGTAACAGAAGATCATCTGGAACCGGACCTTGTGGAAATGAACGTAATCCGGCACCGGTCCGCCCGTAGGGATCCGGATATGGGAGGCGATGAAGCGCCCGCCCCAACGGTCGGGAATCAGGTCACGATACTGCATGCCTGCGCGCCCCTGTCCCCAGCCGTCCCGGCCCGGCGGCAGGGATACATGAAAGGACGGAACGCCGTCCGGAATGTCCGGCCACGGATCGACAGGACCAAAGTCGATCCGCGTTCCGTTCGGCGCCGTCAGCGATGCGCGGTCCGCCGGGCCAAGCAGGTGCAACCTGCCCGGATCGGCCTTGAGCCCCCGAACCAGCCGCAACCGGACGCCATACCCTGAAATCACCGCCACCGACGGATCATCGGCGGGATAGATCGTATGCAGCAGAAACCCCAACGTATCGGTGAAGAAGCCGGCCGTTTCCTGGACGTCGTCGCAGGGCAGGTCCATCTCGGCACTCAATATCTCTGGCAACGGGTCGCTCATCGCACCATGTCCTCTTAACGCTTTTCCCGGCGGACACACTATGCCATCCCGAGACAATTCCAAATCCGCCTTTCCTTACTTCACCGATGCACGTTACTGCACAGCCTACTCAATCTGAAACGGAGCAGGACATTGGCTAGACAAGGCGGGCCCGACCGACCCAAGGGTCGCGACATCCGATCGCTGCGCCGGGTATTGGCCTTTCTGGCGCCCTATCGCGGTCGGGTCGCGCTGGCGACCCTCGCGCTCATGGTTACCGCCGGCACCGTTCTGGCGCTCGGTCAGGGTTTGCGCGCCCTGGTCGACAGCGGTTTCGCGGATGGCGACCCCGCGGCTCTGGATAATGCATTGGCGCTGTTGATCGGTCTGTCGGTGCTGATGGCACTTGGCACCTATTGCCGCTTCTACCTTGTCACCTGGCTGGGCGAACGGGTTGTCGCCGATCTGCGCAACGCCGTCTTTGACCGTGTGCTGCGCATGGATCCCGGGTTTTTCGAAGTCACGAAGACCGGAGAGATTCTGTCCCGGCTGACCACCGACACGTCGCTGTTGCAATCCATCATCGGGTCCAGCGCGTCCATGGCCTTACGCAATCTGCTGATCATGATCGGCGGCATTGTGATGATGGCGGTGACCAACCCGAAGCTGACCGCCCTGGTGCTTCTGGTCGTGCCGGTGGTCGTGGTGCCCATCCTGGTGATCGGTCGGCGCGTTCGGAAACTGTCCCGCGCCAGCCAGGATCGGGTTGCCGATGTCGGTGCCTTCGCCGAGGAAAGCCTGAACGCGATCCGCACCGTCCAGGCCTTCACCCATGAGGCCCGCGACCGCAGCCGCTTCGGAGCTGAAGTCCGGGAGGCATTTGAAACGGCAATCCGTCGCACGAGACTGCGCGGTCTGCTGACCGCAACAGTCATCCTGCTGGTCTTCACGTCGATCGGCGTCATTCTCTGGGTCGGCGGGAACGACGTCCTTGCCGGCCGGATCACCGGCGGCGAACTGGCTGCCTTCGTGTTCTATGCCACGCTGGTCGCCTTCTCCGTCGGGATCATCTCGGAAGTCTATGGCGAGGTTCTGCGGGCGGCCGGCGCGACGGAACGCCTGATCGAACTTCTGGAAGCGGCACCGGCGATCCAGGCACCGCCCAGGCCAACCCCGCTTCCCGATCCGCCCGTCGGCAGGGTCAGTTTCGACGCGGTCTTTTTCCGCTATCCGTCCCGCCCCGACACCGCCGCCCTGGAGGATTTCACACTGACCGTGGAACCCGGCGAAACCGTCGCACTGGTCGGCCCGTCCGGTGCGGGAAAATCCACCGTCTTTCAGTTGCTTCTGCGTTTCTACGATCCGCATGCCGGGGCGATCCGTCTGGACGATGTCGATCTGGCCGACGCGGATCCCGCGCAAATCCGCGAGCGCATGGCGCTGGTCCCGCAGGATCCGGTGGTTTTCGGCACCTCCGGCCGGGAGAACATCCGTTACGGTCGTCCTGATGCCGACGATGCGGCGGTCGAGGCCGCCGCGCACGACGCCGCGGCCCATGAATTCCTGGAAGCCCTGCCGGAGGGATACGAGACATTCCTGGGCGAAAAGGGCACACGTCTGTCGGGTGGTCAGAAACAGCGCCTGTCGATCGCAAGGGCGATCCTGCGCAATCCGTTGGTACTGCTGCTGGACGAAGCGACCAGCGCGCTGGATTCCGAAAACGAACGTCTGGTTCAGGACGCACTGGAACGGCTGATGAAAGGACGGACGACGCTGATCATCGCCCACCGGCTGGCCACGGTCGTCAATGCCGATCGTATCGCGGTAATGGACCAGGGCCGGATCGTCGCCACCGGCACCCATGACGAATTGCTGAAGTCGAACCCGCTCTACGCCCGGCTGGCCGAATTGCAGTTCAGCCGACCGGGCAACTAGGCAGCGTCACCCCTTAACGACGAAGTTCACCAGACGCCCGGGCACGGCGATCTCCTTCACGATCTCCTTGCCCGCCAGATGTTCCTGAACGGCCGGATCGGCCTTCACCGCGTCCAGCAGCCCTTCCTTGTCCAGATTCGGATCGGCCATCACGCGGGCGCGCAGTTTGCCGTTGATCTGGACCGGGTATTCCTTCTTCTGCTGCTCCGCGGCGGCGGCGAGGATCGCCTGATCGGCTACCGGCCAGGCTTCATAGGCCAGCGTGTCGTCATGGCCAAGCTTCTGCCAGAGGTCCTCGGCCAAATGCGGCGCGAAGGGCGACAGCAGCAGGACGAAGCTTTCCACCACCGAACGCGGGCGGCGCTCCATCGGGGTCAGCTCGTTGACCAGTTCCATCAGCTTGGCGATGGCGGTGTTGAAGCGCAGCCCGTCCAGATCGTCGGTCACACCGGCGATCGTCCGGTGCAGGAACCCGTTCAGTTCCAGGCTCGGCTCCTCATCCACGATGCGGGCGGTATCCAGAACGTCGTCCTCGTCGCAAACAATCCGCCAGGACCGGTTCAAGAATCGGCGGACACCGGCAACACCGGAAGTCTGCCACGGCTTGGTGACGTCCAGCGGTCCCATGAACATCTCATAGAGGCGCATGGAATCGGCACCGAACTCCCGCACGACATCGTCCGGATTGACGACGTTCAGACGCGATTTCGACATCTTCTCGATCTGCGAGGTCACTTCGACATCGCCGACCATCTGCTTGCCATCGACCTGCTGCACCTTCTCAGGCTCGTAATACTTGCCCTGCGCGTCGCGGTAGGAATAGGCCAGGATCATGCCCTGGTTGAACAACTTACGGAACGGCTCCTTGGTCGATACGGCGCCAATGTCATAGAGCACCTTGTGCCAGAAGCGGGCGTAGAGCAGGTGCAGGACGGCATGTTCCGCGCCGCCGACATACAGGTCGACGGGCATCCAGTATTTTTCCTTCTCCGGATCGACGAAACACTTGTCGTTCTTCGGATCGATAAAGCGCAGATAGTACCAGCACGACCCGGCCCATTGCGGCATCGTATTGGTCTCGCGCAGCATCGCCTCACCGGTATCCGGATCGGTGACGTTGACCCAATCCGTGGCACGGGCCAGCGGCGGTTCGCCATTGTCGGTCGGGCGGTAATCGTCCAGCGCGGGCGGCAGGACCGGCAGGCTGTCCTCGGGCAGCGGCACGATATCGCCATCGGATTTGCGCAGCACCGGGATCGGCTCGCCCCAATAACGTTGGCGCGAGAACAGCCAATCGCGCAGGCGGTACTGAACGCGCCCCTCGCCGACACCCTTTTCTTCCAGGAAGGCGATGACCTTCTTCTTCGCTTCATCGACACCCAGGCCGTCCAGAAAACCGGAATTCACCGCGACACCGTCGCCGATATAGGCTTCCTTCTGGATATCCACCTCTTCGGTCGGTTTGATCACCTGAACAATCGGCAGATCGAATTTACGCGCAAATTCATGGTCGCGTTCGTCATGGGCGGGTACGGCCATGATCGCGCCGGTGCCATAGGACATCATGACATAGTCCGCGACCCAGACCGGCAGCTTCTCGCCATTGACCGGATTGACCGCAAAGGCGCCGGTAAAGACGCCGGTCTTGTCCTTGGCCAGTTCAGTGCGCTGAAGTTCGCTCATCTTCGATGCCTGATCCCGGTAGGCATCGACCGCTGCGCGTTGATCTTCGGCAGTGATGGCATCGACCAACGGGTGTTCCGGCGACAGAACGCAGTAGGTCGCGCCAAACAGTGTATCCGGTCGGGTCGTGTAGATTTCGAAGCTCTTGTCGCTGTCCGCCACAGCGAAGGTGACCTGCGCGCCTTCGGACCGGCCGATCCAGTTGCGCTGCATGGCCTTGATCCCTTCAGGCCAGTCCAGGTCTTCCAGGTCTTCCAGCAGGCGGTCGGCGTATTTGGTGATGCGCAGCATCCACTGACGCATCAGGCGGCGTTCGACCGGGTCGCCGGTCTCTACATATTTCCCGTCCTTGACCTCTTCATTGGCCAGGACCGTACCCTGGGCCGGGCACCAATTCACCGGGACCTCTGCCTGATAGGCCAGCCCCCGCTCATAGAGTTTCAGGAAGATCCACTGGGTCCAGCGCACATAATCCGGGTCAGTCGTCGAAAACTCGCGGCTCCAGTCATAGGAGAAGCCGAGGCGTTTGATCTGGGCGCGGAAGGTATCGATATTCGCCTTCGTCGTGACCGACGGGTGGACCCCGGTCCGCATGGCATAGCGTTCCGCCGGCAGACCGTAGGCGTCCCAGCCCATCGGATGCAGAACATTGAACCCCTGCATGCGCTTGTAGCGACAGACGATATCGGTGGCCGTGTAGCCTTCCGGATGGCCGACATGCAGCCCCGCCCCCGACGGGTACGGGAACATGTCCAGGACATAGAGCTTCTGCTTGGAGGTGTCGACCTCGACCTTGAAGGTCTCGTTCTCCTCCCAAAAGCGCTGCCATTTAGGCTCAACCAGGCTGGGATCGTAAGCCATTCAATCTCTTTCCGCGTTCGCTAGGAATGATGGGGCGGCCGGACAGACCGCCTCGGATCGTATCTCTTTGAAAATGACCGCATTCGCGCGGGTTCGCGCGCGGCCCTAGATAGCAAGCCGCCCGGAAACAAGTCAATCTCCGGGCTTCCATCATTCTGAAACGGTCAGATGTCGACCTCCACACGACCGATCGGATTCGAACAGCAGGCCAGGATCATTCCCGCTTCGATCTCCTTGTCGGTAATCCCGCCATTATGGACCATGTGCACCTCGCCCGAAGTCTTCCTGACCTTGCAGGTGCCGCAGACGCCGAACTGGCAGGCGGACGGAATGTTCAGGCCCTGGGCCTTCGCGACCTGAAGGATCGTATCCGTTTCGCTGCATGACGCCTCCAGCCCGGCAGCAGCAAACCGGATCGTCGCGCCGGCGGTTTCATCCAGCACGATGTCGTCATGTTCGGGGCGCTGATCCTCGGTCCGGATCGGTGCGTGGAAGCTTTCCTCGTGATAATGCGCCATTTCGAAGCCGGCGACATTGAGGATATCGCGCACCGTCTTCATGAAGGGTTCCGGACCGCAGCAGAAGATTTCCCGCTCCATATAGTCCGGCGCCATCAGTTCCAACATCAGCTGGTTCAGGCGCCCCCGGTAGCCGGCCCAGGCGGAGTACGGATCGTCCTCCTCCACGACAAAGGACAGCTTGATATCCGGCACCCGCTGCGCCATGCGGCGCAATTCCGGCTCGAATATCAGTTCCGATGGGCGGCGGGCACAAGAGATCAGGGCGATATCTGTATGCTCGCCATTGTCGAACAGCCAGCGTGTCATCGACATCATCGGCGTGACGCCGGAGCCAGCAGAAATGAACAGGAACTTCTCCGCCGGATACTGCATGAAGGAAAAGATCCCGCCCGGCCCGTATGCGCGCAACCGATCCCCGACCTTCACATTGTCCAGCATCCAGCGCGACCCGACGCTGTCGGGCTGCGCCTTGACCGTTACGGATATCGACAGCGGTCGGGATGGAGAGGAAGACAGCGTATAGGTCCGCAGCAACGGTTCCGGCCCGGCAGGCAGTTCCAGCGTGACAAACTGCCCGGGCGAGTATCGAAACCAGCTGTCATCGGCAGTCTTGAAGCAGAAGGAAGTGACGTCTGGCGCCTCCGGAATGACCATCACGCATTCCAGTTCCTTTGCATCGGTCCAGTATGTGCGCTCGTCCAGCGATTTGAATTTCGTCAACCGCATCGCCGGTTACTCCGCCGCCGCGGGCTGCGCATAGGCGCCCAGATGCCGTGTCATGGCATCGCAATACCAGTCGACGAACTGGCGCACGCCGGTTTCGTGGACCGGGGAATAGGGACCGGGCTGATAGGCCGGGGAGTTCACCCCCAGCTGGTTCTGTTCGACCAGCAGGCGGTCCTGGTCGTTTGTCGCGTTCCAGACCTCCGTCAGGGTCTTCAGATCGTAATCGATCCCTTCGACCGCATCCTTACGCACCAGCCAGCGCGTCGTGACCTCCGTTTCCTGGGGCCCGATCGGATTGACGTGGAACGAGATCGCGTGATCGCGCAACAGGTGGTTCCAGCTGCTGGGGTAGTGGAACAGAAGCATGGAACCGATGCGCTGCTCACGGATCGCGCCCAGCATCTTGGAACAGGCGGGCTTCCCCGACATAGTGAAACTCTCGGTATCTCGCAGGAACGGTACGCGCATGACACGGTACTGGCCGCTTTCGTCCAGATAAAACCGGCTGGGCAGACCGGCGGCCTCACATCGGGCCCAATGATCCTGCAGAGACGTGTCGCCGTCGGTCTGTTCGACGCCGGTCACCGTCGGTGCATCGGTAAAGGTACGGCACAGTTCCGGATGGGAGCCGGAACAATGATAGCATTCCCGATTGTTTTCCCAGACCAGTTTCCAATTGCCCTTTTCGACGATCGTCGTCTTGTACGCGACCTTCGTGTATTCCAGCCGATGCGGCAGCATGTAAGGCTCGATCCGGGCGCGGACCGGGGCGAAGTCGGACGGTACATCGCCAAAATTGACAAAGAGATAGCCGCCGACGCTTTCGCAGGCGACCGGTTTCAGCCGGTGGGCCTCGGGGTCGAAATCCGGCCCCATCTCACGCGCGAAGAGCAGCTTGCCATCCAGGTCGTATGTCCATTGGTGATAGGGGCAGACCAGGCGCGCGGCATTGCCCTGCGCCGTTTGGCAGATGCGCGAACCGCGGTGGCGGCAGGCATTGTGAAAGGCCCGAATCTCGCCGTCCGCTCCTCGCAGGATGATCGCTTCCGCCCGGCCGATGCGATAGGTGGTGTAGTCTCCGGCCTCGGGAATCTCGCAGCCGTGACCCGCGAACAGCCATTCGTTCAGGAACAGGGTCTCCATTTCCAGATCGAAGACCGCGCGGTCCGCATAGAATGCCCGTTCCAGGGAATAGCCCGGTCGCCGAGCGGCCAGCAGATTCTGGACAAGGTAAGTCGCGTCCATACCGAAACTCCTCAGTCATGTGCCGCACAGGGCGGTCCGTTGGTATGGTCGCTGGTGTTGTCATGAGGACATCCTTTCCGCGCCGATTTGCCGGACGGCAGACGGAAAGAAAGGCACCTCGTGATCGCCACCCGCGATCCAAGAGCAGTTCTGCCTGGGCTGGTTTCCGGACTCGAAGGGAGGTGCTAGCCGGTCGCGGCGCCTTCTCGGGACCGTGATCCCAATGGCATTCGCCGCGGTTCAACCCTTCTTACCGTTGCGGGGGCAGTGCCGGGATTTCACCGGCTTCCCAATTATCCGGCACACCAAGGAGGTGAGCCAGCACCACAAGCGCGGCGAATGTGCGCCTGGTCGCATGTTCGGGATTTCTGCATCGCGACAGGTAACGTGCTGGCAGCGACAAGCGACGAAAAACGCCTGCTTTGCCCCTAAAGCTGATCGCGGAACGTCTCGATCAGTCTGTTCTTCAGGATCTTACCGGTCGCTGCAGCCGGCAGCCTGTCGGTGATTACGATCTTCGACGGTCGCTTGTAGCTCGACAGGCTTTCGGCGATATGGGCCTTCAACTCGTCCTCCGACACCGCGGCAGGATCACCGACCTGCACAAAGGCCAATACTTCCTCATTCCCGCCTTCGACCGTGCGGCCGACAACCGCCGCCAGCACGACGGCCGGATGGTCGTTCAGCGCCTTCTCCACTTCCTGCGGGTAGACGTTGAAACCGGAGCGAATGATCAGTTCCTTGGACCGGCCGACAATGTGCAGCATGCCGTTCTCGTCGATGCGCCCCAGATCCCCGGTTCGCAAGAACCCGTCCGGCAGCAACACCTTTTCGGTTTCTTCCGGATTGCGGAAATACCCCTTCATGATATGCGGACCGCGGGTCAGGATCTCGCCGACTCCGTCGCTTCGGCCGCCAATGTCCTCATCCAGCTTGATCTCCACACCGGGCAGGGCATAGCCGACGCTGACATCCGGGCTGCCGATCGCGTTGCGGGTCGCGCAGACGCCGGCGGTGGTTTCCGTCATGCCGTATCCGTTCTGCAGCGGTATGCCGTAAAAAGCCTCGGCATTGCGTTTCCAGGCCGGATCCAGCGGCGCCGCGCCGGAGGACACATAGCGCAGACCGCTGCCCTCCAGCTTCGTGTATCCCTGGGCCTTGGTATAGTGCATCAGATGGGCATGCATCTGCGGTACGGCGGGCAGAATCGTCACATCCTCGCGCAGGGCATTGTAGAGTGCCTCCGCGCTGAAGCGCGGGTTCAGGCGGATACAGGCGCCACCATGACTCGCCGCGACGACCATCGAGGCCAGGCCGAAGACATGGGTCATCGGCAGGACGCCATAGACGGTATCCGTCGGCGTCATGTCGCGCAGCTCCGCAGAGGCCTTTCCGGCGAAAAGCAGATTTCCCTGGGTCAGCATCACCCCTTTGGGGGCGCCAGTGGTGCCGGTGGTATAGAGGACGACACCAACCTGCCCTCGCCCCGGTTCCACCGGCTCCGGCGTGCTGTCGAAGGGGGTCGACAGGGCAATCGTGCCGAAACGCCCGGTCAATAGATCGGCAGAATCCGCCTCGGCATGGGTCTCAGCATCCGGCGATGCCTTGACCGTAAACACGACTGCACGGGGTGTTGCGTGCTGGCGAATACGGGTCATCTCGGCCGCCGTCATGCGGGCATTGACCGGAACAGCCCAGGCATCCAGCCGGCTACAGGCAAAAACGAAGGCAATGGCGGCGAGACTGTTTTCAGCCACGATCAAAACCCGGTCGCCGGCAACGACCCCTGCCCCGCGCAGAACCGCCTCCGCCTCCGACACGGCCGCCGCATAGTCACGATAGGTCAGACGCCGGCCGTCGAAATCGATCACCGCCGGATTGTCGGGGCGTTCCGCCAGATGACGGTCGATATTCTGATGAATGCGTGTGACCTGATCCTGACTCATACCGGGTTTCTTTCGTTACGCGATGTTCGGCCGAAGTCGCGAGAGGGCGGCCAGCGCCTCCCGCTCCATGCCGTTGACGATATCGGCAAAGGGTTCGATGCGATCCGTCAGGCCGAGCGATTGTCCGGCGGACAACATTCCGCGCGAAACATCGCCGGTGCGGTATGCCTCGCGCCCGATCTTGCCGGAGACGTAAGGCATCAACCCTTCGATCCCGATCTGTGGATTTTCGGATTCCAGTTCGGCAACCCTGTCCGTTGTCTCGTTTCGCAGCGTGCGGATGGTGTTTCGCACCGTGTGCATCGTCAGGGCCGTATCCAGTTCGCTGGCTGCAATAAGCGCCCTTTTGTAGTCGGGATGGGCCGTCACTTCCTCTGCCACCAGGAACCGCGTACCGACGACCACCCCCGCAGCCCCCATGGCCAGGGCCGCGACCAGTTGCGAACCCGTCCCGATCCCGCCACCGATCAGAAAGGGAATGGACAATCGCCGTTCAGCCAGCGCGCCGTTCACCATGCTGCCGATCATGTCCATGCCCGGATGGCCGCCACATTCCGCACCGACGATGGAGACCATATCGACGCCCACCGACTGCGCCTTCACCGCGTAGCGGACGCTTGGAACCTTGTGCAGGACGGTGATGCCGGCATCCTTCAGCATCGGGATGTAGGGTTCGGGATTGCGTCCCGAGGTCTCGACGAAGCGCACGCCTTCATCGGCGATCAGGCGGAACACGGCTTCGGTCTGCTCCCCCTGCACCAGTTTCGGCAGCATGGAGACATTGACGCCGAACGGCGCGCCGTCGCACAGGTCGCGGCACTTGCGGATTTCGTCGCGCAGCCGCGCAGGTTCCGGGAAGCTGGCGGCGGTGATGAAGGAAATGATGCCCGCCCGTGCAGCGGCCGAAACATACTGCGCATCGGCCAGCCACATCAGGCCGCCTGCGACGATGGGCAGTCGCGTGCCATAGATTCGGGTCACCGGCGTATCGAATGCCGGGTCCGTAACCGGCGCCGCGCTGCCATCGGGCGGTGTCATTCGCCGCTCCGCAGTTTTGCAAAATCCGGTTTGGTCTTGCTCAGGAAGGCTCCGATGCCTTCCGCCGCCTCGTCGCTGCCCAGGGCACGTGCCATGGCGTCGCGCTCCCGATCCAGCTGGGAGTCCGGGTCAGAGAAGGACGCGGTTTCCAGCAAAGCCTTGATGTAGCGCAGGGCCTGGGCCGGACCGGCCGCCAGGCGGTCGGCATACTGCGTGGCAAGGGCCATGGCGCCGCCCGGATCGCACAGCTCCGTGACCATGCCCAGATCATAGAACCGATCCGCGGAAACCGGATCGCCCAGCATGCAGAGGCGGGACACCAGGGGGCGCGGCAGTTGCGCCGCCAGACGTGCGGTCAGCCCGCCATCCGGCACCAGCCCGGCCTTCACATAGGCCACCGAGAAGAGAGCACCGCGTGCTGCAATCAGGAAGTCGCAAGCCAGCGCCAGAGAAACCCCGGCCCCGGCCGCGCCACCCTCGACCGCCGCGATCACCGGTTTCGGACAGGCCCGGATCGCGCGGATGACATCATGCAGACCATCAATCGCCTCGCGCCTTCCGGATTCGGTCATCTCCCGCCGCTTGACCAGGGTCTTCAGATCGCCGCCGGCGCAGAAGAAGCTGCCCTCTCCCGTCAGGATGACGGAGGCGATCGTAGCGTCTCCGGCCGCGCGGTCAGTGGCGTTCCGGATTGCCGCATAGAACTCCGGGGAAAGCGGATTGCGTCGCGCACCGTCGCAATTGGTTACCACCAGCGCCGCACCGATCTGTTCCAGTGTCACATCGGCCATGTCACACTCCCCCACGCCGGTGCGGCGGCACTTTCTTGAAGACGCCGGTCGCCGTCGCGATCAGGGTCCCTGACTCATCGGTCAGTTGCCCTTCGATAAACAGAAGACTGCGCCCGCCGCCGGTGACACGTCCGACTGCCGTGACACGCCCGCCGGTGGCCGGCGTCACGAACTGTGTGTTGATGGATATCGTCAGGAAGGGAACGCGCCCGGTCTCATCGACCGTCAGGCTGCCTGTCGCCCCGCAGGCGCTGTCCAGCAAGGTTGCGGCAATCCCGCCATGCAGGACCCCATGCCGGTTCAGATGTCGATCCTCTACGTCCAGCCAGCACCGGGCGCATTTGTCAGGCTGACCGACATCCAGAACATAGCCGATCAGGCGCTGCGGTCCCGTCTCGTCACGGATGATCGCCTCTGCGGACATGGCCGGTCAGCCCTGCGCCAGCGCGATGAACCGTTCCAGATGGTGATCGGTATCGCCGAAGCGATGGTCGACCATCACCATGCGCTTTGCAAAATGGGCCAGGCCGTATTCCTGGGTCATGCCGATGCCGCCATGCATTTGAATGGTTTCCTCGGCCACCAGACGGCCGACCCGTCCGATCAGATTCTTCGCCGCGCTGACATGCCGTTCGCGGGTAACCCGGTCGCGGTCGAGATGTCCCGCAGCATTGATGACGGCGGAGCGTGCCTGTTCGATTTCGACCAGCATGTCGGCCATACGGTGCTGAAGCGCCTGAAACTTGCCCAGTGGCCGTCCGAACTGTTTTCGCGTCCGCAGGTATTCGACGGTCAAATCCTTCGCACTTTCCATGGCACCGAGCGCTTCCGCACACAGCGCGGTAACCGCTATGGCGACCCGGCGTTCGATAACCGGGAAGGCCTGCCCAATCGGTCCCAATGCGGCGTCCAGCGACACCTCGACATCGCTCAGGGTAACCTCCGCCGCCGTGCCGCCGCCCATCAGTGGATAACCGCGTCGCGACAGGCCCGGCGAATCCGCGGGGACCAGAAACAAGGAGATGCCGTCCGGGTCCGCGACATCGCCGCTGCTGCGGGCACTGACCACCAGCATCTGCGCGTTGGCGCCGTTGCCCACAACCGCCTTTCGCCCGTTCAGTACGACGGTATCACCGCGAATCTCCGCGACGCTAGATACCCGATTAAGGTCATAGCGCGAGTCCGGCTCGCCATGAGCGAAAGCCAATTGCACAGAACCTGCAATAACATCCTCGAGGATACCGCACTGGGCGTCCGTCCCCAGATCCGCAATCAGACCTCCGGCGAGGACAACCGTGTCGAGGAACGGTTCCACCACACCGGCACGACCGAATTCCTCAAACAGGACCGTCACATCGAACCCGGCGCCGCCGAAACCGCCCTGCGATTCATCGAACAAGGCGCCGATCACGCCCAGTTCCGCCAGTTCGGACCAGACCGTCGGGCTGAAGCCGCCGTCTTCCTTCAGAATCGCGTTCAGCGCATCGGTGGTGTAGCGGTCGGACAAGTAGCGCCGCAGCGTGTCCTGCAGCATCTGCCGCTCTTCGGTCAGGGCGAAATCAACCATGATTACAGTTCCAGAATGGCCTTGCTGATGATCGTTCGCTGGACCTCATTGGACCCGCCGAAGATCGACAGTTTTCGATTGTTGAAGTATTGCGGCGCAGCCGGGGTCGCGTATTCCGGTCCGACAGGCTCCTCATTGAAGCCTTCATCCAATGCCTCGGACACGAACGGCATGGCATAGGGACCAACGGCCCGCCGCGTCAGGTCGTTGATTTCCTGACGGATGATCGTGCCCTTGATCTTCAGCATGGAACTTTCCGCACCCGGTGCCTGACCGGCGGCGGCTTTGGCGATAACCCTCAGGTTGGTCGTCGCCATGGCCATCAGATCGATTTCGACCTGGGCCATGCGCGCGGCGAAATGCGGGTTTTCGATCAAAGGACGCCCGCCCGACTTTTCCTGTCGCGCAATCCGTTTCAGGTTCGCCAGTCCGGCATTGGAGAACCCGACCCCGGCAATATTGGTGCGTTCATGGGTCAGCAGGAACTTGGCATAGGTCCAGCCCTCGTTCTCCTTGCCGACCAGGTTTGCCGCGGGGACGCGGACATTGTCGAAGAAGACCTCGTTCACCTCCGGTGTCCCTTCCAGAAGCACGATGGGACGCACCTCGACACCGGGGCTGTTCATGTCGATCAGCAGGAAGGAAATCCCTTCCTGCGGCTTGCAGTCGGGATCGGTTCGAACGAGGCAGAATATCCAGTTCGCGTGCTGTCCCAGCGTTGTCCAGGTCTTCTGGCCGTTGACGATATAGTCGTCACCGTCGCGCACCGCGCGGGTCTTCAGCGACGCCAGATCGGAACCCGCCCCCGGCTCGGAATATCCCTGACACCACCAATGCTCGCCGTTCAGGATTTTTGGCAGGAAATGATCCTGTTGCTCCTTCGAGCCGAACTTCTGCAGAACCGGCCCCAACATGGTCAGACCGAAGGGCACGATGCGCGGCGCATTGGCCAGGGTCGTTTCCTCTTCGAAGATGTGGCGCTGAACCGCGTTCCACCCCGTGCCACCGAACTCCACCGGCCAATTGCCGGCGAGCCAGCCGCGATCATTCAGGGTCGCATGCCATTCCTCATGATCTGCCTTGGAAAGACGCTTACCAAGTCGGACCTTCTCCGACAGACGCTCCGGCAGTTTCTCGTTCAGGAAGTCGCGAACCTCCTGACGGAAAGCGGATTCCTCCGCTGTATAACTCAAGTCCATCGGCCGGTCCCCCGTCAGTAGATTTCGAACAGGCCTGCTGCGCCCATGCCGCCGCCGACACACATGGTCACCACGCCCAGCTTTGCGCCCCGGCGTCTCCCTTCCAGCAGCAATGCGCCGACCATCCGCGCACCTGTCATTCCAAAAGGATGTCCAATGGCAATCGATCCGCCGTTCACATTGAAGATGTCCGGATCGATGCCCAGCGTATCCCGGCAATAGAGCGCCTGACTGGCGAAAGCCTCGTTCAACTCCCAAAGGTCGATGTCCGAAACCTTCTTGCCGGCCCGCTCGAGCAGCCGGGGGACGGCCAGGACGGGACCGATCCCCATTTCATCCGGCTCGCAGCCGGCAACCGAAAATCCGCGAAACGCGCCCAGTGGTTCCAGCCCCTCGCGCTCGGCTTCCTTCGCGTCCATGACGACCAGGGCTGCTGCGCCGTCCGACAGTTGGGAGGCATTCCCGGCGGTGATAAACTGATCCTCGCCGCGCACAGGCGCCAGCTTGGAAAGACCCTCCAGGGTCGTGTCGGGACGATTGCACTCATCCCTGGAAAGGGTGATCTCCTGCTCCGAAACCTCCCCCGTTTCCTTGTCCTTCACGGCCTTTACCAGATCGATGGAAACCAGTTCCGCATCAATCCGCCCTGACTCCTGCGCCGCGGCCGTACGCTGTTGGGAGGAGAGTGAGTATTCGTCCTGATAGTCCCGACTGATACCATAGCGACGGGCCACGATATCCGCGGTCTCGATCATGGTCAGATAGAGATCGGGCTTGTGCGCTTCGATCCATGCCTCGCGACTATGGCGCGCCGGCGGTTGAACCATCGATATGGATTCGACACCGCCAGCAAGAATACAGGCCGCGCCATCCTGCACGACCGAATGGGCGGCCATTGCGACGGCCTGCAGACCCGAAGCGCAGAAACGGTTCACGGTCGTGCCGGCGACACTGACCGGCAGGCCCGCACGAATCGCGATCTGCCGGGCGATGTTGCCGCCGGTCACATACTCCGGATAGCCGCAACCGACGATGTTGTCCTCGATCCGGTCCGGTGCGACACCCGCGCGCCGCACCGCCTCGGCCGCGACATGGCCGCCCATCGTTGCACCATGGGTGCGGTTGAACGCCCCCCGACCGGCCTTGCCGATCGGGGTCCGCGCCGTGGATACGATGACGGCCTCGCGCATGTCTTAACCCTCGTTGTTCAAACTGTCGAAATTGGCGCCCTTGGCCACGAGATCCTCGATCAGGCGGGCCGGTTGCCAGAAATAGTCGTCTTCCTGCGCAAAGGTCCGGATGTCGTCGAGAATCCGGTCCAACCCGACCATGTCGGCATACTTCATTGGGCCGCCGCGCCAACGCGGGAAGCCATAGCCGGACAACAGGGTGATATCGACATCCAGCGGCCGTCTGGCGATGCCTTCATCGACGATCTTGGCCGCTTCGTTGATCATCGCGGCCATATAGCGCCGGACAATCTCTTCATCGCTGAATTCACGCGGCTGAATCCCCAGCTTGGCGCGTTCCTCTGCGATGATCTGTTCGACCTCGGGATCCGGCGTACCCTTGCGGGCGCCATCTTCGTACTTGTAATAGCCGCGTCCGGTCTTTTGACCGAACCAGCCGTTCTCGCAGATGCGATCCGCGTAGGTCGGCACACGTTCACGCGGGTCGCGGGTCGCGGCACGGCGCTTGCGCGTCGCCCAACCAATGTCCAAGCCGGCCAGATCGCTGACCGCAAAAGGTCCCATGGCAAAGCCGAAACTCACCAGCGCCTTGTCGATCTGGTAGGGACTGGCCCCGTCCAGGATCATATGATCCGCTGCGGCACGATAGACCGCCAGCATCCGGTTGCCGATGAACCCGTCGCAGACCCCGGCACGAACGGCGATTTTCTTCAGGGTCTTGGCCAATGCGAAGCCGGTTGCCACCACATTCGGCGCCGTCCTGTCGGCCACAACGACTTCCAGAAGTTTCATGATATGGGCCGGCGAGAAGAAGTGCAGGCCGATCACATCCTGCGGGCGCGCGGTCATCGCGGCAATTTCATTGATGTCCAGATAGGATGTGTTGGTCGCCAGCACCGCACCCGGTTTGCATACAGCGTCCAGCTTGGTGAAGACATCCTTCTTCACGTCCATGCTTTCGAACACGGCTTCGACCACGAGATCGGCGTCGGACAACGCGGCGTAATCGGTCACCGCCCGGAAGGATTTGCCAACCAGCGCGTCACGCCTGTCCTGAGTCAGCTTGCCCCGTTTGACACTGCCGTCGGCCAGTTTGGCAATGGTGCCCGCCGCCTTGTCCGCAGCGTCCTGGTCGCGTTCGATCAGCGTGACATCCAGCCCGTTCAGCAAGGCGCAGAAGGCGATCCCCGCCCCCATCGTGCCGCCGCCGATTACACCGATACTGGCGACCTGACGCGGTTCTACGCCTTTCAGTTCCGGTAGCTTTGCAACCTTGCGCTCGGAGAAGAAGGCGTGGATCAGCCCTTCGCGTTGCGGCGATTCCAGTAGCGTCTTGAACAGGCGGCGCTCCTCCGCCAGCCCTTCATCGAAGGGCAGGGTCAATGCCGCCTCCACCGCGTCGACACAGGTCGGCGGCGCGATCTGGCCGCGGGCGGACTTTGTCACTTTCCCGCGCCAGTCCGACAGAAGCGCCTCGTCCTTCGCGGGCACATCCATGTCCCGGATTCGACGAACGCCCTTGCCTTCCGCCAATAGCTTCAAGGCGAACGCCAGACCGGCGGCTTCCGGATCGGCTTCATCCGAAACCGCATCGACGATTCCAAGTTTCTCTGCTTCGGTAATCGGCACGTGACGGCCGGATGTAATCATGTCCAGTGCGGCCTCCGCACCAACGAGGCGCGGCATGCGCTGTGTCCCACCGGCGCCGGGCAGAATGCCCAGGGTCACCTCCGGAAGACCGACTCGTGCCCCTTTCAGGCCGACCCGGTAATGGGCTCCCAGCGCCACTTCCAGTCCACCGCCCAAGGCGGTGCCGTGCAGGACGGCGACGACCGGCTTCATCGAGGCCTCGATCCGGTTGACGACATCCGGCAGGGCGGGTGGCAGCGGCGGCTTGCCGAATTCGGAAATGTCAGCCCCGGCAATGAAGGTCCGACCGTCGCCGACAATGATCGCGGCATCGATATCCGCGGAGGTATCGACTGTTTCGATCGCATCGGACAGCCCCTGGCGCACCCCTTGAGACAGGGCGTTAACCGGCGGATTCGCCACGCGAATGACGGCAATGCGATCTTGGACAGACACACGGACCAAATCGGACATTTGTACTCCTCCTGGCGGCGGCCTGCGGCCTGCCGCAACGATTGTCAAAACCTAGCAACCGTCAGCGGAATTTCAATAAATAAAATTGAATTCCACTATGCGGAATTACCACAGTTCATATTTATGGCAACCGTCACCCACGCTGCGCCAGCGCAGGGGATTGACCGGTTGCCCGTTCCAGCTCCCGGACGGCAGCCCGCAATTTCGGGCCTACCTCCTCCTGCATACGGGCATCCGTCAGGTCTTTTGGCAACGCACCACAGGTGAAGATCACCGGTTCCGTCAGTTCATAGCTCCGGAACGGCACGGCCACCGCGTTCACGGTCGACGCAAAGCGGATTTCCGGCCGCGCAATGACATGACCGACCGACACCAGATCGGCATAAGCCTCGTTCCGCAATGTGCGGGCCATATCGATCGTCAGGCCGTTCTCCCCCTCCAGATAGGCCGCCACTTCCTCGAACTCACTGTCCGACAAGGCCGCCAGCAGCGCGTGGCCGGAGGAGGATCCCTTCACGGGAATGCGGTGGCCGGTCTCCAACCAGATTGAAGAGACCCCGCGCGGACGCCAGGTCTTGACCAGCAGCAGCTTGCGCTCGTCCCGCACGGCCAGCACCACCAGCGTGCCGGTTTCGTTGGCCAGCGCCTGCATGATCGGTGAACCCACGTCGACGAATGACATCGACGCCGTTGCCACATTGCCCAATGCCAGCAGCGAGGGCCCGAGACGATACCGGTCCCGGCGTCCCTCATGCGAAAGGTAACCCAGCGCTTGAAGCGTGAAGGTCAGGCGCGAAACCGTGGACTTGGGAAGACCGGTGCGTTCCGCGATCTCCTGATTGCCCAGACCGTCGTCAGACGCGCGGAAGGCCCGCAGGACGCTGAGACCGCGGGCCAGCGTCGTGGCGAATCGACGATCCCCCTGCAGGTCCGGGCTCTGCCCCTTCTTATCCGACTTATCCGACGACATGCTGCGGCCCTACCACATGGTGTTGGGGATCAAAAGCGACAGGATCGGGAAGGCGATGATCAGCACCAGCACGATCACATCCACCGACAGGAAGCGCAAAATGCCCGAGAAAATCCGATCAATCGACACTTCCTTGCCGACCACATTGGCGATCACGAAGACATTCAGCCCGACCGGCGGGGTGATCAGCCCGATCTCCAGGAGCTTGATCACCACAACCCCGAACCAGATCAGATCGAACCCGTAGCTTTCGACCAGCGGAACCATGAGCGGCAGGGTCAGCACCATGATCCCGATCGGATCCAGGAACATGCCCAACAACAGATAGATCAGCGCGATCGCAATCAGCAGCAATACCGGCGACAGTTCCGCCTCGGTCACCGAGGTCACCAGATCCGGTGCCAACCCGGTCAGGGCAATGAAGGCGACGAAGATCTTTGCCCCCGCCGCGATGAAGAAAATCGACGCTGTCTGGATGCAGGTCTCGCGCATGGATTCCCATATCGCCTTCAAATCCAGTTTGCGCTGGGCAAAGCCGATCACGACCGCGGCGACGACACAGACCGCGGCAGCCTCGGTCGCAGTGAAGATTCCACCGTAAATGCCGCCGACGATGATCGCGAACAGGGTCAGCGCGGGCCACGCCCTTGTGGCGGCCTTGAAGCGGTCCCGCATCGCGACCTGGCCGTCATCGACCGGCGCCGCGGAAGGGTCCCGCTTCACCCAGATATAAATCACCAGCAGGAAGCCCAGCAGCGAAATGATGCCTGGCAGAACTCCGGCCAGAAACAGGCGGCTGATCGAGGTTTCGGTGAATATCCCGTAGATGATGAACAGAACGCTGGGCGGAATCAGGGATCCCAGCGTGCCGCCGGACGCCACACTGGCCGTGGCCAGACGCGGGTCATAGCCCATGCGCAGCATCTCGGGCGTGCAGATCCGCCCCATCGTCGACGCGCAGGCGACGCTGGACCCGGTAATGGCGGAAAAGCCGCCGCACCCGACCACCGATGCCATTGCGACGCCGCCGGGCAAACGGCTGAGCCAGACCCGGGCGGCGTAATAGATGTCGGTTGTAATGCCGGATCGGTAGGCGATGTGCCCCAGCGCCACGAAGAGCGGGATCATGCTGAGGTCATAGGAATGGATCAGGTCGAAGGAGTTCGAGAACACCATCGACGTCGTCGCCTTGAAGGCCCGTTCCGGCATGAAGGTGCCGGTGCGGAAGGCGAAGATGCAGAAACTGGCGACCGCCGCGACGCCGGCCAGCGCGAAGGCGATGGGCACACGCACCGCCAGCAGCAGCAGGACGGCAAGAAATGCGAAGAGACCGATCAGGCTCGGGTCCATTCGAAATCGCTCCTAGTGACCGGATTCGGCAAGGCCGGTTGTCGCCGCCCCGGCCCGGATGTCCGTCACCGCCAGCGCCAGAAGCCGCAGCCAGCAGACCGCGATGCCGATGACAAAGATCGCCCGGCCCGGCCATTTCGGCAGGTTCAGGTCGCCGAAATAGAAACTGCCGGACGCGGCCATGTGAATGACCTCCCGCCCGGCCGCATAGATCAGGGGCAGTAGCGCCAGCATGCCGACGATTGACCCGAAGATGATGCAGCAACCGCGAATACGGGCGGAAAACCTGTCGGAAAAGAAGGATACCGAAACATGGTTCCGGGCTGCCGTTGTCGCCGCAAGCGGCAAAATGATCGCCGCAACCATCAATTCACGCACCAGAACAATGGTATCAGGCAGCGCAACCCCGAAGGCCGACCGCGTCACGACACTGGCCGTGATCAGAAGCCCAAGAAGGATCACGGCGACGGCGCCGATGCCGAGCAGAATGTTTTCCAACTTACCCAGCATGGTCGTTCCGCCGCCGCTCAACGTGCCGATCCCTTAGTTACGCGTCCAAGGATAGCCCTTTTCATCACGCTCCTTGGTGTATTTCGCGATCAGACCACGATATTCTTCCATCAGGGCGGTACCGTCGAGGCCGATGCCGTTCGCGCTCTCGACCCATTCACCGACGAATTTCTCACCGCTCTGCTTCAGCTTCTCCAGATCGGCCGCCGGCAGTTCGATGATCTCGACGCCGGATTCCTTCATCTTTTCGATCGCAGCCTCGTTAGCGGCCGTGATCAGGCGACCGAACTCGTCCGCCATGCCCATGCCGGCTTCCATGATGACCTTCTGCTGGGCTTCATCCAGCGCGTCGAAGGAATCCTTGTTCATGAAGATGCCCAGGCCACCGACCTGGCCCCAGTTCAGCAGGGTATAATTGTTGATGACTTCCTGCTGTTTCAGGGCGGAAACCGCATAGGAATACCCCTGAGAGCAGTCCAGCAGCCCCGTATCGAGTCCCTGATAGGCCTTGTAGATGCTCATCGGAACCATGTTCGCGCCGAATTCGGCAAACACCTTGCCGTAGGCACCGACGCCGCGGACCTTCTTGCCCGCGATATCGTCGATGGACCGGATCGCATCCCCCTTGCAGCCGATGTGAACCGCAGAGGTCGTGAAGGTGCCGATATAGACCAGATTCTTTTCAGCCAGATCGGCGGCAATGGCGTCCGAATTGCGCATCAACTCGTCCGTGGCCCGCATGCCGACCCAGGCGTCGGGGTTCTGTACCGGCAGATCGGCGATGCCGTATCCGATCATTTCCTGCGGGAAATAGACTGCAATGACCGTACCCAGGTCGGATACACCCTGCCCGATGGACTGAACGGCCGCCGGCGCCTTGTAGAGCGCGCCGCCCCACTGGATGTCGATCTTGACATCACCATTGGACTTGGCGCCGACCTCGTCCGCGAACCATTGCAAGGCTTTGGCACGCGCCCCGCGATTCGGACCGGCCTCACCATGAATCAGGACTGTTTCAGCCGAAGCGGCGACCGCGCCGAACAGGGACATCGCCATGCCAAGCGCAAGGGTACTTTTACGGAATTTCATTGGATCGTTCCTCCCAGGTTCAGTTCCACTATGCGGAATTTAGTTTTACTTTTTAGGATTCGTACTGAATGACGTGTCGACATGCAATGGTAAACTTTATGAAACTGGTCTGTCGGCCCGGTCTGATGGTCGGATTTGTCGACACGGGAATGGTCTGCGGGTACGAAAAAGGCATGGCGAAAGGTGATTTTCCGGATCTGGCGCGCCCGCGCATCGGGGTTTGGCTGCTGCTGGCGGTCGCGATATTCGCGGGCGTGACGGCAATCTTGTTCAAGGTATCGCTGTCCTATTTCGAATCGCTGGAACTTCAGCGGTCTCAAGGTCGTGTCACCCTGTATCGCAGCACCCTGATCAGCGCATTGGACCGCTATCAGCACCTGCCCTATGTACTGGCGCGCGACCCCTATGTGATCGACGCGGCCAGCGGCGGCGATCGGGATGCGCTGAACCGGCGCCTGGCCGACTTTTCCGATCAGGCGGCCCTGGACGCAATCTATCTGATGGACCGGACAGGGCTGACCATCTCCGCCTCCAACTACGATCAACCGCAGACCTTTCTGGGCCAGAACTACGGATTTCGCCCCTATTTCCGCAGCGCCATGCAGGGCAATCGCGGCCAGTTCTTCGGAATTGGCGCGACAACGCTTCGGCCCGGCTTTTTCGTTGCGGAGCCGGTGCGGGACGAGACCGGACAGATCCGCGGCGTGATCGCCCTGAAACTGGATCTGACCGGCCTGGAAACAGCCTGGAACCGAGGCGGCGAGACGGTCTTCGTGTCCAACCCGGATGGGGTTGTCGTCCTGTCCTCCGATCCGGCATGGCGGTATCGCGCACTGGAACGCATTCCGGAGCCGCGACGGATCGCCATCCGGGATGGCCGCCAGTTCGGGAATGAACCTCTGGCGGCCCTGCAATGGCGGACGGAAGGACCTGATATCGCCGTTCTGAACGGCACGCGGTTCCTGCATGTCACCGCCGGCATTCCCGCCCCGAAATGGACCCTGCACTTCCTGACGGACGAGCGCGAGGTTCTGGTTCAGGCATGGTTCAGCGTAATCGCGGCGACCATCGTCGCGGCCCTGCTTCTGGCCATAGGCCTATATATACGCGCCCGGCGCATCCGGACGGCCCTGCAAGCCTCCCAGGCGGCGCGCCGCAAACTGCGGCTGGCGAATGTCGAACTGGCCCGCGAGATCGAGGAACGACGCGCGGCGGAACAGCGGCTGGAATCCGCGCGCACGGAACTGGCGCGCGCCAGCAAACTGGCCGCGCTGGGTCAGCTTGCCGCATCCGTCACCCATGAACTGGGTCAACCGATCGCGGCCATGAAGAACTATCTGGCCGCGGCGGAAATGGCGCCACAGCCGGACGGACAATCCCGCATCTTCGGTCGATTGACCGGAATTGTCGCCCGCATGGAAAGACTGACGGCCCAGCTGCGTTTCTTCGCACAGCCCAGCACGGACCGATTTGCCCCGACCGACATGGTCGCGGTGTGGCGCGGGGCGCAGGAACTGATCGCGGCAGATGCCCGTGCCGCCGGTGTGACCGTCGAAGAGACCATCACGAAACGGCCGGTTCCGGTCCATGGCGACCGGATGCGGCTGGAGCAGGTCTTCGTCAATCTGGTGCGCAATGCCATACTGGCCATGAAGGACAGTGAAACGAAGGTCCTGAGCGTTACCATCGCGGATGAGGGCGGGACCATCCGGATCGCCATCGCCGACACCGGATGCGGGCTCGGCAATGCCAGCCTGGAGGAACTGCAGGAACCCTTCGTGACCAGCCGGGCCTCGGGCGACGGGATGGGTCTGGGACTTGCGATTTCGGCCGAGATCGTGAAAGAGCACGGCGGTTCGCTTGCGGCGCAGAACCGGGACGGCGGCGGTGCCGAATTCTCGGTATGCTTCCCGCTGATTGAGGAGGAACGGGCCGCATGACAGGTCAGCCGTCTGACCGTTTCCGCATCCTGGTTGTCGACGATGACCGCGAAATGCGGGATTCGCTACAGCATCTGCTGGAAGCTGCCGGCTGGCAGGTGGAAACCCTGCCCTCAGCGCAGCCGGTTGAAAGCCGCATCGCGACATTGCAGCCCGATGTCGTGCTGACGGATGTGCGGATGCCGGGCATGGACGGCATGGCATTGCTGCGCAGCCTGACCGAGCGCGACTCCCCGCCGGTCCTGCTGATCTCCGCCCATGGCGACATTCCGATGGCGGTCGAGGCGATGCAGCAGGGCGCCTACAGTTTCATGGAGAAGCCGTTTGAGCCGCGCCGGCTGCTGACCGCCCTGCGCCATGCGGCGGAACAGCATCGTCTGGCCAGGGATGCCGCACGATTGCGTGACAGGCTGGCCAGCCTGTCGGACCTGGACCGGGTCATGCTGGGCGATTCCAAGCCGATCCGGGATCTGCGCGAGGATATTCTGGACCTCAGCGGCACCGAAGTATCGGTCATGCTGCTGGGAGAGACCGGGACCGGCAAGGAACTGGTCGCCCGGTCTCTGCACGATCTCAGCACCCGGTCCGCGGGCCCCTTCATCGCCGTCAACTGCGCCACGATCCCCGTCGAGCACTTCGAAACGACCATGTTCGGAACGGCGGACGGCACGCGCGGCATGCTGGCCTCCGCCGATGGCGGCACCCTGTTCCTCGACGAGATCGGCGCCTGCCCGCTGGCGGCACAGGCAAAGCTGCTGCGCGCCATCGAGACGCGGGAATTCATGGCCCTGGGGGCGGCGGAGCCCACGCGTTCGGATTTCCGCATCGTCTCCGCCTCCAACGAAAGGCTGGATACGTCGGTCGCAACGGGAAAGTTCCGCGAAGACCTGTTGTTCAGGCTGAACACGGTGGTCCTCAGCCTGCCGGCACTGCGCGACCGACGCGACGACATCCCGCTGCTCTATGCCCATTTCGTGGAGCAGTACGCCGCGCTCTATGAGATCACCGCGCCCGCCACCACCTCGGAAGATCTGGCGGGGCTGCTGTCCCATGGCTGGTCGGGAAATGTCCGGGAGTTGCGGCACGTCGCCGAGCGCCGTGTCCTGGCGGCAAGGCGCGGCCGGGGATCGGTTGCCGAGGCACTTGCCCTCGACGGCGACAGCGGGGAAGTGCCCGAGACCCTTCGCGAAGCTGTCGCCGCCTTCGAACGCCAGCTGGTCGCCAAGGCGATCCAGACGCATGGCGGCAAAATGGATGCGGTCGCGGAAGCCCTGGGGATCGGCCGCCGGACCCTCAACGAGAAAATCGTCAAACTGGGCCTGAACAAGGCCGAATTGCTCTAATGATATCTGCGGCTTGCATCTGCCCTGCGGAAATCCGCAGGGCAGATGACGCGCTTGCGCGCATTTCTTCATAGCCCCGGTTGCGTGACCTCCCTACCCTCCGCGGCAATCAAGAATTCCACTAACCGTTCATGGGAGGATCCGATGAAATCCAAGACTTTCGGCATTGCCGTTTCGGCCGTGCTCGGCCTGTCCTTCGCCACCGAGGCGCTGGCGACCGAGTGGAACGTTTCCCTGTGGGGCAAGCGTCGCGCCTTCACCGAACACGTCGAGAAACTGGCCGAACTGGTCAGCGAAAAGACGAATGGCGAATTCACGCTGAACATTTCCTATGGCGGTCTGGCCAAGAACAAGGAGAACCTGGACGGTATCTCCATCGGCGCCTTCGAAATGGCCCAGTTCTGTGCCGGCTACCATGAGGACAAGAACCCGTCGATTACGGTTCTGGAACTGCCCTTCCTCGGCGTCGATTCCCTGGAGAAGGAAATCGAGGCTTCGATGGCAGTCTACCAGCACCCCGCGGTCCAGGAAGACCTGGCGCGCTGGAATGCGACGCTGCTGATGCCGTCGCCGCTGCCGCAATACAACATCGTCGGTGTCGGCGATGCGCCGAAGACGCTGGCCGATTATGAAGGCCTGACCGTTCGCGCCACCGGCGGCATCGGTAAGGCGATGGAAGCCGTCGGCGCCGTGCCGACCTCCATGTCCGCCACCGAAGTCCGGCAGGCCATGGACAGCGGTGTCGTGAAGGCCGTGTCCTTCGCGCCGCATGCGCACATGTCCTTCGGCACAGTCGAAAATGCCAAGTGGTGGACGACCAACCTGAACCCGGGCACCGTCAACTGCCCGGTCGTCGTCAACACCGACGCGCTGAACGCCCTGTCCGACGCCGAACGCGATGCCCTGCTGGGCTCGGTCGATGAAGCGCTGGCACACTATGTCAGCTACTACAACGACCAGACGATGGCCAAATGGGGCCCGCTGCTGGACGAGAAGGGTATCGAGCGCGTGACCTACAGTGCCGAAGCCCTTGCGGCGTTCCGCGAGAAGGTTGCCGGCCCGGCTGCCCAGTCCTGGATCGAAGAGAACAACGCCCGCGGTCTGCCGGCCCAGGAACTCTACGATCTGGTCACGGGCATCGTCGGCGAATAACCTCGACCATGCCATTGCATCCCGCCCGCCCAAGCGCGGGCGGGGTGTAGCCAGTTCGAGGGGGACAGAGCCATGGCCGGACACGCATCCATTCTGAGCGACGATTCGCTGCTCAGCCGCATTGACCGTACGCTGTTTCGCCTGGAGACAGTCCTGGCGTTAATCGGCGGTCTGGCGGTTTTCTCGCTGATGGTCATGGCGGTTATCAGTGTCGGCGGACGCAACTTCTTCAACCGGCCGCTGCCCGGCTATGTCGACTGGATCGAACAGGCCATGCCGCTGATTGCCTTTATCGGCGTCGCCTACTGCCAGCGACTCGGCGGTCATATCCGAATGGATATTCTGATTGCGCGTCTTTCCGGCCGTGCGCTGTGGACGGCCGAATTCGTGTCCGTCCTGGTGATGCTGATTCTCATGTTACTGCTTGTCTGGGGCAGCTGGTCGCATTTCGACCGATCCTTTGATTTCAACGCACCATTGTGGAGTCGCGATTCCAGTGTTGACATCCGCCTGCCGCTCTGGCCGGCAAAACTGTTGGCGCCTGTCGCCTTCGCAGTACTCAGCCTGCGGCTGACGCTCCAGCTCTGGGGCTTCGGCCGGGCCATCGTTACCGGAACAAAAGAACCGGTTGCCGTACCCTTGATCGAAGATGTCAGCACGATCGCCGCCAATGAAGCTGCGACAGTATCCGGCATGGAAGACGATCGAAAAGGCCGCAATGGGGGGGCCGCCTGATGGACAGTCTCGATATCGGCCTCATCGTCTCGGCGGGCCTGCTGGTCATGGTGATCATCGGCGTGCGCGTCGCCTTTGCCGCCGCCATCGCCGGCGTCGCCGGTCTGATCTGGATCTTCTGGGCCAAGAAGGGTTACGACCCGAGCCAGTTCATGTGGGCGCTGACCGTTGCGGTAAAGACCGCAGGCTCCGTCCCGCATTCCAAGATCGCCTCCCAGGCCCTGTCCTTGATCCCGACCTTCATTCTGATCGGCTACCTGGCCTATTACGCCGGCCTGACCAAAGCCCTGTTCGAAGCCGCCAAGCGATGGGTCGGATGGCTGCCGGGCGGGCTCGGCGTCTCCACGGTCTTCGCGACGGCCGGCTTCGCCGCCGTGTCCGGTGCGTCGGTTGCGACATCCGCCGTCTTCGCGCGCATCGCCATTCCGGAAATGCTGAAGGTCGGATACGACAAGCGCTTCGCTGCCGGTGTGGTGGCCTGCGCCGGGACCCTGGCATCGCTGATCCCGCCGTCTGCGATTCTGGTTATCTATGCCATCATCGTCGAACAGGATGTCGGCGCGCTGCTGTTGGCTGGTTTCATTCCCGGCGCATTCTCCGCCCTGATCTATGGCGGTCTGGTAGTCATCCTGGCACTCAGCTTCAAGAATTTCGGCCCGCCGGTTGGAGGGTTCACCTGGGGTCAGCGCTTCAAGTCGCTGCCGGGCGCCTTCCCGATTTTCTTCGTGATCACCATCATCATCTTCTTCATCTACAACCCGTTCGGCGGCGACGCCTGGGGGACCCCAACGGAAGGCGGTGCCCTGGGTGCCTTCGTGGTATTCCTGATGGCCCTGTTCCGCGGGATGCGCTGGCCGCAGTTCAAGGACGCGTTGCTGGAGACCGCAAAACTGTCGGTGATGATCTTCACGATCATCTGGGGCGTCCTGATCTATGTCCGCTTCCTGGGGTTCGCCGATCTGCCGGGCGCCTTCGCCGACTGGATCTCGACCCTTGAACAAAGCCCCATGCTGACGCTCGTTCTGATCCTGCTGGCCTATGCCATCCTGGGCATGTTCATGGATGCGATCGGCATGCTGCTGCTGACATTGCCGGTCGTGTTCCCGGCCGTCATCGCCCTGAACGGCGGTGTCGGGGTGGAAGCCGCCGACAGTGCCTTCGGGATGAGCAGCACCGGCTGCGCCATCTGGTTCGGGATCATTGTGGTGAAGATGGCGGAACTCTGTTTGATAACACCGCCAATCGGCTTGAACTGTTTTGTTGTCGCCGGGGTCCGGCCGGACATTTCGGTCCAGGACGTGTTCCGCGGCTCTTCGCCGTTCTTCGTGGCGGATGCCCTGACCATCGCGGCCCTGATCGCTTATCCGGGTATCGTTCTTTACCTGCCGGAGCTGCTGCTGGGGAAATAGCCGGCGCCCCGGATCACTCAGGTCCTGGCACCACCTGCAGAATCCGCAGCCGGTTATGCCCGATGCTGAGGAAACCCGCACGGGACAGTTCGCCGATGCATCGGTTGGCATGGGTGATCGAGATTCCGGCGCTGTCCGCGACCAGTTGCTGGTTCAACGGCAGTTCGTGGGACTTCGGATAGGGAACGCCGGTCAGGCTCTGGCGCATGACGAGCTCCGCCAACAGAAGGCGAATGCGGTCGGTTGCCCGCAGCCGTCCCAGACCGACGATCTGATCGCGCATCATCGCCTCTTCCTGGGCAATGCCCCAGACGAAGGCGCCGAAGAGTTTCGGGTGTTCCGCAGCGACCTTCCAGAGCGCCGCGGAGTCCAGCTTCGCATAGGTCAGTCGCGTGATCGCCCTGACATCGTGATCGGCCACATCAAAGAAATTGGCGGCATATCCCACAGTGTCACCGGCCAGCAGAAAGCTGATGATCTGACGCTCCCCATCATAGACGTCGCGCGACCGCATGGCCCATCCCGACAGGATGACGAAGGTCCCGCTATAGGGGCGATCCCGTGACACCAGTTCCGTGCCGGGTTCGACCACATGCGTGCCCGTCAGGCAGGCGGCCAGAGCCTCCACGGCGTCCTGCCGCGTCTCCATCACCTTGCCGAGCTTGGCGCGAAGCAGATCGCCCGGTTCAACACTTTCCATGGACATTGCGTTCTCACTCACTTGTCGACGCCCCAACTTCCGAACCAATGAAACGAATCTGTCCCCGCCGAGGGCTCGACGGGGACAGGCTCGAATTAGGCGCGCATGGCGCGGATCCCTTGTCGATCAGAGCCGCGGCTGGCGACCCCGGATCGCACCGACGATCGCGGTGATCGCAAACAGCACAATGAAGACAAAGAACAGAATTTCCGCGATGCCGACAAAGGTACCGGCCAGTCCGCCGAAGCCGAGAACGGCGGCGATAAGCGCGAGAATCAAACAGGTGATGGCCCAACCAAGCATGGAGTTTCTCCTTTCGCTGTCTGGATGATGTCTGACGGTTGCAGGGCGGCTGTCAGCGACCGAGCCAACTGCGGACTTCCTTTTCCGCTTCATGGCGGGTCAGCCCGTAGCTCCGCTGTATGGCGCCGATCAAACGGTCGTGGCTGCCTTCGATCTGATGGATTTGGTCATCCGTCAGCTGGCCCCACTTGCGTTTGACTTCGCCTTTCAGCTCCTTCCAACGTCCTTCAAGGATATCCGAATTCATGATCGCCGGCCGCGTTACTCGGCAGCGTCCTGAATGGATTCACCGGCCTGTTCGATGTCACGGCCCGCACCCTCGACGGTTTCACAGGCAGCCAGACCCATCGTGCCGGCCAGCAGAATAATCGGAAACGTGAACTTACGGATCGCCTCAAGCATTGTGACTTCTCCTTCCGTTTCGTCGTTGCGGCGCGTCGTGCGCCACTCTTGCTGTACTAACGCCCTTGAAACGGAAAGGTTGCGATCCGGGTTCGCGTTGGCAGCATCCCGTGCGCCCGTCGACCAAGAGGCCGCCGTCAGTCTTCCGCGCTGTCCCCCAGACGCCCTGTCGAGGTCATTTCCTCGTCGCTGCCGCCGGACGATGCGGCCTGCCCGCCGTCACCCTGTGCCTGGCGGGATTTCTCCGAGCGATCCAGCAGCGAGATGTTGGCCGGCGGCGCCGAACCGGATTTGGGTTCGCCGAAATAGATCGTCTGATGTGGGAACGGAATCTCGATTCCGCACTCGTCGAAGCGATACTTGATACGACGGCGCATTTCGCGGGCGACGGCCCATTGACGGCCGGCGATGGTCCGGGTCCGGGTCTTGATGACCACGGCGGAGTCGCCCAAATCGTTGACGCCCATCACCTCCAGATCCCCCTGAATCAGCGGGCCGAACGTATCGTCCTTCCGCAATTCCTCGGCGACCGCGATGATTTCCTCAGTGACGGCATCGGTATCCTCGCGATAGGCCACACCGGTTTCCAGAACGGCGTAGCTGTAGTCCTTCGTCATGTTGCGAACGGTCTCGATGGTACCGAACGGGATCGTATGGACGGCGCCGCTCAGGTCCCGGAGGTCAACCTTGCGGAACGTGATGTTTTCCACGGTGCCTTCGGAATCGCCCAGCGCCACCCAGTCGCCAACCTGGAACAGGTCCTCAATGATGATCAGGATGCCAGAGAGGAGGTCCTTGACCAGTGCCTGGGCACCGAAACCAATCGCGATGCCGACGACACCGGCCCCGGCCAGAAGTGGCATGATGTCGATCCCGAACTCGGACAGGACGACCAACCCGACCACCACCGACATTGTCACCACGACGATATTGCGAAGCAGCGGAATGACGGTCTGGAGCCGGTTGCTGTCCCGTCGTGCCAGTCGCGCCAGGGCAAAGACGATCAGTTCATAGATCGCCAAGGCAACGACAAGCACCAACAGGATGCCGAACACGGTGTTCGCCGTTTCGCCCAACCACTTTCCGAATTCGCCGTTTTCCAGAGAATAACCAAGCGTCGCCGCGGCAAGATAAATCACGCCGACGGTCAGCGCCCCTTGTATCAACCATCGGGCGGCGCTGAAGTACCGGGAGATGCGATTGGGGCTTGAGACCCGCTTCCATCGTTCCACGGCACGTCCCGAAGACACCTTTCGGATCAGCGCGGCGGCAATCAGCGCAAGAATACCCCACCCGATTACGAGCGCCGTCAGAACGGCGATCTGTATCGGCGTGTTCTGCCGCACGCCCAATTCCTGGATCCAGGATTTGTATTGCGCCATCACCTCTTCGGACAAGGCGTCGATGCCCAGCGAGTCGGTGACCGATTCCGCCAGGCCTTCATTTCCGTCCTGGCTTGAGTCCTGATTTCCAGTGGCTGCCTCACCTTTTCGTGACGCATCCAGCAAAGCCTTTAGCTGATCGATCAATTCCTTTCGTCCGCTTTCGGACTCAAGCTTCTCAATCAGTTCCTCAAGCGCCGAAGCCTGCTCCTCGGTCAACGTCTGAGCCCCGGATGAGGCAGGGTTGCCGGGCACAATCGACTGCGCCGACGCCGGCATGACAATAAAAAGCGGCAGGATGAGCGCGAGCGTGCGGAGAAAGGCCATGATACCCCCGGAAAAATTCAGAAATTTCTAACGGTGCCCAACTAACGCGCGGCGACGGCCCACGGTTGCTTCACGACCAAAATTTTTCTGATCTCAAAAAAACGCACTCCACCTGCAACGCCTGGCGGTTTGATGCGTTTCTGGGGTGAACACCAACTTCATCAGGAGATCACGATGTCGTTTTCCACGAAGTTCATCGCCACTGCTGCGCTGATTGCCACCCCCATCGCGGGCGCCATCGCCATGCCTTCGAATTCAGCTTCTGCTGTTCAGGTTCCGGTGTCGCTGCGCCTCGCGGAAGCCCCCCTTCAGATGGTCGAAGCTTCCGGGCTGCAATCCGAACGGAGCGAAATGGAGGCCACCTTCGCGGAATGGCAGCGCAAGGTCGAGGAGGCCGGCGACGATCTGCAGAATTTTGCGGAGAACGCCACCGAAGAAGCGCGCGACGCGGCGACCGAGGCCTGGGCCGAACTGCAGATCGCCTGGCAGGACGTCGAGGACGCGTCGGAAGAAAACTGGGCGGCAGCAAAGGCCAAGTTCGATGAATCCACGGACCGCATGGAAGCTGCCTGGAAGGAACTGACGAAAGAGTAACGTATTGGCAGTGAATCCCGGCTCCCCTCACGGGATCCGTGATTTCGAGAGGGGCGTCGCACCGACGCCCCTCTCCGGCGTCTCCAGCGCCGATTACTTGGAGGAATTGGCACAGGCATGAAATATCTTGCTCTTACCCTGGCCGCACTGACCATCGGGCTGATCGTTTCGGTCTATATGTTCGATATGCCGGAACCGCAGCAGGTCGAAGGTCAGCAGACCAGCAGTTTCTGACCTCTCGGCGCCATCTTCCGGCGACCACTCGTGCGCGGGGCTTTACCGCGGCGAGCGCACAGCCAGTTCAAGTCAGCTTTACCACGCTGTTGTATTTTAAACGGTTTGTTCGAAAAAAATCGCAACCTTCATTCCACCCACGCGTTTCTTTCACGAGACCTGGAGCGGCCGGAGCCGGTCGTTCCGATCAGATGGCCGCGCGCCGCAGACAGGCTGCGCGGTCCGCACCAGGAAAAGAGGAGAACCATTCATGGCCTTCCGAAAGATCCTTACCTATGCCACCCCGCTCGTGCTTGTCGGCGGCGTTGCTGCGACTCCGGCCTCCGCCGCGAACCTGCTGTTCCCGGATTACGCCGCGTTCAAGGACGAGTCGATTTCGGGCAAGACTTTCACCGATTACCTGGCGCGCGATTACCAGGATCTGAGCGTCTATGAGTACCAGGAAATGTACGATTACATCGACGCTGAAACCTATGCAGAGCGTGGCATGCAGGCCCGCGCCGGAGTCGCGCCGGAACCGTTCCAGCCGCAGAACTGGGATATCGACAGTGCGCAGGCGCGCAGCGATCTGAAATCCGGCCGCCATCAGCTGGTGATGGCGCTGAATGACGGCGCCGCCACGATTGCCCCGGAACTGGCCGCGGAAGCGCAGTCGAAATACGACTGCTGGGTCGAACAGCAGGAAGAAGGCTGGCAGACCCTGCACATCGCACGCTGCCGTGAAGGCTTCGAAGCCGCCATGGCCGACCTTCACAAGGCGATGATGCCGGCAGAGCCGAAGGTCGAGACCAAGGCCGAAACCAAGGTCGCGCCGCCGGTCATGGAAGAGATCGCTCGCCACGTCATCTATTTCGACTTTGATGAAGCGGCGTTGAACCCGGCCGGCGAAGCCAAGGTTTCCCAGATCGTCGCCGATCTGTCGAACCAGGACGACATCGAACTGTATGTCGAAGGTCACGCTGACCGTGCTGGCCCCGCCGACTACAACGCGGAACTGGCGAAGAAGCGCGCCGAGACGGTTCGCGCCGAGCTGATCCGCCACGGGCTGGAAGTCTCGAAGGTTGATACCCTTCGAACGGAAAGCGAAGGCGAAACGGATCCGGCTGTCGAAACGGCGGATGGCGTGCGCGAACTGCGTAACCGTCGTGTCGAGATTGTCGTCCAGGGCGTCATCGAGCCCGACCAGACGGCTTCGGCCTACACCGTCGAATAATTCTCGACGCCTCATGCAGGAAAGCCCCCGGAACCTTCCGGGGGCTTTTTTGTGTCCGGAGCCCGGGCAACACGTTTCTAGTCGCCGGCCACACGCGAAACCATGACGTTTCGGGCGGACCGGATCAGAACGGCGAGAGCATCGCGGTCATCCCTGTTTTCCACGACGCGCCGCATATCGGCCGCGATCAACCTGAGATGCCGCATCAGGATGGGGGTATTGGACCGGTCTGTAACGATCGCCATCCGCCGGATCGCCTCGATCAGCTTCATCATGACCAGAAGGTTCGGCGCCGATGCCCGCCGCAGGGGATGAAGAGCGGTACCGATGATTTCGTGCAGGGACATGATCTCGTGCCAGATCCTCGGCGTGTCCTCCTTGTCCCGGGTCAGGGAACTGGGCGCACCGCGCTGCAGTATCCTGGCCAGAGAGCCGGACAGATGATCGATCGCACTGATGGCCGTGTAGGCGTCATTGACGCCCGGAGACAACGCCTTCAGTGCAATCTCGACATTCAGGTGGATCGAGAACTCTATGTCCCCCTCCGGCGCGCGGGCATCTGCGACCATCACCGCCCCATGGATCGCCGAATCCTCGGCCTCGTCAATCCCGTGGAGCCGAGCCAGGGGCTCCCGGTTGATGATGAAGCGCCCCGGTCGAACCAGCATTTCGATGAATCCGTCGCATCGCTGCGCGATGGACAGCAGCGATTGTGTATCGACGACGGTGACGTACCCCGTCTTGGTTGCCAGGAGGTCCCGCCCGCCCTCCTTCGGAACGGAATCGGTATCGTCCGGCGCCTCGGCAGGCTCGTCCGCCAGCAACCGGTCGATGGTCGAACGCAACGACCGCTGGACCCGCCCGATCTCGTTATCGACCATGATGCGCTGAGCGGTATCATGGACGAAATACACGACCCAGAAAAAGCTGACCGTCGCCAGTCCCATTCCCAGGACGACCGTGATGCGTGGCGTCTCAATGCCGGTGATGCCGTGAAGGGCCAGCAGGGAATACAGAAAGGTCGATCCCAGCAAGCCGACCGTAACCTGGTTGACCCGATTGTCCGTGAAGGTCTCCAGGAGGCGGGGCGCTATGTTGCCGGCGGCCAGGGTAAACACCACCAATGTCAGCGAATAGACGAGGCTGAGTACCGTCATCATGGCACCGGAAATCGTGCCGAGAACCGATGCCGCACCGTCGCGATCAATTTCCAGCCAGGGGAATACCGTCAGCGTGCCGTCCAACCACCCCCGTGCATCGATCATCAGGGCCAGCGTCGCCAGGGCGATGCCGAAACAGCTGAGGGCGGCCGGCCAGAACAGGAAGCCCCGCATCATGACGCGGGTGGATATCGCCAGTCTGTTGAACATCGTCACGCCACGCTCCCTGCATACGAAGAAACCGGGCACCGTCCCTGATAGGACGATGCCCGGTTCGACTAGAGCACATATGACCCGAAACTGCGCGCCGTATCTTCCGATGGCCGGCCGCGTTCCGGTACCCGGCCCGGATCAGGCCTTGCCGCTATTGCTCCGGTTCAGAAGTTTCGGCAGCGCGATTGCCAGCCCGGCGCCCAGGGCCGCAGCGGCGATGCCGGACGCAACCGGGTGTGTCGCAACCATCTGACGCGTTCCGTCGACCGACCGGCGGGCGCCGCTGCCGACGCGCTGGACACCGTTCCGCGCCTTGCCGCTGATCGTACGGCCATGTTTCGTCACCGACGCGGCGGCGGCACTGACGCCTTCCTTGCCGCGACCGGCCGCATTCATGACGGCGTTGTCGCCGCCATTGACATTCTTGACGGCCAGCATGCCCACCCCCGCGGCGACCAGACTCAGCGGGATGACATTTTCCCGCATGAAATCAGCCGACGCTGCGGCAGCGGATTGCGCGTCGACCGGTTCGGCGGCCTGAACGCTTTGTGCATTCTGCGCCCGCTCGGCCTTCGCGGCAGTCCGCTTGTTCTTCTGTTTCGTCTTGGCGGTCGTCTGCTTCGTCTTGCTCTTCTCAGCCATAACTCCTTACTCCTTCTTCTCGGGTTTCGAATACCCCGAACTCAAGGTTCGCCCTTTGGGGGGCAGGGTGAATGCGATCGCGGCTCCAAGGGCGAGGAGTCCCGATACGCATAAAAAGGCGGCCCATAGAGGTGCCACTTCGTCGATTGCCAAGGTCAGACCGACCGCCGCCCAGCCCGTCGCCAATGTGGCGGCGACCAGGCCTAGGAAGCGCCATGCGATCCATTTCGCCAGCAGGTTCAGATGCGGGCGCATCGCGTCCACAAGCATCGCCGCAATTGCGGACAACACAGCAGCCGCGACGCCTTCGATCCCGTTGACGCCTGCCTTTTGCCTGTCGGACTGCCGCGTGGCGGTCATTCTTCGTGCGCCTCGCTCTCGGCGTCCTGTTGGGCGGTTCGCTGGTACTGGAACCAGAGGGTCGCCGCAGCACCAACTGCCGCAGCCCCGGCCAGATAAAGTGCCGGCCGGGCTTTCGCCGCCTCAGACAGCGTGTCAACCGTTTCTTCCGGCGAGGCACGCAGGAGGCGACGCCCCGTGGCACCAAGCCATTCCGCGGCCTGACCGACCAGTGTCGCGGCGTCACCGCGCTGGTTGCCGTCCAGATCTTCCGCGGCAGCATGAGCCGCGCTGGATGCATCCAGCATGGCGGCGGAAACCGCATTCCGCGGCTCGCCAAAGGCATAGTTCATCACCGCCCCAAGCAATTCGCCGGTGGCGGCCTGACCATCCGTCGCCTGTGAGTCGTTTCGGGTTTCGCGGACGGTATCCATTCCGACTGCCTCCGATTTCCGTGTTGCTGTCTGAGTAACGTCGGAAATCCGGGAAAGTTGCATCGCCGTCCGAAAAAATCAGTCGCGGCCGACGGAAAATGCGCGGGAACCGCGCCGCCCCCCTGTCCGTCATGGAAACATGACATATGTTAGTGCCGTATCGGCCTACCTCGTATAAGAGTGTGCGTTCGCAGTTTGGAATGAAACCAACTGGCATCCCCGAACATGCTGCTTCGGGTGGGCCATGAAGGGATACGCTATTGAACCGCAAAGGCGATGAGACCGCGGACCAGAACGAGACCGCGCAAGCGGGATCGCCCCCGCAAGAGCGATCAAACATTCTTGTGCTGATGGGCGGCGCGGACTGGGCCGCCGTGCGCGCAGCGGGCGTTTCAAAATTTCGAACCCAGGCAGACAACTGGACGGTTTTCGTCTTGGAGGGCTGGACCCGGGACAGTCTGGCGACCACGCTCTCCCGGCGCGACACGTCCGTGCGGGCGGAACGGGCCGGTGCGACTGTCCTGACCGGCGATTACAGCGATCTTCAGGACTATGTGGCCGAGGGCGATGAATCCCGGACCAGCATACTGGCGGTTCATGACGAGGGTATTCTGTCCCGCTATCAGCTGCGCATGCTGTTGGCGCGCATGCGGCGCTCGTTCAGTGACGCCAAGATTTCCTCGGCCCGACTGCCGGTTTCCCAGTCTCTCGGCCTGACTGCCAGTTGGGACGACGACGGAAACATCGCGACGAAGCTGCTCGGCATTGTCGGGGTGGTGGCCGCCTTCTCGGGTGCGACATATGGCATAAACCTCTGGGAGAATATCGCTCCCCCCTCGATCACGATGCTTCTGGCGGTTCTGATATCCGCCGTACTTTTCGGACGCTGGGCGGGGATCGTCGCGGCGTGCCTCGGCGCCATCGTCTTGAACCTCGTCTTCATCTGGCCGCTATGGGTCTTCGAGATCTCGGACGCACGCAGCCTGATGACACTGTTCATTTTCCTGGGTGTCGGCGGTCTGATGAGTTTCATCGTCGGGCGTTCGACCGATCGCGCGATTGCCGCCCGCGACAGGCAGGTCACCGCATCGCTTCTCTTCGGCGCGGCCCGGCGTATGGCCGAAGCGAACAACGAGTCGGACGTTGCAAAGGCATTGGGGGATGAGTTCGGCCAGCAACTGGGTTTCCGTCTGGCGGTCATCACTGGCGCCAACGATCCCGATCATGTCGAGCGACAATTGACCGAGCAGGGCATTGAATTCATGCTAAGCGACCTGCAGGCCGCCGTCTTTGCCTGCCAGACATCCGAACCCACCGGTGTCGGGACATCGTTCTCTGACTATGTTCTGAACTATTACGAGCCGATTGCGACAGGTCCCGAGAACGCGCTGCTGGTCGTGTCAGGCGCAGAAGAAACGACGCTGCGGCAGAGCGGCTTCCGGGTCCTGATGGAAAGTCTGTCCGATCTGATCGGTCTGACCTTGTCTCGGATTAAGGCCCGTGAGGCCCTGCATACCGTGCGCCTGCAGTCCGAAGCGGAACAGTCCCGCAGTGCCGTGCTGGCGGCGATGTCCCACGACTTCCGAACACCGCTGTCCACCATTCTGGGCACGGCATCCAGCCTGCAGCAGTTCCGGTCGACCTATTCGGATGAAACGATCGACGAACTGCTCGGAAACATCGTTTCCGGTGCAGAGCGACTGGACAAGTTCGTTCGCAAGATCCTCGACCAGACGCGCCTGCAGGCAAAGCTGGAAATCGAAGATTCGGACTTCGTCGACATGACCGATGTCGTCGATACCGCCTGCGAGACCCTGAACCAGAAACTGCTGAACTATCAGGTCGAGGTCCGCGCGCCGGACGTCGTGCCGCTGATCCGGGGCGATGCCGCGCTTCTGGAGCATCTGGTCCAGAACCTTCTTGAAAACGCGATGAAGTATTCCAAGCCGAAATCGACCATCACCATCGACTTCAAGGCGACGGGATCCACCCTGTCGATCGCAATCAGCGACCAGGGCATCGGATTGACGAAGGAGCAATGCGTTTCGATCTTCGACCCGTTCTACCAGGTGCATGCCGGCGAGGTACGGTCGGACGGAATCGGGCTCGGCCTGTCCATCTGCACCGAAGTCGCGCGCCTGCACAAAGGTTCGCTGCGCGCTGAGAGTGGTGGACTCGGGCATGGCACCACCTTTACAATCGACCTTCCCATTGAAAACGTCGTCGATATCGACGGAGCGAACGACCACGCACAATCGGCATGAAGGTTCTTGTAGTAGATGACGAGGCGCAGATTCGACGTTTCCTGAACGTCAGTCTGAAGGCCCAGGGGTATGAGGTTTATGAGGCCGGGGACTGTCAGGGGGCGGTTCGCGAGTTCACGACGGCGTCGCCCGACGCCGTTATCCTCGACCTCGGGCTACCGGACGGCGACGGTCTGGACGTTGTCAAAACCGTGCGATCCATCGCGTCCACCCCGATCATCGTCCTATCCGCACGCCATGATGAAACCCAGAAGGTCCTGGCCCTCGACGCCGGGGCCAACGACTACGTGACCAAGCCGTTCGGCATGCCGGAGTTGCTGGCACGGCTGCGGCGACTGATCCGGGACATGTCGGAAGTCGAAGCGCAGTTTTCCGGATCCACGCTGACCAACGGTCCGATCCGGATCGATGTCTCTTCCCGCAGCGTCTATATCCGCGACAGGTATGTGCGTCTGACCAAGAAGGAATTCGACATTCTGCTGATGCTGACGCGTCACGCGGGAAAGGTTCTGACGCATCAGCAGATTCTCGGGGAATGCTGGGGACCAGCCTATGTCGAAGAGAAGCAATATCTCCGAATCTATATCAAGAATCTCCGCGACAAGATCGGCGATTCCGGATCGGACCCGGAGTTGTTGCTGACCGAGCCGGGTGTGGGATATCGGCTGGTCAGCGATTCCGAAAACGGTTCGGACCTCCCCGCCCCCGGCGCGGAGACAGCCTGAGCCGTCCGCGCCTGAGAGCAAGGAGGTCCGCCGGGGCGGCGACGGCCTTAGTGCCAGCGCATCAGCAGGAAGAGATTTGCCTTACGCAGGTCGTCGAAGAACTCAGCGAATTCGTCTTTGAGGCTGCTGCAGTACATGGACATTTTAAGTCTCCCGATCTAGGTCCACTCTCAAGCGGCAAGGGCCGAAACGGCCTCCGCCGACATTCCTCCCAAATGCTTGCGCAGTTTTGCGCGCGTACGGCTGAGGCGAGACTTCACCGTGCCGATCGGCTCGCGGTACCGTCGGGCAATCGCCGATTGCGGGCGCTCCATTACGGCCAGTTCGATCAGCGTCTCACGTTCCTTCCGCGGGAAGGTCTTGAGCGCGGCGGCGGTCTGCCCCAGCATCAACTGAATGTTCTGCGGCGCATCGACCGATTCCTCGTCCGCACTCATCTGCTCTCGGGCATAGCGGGCCTTGACCGAGTCGCGGCGCTTACCCGACAGAAAGGCGTTGCGGGTGATGGTGAAGAGCCAGCCGCGCAGGTTGGTTCCGCCTTGGAAGGTATGGGCCTGCTTCAAGGCCTTCTCCACGCTTTCCTGAACGAGGTCGTCGGCGTCGAACTCGCGGCTTGGCCCAACAAGGGACAGCGCGAAGCGACGAATGTGGGGAACCTCATTCACGATATTGTCTCTTACATCACACATGTAAGACGTCTCCGTCTTGATTAGCGATGATGAGAAGATAGGACCTGTCCCCGTAAAACTTCGATATCGCGTTTTGGCCCTGGCCGTTAAAAAATCATTAATGGACATTCTCGGTAATTTCCTGACGCCGCCGTCAGCCGGGCACTGGCGAAACCCCTTCAACTATCTGAAAAAATTAAGTTATTCCAAAACATCCGAACATCGACAGCTGTCTTGAATCAGGGCAGAGACCCGACACCGCGCCCATTAATGACATTAATATCGATGTCAGTGCGTGGGGGTATATATCCCTTTATGACGCGTAAACGGTCGCCGGGAGATCGCGTCAGGCAGCCTGAAAACCGGCCTACGCTGGCCGAGCAAGTGGGCGGAGCACATCAATCGATACCCGGTTCCCGGCTTCAGCCCTGACCGTCGCCCCCATCGCGCGCTATTCCTTGCCCTGCATGCTTTGCTGAATGGTTTCCAGGTGCCCCTGCATCGCGGCAAAGGCATCTTCCGGTTTGCGGGCTGCAATGGCATCGACCACTCGTTCGTGCTGGTCGCTGTGAACCGTCAGAAACTCTCCCGCCCCGATCCGACGATAGGTGCGGTCCCACTCCCTCTGCCAACCGGATCGGCGCCGAATACCCGAGAGATAGTTCAGAAACCCGGTCAGGATCGGGTTCCGGGAAACCGCCGCAAGGGCGTTGTGGAACGCATCGTCCGCCTGCTCACATGCCGGTCGGTCCCGCGCCGCACGCCCTTCGGCCACCCGCCGCCTCAGCAGCGCGACATCCGCCGCGTCAGCGTTCCGGGCCGCCTCCGCGGCAACCTGCGGCTCCAGAAGCAAACGGGCCCGCATCACATCCTCGGGCGACGCCCCCTCAACCAAGACATTGTCGCGCATTGGAAGATGGCGGGGACGCGGGCCGCGGAACGTGCCCTGACCGACATGACGCCAGACTTCACGATCCTTCTCCAGCGATGCCAGACACAGTCGGACGGTCTCGCGGCTGCAACTGAGGTCCCGTGCCAGATCCCGCTCGGTGGGCAGTCGCTCACCGATGGGGATGTCCTCCAGCATCGCACGAAGGTCGACAATGACATCCGAACTCTTCCGCCCCATGGGACCTCCTTTCCAGACCAATTTGCAGACCAATCACCCCGAATGCAATACGGGCCTCTCTCTTGTTCGACGAGGTCTTTGACGTGATCGAAATACTGATTCTTTGCGCGGCGGGATTTGCCGCTGGGGCTCTGAACGCCGTTGCGGGGGGAGGCACGTTCCTGAGCCTTCCCGCCCTGATCTATGTCGGCGTGCCGCCGGTCACGGCGAACGCCACGGCGACCGTCACGGCCCTGCCCGGTTATATCGCCAGTGCCTGGGGGTTCCGGGAAGACATTCGGTCTGAAGGCGCCCTCGGTCTCCGGGCAATCCTGACCGTCACCGTCCTGGGCAGTATTGCGGGGTCGTTTCTACTGATTGCGACTCCCGGGGACGCCTTCCTCGATATTGTTCCCTGGCTCCTGCTCCTGGCGACGCTCCTCTTCGCCACTGGCCCGGCCATGATTGGCCAGTTCCGGAAGCGGTCGGTTGCGTCGGCGGGCCGCCTCGTATCCGGCGTTACCGTCCTCGCGGTCGCGATCTATGGTGGATACTTCAACGGCGGCCTTGGGATCATGCTGCTGGCCGTCTTCGGCTTGATCGGATTCACCGACCTGCACGGGATGAATGGGCTCAAGAACATTCTTTCCGCGCTGCTGTCCCTGGTATCGGCGGTGACGCTTGCCGCCGCTGGTCTGGTGGCCTGGGAACACGCCGTCCTCATGGCCCTTTGCGCGACGGTGGGGGGGTATCTCGGTGCCCGCCTCAGCCGCCGCATCGTCCGAACCGATCTGCTGCGGATTTTCGTGACGGTGGTCGGACTGTTCATGACCGTCATGTTCTTTACAGCCTAGGTAACGCGGCGCCGCATCCACTTTCCGCAAGAACCGCAAACAAGAACTCCGGCCCGGAGGATACCGGGCCGGAGTTTCAAGGCGATGTTCGATTGCGTCAGTCGGCGGCGGCTGTGATGATCATCTCGACCTTCAGGTCTTCCCGCGCCAGACGGGATTCACCACAGGCCCGGGCCGGCGCATGCCCTTCCGGTACCCAGGCATCCCACACCTCGTTCATCTCGGCGAAATCTGCCATGTCCAACAGCCAGATGATGGCCTGAAGGATGCGGTCGGGCGAGGAACCGGCCTTCTCCAGCAGGACCTCGATCCGTCCCAGGCAGTCCCGGGTCTGATCCGCCACGGTCGGGCCTTCCCCGACCTGGCCGCACAGGTAAACCACCCCGTTATGCTTCACGATCCTGGACATGCGTTTGCCGGTTTCGATGCGTTCTATCACTCTTTCATCTCCTGTTGTTCGTTCAGTGCCGCGATCTCTCCCAGGGTTACGGGTTTGATCGGGGGGCGGATTCTGTAATAGCCGGTAGCATCCGGAGAGATGCCGTTCGCCTCGCTCAGCAACGCCGTTACGGTCAGACCGCAATACCGCCCCTGACAGGGGCCCATGCCTGGCCGCCCGAAGGCCTTGGTCTGATTGGGCCCCAGGCAGCCAAGCCCGGCATAGCGACGAATATCGCCGGCGGTCACTTCCTCGCATCGGCAGATGATGGTGGATTCTCCCGGCGACAGCGCTTCCCGATAGGGTGGATAGGCGGCGTCGAGAAACGGTCGGACCGCAAGTTCCTTCCGCAACGCCCGTGTCAGCGACGCCAATTCAGAAGCAATGTCGGCATCGGTTACCGCACCGATGTCCCGGGCGGCATGCAGTGCGGCGATCCGGCCGGCAACCGCGGCCGCCTTCGCTCCACCGATCCCGGCCCCATCGCCAGCCACGAAGACAGTGTCGTTGACCGTTCGCCCGCCCGGACCGGTTTCCGGATTGAAGCAGTGCTGCAAACAATCCCACCGATGGGGAATATCCAGGGACCGTACAGCCTGAACATGCGGGATGACCCCGTGATGCAGCAGGATCGTATCGGCCTCAATCTGATGCTGTTTGCCACCGGCCTCAAACCGTAAGGCCTCCGCGCAACCGGCGCCTTCAACGGCGAGCCCCGTCGCACCGGTGTAGCGCGGCACGCCGGCACGCTGAATCTGACGCAGCATCTTTGCGCCCTTAAGCAGATAGCGCCAGCCCGACAGGGCACCGGGCAGGTGTCTGAGCGCGCGCAGAAAGTCGCTCCGTGTCTGGGTCTCGACAAGGGCGAGCGGCGGCGTCCCGGTCCGCACCATCTGTGCCGCGATCAGATAAAGCAGCGGCCCGGAACCGGCGACGACCGCCCGTTCGGGCACTATTCCGGACTGCTTGAGCAGGATCTGCGCCGCACCGGCCGTCATAACGCCGGGAAGGGTCCATCCCGGTATCGGCATCGGCCTCTCCAACGCACCGGTCGCGATCAGCAAACGCTTTCCTTCGACGCTCCGCGCCTGTCCTGAGACCGAGAAGAACACAGTCGGCCCATCATCAATCTGCCAGACGGTCGCCCCCGGGATATGGCTAATGGACGGATGTTCCAGTCCGCGCACGAGCGGAAGCCCATCCGTATAGTCCGACCCCAGTATATCGCCTCGTCGTGCTGCGGCGCGTTCGACATCGCGGTATATCTGACCGCCCGCCCGCGTCTGCTCATCCAGAACGATCACCGACAGACCCTTCCCGGCGGCCTCTCGGGCCGCAGCCATGCCGGCCGGGCCTGCTCCGATCACGATCAGATCATGCATCATGCGGCTCATGCGGTTTGCGGATCGTCATCCCTTCCCGGACGGCGACAAGGCAGGCCTGCCGCACGACGCCGTCAATCTCGACCAGGCAGTCGTAGCAGGCCCCCATCATGCAGAACGGGGCACGCGGCGCGCCGGAAAGCGGAGTCTCGCGAAAGGTATGGATCCCGGCGGCCAGAAGCGACGCGGCCAGGTTTTCCCCTTCGGGCAATGACAGACCTCGTCCGTCGAAGATGACACGAACGCGTCTGCCATCGGTGTCCAGATTACGAAAAGCGGGCTTCACCGAAGACCTCCAGATCCGGGGCGGCCGATGTCTTTTCCAGCCAGTCGGGCAGGAACCGCGCATGGGCCGCGGACAGCGTGATGCCGCTGTGGCAGGTGACGAGAAAGGCGCCCGGCATCTCCGGGCTTTCCTGATAGATGGGCAGACCGTCGGGCGACAGGATGCGCAACGCTCCCCAGGACCGTACCAGATTGGCGCGGGTCAGGATCGGATAGGCCTGAACGGCGTCCGACGCGAGCCGCGACAACCCGGCTGGCGTGACGCCATTGTTGAGCCCGACCTCTTCATTTGTGGCGCCGATCTGGATGCCGCCCTCGTCGACCTGACGCGCGATCAGGGAGGGGCGGCTCATGATCTTCGGCATCTTTTCGGTAATCAGAACCTGCCCGCGTTGCGGACGGATCGGTGCCTTGAAGCCCATGCGCGGCCCCAGATCGATCGCCCCCAAGCCGGCCGACAGGACCGTCTTGCGGGACCGGACTTCCGTCCCGTCGGCACAGGTGATGCGGAACAGGTCCTGCTTGTCGACGGCGGTGACCTTTTTGCCGACAAGAACATTGCCGCCCTGCGCCCGCACATCCTGAGCCAGCGCGCGCAACAGCCGCAGCGGATTCGCATGGCCATCCTGATGGTGCAGGATCGCGCCAACCACGGAGGGGCCGATATTCGGCTCCTCCCGGCGCAAGGCATTGCTGCCCAAAACTTCGTACGGATAGTCGCCGCCGAGCTTCCGTTTAAGCTCTTCATACTTTGCGACAGTGCTCTGTAACTCTTCTTCGGAGAAATGGAGGTCGTAGCCACCCTCTTGCCGCAGACCGATGTCCCGGCCCGTCGCATCGGCCAGCTCTGCTGCATACTCGGCCCAGGCGCCGGCGGATTGCTGGGACCACTGGGCGTAACGCGGCTGGTTCATCCCCTTCGACTGCACCCAGACCAGGCCAAAATTGCCTCGGCTGGCCCGGAAGGATCCGTCATCCCCGTCGAGGATGGTCACCGACAGGCCGCGTTTCAGCAGCCCCCAGGCGACAGAAAGCCCCACCACCCCGCCACCGATTATGGCGTAGTCCGATTCCATTCCAATTCTCCGAAAGGAGGATCAGGCAGGCGGCCAGGGTGCCGCCTGCCTGATGCCTGACTTAGTTCGTGGCCGACTGGGCGCGGTCGAGGATCGCCTGGCCCCATTCGGCGCCGACATCCTCCAGCACGACCGGCCAGACTTCGGCGCGAATCTTGGAGGCCATCGCGGCAATCTGCTCGTCCGTCAGGGTCACGATGTTCGTGCCGAGTTCGTCGGCAAGCCGCTTTTCGTTGCGGGCCTGATCGGCCTCCGCCACTTCCCATCGGGTGGCTTCGAAAGCTTCCGCTTCCTTCTTCAGCGCCGCCAGGCTTTCCTCCGACAGTTCGGCCATGCTTTCGTTGGACAGCATCATGAACCAGACTTCGAAATGGGTGTTGGCCGGAATGTAAGTCTTGGTCACGTCCCGGAAGGAGGCGTAGTAGCCTTCGGCGCCCGACCCGATGACACCATCCACGACACCGGTCTGGACGGCCGTGAAGGCTTCGGCGAAGGGAATCGGTGACGGGATGTAGCCCAGGGCTTCACCGGTCAGCTGGAAGCTCTTGATCCCGGGCACGCGCACCTTGATCCCGTTCGGTACCGTGCTGCCGGCCTTCGGGTTGTCGACATTCAGCGAGATGCCGCCGAAATAGACCGGGTAGGCCGCCAGGACCGTGATGTTCTGTTCCTGGAACAGGTCCACCATCGTCTCGCGAACGGCGCCGCCCGGCCCGTAGATGGCCTGGGCCTCATCCCAGTTGCCCGCCAGATAAGGGAAGGACGCGATCTGCATGCGACGGTCGGCGGCAGCACCGGCCGGCTGCGTCGCCATGTCGATGGCGCCCACGCTGATCCGCTCCTGCACGGTCGTATAGTCGCCCAACGCGGAGGCCGCGAAGATCTGGATCTTCACATCGCCATCGGTTGCCTTTTCCACAGCATCTGCAAAAGCGCGCAGCTCGACGTCGATGGTCGCGCCCTGCGGTCGGACATGGCTCATCTTCAAGGTCTCGGCCAGCGCGGGCGATGCGGTGACCAGGGCGGCAAGCGCCGTAGCAAACAGTTTCGCTTTCATCGATTTCTCCCAGATTTTCGGAGGTTGGTTAAAACTTGGCCGCGGCTCAGTACCCAAAGAGCCTTGGCAGGAACAATGAGAGGTCCGGCCAGAAGGACGTCAGGAACACCACCGGGACATAGCCGGTGACGATCAGGAACATGGCCGGCGGGATCATCTTCGTAACCTTCACATTCCCGACCCTGGCACCGAGATAGAGAATGGAGGCGTAGGGCGGCGTCACCCCTCCCATGGCGGTGTTGACCCCCATGATCGCCGCGAACTGGACAGGGCTGATTCCGAGCGCCGTCATCAACGGCAGCAACAGCGGTGCAATCAGGATGATCGCGGTCGCGTCGTTGACCACCATGCCGACCAGGAACAGCAGGATGTTGATGAAGATCAGAAGCAGGACCTTATTCTCGGTGACCGAGAAGATGGCGGAGACCATTTGCTGCGGAATGCTCTCATAAACGAACATCTGGCTGAGGATCATCGAGAACAGGATCATGACCATGATCGTCCCGACAGCCGTCGCCGCCTCGCGTCCCGCCGACAGGAAATTCGGCAGCTTCAGCCCGCGATAGATCAGAAAGCCGACCGGGATTGAATAGATCACCGCGACGGCCGCCGCTTCGGTCGGGGTCATGACCCCGCCATAGATGCCGCCGAGGATGATGACCGGCAGCAGCAGGGCGGGCAGGGCGCGGGCGCCCCGACGGGTCGCCTCCCCGGCCAGTTTTCCGAAGCTCGGCGTTTCATCGAGGATCAGCGGGAACTTCCGGCTCATCCACAGGTTCATGACCGAGAAGGACGCCATGATCAGAAGGCCTGGTCCCAACGTCGCCAGGAAACAGGCGGCGATCGACGTATCGGTGACCCAGCCATAAAGGATCATCGTGACGGATGGCGGGATCAGCAGGCCTAGAATGGAGGAGTTGGCAACCAGCGCCGTGGCATAGGCCCGGGGATAGCCACGCTTCTCCATTTCCGGGATCAGCAGCGGGCCGATCGCCGCGATACCGGTCAGACCGGAGCCGGAAATCGCACCGATGATGGCACAACTGACCGCCGCGACGACGCCCAATCCACCCCGTACATGCCCAACAAAGACGTTCACGAACCGCAATAGGGACGCCGCTATACCGCTTTGTGACATGATCGTCCCGGCCAGCACGAAGAGCGGAATCGCCAGCAGGATCGGGTTCGACAATTGCTGAACGCCCCAGAGCATCATCCCCTTCATCGTGACGTCGCCGACGAAGTACATGACCATCAGGGCGCCACCGAAACAGTACGGCAGCGGCACGCCAAGCGTCAGCGTCACGACCAGAACGCCGATGGCGAGAAGAGCAACTTCAATCATTGGGGGGCTCCCGTCCGCAGGTCGCGGATATGCCGGATCAGATGCAGCGCGGTGTAGACCATCATCAGGGCGAGACCGATCACCAGCGCCATGTCGAAATAGAATGTCGGGATGTAGAGCGTCGGGCTTTCCCGCCAGACCCGCCAAGCGTACTGCGTGAACTGCCACGCCCAGGTCAGCAGCCAAAGTCCCACGACGAGGCTGATCACTTCGCCGATGATCGCCAGGATCGTGTGTCCCCGATCGGTTTTCAGGAAGATTTCCAGCACGTTCGCGCGAATATGGGAATTCTCGCGCGAGGCATTGACCGCGCCCAGGATGTAGAGCCAGACGGTCGGATACATCATTGTTTCCTCAAGCCCCATGACCGGGACTTCCAGGACATAACGCGTGATGACCTGCACGAATTGGCCCAGCGCCACGATGCAGATCAACGATGTCAGCAGGATGGATACGAAACGGTTCATGAAGCCCCCCACGGAATTGCTTGAACTAACGACAACGGCATGCACAAGTTCAAATTCGAAATTTCGCTGATCCTATAAATCTGTCTTATGGCATACACTCCAAACCTCACCATCCGGCAATTGCAAACCTTCCGCGAAGTGATGCGCACCGGTTCGATCTCCGAAGCGGGACGGGCGCTCAGCCGCACCCAGCCGGCGGTATCGAGCGTGATCGCGGCACTGGAACGAGAGCTTGGTTTTCCGCTCTTTATCCGGGATCGCGGCCGTCTGACCCCCTGCCCCGAGGCGCATTACTTTCTGGAGGAAGCGGAGGAAATCCTGACTCGGCTGGAGCGTGCACAACACGCCATGGCTGAGCTGTCGGGACACCAGCGAGGGTCGGTCCGGATCGCCTGTTACCCGGCGGCATCGGGCTTTTTCCTGCCAAGACTGCTGGTCGAGTTCCTGCGCGACAGACCCAAGGTGAAGGCGGATCTGATGATGCGATCCTCTCTTGTGGTTGAGGACCTAATTGCATCCCAGGAATACGATATCGGCCTTGCAGAGACGCCGGAACCGCGCCCATCGATGCAGATCGAATCATTCGAGTTGAGTTCGGTCGTCGCACTGTCCCGGGATGATCCGCTGGCATCCCTGCCCGTCATCACGCCGAAGGAGCTGGACGGCAAGCCGCTGGCGATGCTGTTCGACGAACACAGCATGACCCGGGATCTGCGGGCGGCCTTTCGTCAGGCGGGCGCCCGGGTGAACCGGCGCTTCTGTCTGCGCACGCTTCTGCCGACGCTCGATCTCGTGGCCGGCGGCCTTTGCGCCTCCATCGTCGACCGGATCACCGTATCGACCTATGCCGGCACCGATATCGTGTTTCGGGATTTCAAGCCGGCGGTCGCCTCCAGGATTTCCATCCTGCGCCCGGCACACCGACCCGCCTCACAACTCGCCACCGCCTTTCACGATCTGCTGTCCCAGGCAATGCGAAGCCTCGAATCGACAAGGAATGTCGCTGACATGCAGTCCCGCACGGGCCATCCCCCGCACGGGCACCCATCGACCTAGTGGCCGAGATAGGCTGCGCGAACCTGTTCCGACCCCAGCAGATCCGACCCGGTCCCTTCCAGCACGATGCGGCCGTTCTCAAGGACATAGGCATGATCGGCAATGGCCAGGGTCTGGGAGACATTCTGCTCCGCCAGCACCACGGTCAGGCCAAGACGCACGAGGTCCGGCAGGATGCGGAAGATCAGCTTCGCAATTCCCGGCGCCAACCCGAGGGTCGGCTCGTCCAGCAGCAGCACCTTGGGTGCCGCCATCAGGCCCCGCCCCAGCGCAAGCATCTGCTGCTCACCACCGGACAAGGTTCCGCCCGCCTGATGTGTGCGTTCCCGAAGACGCGGAAACATTTCCAGCACGGTCTCCAGGGTATCGGCCTGGACGGCCCGACCGCGCGGCGCGATCGCCCCGACGCGCAGATTCTCCATGACCGTCATGTCCGGGAAAATCCAGCGCCCCTCCGGTACCATGGTGATCCCGTCTGCGACGACACGGTCGCTCGGCATCCCACCGATGGAACGCCCTTCGAACAGGATAGAACCGCTGCTGGGTTCAATCATGCCGGACAGACTTCGCATCAATGTCGACTTGCCGGCCCCGTTCGAACCGATGATGGCCGTAATCCCGCCCGCCGCGACATTCAGCGACACACCATGCAGAACGCGTACCTCGCCATAGCCCGCATGCAGATCGGTGACGGTCAGGAGATCAGACATGCGCCGCCTCCTCCGTGTCGTCGTCCGCCCCGAAATAGGCAGCCTGAACGACGCGGTTCTCGGCGATGTCGCGTGCGGTGCCGTCCGCGATCTTCTCCCCATGATGCAGGACGGTAATCCTGTCGGACAGGTCCGACAGCGCGCTGACGACATGTTCGATGATGAGGATTGTCAGATCGTTGGCTGCCTTCAGGCGGCGGATCGTCGCCATCATCTCGGACACTTCCGTCGGTGTCAGGCCCGCCATGACCTCGTCCAGCATCAGGAGCTTCGGTCCCGTGGCCAAGGCACGCGCGACCTCCAGCCGCTTCCGCCCGGACAGGGTCAGTGTCGCGGCCGGTTTGTCAGCCTGCCCGTCGAGACCGATCTCCGCCAGGACCGCATCCGCCACCTTTCGCGCCTCTATCGAGGTCAGCCTCTCCGACCGACCGTACAGCGCCGCCGTTTCGACATTCTGGCGAACGGTCAGCCCTGGAAAAGGCCGGACGATCTGGAAGGTCCGCGCGATGCCGCGCTGACAGACCTGATCCGGCCTCATCCCCTGGATTTCCATTCCGTCGAAGCGGATGCGCCCGGCATTGGGCTTCACATTTCCGGCAATGATGCTGAACAGCGTCGTCTTGCCGGCGCCGTTCGCCCCCATCAGCCCGTGAATGCTGCCGCTCTCCACTTCGAAGGACACATCGTTCAGGGCTTTCAGCCCGCCGAAACTCTTGCTCAACCCGTCGATGCGAAGAAGGCTCATCCCCCTGCCCCCCGGCGCCTCAGCAGACCGACAATTCCGGCCGGCGCAAACAGCACGAACCCGATCAGGCAGAGCCCCAACAGAATCAGATAGACCTGCGGCGCGGTGTTGCGCAGCACCTCGGACAGGCCGACGAGGAAAACCGCGCCAAGAACGGGCCCGCGTGAATCGCCCGCACCGCCGATGATTGCGATGGTCACGATGGTGAAGGAGATCGTCGGATTGAAGACCTGAAGCACCTCGAAATAGGTCGACCGTAACGCCATGACGCCGCCGACCATGCCCGGAATGACGGCCGATGCGGCAAAGGCAAGAACTTTCAGCCGGACCACGTGCACACCGATGGTCTCCGCCGCCGTCTCGTCCTCGCGGATGGCATCCAGCCCGCGCCCGAAGCGGGAGTGATGGACCGCATGCAGCGCCAGCGTCGCTGCGACCGCAAGTCCGACCATGATCCACAGCAGCGTATCCGGCCGTGGCGCGCCGAAGAGAAGACGGCTCGACTGCCCCAGGGAGGTCTCGACATTGAGCAGGATATATTTGACCAGTTCCGCGAGCCCGAAGGTCAGAATTACGAAATAGGGCCCCCGGACGCGCAGGACGGGCAGCGCCACGATCAGCGCGAACAGGCCGGCGACGCCGCCCGCCAGCGGGATCGAGATCCAGAGCGGCAGGGTCTTGAACGAAACCGCGACGACATAGGCGCCAATGCCATAGGCCACCACATGGCCGAGGGAAATGTAGCCGGTCGTCCCGCTGAACAGGCTCCAGCTTTGGGTCAGCGCGATCCACATCGCAAGGTTGAGGGCGACGATCGTCCAGTATGCCCCGGCGCCCAATCCGAAGGCCAGAAGGGCGGCGGCACCGACAAGGGTCGCTGCGAGTGGCAATAGCATCGACCGCATCATCATGATCGCCGCGCCTTTCCAAGCAGGCCCTGCGGACGCAGCAGCAGGATGGCGACGAAGATCCCGTAGATCAGGATCGAGCGAAAATTCGCGGATGTCAGCGCCACGGCATAGATTTCGATGAAGGCCAACAGGAAACCGGCCAGGATGCCCCCGGCAATGTTCCCAAGCCCGCCCATGATGATGACCACGAAAGCGGCAATGGTGAACGGGAACCCCATGAAGGGCGAAACCTGTTCCGCCATGCTGATCAGCGCCCCGGCAATACCGGCGATGCCGAAGCCGCCCAGGATGCTGATCGTCTGAACCCTGTCGATATTGATACCGACGACCCGCGCCGCGTTGCGATGCTGGATCAGGGCCTTGACCGCCAGCCCGTAGATGCTGCGATTCAGGAACAGCAGAACCGAAACCAGTAGAACGATGGCAACGGCCAGGGTCGCGATCCGGTTGCCCGTCATGGCAACGCCGCCGAAGGAATAGACGGTATCCATATGCTGATAGGCGCGCGGCGTTGCCGTGAAGGCCAGGCTCGCAAGGTTCTGGATGACGATTGAAACCCCGAAGAAGAGCAGCAGCGATGTCGCCTCCAACTGGGCCGCCGGGCGGTTCGCGGACAGTTGCCGGCGGAACAGCGTTCGGTACAGGAAATACCCGATCAGACCTGTCAACGCGGCGACCATCGGCAGCCCGATCAGTGTCGGCAGTCCCAGCAGGGTGAATCCCCAAAACGCCCCATAGGCGCCGATCATTACGATGTCGCCATGGGCAATGTTCAACAGCCGCATGGTGCCGTAAACAAGGTTCAGGCCCAGCGCGATCACCGCATAGACCGACCCGAGCACCAGGGCGGCGAAGAGAAGCTGACCTGACAGCAGGACTTCCACGACAGTTCTCCGGACGAGCGCGAAGGAGAAGAAACTCCGGCGGGGCGCAGCCAAACGCCCCGCCGGAGGCAATAGGACTATCGCTTGGCGACCGGCGCCGTTGCGATGTCTTTCGGCCAGACGATCTGCATCTCTCCACCCTGGATCTGCAGGAAGGCGGTCGGCGTCACTGCGTTTTCGACCCCGTCGAAACGCACCGGTCCGTTGATGGTTTCAAAGGTCCCGGACGCAATCGCCTCGCGCAGCGCGTCATGATCCAGCCCGGCCTCGGCCACGGCCTGGGCAAGGATCTCGCAGGACATGTAGGCCAGCGCCGAGTCGAGATAGTCAGGCGCATGGCCGTACTTGGCGACATAGGCGTCGTAGAACGGCTTCGCACGCGGCCAGTCGTCCTGAGTTTCCGCCCAGTGACCAACCGTCATGATTCCGTCGGCAACCGGCCCGAACGCATCCTTGAAGGCGGAAATCGTCGGCCCGATCAGCAGGAACTGATAGGGCGCATTGATCCCCAGTTCCTTGGCCTGCCCCATGTAAAGGAAGGCATCGGACGGATAGGTCAGCGCCAGAACCGCATCGACATCGGCGGATTTCAGCTGCGTCAGAAGCGGCGTCATGTCCTTGATGTCTGGCGGATAACTTTCGTTCAGTTTGACTTCGATGCCGGCGGCTTCCAGAGCCGGAACGAGGAACTGGAGATTCTCCTGACTGAAGGGCAGGACATTCGCCAGAATACCGACCGAACCGACGCCTTCTTCCTTCAGCATCGCCACCAGCGCCGGACCGATGCGATCCGGGATGGCCGATGTCGGGAACCAGATGTTCCCCGGCTCTACTTCGCGGATGGCGACGGAAGCAGCGGTATTGCCGACCATCGGGAAACCGTACTGCTCCACCACGCCGGCAATGTTGAGATGATGCGGCGTCCCCCAGGGGGCAAGCAGCAGGTCGACCTCGTCCTCGTTGATCAGCTTTTCGTAGATCTGGGCGGATTTCACCGGGTCGGATTCATCGTCATACCAGATCAGTTCGACCGGGCGTTTCTCCCCCGCGACATTCAGGCCGCCTTCGGCGTTTACCTGTTCTGCCCACAATTCATAGGCCGTGACCTGTGACGGCGCCGCCTTCGAAAACAGACCCGTATTTGCGATGGAGTATCCGATCTTCACCGGCTCCGCCGCCTGGGCCGAGAATGGCAGGGCCAGCATCGCCGCAACGGCGAGACCGGATTTGAGCGACTTAAACATTCCCTATCTCCCTCAGTTCAAGTGCGAATGGACATCCCGTCTGCCAAACGGGATCAGCCGGTTATCCCGGTCGTTGTTGGCATGAGATTTCGAGTATGGGCAACGGCGGCTCTGACCCAGGTGCCGTCGGGTTCGCCCGAGGCATAGCTGGCCCCCAGGTGGTCGCAGTCTTCGAGTTCCAGCGTCTCGGTCCGAACGCCGGCCGCGGCCAATTGTTCCGCAAAGTTTTGGGCCTGCGTGATCAGATGCGGGAAGTCCTTCGATCCGAAGGCCACCAGGAATGGCGGTGCGTCCGGACGGATATGCGTGACCGGCGAGGCCGGTCCCTCGTTGCCCAGTTCGGGGTCTCCCAGGAAGCGCGGGCGCATGGAAAGTCCCGACGCATCACCGAAAAGATAGGTCCCGGATATCGGCAGGGCCGACTTGATGACATTTGTCGGGACTTCGCATGCGCCTTGCCAGTCCGTGCGAAGTGCCAGCAGGGCGGATAGATGGCCCCCGGCCGAATGCCCCGCCACATGGATCTGTTCAGGGTCGCCGCCAAAATAGGCAATGTTCCGCCAGGTCCAGGCAACCGCCTTCGCGCAGTCCTCGAACTGGGTCGGATACACATGATCCGGGGCCAGCCGATAGCCAAAGGAGACAACCGTGATGCCTCGGGTCGTCAGGGCGGGCGCCATAAAGGCCATCCATTCCTTGTAACCATTGGTCCAGCCGCCGCCATGAATCAGGCAAAGGACGGGTCCCGCAGGCTTTTCGGCCTGATAGACAGCGACGGACTGATACGGGTCGTCGCCAAGGGAGACATCACTTCCCGCAACCTCGGCACCAAGACGCAGCACCTCCGCGTGATAGCGTTCGCCGATGGCCGAGAAGGGTTCCTGTGCCGGATAGTCCTCAGGCCGCATCGCAGTCCTCCAGCATGGCGCGGAAGATCTTTTCCGGCTTCATCGGCAGACTGTTCAGGCGGTTTCCGATTGCATCGGCGATGGCATTCGCGATGGCGGCCGGGACCGGCACCAGCCCGATCTCGCCGGCCCCCTTTGCCCCGAACGGTCCGTCCGGTTCCGGCGCATCGACAATGGTCGTATGCATGCGATAGGGCGAATCCAGCGATGTCGGGACCTTGTAATCCAGCAGTGTGGGATTGGCGAGTTTCGGGCCGTCCCAAACCATTTCCTCGGATAGCGCAAAGCCCATGCCCTGGACAAAGCCGCCATCCATCTGACCGACCACCATGGACGGGTTGATGGCCCGGCCGACATCGACCGCACACCAGACCTCATCGACTTCCGTCTTGCCGCTGACTTCATCGGTCAGGGTGTCGACGATGGTACAGATGAAACTGTAGACCCCGATCTGCGGGAAGGGCAGGCCCTTCGCCACGGCCCGTTTCGGATCGACGGTGGGCTGGTCGAAGACCAGCGTGTTGTGCCCGACAATCGGCCCGCCGGCGGCCCAGTGGGCACGCAGCGAGATCTCATGGAAACTCACTTCCTTGTCGGATCCGGTGACACCGACGGAACCGCCGGGACGCAATTCCAGGTCCTCCACAGCGCATTCCAGCATCTGGGACGCATGCTGCTTCAGTTGTTTCTCGACCTCTCCTGCGGCGCCGACGACGGCGCGACCGGTCGTATAGGTCACCCGACTGGCGGTCGTGCCCCAATTGTAGGGGGACCCGTCCGTATCCGGGCTGGCCAGGCTGATCTTCTCAACCGGCATCTTCAGCGCTTCGGCGCAGATCTGGACCAGAACCGTATCCGATCCCTGCCCGATATCGACCGCGCCGGTATTCAGAACGACCGATCCATCCTCAAGCACACGCACGATTGCACCGGTTCCCAACAGCCCCGAAATATGGGCCCCCAGGGCAACACCGGTGCCGCGCCGCTTCCCTTTCGGGGCCGGACGGTCATGCCGGGAATCCCAGTTCGAGTCCTTGCGCGCGGCGGCGATGCAATCCGCAAGCCCGTTGGACGCCACCTTGCCCCCCCCGAACCAGGGGTCACCGGGCTGAATCAGGTTCTTTTCCCTCAGATCCAGCGGATCCATGCCGAGCCTGGCAGCGATCTCGTCGATCTGCTGTTCGCCGGCGAACGAAACCTGGGGATTGCCGAAACCGCGATAGGCCCCGAACCGCATCTTGTTGGTATAGACCAGCTTGCCGTGGCATTTGGCATTCGGAATGCGATAGGGTCCCCGCGCCATCAGCAGGCTGTATCCCAGGACACCCGGACTATCGTCACCGAACGCACCGCAATCCAGCAACACCTCCATCTCCCGGGCGACCAGCGTCCCGTCCTTCTTCGCGCCGGTCCGACAGCGAACCTTGAACGGATGGCGGGCGCGCACGCATTCGAAATCCTCCTCCCGGCTCAGGATCAGTTTCACCGGGCGACCGGTCACCTGGGTCAGGCGCACCACGAGCGGCTGAATATGCGGCTCCATCTTGTTGCCGAAGCCGCCGCCGATCCGCGGCGTCAGGCAGCGCAGCTTGCTCATCGGCATTTGCAGACTTTCGCAGACATTGGCCTGAACCCGGAAGACGGACTGATTGGCTGACCACAGGGTCACCCGCCCCTGGCTGTCGATCTCGGCAAGCGCACCGACCGGCTCGATGGCGAGATGCGCCTGCGGCGCAGTCTCGTATTCGCCCTCGACGATAACGTCGGCTTCCGCAAAGCCGGCATCAATGTCGCCCTCGCTCAGCTCCGTGTAGGATGCCATGTTACCGGAACAGACCGCCGGGAAGACCTTCAGATAGTCTTCCAGATCTTCGTGGACGACGGCCGCGCCCTCCGCCAGCCCGGCTTCGGGAGACAGAATGGCGGGCAATTCATCGTAATGTACGACAACAAGCTTGGCAGCCATGCGAGCCGCCCCTTCGGACTCGGCCGCCACGACCGCGACAGGTTCCCCGAAATACCGGATCTTGCCCTTGGCAATGGCGTGTTCGTCCTTGATGAACGCGCCCATCCGACCGTCAGGGAAGTCTTCGCCGGTCAGCACGGCGGCCACCCCTGGCACAGCTTGCGCCGCCGTCAGGTCGTAGCCTGTGATCCGGGCATGGGCGACGTCGCTCTGTACGATGGCGGCATGCAGCATGTTCGGACGGCTGAGATCGGCGATGTATTGCGCCGAGCCTGTCAGTTTCTCTGCGATTTCCAGCTTCGTGACATTGGCACCGACGGCGCCGGAAGGGTTCACCGCGCTCATTCTGCCTCTCCCATGGCCGCATCGATCACGGCATCGACAATGGAACGGTAGCCGGAGCAGCGACAGATATTGCCCGAAAGGGCCGTTCGCACCGCGTCCGGATCGGTGCTGGGATTCCGCTGCAGAAAATCATGGGCTGTCATGACGATCCCCGATGTACAGAAACCGCATTGCACGGCGTTCTGCCGCAGCAGGCTTTCCTGCACCCGCGTCAGCTCTCCACGCGGTGCCAACCCCTCCACGGTCGTCACCTCCGATCCGTCCAGATTGGCGGCGAGAGTCAGGCAGGACCGCACCGGGCGACCGTCGACCAGCACGGTACAGGCCCCGCAGACGCCCTGATTGCAGCCTCGCTTCGCCCCGGTCAGTGCAAGCGTTTCGCGCAGGGTGGTAAGCAGCGTTGTCGTCCCGTCGCACGAGACCTCACGCGCCGTTCCGTTCACGGTCATGGAGACATCCTGGCGGGCGCTTGTCATTTCACTTGCTCCACATCTGAAAGGATCTCGTCGAAGGCCTTGGCAATCAGCCGGGGGGCGACCTGCATCCGATACTCGGCGCTGCCCCGGACGTCATCGACGGGATCGAGCTCCTCCACGAGGCGTTCCGCAAACGCGGCGATGCGTTCAGCCGTCGGGACACTGCCGATCAGCATCGCCTCCGCCGCCTCGCTGCGCACCGGCCCACCGCCGCAGCCGCCGACGGCCAGCCGCAGATGCGTCAAGGCGCCGTCCCCGCCTCGGGCAAGCACGATAGCGACCGATGCCAGCGCAAAGTCCCCCGCCACACGACACAGTTTCTCGTAATGGCCGACGGCCCCATCGGGCTGGGGTGGCAGAATGACCGCCGTCACGATATCCCCGTCCTCCAAAGCGGTTTCATACCAACCGAGAAAGAACGCCTCCGCCGGAACCAGGCGGCGCCCGTCGGGACCTGCAATCTCGACTTCGGCGTTCGCCGCGACCAGCGCTGGCGGATAGTCCGCTGCGGGATCGGCGAAGGAGATGGACCCGCCCAGGGTCCCCATATTGCGAACCGGCGGATTTGCGATCTGGGACGCGGCCGCAGATAGCACCCTGTGACCGCCCGACAGGTCCGATTCGAAAGCTGTTTCGCGATGACGCCGCATGGCGCCGATCCGCACCGACCCATCGGCATTGACCTTCAGATCACGCAATTCCTCGATCGCGCGCAGACTGACCAGACTTTCCGGCTCCACCAGTCGCGCATTCATCATCGCAACCAATGTCGCACCGCCGGAAATCGGACGGCCGCCTTCCCCAGCGGCAACAAGCAGCGCAACCGCTTCCTCGACGGTGGTGGGTTTCTGGAATCGCGCCTCGCCCATTGCCTTACCCCGTGACCGGTTCGGATTCCTCCGCCAGCTGGCGGAAGGAATCTTCGAATTTCGCTGCCAGCTTGGTGGCGATCTTCTTCATCATGCCGGCCCCGTAGCGACCGAGACGGCCGCTGATCTCGACATCCGCCGCATAGGCGATCTCCGTCTCGCCTGCGGACAGGCTCGTCAGCCGCATCTCATTGACCGACTTGACCATGCTTGCCCGTGACCCTTCCTCGCCGCGCGAATGGGTCTTTACGAAGACCGGGGGCATTTCTTCCACAATCTCTATGATCAGGTTGAAGGTCGCCTTGATCGGGCCGACCGACACGGTGACGTCGGCCTTGTAGGTCGTGTCATCCACCTGCTCGATGGCATCGCAACCGGGCACGCAACTGACCATGATCTCCGGATCACGGATCAACGACCAGACCCGGTCGGCGGGCGCCTCAACGACAAAGGATTGTTCGATCTTCATTGCGGGCTCCGTCGGATCAGCGTTTCACGCGCGGCACGATCATCTTCGGATCGACCAGCCGACCTTCGTCCACAACGACCTTTCCGTCGAGGCTGATGGTGCATTCACGCATCGGCACATCGTAGTGCCCGCGCGTCGTGCGCTTTCCGCCGCCCTGCGTGTTAGGTCCCGTCGAGAACAGGAAGTTGCCAGGGAAGCATCGCGACGCGGCGCGGCTGCGCTCCGGTCCGTCCCCATAAAGCGCGATCGAGTCCCAACGGCATTGCGGGTTCATGCCCCAGCCCAGATGGGACACCGCATAAGGATCCCGATCCCCCTCGAAATCCTCGCCGTCCTTCAGCCACTCCCGCATCAGAGCCGCGTCCAGCCCGCCGTCGATTTTCGTAATATGCCCGCCGTCGATCTCCAGATGGATCGGGTCCACGACATATCTGCAATAGGGCAGGATGATCACATCGCCGGGCTGGATGACAACCGTCCCATGGGCACTTTCCTCGTTCGGGAAGGTATGGATCAACCCGACGCCCCAATGATCGAACCGACCCGGCTCATCTGCCATGCCGTACTGGCTCATCACAGGGTATTCGCCGCATTCGTAATGCAGGTCCGTTCCGGCCTTGCTGGTCACATGAACGGTACTGGTCTTTTCGTAGACCTTGTGCGCATGCAGAACCGCTTCCTTCAAACCGGGCGGGGATTGCAGCTGCTCCAGATCGTCCGGCGCATCGATGATCATCTGAACGCGGACACCGTTGTCCATCACCTGGCGCAGCCACTTGGCGAATAGCGGGACATGGAAGATCAGCACCATGTCGCAGGCCATCAGCGCCTCCAGCGTACCCTTGCACTGCCCAACGGTCGGCACGCCAACCTTGGTCCAGCCGGGTATCTGGTTCACGCACATCTCGTAGATGTCGGCGCCCAGTTCATCGGCCGCGGCGAAGGCCGCCTGGATGTATTCCCGCCTTGTCCCCAGGTCGGAGACGATCGCAATGGTCTCGCCCTTCTTGATATTGCAAAGCTCGAACTGTTTGCGAAACAGCATCGCCATCTTGGCCGGGTTGACCTCCATCGTGCGGATATCTGCCTGCATCATCTGTCTCCAATCCTCGGCGCCGGCCTGTTTCGGCGCACCTGTCCCCAGACGGCCAACCGACCGCCCCAACTATCCGATTGAATGATTTCCGCTCGGGTGAAGTCTATCCGCCTGCCGACCAAAGAGCCCGCAGCCCACCGTGCGTTGTTCATTCCCATCCAATCCCGGCCGCCTTCCTGTTCATGAGGCAGCTTCGAATTCCATGGCCTCACGATGCGCCGATCACATATCGATGTCAATACCGTATTGCGTTCGTTTTTAAACCAAACTGGAGATCTGCAAATCGCATGGGAGCCAAAAAGTTCCGAAAAATATTGATTATCTTGGGCTTTCAGGCTTCTTTTAATCGCACATCGTTCGGTTTTAATGAATTCCCCGCGAAAGAAGGCGGCAACCAGCCAGAGGATTTCATGGTCCAAGTCAAGAAAGCGGATGTCCGGGAGGCGATACTCGACAGCGCCTTCGAACTGTTCTCCGAAAAGGACTACGCCTCGACGAGCCTGTCGCAGATCGCCAAGCGGGCCGGGGCGTCGACATCGAACCTGTATGTCTATTTTCCCTCGAAACTGGACTTGCTTTGGGCCGTCCTCAGACCCTGGCTGTTTCGCCAGATTGACCAGTTGGAGCTCGAGCTTCAGGGGATCGAGGATGGCCGCGCACGGGTCGAGCGAATCCTGCATGTCCTGTGGGGTGAAATTCCGGCGGCGGACAACAATCTGGCGATCAACCTGGTCCAGGGGGTCGCGCTGTCGAAGCCGGAGGACAATTACAGCCGCGATCTGCTTCTGTATCTGGAACAACGACTGACCGTCATGCTGCGCGACAGCCTACCGGAGGACCGCAAGGGGGTCCTGGGAGACTCGGACGCCTTCTCCCATCTCGCCTTCATGGCCTTCGACGGTTTCGTCCTGACCACCCGGGTCAAGGGACGCTCCAAGCGCCTAACCGAAATCGTGCGGATCACGAGCGATCTGCTGTTCGGGACGTGTCGTACGGAGTGAGGGGATTTGAGGGAGGGGGGATGGTGGGCCACGTAGGATTCGAACCTACGACCTGCCGATTAAGAGTCGGATGCTCTACCAACTGAGCTAGTGGCCCGCCGTGTTCGCCCGAACCATGCCGATGGCATGTGGGCTCCCTCATGAAGGTGCGCGGATTTAGCAGAGTAATTCCGGGCGGTCAATCGCTCACGTCCCACAAAGTAATGGGCCCCGGAGGTCACATCCGACTGTCCGGAGCCACATATACCGGCTCTCCGGCCAGCAATGCCGAACAGTCGACATCCTCCGCTTCACCGAGTTCCAGAAACGGCAGCGGATCGAGACCGCCGAGACCGACCGACGGGCTGCGGAACGGGCCATGGACATGGACCGGTGCAGCCATGTCGATCAGGCTGAAATCCTTTGGGCGCGCCTCGATCTGCAGGTCCATTGATTGCCCGTTCAGATCGGCGTTGCCCCGCGCCAGCAAGATGGAATCGGACGTGTCGACGATCACCCGCTGCGCCGTCACCGCGCCGGCGTTGGCTTCGATCTCGGCACGCCCGCAACGGATGGGGATGCGGGCATCCTCGGTGACCAGCACCGCCAGAGCCTCAATGACATCCACACCGGCCGCCTCTACGAGCAGTCCACTGATTGTTCCGTCACGCATGCCCAGCCAGCCGGACCCGTTCGCAGCAGCCAGCATCTCGGCAAGGCTCGCCCCCTGACCGTTCAGTTTCAGATCGCCGAAGAACCTACCGCCCATCTCATTCACGAATTCGGTGTCCGTGAAGAAGGGTTTCAGGTTCAGTTCCTCAAACGTCGCTGCCAGCTCTGCGACCGGCACGGACGGCCGGGCATCCAGGATCAGCGCCGCATCGACCCTGCCCTGTGCCACGGACAGGTTCAGCGGATCAATCATCGCGCGCCCGTCTTCAAGCACCAGATGTGCCTCCAGTTCCTCCAGAGGCAGACCGGGGGCGAGGATCTCCCTTCCGCTGAAGCGCACATCCATATCCATGGCATGCATCCGCTCCGTGTCGACGGGCGTGTCTGGAAAGACGCCTTGGCTTTCATCATCCGCTGCCGCGCGCTGCGCCTCGTTGGCCGATTCGTCCGGGTCGGGTTCGGCCCCGATGAAACCGGCGAGGTCATCAAAATCCAAGCGTCCGGACACCAGATCGCCCTGGAGTCGGGGCCGCTTTCCGGACGGATCGATCGACGCCTCACCCGATAGATCACTGTCGCCGACCCGCCCGTCGAACGCGGTCAGCCGCCAGACCGCGCCCTCCCGAGCGAGCCTCCCGGACAGGGCGTATGGAGGCGTATCCGGCAGCGGTATGCCGGTGATCAGATAGATTTCGGCCATGGTTGCGCCTTCGATTTGAAAGCGGGCGTCCAGTTGCCGGACGGCAAGCGGCTCCACCGCCGTGCCTTCGACCTCCAATTGGGTTGCCCCCGCCGCAATCCGGAGCGAAATCGGGTAAGGCCTGTCGGATTCCCGAAGATGTGCCAGAGACCCGCCGCGAAAGGCGACCGACACATCCCGGCCGGCAAGCGATCCGTCCAGCGACAGGGTCAGACCGTCGCTCTCCGCCGCTTCGCCGGTTGCGGTGGAAATTTGCCCCGTCAGGTTCATGTCTCGGATGGCATCCCGATAGGAAACCCGTCCATCGGAGACCTTCAACTGGCCGACAGTCGGGAATTCGTCCCGTTCATCCGGTGTGACCGCACCCGCAATCTCGTCACCAGGCCCGGCAAAGGACCAGTTGACCGCGCCCGATCCATCGCGTTCGAAGGCCAGAACAGGATCACCGACCGCCACGGACGGCAACACGATCCGCCCCCGGATCAATGGCGAGAGTTCGACCGCGATGTCCAGCGACCCGATATCCGCCATCCGGTCCGCGACGGCCCATTCCGCATTGCCGATTTCGATGTCTTCGGCGCGAATCCAGGTCGTCCAGCCCCACTCCACGTCCATGCGGCCAATCGAGACGTCTCGATTGATCGACGCCCCGATCGCTTCAGCCAACTGACCCTTGATCCAATTCCAGTCGAACAGCAGCAATCCGAAACTCGCAAAGACCAAGATGAATATCGGGGTCAGGAACAGACCGACGGCAATTTTCGCGCCTCTGGACATGGGGATGCCTTTCTCGCGGATCTGAATGACGCACCTTGGCGGAGCAAGCGCCGCGGGCGGTCATGTCATAAACGCGCAAGAGGCGTGTCGGTTTCAATTTTCGGAATGAATATCAGGACTGGCTGTCACCCTGACGGCCGATCCGGACGTCGCGATGTACAAAGACATTCATGATCAGGCCGAACCCGAACATGACCGCCAGCAGTGCCGACCCCCCGTGGCTGACCAGTGGCAGGGGCAGGCCGACGACGGGAATGACCCCCATCACCATGGCTATGTTGATGAAGACATAGAAGGAGAAGGCGACGATGCAGCCCATGGCCAACAGGCGTCCGAACTGACTGCGTGACCTCAGAGCAATTCCGAATCCGTAGACCATCAGGATGAGATAGAGCCCCATCAACCCGATGCAGCCCAGCAGGCCGAACTCTTCAGCCAGCATCGTAAAGATGAAATCCGTCTGTTTCTCAGGCAGGAAGTTCAGGTGGCTCTGCGAGCCCTTGGTAAAACCGCGCCCGCTGATCCCGCCGGCGCCCATCGCAATCTTGGACTGAAGGATGTGATATCCCTTGCCCAGCGGATCGGATTCCGGGTCGAACAGAACCATGACCCGCTGTTTCTGATAGGGGTGCATCATGCCCCAGATGAACGGGCTGGCTGCTATGGCCGACATGCCGACCAGGGCAAATTTCCACCACCGCACGCCTGCAAGGATGAACATGCAGGCGCCGCCCCCCGCCATCACGACCGCTGTTCCCAGGTCCGGCTGACGGAGAATCAGGATCATCGGCGCGGCGATCAGCAGGCTGGGCACGACCAGATAGCTCAACCGCCCGACATCTTCATAAGACAGTTTGTGGAAATAGCGCGCCAACGCCAGGATCAGCGTGAATTTCATGAGTTCCGAAGGCTGGAAATTGCCGAAACCGAAGATCGGCAACCACCGCTCCGCCCCGCCCCGCATGGCGCCATAGACCTCGACCCCGACCAGCATCAGGAAGGAAATCCCGTAAGCAACATAGGCGTAGCGCAGAACCACGCGGATATCGATCACGGCAAGCACCAGCACACCGATTGCCGCAACGGAGTAGATAATAAACTGTTTCTTGGCCCACGGCTCCCAGGACCCGTTGGCGGCGGAATACTGCATGGCGATGCCGATCGCGACACACAGGCCGAGCAGCAGCCACATCGACCAGTTGATCTGCCAGATCTTCTGCGTCAGCGTCATTTCGGGCTGCCGCAATTCACCGTGACGGATCGCCATCAGCCGGCCCCTCCCGTCTTGATGCCAACCCCATCGGCGGTGACGTAGCCCTGCAGGCGCAACACCTCCTCCAGCAGATCGCGCGCGATCGGGGCCGCGGCTCGGGACCCGCCCTCGGCATGTTCGACCACGACGGATACCGCATAGCGCGGGGCGTGGACCGGCGCGAAGCCGACGAACAGGGCATGATCCCGCAAGCGCCACGCGATGTCTTCACCCGACCGGATGCCCGCCTCCCGTTCAGCCTGGGAAATACGCCGAACCTGACTGGTCCCGGTCTTGCCGCCCATGGTGAAATCCGAAAACCGCAAGGTCGATTTGCGTGCGGTGCCGCGATCGCTGTTCACCACTGCGTTCATCGCATCCAACAGGGTGGCAAGATGTTCATCCCGGAACCCGAGATCCTCGAACTCGGGTGCATTGCGATCCGGCAGCGGCCCGCCGGCCGCCACCGCCTCGGTCGCTTCCGCGAGTGTTTCGCCCGGCGGCATGTCACCGTCCTGGCCGGAATTGACGATCGGTTTCCCATGGCGGTCGAAGCCAGGCAGCGGATAGGCAAGGCGCGGGGTCACCGCCTTTCCGCCATTGACCAGTCGGGCCGTCATGACGGCAAGCTGAAGCGGCGTGGTCAGAACGAAGCCCTGTCCGATACCGACCACAAGAGTTTCGCCCATATGCCAGGGTTGGCCGCGCTTCTCGCGCTTCCACGCCCGCGTCGGAATCAGGCCGCCCCGCTCGCCCAGCAACTCGATACCGGTTTCCTCTCCGAGGCCCAGACGCTTGCAGACGGTGGCAATCCGGTCAACGCCGACCCGCCGGGCGACATCGTAGAACCAAACGTCGCAGGACTGTTCAATCGCGGTATGCAGGTCCATGGAGCCATGGCCATGTCGCTTCCAGCAATGGAAGCGCCTGTCACCGAGTTCGACATGGCCCGGGCAGAAAACGGTGTGATCCGGCTGAATGCCGTTTTCCATCGCCGCCAACGCGACGGCCATCTTGAAGGTCGATCCCGGCGAATACTGACCTGCGATGGCCTTGTTCGTCAGCGGACCATAGGGATTCTTGACCAGGGCCTGCCATTCGCTCGCCCCGATCCCCTCACTGAAGGCATTCGGGTCGTAGGAGGGGACCGACACCAGGGCAAGGACATCGCCGCTGTGAATGTCCATTACGACGGCGGAGGCCGCTTTCTCGTTACGAAGCCGCGCACCGGCAAAGTCCTGCAGGCGCATGTCCAGGGTCAGCTTGACCTCTCGCCCGGGCTGCCCTTCCTGCCGATCGATCTCCCGAATGACCCGGCCGAGGGCGTTCACCTCGACCTTGCTGGTCCCGGCACTGCCGCGAAGGGCCAGGTCATAATGCTTCTCGATCCCATTCTTGCCGATCCGGAACCCCGGCAGATCCAATAGCGGGTCCCCGGTCTGTTCGGCTTCCGACACCGCCCCGACATAGCCGACGACATGGGCCATGTGTTCCGAATAGGGATAGTGGCGGGTCTGACCGACATCGATGCTGACGCCCGGGAGATCCGGCTGATTGACCCCGATCCGGCTGACTTCCTGCCAACTCAGGTTCTCCGCGACCGTGATCGGCACGAAGGCGCGGCGGCTTTCGGTTTCGCGCAGCACCCGGGCCATCGTGTGCTCGTTGATGTCGATGAGTTTCGCCAGCTTTTCCAGGACCGCCTGAACGCCGCCGGCATTCTTCGCCTGCTCCCGCACCAGAACGACCCGATAGTTCTGGACATTGATCGCCAGGTAATCACCGTTGCGGTCGGTGATGAAGCCGCGCGGCGGCGCAATCAGCCGAAAATTGATGCGGTTCTCTTCAGCCAGCGTCGCATAACGCTCGGACTCGACGACCTGAAGGTAGTAGAGACGCCCACCGAGTCCCCCCATCACGAGACACTGCCCCCCCATGAACAGGGCGGCACGCCGGTTGAAAACCTTGGTCCGTGTCTTCTCTGGATTCATGACCGCCGCCCCCTTCCGTCACGCATCGGCATCGCGTGCCGGCACCAGCTTGTGCGCCTGGGACAGCAGCGCCGCCAGGGGTGGATAAAGAAGAATGGTCAGCAGCAACCCAATCGCTGCGCCTGTCGGATCAATCCAACGGCCGCTCAGGATGAAATTGGACAACCAGGACAGGAACGCCGCGCCGATCGCGACCAGCATGAACCCCCACCAGACAACGCTGAAGCTCTTGCCGTGGAAAAAGCGCCGTTGAGAGACGACCACCAGGTAGGCCAGCAGCAGGACCATCGACGTAACCCCGGGGGCGCCACCGGTCAGAAGATCCTGCAGCAGCCCAAGTAGCAGTATGAAGAAACCGTTCAACAGGTCCGGTCGATAGATCGTCCAATAGTAGACGGCAATCAGCGTCAGCGATGGGGCAACCATCGCAGCCATGGGCAAACGCAGCGGGAGGGCGCTCAACAGGACGACCAGCAGCGTGCAGATCAGCGGCAGCAGCCCGCGCGCGAAATGATCCAGTCTGGAGAGAAATCCAGTTCTCATCGTCCGTTCGATCCATCTGGTCCGGCGCAAGGTCCGGACATACCGCTGCCGCGTCTATTGCAGCACTCCGTCCAGGCCGAAATCCATCAGCCTGACAAGTTCCGGTCGTTCGTCGGCCGCATAGGGCTGAACCCGCACGCCGTTTTCATCCGCGCTGGAGATCACGCCGACCGGCAGACCGGGCGGAAACGCCCCGGCATCGCCTGACGTTACCACACGCTGACCCGGCGTCAGATCCGAATTCGCCGCGCCGTAGATCAACCGCGGAAAGGAAGTATTGTCGCCGGCCAGAATTGCCCGCGCCCGCGAATTTTCGATCACGACCGGGACCCGGCTATTCAGGTCGGTAATCAGCAGCACCCGTGACGATCTTTGCCCAACCTCGGCCACCCGGCCAATCAGACCGTCGCCGGTCACCGCCGCCTGCCCCTTCTGTGCGCCATCGCTGTGCCCGACATTCAGCACCAGAGAACGCACGAAAGTGCTGCCCATTCCGATAACCCGGCCCGTCACGAAGCGTTTCACATCCTCGCGTTCGAAGGTCAGCAGTTCACGCATCTGGATGTTTTCAACTTCCAGCCGGCGGGCGACCGCCTGCCATTGCTGCAGCCGCGCCACTTCCTGGCGCAGCCGGGCATTCTCCTCATGCAGATGGGCAAGGTTCTTCACTTCGCCGACGACGTTGTTCACCGCGTCGACCGGACGGGTCAGCGTCTCCAGGATCGGTGCCGCCGCATCGGTAACCTGCGTACGCGCACGCTCGAACGCTTCCGGATCGGACCGCCCGAGAACCATAAGGGCAATGGAACTTCCGAGGAAAAGCGCGAAGAGCAGTCGCTGCGCCAGCGTGCGAAGCGGCTGCGCCGTTCTGATTTCAGGCCCTTTTGCGCGTTTCGCCAAGATGGCCCCCAGCCTCTACCAACCAGTCAACACCAACCAGACACCAAAACCCGGACCAACCGGAGCCCCCACCCGATCGTCCCACGGCGACTTTCGCGTCGGCCGGGGGAACCCGCGGCAGCGACTAATTGTACATACTGATCAGCACGTTCTTCAGCGTGCGCATCTCCTCGAGGCACCGGCCGGTGCCCAGAGCGACACAGCTCAACGCCTCGTCCGCGATGGAAACCGGAAGCCCCGTGGCGTGCCGAAGCACGTAATCAAGATTGCGCAGCATCCCGCCACCGCCGGTCAGCACGATACCCTTGTCGACAATGTCGGCGGCAAGCTCCGGCGGAGTCTGTTCCAGCGCGACCTTGACCGCCTCTATGATGGCACCAACCGGCTCGGCCAGGCTTTCTGCGATCTGGCGCTCGGAGATGTTCAGCTCCTTCGGGACGCCGTTCATCAGATCCCGGCCCTTTATTTCCATCATTTCCCCGTCGCCTTCTTCCGGCGGACAGGCGGAACCGATCTTCTTCTTGATCCGCTCGGCAGAGCCTTCCCCGACGAGCAGGTTATGATTGCGACGGATATAGGCAATAATGGCCTCGTCCATCTTGTCGCCACCGACACGCACGGAGCGCGAATAGACAATGCCGCCCAGCGACAGCACCGCAACCTCGGTCGTACCGCCGCCGATATCGACCACCATGGAGCCGGTCGGTTCGGTCACCGGCAGATTGGCGCCAATCGCGGCGGCCATCGGCTCCTCGATCAGGAAGACCCGGCGCGCACCGGCGCTTTCCGCGGATTCCTGAATGGCACGACGCTCCACCGCGGTGGATCCGGACGGCACACAGACAATGACCTGCGGACTGGCGAAGCTGCGGCGATTGTGAACCTTGCGAATGAAGTGCTTGATCATCTCTTCGGCGACTTCGAAGTCGGCGATCACACCATCGCGCAGCGGCCGGATGGCCTGTATGTTGCCGGGCGTACGCCCCAGCATCATCTTCGCCTCGTCCCCGACGGCGAGAACCTGCTTCTTGCCCTTCACTTCGGCGATCGCGACAACGGACGGCTCGTTCAGGACGATGCCACGCCCCTTGACGTAAACCAGCGTGTTGGCCGTACCGAGATCGATCGCCATGTCGGCGGAGAGAAAACCGAGTAACCGAGAAAACATAGTGGCAGCCTTAGCCTCCGACCCCTAGCAATCCAGCCGCATGCCATGTCGCTTTTCAGCCATTGGATGCGGCGGCTCAACACCGCTGAAACCCGCGCGAAATGGAGCGTTGCGGCGCGCTCATACAAGCGTGTGACTTACGCCGATTCAGCCATTCCGGCAATTCTTTTCTCCTTAGGAAATCCGGCAAAAGTAAGGCATTTTCGGTTTATTCGCCCCATCGCGCGACCGAGCACGCGGAATCGCCGATTCGTCCCGCCGACCGGATCGATCAGCGCTCCGTCACCGGCACTGCCGGACGGTCGTCCGTACGCAGGATGCCGAAGGTGTCGTGATCCTGCCAACGCCCGGCGATGCACAGATATTTGCGGGCGCGGCCTTCAAGCCGGAATCCGGATTTCAGAAGCAGGTTCCGGCTCGCCTCGTTGTGAACGAGACAGGCGGCTTCGATGCGGTGAAGGTTCAGCTTGCAGAAGGCGAAATCCAGAAGAATCTGAATGGCTTCCGTCATGTAACCCTTTCGCGAATGATCCTTCGCGATCCAGTATCCGACATTGGCCGATTCAACGACGCCCCGACGCACATTTGCCAGGGTGATGCCCCCCAAAAGCTCGTCCGTCTTGTCGTCGACGATGAAGAAGCCGTACCCGATACCCGACCGCCATTCCTGCTCAACCCGATGCAGGCGCCGGCGAAAGGCACCCGGCGTCAGAGCATCCCGAGGCCAGGCCGGTTCCCAGGGTTCCAGGAAGGCTTTCGATCGGTCCCGAACCGCCATCCATGCCGCCTGGTCCGACACACGCGGTGGTCGCAATGCGACGCGAGGGCCGGAATATCGACATCGCGGCAGGGAGTGTCGAAAGAATTGAAGCATGTATCGCGGGCTTGCTGTGTCAGGCTGCCCGCAAACGATCCGCGATACGGTCGTAACTTTCAAGCCGTGAGAGAGGTCCGATGGCCGAAACGGTCGGTCGGGACGCGAAGATGCGTCGTGCAAGCGCCTGCAGTTCTGCCTTTCCGACACGTTCCACGGCGGCGACCTGTTCCGCCTCGTCGAGCGCGCGGCCATGTATCAGAACCTGATTGCCGAGTTGATCGCATCGTCCGCCGGAGCTTTCCCGCGACATCAGGAGCGACGCCTTGACCTGGGTGATTGCGCGGGCGATCTCCGCATCGGTCAAGCTGTCCGCCAGCCCCAGGATCTCGTCGGTCATGACCGGCACAAGTTCGCCGACATCATCCTCTCCGGTTCCGGCATAGATCCCGAAAAGGCCGGTATCGGCAAAGGTCCAGGCGAAGGAATAGATCGAATAGGCCAGCCCGCGCTCTTCCCGGATCGACTGAAACAGTCGGGAGGACATGCCGCCGCCCAACAGGGCGGAAAGGACGTTCGAGGTGTAGTAGTCGTTGTCGGCAAAGGAAGGCCCTTCGAAGCCGAGCAGCAGATGAACCTGTTCGCTGTCGCGGTTCAGCCTGTGTTCCCCGCCCTGATAATCGGCCTGCGCAATCTCCGTTTCCTGCACCGCCCCCAATGCCTGAAACTTCTCCTCCGCCAGGGCAAGGAACCGATCGTGATCGACGCCGCCAGCGGCGCAAAGAACCATGTTCTCACCGGCATAGCGCCGCGCCATGAAATCGCGAATGGAATCGCGCGGCATGCGCCGGACGGTTTCGGATGTGCCCAGCACCGGCCGGCCCATCGATTGGTCCGGATAGGCCACTTCCTGGAACAGATCGAAGACAAGATCGTCCGGCGTGTCGTGGCACTGGCCGATTTCCTGCAGGATCACGCCGCGCTCGCGCTCCAGCTCGACCTCGTCAAAGGTCGGATTCTGCAGGATGTCGGCGACGATATCGACCGCCAGCGGCAAATCCTCGGCAAGGACCTTGGCGTAGTACGCTGTGTTCTCCCGGGCGGTATAGGCGTTCAGATAACCGCCGGCGGCCTCGATCTCCTCGGCAATCTGGCGGGCGGAGCGGGAACGGGTTCCCTTGAATGCCATATGCTCCAGAAAATGCGCGACACCATTGATTTCCTTGGGTTCCGCCCGGGCACCCGTGCCGACCCAGACGCCGACACTGGCCGTACGCGTACCCGGCATGGTATCCGTGGCGACCCGCAGGCCGTTGGATAACGTGTCAATTCGGACCGAGCTCATTGCTGCCCCGCCCGGTTGGATCCGCGCACAAATTCCTGAATGGCGTTCAGTGTGTTCGGCAGACGCTCGTAACGCTCCTCGCGCTCAAACAGGTCGCTCAGACGCGGCGGCAGCTGCGGACGTGTGCCGGTCGCCTCCTCGACGGAATCCGGGAACTTGGCCGGATGCGCGGTGGCCGCCACGACCAGCGGCACCGCCGGGTCCTGGCGCCGCGTCCAGCCCGCGACGACCCCGATCGCACTGTGCGGATCGACCAGTTCCCCGGTGGATTCAAGCACTGCCTTCATGGCGGCACGGCACTCATCATTGGACAGTCGATGGGCCGAAAACAGCTGAAGGGCACGCTGCCAACGCTCCCGATCCAGGTCCAGCTTGCCTGACGCCCGGAAGGTCTGCATCAGATGCGCAACCGCCGGCCCGTCCCGATCCATCAATTCGAACAACAAGCGTTCGAAATTGCTGGAAACCTGGATATCCATAGACGGCGACAGGGTAGGCACCACGGTCTGCATCGACATGTCGTTGGCATTGAAGAAGCGCGACAGGATGTCGTTTTCGTTGGCGCCGACGATCAGTTGCCCGATCGGCAAGCCCATCTGACGGGCGGCGTAGGCAGCGAAGACATTGCCGAAATTGCCGGTCGGCACGGCAAAGGACACCTCACGATCAGGCGCCCCCAGAGACAGGGCGGCATGGGCATAATAGACGATCTGACACATGATCCGTGCCCAGTTGATTGAGTTCACCGCCGACAGGTGCATCTGATCGCGGAAAGCCATGTCATTGAACATCGCCTTCACCAGATCCTGGCAATCGTCGAACGTACCGTCGACGGCGATGTTGTGGACATTGGTAGCCTGGATCGTGGTCATCTGCCTGCGCTGCACGTCCGAGCAGCGCTGATAGGGATGCATGATGAAGATGTCCACCGCATCCCGGTCGCGGCAGGCCTCGATAGCAGCCGAACCGGTATCGCCCGAGGTGGCGCCGACGATACAGATCCGTTCGCCCCGCCGGGTCAGGACATGATCGAACATGCGACCGACCAACTGGAGCGCGTAGTCCTTGAAACTGAGCGTCGGACCGTGGAACAGCTCCATCAGCCAGGTATCCCCGCTGAGCTGTTTCAGCGGGGCGACGGCATCGTGGTCGAAGCCGCTATAGGCATCCGCCGCCATATCGGCGAAATCATCCTCGTCGATGGCGTCACCCAGATAGGGGGAGCACACGCGCGCGGCCAGCTCATCATAGGAAAGGCCACGCATCTCGCGCCATTCGGCGGCCGAGAAACGCGGCCAATCCGCCGGAACATAAAGCCCTCCGTCCCGGGCAAGCCCGGTCAGCAGAACGTCGTCAAATCCGAGATCCGGCGCCGTGCCGCGCGTACTGATGTAACGCATTTTCGGTCCTTACTTTTCCGACGGTGCGGGCAGCATATGCACATCACGCTGCGGGTACGGAATGCTGAGGCCGCCTTCTTCGATCTTTTCCTTGGCCCAGCGGGTCATGTCCCATTTCAGGGCCCAGAAATCCGAACTCATCGCCCACATGCGCATGGTGATGTTCACCGAACTGTCGCCCAGCGTCGTTACCATGCATTGCGGCGCAGGATCCTTCAGCACGCGATCGTCCTTTTCCATCAGACCGGACAGAATTTCGACCGCCTTGCCGATATCATCGTCATAGGAAATCCCGACGACCAGATCCATGCGGCGCTTGTTGTTGCGCGAATAGTTCGTGATCTTCGAATTCCACAGGCTCGAGTTCGGACAGGAAACGTAGACGCCGTCCACCGTCGTGAACTGCGACGTGAACAGACCGATTTCATCGACGGTCGCCGATACAGGACCGGCGTCGATAAAATCGCCCACCTTGAAGGGGCGCAGGATCAGAAGCATGATCCCTGCCGCGATGTTCTGAAGCGTACCCTGAAGCGCCAGACCGATTGCGAGGCCGGCGGCACCGAGTACGGCGATGATGCTGGCTGTCTGGACCCCGAACTGGCTCAGGATCGCAATGACCGTCATGATGACGATCGTGTAGCGAACCAGGCTTGCGAAGAGCGGCTTCAGCGTGCCATCGACCCGCTTGTACTTGTCCAGCGTCCGCCGGGTCGCACCGGAAAGCCAGCTGGCCAGCCAGAGACCGATGATCAGTATGATCAGAGCCTCAAGGATGTTGCTGCCATATTCCAGCGCAGTGGGAACAGCCCATTCCCAGAATTCCTGCATCTGCTTCGCGGTGTCTTCCATTTCCTACTCTCCCAGATAGCGTTGCCGAAGATGCCGTTTGAAGGCGGCAGCGTTCAGCGGGTTTCCCGATGCGCTACGGATCAAGTCGTCTGATGTATTAAAGCAACCCTTCGAATGAATGGCATCGCGTAACCATGCCATCAAGGGTGAAAAGTCCCCGTTTGCAAGTGCCTGCGGAATGGTCGGCACCGCGCGGGCGGCCGCCTCCGCCAGTTGCGCCGCCAGCATGGCCCCCAACGTATAGGTCGGGAAGTAGCCGATGGCACCGTCATACCAGTGGATGTCCTGAAGACAGCCCCTGCGGTCATCCGGCACATCGATGCCGAGCAAGCTCTTCATACCGTCATTCCAGGCTCCCGGAAGCTCCGCCAGGGGCAGATCGCCGGACAGAATGGCCCGCTCCAGCCGGGTGCGCAGAATGACGTGGGCCGGATAGGTCACCTCGTCCGCATCAACCCGAATGAAGTCCGGCTTCACCCATTGTTGCAGTCGGCGGAAGTTCTCCGGTTCATAGGCCGGATCGTCCCCCAGCACCGAGGCGGCCTGACCGGCCAGCCAGGTCAGAAATCCGCTGGAGCGGCTGGCCTGCATCTCAATGCTGAGAGACTGACTTTCATGGACCACCATGCCAAGAGACTGACCGACCGGCTGCCGGATCCAGTCGCGGGGCAAGCCGGCCTCATAGGCCGCATGACCGCATTCATGCAGGGCGGCCATGACCGCAAATGTCGGCTCCTCTGCATTGTAACTCACGGTGATGCGCTGATCGCCGGGATAGCCGGTTGAAAACGGATGGGCGCTGACATCGACCCGACCGCGGGTGAAATCGAAGCCGGTCGCGGCAGCCAGTTTCTCGACCAGGACCCTCTGTCGCTCGACCGGGGCCGGTTTCGGTTTCAGCGGCTCACCCCCTTTTACCTGCCGCTCCAGGACCTGCGGAAGGAAGTCGGGCAGAAATGCCGCATAATCGTCGAAGATCGGGTCGAAATCGGCCGAGCGCGTTCCCGGAGCATAGGTTTCCACCAGGGCATCATAGGGCGACAGGCCAAAGACGTCGGCATAGGCAGCCGCGATCTCCCGGGTCAGTTCCACGACCCGTTGCAGCAGGGGTTGTACGGACGCAAAATCGGAACTGGCCCGCGCCTCCCGCCATGCATGCTCACAGGCGCTGGCGGCCTTGCTCATCGCTTCGACCAGGGATTCATCCAGGGCAGTCGTCAGCCTGTGGTCCCGGCGCATCTCGCGAAGATTTGCGGCCTCCCAATCCGTCAGATGCGTTACCGCCGCCTCGGCGTCATCCAGCAGTGCGGCCACCGCCGGATCCGTCATGGCCTGGTGCCGGATCAGCTTCATTTCGGCCAGTTGATCGCTGCGCGGACCGGCACCGCCGTCGGGCATGGTCGTAGCCGCATCCCAGTGCAGGATCGTTGCGACCTCGCCCAGAACGGCCATGCGATGGAAGCGACGCTCCAGATCCCGATAGGCAGCCTTCGAATCGGTCATTCGCCGTTTCCGCCGCGACGATGGTAGACGACATAAATCACCACCAGCGCACCGGCCAGCAGGAACCATGTGAGGGCATACTGCAGATGGTCATTGCGGATATCCAGAATCCATTGCCGGCCAAGAGGATAGGTGCCCGGGACGTCCGTGTTACCATCCACGACATAGAAGTTCGTCAGGGACAGCGACGCCGTTTCCTCAATCTGGGCCTGATCAACCGAATACCAGACATTGTTCGCCGGTTCGTTCTCCGGCAGGAAGACCCGCTGCAGGCCGGTGATGGGACGCTGAAACCGGACAATGCCTTCCACCGTAACCGGGCCGTCGACCAGCCCGTCAGGACGGGCCGAGCGCTCTTTCAGTTCGAACGGCACCCAGCCTCGATTCACCAGCACAGTCTGCGCGTCGGGCATGTCGGTGCGGCGCAACGGAGTCAGGATATGGAGACCCGGATTTCCGTTCAGCGACCGGTTCAGCAGGTGAACCTCCTGGTCGTGCAGAAATTCGCCGGTCACGGTGACGCGCTGAAATTCCCACTCGTCGATATCGAGATCGCCTGCCGGAAGGGCAACGGCTTCGGCCTCAGCCCGCGTATGCAGCCGGTCCAGCAGGGTTTCCTTCCATTCCAGGCGCTGCAGCTGCCAGGCGCCGAGCCAGACCAGGGCCACCAGCGCGGGAAGAGTGAACAGGGTAGGGATCAATTTCGGTCGGAACATCTGTCTCTCACGACTTATCGTAGCTGTCAGTGCCGGTATCGCTGGCCTGATTGACATATTGCAATGCAATCAGAAGCCCCTTCGTGCGGGGCAGCATAATCAGGGTCAGAATGCTGACCACCGGCACGGCAATGACAATAGGGACCCAGATGGCGGTATCAAATGCCAACATCACCCAGGCGCCCAGACCGACGCCGATGGCACCGATGATCAGGATCAGAAAGGGGACGGCACCATCTCCGGCATTCTCGAAGCTGTACTTCAGGCCGCAATGGCCGCATTCATCCGCGACCTTGAGGAAACCGGAATAGAGGGGGCCGGTGCCGCAACGCGGGCATCGGCCGCGAAAACCGGTATGCAAGGGAGATGGCGCAGTCATCGTACAGATCCTTCTGGTCACGCCGGGCGAAGCCGGAAGCCGCGATGTCGCTCCCCCAAAAACCGAACGGGCCGCCTGTTCCCAGGCGGCCCGCACAACTCAACTCTGGCCGATCAGCCGCCCCACCAGTAGACGCAGACGAACAGGAACAGCCACACAACATCAACGAAGTGCCAATACCAGGCCGCAGCCTCGAAACCGAAATGCTTGCTCGGCGTGAAGTCGCCGCGCGACGCCCGGATCAGGCAAACCAGCAGGAACAGCGTTCCGACGATAACGTGGAAACCGTGGAAGCCGGTCGCCATGTAGAAGGTCGACGAGTAGATGCCTTCCGTGAAACCGAAGGCCGCATGGCCGTACTCATAGGCCTGCAGCGCGGTGAAGCAGGCGCCCAGAACGACCGTCAGAGCCAGCCCCTGGATGAGTTCCTTGCGCTTGCCTTCGCGCAGGGCGTGGTGTGCCCAGGTCACGGTGCAGCCCGACAGCAGCAGGATCATCGTGTTCATCAGCGGCAGATGGAACGGATCGAAGGTCTCGATATGCGCCGGCGGCCATTGCCCGCCATTGGCTTCCGTCCGCCAGAACTGGATTTCCTCGGTCGCAAACAGGCTGGCGTCGAAGAAGGCCCAGAAGAATGCGGCGAAGAACATCACCTCGGAGGCGATGAACAGCGACATGCCGTAGCGCAGCCCCAGCTGCACGACCGGCTTGTGGTCGCCCGCATGAGACTCTCGAACCACATCGCGCCACCAGAAATACATGGTGCACAACACCATGATCAGCCCGATTGCCGTTCCCGCCAGGCCGATGGAAAAATCGCCCAGCATTGTCGGATGCATATACCAAACCGTGCCGAAAGCCAGCACGAAGCCGCTCAGCGCACCGAATGCCGGCCACGGGCTCGGATTTACCAAGTGATAGTCGTGGTCGACCGCGTGATGATCGCCTGCCATGGCTTACCCCCGTCTCTGAGGCACCGAAACCGTTCCGGCGCCGTCGTCACTATACTTCAAAACCTGTCCCGGTCCCGCACCAGCGGCACCGTTCTCACCCAATCGGCGTCAGTTGACCGGCGCCGGCTGTCCGGACGCGGCGGTGCTGCCGGCCCCGGACGTGTCTTCTTCAACTTCCATCGGGAAGAATGTGTAAGACAATGTGATCGTATCCACATCGTCCAGATTTCTGTCTTCAGCGATGGCCGGATCGACATAGAAGCTGACCGGCATGGCCACCCTCTGGCCGGGCTCCAGCACCTGCTCAGTAAAGCAGAAGCATTCAACCTTCGTGAAATACTGTCCCGCCTTCAGCGGCGTCACATTGAACGTCGCGGTCCCGACCGTGCGCGTGTCCGTGGGATTCTCCGCGGCATAGAAGGCCATTGCGGATTCACCGACGCGGACATCCACACTCCGCTGCTCTGGGCTGAAGCGCCACGGCAGCGCTACATTGGTCGACGCATCGAAACGGACCGTGATAACGCGATCCAGCACCTCGCCCGGCGCGGTGGCCGACACCTGCGTTGTTCCGCCATAGCCCGTAACCCGGCAGAACAGATCGTAGAGCGGCACAGCGGCGAAGCTGAGACCGATCATGCAGCCGACAGCTAAAACACAGCCAGCCAGCATCCTTCTATTCTTGCGGGCGAGTTGGGGATCCATGCCGTTCTTCCTCAGCCGCCCATCGAGGCGTCGATACCCGCCTGCATCCGCACGATCGTGACGACGAACACGATGACGACGAATGCCCCGACAGCCAGCGCCACCGCGACGTTGCGGCTGCGTTGACGGCGGCGGATTTCCTCGTCCGTCATCGCCAGGTCGTTCTTGTCATCGGCAGCCATTTGCGCCTCCTTCATGGCCATCGCCGTCAGACGGCAAGGCCCGCGCCGGCATCGAGGATCATCGCCCCGAACAGCGCGAACAGATAGAAAATCGAATAGCCGAACATCCGCTTCGCCGACTTGTCCGTGTCGTCGAACCAGACGGCAATGGCGGACAGCGTGAACAGGATGCCCAGCACCGCAGCGGCGGCACCGTATAGCGGGCCGGCAATGCCGAGCCAGTAGGGCGCCACGGCCAGCGGCAGCAGCAGGACCGTGTAGGCCAGCATCTGCAGCTTGGTCGAACGGACACCGGCAACGACCGGCAGCATCGGCACGCCGGCATCGGCGTAGTCGCCGCGACGATAGAGTGCCAGCGCCCAGAAATGCGGCGGCGTCCAGAAGAAGATCAGGCTGAACAGAACGACGGATTCGATGGAAATCCCGCCGGTCACCGCGGCCCAGCCGATCATTGGCGGGAACGCACCGGCCGCCCCGCCGATCACGATGTTCTGGGGCGTCGACCGCTTCAGCCACATTGTATAGATGAAGACATAGAACAGGATTGCGACGGCCAGGATGGCGGCCGCCATGTAGTTCACGGCCAGTGCCATAAGGAAGACCGACCCCACCGCGAGGACAGTTCCGAAAGCCAGCGCATCGTCCGCCGCGATCTTGCCGCGCGGGATCGGCCGTCCACGAGTCCGGGTCATGATCGCGTCGATGTCGCGATCGTACCACATGTTGATCGCACCGGCCGCGCCGGAACCGACGGCGATGCACAGAACGGCAACAGCCGCGAGAACGGGATGCAGATCGCCGGGCGCCAGAATCAGGCCGGCAAAACCGGAAAAGACGACAAGCGACATCACCCGCGGCTTCAAAAGGCGGATGTAATCCCGGACCTCCGCCCCCTTCGAACCGGCGGCCAGACCATCTTGCAAAGCCGTCTCGCTCACGTCTCTAGAACCTCTAACAAGCCAACAAACGTCATGTCACGAACCGTGCTCCCGCCGCCGGAACAGTTCGCCCGGCGGCGGGTAGAACACGGATCAGTGACCGTTGCCGCCGGTAATGCGCGGCAGCGTGTTGAAGGTGTGGAACGGCGGCGGCGAAGACACCGTCCATTCCAGCGTCGTGGCGCCTTCACCCCACGGATTGGCCTCTGCACGGCGACCGGCGGCCAGCGTGTAGATCAGCACGACGACGAAGAAGATCGTCGACGCGAAGGCGATATAGGCCCCGATGGAGGAAATGTTGTTCCACGCGGCGAACCCGTCGGCATAGTCGATATACCGGCGCGGCATCCCGGCAAGGCCGAGGAAATGCTGCGGGAAGAACGTCAGGTTGACGCCGATGAAGGTCGTCCAGAAGTGCAGGTGACCGGCCCAGTTCGGGATTTCACGACCGGACATCTTACCCATCCAGTAGTACATGCCCATGAACAGCGCGAAAACGGCGCCGAGCGACAGCACGTAGTGGAAGTGCGCAACGACATAGTAGGTGTCGTGCATCTGCACATCCATGCCGGCATTGGCCAGAACAACCCCCGTCACACCGCCGAGGGTGAACAGGAAGATGAACCCGATCGCCCACAGCATCGGCACGGTGAAACGGATCGAGCCGCCCCACATCGTGGCGATCCACGAAAAGATCTTGATGCCCGTCGGAACGGCAATAACCATCGTCGCGGCCGTGAAGTAGGCCTTCGTGTCGACGTCCAGACCGACCGTATACATGTGGTGGGCCCAGACGATGAAGCCGACGAAGCCGATCGCGACCATGGCGTAGGCCATACCCAGATAACCGAAGATCGGCTTCTTGGAGAAGGTCGAGACGACGTGGCTGAGAATGCCGAAGGCCGGCAGGATCATGATGTAGACTTCCGGGTGACCGAAGAACCAGAACAGGTGCTGGAACAGGATCGGGTCACCGCCCATGTCGGGACGGAAGAACGCGGTACCGAAGTTGCGGTCGGTCAGCAGCATGGTGATCGCACCGCCAAGGACCGGCAGCGACAGCACCAGCAGGAAGGCCGTGACCAGCATCGACCAGGCGAACAGCGGCATCTTGTGCAGCGTCATGCCCGGCGCGCGCATGTTGAAGATCGTGGTGATGAAGTTGATCGCCCCCAGGATGGAGCTGGCACCCGCCAGGTGAAGGGCGAAGATCGCCATGTCTACCGCAGGCCCGTCATGCCCGGAGAACGGCCCGTTCGCGCTCGACAGCGGCGGATAGATCGTCCAGCCGGTGCCGGCCCCGCCGCCCAGAAGCGCGGAGAGAATCAGCAGCACGAAGGCCGGAATCAGCAGCCAGAAAGAGATGTTATTCATGCGCGGGAAGGCCATGTCCGGCGCCCCGATCATCAGCGGCACGAACCAGTTGCCGAAACCGCCGATAAGCCCAGGCATGACGACGAAGAAGACCATGATCAGACCATGCGCGGTCACCACCATGTTCCATTCGTGGCCATCCGCCATGAACTGTACGCCGGGATGCTGAAGCTCCATGCGCATGTAGACAGACGCGGCACCGCCGATGATGCCGGCGACGATCGAGAAGATGAGATACATCGTCCCGATGTCTTTGTGGTTGGTTGAATACAGCCACCGGGCAATCCCGCGCGGGGCGCCGTGGTCGTCGTGATGCGCTGCAGTAGCGTTAGCCATCGAACTTCTCCGTCTTCCTTAGCGGACCCCGCACCGAAACAGGGCCCTCTCCTGCCCCGATTATTGCGCGGCGCCGGCCGGCGTCACCGCCAGCGCTTCACCCGTGCCGGGCTTGCGAGCTTCTTCGACCAGGTCGTACTTCTCGCGCGCTTCGGCCGCCCAGGCCTCGAACTCATCCTTCGGGACGACCCGGACGTGGATCGGCATGAAGGCGTGATCCGTGCCGCAAAGCTCGGAGCAGAACCCGAAATACTCACCCGTCTTCTCGATCGGGCTCAGCGGAAATTCGTTCAGACGCCCCGGCACCGTATCCATGCGCACCCCGAAATCGCTAAGCGACCAGTTGTGGAGCACGTCCGCCGACGTCATCTGCAGGCGGATCTTGGTGTTGGCCGGCAGGACGATGATTTCGTCCGTCGCCATCAGACGCTCAACGCCCAACTGCTCCGCTTCCTCATGGGTGCGCGCGGCGACATAGGCGTCGATCTTGAAGTTGCCGTGATCGGGATACTGATATTCCCAGTACCACTGATGCCCAACGATCTTCAGCGTCATTTCCGACCCTTCGAAATCGTCGGTCGCATAAAGCAGCGACAACGACGGGAAGGCGAGCACGACCAGGATCACCACCGGAATACCAGTCCAAAGGACCTCCAGCAGGGAATTGTGTGTCGTCTTGGACGGGACCGGATTGGCGCTTTCGCGGAACCGCCAGCAGACATAGAGCAGCAGCACCAGCACAAAGATGGTGATGATCGTGATGATCGGCATCAGCCAATAGGTATGGAACTCGTCCATTTGGCGGGCCAGCGCCGTGACCGGCTCCGGCAGCCCAAGCTGCCAGGGTTCGGCCTTCGCTGCCAGCGCTTGACCGGCGGTCGCCACGGCGCCTACCGCCAACGCGCTCAGTCCCGAAAGGATGGTGAAGAGCTTGCGCACCCTATTTCTCCCGTCTTTACCCCCGCGCCTGCGAATTCCCGATCCGCAGGAGCGATGCAAACCTCGTCGATTCAGATCCTGTCACGGCCGCGTACCGACGGCCCGTAATACAGCTCTATCCGAACGTCTCACATAGTACCTCGCTATGCGCCTCATTCAAGGCGGCGCCGGGTAGGGTCTTTCTGACGATCGGCCCTCCGGTAGCTCCGCGCGTTAAACACCAGCATCGCCCGCAAATCAACGGAATTCAGGGGCTTGCGAAGAAATTTCATTGCCCGCCAAGCCCGAGATTCCGGCGTCAGCGACAGATTGTAGCACCTGATCCGGGGCGCCGTCGGGCTTCAGCCGTCGCGGTCCAACCGCTTGCGTACCCGGTGGAGCCCCAACCAAACGGCCAGCGCAACCAGCGGCACCGCCGCAGCCTGGACATAGGGCGGATAGAGGGGCACCCCCAGATCCACCACACCCTTGGCCGCATAGCCGATCAGGCCGACCGCGTAATAGGTTATCGCCGCAACGGACAGCCCTTCGACCGTCTGCTGGAGGCGCAGCTGCATCCTGGCGCGGCGGTCCATCGAACTCAGAAGTCCCTGATTCTGCTTCTCCAGCATGAAGTCGACCCGAGTCCGAAGCAGGTTTGCCGCCCGCGTCGCGCGCCGCGACAGGTCCGCCATGCGGATCTCGACCGATTCGCAGGTCCGCCGCGCCGGCGCGAGACGCCTATCGAGGAATTCCCGAACGGTCTGATAGCCTTCATGGCGTTCCTCCCGCAGCTCATCCAGCCGGGCATCCACAAGGGCGAAATAGGCCCGGGCGGCGGAGAAACGGTAACTGTGCTGGGAGTTCATTCGCTCGATCTCGGCGGAAATCTGCATCAACTGGGTCAGCAATTCCGATTCCCGACGCGCACCGTCTTCACGTTTGCCACCCTCCACATTGCCCTGTTCGACAATCTGCGCCATTTCGCCGGTCAGCGATGCCAGCCCCCGGTCGATCCGGGTCAGTTCCGGTCCGACCTCGCGCGAAACCGGCAGCGCCAGAAGGGCGAGGTTGCGATAGGCAACGACCTCCAGGAGCCGCTGGACCACCCGCCCGGCCTTTGCCGGCGGCAGATCGTAGGGCTTCAGCAGAATTCTGTTATGCCCGTCGCCATGAATGCGCAGGTCCGACCAGACCCTCGAGGATGCACCGGACAAGGTGCTGGTAACCAGGCTTTCCGGCACGAACATTTCCGAGAGGATTTCTGGATCGGGGTCGTCGCCATCGACGGGCAGAACCGCCAGATTCGTCGCGACCAGCACTTCACCCGGCATCGCGGCAAGCCAGTCTTTCGGCAGATATTGCCAGGCGCTGACGGCAAAGGGCTTATCGAAGCGGCCATGGCGCAGGACGGTGTAGCTGGCAAACTCGGTATGGCGCTCGAAGCGCAGCCGGAAGGGCCCGAAATCCGCCGAGAAATGGTTCATGTCCTCGGTAGGCGGGTTGACGCCATGCCGGTCGCACAAATCCTTCAGATGCGCATGCACGCCGGAGTTCCGGCCCTCTGCCAGCATCGTCGCATACATGCTGATCCGGACTGGCGGCTCGAGCATCTCGAACGGCCGGGCATGCAGCTCGTTTGTCAGCGCATACCGCAACGGGTGTTCGTTCCCGAACAGGCCGGTGCGCGATGCGCCGGATTCCACGCCATCCTGATTGCCGGGGATCGGCGCGGGTTGCGTGTCGATGGTGCCTTGGGTCTTGCCCATAACGGTGGCGTCCCTATCTGCGGTTCCATGGATCGATTCACGCCGGGTTGGGGCTTGCATAACCCGAACTGGCGAAGGACGCTACGGAACATTTTGCCGTAAGGTCCGGAATCCCGGCCCCACAGTCGGCGCGAGGCCCGCGCCCGCGCCCCGGAAGGAGAGTACATGTCCGACATCGCCATCACCGACGGTCTGTTCTATGGCCGGACCGAACTGGACCAGGATCGCGTTACCGCCCTGGTTTCCGACAGCCTGCACGGCGCAGAGGACGGCGAACTGTATCTGGAATATGTGCAGAGCGAGAGCCTGCTGCTGGAGGACGGCAAGATCAAGAGCGCCAGCTTCGACACATCGCAGGGATTCGGTCTGCGGTCGGTCGTCGGTGAGGTTTCCGGCTATGCCCATTCCGGGGAGTTGAGCGAAGCGGCGATCAAGCGTGCCGCCGACGCCGTCCGCGCGGTGCACGGCGGTCATGGCGGCACATTGGCCGGCGGCCCGCCGAAGACGAACATGGCTCTCTATTCGGATATCAATCCGCTGGAAACCCTGTCTTTCGACGCCAAAGTGGCACTACTGGGCGAAATCGACGCCTATGCCCGCGCCAAGGATTCGCGTGTGAAGCAGGTCTCGGCCCGTCTCGGCGCGGAATGGGCGGCGGTTCAGATCGTTCGCCCGGACGGTGAGCGCATGGCCGACATTCGCCCGCTGGTGCAGATCTTCGTCAGCGTCGTTGTGGAACAGGACGGCCGTATGGAGACCGGATCCCAGGGCTGCGGCGGACGCCTGGACTTTGCCGGCTTCGTTCAGCCGGACCAGTGGCAGGCCCAGGTCGATGAAGCCCTGCGACAGGCGCTGATCAATCTGGAGGCGGTCCCCGCCCCGGCCGGCGAAATGCCGGTCGTGCTGGGCCCGGGCTGGCCGGGAATCCTGCTGCACGAGGCCGTCGGGCACGGCCTGGAGGGCGACTTCAATCGCAAGAAGACCTCCGCTTTTGCGGGTCTCCTGGGGGAACGCGTGGCAGCCCCGGGCGTTACGGTCGTCGACAACGGCACCCTGAAGGACCGCCGCGGATCGCTGACGGTCGACGACGAAGGCACGCCGACCAGCGAAACCGTGCTGATCGAGGACGGCATCCTGAAAGGCTATATGCAGGACCGGATGAATGCGCGACTGATGGGCGTTAAGTCGACCGGTAACGGGCGCCGCCAGTCCTATGCCCACTGCCCGATGGTACGCATGACCAATACCTACATGCTGGGCGGCGACAAGGATCCGGGCGAAATCCTCTCCTCCGTCGACAAGGGCATCTATGCCGTCAATTTCGGTGGCGGCCAGGTCGACATCACCAATGGCAAGTTCGTCTTCTCCTGTACGGAGGCCTATCGCATCGAAAACGGCAAGATCGGCGCGCCGCTGAAGGGGGCTACCCTGATCGGCAATGGCGCAGATGCGTTGACGAAAGTGTCCATGATCGGCAACGATCTGAAACTGGACGATGGTATCGGTACCTGCGGCAAAGAGGGCCAGGGCGTACCGGTCGGCGTCGGCCAGCCGACACTGCGTCTGGACGGGCTGACCGTCGGCGGCACGTCGGCGTAACCCGCTTCCGTGACCGGCCTCCAGCCGGATGCGGAACACAGTACGGCGGTTTGGAGGATTGATGGGTATTCAACGGTGGCAGGGAATTGCAGCGATCATGCTCGCCACCGTCATGGTGGCGGCCTGTGACGATCAGGGCAGCGCCGAAACCGACAATGCCGAAATCCTGTCCGAACTGGCGCCGGCGGCAGGAACGGCGGGCGACGACACCGGGCGGCCTCAACCGCAGGGCACCGACAAAGTCGTCGATATCGTCACGGCGGAAGTCAGCACGGCCTGTCTGCGGGAATTGCCCGAACCGTCCGTCGAATCCACCACCCCGGCCCGCCTGACGCTGACGCTGGAGGATTTTTCCTATTCCTTCGAGGAGGGCCGGCATCGGTTCAGTCACGATCGGCGCTTCAAGGAATCCGCCGGCATCGGGCTCTACATCTATCGCGGCAAGGTCTGCGTCGAGGACGCGCAGGTTTGTGCCGACGCTTGTGTGCGTTATCGGGTCGAGCCCGGCGGCAGCCTGACCCAGCGCGGACACCATATCGCGACCCCGGTCGATCCGGATCGCATGACCCTGCAGTACTGGGCGCGCGATGACGCCGGCAACACCTTCACGATCCGGCGGGAAATCCGGACAGAAGGCGAAACGGCGACCGTCGTCGGCAATTAGGCATTCCCCGACCCGGTCGGGCGACGTCCCCGGAAATACTTGTAGACCACCGGTATCAGGGACAGCCCGGCCAGCCCCACCAGGGCCAGGATAACATCGGGTGTCAGAATGCCCGCCAGACTGAGCGATTCACCCGACGCAATGACGCTGTCGAACCCCGCGCCAACCTGGGCATAGACGAAGGTGCCGGGCACGATCCCGATCAGCGTTGCGAAAACGTAGATCCGCAATGGAACGGACGCGAAAGCAGGGGCGACATTGACCACGAAGAACGGAAACAGCGGCACCAGACGCAAAACCAGAAGATAGCTGAAGGCGTTGTCGCGGAAGCCGTCCAGCAACCGCTCGACGCGCCCGCCAGCCTTCTGCCTCAGCGCATCGCCGAAGGCGGAACGGGCAATCAGAAAGATGATGGTGGCGCCGAGTGTCGCTGCGAAAACGGTATAGACCGTCCCCAGAAGGCTGCCGAACAGCAGTCCCCCGGTTACCGTGAAGATGGTCGCCCCCGGTAGGGATGCCGCAACCATCACCGCATAGAGGATCATGTAGATCAGGACAGCCGACACGGCATGGGCGCCAACGAATTCCTGAAGATCCGTGCGATGCGCCTGTAGGGCATCGAGGCTGACAAACCGGTCGAGGCCGCTGGCAAAGAAGGCCGCAAAAAGCCCCAACAACACCGCCACCGGCAAAAGCCGGCGCCAGAGTGGTTTCGCCTTGGGGGGTCGGGGATCGGTCACCATGGTGTCGCTCATCGAATTGTCGCCGATTCAGCTTATGGTCTGTAAGGCGGAATGTACGCTCAAATCCGCCCTGCGCCATTGACATGACATGACATTCCCGTGAGAGCCGCTCACGCCGCCTGAGAACATCCCTCCAATCCCAGCACGGCATGCAGCGCCGCCGCCGCTTCGCGCCCCTTGGTGACGAAGTGTTCCGCGAAAAAGTCGACATGATCGCCGTGTTCGTGGAAATGGTGCGGTGTCAGCACGACGGACAGGACCGGCGCGCCTTCGTCCAGTTGAACCCGCATCAACCCGTCTATGACCGACGACGCCACGAAGTCATGTCGATAGATCCCGCCGTCGACCACCAGCGCGAAGGCGACGACCGCATCCGCCTGTCCCGACCGCAACAGCCTTTGGGCAAGCAGCGGGATTTCGAACGCGCCGGGAACGTCATAGGTCTGGATACTGTCCCGGGGCACACCGTTCCCGGCTGCCGCGGCCACAAATGCATCATGGGCACGGTCGACTATGCCGGCATGCCAACGCGCCCGGATTGCGGCGATTGCAGGGCGCTTCTGACTGGTTTGGCTCGACTGGCTGTCGGTCCGCTGATTCATCTCTCGTTCCCTCCTTCAGGACGTTTCAGAATCAGGGCGCACGGCTCAACGCACGTCCCGCGGAACCGCCTCACGGTCCGGCGCGACGCCATCTGCCATTCTCTTCCATCCGGACTGTAACCGTCGGCTTCGGAATCACACCGAATCTGCTGACCCCTCCCATGTGGTTGAGGAAGGCGCTCGCGGGCTTCGACCAAAGCCGTGGTCGTTACCGCCGGTGGGGAATTTCACCCCGCCCCGAGAACAAGACATCAATCTAGTCCGAAACCGGCGCGCGCCTCAATCCGTGAATGAGCCGACTGTGAAAAGCGGCATAGCCGGGCGAGATCGTCTCGATCCGGTCGCGCAGCAGCTGATGTGCCGCCGGCAGTCGGTGGAAAGGAACCGCCATGAAGGCATGATGTTCCGCGTGATAGGGCATGTTCCAGGCCAGAAAACGGACCGCGCCGATGGAGAGGGTCGTACGGGTGTTGCGGAACATGTCCTCGACCATCGGGCACAGCTTATGCTCCGCCAGCAGATAGAAGCGAAGAAAGGGCTGCCCCAGCAGCACGGGAACCAGCCAATAGGTTAAAACCAGCGTGCTTCCTGTCGCGACAGAGGCAGCGGCCAGCCCGGCATAGAACAGCAGATAGAGCCGCGCCTCCACGATAACGGCTGGCGCTGTCCGGGCCGTCAGAAAGGCTTCCCCGGTTTGGCCCAGCGCACGGGATACAAGCCCTCCGACGGCCGCGCGCCAGTAGGGCAGCCCGCTGAGATACAGCGCATAACCGGAAAGGCTGCCGATTTCCTTGCCGGGAAGCTCCGGGTCCATTCCCGGGATCTGCGTGAAACGATGGTGCGCCAGATGGAAGGCCCGAAAATAGTGCGGCGGCAGGATCAGTACGGCCCCGGCGATCGCGGCCACAACATCGTTAAGACGCCGGCTGGCAAAGGCGGTGCGATGGATCGTCTCGTGCAACGGCGCGAACAGGAAGACGAGGCAAAGCCCCAGAATCCCCTGAAACGGCGCGGCAGCCAACATGCCCAATCGGGTCTCCACCCAGGCGACCATGCCGCCTGCCAGCACGATCAGTCCGGCGTGACCGGCAAGACGGCACAGCCCCACCCGATCGGACAAGACGCAGAGCGCCTTCAATTCCCGGCGGGTTTCCTGATCGAGGGCGCCGGCTGGGCCTGTTCCTGCTGCGAGATTCGCCACGCTGTCCCCGCCTGCCTGAAATTTCCGAATGGATGCGACCACGGAACGGCTTGCCCTAGGCGCCGGCTCCACGGCACTGTACTAAGCACAGGAGCGTACGCTTATGAAGGAAGATTTCAGCGCCGGGATCCAGCCGGTTTTTGACCTGTGGAACCGGTTGCGTGGCGACAGGGACTTTCCAGCCTTTACCGATCTTGAACCCGAGACACTTGGGCGGCATGCAGAGCATGTCATCCTGCTGACGGTCATCGCCGACACCGAACCACCGGATTTTCGCTTTCTGGCAGTCGGGTCTCACCTGGCAGAACGGTTCGGGCCCGGCCTGTATCGAAGTCTGGTGTCGGGACTCGACGACCTCGTTTTGCGCGATACCCTGCTGACGCGATATCGAAAGGTTGTCGCGACCAGAGCGCCCGTCTACGGCAAGGGCGACCGTCAACTCGACCGGCTGCCCTACAGTTATGAGGCCCTGACCATGCCGCTGGGAGACGCTGACAGTGGACGCGTCACCCACCTTCTGGGGGTCGCGATCTATTATTCGCTGCAGCAGTACCGCGCCCTTTTCGGAAAAGACAATGCCGGCGGTTCAGAGCCGACCTCCGGCTGAAACGGCATTTCCCGCGCCCGAATCACCGCCGCAGTTGACGCGAACACGGGCCGCGCCTAGTTTCCGGCGCGTTTTCAACCTTATCCGAAACGAGATGAAGCAATGACCAATTTGCGCGACCTAGCCCTGAATGCCCGAGCCTGGCCTTTCGAAGAGGCGCGCAAGGTCCTGAAACGCTACGAGAAGAAGGATCCGGAAAAGGGTTACGTCCTGTTCGAGACCGGTTACGGACCGTCCGGCCTGCCGCATATCGGGACTTTCGGCGAGGTTCTTCGCACCACCATGGTGCGCCGCGCCTTCGAACTGATGAGTGACATTCCGACCAAGCTGATAGCCTTTTCGGACGACATGGACGGTCTGCGCAAGGTGCCGACCAATGTGCCGAACCAGGATCTGCTGAAGGCAGCCCTCAACAAGCGTCTGACCAAGGTGCCGGACCCGTTCGGCATCGACGAGAGCTTCGGCCACCACAACAACCGTCGTCTTCGGGAGTTCCTCGACGGCTTCGGCTTCGAATACGAATTTGCCAGTTCCACGGAATACTACTTTTCAGGCCGGTTCGATGATGCCCTGATCCGGATGCTGGAATGCTACGAACAGGTCCAGAAGATCATGCTGCCGTCGCTGCGCGACGAGCGACGGGCGACCTATTCGCCCTTCCTGCCGGTCGACCCGGAGACCCATGAGGTCTATCAGCTGCCTGTGATCGCCACGGACGCCAAGAAGGGGACGATCGTCTACCGTCGCGAAGACGGCCAGGAAATCGAGACGCCGGTTACCGGCGGACACTGCAAGCTGCAGTGGAAGCCCGACTGGGGCATGCGCTGGTACGCCCTGGGTGTGGATTACGAGATGTCCGGCAAGGATCTGATCGATTCCGTCAAGCTGTCCGGCCGCATTTGCAAGACCCTGGGCGCGCCCCAGCCGGAGTTCCGGATCAACGAGTTGTTCCTCGACGAGAAGGGCGAAAAGATCTCGAAGTCGAAGGGCAACGGCCTGTCGATGGAAGAGTGGCTGACCTACGCGCCCAATGAAAGCCTCGCGCTCTTCATGTTCCAGAAGCCGCAAACGGCCAAAAAGCTGTATTTCGACGTCATCCCGAAGGCGGTGGACGAATATTACACCCACCTGTCGAAGTTTGATGACGAAGACCTGGACAAGCGCCTGGAAAATCCGATCTGGCACATCCATCGCGGTCAACCGCCGCACGGTGCGCCGCCGATCAGCTTCGGCCTGCTGCTGAACCTGGCGTCGGTCTGCAACACCGAAGACACGTCGGTCCTGTGGGGCTTCATCAGCCGCTACGTCCCGGACGCCACCCCGGAAACCGCGCCGGAACTGGACAAGCTGGTCGGCTATGCCATCCGCTACTACCAGGATTTCGTGAAGCCGGAAAAGGCCTTCAAGGCACCGGACGAGACCGACCGGGCGGCCCTGGCCGACCTGCGCGCGGCCCTGGCCGGATTGGCGGAGGACACCTCTGCGGAGGACATCCAGACCCAGGTTTACGAGATCGGCAAGCAGCACCCGTATGAAAACCTGCGGGACTGGTTCAAGGCGCTGTATCAGGTCCTGCTGGGCCAGGAGCAAGGGCCCCGCATGGGCTCGTTCTTCGCCCTTTACGGACTGAAGGAAACTATCGCCTTGATCGACCGGGCGCTGGCGGGCGAAGATTTGTCTGCAGCGTAGGAAGGAAAGACGATGCGCACCGAACTGTCGAAAGTTATGGCAACCCTGCTGAAACTGGCGGTGATCAGCTTCGTCGTCGGGTGGCTACTGGTTCAGTTCGACGTGACGCCGGAAGCCATCTTCGACAATTTCGGCGTAACGGTTCGGAAGATTTACGATTTCGCACGCGGTGCCATCGAATGGAGCGCGGGCTATATCGTGATCGGTGCCGTCATCGTCATTCCGATCTGGCTGATATCCTTGATCCTCGGCATGCTGAAGGGCCGACGACGCAGCGAATAGGGGCACGCCCATGGGGCTTCTGGGTCTGATTTTCGTATTGGTGGGCATCCTGCTCTCCGGCTCCGGCATCGGATTGATCTTCGGTATTCCCTGCATTGTTCTGGGGGTGCTCCTCTGGATCATCGCGATCATCAAGGGCGGGATTTCCGCACTTTTCAGCCTCGGCGGCGGCAAGAAGGACTGACCGGCATGTCCCTCAGGACCACAATCCGCCCCGGGTCGGATTGATGCGCCTCCCTGCCCTTGCCGGATTGCTGTTCCTTGCCGCCTGCGCCGGTTTTCCGGCGCTTCCTTATTCACCGCCGACCTATTCCGCCTATCGCTGTGATGCAGGCAGTTTCGAGGTACGTCTCGGGGATGAGGCCGCCCTCGTCCTCTGGAACGGCAGAAAAGTCTCAATGCAGCAGATTCCGGCAGGCTCCGGTGCCAGATACCGGTCCGACGACGGACATGCGCTCTGGCTCAAGGGGCAGGAAGCCCTGTTCGAAACGCCGGAACGCTCATGGCGCGATTGCCACGGTGAGCAGGTCGACACGCCCTGGCGCGCGGCCGCCGTGCGAGGGGCAACGTTTCGCGCAACCGGTCATGAACCTGGATGGCTGGTGGAAATTCACCCGGAATTCGGTGGCCTGATCGTACTTGGCTATGGCACGACGAGACTGTTTCCGACGCCGAAGGATGCCGCCACATTTCCGGCGGCCTTCACGGTCGACGGACGACAGATCGCCTTCACCATCCACGATGAGGGGTGCCGCGACGAGATGAGCGGCGAATACCTGCCGCTGACCATTGTGATGACTGTCGACGGCACGGACCATCGCGGTTGCGGGCGGTTTTTCAGCTAACCGCCTCCCAGCGCCCGGTTCTCGCGGTTTGCGGCGACGGTTCCGGTTCGCTCCATGTGAACGGGATAAGGCCTGGCAGAACGCGGCCCTGTTCCACCCCGAAACGCACCATCCGGACCGCCCCGTCAAAGGTCTCGATCGCCGGATCATCCCAGAGTATTTCTGCGCGCCCAGAAAGGCTGAGCCCCGTGCCATTGAGGAAATCCGGGAACAGAAGGCCAACCTGCGGGTTCACCGCGATGTTGCCGAATGTATTGAAATAGCGGTTTCCGTTGAAGTCCGGAAAGGTCAGAACGGTTCCCGTTGCCCCCTGCTCCACCTTCACGAAGCCGGGCCGTCCGCCGCGATGGCTGACATCGACGCCTTCGACCGGGTTCGGGCCCGCCGCGTCAAGGGATGCGCTGGCGATGAACAGGGTATCCGCCTCCCCGATCTGGCGCAGCGTTTCCTCATTCAGATCGGCCCCCAGAATCGCGACTTCCAACGCCTCCTGCACCGCACGGAATCGTGGATTGCGCGCCTGAATGTATTGCGGACAGTTGCCGAAGCTCTGATCCACCCGCACATCGAATCCCGTTCCGTCGACCGACACCACTTTCCCGGTCATGCGGTTGCGGCGGCGTGTATGGAACTCGACACCGATCAGGGCGACTGGTGCTCCGACATGAACGCCGTCCCGCGCCGGGTCGGCCGTCACCGGCAGTGCCCGAATGCGGAGGTGCTTCGGATCGGGGCTGGTCATGAAGCCGGTGGGACCGGTCAGGACCGATGCCCATGGCTTCCCGTCCCGATCTAGCGCCCCGAGGAAAACCAGGGGTAAGGCCTCGAAGAAGGTCCTGTGTTGATCGGGCATGTAATCGCGGATCATCCGGCGCCCGGCGCGATCCGCCAAGTCGGAAACACCGTCCCGCGCCTGAACCGCCTTCTCGCCGGCATGATAGGGGCTGGAGGGCAGCGACCATCCGGTCGCTGCCCGATTTCCATCGTTTCTGTCCGCCATGACCCTGCCTCACGCGGCCAGAGGGGTCGCCTGCATCGCGACGAAACCCGGCAAGGCCTCAATGCGACAGAGCCAGGCCTGGATAGCAGGATAGGGCTGCAGGGAAACACCGCCTTCCGGTGCATGGGCCGTGTAGCTGTAAAGGGCCACATCCGCGATGGTCGCGTGCGTGCCGACCAGAAACTCGCGGTCTGCCAGATGGGTGTTCATGTAACCGAACAGTGCCCCTGCAATCGATCGTGCCCGGTCTCCATCCGCTTTGAGGCCGAAGACATTGATGACACGCGCCAGGGCCGGACCGGCCGCTAGTTGACCTGCGGCGAGCGACAGCCAGCGTTGCACATCTGCGGCCACCGTCGCTTCCGAGGGATACCAGTGTCCCGGCGTGTCGTATTTGCGCGCCAGATAGACCAGAATCGCGTTGCTGTCCGCCAGGGTGACGGCACCGTCCTGCAGTACCGGAACCTGCCCCAACGGATTGAGCGCCAGGAAATCCGGTGCCTTATGGGCCCCGCTGGCAAGGTCGACATCGACGAGTTCGGCCGGCAGGCCCAGCAGGGCCAGCATCAGTTCCGCGCGGTGGGCATGACCGGAAAGCGGATGACGATAGAGACGGATACGGTGTTCAGGCATGACTTCCTCCGGAATGGCAATTGGATGCCCGAAAGATAGTTGCTTATCCTGTTGGGAATAATAACGTGTTTTCGGAAACGATAATTCCGGATTATGGAATAATATGGATCTTCTGAAAGCCATGCGCACGCTGATTGCGGTTGCCGATAATGGCGGGTTTTCCGCCGCGGCGCGCAGTCTGGGGCAATCGCCACCTTCCGTGACCCGCGAGGTCGCGGCACTGGAAGAAAGATTCGGCTGCAAGTTGCTGACCCGAACGACGCGTCAGGTGCGCCTGACGGAGGCCGGCACCCGCTATCTTGCTGACGCCCGGCGCATCCTGGCGGAGGTGTCGGAGGCCGAGGCCGCGGTCGCCGGGGTTCACGGTGAGTTGCGCGGGCCGATCACCGTGACCGCGCCAGCGACCTTCGGGCGGCTGCATGTTGCGCGGCGAATCACGGATTTCGCCCTGCGCCACCCGCAGATCCGGTTCACCACGCTGTTCCTGGACCGCATGGTGAATCTGGTGGATGAAGGCGTTGATGTGGCCTTGCGCATCGCGCAATTGCCGGATTCCTCCGCTACTGCGATTCGGGTCGGCAGTGTCCGCCAAGTCCTATGCGCGGCCCCGGCCTATATTGACCGCATCGGCCCCATTGAAGGGCCTGAGGACCTCCAGAAGGCGGAGGGAATCTACACGGCCGCGTTTCAAGGACCCTGGCCCCTGACCCGCGACGGACGAACGGTGAGCATGCGCCCGCCCGCCCGATTCGTCGCCAACACGATCGATGGCGCCCATGAAGCGGCGCGCGCCGGGATCGGGGTCGTCCGTCTGCTGTCCTATCAAGTTGCCGACGCGATTGCGGACGGAAGTCTGGTGCCGCTGCTGCGGGATTACGAACCGGACCCGGTGCCGGTCCATGTCGTCCATCTGGAGGGCCGGAACTCGCCGATGCGGATCCGGTCCTTCATCGACTATCTGGTCGAGGAACTGCGGCGCGAGCCGGTCTTGCGCAACGGCTGACGCCGCGATCAGTACATCCGCCCGCCATTGGGAACGTCGAGATCGGGACGCAGCAGAACAACTTCGCCCTCCTCGTCCGGGACCCCTAGCACCAGGACCTCGGACATGAACTTGCCGATTTGCTTGGGCGGAAAGTTCACCACACCGACGACCTTCCGCCCCGGGAGGGTCTCAATGTCATAATGCTTGGTGATCTGGGCCGATGTCTTGCGTTCCCCGATCTCCGGACCGAAGTCGACCCAAAGCTTGAAGGCAGGACGCCGGGCCTCCGGGTATGGCTCGGCCCGAAGAATGGTTCCGACACGGATATCCACCTTCAGGAAATCATCGAAGGAAAGGGTGTCTGTCATAATCACTCCCGTCGCGGCATGGCTGCAATCGGCCACAGCCTAGACGGTTTGAGCCGGAAGGAAAGGCGCACCAAAGAAGAACGCCCCGGCACCGGGCCGGGGCGTTCCGAAACGCGATGTCCTGCGCCTTACTTCGGCAGCTTGGACAGCGAATCCTTCAATTCATCGAGGCTTTCGACAAAGCGCTTGTTGACGATGTCAAAGGCTTCGGCCTGCGACTTCGCCATCATTTCCGACAGTTCGCGCATGTTCGAGACCGCGGATTCGATCGTCGTCTTGACCTGATCGATCTGGGCCGACGCGTCCGGCGCGGCCATCGACTTGCCCTGCAGTTCCTGCAGCGCCGCGTTGGCCTCATCCATCGTGTTCTTCAGGATTTCGCTCTGGCGTTTGAAGATCGCCTGCACGCCTTCAGCGGCCGTTTTGTTCGCGGCGCTGAGCGCTTCCATGTTCTTGCGCTGGGCGTCGGTGATCCCTTTCAGGTCCGGCGCTTCGACACCCTGGAAGTACTGGGTGAAGTCGGTTTTCAGGAACGGGTTCTTTTCCGGGTCGAGGAACGGATTGTTCTTCGGATCCAGGAACGGGTTGTTCATCGGGTCGAACGCCGAGGACGGTTTCTTGGCCATGGGGGTACTCCTCCAATCGAACGTTTAGATGGGGTACAAGCCGCCCCGCCCCATCATGCGGATTCAGATGCTGCACCGCAGCATTCGCCTATCACATGATACTTTTCCGCGCGTTGGTCAAGATATTTTGTGCAGTGCAACAAAAATGTCGTGCCACGACTCTTCTGCCCTACCGACGGCTGGCTTCTGCCGCAGCAGCATGTCACATTACAGATAGGGAATATAGGGGGAGTGCAATTTCATGGAGAATTTTCAGGCGACCGCGGGATTCGCGGCGTTGATCGGCTGTGCGTGGTTCTTCAGCGAAGGCAAGCAGCAATTTCCGGTACGTCTCGCTCTGATCTGCATCCTGCTTCAGGTCGGCCTGGCCGCGCTGTTCCTGTATCTCCCGGGAATGGCCATCCTTCTGGCCGGGCTGAACGACGGCGTGACGGCCTTGGGAGAGGCGACCCGCGCCGGGACATCCTTCGTTTTCGGCTATACCGGCGGCGGACCGATCCCGTTCGAAAGCAGCGATGGCGCAACAAGTTTCATTCTCGCCTTTCAGGCTCTGCCCATCGTGCTGGTAATCAGTGCCCTGACAGCGTTGCTGTTTCACTGGGGTGTGCTGCAGGCCATCGTGCGGATTTGCGCCTGGGCGCTACGCCGGACACTGGGCATCGGCGGTGCCGAGGCGGTCAGCGCCGCGGCCAATGTTTTCATCGGCATGGTGGAGGCGCCGATCCTGGTCGCGCCCTATCTGAAGCGCCTGCACCGGTCCGGCCTGTTCCTGATCATGACCGTCGGCATGGCGACCATCGCCGGCACGGTCTTCGGCATCTATGCCGGCTTTCTGAACGGCGTTATCCCCGGTGCCGCCGGCCATCTGTTCGCCGCCTCGCTGATCAGCCTACCCGCCGCAATTCTGATAGCAAGGATCATGGTTCCCGCGCCACCAGCCGGCGTTCAGCACGAACAGCTCGATGTCGACATGTCCTTTGCCGGTGAAGCGGAGGGGCTGCAGTCCAGCAACATGATGGACGCGATATCCCGGGGCACAGCGGTCGGGGTGAAGCTGCTGATTTCGATCATTGCGCTGTTGCTGGTCCTGGTCGCGCTCGTCGCGCTGGTCGACATGATCCTGGCCGGCACGCTGCCGGACGTGTCCGGTGCGCCGCTATCCGTCGAACGCATCTTCGGTTGGGTTTTTGCGCCGGTCGCATATGCGATGGGGATACCCTGGGCAGAGGCTGATCTGGCCGGGGCCCTCTTGGGGACAAAGACGGCGCTGAACGAACTGCTGGCCTATCTGGCGCTTTCACAACTGCCGCCGGATGCCCTCTCGCCCCGCACGCAATTGATTCTGACTTATGCGCTATGCGGGTTTGCCAATTTCGGCAGTCTGGGGATCATGCTGGGCGGGCTGACCGCCATGGTGCCAGAGCGACGACATGACCTCGTTCGTCTGGCACCTCGCAGCCTGATTTCGGGAACTCTGGCGACCTGCCTGACGGGGGCAACCGTCGGGATCCTGGTCTGATCAGTCGCTGATCGCGTCGAGCAGAACGAAGGTCCGGATCGCACTGGACAGATTGCCGGTCCGCTGCCGGTCGATATCGGTAACGAGCTGGTTGACCGAGATGCCCTTGTCGACGGCAATCGTGCGGAGCGCTTCCCAAAAGACGTTTTCGAGAGAAATACTTGTGCGGTGACCGGAGATCACGACAGAGCGTTTTTTGATCTCGGCCGGGTCTTCCGCATTCTTAATCCGCGCCCGACGGGCGGTTCCGCGTGTCATGAGCATACTGATATCGTTCATGTTGCAGACCTTCGGTCCCAAGGAGGTCAGACAGTGCCGTCCGACTTGATCTGCAGTCTACGGTTCAGTTCTTAAGGAATACTTACCGCTTCCGTAATATTAAATCCGTTCCAGAAAGTCCCGGATTTCAGCGCCCGCTTCGGCGATGGCCTGATCATGGGTACGGCCGGATGCCTTGCGCGGCTTCAGATCGTGATCGCCGTCCTCGGCCCAAAGGACCGTGGCCCGTTTCGGCAGCACATAGCCCGCGACATCTGCGCGCGTTCCAAAGGGGTCGCGTGTCCCCTGAACCATCAGCACCGGCTTGGCGAGCGCTCCGAAATGATCCGTACGCAGCTTGTCCGGCTTGCCCGGCGGGTGAAATGGGTATCCCAGGGTGATCACGGCCTCGACCGATCCCGGACAATCCGGTTCCGCCGCCAGCAGCGTCGCCATGCGTCCCCCCATCGACTTGCCGCCGATCGCCAGGCGCGCGCCGGGGAAATTCCACTCGGCGGAGTCGATTGCCCTGCGCCAACTCTCCAGCAGAACCGGCGCCCGGTCCGGCGGTTTCTTCCCACCCTCGGTCCGGCGGCGCGCCATATAGGGAAACTCGAAACGAGCGACGCCGATTCCGCGCCCCGCAAGAGCCGCGGCGATGGCGTTCATGAAGTCGCTGTCCATTGGCGCCCCCGCGCCATGCGCAAGAAGCAGGCGCCAGGTCGCGCCATCCGGGCCATCGCACATGAACTGGATATCGTCGTTCCCTGTCATGGGTGAAACGAACGAAATCCCCCCGCTACCGTCAAGAGGTTGTTAACTTTCTTATGCAAAGACTTGAGTGTCACGGGACGCGTAATAGGCTACCGTGGAGCGGCAGGCGGAGGCACAGGGGTTTCCGGGGTGAGCCGCCAAGGATCAATGAGGGACGGATCAGAATGTCGGATTTGGCGATTGCGGGGATTTCGAGCCTGACCGCGGGCGACGAGGAACAACTCGTCACCATGACGGTCGACAGTCAGTTGTTCGGTATTCCAATCCTGCGCGTTCAGGATATCGTGGAGCCGGTTCAGATCACACCTGTGCCGCTTGCCTCTTCGGCTGTCGCCGGCGTCCTCAATCTGCGCGGCCGGATTGTCACGGTCATCGACCTGCGGGTTTGCCTGGGCGCGGAACCGAAGGATCTGAGCGAACGGCCGATGTCCGTTACCGTCGAACACAAGGGTGACCTTTACACCATCCTTGTGGATTCGATCGGCGACGTCCGCTCCTTGCCGCGTCGAGACCTCGACAAACCGCCACAGACCCTGGACGCGCGCATGCGCAAGCTATGCTCGGGCGTGTTCCGCCTGCAGGATGACCTGCTGGCGGTTCTGGACGTGGAACGCGTGCTGGATCCGGCCACCATCGCCGAAGCACCGAAGCGGCGACCGCTTAAGCGCCACAAGACGGCGAAAACCACGGGCGGCGCGCCGCAGAAGAAGGCGTCCAAGAAGCCGGCCTCCAACGACGATTCGGAGCCCGCCAAAGGAAAAAAGCCTGACGCCGCCAAGCCGAGCAAGGCCAAGGCGGCGGAAAAAGCATCGGCTGAGCCGGGATTGTATGAACGGCTGGGCGGCGAACTCGGCGTAGATGCGATGGTCGATCTGTTCCTGGAGAAGGCCCGGGCGGACGCCCGCCTGAGCCCCTTGCTGGAAGGCGGCGACCCGTCGCAGCAGGCAAAGCATGTCAAATCCTACCTGACGCAGACCTTCGGCGGGCCGGCGGCCTACAAGGGCCCCAACATCGCTGGCATCAGCCGTCATCTGGTCCAGGATAAGGAGATGGACGACGGGCATTTCATTGCGGCTGCGGGCTACATGGCGGACTGCCTGAACCAGATGGGCATGCCGGCCGAACTGATCGACGAGGTCATGGCCGCCGTGGAAGACGTTCGTGACGAGCTCATGGGACGCTGACCACGGACGCGCTTCCGGAGCCCATCCCCTATACCACCATCGCATCCGGCTGAATTGCCGTCCGCAACGGACGGGCTGAACCTCAGTCGGGCATCATGCCCTGAAAGAAGTCGTTGCCCTTGTCGTCGATCACGATGAAGGCCGGGAAGTTTTCGACTTCGATCCTCCAGATCGCCTCCATCCCAAGCTCGGGATACTCGATGCACTCGACCTTCTTGATGCAGTCCTGGGCCAGACGCGCCGCCGGCCCGCCGATGGAGCCCAGATAGAAACCGCCATGCTTCTCGCAGGCCTTGCGCACGACCGGGGACCGGTTGCCCTTCGCCAGCATGATCATGGAGCCCCCAGCCGCCTGAAACTGGTCGACGAAACTGTCCATGCGCCCGGCCGTGGTGGGCCCGAAGGAACCGGATGCATAGCCTTCCGGCGTCTTTGCAGGACCTGCGTAATAGATCGGATGATTCTTGAAATAGTCCGGCAGCGGTTCGCCGGCGTCCAGCTTCGCGCGCAATTTGCTGTGCGCCGCGTCGCGCGCCACGATGATCGTTCCCGTCAGGGACAGACGGGTCTTGATCGGATGCTTGGTCAGGGTTGCCAGCATGTCCTTCATCGGCATGGAGAGATCGATCTCGACCACCTCTCCCCCGAAGGCCTTGTCGGTAATGTCCGGCAGGTATTTCGCCGGATCGCGTTCCAGTTCCTCCAGGAAGATGCCGTCCTTGGTGATCTTCCCCAGCGCCTGACGGTCGGCGGAGCAGGAGACCCCGATACCGATCGGCAAGCTGGCGCCATGACGCGGCAGGCGGATGACCCGGACGTCGTGACAGAAATACTTGCCGCCGAACTGCGCGCCGATGCCCATGTTGCGGCTGAGTTCGTGGACAACCTTCTCCATTTCCAGGTCGCGATAACCGTTGCCGTTCTCGCTGCCCTCGGTCGGCAGGCTATCGAGGTAACGTGTGCTGGCCAGCTTCACGGTCTTCAGGTTGAACTCCGCCGACGTACCGCCGATCACGACCGCCAGGTGATAAGGCGGGCAGGCCGCGGTACCCAGGGTACGGATCTTCTCGTCCAGGAACTTGATCAGGCGTTCGCGTTCCAGAAGCGACGGCGTGCCCTGAAACAGGAAGGACTTGTTGGCCGATCCGCCACCCTTCGCGATAAACAGGAATTTATAGGCATCCTCCTGCCCTTCGGCGTAGATCTCGATCTGGCCCGGCAGGTTGTTGCGGGTGTTCTTTTCCTCGAACATCGACAGGGGTGAGACCTGGCTGTAGCGCAGATTATTGCGCTCATAGGCGTCCAGAACGCCGGTGGACAATGCCGCCTTGTCCTCGCCATTGGTCCACACCCGGCGTCCCTTCTTGCCCATGACAATGGCCGTGCCGGTATCCTGGCACATCGGCAGGACACCGCCGGCGGCGATATTGGCATTCTTCAGCAGATCGTAGGCAACGAACCGGTCGTTATCCGATGCTTCCGGGTCCTTAAGGATGTTCGCCAATTGCTGCAGGTGCCCTGGGCGCAGCAGATGGTTGATGTCGCGGAATGCCTCTTCCGACAGCAACCGGATCCCCTCCGGATCGATCATCAGCATCTCCTCGCCGTTGAATTCGGCGGTGGAGACATAGCGATCGGTCAACTTGCGATATTTGGTCTGGTCCGGACCGAGGGGAAGCATGTCCAGAAAGGCGGCGTCGACCATGGGGCGGCTCCTACTTTGGCGGTTAGCTAAGCGCGGCGGCCGATACGGTGGGACATGGCGCGCTATTTCTTGCGGGTGAAGTCCAGGGTAACAACGTTGTCGTTGCGCTGATCATCGTCGCCTTCCGGCGTATCCTCGTCCGAGGCGTCCGGAACCCCGGCTTCCATTTCTTCCTGCGTCGGGCCTTTTTCGTCCGACGCCGCTTCGGGATGTTCCGTCGTAATCGCGTCCTCTTCGACCTCGACATGGAACTGCAAGCCGAAATTCACCGACGGATCGGCAAAGGTAATCAGGGCGGCATAGGGAATGCGCAGATGTTCGTGCTGACGGTTGAAGCTCAGCTCGACATCGAAACCCTCATCATCCGGCTGCAACCCCCAGAACTGATGCTGCAGCACGATGGTCATTTCTTCCGGATACTGGTCCACCAGCCGATTGGGGATCATGACGTCCGGATGGTCGGTCTTGAACGTGATGTAGAAATGATGATTGCCCGGCAAACCGCCCTTGGCAGCCCGCTCCAGCGCCTTGCGCACCACGGAGCGCATGGCCTGTTCCACCATCTCGTTATAACCGAGCAGATCCTCGTTCATACCCTATCCATCGGATTGTCGTCGCGTGCCCCCGGGCGCCGCGATCCGACCCAAGCCTAGCGGGAAATCCGGCTAGGTCAAAGGCGAATTCCGACGCTGGAAATCAGCCTTTCAGAATGGGCCAGTCCCCCGGTGCGTAGCCGCCCTCGGAAAACCGCCCGGTACGCGGACGGTCGACTTTCGGCTCTTCCGCCGCCGCTGCGATCCATTGCCGCATCAATGGATGGGTCAGGATGGCGTCGGCATAGGCCTGGGCGGCATCGGAGACCGGCAGACAGAAGGTATAGATCCGCGCCGCGACCGGGGCGAAGAAGGAATCGACCGCCCCGTATGAGCCATAGAGGAAGGGCCCGCCGGATCGTTCCAGACAGGGCTCCCACATCGATTCCAGCACCCGCAGGTCGGCCAGGACCGCATCAGACGGTTTGAAGTCCGGGAACTGATTCGACAGGTTCATCGGGCAATTGCCGCGAAGGCTTGTGAACCCGGCATGCATCCGCGCGGCCAGCGAGCGGGCCTCGGCCCGATCCAGGGGATCGGTGGGCCACAATCCGGCATCAGGCGCCGCTTCCGCCGCATATTCCGCGATCGCCATGCTTTCCGCCACGATCCGCGTGCCCACGCGAAGGGTCGGCACCGAGCCGACCCCCCCGGTCGCCGCCCGCAGCCCGTCCTTGTAATCCGGCGCGTCGAGCCAGAACATCTCCTCCTCGAAGGGCAATCCGGATTGCGCCATGAACAGCCAGCCACGCAGCGACCAGCTGGAATAGGTGCGGTCCCCCAGAACAAGTGTCAGCGTATCCGTCACAGCAGTGTCTCCCTTGGACGAAATGAGGCGCGCAACCTTTTCGCACAATTCGTCCGTCGGACAAGCGTGGACTTGCGAACCCTCTTGCCGTCCCGATGAACGGAGCGTACATCGCCCCCATGGCGCGCCAACTTCTCACCCTCGAAGACATTCACCTGACATTCGGCGGACACCCGCTGCTGAACGGCGCCGGCCTGTCCGTCGGGCCGGGAGAGAGGCTGTGCCTGGTCGGTCGAAACGGCTCCGGCAAGTCCACCCTGCTCAAGATCGCGGCGGGACAGATCGAACCGGATGGCGGTGAGCGCTGGGTCCATCCCGGAATCACGGTCCGGTATCTGCCGCAGGAACCGGACCTGACGGGGTTCGATACCGTACTGGCCTACGCCGAGGACGGGTTGGATCCGACGACCGGACACCATCGCGCCGAATATCTTCTGAACCGTCTCGGCCTGACCGGACAGGAGGATCCGAAGACCCTGTCCGGCGGAGAGGCGCGCCGCGCCGCACTGGCGCGGGTTCTGGCACCGGAGCCGGACATCCTGCTGCTGGACGAGCCGACGAACCATCTGGATCTCACCGCGATCGAATGGCTGGAAGAGGAAATCCAGAGCCTGAAATCCGCCATGGTCCTGATCAGCCACGACCGGCGCTTTCTGACACGCCTGTCCAACGCGACGGTCTGGATTGACCGCGGCACCGCGCGCCGCCTTGATGAGGGTTTCGGCGGGTTCGAGGCCTGGCGGGATCGCGTGCTGGAGGAGGAGGAGCGCGACCGGCACAAGCTGGACCGCAAGATCGCGATGGAGGAGGACTGGCTGCGCTATGGCGTGACCGCCCGCCGCAAGCGCAATCAGAAGCGTCTCGGCAACCTGATCGCCATGCGCCAGGAGCGCAAGGATCATCGTCGGGCCCAGGGCAGCGTCACCATGAGTGCCTCCGACGCCGGCGCTTCCGGCAAACGGGTCATGGAGGTTGAAAACCTGCACAAGTCCTTTGGCGACCGGCCGATCGTCCGGGACCTGTCGCTGCGGGTTCTGCGCGGCGACCGGCTGGGCATCATCGGACCGAACGGCGCAGGCAAGACAACCCTGCTGAAGCTGCTGATCGGGGAGTTGGAGCCGGATTCCGGCACAGCGGTTCAGGGCAGCAAGCTGCAGGTCGCCTCGCTGGACCAGCGTCGAGCCTCACTGGATCCCGATACCAGCCTGCAGGACGCACTGACCGGCGGCGGCAGCGACAAGGTCATTGTCAACGGCCAGCCGCGCCATGTCATTGGCTACATGAAGGACTTCCTGTTCACACCGGAACAGGCACGCCAGCCCATCGGCCGCCTGTCCGGCGGAGAACGCGGCCGCCTGATGCTGGCCCGGGCGCTCACCCTGCCCTCCAACCTCCTGATCCTCGATGAACCGACAAACGATCTCGACCTCGAGACCCTGGATCTTCTGCAGGAACTGATCGCCGACTATCCCGGCACCGTTATTCTCGTCAGTCACGACCGCGATTTCCTGGATCGCGTGGCCACGACGGTTCTGGTAGCGGAGGGCAACGGCAAATGGCAGGACTATGCGGGCGGCTATTCCGACATGGTCAGCCAGCGGGGCGGTGCGCCGGCCCGCAAGCTGGCCGCGCCGGAGCATAAGTCCAAAAAGGTCCAGGCGTCCAAACCGGCCACCTCAAAACCGCAGGCCGACGCGGCGAAGCGAAAACTGTCTCTGAAGGAACGCGAGGCGCTGAAGACCCTGCCCGGCCAGATCGAGAAGCTGCGCGTCCAGAAGGAAAAGCTGGAAACGGCCATGGCCGACCCGGACTTCTTCACTCGCGACCGGGCCGCCGCCGACCGGACGGCCAAGGCCCTGGATTCGACCCTGTCCGCCCTGTCCCTGGCAGAAGAACGCTGGCTGGAACTGGAAATCCTGCGCGAGGAGCTGGAGGGCTGATCAGCCCTCCACCACTGCCAGAAGATCCTTCGCATCAACCTGGACGCCGGCCTTCACGGCGACCCGCTTAACCTTGCCGGCGCGCGGGGACGTGATCGACGTTTCCATCTTCATCGCCTCCAGGGTCATCAACACGTCGCCGGCCTGGACCGACTGACCTTCGCTGACCACCATGGTGGAAACGACGCCCGGCATCGGTGCGGGAACGTGGCCCGGATCGGACATGTCCGCCTTCTCATTGGCCGGCGCGCTGGGGGCGACAGCCTTGTCGGCGACGCGGATCACGCGCGGCTGCCCGTTCAGTTCGAAGAAGACTTCGCGTTCGCCCTTTTCATCCGCCTCGCCCACAGTCATCAATCGGATGACCAGCGTCTTGCCGGGATCGATGTCGACCGAAATCTCATCCCCCGGCTTCATGCCGTAGAAGAAGACCGGCGTCGGCAACACATCGACCCGCCCGAACTCCCGGCGATGTTTGGCATAATCGGCAAAGACCTTCGGATACATGATGTGAGAGGCCAGCTCGAAATCGCCGACATGGCGCTGCGCTGCCTTCTGGGCCTTCGATCGTTCCTCCGCCAGGTCAATCGGCTTCAGATGCTTGCCGGGGCGATCGGTGATCGGTGCCTCCCCCTTGAGCGCCTTCGCCACGATGGCTTCCGGCCAGCCACCCGGCGGCTGCCCCAGATCGCCGCGCAACATCGCCACCACCGAATCCGGGAAGGCAATATCCGTCGACGGGTCCAGCACGTCCTCCGGCGATACACCGCTGGAGACCATGTAGAGCGCCATGTCGCCGACCACCTTGGACGACGGCGTCACCTTGACGATGTCGCCGAACAGTTTGTTGACCTCGGCATACATGCGGGCCACCTCGTGCCAGCGTTCCGCTAGGCCCAGCGCCCGGGCCTGCTCCTTCAGGTTGGTGAACTGGCCCCCCGGCATTTCATGAAGGTAGACCTCGGACGCGCCGGCCCGTAGGTCCGGTTCGAAGGCGGTGTACTGCACGCGCACCGCTTCCCAATAGTCCGAGAAGCTGCGGATCGTTGCCAGATCCAGGCCGGAATCCCGATTCGTGTCCGCCAGCGCCGTGGCGATCGACCCCAGATTGGGCTGCGACGTCAGTCCGGAGAAGCTGTCCATCGCCGCGTCCACGGCATCCGCACCGGCCTCACAGGCCGCCAGTACGGTTGCCGCGGCAATGCCTGACGTATCGTGGGTATGGTAATGGATCGGCAGCCCGGTTTCTTCCTTCAGCGCCTTTACGAGAACCCTGATTTGCGCCGGACGGCACAGCCCGGCCATGTCCTTGATGCCCAGGATATGGGCGCCGTGTGATTTCAGTTCCCGACCAAGATTGACGTAGTAGTCCAGGTCGTATTTCGGACGGCTCTTGTCGAACAGGTCGCCGGTATAACAGATCGCCGCTTCGCACAGACGGTCGGTCTTCAGCACCGCATCCATCGCGACCCTCATGTTTTCGGCCCAGTTCAGGCTGTCGAAGACGCGGAAGACATCCATACCGGCATCCGCCGCTTTCTCCACGAAATACTGGACGGCATTGTCCGGATAGTTCGTGTAGCCGACCGCATTGGAGGCGCGCAGCAGCATCTGCAGCAGGATGTTGGGGACCTTCTCACGAATGTCGATCAGACGATCCCACGGATCTTCCTTCAGGAACCGCATGGAAACGTCGAAGGTCGCCCCGCCCCAGCATTCGAGGGAGAACAGCTCCGGCAAACGCTGGGCGTAGGCTTCCGCGACCTTGACCATGTCATAGGACCGCATCCGCGTCGCCAGCAGGGACTGATGCCCGTCGCGCATGGTCGTGTCGGTAATCAGAACCCGCTGCTGCTGCAGCATCCAATCGCGGAATCCCTCCGGCCCGCGCTCGTCCAGCACCTGTTTCGTTCCCTGAGGGGGCTCACGATACAGCGTGATCGGCACGACGGGGCTATGCGCATGCGCCGGCGGCTTCGGTCGGCCGGACGCTTCGGGATTTTCGTTCACCGTAACATCGGCGATGTAACGCAGCAGTTTGGTCGCCCGGTCGCGGCGCTTGGGGAAGTGGAACAGGGCCGGGGTCGTGTCGATGAAGCGGGTCGTGATGTTGCCCGACGCAAAGTCCGGGTGATTGATCACGTTTTCCAGAAAGGCGAGGTTGGTCGCCACGCCGCGGATTCGGAATTCCTTCAGTGCGCGATCCATCCGGCGCACCGCGGCATCCCGGGTCGACGCCCGCGCCGTCACCTTTTCCAGGAGACTGTCGTAGTATCGGGTGATGACCGCGCCGGAATAGGCCGTGCCGCCATCCAGTCGGATGCCGAAGCCGGTCGCCCCGCGATAGGCCGTGATGCGCCCATAGTCGGGCGTGAAATTGTTCTCAGGGTCTTCGGTCGTCACCCGGCATTGCAGGGCGTGACCATTCAGGCGGATGTCCTTCTGCGCCGGCACACCGGTTTCGTCCTCAACACCGATCCGCCCTCCCAGGGCGATCAACATCTGGGCCTTCACGATGTCGATCCCGGTCACTTCTTCGGTAACGGTGTGTTCGACCTGGACCCGTGGGTTGACCTCGATGAAATAGAACTCGCCGGTATCGGCATCCATCAGGAACTCGACGGTGCCGGCACCATAGTACCCGGCCTCCCGGCACAGGTTCAGCGCCGATTGGCAGATCCGCTCCCGCTTCTCGTCGTCCAGATAGGGCGCCGGGGCGCGTTCCACGACTTTCTGATTCCGGCGCTGAACGGAGCAGTCACGTTCGAAAAGATGGACCAGATTGCCGTGGGTATCCCCCAGGATCTGGACTTCCACGTGACGGGCCCGCTGGACCAGCTTCTCCAGATAGACCTCACCATTGCCGAAAGCGGCCTCGGCCTCACGGCGACCGGCGCTCACCTGCTCCTTCAGCTTGGACGCGTCCTCAATCACACGCATCCCACGGCCGCCGCCGCCCCAGCTTGCCTTCAGCATCACCGGATAGCCGATCTCCTCGGCCAGGCGGGCACATTCGCCAAGGTCGTCGGGCAAGGGACCGGTCGCCGGCATGACAGGCACATTGGCCTTCACCGCCATCTCCCGGGCGGACACCTTGTTGCCCAGCGATCTCATGACCGACGGGTGTGGTCCGACAAAGGTAATGCCGTTCGCCGCGCAGGCTTCAGCCAGGTCCGGGTTCTCGGACATGAAGCCATAGCCCGGATGCAGCAGGGTCGCCCCGGCCTTCTTGGCGGTTCGGATCACTTCGTCAATCGACAGATAGGCTTTGACGGGTCCAAGGCCCTCGCCGATGCGATAACTTTCATCGGCCTTGAACCGATGCAGGGACAGCTTGTCCTCCTCCGCGTAGATCGCGACCGTCCCGAGACCCAGTTCGGTTGCGGCGCGCATCACACGGATGGCGATTTCGCTGCGATTGGCGACAAGTACCTTGTGCTCGGACATAGACATCCCCCGAAGAAAAGACATGGCAAAGGGACGCAGCGCCCGGAGCAAGCCTGCGACTGCGTCGGTCCTATCCCGATTGCTCCCCACGCACTGTATCGCCCACGTCCCGGTTTAGATCAACCGCGACACCGCGCCGAATTCAGCGCTCGGCATTCGGGGGTCAGACGTCGGCCAGTTTCTTGAAGAGGAAGAAAGACATGACGAAACCGATCTCCGGACGGTCTTCGGTGGCGTCGTTCGCCAGGAGTGGAAGGCGCAGAATACGGGTCTGACGGCGGTTCCCGCGGTTATTGGTGAAAAGCAGTTCAACCCATTGCGGCTGCCCCGTGTCGACAATACGGGTCAAATCCCGCCGCATGGATTCCGCCAGCATCCCGGGCTGCAGCTCATCTGTGTATAGCCCGGTAATGTTCCGTTCATGAATTTGATCTGCCTGCGTTCCGGTCAGACGTATGCGAAACCGTAACGGTTTCCGGACGACTTCGATCAACATCAGACGGGGCAGCACATCCGCGGTGAAATCGAACGCGTCGACGTCTCGCCGGAACGGTGCCGGCGCGGGGCCACGCTTGGCATCCCATACAGCGAGCGCCTTCCTGAAGAACGGATCCCGGCGTGCGGCATCGACCTCCAGCTCTGTCCGCGAACAGTCGGAAATGCTGGAAAGTGTGAAGTCGTCGTTTGCGGCAATCGCGGACATGGATCAGTCTCTGCTCATTTCACTCAATGGATGAGATACTCTAACCCACACTTACTAATCGTTGGTAAACACTGCCCTTTCGATCGGTTCGGCCTGCTCGAAAGCAACCAGAATGCGATCCACCCGCAGCGGATCGGCATCCGGACCATCACCGGAAAGGGGCAGACGCAGCACGTAGTGCCGACGATGGTATTGGTGAATGTTGGTACATTGAAGCAGCACGAGCTGCGGGACCTTCCGATCGACAAGCGCCTCCAGATCGGGCTGGAGGTCATCACGCATGAAGACCCGTGCGACATCCTCGACATACATGCCGGTCATGTTGGCGCCATGGGCTTCATCCACTGCCGTTCCGGTCAGACGATACCGGAAACGCAGAGGCGCGTGCTCTACCTCAATGAGGCCGAGCTTCGGCAGCACCGCACGACTGAAGTCCGGGGCGTCGCAATCCGCCCTGGACGGCATAGTCCGCCCTCGGCGCCGGTCTTCCCACAAGGTCAGAACTTCGTTCAGAACAGCGCTCTGTCCGACCTGAGTGAAGGGCAGAGCGGTACGTCGACAAAGGGTGGCCGCGTGTAGAGGAAACGCCGCCGCCCAAGGGTGCGATTGGGAGTCCATGTCTTTTCTGCGTGATGGTTGATTACCTTTGCAGCGAGGATGTACCACTCAAAGGTAAACGAGTCGGAAAGAGCCCCGGTAATTTCCCTATAATTTAACGAAAATCGAATGCGAGAAAGATATGCGCCACCTCGCTCCTGGTGTCCGCTGACCCGGACAGAGGCAGGCGGAGTATCCGCAGCTTTCGGCTATACCCCTCGGCATTCAGGAAGGCCATTTCCACCAGATGCGGCGCGCCGGATTCCACCAGTTCATCCAGATCGTGCAGCAGAATACGGCGGAGTTCTTCCGGGCGGTTTTCATCGACGAAGGTTCCGGTCAGGTTCCGGTTCTGAATTCGGTCGATCGCCGTCCCGGTAAGCCTGTAGCGGTAGCGCCGCGGATTGTTCTCCACGTCCATCAGGATGATGTTCGGCAACGCTGCTACCCCGATTTCAGTGGGATCGAGGTCGCTCTTGCCCGGAAATCCCCCATCGGGACATTTGGCCCGCCAAAGCGCCAGCACACCGGAAAGAACCGGGATGGTTTCCGCGTCCTCGATCGGCAGACGTGTCCGCCGACAGCTCGCCAGATTCCATGGACTGTCGTCGCCTGTCAGCGCCCCGGTTTGATTCGTCGGCGGCACGAAATGCTCCTCAACCAGAACCGCCCCTTGGTTTCAGTACCTTATCTCGATTTGGCGGCAATGTCACAGGACCGCTTAACCGGTTCCTCATGCGCCATGGGACTCTCGGGAATCCTCCGGTGCTTCATCCCGATCGGTCATGCCGTAATCCCGCACGACTTGCGCGACACGCAGGCGGTAGCCGGCGAAGACCTCCCCGCGTCCCTTTGCCTGGGCGATGCGATGCGGGTCGGTATTCCGCCAGCGCTCGATGGCGGCTTCATCCCGCCAGAAGGACAGCGATAGATATTTGCCCGGCGTGGTGAGGCTCTGAAACCGCTCCACGGAGATGAATCCATCCATCGTTTCCAGAAGCGGCTTCAGTTCCGCCGCGATATCCAGATATTCCTGGGTCTTGCCGTCGGCCGGCTCCACTTCGAAGATGATCACATGCATTCTCGGACTTTTCCTTTCGCCGTGGTTGGCAGAGAACCTTCAGGTCAGAAATTGACCCGGTCGCCGCCTTTCAGTTTCAACCGCGTGCGCGCTTCTTCCGGGGTCGCCACCGAAAGCGACAAGTCCTCGATGATACGCCGGATCTTGGCGACCTGATCGGCATTGCTCTTCGCCAGTTCACCCTTGGAGATGTAGAGGCTGTCCTCAAGGCCGACCCGAACATTCCCGCCAAGGATGGCGGCCTGGGTCACGAAGGGCATCTGATGGCGCCCGGCTGCCAGAACCGACCATTCGTAATCGTCTCCGAACAGCTTGTTGGCGATGCGGCGCATATGCATCAGGTTTTCTTCATCCGCGCCGATCCCGCCCATGATCCCGAAAATCGTCTGTATCAGGAAAGGCGGCTCGACCAGTTTGCGATCGACGAAATGTGCCAGATTGTAGAGATGGCCGACATCGTAGCATTCGAACTCGAACTTGACCCCGTGCCCCTGGCCCAGATCCATCATGGTGCGCTCAATGTCGCCGAAAGTGTTCTTGAAGATGAACTCCTTCGTGCCCTCGATATACGGCTGCTCCCAATCGTACTTCCAGTCCTTGATCTTGTCGGCAATCGGGAACAGGCCGAAATTGAACGACCCCATGTTCAGCGAGGTCATCTCCGGGCTGGCGGCAACGGCGGCGGCGAGGCGTTCCTCCAGCGACATGCCCAGTCCGCCGCCGGTGGTGATGTTCACAACGGCATCCGTCTGCTGCTTGATGCGCGGCAGGAACTCCATGAAGACCTTCGGATCCGGCGTCGGCCGGCCGTTCTCGGGATCACGGGCATGGAGATGCAGGATCGAAGCACCGGCTTCCGCCGCGGCAACGGCGTCATCGGCAATCTCCTGCGGGGTGATCGGCAGATATTCCGACATGGTCGGGGTATGAATACCGCCGGTCACGGCACAGGTGATGATGACGCTCTTCGCCATGAAGCTCTCCCTTCGCTGGATGTTTTCTCGCGCCTGCGCGCTCTTGGCCGGAAGCATAACCTGCGTCGGCGAAAGCAAGCCAGTGCCGAACATGCGCCCCTGCCGTCGGAGGCGCCTTATGGCGCAAAAGTTGGAAATCATGGCGCACTTGGTGCGCTCTTGTGTTAGCCGGCCTGCAACAGTAAGGCTGGCCACGGCTGAGGGTGGGAGGTCCGAAATTCAATTTCGGGCATGACTTCCACGATCAATGACCTCACACTACGGGCCGAACGGGCGCGTTCAAGCGTTCCGGCTGAAATGAAATGTACAGGGATCGAGAGGGAGACAATCGAACATGTCTTACATCAAGAATTTGACCCGGGCGGCCGTCGTCGGCGGTGCCGCCATGCTGGCCGTGACGTCGGCACAAGCGGCCGAGCTGGGGGCCACCGATGAGCCGATCAAGCTGGCGATCAACGAATGGACCGGCCAGCATGTGACCACGCATATCGCCGGCCAGGTTCTGCAGAAGATGGGCTATTCCGTCGAATACGTGACCGCCGGCAACTACCCGCAGCATTCAGCGCTGGCAGACGGCACGATTCACGCCACCCTGGAAGTCTGGCTGAACAATGCCGGCGACATCTATCCCAAGATGAAGGAAACCGGGAAGCTGGTCGATATCGGCCCGCTGAAGCTGGAAACCCGTGAAGGCTGGGTCTACCCGGTCCATATGAAGGAAACCTGCCCGGGCCTGCCGGACTGGAATGCCCTGAAGGATTGTGCCGAAGCCATGGCGACGCCGGAAACCTTCCCGGACGGGCGCATCCTAAGTTATCCGGCCGATTGGGGGAATCGCTCCGCCCAGATGATCCAGGGGTTGGATCTGCCCTATGCCGCCGTCCCTGCCGGTTCGGAAGGCGCGCTGGTTGCCGAGCTGAAGGCCGCCGCCACCGCCAAAAAGCCGCTGGTCATGATGTTCTGGGCGCCGCATTGGGTGCTGGCCGAAGTCGATGTCGAATGGGTCGAACTGCCGACCTACGACCCCGCCTGCGAGACCGATGCATCCTGGGGTCCGAACCCGAATGAAGTGATGGATTGCGGCGTTTCTCCGCCGGACACGATGAAAGTCGCGTGGTCGGGCTTCGAGGAAAAATGGCCGGCCGCCTATGCTTTCCTTGAGCAGATGACCATGTCGGCTGCGGAACAGCAGAAGATGATGCTGGCAATCGACCAGAAGGGCGAGAAGCTGGAAGACGTCGTTTCCGCCTGGGTCGAAGCCAATGAAGCGACCTGGAAGCCGTGGATGGACGCGGCGATGAACTGATCGGCAAGCGCCGAATCAGGACCCATTGAGCGACGGCCGGCGGTCGGCAATCCCGTACCGCCGGCCGGTTCCTTGCGCAAATTGAAGGGGGAAGCACGTGTCGGACACCACCGGTGGGGCGCCGGACAACCGGCCCGTAAAACTATCCTGTCGTAATATCTGGAAGGTGTACGGGACGGACCCCGCGCAATTCTTCGAAAAGGGCAACGGCAAGGTCGGGGATCCCGACGCCCATACGGCGCGCATTCGCGACGAGGGTCATATCGTTGCCGCCGGGGATGTCAGTTTCGACGTCCATGCCGGCGAAATCTTCATCATCATGGGGCTCAGCGGCTCCGGCAAATCGACCATGGTCCGCTGCCTGTCGCGTTTGGTCGAACCAACCGCGGGCGAGGTCCTGCTGGATGGTGAGAACCTGCTATCCGCATCCGAGTCGGAACTGATCGACATCCGCCGCCACAAGATGGGCATGGTGTTCCAGAATTTCGGCCTGCTGCCGCATCAAACCGTGCTGCAGAATGTGGCCTTTCCACTGAAGGTTCAGGGGGTCGGACTGGCGGAGCGCGAAGCCAAAGCCCGGGAGATGATCTCCCTCGTCGGGCTCGACGGGCGCGAAAACGCATTCCCCCGGCAGCTTTCCGGCGGTCAGCAGCAGCGCGTGGGCATCGCCCGGTCACTGTGCGTCGGCCCGGAAATGTGGTTCCTGGACGAGCCGTTCAGCGCGCTGGATCCGCTGATCCGACGCCAGATGCAGGACGAGTTCGTGCGCCTGCAGACCATGCTTCACAAGACCATCGTCTTCATCACTCACGACTTCCTGGAAGCCCTCAAACTGGGCGACCGGATCTGCATCATGAAGGACGGACGCGTCGTTCAGATCGGGACACCGTCCGAGTTGGTCCTGAACCCGGCCGACGACTACGTCGCCGAGTTCACCGAGGACGTGCCGCTGGTTCGGGTTATCCGCGTCCGGGATGTGATGGAGCCGGTTACGGGAGAAGTGCCGTCCGATGCCTCCACCGTGTCCCCGGGAATGTGCCTTGAGGAAATCCTGCCCGCCTTCGCGGGAACTGATCGGCCGCTGATCGTGCAGGACGACGAGGGCAAGGTTATCGGCCGCGTAACACCGGCCGGTGTCGTAAAGTCGCTTGCCGCCGGCGAGAGGCGCCAGGGCAACGCCCAGGGCGCAGCGTGAGGTCCGCGAGATGAACGGGCTCCCCTTCCGACTCGACCGGACGGCCGTGATGTGGATCGGCCTTGCGGTCTTCGCCGCATTCTGCTTCGCACTGCGTGGTGAAATCCGCTGGCTGACCGATTACCCCGGTTCTCTGGTCATCCCGCTGGCCGACTGGCTGAACATCGTAATGACCTGGTTCGTGAATACGTTCCAGTTCATCTTCCGGGGCATTTCGGCCGTCATGGACGTGCCGATGTCCGCGATTCAGGTCGTGCTGCACTGGTTGCCCTGGCCGGCCACCATGGCGGTCTTCACCGCGCTGGCCTATCGCGCCGGCGGCTGGAAGCTCGCGCTCTTCACGCTGCTGTCCATGGTCTACATGCTGATCACCGGTTACTGGTTCGAAAGCATGAACACGCTGGCGCTGGTCGGGGTTTCGGTACCTCTGTCCATTGCCATCGGCTTCGGGCTGGGTGTCCTGTCCTTCCGCAACGCTACCGCGCGCAAGATCGTCGACCCCATGCTGGACCTCATGCAGACGGTTCCGGCCTTCGCCTATCTGATCCCGATCCTGCTGCTGTTCGGTTTCGGGCCAGTTGTCGGCCTGATCGCCAGCGCGATCTACGCCGCCCCGCCGATGGTCCGAAACACGATCCTGGGCCTGGAATGCGTGCCGCCGGAAATCCGCGAATCCGGGCAGATGAGCGGCTGTACGAAGCGGCAGACCTTCTGGCTGGTGCAACTGCCGACGGCGATGCCGCAGATCATGGTCGGCGTGAACCAGTCGATCATGGCAGCGCTGAGCATGGTCATCATCGCCGCCATTATCGGCGGCTTCGGTGACATCGGCTGGGAAGTCCTGTCGACCATGCGCAAGGCCCAGTTCGGGCAGAGCCTTCTGGCCGGCGTCGTGATCGCCATTCTGGCCATGATCATGGACCGGGTCAGCCGCGGCCTGACCGATCTGGAGCGCAACCTCGCCTATTCTCAGCTTCCCGCCAGGCAGCGGCACGGACACTGGATCATTGCCGGTATCGTCGCGGTCGCCGCGATCCTTCTGGCCCAGGTCTTCCCTGCGCTGAAGGTCTTTCCCGACGAATGGATTTTCCATCACGCCGTTTCCCTCTGGCTGAATGCCGGGATCGACGAAATCGTGCGCAGCTATTCCGCAGTGCTGGACGGCATCAAGAACAGCGCCAACTTCTTCCTCCTGCTGCCGTTGCGCATCGGGCTGGTCAAGGCGGTCTATCCGAAGTTCTGGGGCTTCGCCATGACGCCGGAAATCGCGGCGCTCTATTGGGGCGCGGCGGTGCTGCTTTTCGGCTATTGCCTGTGGAAGGGGCGGACGACCCTGGCAATCGTGATCGGAATTGCGACGCCGATCCTGTTCTGGGGCCTGGACGGCACCCCCTGGCCGGTCTTTATCGCTCTGGTCGGGCTTACCGCCTATCTGGCGGGTGGCTGGAAGGTCTGTCTGTTCGCCGTGGCATCGCTGACCTTCATGCTGGTCAACGACCTGTGGGATGAAACCATGCGGTCAGTCTATCTGTGTGGCGCAGCCGTCTTCCTGTGCTTCCTGATCGGTGGCTCTCTCGGTGTATGGGCCGCGCATAGCGACCGGGTCTCCGCGATCCTGCGACCGATCAATGATACGCTTCAGACCATGCCGCAATTCGTGATCCTCATCCCGGTGCTGATGTTCTTTGCGGTCGGGGAATTTTCGGCCCTGCTGGCGGTCATCCTCTACGCGGTCGTACCGCCGATCCGCTATGTCGAGCACGGCCTGCGGAACGTCCCCGCCCATGTGGTGGAGGCCGCAAGACAGATCGGCTGCACGCCGCGCCAGATCCTGTTCGAGGTCAAACTGCCGCTGGCCCTGCCGGTCATCATGCTGGGCCTGAACCAGACCATCATGTACGGGCTGGCCATGTTGGTGATTGCCGCCCTGGTCGGGACCAAGGGATTGGGCCAGGCGGTCTATCTTGCGCTCGGCAAGGCGGATACAGGCATGGGGTTGGTCGCGGGCCTCTCCATCGCGCTGGTCGCCATGACGGCGGATCGGATCATCCAGGCCTGGAGCAACCGCAAGCGAAAGGCGTTGGGATTGTAATGGGTATGCCCGTCGCGGATCGCTGGTTCCGGTCAGAGCGTCTGGATGACGGCGTCCGGCTGATCTGGGAGCACCACCTGAGCCCGGACATTCATTGCAACATCTGGTTCATTGAAGGCCGGGACCGGAACCTGATGTTCGATTCCGGCATGGGCGTCCGGTCCCTGAAACAGGAACTCGCCTTCCTGTCGGAGAAGCCCGTCATCTGCGTCGCCGGTCACAGCCATTTCGACCATGTCGGCGGTCATTGGGAATTCGAGGACCGCGTCGGTCATGCGGCGGAAGCCGATATCCTCGCCGACCCGACATCCAACAATGCGATGGCGGCGGACTTCATCGAGCCGCACCATTTCTCGGCGCTGCCGCATTCGGACTTCTCCTATGCGTCCTATACGGTGAAGCCGGCTGCCCTGACCCGGCTGGTCGATGAAGGCGACGTGATCGATCTCGGCGACAGGGTTTTCCGTGTCCTGCATGTTCCCGGCCATTCACCGGGCTCGATCGCGCTGCATGAGGCGGCGACAGGCCTGCTGCTGTCCAGCGACTGCATCTATGACGGCAATCTACTGGACGATATCTGGCATTCGAACATCCCGGATTACCTGGAAAGCATGGCACGGCTGAAGGAGTTGGACGTGCGCACGGTGCGACCCGGCCATTACGACAGTTTCGGGAAGGACCGCCTGATCGAACTGGCCGACGACTATATCGCCGGGCGCCGCAAGCCGGGCTGCCCGAGGGACTGACCAGGCGCCGCGATTTCTAAAGCGTCCATGCGGGGGCCGCGCCGACCGGCTCCTGCTGCGTGATGCAGTGGATGCTGCCGCCGCCGGTGGCCAGCGCCAGGATAGGCACCTGGACGACCTCCCGCCCCGGAAAGGCCGCCTGGACGATCTCTCGGGCTTCGGCATCACCGGGCAGGTCGAAGCCCGGCATCACCACACCGCCATTGCAGACGTAGAAATTGATGTAGCAGTTGCAGAAATCGAAGTTCTCCGTCGTCGCAGTATCGCGGCGCGGCGCGGCCCGCAGCTCCGTGATCTCCAGCCGCCGTCCCCTAGCATCGGTCGCGTCGCGCAGGATGTCGATATTCCGCCGGGCGATCGCCGCCTCGTCCGCGTCCGCTTCGGGATCGATTTCCACCAGCACCTTCCCCGGCGCGGTAAAACAGGCGATGCCGTCGATATGGCCGTCGGTGCCGGTTTCATACGGGTTGCCGGGCAGCCAGATCGTCTTCTCGATCCCCAAGGTCCGGGCAAAGATCGCCTCCGCCTTTTCGCGCCGGATGCCGGGATTTCGGTTCGGATTCAGAATGACCGTATCCGTCGTCAGCAAGGTCCCCTCGCCGTCGACATGCAAGGCGCCGCCTTCTGTCGCCAGGGCCGAATGCAGGACGGGCAGGTTCAAATCGCGCAAGACCGTCGCGGCGAGGGCGGCGTCCTTGTCGAAATGGTCCGTCTTCCCGCCCCAGGCGTTGAAGCGCCAGGACACGCCGGCCCGCCCTTCCGAGGAAATCACAAAGCTGGGTCCGGTGTCGCGAAACCAACTGTCATCGACCGGATAGGCGACGACCTCGACCTCGCCGCCGCAGACCGCGCGCGCCCCTTCCGCCGCCGACGGGTCGGCGATCATGCGCACCGGTTCGAAACGCGCAATGGCGCGCGCAACCGCCGCATAGTCCTTCTGAACGGATGCCAGATCCGGCGCCCACATCTCTTGCCGGTGCGGCCACACCATCCAGGTTCGGATATGCGGTTCCCATTCCGCGGGCATGCGATATGCGGTCATCGTTTCCCCCTGTCTTTTGGGAAACGTTACCGCCGAACGGAAACCGAAGGCTATACCCCGTTTGGCCTAGTCAGCGAACAAGACCCAAGGTATCGCGCACTTCCGCCAGGATCGGGGCGGACAGAGCCCGGGCCCGTTCGCCGCCCTTGGCCAGGATACGGTCGATTTCGGCCTTGTCTTGCAGCAGTCGGTTCATCTCGGTCGTGATCGGCTCCAGATGGGCGACCGCGGCGTCGGCGAGTTGCTGTTTGAAGGCGCCGAACTGACCGCCACCGATGTCACGCAATGCGGATTCGACCGTCTGGTTGGTAAGGGCGGCATAGATTGTCACCAGGTTCTGCGCCTCAGGGCGACCTTCGAATCCGTCCTTGTCCGTCGGCAGGTTTTCCGGGTCGGTCTTGGCCTTGCGGATCTTCTTCGCGATCGCGTCGGCATCGTCCGTCAGGTTGATGCGCGACATGTCCGACGGATCCGACTTAGACATCTTCCTGGTACCGTCGCGCAGCGACATGACGCGGGTCGCCTCGCCCAGGATCAGCGGTTCGAGGACCGGGAAGAAGTCATCTACGCCCCAGTCATTGTTGAACTTGATCGCAATATCGCGCGCCAGTTCCAGATGCTGCTTCTGATCCTCGCCCACCGGCACATGGGTGCCGCGATAAGCCAGGATGTCCGCCGCCATCAGGTTTGGGTAGACGAACAGGCCGGTCGATGCGTTTTCCTTGTTCTTACCCGCCTTCTCCTTGAACTGGGTCATGCGGTTCAGCCAACCCATCCGCGCGACACAGTTGAAGTACCAGGCCAGTTCCGAATGGTCCGGGTTCTGCGACTGGTTGAACAGGATATGCTTGTCCGCATCAATGCCGCAGGCAATCAGCGCCGCCGCCACCTGGCGTGTCGCATCGCGCAGGGTCGCCGGCTCCTGCCACACGGTCAGCGCATGCAGGTCGACGACGCAATACAGGCAGTCGAATTCGTCCTGCAGCGGGACCCAGTTTCGGATCGCGCCCAGATAATTGCCCAGGGTCAGATTGCCCGTCGGCTGAATGCCGGAGAAAACACGGCGCGGATGCTTTGTGGCGGTAGGAGCGGCGTCGGTCATGGGATGTGGACTCCCCGAACGGTGTTGAAACGATTAAGGCGCGCGGTTATCGCGGGTAACCCGGGTGGGGTCAAGCGGCTGCGCTGGTCGCCGTCACATTTGCGAAGGATCAATTGCGATTGCGCCTCAACCTACCGCGGACTTCACGCAGATCGGCACCGCCGAGAGCATGGGCGAGGACGAAATATCCCACCCCGCCCAGTGCGACGACAGCCGCGAGAATGGCCACCCGCATCCACAGGGTGAGTGGCATGAAGTCCGGCAAGGCTGCGAGCATCCAGAACAGCGCAAACGCCATCAGCGTCGAGGCGAGGATCAGACGCGGCACCCGCCGGCGGAACCGGCCATCCAGCGGCAGGTGCCCGCGTCGCCCCAGAACCCAGCCCATGGCAACCGCGTTCGCCCAGGCCGCCAGGGAGGCGGCAAGTGCGATCCCCGCCGCGCCCAGCACCCGCATCAGGGCGAAGGCCAGTGCGACATTGACCACCATGGACCCAACCGCGATGTAGAGCGGCGTGCGTGTATCCCCCCGGGCGAAAAAGGCGGGCGACAGGATTTTGACCAGCACGACCGGCGGCAAGCCGATTGCCATCGCCGCCACGACCTCCGCCGTCGCTATGGCATCTCCGGTTTCGAATGCCCCGCGGCGGAAAAGGACATCGACGATGGGCAGCGGCATGGCGATCAGCGCCGCTGCCGCCGGGAGGGTAAACAGCATGCCGATCTCAAGCGACCGGTTCAGACTGTCCCGCGCCCCGGAATCATCCCCGGCACTCAACTGCCGGGACAGCAGGGGTAGCAACGCAACGGAGATCGCGACGCCGATCACGCCCAGGGGAAGCTGTGCCACCCGGTCGGCATAGTAGAGATGCGCGATGGCCCCCGCCGGCAGCAGCGAGGCCAGGATTGTGGAAACGACCATGTTGATCTGGCTGACCCCGGCGCTCAGCACGCCCGGTCCCATACGCCGCAGCAGAAGGCGGATATCGTCCCCGATCCGCGGGCGCGGCAGGTGAAACAGCACACCCGCGCGTTTGCAGTCCCAGGCCACCAGACCGAACTGCGCGATCCCGGCCACAAAGACGCCCCAGGCAAGGAATTCCGAGGGGATCAGGGGGAAACGGCCGGTCAGGGACAGCAGCATCGCGACGATCAGAACGACATTCAGCAACACCGGTGCGGCCGCCGCCGCGCCGAACCGCCCGACCGTGTTCAGCATGCCGGACAACAGCGCGGAAAGCGCCATGAATGTCAGATAGGGGAAGGTGATTGTGCTCAGCGCCACTGCCAGCGCGAATGTGCCTTCGTCCTCTGCGAAACCCGGGGCAAGGAACAGGATCACGAATGGCATGAAAGCCATGGCCAGCACCGTCAGCGCCAGCATGACCAGGATCAGCAGCACCGCCGCCTCGCCGCCGAAACGGACCGCGCTTTCCGTTCCGTCCCGCTCCATCCGTTTGGCGTAGAGCGGTACCAGGGCGGCGTTCAATGCCCCCTCCGCAAAGAGGCGCCGGAACAGATTGGGCAGTCGGAAGGCAACGACGAAGGCTTCAGCGGCCGGGCCTGCGCCCAACACGGCGGCCATCATGGCGTCGCGGACGAACCCAAGCACCCGGCTGGCCATCGTCCAGCCGCCAACGGTGGCAATCGACCTCAACAGCGCCATGACGCCCACTCCTGTATCGCGATGCGGCAGCGTTAGCCGGATTCGGTGGGCTTGGCGAGGTCCGGGACAGCGCTACTCCGCCGCCTGGACCTTTTGCTTGGCGCGCTTGGCGCGAGTCTTGGCGATGGCCTTCTTCGCCAGTTTGGTCGGCGGCGGTGCGGTCTTCTCCTCGCCATCCAGCAGGGCGAAACGCAGGGCCTGGCGGATCTGGTCCAGCTTGCCCTTGTGCTCGACCTTCATGCCGAACGTATCCTTCACATAGAAAACGTCGACAACCTGTTCGCCGTAGGTCGAAACCTTGGCGAGCACGATCTGCAGGCGCTGTTCCACCAAGGCGGATGTCAGCTTGTAGAGCAGGCCCGGCCGGTCGCGGCCGTTGACTTCGATCACGGTGTGGCTGTTGGACGCCTGATTGTCGATCAGCACCCTGGGCGCGACGGTGAAGACCCGCGTTCGCGACGGCAGGGCCGATTGCGCCCGCTTCGCCAACTCCTCCATCGGCTTGATCTCTCCCGCCAGCGACTGACGGATGAGAACTGACAATCGGGCCAGCCGGTCGGGCCGCGCAAAGGCCCCTTCCTCCGCGTCCTGCAGCAGGAAGGTATCCAGTGCCATACCGTCCTTCATGGTCGAGATCTTGGCATCCACGACCGATGCGCCTGCCAGGGCGATCGCCCCGGACAGTCGTGCGAAAAGCCCCGGATGGTCGGTACAGTAGACGGTGAGTTCGGTTACCGCCTTGTCTGTGTCGATCCGCGTTTCCAGTGTCAGCTCATCCGTTCGCCCTTGCGCGGACCGCACGATGCGGGCGTGGTGGGCCAGCGTATCGTCGTCCAGCGCCAGGTAATAGCCCTTACCGCCGCGCGACAGATGGGTCTCGATCTCGGCCGCCTCCCAGCCATCCTGCTCAAGTCGTTCGGCAAGACGGGCCTTCGCCGCCTCCGCCCGCCGAATGCGCCCCTCGGATGCCGAGGCGCCTGACATCACCTCTTCGGCGCGCCAGTAAAGCTCCCGCAACAGTGTGGCTTTCCAGTTGTTCCAGACATTGGGACCGACCGCCCGTATGTCGACGACCGTAAGGCAAAGCAGCAACCGCAGCCGCTCCGGCGATTGCACCAGATCCACGAAATCCTGGACAGTCTTCGGATCTTCCAAGTCCCGCTTCGTCGCGGTCATCGACATCGCGAGGTGATGCAGGACCAGCCAAGCGACCGTTTCGGTGTCCTCCTGATTCATCCCCAGTCGCGGACACAGTTCCCGTGCGACCTCCGCCCCCAGTTCTGAATGATCGCCGCCGCGGCCCTTGGCGATATCATGCAGAAGGGTCGCGACATACAGGACTTCGCGCGACTGAACCTGCCGGATCACCTTGCTGGCAACCGGATGATCCTCTGTCAGCATGCCGCGCTCGATCCGGTTCAGAATGCCTATGGCGCGGATGGTATGCTCGTCCGTCGTGTAGACGTGATACATGTCATACTGCATCTGCGCGACGACACGCCCGAAATCCGGAACGAACTTCCCGAACAATCCGCACTCGTTCATCTGGCGCAAGGTCTTGTCCGGATCTTCGTCGGCGCAAAGAATGTCCATGAACAGGCGGTTGGCCTCCGGGTCATCCCGAAACGCGGCATTGATCTTGCCCAGCGCCCGCGTCACCGCGGTCACCGCGTCGGGATGCAACTCCAGCCCGTGGCGGTTCGCGACCAGAAAGATCCGCAGCATCTCTGTCGGGTTGTTCCGGAAATACTTCTTTTCGGGAATGGACAAACGCTGCCCGTCTATCGGAAACCCTTCGACATCACGCCGGAAGAAAACCGTCGGCAGGCGCAGCAGACCCCGGCGCTTCTGAGCCGCCTCGAAGGCCGCAAGAAAGATCCGGGTCAGGTCCCCCACATCTTTTGCAACCAGGAAGTAATGACGCATGAAGCGCTCGACGCCGCTCCCTCCGGCCCGGTCCGAATAGGCCATGCGATGGGCCAGTTCCGGCTGCACATCGAAGGTCAGACGCTCTTCCGGTCGGTTCGCCAGGTAATGCAGATGACAGCGTACGGACCACAGGAAATGCTGCGCCCGCCCGAACCGGTCGATCTCCGCCTTGGTAAGGCCGCCTTCCGCCACCATCTGGGCAATATCATCGACGCCATAGAGAAACTTGGCGGTCCAGTACAATGTATGGAGATCCCGCAGCCCGCCCTTGCCGTCCTTGATGTTCGGCTCCAGGACATAGCGGCTGTCACCCATGCGTTCGTGCCGTTCGTCCCTCTCTGTCAGCTTTGCATCCAGAAAATCCGTCTCGCTGCCGGCAACGACCGTCTTTCGGAAATTGGTCCGCAGCGACGTGAACAATGCCTTGTCGCCCCAGATGTAACGGGTTTCCAGCAACGCGGTGCAGATCGTCCAGTCGGACTTCGCCTGACGCAGGCATTCCTCGACCGACCGGGTCGAGTGACCGACCTTCAACCCGACATCCCACAAAGTATACAGGATGGTCTCCACCACCTGATCGATCCGCGCGGCGGGTTTGCGCTGGTGCAGGAACAACAGGTCCACATCCGATTGCGGCGCCAGTTCGCCGCGCCCGTATCCACCGACCGCCACAATCGCGATCCGCTCGGATTCCGTCGGATTGGGCGCAGGATAGAGATGCGCCGAAATCGCGTCGTAGAGGACGCGGATCGTCTGATCGATCAGGAAGCAGTTGGCGCGAACGCATTCCGCGCCGTCCTGATTGTCGAAGAACCGATTGCGGATTTCCTCCCGGCCCTTCGCAAGTGCGGCTTTCAGGATGGGCAGCCAGGCGGCGCGCACATCGGCCTCGCCATGCACCGACTGGGCGGCGGCGGCCAGTTCTTCCTGCAGCGTCAGCCGGTCAATGATGCGGCGCTGCTGCTTCACTTTGACGGTGGTGTCGATCATGCCCTTAACCTAGTTCACGCCACAGCATTTGACGAGGGGCGTACCAGCCTGACCAGGACGGTACCAGACCCTGGCCCGCAAGGGGGCGCTGTGCTGTCACGATGCCGCGCGGTGCCCGCTTTAGGCCTTGATCTTGTAGCCCGTCGCCAGCAGGCGGGCGGCAATGCCCAGCAGAACCAGAAAGACCGCCACGCCGATGCCGGCACCAATCATCGGATCGGTCTCCGCCCGACCGGTCGCGGCCCATCGAAATCCGTCGACCAGATAGTAGATCGGATTGACCTGAAAGACGGTGCGCCACACGCCCTCCGGAACCGCCGCAATCGGGAAGAAGGTTCCGCTCAGGAAAATGATCGGCAGCATCATGAAGGTTTCCTTCCCGGCGAAGGAATCCCATTTCGGGGAGAAGATCGCATTGATCAGCCCGGCCATGGAAAAGATGCCCGCTGCCAGGCACAGAAACAGGAAGGCTGCGACCGGGGAGACCGGCAGTTCGAATCCGAAGGGCATCATGACGACCCCGATGGCCGCGCCCACGGCGACAGCTGCGGTCACCGCCGTCACCAGATAGGAGATCAGCACCTCCAGGGGGCTCAGCGGGGAACTGAGGATATCCTGAAGCCCGCCCGATTCCAGCTTGTCGAACATGATCGAATAGCCGGTGGTTTCGAAGGCGCGCTGCATCGCCGCCGATGCCACAAGGCCGGCGGCGAGAAACTGGATGAAGTTCAGCCCGTCGACCATCAGGTCGCTGCCCGCCGCCAGAGTGAAGACCGATGCAAACAGGAGCGCCTGAATGGCCGGTCCCAGAATGACCATGCCGAACCAGCGAATTTCGCGTATCGCCTCGCGGCGGATCAGGCTGATCAGCCCGACCAGATTTACATGCCGGAAAAGGCGCGGCCGCGGCGGACCGGCGTCAGCGAAGGCAGGCGTCCTCGTGCGACCGGTCGCGGCATCCATGATCGGGTCCAGTCCTAGTTCTTCAGCTTGTAGCCGGAATGAACCATGCGCCAGGCCAGCAAGGCCAGCGCCAGATTGATCCCGAACATGATCGTCATGCCAAGCCATGCAGGCGCATCGGAGGTCCCGATGAAGCCGCTGCGGAACCCGTCGATCATGTAGAAGAACGGGTTGAAGAAGGCGATCGTATAGAACGGCTCCGGCAGGCGCTCGATCGAATAAAAGGTTCCGCTGAGAAACGCGAAGGGCGTGATGACGAAATTCGTGATTGCGGCCATGTGGTCGAACTTGTCCGCCCAGATTCCCCCGATGATGCCGATGAGGCTGAGCATCAACGACGCACTGATGCCATGATAGATGACCAATGCCGGGTTGGTGATCTCGAACGGCACGAAAATCCACATGCACAGGCCGGTGGACAGACCGACCACGACCCCTCGGGTCGCCCCGGCCAGGGCATAGGCAGTGACGAATTCCACCGGGTTGATCGGCGGCATAAGGACATCGACGATGTTGCCCTGAACCTTGGAGATGACCAGCGAGGAAGACGTGTTGGCAAAGGCATTCTGGACCATGGCCATGACGATAAGGCCGGGCGCCAGGAAGACAGGAAACGGCACGCCATGCACCGTCTCCACAGCCCGACCGAGCGCCAGCGTGAAGATCGCGAGGAACAGCAGCGTCGTCACGACAGGCGCCGCGACGGTCTGGGTCGCGACGTTCAGGAAGCGGCGAACTTCCTTCATGTAGAGGCTGCGCCAGCCAACCCAGTTGACCGAGCCGAAGGCGCGCGGACCGCGAACGCCGCGGCGGACATTGTCGGCGGCGGCGGCTTGATTCGGCGGCAGGCTGCCGCCGTCAGAATGCGTTGTCGTCATGGCGCCGTACCCTATGCCGAAACGGGTCCAAGGCAACCCTTTCGGCCGCCCTGTGAGGAAAAAGCGTGTCGCCGGATCGGAAACGATGCCGCTAGCCGGACCATCCTTTGCGGTTGAGACCCTCTGCAAAGACAAATCGGAAAGTGGCAAATTGCGATCTGCACTTTATAGTCCCAACCATACATTGGCTCAGGGGGGCGAAGTTGCAATTTTCCAAACTCATCTTGTGGATTGCCGTGCTTGCCGTCGCGGCATGTCAAACGACCGCAGACGGGGTCGCACGAGGACATTATTATAAGGTGCCACCGGAGCTGTCCCGATTGAGCATCGATGACACCGAGATACTGACAAAGATCGGCGCTGCACGACAGGCCCGGAGCATTTCGATATCAACGAGTCGCAGCGCCGCGTATTTCGAGACGTTCACGCTCAGCGGCGGTGGCCACAAAACATACATCCGACTGTCGATGCTGCCACATGGCTGGTACTGGAACGTCCATTCATCCGGCTTCGGATTGCAGAAGGAATTGCGCAACGGCTTCGACAAGGTTCTGAAGCACGACATCGACATTTCTGATGTCACCCCACTGTCCACTGACTATGCGCGAAGTGTGTACGGGCGGTTCCGTCAGGGTGTGCGTGAATGCTACGGATTCTTGATTACGTCATCGGCCAGCGCATTACCGAACAATTACAGAAACCTTGTCGTCGGCGCCACCTGTGCGGCCGCGGACCAGCTTATGACCGACCAGGAGTTCATGCGCCTGGTCCTGGCCATATCGTTCGACCCGGCCCACTATTCGGGGGCCGGCTTCTCGAGCGAGCAGGTCAGATACATCGCCGGGAAGTCCTGACCCACGGAACGAAGGTCAGGACTGCCACGTCAGGTCGTGCCGGAGGCTTCCGACGCCGCCCGTGCCATGGATGCGGACATTTCGTTGGCAACGCTGGTCTGCTGACTCAGGGCTGATGCTGTGGCGGCGACCCGTTCCTGTACCAGTTCGATCTTGTGCCGGATATCGCCCAATCCGTTCACGACATCGGCCGACACCGATCGCAGATTGGAGATTTCCGTTTCGATTTCGGTGGTCGCCTTGCGGGCCTGGTCGGCCAGAACCTTGACCTCGTTGGCGACGACGGCGAAGCCCTTGCCGGCTTCGCCCGCCCGGGCCGCTTCGATTGTCGCGTTGAGTGCCAGCATGTTGATCTGGTTCGTGATCTCGCCAATCGCGACAGTAATGCCGCCCATGGAGGTCGCGGCGCTGTCCAATCGCTCGGTCGCGTGTCCGGTTGTCGACACTTCCTCTGCCGCGCCGGAGGTCAGTTCGTTGCACTGCTCCATGCTGACGGCAATCTCCCGAACGGACGCATTCATCTCCTCGGCTCCGGCTGCAGTCTGTTCCAACAGGTTGCTGATCTGCTCCGCGCGCCGGCGTGCCATGACCTCGTCCGTCACGTCGGTGGCAAATTTGACAACCTTGTAAGGCTGCCCGTTCAGATCGCGGATCGGGTTGTAGGTCGCCTGAATCCATATCTCACGACCGCCCTTACCGATCCGTCGGTATTCTCCGGCCTGAAACTGCCCCTGATTCAGGGCGGCCCAAAACGCATGGTACTCTTCGCTTCGGGCGGCCTCCTCGGGCATGAACATCGAATGATGCCGGCCGCGAATTTCCTCCATCCGGTATCCGACGGCGTTCAGGAAGTTTTCATTGGCTTCCTCGATCGTGCCGTCCAGCTTGAAGGAAATCACCGCCTGCGATTTCTGAATGGCATCCAACTGGCCGGCCGCTTCAGCAGCGCGCTTCTTTTCAGCGGTAATGTCCGACGCAAACTTCACGACCTTGTACGGTTTTCCGTTCATGTCCCGGATCGGGTTGTAGGACGCCTGAATCCAGACCTCGCGCCCCCCTTTTGCGACGCGCTTGAATTCCCCGGCGCGATACTCTCCGCGCGCGAGCGATTCCCAGAAGGCAGCATATTCCGGGCTGTTTCGGGTCTCGGCATCGACAAAGGTGCGATGGTGCTTTCCGACGATTTCCGATTCCTCGTAGCCCATCGCATTCAGGAAGTTCTTGTTGGCCTTGCGGATCGTACCGTCGAGTTCGAATTCGATCACCGCCTGGGACAAGTTGATGGCATCGATCTGTCCGTTGAAATCCGACGCCTTCAGCTTGGCTTCCGTAATGTCGCTGGCGAATTTGACCACCTTGTAGACGCGACCCTTGTGATCGGCGATCGGCGCATAGGTCGCCTGGATCCAGACCTCGCGACCATCCTTTGTCACGCGCTTGAATTCGGCCGTCTTGAATTCACCTTTGCCGAGGGCCTGCCAGAAGGCCCGGTATTCCGGGCTGGCGCGATAGGAGGCATCGACAAAGATCGAATGGTGACGGCCTTTCACTTCCTCAAGGCCATATCCCATCAGGGACAGGAAGTTGTCATTGGCGGTCAGAATGGTTCCGTCCACCTTGAACTCAATCACCGCCTGAGACCGGTCGAGGGCCTTCAGAGTTTCAGTATGATCTTGAGCACGACCGCCAAACAGTTTCGACAACGCCATTGTCCTGCGCCTCTGCATGATTTCATTGGATAAGGAAAGACACCTGTCCCGGACCGGTGTGCGACCGAAACGTTGATCACTGTGCAGAAACGCAAACTTGCCCGCTGAACGGGCGCACGTTTCGGGGCCTGACGGGATCGAACACGGACGCGTTAACCTTCTGTTAAGGAACGCGGTCGCATTGGACAAGTCAAATATTCAAACCTTGCAATTCGGCGTGCAGCTGAACGCGCCCCGGTTCGGCTGCCGAACATTCCCCGACCTCGCCTGTTTCCGGGACGCTCTGATCTGTCCGCTCTCTACAGGCCCAGAAACTCGATGATGTGGCGCGCCACGGCGTCCGGCTGCTCGATGCAGGGCAGATGACCGGCGCCCGGAATGGCCATATAGCTGCCGTTCGGCAGCAGATCGGCCAAAGACGCGACCAGTTCCGTCGGCGTCGCCTTGTCTTCCGTGCCGCACAGGCACAGGGCCGGCACGGCAATCCGCGCGGTGTCTTCGGTCAGGTCGGCATCGCGGATTGCGGCGCAGATCCCGTTATAGCCCTGGGGCGGAATCGTCGTCAGCATGGCGTGCATTCCGGCATGTAGCGCCGGGTCGCGCGTCTTGAAGTCCGGACCGAACCACCGGTCCAGAACGGAATCCACAATCGCGGTCATCCCGCCGGTCTCCACGGTTTCGATCCGCGCATTCCAGATCTCGCGAGTCGCAATCACGTGCCCGGTGTCACAGAGCACCAGCTTTGAGAACCTTTCCGGCGCCTTTGCGGCGGCGCTCTGGGCAACCATGCCACCGACCGACAGGCCGACCAGCGCCACCTGGTCGAGCCCCAACCGATCCAGAATGCCCAACAGATCATCCCGCAGATCGGTCATCGCATAGGGGGCCTGCGGCGCACTGGTAAGCCCATGGCCGCGCATGTCGTAGCGCAGGATTCGGACTGAAGGCGGCAGGCGATCGACCACCCCGTCCCAGATGCGAAAATCCGTCCCCAGGGAATTCGCGAAGGCGACAACCGGCGCCCCGGCCGGACCTTCCAGCGATACGTGATGGGTCAAGTCGCCGATGGATTCGAAACGCATGCAATCCTCCCGTTCAAGCCAAAACATTTTAAGCTTGAAATAATTTTTGGAAAGTCCGACACTCCGCCGACCTTACCAGAATGGATTTCCCGGCCTGCTTCCGGCCGATCTCGGGATGAATCGATGGCTGCCTTCGCAACGACACGCAAGATTTTATTCCAGCACTGCGACCCGGCGGGGATCGTCTTCTACCCCCGCTACTTCGAACTGCTGAATGCGGTGGTGGAAGAATGGTTCGACCTGGAACTCGGTGTCCCGTTCTCGGAACTGCATGGGGCGCGGCACAGCGGAATTCCCACCGTGTCCATCGATGTCCAGTTCAAGCGCCCCAGCCGTCTGGGTGAGGAGATCACCATTGAATACGGGATCGAGAAGCTGGGGGGCGCCAGCCTGACCGCCCGCTTCGCCTTCCTGGGGCCGGAGGGCGAGGTGCGCCTGGAAGGAAGCCAGGTGCTGGTTCATACCGACCTGGAAGCCTTGAAGCCGACCCCCTTCCCCGATGACCTGCGCGAAAAGATGGCGCATTTCCTGTTGGATGAGGAACCGAATGATGAATGACATACTGCACCCGACCAATTGGAAGAAGGCCTCCGGCTATGCCAACGGGATTGCCGCACCGGCAAACGGCCGCACGCTCTATCTCGGCGGCCAGATCGGCTGGAACGGACAGCAGGAGTTTGAAAGCGACGATTTCATCGATCAGGTCCGGCAGACTCTGTCCAACATCGTCGCCATCCTGGCCGAAGCCGGTGCCGGTCCGGAGCATCTGGTGCGGCTGACCTGGTATGTCACTGACAAGAAGGAATACCTGACCCGCCTGCGGGAGGTCGGTGAGGCTTACCGTGCGGTCCTGGGGCGTAACTTCCCGGCGATGACCATGGTTCAGGTAGTCGCGCTTGTGGAGGACCGCGCCAAGGTCGAGATCGAGGCAACGGCCGTTCTCCCCGCCTGACGAGAGTCCAGCGCACCCGATGTTTCGCTGCGCTGCACTGTCCGACTTGACCGGGGCCGCGTTTCCGGCCACACATCCGGAACGCCCGAGTCGCGGCGGGACTTTCCTCGGATGGGCACGCTGCCATGCTTTGGACGCTTTCTCTCGGGCTGATGATCGGGATGCAGCATGCGCTGGAGGCGGATCACGTCGCCGCCGTATCCTGCATCGCCGCCCGCGAACGATCCGTCCGGAAGATCGTCCGCCACGGCGCGGTCTGGGGTGTCGGCCATACGGTCACACTGATGCTCGTGGCGGGTGGGGCAATCCTGCTGGGGGCCTCGCTTCCCGACCGGTTTGCGGTAGCCCTCGAAATGCTGGTCGGGGTCATGCTGGTGGCGTTGGGCATCCATGTCCTTGTTCGCCTGATCCGGGAACGGGTCCATTTTCACCGGCATCGCCATTCCGACGGCACGGTTCATCTCCACGCCCATTCCCATGATCAGGACATAACGGCCGGCGCGCCGCATCTGCCGGCCCACGACCACGATCATCCGCAAGGCCTGCCCTGGCGTACCCTCGCGATCGGCATGACCCACGGCCTCGCGGGGTCGGCGGCTCTGCTGGTGCTGACCGCGGCCGGGCTGCAGTCACCCTGGATGGGCGTACTGTACGTTCTGTTGTTCGGGGTTGGATCCGTGCTCGGCATGGCCGTGCTGTCGGCCCTGATGGCGGTCCCGCTGGCCTGGACCGCCAGGGCGATGACCTGGACCCATCGCGGGCTTCAGGGCCTCGCGGGCGGGGCGACCGCCGCGCTGGGCCTCTGGATCGCCGTGGAATCGGTTGGCCGCCTCTGACACCGGTCAGCTGTTGGCCGCCAGACAGGTCGCGATGGAGTTCGCCAGGGATTCGATGGTGGCGAAATAGTGGTTTGGCCCCGCCGGTGCGTCCACACCATGCGGATCCAGTTGACCGACCCCGGCGGAACTTCCCTCCGCCGCTACCTTTACAACCTTCTCCGAAAATTGCGGCTCCGTGAAGATGCAGGCGACATTCAGCCGCTTCAGTTTGTCCTGGATTTCGCGCACCCGTTCCGCACTGGGCGGTGTTTCGGGGTTCACGGTCACCGAACCGACGGCGGTCAGCTCAAAGCGGTGCTCGAAATACTGATAGGCATCATGAAAGACCGCATAAGGGACGCCCTTCGCATCGGCGAGCTGGGCGTGCACATTCTCGACCAGCGCATTTAGCCTGTCGGTCATGTCAGCCGCGTTACGGCGGTATGTCTCCGCATGATTCGGATCGACCTGAGACAGGGTCGCCGCAATTTCCCGCACCATCACAACGGCGTTGCGCGGATCAAGCCAGACATGCGGATCGAACTGCGACAGGGCGTGGTCGTCATGGCCGTGCTCCTTATGAGCATGGTCGTCGTGGGCGTGGTCATCATGGGCGTGTTCGTCATGGGCATGATCGCCGTGCCCTTGCCCCTCATGGGCATGTCCCTCGTCAGCATGCTCGTCGTGATCATGGTCATCATGTCCGTGGTCAGCATGATCGTGGTCGTGCCCCTCAAAGTCCGCCTCTTCCCGGAAACGGAGCAGTTGCATCCCCTGGGCTTCGATGAGTGCGACGCGCCTTACCGTGTCCGGCAGGGTGTCGATCGGGCGATCCAGCGATGTTTCCAGGGCCTGTCCGATCCAGAAAACGGCATCGGCCTCGTTCATCGCCGCAACATGTGACGGCTTCAGGGAAAATCCATGGGGCGAGGACAGGCCGTCGATAATCAGTGTCGGCTCCCCCACACCGTCCATCACGCCGGCCACCAGGGAATGGAGCGGCTTGATCGACGCCACGACCTTCGGGGCCTCTTCCGCATGAGACACGCCAACAGCCAGAATCGCGACTGCTGTGAATGTGGCAGTCAAACCGCGCTGAAGCGTTTCGATCATGGCGACCCCTTCCCAGGACACTGAAATGTTATACTGTTACATAGATTGCGTGATGATATAACGTATGCTATCCGAACGCGTCAACGCCGTATTGAGGCTCCGCCTGCCAAGGGCGGCGCTCTCCGGCGGCGAGATTGCTTCAGGATAGCTCCATGGCCGATAGTGCAACTGCGGTGGCGTCCCTTTCGCCCCGAGACGATCAGGTATCCGCCAATGAAACGAGGGCGGGGTCGCCCTTGGTCGAGGCCGTCGATATCGGTGTTCGAGGCGGTGGCCGCTGGCTGATCCGACATATCGATCTGTCCGTCCGGCCCGGCGAGATCGTCACCGTCATCGGCCCCAACGGCTCCGGCAAATCGACACTGGTCAAGACAGTCCTGGGCGTTCTCCGTCCTGCGGAAGGCAAGGTCGCGCGAAAATCCGGCCTGCGTGTCGGCTACGTGCCGCAGCGCCTCAGCGTCGACTGGACCCTGCCGCTAACAGTGGACAGGCTGATCCGGTTGACCGGACCGGTGCCCGAAGGCGAACGCAAGGCGGCCCTGGAGGCCGTCGGGATCCCTCATCTGGCGCGTGCGGAGGTTCGCACCCTTTCCGGCGGCGAGTTTCAGCGCGCCCTTCTGGCCCGGGCGATCGCCCGCAAGCCGGACCTGCTGGTCCTCGACGAACCGGTGCAGGGCGTCGACGTCGCCGGAGAGGTCGCCCTGTATGCCCTGATCGACGAGATCCGGCACAAGACCGGCTGCGGCATTCTGATGATTTCCCACGACCTGCACGTCGTGATGGCCGCGACCGACACCGTCTTGTGTCTGAACGGGCATGTGTGCTGCAGCGGCACGCCGCAAAGCGTCGCCGAGGACCCGGCCTATCGTGCCCTGTTCGGTGCCCGGGCCGCCGCGTCGATTGCAGTCTATGCCCATCATCACGACCACACCCATCTTCCCGACGGTCGGGTGCGACACGCCGACGGGTCCATCGCGGACGGCTGCCATCACGACATCCAACATGACGGTCACGAACACGCGGCACCCGATCCGCGGACGCATTCCGGAAAGGAAGGCCGCCCATGACCTTTCTGGACGATTTCTTCACCCGCGCCCTGATCGCCGGCATCGGCGTCGCGGTGGTCGCCGGACCGCTTGGCTGCTTCGTGGTCTGGCGGCGCCTTGCCTATTTCGGTGACACCCTGTCCCACTCGGCCTTGCTCGGTGTCGCCATGGCCTTCCTCATTGAGGTCGACATGGTGCTGGGCGTCTTCGGCATTTCCGCCCTGATCGCCGTCAGCCTCTTGGTCCTGCAACGGCGCGCCGAATTGTCTTCCGATTCCATCCTGGGGCTTCTGTCGCATTCCGCCCTTGCCCTCGGCATGGTCGCTATCGCGGTGCTGACAACCATTCGGGTCGACCTGATCGGTGTCCTGTTCGGTGACATTCTGGCTGTCTCGCAGATGGACATTGCGATCATCTATGGCGGGGGCGCGCTCATTCTCGCCGTGCTGATCGCCATCTGGCGCCCGTTGTTCGCCGCCACGGTCAATCGCGAACTGGCGGAGGCCGAGGGCGTCGGACCGGCCCGCGCCGATCTGATCTTCATGCTGCTGATGGCGGTCGCGGTGGCCATTGCGATCAAGGTCGTCGGCGCCCTGCTGATTACCGCCCTGCTGATCATTCCGGCCGCCACCGCGCGCCGTCTTGCCGTCGGTCCGGAAAGTATGGCCGTCCTTGCCGCCGCGATCGGCGCCCTGTCTGTGATCGTGGGACTCTACAGTTCCCTTTCCTTCGACACGCCGTCCGGACCATCGATCGTGGTCGCCGCGACGTTCGCCTTTCTGGTAAGCTTGGCATTGCCACCGCTGGCGGGAATACTGCGGCGGCCGGAAAGGGAGAATTCAGGTTCATGAGTGAGGGCCATCGCACATTGACGAAGAACGAGGCGCTCGTCTTCGGGGCGCTCCGCAAGTCGGACCAGCCGATGAGCGCCTATGCCCTGCTGGACCTCCTGCGGGACTCCGGATTGCGGGCGCCTGTGCAGGTCTACCGCGCGCTCGACCGCCTTGTGGAATTCGGCATGGCGCACCGTCTGGAGAGCTTGAACGCCTTCGTTGCCTGCAACCACCCGGACTGCGACGACACCGGACAGGCCGCCTTTGCAATCTGCGAAGGGTGCGGCAAGGTCACGGAATTCACCGATCCCGCCCTGGAAACACGACTGGCCGATTGGGCCGACCAGGCGTCCTTCATTCCGAACCGCACAACGGTGGAACTGCGTGGCCACTGCGCGGACTGTGCCGGGCGCCGCTGAACATCCCGCCGCTTGCGGCCCTGGTTGGGGTCAGGCTGCCGTCGCCGGGAGCGAAAACAACTCCGTCGCCACACCATCGGCCTCATATCCGCGGAGTGCGATCGACCCCGCACCCGCATCCAGAACGGCCGCCATGCGTGTATCGCGGTTCAACACCGGCTCCCGCACCCAGTGCAGGGGATTGGCGTCCTCTCCGGGCCCTCTGATCATGGCGCGCCGGGCAGCGTTTTCCCGGCCGCGGGGCCGCCCCCCCAAATCGGGACTGAGCCAGTCGTTGGCGACTGCTTCCGGAGCCTCATGGATTCGCGCCTCGGTCCCCAGATGTTCGATGACGCAGCCCTCGCCGGATCGCGCGCCCGCAAGGGAATACAATGCCGGCAGTGCTATCGGCGTGTTGCGGACCATTGCCACGGCGGCCTCATAGTCCGAGCAGGTCTCGAACACGCGCCGGGCAAGATGGGCCGGTGGCAGGAAACGGCTGCGCCCGACCCGAATCCGGTCGTGCAGCCAGCCCGCGGGGGCCGGCCAGCCCCGTTTCAGACGCATGGGCGCCTGGTTGATGGCCAGGGAAAAGCGCCCCGGCGCCATCCCGGTGATCACACCGGAAAATCCGGGCCAGGTGATGTTGTAGAAGTCCCCGGTCGGGCCGGTCTGCAGCGCGACGATCAGTTCACGGCCAAGCCCGTCGAAAGGCCAGTCCAACGTCCGCCGCATGGACATGCTGCCTGTCGATGACGGCTCGACGGCTGTCGTGCATCCCCATTCATAGCAGAAATTCATGAACCAGACGCCGCGTGGCATCCCCGCCGCCAGAACAGCAATTTCTTCACAATAGGGATTATTGGCACGGACCGCCCAACGCGCGCTGCGCCCGTCGAAAAAAGTCACCACCGGCGGCGACATCTTCCGGCGACCGGCCGCCAGCAGCCGATGCGCGCCTTCCCGGTGGTCGCGGTACAGCACGGCCGCGCCGCCATCGCGAATATCGACCAACGGAATCCTGACCAGACTCATGACCCGCCCACCATCCATGAACGGTGCGCATCCTAGCAGAACGGCAATTCCGCTCAAGCCGAGGGCCCGTCCAGGCTCGCCAAACGTTCAATTTGTCGGATTGGTGCCCCCGGGGAGACTCGAACTCCCACTTCCGTAAGGAAAACAGATTTTGAGTCTGCCGCGTCTACCAGTTCCGCCACAGGGGCCTCGACCGGGTGATAGGCGAAATCGCCTTGGGCGGCAACCGGTTTCGCGATAATCCGGAAAAGAAGGCTCGCCACGGAAGGTGCGCCTGCGTTAACCTTGGCGAATCGTGGTGAGGGGACCGTTCGAAACGATGTCGGAAACGGCAAACAGTGCTGTACGCCAGGGCGGTCGACGCGACGACGACCAAGCTGCGGAACTGCTGCGTGAGGCCGCATCGGAGATCACGCAGGGACTGCTGGTCGTCGATGGCGATCTGACAATTGTCTTCGTCAACAACCCCTATCGCGACTTTTTCGGTTTCTCGCCGGATGATCCGGCTGTCCAGCCGGGCGCCCCCTTGGAAGAAATGCTCCACGCGCTGGCCTCTCGCGGGGAATATGGTGGCGACGAACCTGACAGTTATGTCGAGGAGCGTCTCCGCCCGGTCCGCGAGCGCGCGGAATACACTGCGGAGCGTCGGCTCAGCAGCGGCCGCTACGTCGAGATCAGCGGCCATCCGCTGTCCAACGGCGGTTATGTCTTCACCTTCACGGATGTCACCGATCGTGTCGCGGAAAAGGAACGTCTCGATCGCCTTGTCCGGGACCGCACGGAAGAACTGCACGAGGCCAACAAGAAGCTGATCGATGGCATCGAGTATGCCCGCCTGATCCAGACAGGGATCCTGCCGCAGAAATCCTTCTTCGACAGTCAGGTCGGGCCCAACTTCCTGCTGTTCAGGCCGGCGGACATCGTCGGTGGTGACTTCTATATCGGCGTCAAGACCGACTACGGCACCTATATCGGTCTCGGCGATTGCACCGGTCACGGGGTACCGGGCGCCATGATGACGATGATGGCGGCCTCCGTCTGCCGCCGCGCCATCAACGAGACCGGGGTCGGCGGGCCCGCGGCCGTGATGATGGCCATCGACCGGATCGTGCGCATCAACCTGCATCAGACCGAAGCACAGGTTGGACCGGATAATGGTCTGGAACTGACCCTCTGCCTTGTGGAATCCGATCTCGGCCGGGTCCGCATCGCCGGTGCGGGCCTGGACGCCTTTGTTCAGAAACAGAACGACATCGAGCGAATCCGGGGAACGAAACACGGGCTTGGCTATGGCCGTCAGACCAGTTCGGCGACCCTGATCCAGGAAGCCGTCTTCACGGACCGGGAAGCGGAGCGAATCTTTCTGACCTCCGACGGTATTCTGGACCAGGCCGGCGGAGACAAGGGCTACGGCTACGGCCGGCGCCGCCTGACCGATGCCCTGAAGCAGGGCACCGGATTGCCGATCGAGGAACAGGGCGCGCTTCTCGCCGCGGATGTCGAGACCTACAGCAAGGGACATGTGCAGCGCGACGATCTTGCGGTGCTTGGCTTTTGTCTGAAGCAGGACCGGCCGCCCGCACGAAGAACTTCGGTCGGGGGTTAGGCCATGAATCAGACGGATATGACGGCCCTGCGCGAGATTTTCGAGCGTTGCCACATCGTGCTCAGCTTCAACGGTCCCTTTTCGCAAAGCGTGATTGAGGAACTGGGGGAGGCGATCCGCCGCCACCTGGAAGCCCAGACCCAGCCGCGTAAACGGATCGCAGACGTCTTCGCCGTTTACATCGAGGTAACTCAGAATATCCGGCACTACGCCGAGAATTGCGGCCGGGACGATGCCCATACGGCGCGCCTCAATGCCGGCACCGTGCTGATCGCACGGCAGGGGGACGAATATGCCGTGGTCGCGGGCAACCTCGTTCTCAAGGAACATGCGCCGGCCCTGACGAAACGGCTGGACGCCGTGATCGCCATGGACGACGTGGCCCTCAAATCCGCCTACAAGGAACGCCTGCGGGCGCCGGTGACGGAAGGCGCGACCGGTGCCGGGCTCGGCTTTCTTCAGATGGCCCGGAAGGCCACGAAACCGCTGTCTTACAGTCTGTCGGACGCGGATTCGGATCACGCCTTCTTCACCTTGACAGCGGTGATCTAGCAACTGAAAAGAGGGGCCCTCGTCAGGGGCACGATTGGTTGGGGACGAGAATGGTCGAACGCATCACGATTGAAGGAACGCGGTCCTCGCCGGCCGTCGACTGCGATCCGAACAAGCGGGTGATCCACTTGTCGGGCGAATCCTATCCGGAAAACACCTTCGACTTTTACCGACCGATCATCGCCTGGCTGGATGCGGTCCTCGACGATGGTTCGAACCAGGCGGTCACCCTCGAAATCGCCCTGTCCTACCTCAACACCGGCAGTATCAAATCGATGATGGACATGCTGGACCGGATGGACGAGGCCCATGACACCGGGATCGAAGTGTCGGTCATCTGGCGCTGCGACCCGGAAAACGAACGGATCGTGGAACTGGCCGAAGAACTGCTGGAAGATGTCTCCCTGCCTTATGATATCGTGACGGACTAGGACCGGACATAAGGGAAAGCCTCTTGGCGGACCAAAGCAAAACCGACGCGCGGATCGATGCCCTGCTGGCACGGCTGGGAGACCTGACGCCGGACATGCGGGCCGAGGTCGAATGGCTGGTCGGCCGGTATCGCCGACTTGATCGCAATCTGGACAAGATCTCACGCATGAGCGACCGCATGCAGGCCCAGATTCTGGAACTGAACGATCAGTTGCGCGCGGCGTCGATCACCGACCCCCTGACCGGAATGGCCAACCGGCGCGGCGCTCATGATGCCTTGATATCGGAGACGAGGGCGTTCCACGACGCGGGTCTTCCGTTCTGTCTGGCCCTGTTCGACATTGATCACTTCAAGGCCGTGAACGACACCCACGGCCATGATGTCGGGGACGAAGTGCTGGTGGATTTCGCCGCGCGGCTGGCCGGTTCCATGCGCGAACGCGACCTCATCGCGCGCTGGGGCGGTGAAGAGTTTCTGGTGCTGATGCCCGAAACCGGCCCCGATGACGCCAGCATCCTGCTGGAGGGGTTTCTGGAGAAACTCCGTGCACGCCCGATCAAAACGGCAAATGGCCCCTTGCGAATAACGGCCAGCGCCGGGCTCTGCCGCTATATCGACACCGATGAAGGTTACGACCGCACCATCTACCGTGCCGATCAGGCCCTGTACGCGGCGAAGACATCGGGCCGCGACCGCTGGTTAATGGCTGAAGAGCCCTGATTTCAGGCGTCAGTGTCGAAATTCCGTCGCCGGCGGTCGGCCCATCAGGCGGGCGATGGCGTCGTCCACATCGATCTGCTGATCCAGAATGGCATTCACGGTCTGGGTAATCGGCATGTCGACCTTCGCCCGATCCGCCAGCGCCGCGACCGCCTGGGTCGACCAGTAGCCCTCCGTCACCGCCCGCCGCGCGGTCAGGACGTCGCCGATCCGACGTCCCTCCCCCAGGGCAATTCCGAAGGATGTGTTTCGGGATGTCGCGCTCATCGCAGTCAGAATCAGGTCTCCCGCGCCGGCCAGCCCCATCAGTGTTTCCGCCCGCCCACCTTCCGCGACAGCGAGGCGTACCATCTCCGCCAGTCCGCGACTGACCAGGGCCGCGCGGGCATTCTCCCCCAACCCCCGGCCGGTCGCGATACCGGCAGCGAGGGCGATCACGTTCTTGATCGCGCCCCCCAGCTCCGCGCCGACCGGATCATCCGACAGATAGGCCCGCAGCGAGCCCGACCCGATCCCGGCCTGCACCCGCTTCGCCGCCTCCTCATCCTCGGCCGCCAGGGTTATCGCGGTCGGGAGGCCGCGCGCGACCTCCGCCGCAAAGGTCGGCCCCGAAAAGACGCAGGTTCGGGCTGAGGGCAGGGTTTCCGACAGAACCTCGCTCATCCGCTTCAGGCTGCCGCGCTCGATCCCCTTGGCGCAGATCGCCACGGGCAGGCCCTCCGGCAGGACCGGTGCCGCGGCTTCGGCCACCGCGCGCACGACCTGCGCGGGGACGGCCAGAAGCGCAAAATCCGCGTCCGCCAGCACCGCTGCCAGATCGGTCGTGGCTTCGATCCCACGCTCCAGGGTCACGCCGGGCAGACGTCCCGGGTTGGATCCCGTGGTGATTTCCTTGGCGGCATCGGGGTTTCGCACCCACAGCCGCACGGGCCGGCCGGCACGCCGCGCCACACAAGCCAGCGCGGTTCCCCAGGCGCCGCCCCCCAGTACAGCGACGGTATTGCTCACGACGCCTCCTTTTCCGGTCCGGTCAGTTCGGATAGTGGCCATCGTGGGCGCGGCTTGAAATCCAGACCGTCGGTCAGCCCCAACCGAAAACGTTCCAGGCCGGCCCACGCGATCATGGCCGCGTTGTCGGTGCACAGCTTGATCGGCGGCGCGGCGAAGGCAATGTCCTCCTCGGCCGAAAGGCGCTCCAGGGCCGACCGGAGAGTTCCATTGGCGGCGACCCCGCCGGCGACGACAAGCGTCCCCCCCGCCCCGCGCGTCTCCCGGAACAGGCGGATCGCGTTTCGGGTCCTGTCTGCGATGACATCCGCGACCGCGTTCTGGAAGGCCGCCGCCAGATCCGCGCGGTCCATAGCGTCAAGCGCACCGTCCGCCCCGGCGGGCAGCTTGTCAGCGGCCTGACGCACCGCCGTCTTCAACCCGGCGAAGGAAAAATCGCACCCCGGCCGTCCGGCCATCGGTCGGGGCAGACTGAACCGATCCGGATTCCCCGCCGTCTTCGCGGCCGCCTCCACCGCCGGGCCACCGGGATACCCGAGCCCCAGCAGTTTCGCTGTCTTGTCGAAGGCCTCTCCGACGGCATCATCGACTGTTCCGCCCAATCGTTCGTAGTGGCCGACCGAATCGACGGCGAGAAGCTGGCAATGGCCGCCGCTGACGAGGAGCAGCAGATACGGGAACGCGACATCGTCCGTCAGACGGGCGGTCAGGGCATGCCCCTCGAGATGATTGACGGCGACATAGGGCAGGTTCGCCCCCAGGGCCATGGCCTTGCCCATCGTCGCCCCGATCATCACACCGCCGATCAGCCCCGGGCCGGCGGTCGCAGCCACGGCGTCCAGATCGGACAGTGCCAGCCCGGCCTCGTTCAGGGCATCCGAAACGATGCCGTCGAGATGGACCAGATGCGCGCGTGCCGCGATTTCCGGCACGACCCCGCCATAGGGACGGTGGTCGTCGAGCTGCGACAGGACGACATTGGCAAGAATGCGCCGCCCGTCGTCGACAATGGCGGCCGCAGTCTCGTCACAGGAGGTTTCGATACCCAGTACTAACATGTCATCGCAGGATGTAGCCTATGCGGACCGGATGCGCTACAGGTTCCGAAAGTTCAAGTCCTTACAACCGGCCGGAAGGGTTCTTCATGGCGCCGTCGATCGAAAAAGTCACCCTGGGAACGCGTGGATCGCCCTTGGCGATGCGCCAGACGGAGGAGGTCCGGGACCGGCTGATCGCAGCCCATCCCGGCCTGCAGGTCGAGATCGCCGAGATCAAGGTGGTCGGCGATCAGATTCAGGACCGTCCCCTCGCGGAAGTTGGCGGCAAGGGCCTGTTCACCAAGGAGCTGGACCGCGCGGTCATGGACGGACGGTGCGACGCCGCCGTCCATTCAATGAAGGATGTGGAAACCTGGCTGTCAGAGGGAATCTCCCTGACCTGCATCCTGGAACGCGAGGATGTACGAGACGCCTTTCTGAGCCCCGTCGCGCGTTCTATCGCGGACCTGCCGGTCGGCGCCCGCGTCGGTTCCGCGTCGCTTCGGCGCAAGGCCCAGATCCTGGCCACGCGCCCCGATCTGGAGGTCGTGCTTTTCCGGGGCAACGTTCAGACCCGACTGCGCAAGCTTGAGGAACGGGTTGCCGATGCCACTCTGCTGGCGATGGCCGGATTGAACCGTCTGGGCATGGCCGACGTCGCAACCACGGCCCTGGAGCCGGAGGAGATGCTGCCCGCCGTTGCCCAGGGCGCCGTCGGCATTACGATTGCCACGGACAATGCAGATCTGGCGGCACTCCTGGCGCCGCTCAACCATGCGGAGACCGCCCTTCGCGTGCATGCCGAGCGCGGCTTTCTGGATGTCCTGGATGGAACCTGCCACACCCCGATCGCCGGCCTGGCGGAACTGAACGGCGATACGATTCGGTTCCGGGGCCTTGTCGCCCGCGAGGACGGCACGAGGGTGTTGACCGTCGAACGGTCCGGCGCGGCTGCAGACGCCGAAAGTCTGGCACGGGATGCCGCGGCCGAACTGCGGGCTGAAATGGGCGAGACCTTCTTTGACTGATACCAACGGCCACGCCCCCGCCCTCGCCCCTCTTGTGCTGATTACACGGCCGGCCGAAGACGCCGCGCCGCTGCTGGATGCGATCCGGGCCATCGGACTGGATGGCATGGTTGAGCCGATGCTTCGGATAGAACCGCGGGCGGACGCCCGGATCGACATCGACGATTGCCGGGCGCTGCTGTTTACATCGGCCAACGGCGTACGTGCGTTTTCAAGATTGTCGACCCGTCGGGATCTGCCGGTCATCGCTGTCGGCCCCGCCAGTGCCCTGGCCGCGTCGGAGGCCGGATTCGAGGATGTTGAAGCAGCCGCAGGGGATGTCGACGCCCTGATCGAGTCGGTGCAGGCCCGGTTTTCGCCGGGGGAAGCGCCGTTCTTTCATGCAGCCGGTACCGTCACCGCAGGGGACCTCAAAGGGCGCCTGGAGGCCATCGGATACCGTGTCCGGCGCGAACACCTCTACAATGCCGAACCGGCTACCGGGCTGAGCGATGCGTGCCTGGCGGCCTTCGACAGCGGTCGAATTGCCGCGACCACGTTTTTTTCTCCCCGTACCGCCACAGCCTTTGTTAGGCTATTGGAAGAATCAGGGCGTGCGCCCCGTGCGCGTACGGTTTGGGCCATCTGTCTCAGCGAGGCCGTGGCTGCGGAAGCTCGGGCCATCGAATGGACCGGAACCAAAGTCGCCGAAACCCGGGATACCGCGGCGATAATCGCTGCTCTTGCGGAGACGGTCGGGCCAGGCGCGACGAGTGTGAACGCGGTCGAATCCGCGACAATGAACAAGGCAGGTGCCATGACGGAAGACAAAACCAAGCCGGACAACGAGACCGACGATGCGATCGCCGACGAGGATACGATCGCGGAGCCCGTCGAGGACCTCAATGCCGATGCGGTGATCGAGGCTTTTGGCGGCATTCGACCGATGGCGTCGAAATTGGACGTCGCCGTCAGCACCGTCCAGGGCTGGAAAACCCGCGGCCACATTCCCGATTCCCGATGGCGCGACATCATCGCCGCCGCCGGTGCCCATGACATCGACCTGAGTGCGGCGCTGCCGAAAGACGGTCCGGCCGAGCGGGACGCGGACGACGGCGTGGCGGAGAGCGAGACTCCCTGGTCAGAAGAAGCGAACGAGCAGAGCGACGCGGCCGGTTCCGTCGATGCCGCAGCCGGCGACACGGATGGTCACGACATGGCAACGGAACAGAGAATCGATACGGAGGAGAGCGCGGCACAGCCCACGTCCGAGGACGCCGCTCCGGACTCCCCGCAGGACGAACGCCCGGCGACAGCGTCGCAAGGCGGCGGCAAGCTTGCACTGCTGGTCGGTGTCGCCGCGATCCTGGCAGTGGTCGCCCGGCCGGTCTGGGGCCCCTACGTCGATCCCCATCTGGCCAAGTACATCCCACAGGGGACATCGGGCAGCGGTGCGCCGATGGTACCAGCCACTCCAAGTGTCGATCTGTCGGAACTCAATGCCGAGATCGCGGATCTGCGGACCCGACTGCAGTCGGTTGAGGAGCGTCCCGTCGCCATACAGGGTGTCCCCGGTGAAGACGGCCACGGTGTGGTCTACGGCATGGCGAGCCGCCTGTCCGCGCTCGAAGGCGAGATATCGGAACTGCGCGGTGCCATCAATTCGGTCAAGGCATCGATCGAACGCGATGACGACACGCGGGCACGCCTGCTGGAACGGTTGGGGGTCATCGAGAGTCTGACAGAACAGGCCACCACGGAGGCCGAAAGGGCTATGGCCGGTCTGGCCGGTGTCGAGGCGACCCTGAATCGTCAGGACGATGCCATCGCTGCCCTGGAACGTCGTCCCGCGATAGAGGGGGCGGCTCAGGCCGGCCTCGCCCTGGCGGTCGGCGATGTCGAATCCGCCATGGCCGACGGACGCCCCTTCTCAGACGCGCTGCTTCGATTGCAGGCGCTGGCGGAGAACGACCCCGCGATTGCCGAGGCCGCCGGCTCGCTGGTGCCCTACGCTGCTTCCGGGGTGCCGACGGATGCCGATCTGCTGGCCGCATTCCGCCGTGAAGCCCCGGCAATGCAGACCGAGCTGGGCAAAACCGATGGCGATGTCCTGGATACGTTGCTGAACGGCGCTCGGTCACTGGTTTCGGTCCGTCGCAAGGGCGATGCCCCCGACGCGCCCCCCGTCAGCCGCGCAGAGGCAGCGCTGGCACGCGGCGACCTGACCGGCGCCGTTGCCGCTCTGACGCCGGTTCGAGATGTCTCCACGACAGTCGATCTCTGGCTCGCCGGCGCAGAAGCCCGACTGGCGGCGGAAGCCGCATTGCGCCACCTCCGCCGAACGGTTGCGGCCGGCCTGAACGGCGTTACGGACGGCGACAGCAAAGACGGGGACGGCGCATGACCTGGCGGGTTCTCTGGTTTCTGATCAAGCTGGGCATCATTGGTGCCCTTGCGGTGTTCTTTGCGCTGGAGCCCGGTCGCGTCACCTTCGACTGGCAGGGCTGGGTCATCGACATGCCGGTCGGCGTCTTCGCGCTGAGCCTTCTGGTTCTGGTGCTTTTGTTCGTCTACGGGGAACGAATCCGACAGACCGTATTTCGTTTCCCGGGCCGCTGGCGTGCTCAGCGCAAAGCCATCCGTGAGATGAAGGGCTATCGCGCCCTGACGCTGGGCATGGTTGCGGTCGCGGCGGGCGACAAGGACGAATCCCGGCGGCAATCACGCCGCGCCAAGGATCTGCTGACCGACGCGCCCCTGACCAAGCTGCTGCAGGCCCAAAGCGCCCGCCTGTCCGGCGACGATCAGGCCGCTGTGGCCTATTTCGAGGATATGCGCGGCGACCCCGAGGTGGCGTTCCTCGGACTGCGCGGTCTGATGACCCAGGCTCTGCGTGCCGGGGACAAGGCCCGTGCATTGGAATTGGCCGAGGAAGCACGAAAGCTGCGCCCTGCCGCCAAATGGGTGTTGCTGGAGCTGCTGGACCTGCAGATCAATGCCGGCCGTTGGGCCAGCGCCCTCAAAACATTGGAGGATGCAGAGCGTACCGGCGCTCTGCCGCCCGAGGAAGCCGCCCCGGTTCGCGCACGTCTGGCCGTCCGGCAGGCCGAGTTGCTGTCAATTAGAGGCGATGACGGGCCGGCCCTGAAAACGGCGCAGACCGCGCTGAAGGCCGATCCGGAAAATGCGGAGGCCGTCACCCTGGCCGCAAGCCTGATGGCGCGTGCCGGTAAGGACCGGAAGGCGGAGAAACTGATCGAGGATGCCTGGCAGAAGGCGCCCGGCCCCCATCTGGCGGCAGCCTATCGGGACCTTGCACCGGAGGGGACAACCGCCCTCGCCCAGGTAAAGCGGTTTGAAAAACTGCTCAGCCTCGCGCCCGATGACGCGGAAAGCCATATGGCACTGGCCGATGCCAGCCTGGATGCCGAATTGTGGGGTGAAGCCCGGTCGCATCTGGCGAAGTCCCTCGACATCGTCGGGGAGCCTGTGCCACCGCGCCTGTGCCGTCTCTGGGCGCGACTGGAAGAATCCGAGCATGGTGACCTGACGGCGGCGCATGCCTGGCTGATGCGCGCAACGGAGGTTGAAGATTCTCAGGGTCTTACCACGGCCGTCGAACCCCAATCCCATCTGGGCGACCACCGGGATGACGGTGTCGTCGTCTGACCGGTCGCCGGATTCAGCTCAAAAAAAAGGCCGGACGGGACCGGCCTGAGTCTGACTTGGAGGTAGAAGGTTGCGGTGTTTCCCCGGCGGGGGACGGATCCTTTTGGATCGAAGCGCCGAGGATTTGCGCCGCCTTCTGACGATCAATATGGGTCACATAGGCGCAAACGTAAGTGATTGCCGTCACATTGCCCCAATTTTTTCGTCTTTCAGGTCACATTTCGCGGCGAAATCAGGTCAGGTCGGACTTGCAATGCGGCTGCGGTGCGGATAAAACCCTGCCGCCTGACGCCAGTGGCGAGCAGGCATCGATTGTGGCGGGCCGCCATAGCTCAGTTGGTAGAGCGGCGCATTCGTAATGCGTAGGTCGGGTGTTCGAGTCACCCTGGCGGCACCACTTCCTCCCGAAAAAACAGCAGACGCCAACCCGTTTCGTTCGGGGCAGGCTGTCATGCGTGCTGTCCCCGCAGCCTGATCGGAGGGGCCGCTATCCGTGCGGACGGATATCGCCGGTATCGTGGGCATACAGGTAGTCTTCCACCGCCGATTTCAGCGCGGTCGCAGCCTGGATCGGGATCTTGTAGGCATGTCCCCCCTGAACCAGACGATTGTCCTGCATGACCCAGAAACTGGGCGTCCGGCCGCGATTGGAGACATGTACCGCCAGCGGCACCGGCGCCCCTGCCGGATTGCTAAGGGCCAGTCTGACACCGTCTTCTCGGCCTTCGCGAACGATCTCGAACCGCCAACGCTCCTGCCGCAGGACATAGCGCATCGCCTCCTCAACCAAAGCCACCGGATCGTCGGCATCGACTTTCGCCAGTTGCTGCGCCACCAGGATTTCCAGGGCCTGTGAGGCGGTCGCGATGTCTTCCCGGTCGATGCTGAGCGCCGCATTCAGGCAACGAGCCGCAACCTGAGCCAGTTCGTCGCCGTCCAGCGTCGCCGTCATCCCCCAAATCTCCAGATCGTCATCGTCCGGTGACCGGCTTCGCGCCGCCTCTATCCGGATCGGAGCGGCATTTGTTGCCCCATCCTTGCCGACGCTGACCAGTACGACCGCATCCCGGTCGGCGACGAATCGATAATCTGGCATCGATACTGTTGCTCCTTTGTTACAGAACCCTCTAGTGGCGAAATAACCGCCAAATAGGAAACAAATACACCCTATGGACTGCCAATTGTACCGCTAAAGTTTTAGAGTGCGGCATTTCAATACCGTTAACCTCACGTTTTAATTGAATTGAAAAAAATCAATCAAGTTGAATTACCGCTGGGATAGGATAATCGTTACGACCTGGATTTGGGGGGTTGAGAGGGACTAAGGGATGGCGCATCCAGTTGACGTTGCAGTAGGGAATCGCGTTCGCGAGTTGCGTACACGTGCCGGACTGTCTCAGACGGATCTGGGTCTGAAACTCGGTGTCAGTTTCCAACAGGTTCAGAAGTATGAAAAGGGCGTCAACCGAATGGGGGCGAGCCGCCTCATTCAGATTTGCGAAGCCCTTAAAGTGTCGGTGAACGACATTTTCGACGGCATTGCGTCCGTCACGGATGCCGCTGACAAGCCTTTGGCCGATCCGGAGGCAATGCGGATCGCGCGGGATATCCAGCGGATCGAGAACGAGGGTATGCGGACGGCGGTCAAACAGCTCGTCCGGACCATGTCCCGTCTGTAACGTCGTCGCGCAAAAAAGGTGAATACGGTACCGATCTGCAAGGTTCGGCCGCACCGCTGCTGACAACGGCGCGACCGCCCTTGAAACAATACACTACCGTCACTGATTTTAGCTCGCCAGGCGCGCCTCGGCGGCAACGTCGATCAGGCGGATGATCTCACGACGCATGGCGTCGTCCGGGATCTGGTGAAGCTTGGTCGCCGTGGCGATGGCCTTCCGCGACAGTTTCGCGTTGTTCGGCCCCTGATCGGCATCGACGCCGTCGATCCCGTCAAAGAAATACTCGACCGGAACACTCAATGCGACGGAGGTCTGCAACAGGCGGCTGGCGCCGATCCGGTTCGTGCCCTTCTCGTACTTCTGCACCTGCTGAAAACTTACGCCCAGCTTGTCGCCCAGATCAGTCTGGGACATTCCCTTGGCAACACGCGCTTCGCGCACACGGCGGCCAACATAAACATCCGTAGGATGCGGCATATCAATCTCCTGTTTCGACTTGGATGAAACCGCTCCCATGAGCCCGGCTTGGCGGATGGTGTGAGGCACGACCGATCCACTGCGGACCAAAGACCGCAACAACGGATTCATGGAAAGCTGGATTTAGGCCGGCTGACACCGACACCGCCGGACGTACTGACGGGGCGTTCGCCCCAAGGTCCCGAAGCACGAGTTTGCGTCTTCAATACAGGACCCGAATACACGGCAGAAGTGCAATTACATTACAGTGAAATTACATATGTTCAAGGAAAATCGCGTTTTTATCCGTAGAACACGGTAAAAGAGTACTCACGGGTGCCGAAAGCGCCCAAATCCAACCGTTTAAGTGGAAGGGAAGATCATGTCAGAACTCAAGATTGACCACCCCCGGCATAAGGATGCCGATTCAGTACGCGTCATTGTGGTGACCACGATGAACGACTTCATGGCGTGCAACGCCGTCAGATCCGCCGCATTCCTGGCCCGCGGCGAACCGTTCCACGAAGAATTCGACGGCAACGATCTGGTCAGCACGACCCATCTCCTGGCGAAATGCGGCAAAGCGCCGATCGGCACCATGCGGGTGAGGATCCTGAGCGCGGGCGCGGGCGGCGTCGCGGCATGGGAACGGCTGGCCATTCTCCCCAATGCCGGTCGGCTCGGCACGAAGGCGCTGCTGGGTCTCGCCCGAACCGCACGGGCCTACAGCGAATTCAAAGGGGTCAGCGCGGTTGTCGGCGCGGTCGAGAACCCGAAACTGCTCAAATTCTGGCAGAAGCATGGATTTGAGTTGATGAATGTACCGCCCGCAGTATACAACAATGTCGAGTATCACCAGATTCGGCTAAATCTACGCGATGCCAGAGACATTCATGCCGTGTCGGAGGATTCCGACCTCCTTGAGGCAATGAATGGGTCGGTCGAATATCTCGATTTCGACCGATACCTGTCTCAGCATGCCGAAATGTAGGGTTTTCAGCCAGTTAGACAGGCGGATCCTACCGTTGCGCTGGAAGCGGGCGGCCCACCGGCTGCCCGAATCCAGATGGGGCGTACATAAAGGACGCGGTACAAGGGTCACGGCATGTGCGCAAGGCGCGGATGACGACAACCACTTTAAGGTCCCGGTAATAGAATCGGCGTATTCTACAATCACTGAATGTACTGAAGGGTAAATTCCGAAACGTGGCGGATCGTAAGTCCCACAATGCCAACGCCGTATCGGCGCCGCTCGTCTCCCTGGGGACGGGATCGGCTTTGAATGCGTTCGCAAACGCGGATTCGCCCATGACCGTGGTTCGGACCGTGAAGGCGCTGGGGTTCAAATGGGCCTTCTGGCAATCCTGGGAAACGGACGCGGTCCTGACCTGGGATGCCATGCCGGATGGATTCCTTGAGCATTACTACGGCATTCAGGCGGACAGGTTCTGTCCCGTGGCCGTCGCCATTCGGCGCCGCTGGCAGAATTTCACCTTCTCCGAGGCGCGCGCGACACTGACGGGCCCCTATGCCAACGACGCTACCCGAGTCTGGGAAGCGTTCGGTGTTCGCGACGGAACCGTCATATTCGGCGGGCGCGGTCAGAATGTCAGCGCCCTCATCCTGACATCCGACAAATCGGTCGATTCCCTTTTCATGCAGTTCCGCGCTGAACTGTCGATCGCGGCGGTGCGTATGGATGAACTGCTGCGCGGTCATCCGGGCCTGACCCGCACGGCGCGTGACTTCATCAATCTCAGCGAGAAGCAGATGGATGTCCTGCGCATCCAGATCGACCACCCGGAACTGAGCTTCCAGGAACAGGCCAAGCTGCTGGATATTTCGCCGCGCATGCTGGAGAAACGACACCAGCAGATTGCCAAGCGTTTCGGTGTTTCGAGCTTTACCGCGGCCGTCGCAAAGGCCGTCGCCGACGGCATCGGCCTCGGCTGACCCCTGCCCCGGGCGCCGCCACGCCCCCTGCATCGTCGCAAATTGGACGGGCCTATTGCGATGCAGTATAACCCGACCCATCTGTAATTCGCGGGGGAAGTTCGGTCAGCCCGCGCCAATGAACCGCAGAGCGCAGGGCCTCGAATTCCCCGTCCCCAGCCTTTTTTGGAACGGGAGATTTCAAAGCCATGACCATGACTGGCCAAGACAGTTTGAAGACCCGCCGCACGCTCACCGTCGGTGCGCGGAATTATGACTATTATTCGATCGCGGCAGCCGCGGAGACAATCGGCGACGTGTCGCGCCTACCCTTTTCGTTGAAGGTTCTGCTGGAAAACCTGCTGCGTTTCGAAGACGGCGCCAGCGTCACGACCGAGGACGTACAGGCCATGGCCGACTGGCTGAAGGCCAGGAGTTCCGACCGGGAGATTGCCTATCGGCCGGCCCGCGTGCTGATGCAGGACTTTACCGGCGTGCCCGCCGTCGTCGACCTGGCCGCAATGCGCGCCGCAATGGTCAAGATGGGCGGCGACCCGCAGAAGATTAACCCGCTCTCCCCCTGCGATCTGGTCATCGACCATTCGGTCATGGTCGACTATTTCGGCGGTCCGGATGCGTTCAAGAAGAATGTCGAGCTTGAGTTCGAACGCAATGGCGAACGCTATGAGTTCCTGCGTTGGGGACAGACTGCCTTCGACAATTTCCGTGTCGTGCCCCCCGGTACCGGCATCTGCCACCAAGTCAACGTCGAGTATCTGGCACGCGGTGTCTGGTCGTCGCCGGAAAATGGCGGCGATACCGAAATCGCCTATCCGGACACTCTGGTCGGCACCGACAGCCACACCACCATGGTGAATGGGTTGGGCGTGCTGGGTTGGGGCGTCGGCGGGATCGAAGCCGAAGCCGCCATGCTGGGCCAGCCGGTCACCATGCTGATTCCGGAAGTCGTCGGCTTCAAACTGTCCGGCAAGCTCAAGGAAGGCATGACCGCCACCGACCTCGTGCTGACCGTCACCCAGATGTTGCGGAAGAAGGGTGTCGTCGGGAAGTTCGTCGAATTCTACGGCGAAGGGTTGGACAGCCTGACCCTGGCCGATCGCGCGACCATCGCCAACATGGCCCCGGAATACGGCGCGACCTGCGGTATCTTCCCGATCGACGCCGAAACCATCCGCTATCTGGAGTTCTCCGGCCGCGAAGAAGAGGACATCGCGCTGACTGAAGCCTATGCCAGGGCGCAGGGCATGTGGCGCGAACCCGGATCGGCCGACCCGGTCTTCACGGATACACTGGAACTGAACCTGGACACGGTCGAGCCGTCGCTCGCCGGGCCGAAGCGCCCGCAGGACCGCGTCAGCCTGTCCATGGCCGCGCCGGAGTTCAAGAAAGTCATCGCCGACTATCTGGGGGTCCCGTCCAATGACGAGGAAGCCCGCCTGGCCGCCGAAGGCGGACCAGCCCAGGCGACCGACAGCGGTTGGAACACACAGGTTCCGGTCGAAGGCGCCGACTACAAGCTGAAGCACGGCGATGTCGTCATCGCGGCGATCACCTCCTGTACCAACACATCCAACCCGTCCGTCCTTGTCGCCGCCGGATTGGTGGCCCGCAAGGCGCGGGAAAAGGGCCTGACCACAAAGCCATGGGTCAAGACCTCCCTCGCTCCGGGCTCCCAGGTCGTCACCGATTATCTTGAGAAGGCCGGTCTGCAGGATGACCTGGACGCGCTGGGCTTCGATCTGGTCGGTTATGGCTGTACGACCTGCATCGGCAATTCCGGCCCGCTGCCGGAGCCGATTTCCAAAGCCGTGGATGAGGGCGACCTGGTCGTCACATCGGTCCTGTCCGGAAACCGGAACTTCGAAGGCCGCGTCAACCCGCAGACCCGCGGAAACTACCTGGCCTCGCCGCCGCTGGTCGTCGCCTATGCCATTGCCGGCAACATGACGATCGACATCACCAAGGAGCCGCTTGGCGAAGACAAGGACGGCAAGCCGGTCTTTCTGAAGGATATCTGGCCGACCAACCACGAGGTTGAGGAAACGGTTCGGGCTGCGCTCACCTCCGAGATGTTCCGCTCCCGCTATGGTAACGTGTTCGAGGGGCCGCCGGAATGGCGGGCGATCAACGTGTCGGGCGGCGAAACCTATGAATGGAATTCGGGCTCGACCTATGTTCAGCACCCGCCGTACTTCGAGGACATGAAGCCTGAACCGGAGGCGCCCGGCGACATCGAAGGCGCGCGCCCGCTGCTGATGCTGGGCGACTCGGTAACGACCGACCACATCTCGCCGGCCGGCTCCTTCAAGCCCGACACCCCGGCGGGTCAGTACCTGATCGAACGTCAGGTGCGCCCGGCGGACTTCAATTCCTACGGTTCGCGCCGCGGAAATCATGAGGTCATGATGCGCGGCACCTTCGCCAACATTCGCATCCGCAATGCCATGGTGCCGGAGATCGAGGGCGGATTCACCAAGTACATGCCGTCGGGTGAGACCATGCCGGTCTATGACGCCGCCATGAAGTACAAATCGGAAGGCGTGCCGCTGGTGGTCTTCGGCGGCAAGGAATACGGCACAGGCTCGTCGCGCGACTGGGCTGCGAAGGGCACCAACCTGCTGGGCGTAAAGGCGGTCATCGTCGAAAGCTTCGAGCGTATCCACCGCTCGAACCTAGTCGGCATGGGCGTCCTGCCGCTTCAGTTCAAGGAGGGCACGACTTGGCAGTCTCTGGGCCTGGACGGCAGTGAAACCTTTGACATCAAGGGGATCGAGGACGGATTGAAACCGCGTCAGGACATAACCCTGACCATCAACAAATCGGACGGCAGCACTCAGGAAGTTCCGCTGACCTGCCGTATCGATACCGCGGGCGAGGTCGAGTACTACCGCCATGGGGGTGTGCTGCAATACGTCCTGCGCAATTTGATGGCGGAGGGGAAGCAGGCCGCCTGACGCTTGCGGATCATGTCACGGAGCAGAAAGCGGGCCCCGGCGCCCGCTTTCTTCGTTTTAGGGCGGGACAGCCGCAGTTTTGCCGTGCCCTGCGAACGGACTTGGCCTATACCCTCCCCGCCATGCAGATACTGACGGTCCATCACGTAACCAGCTACACCTATGACCGGCCCGTCCGGTTCGGGGAGCATGCGTTGATGATGCGGCCGCGCGATAGCCACGATCTGCGCATGCTGGAAGCATCGATCGCCATTCATCCGGCATCGACGATCCGCTGGACCCATGACGTGTTCGGCAACTCCGTCGCGCGTGTCGAGTTCCAGGAAGAATCGGACCGGCTGGATATCGAGAACACGATCCGGATCGAGCATTACGGCCTCACGGAGCCGGATTTCTCACCCTTGGACGATTATGCCCGGACCTTGCCCTTTCCCTATCATTCGGACGAGGTGGCGGATCTCGGGCGGTGTATGGAACGGCACTATCACGACGAACAGCACCGCATCACCGAATGGGCGCGGCAGTTCCTGAACGGCAAGGACACGCCGGACACGCTGATGGCGATGAACGATGCGGTCCGCAAGACCTTCGCCTACGAATCCCGGGAAGCTCACGGAACCCAGACGCCGACGGAAACCCTGGATCGCGGGGCAGGAACGTGCCGGGACTTCGCCCTGTTCTTCATGGAGGCGGTCCGAAGCATCGGTCTGGGTGCACGCTTCGTGTCGGGCTATCTCTACGATCCGGCTTTGGACGCGGCAATGAAGGACCCGACCCTGCCGCGTGGCGCGGACCTGCGCGGGGCCGGTGCCACGCATGCCTGGGTGCAGATCTATCTGCCCGGCGCCGGCTGGGTCGAGTTCGATCCGACCAACGGGATTGCCGGCGGTGCGAACCTGATCCGGGTCGCCGTGGCACGCGATCCATCCCAGGCGTCCCCGGTACGAGGCTCCTATTTCGGGCCGGAAGAAGCGTTCCAATCGCTGTCCATCTCGGTAAAGGTCGCATCCGGCTGATCAGGCGCGCTCACCAGCCTGTGATGTCACCCATAATTGATTCGGGTGTGAGTGCCCGCGCGCCTATTTTAGCGCCATGAAAACGTCACGTCGTACTCTCCTCGCGGGCGCAGCAGGCGCCCTTGCCATTTCCCTTACCGGGGCCGGAACCCCGGCACAGGCCGCAGGCAAGACGCCGCTGGTCGTGGTGGAACTCTTCACCAGCCAGGGCTGCAGTTCCTGTCCCCCGGCCGAGGCGTTCCTGGCCGAACTGGCCGCGCGTGACGACGTCATCGCGCTCGAGTTCCATGTCGATTACTGGGATTACATTGGCTGGAAGGATCCCTTTGCCGATCCGCGCTACACTGCCCGGCAACGTTCCTACAACGCCCTGTTCGGTTCCCCCTACAATTACACACCGCAAATGGTCGTCGACGGCCGCGCGCATGAAGTCGGTTCCCGCCGCAGCGCCGTGGAGGCCCGGATCGAGGCCGCATCCATGAAGCGCATGATGGAGGCCCAGAAGCACGGCGCGTCGGAAATGACGCTGAGCCACGGGGACGATGGCGGCCTGACGATCCGACTGGCCGGTACCCCGCCGGATGCGGGCCCCTATCAGGCGATCGTCGTCGGCTTCGATGCCCGGCACGAAACCGAGATTCTGCGCGGCGAAAACTCGGGCCGGAGCCTTGTGAACGCCCATGTAGTACGGAGCATGACCACCGTCGGCCCCTCCTGGTCCGGCGGCGACGCCGAGTTCCAAGTCGAGATGTCCGAGGTCGCCGGCGACGGCGGCTGCGCCGTTCTGATCCAGAACCCCGCGACGGGTCGGATCGCCGCCGCGCAACGCATCCTGTTCTAGGAGATTCGCCTTTCGAAGGGCCTGACCATCAGGTGCCAGAAAGAGCGCTCAGACTCCCGTTCGACGCCGATCTTCATATCGGGTTCGCGCCGGTTCGGGCTGAACGATCCGAACATCCTGTCCCAGAAACTGAACAGATTCCCATAGTTCGAATCCGTATCGCGCCGGACGGCGTGATGATGCACCCAATGAATCGCGGGGGTAACGAAGATCCAACCGATCGCCCGTTCCACGCCGTTCGGCAGGCGCACATTCGAATGGGCGAAGATCGCCGCCAGCAGCACCTGGATCTCAAAGATCAGAACACTTTCCAGCGGGATATCGAAGACGATGATGAAGACCGCCCGGGCACAGGCCGACAAGGCGACTTCACCCCAGTGAAAGCGTATTGCCGTCGTGCTGTCCAAGGTCTCATCGAGATGGTGAATCTCGTGGAACCGCCACAGGAAGGGCACGCGGTGGTTGGCGCGATGCCACCAGTAGATCAGGAAATCCAGCAGCAGCAGATCGAAGACCAGCCCCCAGCCGCCTTGCCACCAGGGGGCAAGGCTTTCACGCCATTCCGGCCCTACGGAGGCCGCCCACAGGCTGACCGGCACGACGATCAGTAGCGACACCGCGATATTCGCACCGAACAAGCCACCATTGCTGATCAGGCGCCGCATGCGTTCCGATCGACCCAATGGAACGATGGCCGCCGGGCGCAGTCTTTCTACCGCGAAGAACAGCGCAATCCAACCCGCGACAATGGCGGATTTATAGGTGAGCAGCGTTTCCGTCAGGTTTTCCATCATGGATAAAGTGGGCGGATTGCCGAGACCCGGCAAGACGCGTAAGACAGCGGAGCGAATCAAACCGGCGTTACCAATCCACGCAGTCAATCCTGAGGCGATCCATGTCCATCCCCCTGATCGGCGTTTCCGCCTGTACCCGCCACAGCGAGGGCGGCAGCTATTACCACCAGGTCGGCCACAAGTATCTATCGGCGGTGGCGAGCGCCGCACGGGGGCTGCCGATGCCGATCCCGGCCATGGCAGACCAGATCGACATGGATGACCTGCTGGACAAGTTGGACGGCCTTTTTCTGACCGGCAGCCCATCCAATGTCGAGCCGCAGCACTATAACGGCCCCGAGTTCCGCCCGGACACGGAGCGCGATCCGCTGCGCGATTCCATGACGCTGCCGCTGATCCGCAAGGCACTGGACCGCGGCCTGCCGATTTTCGCGGTCTGCCGCGGCCATCAGGAACTGAATGTCGTGCTGGGTGGCACGCTCCATCAGAACCTGCAGGAACTGCCCGGCAAGCGGGATCACCGCATGCGTCGGGATATCCCGCTCGGCGAACGGTATGGCGAGGCGCATCCGGTAGACATCAAGCCCGGGGGCATGCTGGAGAAACTTGCGGGCAAGACCGGTACCGTCATGGTGAACTCGCTGCATTCCCAGGGCATCGACCGGCTGGCCGACGGCCTGTTCGTCGAATGCGTCAGTGACGACGGCGTGATCGAGGCGGTCTCCCTGCCCGACGCCAAGGGGTTCCTGCTCAGCGTTCAATGGCATCCGGAACACCCGACCGCCCTGGCCTGGCCGTTGAGTCAGGCCATGTTCGCCGCCTTCGGCGATGCAGCACGCGCCTATTCGAAAACGAAGTAACCGACAGGGAACCACGCCATGCGGATCGCAACCTGGAACATCAATTCGGTACGCCTTCGCATGCCGATCGTAGAGCAGTTCACGAAGGAGGTCGCCCCGGACGTCCTGTGTCTCCAGGAAACCAAGGTCGACGACCCGCAGTTTCCGTTCGATGACGTGCGCGCCCTCGGTTATGAGCATGTCGCGATCAACGGGATCAAGGGCTATAACGGCGTCTGCATTCTGTCCAAGCTGCCGCTGGAGAATGTCGGACGTCACGAATGGACCGGCAAGGCCGACGGTCGGCACATCTTTGCCACCCTGCCCGGCGGGATCGAAATTCACTCGCTCTATGTCCCGGCCGGCGGCGATGAGCCGGACCGCGCTGTGAACGAAAAGTTCGGCCACAAGCTGGACTTCGTCGATGAGATGACCACCTGGTTTGGCGCCAACCGCAAGCAGTCCGACAAGATCATGGTGGTCGGCGATTTGAATATCGCCCCGCTGGAGCAGGATGTCTGGTCCCACAAGCAACTGCTGAAAGTGGTCAGCCACACGCCGATCGAGGTCGAAAAGTTCACCGCCGCCCAGAACGCCTTCGGTTGGGTCGACTGCATGCGCAAATTCGTGCCTGACGACGAGAAGATGTACACGTGGTGGAGCTACCGCTCCCGCGACTGGCGCGCCGCAAACAAGGGCCGTCGCCTCGACCATGTCTGGGCATCGCCCGGACTGGCCGACAGTGTGTCCGACATGCGTATTCTCACCGACGCCCGAGGCTGGGAAAAACCATCCGACCACGTTCCGGTGATCGTCGAGGTCGGCGCCTGATCCGGCACCAGAGCCCGCCGTTCCCTTGACCGGACGGGCCTTGCGGCTTACCTACGACACAGAACATTCACTAGTTGGAATTCGGGCCATGGCGATCCTGCCGATCCTGGTCGCACCGCATCCGGTGCTGAAAATGAAATGCGAGCCGGTCGAGACTGTGGATGACGAAATCCGCACGCTGCTCGACGACATGCTGGAGACGATGTATGACGCCCCGGGTATCGGCCTGGCCGCGCCGCAGGTCGGCGTGTCCAAGCGCATTATCGTTGTCGATTGTGCCCCGCGTGGCGCCGACCCGGAGCCGATGAAGCTGATCAACCCGGAAATCGTGACGCAGTCCGACGAATTGGCAACCTATGAAGAGGGCTGTCTGAGCTTTCCGGACCAGTATGCCGAGGTGCGGCGCCCGGCCACGGTGACAGTGAAGTATCTCGACGAGAACGGGACGCAACAGACCCTCGAATGCGACGGGCTTCTGGCAACCTGCATCCAGCACGAGATCGATCATCTGGAAGGCGTTGTCTTCGTCGATCACATCTCGTCGCTCAAGCGTGGTATGATCATGCGCAAGCTGCAGAAGCAGACGAAACTCCGCAGTAAGGAAGGCCGCGCCGCCGCCGCCGAGTAAGCGCCGGGCCGTCGCGGAATCCGGTTCATGACGAAATTGAGATTGGCCTTCATGGGAACCCCCGGGTTTTCCGTTCCCGCTCTGGACGCGATTGTCCGGGCGGGGCATGAGGTCGAGGCCGTCTATACTCAGCCCCCGCGCCCGGCGAACCGCGGCAAGAAGGAAACACCCAGTCCGGTGCATCTGGCGGCCCTGAAAATGGGCATCCCGGTGCGCCATCCGGCCAGTCTGAAAACGCCGGAAGCTCAGGCGGCTTTTGCCGATCTGCGGCTGGATGCCGCGGTAGTAGTCGCCTATGGCCTGATCCTGCCGAAACCGATCCTCGAGATGCCGAAATTCGGCTGCCTGAACATCCATGCGTCCTTGCTGCCGCGCTGGCGCGGCGCCGCGCCGATCCAGCGCGCGATTCTGGCCGGGGATGAGGAAACAGGCATTTCCATCATGCAGATGGACGAGGGACTGGATACCGGCCCGGTCCTCCTGGAAGAGCCCATGCAGATTCTTCACCGTGCCACTGCGCAGGATTTGCATGACGACCTGGCACATCTGGGCGCGCGTTTGATCGTGGAGGCTCTGGACGGTCTGGTCGACGGGTCGATCCGGCCAACGCCGCAACCCGATGGCGGTGTGACCTATGCGGAGAAGCTCCGGAAATCGGAGGGCCTGATCGACTGGTCGGAAAGCGCCGCCGAACTCGACCGTCGCGTCCGTGCCCTCACGCCCTGGCCCGGCTGCTATTTCAATCATGGCGGCGAACGGATCAAACTTCTGAGTGCCCTGCCCGGCATGCCGGACCGCAACGCCGCCCCCGGAACCGTGCTGAACGACGAAGGGCTGATCGCCTGCGGCACCGGCGGTCTGCGCCTGCGCCGCGTGCAGCGCCCCGGCCGCAGCCCTGTTTCCGGTGCGGACTTCCTGCGCGGCTTGCGCCTATCCGAAGGTACCGTGCTAGGCTGACGGCTTCATCGCGGGGGAGGGTTGAGTATGAAGGTCTGCATCTACGGAGCCGGTGCCATCGGCGGCTATATGGCCGTGGCTCTGGCGGATGGCGGCGCGGATGTCAGTCTTGTCGCTCGTGGCCCTCATCTGGCGGCCATACGGCAGAACGGCCTCAGCCTGCATATCGGCGGAGAAACCAGAAACATTGCGGTTGCGGCCTCGGACAATCCCGCCGATCTCGGTCCACAGGATTACGTCATCGTTGCCCTGAAGGCCCATTCGGTCCCGGCCGTTGCCGACCGGATGACAACGCTGTTTCACGACCGGACCGCCGTGGTGACGGCCGTGAATGGGGTACCGTGGTGGTACTTCCATGGCATCGAGGGGCCGCTAGCCGGTACGCGGCTTGAAAGCGTCGACCCGGGGGGCGCCCAGTGGCGCGGGATCGGACCGGAACGCGCCATCGGCTGCGTCGTCTATCCTGCCTGCGAGGTCACCGAGCCCGGCATTGTCCGTCATATCGAAGGCGACCGATTCACCCTGGGGGAGCCTAGTGGCGAAAAATCGGACCGCGTCTCCGCCCTGGCCGAGGCGATGCGCGCCGGCGGGCTGAAAGCGCCGGTCAAACCGCGCATTCGGGACGAGATCTGGGTCAAGCTCTGGGGGAATTTGTCCTTCAATCCGATCAGTGCGCTGACCGGGGCGACCCTGGAACAGATCTGCGCCGATCCAGGCACGCGCGCCGTCGCGAAGGCCATGATGCTAGAAGGGCAGGCGATCGGTGAGAAACTGGGTGTCCGCTTTGCCATCGATGTCGAGAAACGCATCGATGGCGCAGCCGCCGTCGGCGCACACAAGACGTCCATGCTGCAGGATCTTGAGCGCGGTCGGGCTATGGAAATCGACGCGCTTGTGACCGCTGTCCAGGAACTGGGTCGACTGACCGAAACGCCGACACCGACGATCGATTCCGTACTCGCGCTCACGCAATTGCGCGGCGCCGTCGCGGGCTGTTACGAAAAAACCGGAAAATAGGGCCGGCGTCGGCCTAACCGACGAAGGCCTTCTCGATCACGAATTCGCCAGGCATGGAGTTGGCGCCCTCGGTCAGGCCCGCCGCCTCGCACAGATCCTTCGTGTCCTGGAGCATGCCCATGGAGCCGCAGATCATGACCCGGTCGTCGTCCTTGTTGAACGGCTTGCGGCCCAGATCCTCGAACAGCTTTCCGTTTTCGATCAGGGTCGTGATGCGGCCGGTATGGGTATGCGCCTCACGGGTCGTCGAGGTGTAATGGGTCAGACGACCCTGAACCATTTCACCGACCAGCGGGTCTTCCAGCGTGTCCTTTACGATCTTTTCGCCATAGGCGAGTTCCGCCACGTCGCGGCAGGTATGCGTCAGAACGACATGCTCGAACCGGTCATACGTTTCCGGATCGCGGATGACGCTGGCGAAAGGTGCAATGCCCGTACCGGTGGACAGCAGATACAGCGTCTTGCCCGGCAGCAGGGCGTCCAGCACCAGCGTGCCGGTCGGCTTCTTGCCCAGCAGGATTTCATCGCCGACCTGGATCTTCTGAAGGCGACTGGTCAGCGGCCCGTCTTCAACCTTGATCGAGAAGAAGTCCAGTTCGTGATCCCAGGACGGGCTGGCAATGGAGTAGGCACGCAGCAGCGGCTTGCCGTCGTCCTTCATTAGCCCGATCATCACGAACTCGCCGGAGCGGAAACGGAAGCTATCCGGGCGAGTGACCCGGAATGAGAACAGACGGTCGGTCCAGTGATGCACATCCACGACCGTGACGGCGTTGACCGAACCCGGAATGGCCTGTTTCTTCACTTCCATCTTGCGACGCTCCTTCCAAAAAAACCCGGCATCCCAACCGTGACAGCGGGGACTTCCGGATTTCCAAATTCGCGAGATACCACAAATGGGCCCTCATACGCCAGAGGCAAGTGATGCGGCAAAATTTCCACCATGTCAACTGTAGAAATAATAATTATACATATTCTATTTGTTATTACGACCTTCGGCAGACACCTCTTGCAGCAGCTTTGCCAGTAGATCGGCGAGGGCACGCTGTTCCGCATCGCTAAGTCCGGCAACAGCCTGCCTCTGTGCGGCAACATGCAGGGGAAGCATCCGGTCGATCAGATCCCTGCCGTCATCCGTCAGGGAAATCCGGACGGCACGCCGATCCGTTTCATGGGGCATGCGGACGATCAATCCGGCCTTTTCCAGCCGATCCAACCGTGCCGTCATGCCGCCCGACGAGATCATGGTCGAATTGTATAGCTCCGTCGGCGTCAGGGCATAGGGCGGGCCGGACCGCCGCAAGGTCATCAGGACATCCACCTCTCCCGGCTTCAACCCGAACTGGTTGAAGACAGGATACAGAAATGTCGCCCGTATCAGCTGGGACGCCTCGGTCATACGTCCGAGAAGCTCCATCGGAAGGAGGTTCAACCCGGGGATTTCCGCCTCCCATTGGGCCCTTGCATTGGCTGCGCGATCCGTCATCACAAAATCTCTTGCTATTAAGATACTTGATATTAAGTAATGCGGATCGAGTTGTCCAGACTGTCCGGACCGCCTATGCGTGAGGAGCGATGAAAATAGGTCAGACGAATTCCGCAATCCGCCCGAATGTGTGGCACGCCGTGGGCCTGCTGCTGGCCACGGGATCCCTGCTCGGGCTCTCGGCCATTTGGGCGAAGGCATCGGGCTCGGTGTCCTGGCCGCCGCTGGCCCTGCTGCTTTGGTCCATGATTATCGGTGCGGCCATCCAGACCGTCGGACAACTGGCCCGGCGACGGACGCCGCTTCCCGGCGGCTCCGCCCTGGTCTTCGCGATCTTCTCGGGTATCCTCTTTGCGATTCCCAACGCGATCACCTTCGCCGCGGTCGAGCATGTCGGCGCCGGCTTCGTCGCCCTGTGTTTTGCCTTCCCGCTCATGCTGACCTACGCCCTGGCCCTGGCCCTTCGGATGGACAGGTTCGATGGCATGAAGTTTCTCGGCGTCCTGTTCGGCGTCGCGGGCGGAGCGGTTCTGGCGACGGCCAAGACCGGCGTCGACGGCGGCTACAATCTCTGGGTTCTGGCTGCGCTCTCCGTGCCGGTCATCCTGGCAATCGCAAACATCTACCGCAGCGCCTACTGGCCCAAAGGCGCGGATTCCATGCAGATGTCGATCGGCATGCTGGTTTTCGGCGCCGTGACCATGGTTGCGATGCTGATGTTCTTCGGAATCGATTTCGGTCCTGCGGATTGGACAGCGGAAAGCGCCGGATTGCTGGCCGTGCAATCGCTCACCTTCGCGGTCCTCTATGATGTCTATTTCCGGCTCCAGAAACTGGCCGGGCCCGTCTATCTGAGTCAGATCGGATCGGTCGCAGCGGTTACCGGCATCGCGCTGGCCTATCTGATCTTCGCGGAAATCCCCAGCACGCAGCAGAGCATCGCCGCCATCCTGGTCGCGATCGGGCTGGTCCTGGTGAACCGCGCAATGATCCGACAGCCGCGCCTCGCAGCGTGACCGGGGCCGCCTAGGAACCGTCGAAAACCGGCTTCCGCTTTTCCAGATGCGCGGCCACGGCCTCGGCATGATCGGCCGTACCATGCAGCAGGGCCTGATAGGACGCACACATCGCCAGATGGTCCTCCAGGCTCTGATGCGGGGCCTTGCGCAGCAGACGCTTCGACAACTGAACGGCACGCGGTGCATTGGCCGCGATGCGGCAGGCGATGGCATGTGCCTCGGTCAGCAGGTTTTCCTGCGGCACGATGCGCGAGATCAAGCCCCATTCCTTCGCTTTCTCCGCGTCGGCCGGCTCCCCTGTCAGGATCATCTCCGCCGCCGCCGAGAGACCGATGATCCGGCTGAGGAACCACGCCGCGCCATCCCCGGGCGAAATGCCCAGCTTCACGAAAGGCGCCCCGAACTTCGCCGCCGGAGTCGCCAATCGGATATCGCACATGCAGACGAGGTCCAGCGCCGCGCCATAGGCGGGCCCGTTCACGGCCGCGATCACCGGGATCTCCAGGTTCCAGAATGCCGGTGGCACCCGATGTATGCCTTCGGCATAGGCGCGTTCGATATCCGACGTTGTGCCGGAGAACATGTCGGTCTTGTCCCGCATGTGCTTGACGTTGCCGCCCGCCGAGAAGGCACGTCCCGCTCCGGTCAGGACAACGCACCGCACGCCGTCATCGGCCTTCACCCGCGCCAGCGCGCCGAGGAACGCCTCGATCATCGGGGCCTCGGAAAAGGCATTCAATTCGTCCGGCCGATTCAGGGTCAGGGTTACGACCGCCCCGTCGCGGTCATACAGAACACGATCCTCGCTCATGATCTCAGGCCTCCGGTGCGCGGTCCCGGCGGGGCGAATGGCCGAAGAACTCGCGGTAACATTTTGCAAAATGACTGGCCGACACGAAGCCGCAGGCCAGGGCGACATCCAGCACCGACATGCTGGTCTGGCGCAAAAGGATGCGGGCCCGCTGCATGCGCAGGCCGAAATAGTATTTGCGGGGCGTGGAATTCAGGTATTTCCGGAACAGGCGCTCCAACTGGCGTGTGGAAAGGCTGACCGCCTCGGCGATCTCCTCCCGGTCCAACGGTGTCTCCAGATTCTCTTCCATGAACTGGATCGCACCCAGCAGCTTGGGGTGACTGACCCCGACACGAAACCGCAGCGCCATGCGCTGATGTTCGGACTGCTCACGGATCTGCTTGTGCAGGAACCACTCCGACACATGGGTCGCCAGATCGTGACCATAGGAATGGCTGATCATGTGCAGCAGAAGATCGATCGATGCCGTGCCGCCGGAGCAGGTCACGATTCCGCCGTCGATCTCGAACAGTTCGTCGGTAATCTCGAGATGCGGAAAATCCTCCCGGAATCCGTCGAGATACTCCCAGTGGATGGTGCAGCGCCGGTTGTCCAGCAGCCCGGCATGCGCCAGCAGATAAGGCGCCGTCGAAACCGCCCCGATGGTCGTCCCCATCCGGGACAGCTTGCGCACATAGTTGATTGCCCGCGGGTCCTTGATCTTCTCCGCCCCGGTACCGCCGACAACAAACAGATAGTCGAATCTCTTGTCCGTCGCGACGGACAGGTCCGGCATGATATCGATGTCGTTCGATGCGGTTACCGCCTCGCCATCCATCGAAATCAGCGACCATTCGTACATCGTCTTGCCGGCAATCGTATTGGCCGCGCGCAGCGGTTCGACGGCGGAGGAAAACGCCATCAACGAAAAGCTTGGCAGGAGAAGATACCCGAATTGCTCGGGCTCGCCGGATCCACGCATCACCATGCGAGGTACCTTAATCCCTTCGCGCAAAAGCAAAAGCGCGTTTTGCGCGCTGTCGAACGAATTCGATTCCGGTGTGCCTCATGGCTCCCCGGCACCGATTTCTTCCTTCCGTCCGGCGATGAAGGCGTCGATCGATTCCAGACGATCCGGATCGAGCGGCGGCTGTTCGTACTCTTCCAGAACCTGCTGCCACAGGTCGGTCGCGCGCTGGGTCGTGTCCTTCGCCCCGGCGGCGGCCCAGGCCTCACTATTGGTCCAGTCGCTGAGGATCGGCGCGTAGAACGCCGTCTCGTAGCGTGCCATCGTATGGTCGGTGCCGAAGAAATGCCCGCCCGGCTGCACCGAGGCGATGGCATCCAGCCCCAACTCGTCCGGCGCGGTGTCGATCGGCTGAATCATGCCGATCATGTGCTGAATCATCTCGACATCGACCATGACCTTTTCGAAGGAGGCGACGAGCCCCCCTTCCAGCCACCCGGCCGCGTGATAGATGAAGTTGCCGTGACCCATCAGCGCGCCGAACATCGCCATCATCGTCTCATAGGTGGCCTGCGCATCGACGGTGTTGGAAGCGTTGCAGGCACTGGTCCGGTAGGGAACCTTGTAGAAGCGTGCCAACTGCCCGCCCGCCAGATTGGCCTTGGAGTTTTCCGGGGTCCCGAATGCGGGGGCGCCCGACTTCATGTCGACATTGGACGTGAACCCGCCATAGACGACCGGTGCGCCGGGCCGGACGATCTGGGTCAGGCACATGGCGAACAGGGCTTCGGCATTCTGCTGCACCAGGGCGGCGGCCATGGTCACCGGCGTCATCGCCCCCATCAGCGTGAACGGGGTGACGATCGTGGCCTGCCCCAGTTCAGCCATCTGGATCGCGCCCGTCGCCATATGTTCGTCCAGCTTGCGCGGGCTGTTGACATTGATGTTGCCGATACAGGCGGGTGTCTCCATCAATGCGTCCAGCGACTTGCCGCAGGCCCGTGCCACGATCTCGCAGGAATCCCTGGCCCGGCCCGCGCCGATCAGCTGATGATTGAAGGCCTTGTCGGTAAAGACGACATTGGCCCGGGTCGAATCCATGTGGCGGGTGTTGGCCGGCAGATCCGTCGGTGCCACGGCCTGATTACCCAGAAACCGGATGCAATTGAAGAACTGCGCGAACTTGGCCAGCGTCACGTAATCGGCGAAGTTGCCCACGCGACGCCCGCGGATCGCGTCGTGCACATTCGGCGGCCCGGAAACCAGACCGAAATTGATATGATCGCCGCCGACGACGATGGCATGATCCGGGTTGCGCGGCGTCAGGATGAATTCCGACGGCGCATGCGCCATCAACTCCATCACCAGCGCCCGGTCCATCTTCACCTTTTCATTGGCACGGTCCACCTCGGCCCCGGCTGCGGCGTAGAGGTCCAGCGCCCGGTCTCCGTTCACCTCCAGCCCCTCACGTTCGATGACGTCCAGGCTGGCCTCATGGATCGCTTCGACCTGATCGGCCGACAACGGACACATGGGCGGAAATGGGTTGCGCAGGCTTTGGTACCAGGGAAGCTGCTTGATACCGGCGGACTTGCCGCGCCGTTCGCGCATCGCGCGCCGGCCGGATGTTCGGGCCATACTGATGGATCTCCCTAAGACAATGCGCCGAAGCGTTATTGCCCTCTAGAATCTCCCAGTCCCAACATCTCAGTATTCGGTTCGCGACATGAATTGCTTGTTTTTGCCGTTTGTTTTGAACGCGACCAAGCCTTAGCCGGCCGGATGCACTGCGCAAATGCGCTGACGGATGCCCGGCTTCGGCACGTCATCATAGCCATGCTCGTAAGCCCGGACAGTCAGTTTGCCGTCGACGGCGCGAAGCAATTCGCCTTCCTCCAGAAGATACGCCTCCCGCGCAGGATGCCCATAGGCCTCGTTTCCCTTCGCGAAGGTCTCATAGAGAAGAACGCCACCCGGCGCGACGGCGGCAACGATATCGTGCAGAATGGGACGATGCAGATAGCAGGTCACGATCACCGCGCCGAAGCGGCGGCCGGCGAGGGGGAACGGCCGGCCACCCTCCAGGTCCACCTCCCGGATGTCCGCGCCGGCAGTACCGGCCAGATCCGCGACGGCCGTGGTATCCTTGTCGAGGAAGACGGTCTCGTGACCACGGCCCAGAAACAGCCTGCCGTGACGCCCGTTCCCGCAGGCTAGATCCAGGACCGGGGCACCCGGGGGGACAAGCCCGGCCCAGCGTTCGATCCAGGAACTTGGCGCTGTGAACCCGGCATGACGCTGGGTCAGATGATCTGTCATGATCCCGCCTTTCGTATCAGATGGCTTGCAAGCCACGGCATTTAGGGCCAAATCAGAAACAAGGCCCCTTCAAGGGGTAACGAAAATATGGTCGACCGATATGATTTCGTTCAACCTTCGCTGCGCAAAGGACCATGAATTCGAGGGCTGGTTCAAGGATTCAGCCGCATTCGAGGACCAGATCGCCCAGAAGAAGATCGACTGCCCGATATGCGGCAGCCGCAAGGTCGAAAAGGCGCTGAGCCGACCGAACATCTCGTCCAGCCGCAGCCAGACCGCCGCACAGACCGAAGCCGCCAGCAAGATGCGGGAAATTCTGCGCGAATTCCGGCGCACGGTGGAATCCACCCACGAACATGTCGGCGACCGGTTCGCCGAGGAAGCCCGCAAGATTCACTACGGTGAAAGCGAGGCGCGCGGCATCTATGGCGAAGCGACCAGCGAAGAAGCGGAATCCCTGGCGGAAGAAGGAATCCCCATCGCGAAAATCCCCTGGATCGAGGAAGCCAAGGACAACTAACGCCTATTGGTTGTTTATGGCCGCGTTTTCGGCAAAAACTCCCGAATAAAGTTATATCGATCCGATATATTTTGACTTGATATAGGTCGGCGCGGGTACTATGTGTCCGCCGTGCCAAATGACTGCGCGGGATCGGGTATGCAGCCCGAACAACGGGCGCGCGGCGCACGGTCGGGACCCAGATGGACACAAAAACCACATGCCTCGGTGTGCTCGCCCTCGGCGAAGCGTCCGGCTATGAGATCCGCAAGGCGTTCGAGGAAGGCCCGTTCAGCCATTTCGCGGACGGCGGCTTCGGCTCGATCTATCCTGCGCTGAACAAGCTGACGGACGAGGGGCTGGTCACCTGCACCGCCCAACATCAGGAAAAGCGCCCCTCAAAGAAAGTGTACCGACTGACCGAAGCCGGCTGGGACCGGTTGGAGCAGGAAATGCGTGCCCGCATCCCCGGTGAGGACAAGTACAGATCCGATCTGCTGTTCATCCTGTTTTTCGCCGATTGGCAGGCCCCGGAATGGATTGCGCGCGTGATTGACGCGCGGATCGACTTCTACCGCGACAAGCTGGAAGCCATGAAAGACTGTTCGAGCCTGGACGGGTTGATGGTGGGCCAGCGTCTGGTTCACGGGTTCGGTTGCGCCGTCTATCAGGCCGCGCTGGATTATCTGGTTGAGCACCGTGACGCCTTCGTGGCCGCCGCGGGCAAATGTCACAATTGCCGGCAAACCGCCGCGGAATGATCGAGACTGGGAAAAAACGATGAAACTGCCGATCAAACCTTCTTTTCTGATCGCCTTCGCCCTGGCGGCGGGCGCCGCGGGGTGGATCTATTCCGGGCAGTTGGAGGACGATCCTTTCGCCGCGACCGAAGGGGAAGCAACGGCCGAGAAGCCGGCGCTCTCGGAACCCGAACCCGCGAAGAAGGAACTGCCTTCGGTCCGGGTCGCGGAAAGCCGGGCATCGGATCACCGCGCGGTCCTGCTTTACACGGGTCGCACCGAGGCGGACCGCCGCGCGGTCCTGCGCGCCGAAACCGAAGGACGCATCGTCGAAGTCGGCGCCAGCGTGAGCGATGAGGTCACCGCCGGAAAACTGATCGTCAAGCTGGCCGCGAATGACCGATATGCGAAGCTGAAAGAAGCCGAATCCCTGGTTCGTCAGCGCGAGATAGAATATGACGCCGCAAAACAATTGGCCGGCAAGGGGTTCCAGACGGAATCCAAGCGCGCTGAGGCGGAAGCCAACCTGACAGCCGCCAAGGCGGCGCTGGAGCAAATTCGGGTCGATCTGGGCCGTACCACCGTCGAGGCCCCGTTCGACGGCGTCATAGAATCCCGCTCGGTCGAGGTTGGAGATTACGTGCAGCCCGGAGACGAAATCGCCGTCGTGGCGGATTTCGACCCGATCGTCGTGACGATCCAGGTCTCCGAGCGCGAGATTTCCCGCGTTGACCCGGGCGTAACGGCGGAAATTCAATTGCTGGACGGTCAGACCCATTTCGGATTGGTCAGCCGCATCGCCCCCACGGCCGACAGCGCCACCCGCACGTTCGAAGTCGAACTGGAGGTTGCCAATCAGGGGACGCGGCTGCTGGACGGCATGACGGCCAAGGTGTTCCTGCCGGCGCAGGAAGTATCGGCGCACCGTATCACACCGGCCCTGTTGGCGCTCAGCGATGACGGCGCGGTCGGCGTGAAGGCGGTCAACGAGGAAAACCGGGTTGTCTTCTATCCGATCGAGATTGTCGAGGATACGGCGGGCGCCATGTGGGTGTCCGGCCTGCCCGACACGGTGACACTGATCACCGTGGGGCAGGCCTATGTCGCGCCCGGTGCGACGGTTCGTCCGATCCCCGAGAGTGAGGCGGAGAAGCCTTATGAAGAGCGGCCCGCCGCGTCCCAGACCCTGAGCTCCATGCCTTCCGGAGACCCCTCGTGAGTCCGATCGATGCCGCCCTGAACCGGTCGCGAACGGTTCTTGGAACACTCGCCTTTATCCTTATTGCCGGGGCCCTGGCCTACATCACGATCCCCAAGGAGGCCGATCCGGACATCAACATCCCGATCATTTATGTCTCCATGCATCATGACGGCATTTCGCCGGAGGACGCCGAACGCCTGCTGGTCCGACCGATGGAACAAGAGTTGCGCGGCATCGAGGGCGTGAAGGAGATGCGCTCCACCGCCTATGAGGGCGGCGCCAACGTGCTGATGGAGTTCGAGGCCGGATTCGATGCCGACAGCGCCCTGGACGATGTCCGGGAGAAGGTCGATCTGGTCCGTCCCGACTTGCCGGAGGACACGGACGACCCGACCGTCAATGAAGTGAATTTCAGCCTCTTCCCGGTCCTTGTGGTCACGTTGGCCGGCGACGTGCCGGAGCGGACCCTGCTGCGCATCGCCCGCGACCTTCAGGACCGGCTCGAAGGCATCGGCACTGTACTGGAAGTCAACATCACCGGCGACCGCGATGAAGTTGTCGAGGTGCTGGTCGACCCGGTCCTGGTCGAAAGTTACGGCCTGGAACCGGAAGCGCTACTGACCCGGATCGGCAACTCCAACCGGCTGGTCGCAGCCGGCGCGCTGGACACCGGCAGCGGCCGCTTTGCCATCAAGGTTCCGGGCCTGTTCGAGGATGTGAACGACATTCTGGACCTGCCGCTGATCAACAACGGCGACGCCGTCGTGCGCATCCGTGATATCGCGGAGGTCCGGCGCGGGTTCAAGGACCCGGTCAATTACGCGCGCCTGGGCGGCAAGCCGGCGCTGGCCCTGGAAGTCGTCAAGCGCAGCGGCGAAAACATCATCGAGACGATTGAGGCGGTCCGGGCCATCGTGGAGACCGAGAAGCAATACTGGCCCACCGGGGTCGAGGTCGGATATTCGAACGACAAGTCCGAAGACATCCGAACCATGCTGACCGACCTGCAGAACAACGTCCTGTCGGCGATCCTGCTGGTCATGATCGTTGTCGTCGCGGCACTGGGTCTGCGCGGTGGGTTGCTGGTCGGTGTGGCGATCCCCGGATCCTTCCTGGCCGGCGTCATGGTCCTGTCGGTTCTGGGCCTGACCGTGAATGTGGTCGTCCTGTTTGCGCTGATCCTGGCGGTCGGCATGCTGGTCGACGGCGCCATCGTCGTCACCGAATATGCCGATCGGAAGCTCTCGGAAGGCGTGGACAAGAAGCAGGCATACGGGCTGGCAGCAAAGCGGATGGCCTGGCCGATCATCGCGTCCACCGCGACGACGCTTGCCGCGTTCCTGCCGCTTCTGTTCTGGCCCGGCGTCGTCGGCGAGTTCATGAAGTTTCTGCCGATCACCCTGATCGCAACGCTGTCCGCGTCGCTGGCCATGGCGCTGATCTTCATTCCGACGCTGGGCGCAAACCTGGCGGCGGTAACCCGGATCATCCTGACCGTTGCCCTGACCGTCGCTCTGGGCGGCATGGGGTTCGGCATGGCCGGGGAGTTCGGCCTTACCGAGATGGGCCCCGTCTTCGCCCTGCCCGCCGCCATCATCGGTCTGGTCCTCGGTGTTTGGCTGGGCGGCATTGCCGGACGCCTGCTGGAGCGGCACGAAGTGGACAACGCCAATGCCCGCGCCCTGGCAGCCCCTTCCGGCAAGGATGACGGCGTCGACGCGACCATGGACCCGAATTCGGTCCGCGGCGTGACGGGAATCTACGTAAAGACCCTGTCCCTGGCGCTGCGGGCGCCTTGGCTTGTTCTGTTGCTGGCGGCCGGCACCCTGGTTGGCACCATCATGGCCTATGGCACCATCGGCAAGGGCGTCGAGTTCTTCCCCGAGATCGAACCCAAGCTGATGATCGTCAACGTCCACGGCCGCGGCAATCTGTCGGTCGACGAGAAGGACACGCTGACCGCCGAGGTGGAGCGCGAAATCCTGGCCATCGGTGACGAGACCGGCGAATTCCAGTCGATCTACACCTCCAGCGGCAATTTCGAGGTGCGCGACGACGAGGCCGAAGACATCATCGGCAAGATCACGATCGAGTTCGTCGAATGGAGCCAGCGCCGCCCCGCCGCCGAGATCAAGGCGGAAATTCGCGAACGCACCGCCCATCTGGCGGGAATCGTCATTGAGATCCGGCAGGAGGAACAGGGCCCGCCGACCGGTAAGCCGGTGCACCTGCAGATGAGCGCTAGAAACCCCGCGGTTCTGGACGAAGCGGTTGAGATCGCCCGCGCACATTTCGACGGCATGGACGGCCTGATCGACATCGAGGATTCGAACCCGATCCCAGGCATTCAATGGGAATACAGCGTCGACCGCGCGCAGGCCTCCAAGTTCGGTGCCAATGTCGCCGTCCTGGGCAGCTTTATCGAACTGGTCACCAACGGTCTGAAGATGTCCGACTACCGGCCGGACGATTCGGATGAGGAGATCGATATCCCGGCCCGATTCCCCGAGCAGTACCGGTCAATCGACCAGTTGGACCGGCTGCGGGTCAACACGGACCAGGGGCGCGTTCCGGCCGGCAACTTTGTCACCCGTACTGCCAAGCAGAATACCGGTATCCTGCGCCGGGTCGACGGGTCCCGCATCGCCTTCGTGAAGGCGGATGTCGAAGAGGGACTGCTGCCGAACGATTTCGTCAATGACCTGCGCAGTTGGCTGGAAACCAATCCACTGCCGGAAGGTGTGACGGTTGAATTCAAGGGCGAAGACCAGGAACAGCAGGAAGCCCAGCAGTTCCTCATGAAAGCCTTCGCCATTGCGCTGTTCCTGATGGCGATCATCCTCGTGACACAGTTCAACAGCTTCTTCTCCGCGTTCCTGATCCTGTTCGCGGTGATCATGTCGACCGTGGGCGTGCTGATCGGCCTGATGGTCATCCAGGAACCCTTCGGAATCGTGATGAGCGGCATCGGGGTAATCGCGCTGGCGGGGATCGTGGTGAACAACAACATCGTCCTGATCGACACATTCGACCGGCTGAAGAAATCATCGGCCACGGCGCGGGACGCGATCCTGCGAACAGGGGCACAGCGCCTGCGGCCGGTGATGCTGACCACGGTGACGACGATCCTCGGCCTGCTGCCGATGGTGCTTCAGACCAATATCGACTTTGTCACCCGCGAGGTATCGCAAGGCGCCCCATCGACGCAATGGTGGGTGCAACTGGCCACAGCGATCGTCTTCGGTCTCGCCTTTGCGACGCTGCTGACCCTGCTGGTCACGCCGTGCTGGCTGCAGTTGCGGGCCGACATTTCCAATGCGCTGGCCCGCCGACGCGGCAGACGCAAGGGGTCGATTGCCGAAGCCAGCCCTGCCGAATAGGCTGCGTCCCGGAAAATAGAGAACCGGGAGGCAAAGATGGACAAGGAACTGTTTGAAAAGGGGCTGGAGATCCGCAAGGCGGTGGTTGGCGAGGATTACGTCAACAAGTCGCTGGAGAACGCCAACTCCTTCAACATGCCGTTTCAGGAACTGGTGACCGGCTATTGCTGGGGGCATGTCTGGGGCCGTCCGGGCCTGTCCCGGCACACGCGGTCCATGCTGAACATCGCCATGCTGTGCGCGCTGAACCGGCCGCATGAGCTGAAAATTCACCTGCGTGGCGCGGTGAACAATGGGGTCAGCCCGGCGGAGATGCAGGAGATTCTGCTGCAGGTCGCGATCTATTGCGGCGTACCGGCAGCCCTGGAAGGCTTCAAGATCGCCACCGAAGTGCTGGAAGAAATGGGTGTCGACATCCCCAAGGAATGACCGTACGCCCGCCCCTGCCGCCGGGGGCTGCACTGGACATTTCGGGTTTGGCATACAATCTTGCGGGTAGATCGGCGCCACCATCCGGCGCCCCGTCGCCTATCATTGGGAGAGCCGAAGAATGGCCGTTGTTGAGATTTACACCCGCCCGATGTGCGGTTTCTGCTACCGCGCGAAGAAGCTGCTGGACAGCAAGGGCATCAGTTACTCCGAATACGACATCTGGGCAGAGGATGGCCGCAAGGCCGAGATGGAGAAGCGCAGCAAAGGGGCGCAGACCGTCCCGCAGGTCTTCATCGACGACAAGCTTGTCGGGGGTTGCGACGATCTGATGGCGGCCGAGGCCGACGGCAGCCTGGATAAGATGCTGGGCGAAGCCGCCTAGAGCAATTTCGACGGGGAGGGCGAAAGCAATGACGAACACGCTGAAGGTCGGACTGGTACAGATGACGTCGACCACATCGGTCGATCGCAACATCGAAATCTCCAGCGCCATGATCCGTGACGCCGCGGCCAGGGGCGCCGAACTGGTGGCCCTGCCGGAGGTGGTGAACCTGATGCAGGTGAACCGCGACGAATCCCGGAAGGTCGCGGCGCTGGAATCCGACGACCCCTCCCTTGCAGCCTATCGCACCCTGGCGAAGGAACTCGGTATCTGGCTGCATGCCGGGTCGCTGATGATCCGACTGTCCGACGACGCGCGTTTCGCCAATCGCGGTTTTCTGATCGGGCCCGACGGCGAGATTCGCGGCCGCTATGACAAGATCCACATGTTCGACGTCAATCTGGCGAATGGCGAAAGCTACCGCGAGAGCAACGGCTTCCGACCGGGCGATCACGCCACCCTCGTCGACACGCCCTGGGGCGGATATGGCATGGCGGTCTGCTACGATGTGCGGTTCCCGCATCTGTTTCGCGACCTCGCCAAGGCTGGCGCTCGTATCCTGGCGGTGCCGGCGGCCTTTACCCGCACGACCGGCCAGGCGCATTGGCACACGCTGTTGCGCGCCCGCGCCATCGAGAACGGCTGCTTTGTCATCGCGCCGGCGCAATGCGGCGACCATGAAGACGGCCGCAAGACCTTCGGCCATGCGCTGGTCATCGACCCCTGGGGCGAAATCCTGGCCGACGGCGGCCCGGAACCGGGTGTCGTGCTGGCGGAAATCGACCTCGACCGGGTCGACGAGGTCCGCGCCATGGTTCCGTCGCTGACCAACGACCTGCCCTATGACAAACCGAGCCCGACCGGCCTGGACGCCGCGGCCGAGTGATCCACTGTGGATGTCGCGATTTCGACAGCGCAGCCCCGTCATCGGGTCCGCGACACCGTCATGTCGTGTTAAACGCAAAAGAAGTCGCGGGAGCGCGCTCAACGGGCCCGCGTTGCCCCTAGCAATACTGCACGATCGACTTGGGGGAGCCGAATCGCAATCCGTCTTCCCCGCACGATGCCCCGATGTGCCAATCGAAAGGTGGGATGGAGAATGAGCAAGTCCGATATTGAAATCGCCCGCGAAGCGAAGATGCTGCCGATCACCGAGGTCGGCGCGAAGCTGGGCATTCCGGCTGAGCAGCTGATGCAGTACGGCCCGAACAAGGCCAAGATGAGCTTCGCCTATCTGGACTCGCTGAAGGGCAAGCCGGACGGCAAGCTGATCCTTGTCACCGCGATCTCGCCGACCCCGGCGGGCGAAGGCAAAACCACCACCACGGTCGGCCTGGGTGACGGCCTGAACCGCATCGGCAAGAAGGCCATGATCTGCCTGCGCGAACCGTCGCTCGGTCCGTGCTTCGGTGTGAAGGGCGGCGCAGCCGGCGGCGGCTATGCCCAGGTTGTCCCGATGGAGGACATCAACCTGCACTTTACCGGCGACTTCCACGCCATCACCTCCGCCCATAACCTGCTTTCGGCGCTGATCGACAACCATATCTACTGGGGCAACGAGCTGGGCTTCGACGAGCGCCGCGTGGCCTGGCGTCGCGTCATGGACATGAACGACCGCGCCCTGCGCGACACGGTCGTCTCGCTGGGCGGCGTTGCCAACGGCTTCCCGCGTCAGACCGGCTTCGACATCACCGTCGCCTCGGAAGTCATGGCGATCTTCTGCCTGGCCGACGGCCTGAAGGATCTTCAGGAGCGCCTGGGCCGCATCGTCGTCGGTTATACCCGCGACCGGAAGCCGATCCTGGCCCGCGACCTGCAGGCGGAGGGCCCGATGACGGTCCTGCTGAAGGACGCACTGATGCCGAACCTGGTGCAGACGCTGGAAAACAACCCGGCCTTCATCCATGGCGGCCCCTTCGCCAACATCGCCCATGGCTGCAACTCGGTCTCCGCCACCAAATCGGCCCTCAAGGTCGCCGATTATGTCGTGACCGAAGCCGGATTCGGTGCCGATCTGGGCGCCGAGAAATTCTTCGACATCAAATGCCGCAAGGCCGGCCTGTCGCCGGAAGCGGTGGTCATCGTCGCCACGGTTCGCGCCCTGAAGATGCATGGCGGCGTGCCGAAGGATCAGCTGGGCGAAGAGAATGTCGAGGCCGTGAAGAAGGGTCTCGCCAATCTTGGCCGGCACATTCGCAATGTCGGCAAGTTCGGTGTCCCGGCGGTGGTCGGCATCAACCGCTTCATCAAGGACAGCGAGGCCGAACTGCAGGCGATCCAGGAATTCACCAAGACGCTGGGCGTCGAAGCGGTGGTCTGCGAGCACTGGGGCAAGGGCTCCGAAGGCACCGAGGAACTGGCCAACAAGGTGGTCGGCCTGATCGACGGCGGTCACGCCCAGTTCCGTCCGCTCTATGACGACGACATGCCGCTGTTCGAGAAGATCAATACCGTCTGCCGCGAAATCTACGGCGCGGAGGAAGCCATCGCGGACAAGAAGGTTCGCGATCAGCTGCATCAGTGGGAAGAGGAAGGCTACGGCAACCTGCCGGTCTGCATGGCAAAGACGCAGTACAGCTTCTCCACCGACCCGAATCTGCGGGGCGCCCCGTCGGGCCATGTCGTTCCGGTCCGCGAAGTACGCCTGTCGGCCGGGGCCGGCTTCATCGTCGCGATCTGCGGCGAGATCATGACCATGCCGGGCCTGCCGCGGAAACCCGCCGCGAACTCGATCAAGCTGGACGATGCCGGCCTGATCCAGGGCCTGTTCTGATCCGCAAAGTTCGGGTCCAACGGTTTGGGAAAGGGGAGGCTCCGGCCTCCCCTTTTTCTTTGTCCGGATCAGCAGGGGGAGGTCAGCCCGGCGTGCTGCGCGCGGCAGGGGGCGGCGGCGGCCGGCGCAGGCGGGATTCGCGCAGGGCGATATAGGTGGCGGCGGAAAAGATCACCGCGCCGCCCAGGAAGGTGAACAGGCCCGGCTGCTGCTGAAAGAAGACGAAGCCCAGCACGGCGGCCCAGATCAGCTTGAAGAAATCGACCGGCATGACGACCGCCGTCTCGCCCTGGCGCAGCGCCTCGGTCAGTGCCCATTGCGCGGCACCGCCCAGCGCACCGATGACGATCAGCCAAAGCCACTCCCCGCCCTGTGGCCAGGTCCAGACCGTCAGGGCGAAAGGCAGCGACAGGGGCGTCATCATCAATCCCATATAGAGGGTAATGGTCAACGAGCTGTCATATTGCGACGCCCGCTTGATCACCAGCATGGCGCAGGCCCAGAGCAGCGCCGATCCCAACACCAGAACATGGCCCAGCTCGACGGTCGAGAAACCCGGCCGGATGACGATCATCGCCCCCATGAAGCCGACGGCAATCGCCGTTCCCCGACGCCAGCCCACCACCTCCTTGAGGATCAGCGCCGCCAGACCGGTTGCGAAAATCGGCGCGGTAAAGCCCAGGGCGGCGACATCGGCCAACGGCGTCAGGGTCAGCGCCGTGAAATAGGCCAGCATGGCAAACAGATTGATGACCGCGCGCAGCCCCAATAGCCCCGGCCGCCTTGCCTTCAGCGGCGCCAGTCCATAGCGCAGGAACAACGGCGTCAGCGCCGCGAAGCCGAACAGATTGCGAAAGAAAGCGATCTCGAACGGATGAATCGTCTCACCGACATGCCGGATCGACGCATGCATCGCCGAAAAGCACAGGCCGGACAGAAACATCCACCCCATGCCGCGCAGATTGGCCCTGCGCCTCTCACTATCCGTCGACACCTGCATGTCACCCGCATCGCATACCGAACTGTCAGTCTATTCCGCTTCGAACCAAAACCAAGCCGCGGCAGCCCCGATCAGTTGAGACACCTGGGTTCCTTCAGAACAATCGTCACCGTTACAGGCGAACAATGGCGGTCATGAATTGCTGCACCGCGGACTTGCCAATACAACTGTTTGGGACGCCAACTACGCTGCCCGCAACCCGCCCTGCAGCATGCGGGACACCGCCTCCGTGCCCGAGATATAGGCGCCGTGGGCGGTGCTGAAATAGTCGGGGGAGCAGGCCTCACCGGCGAGGATCAGGCGGTCGTCGAAGGGCGCGCGCAGGGCGGCTCTTGCGCTGAATCGTCCCGGCAGAGCGGCCGAATAGCCGCCCAGGATGTTGGGATCGGTCGACCAGCAGCTCGACACGCTGCCGAGGATCCTGCGCTTCATATCGCTGCCCAGGATTTCCACCGCGGCCTGCAGGGTATAGTCGATCAGCGCCGCGCGCCCTCCCTCCCGGGCAAGGTCTGCCGCTAGGTCCCCGGCCAGATAGCCACCGATCGTGTTCTGGCCGAATTCATGGAAGTTGATTCCGATCATATGCCCCGCCCGGGGCATGACATGGGCAATCACCGGCGGATCCATGACCGGGCCGTTGGTGAACAGCGCCACCCGCTCCGCGAAGCCCAGGCGCACATCGTCCAGCGCCGCACGCACCGATTCCGGCAGGTCCGGCGTGAAGCGGATCGACCCGGATCGCAGCACCTCCGGAGAGACGGTCACCACCACGGACCGCGCCGTCAGGGTGCCATCCACCGTTTCCACCCGCACGTCCTTGCCGCTGCGATCGATCGCCGTCACCTTGCAGCCCGTGCGAATGGGCAAGCCCTCTGCGAAACTGCAGATCAGGGCGCCGTATCCATCCCGAACCGGCCAGTCCTCTTCCGTCTCGGAGTATTCCTTGAGATCCTCCGTCGAGACGCGATCGGGCGGGACGCCGACCATCGCCCCGGACCATCCGACATAGAAGTCATGAAAGGGCGAAGTGCTGTCGATCACATCCTCGACGGAAACATCCCTCTCCGCCGCCAGGGCTCGGTCATGGCATTCACCGTAATACCGGGCACAGGCGGCGCGGGTTTCCTCGTTCTGAAGGGCACCGTCACGATACAGCGTGGGCGGAAAGCTGTCGTGGGTGTGATGCATCGTCAAGATCTCACCCCGAGCCAGGGCGGCCAACGAAAACGGGTTGCGTGACGCGCAGTGCAGGAAATGGCAGCCCAGATCGTAGGCGATGCCATGATCCCGGACGGTATGCGCCCGGCCGCCGATCCGGTCCGCAGCCTCCAGGATCTGCACCTTCAGACCGGCCGCCCGCGCGGTCAGCCCGGCGCCAATTCCCGCCGCCCCGGCACCCACGACGATCAGATCCCAATCCACGCTTTTCGACACTTGACCACGCCTCCGACAAAACGACACTAGAGCGCCCTACATAACCTACGGTCCGGGAGTCTCAAGATGTCCGTCTCGATCTATCACAATCCGCGCTGCTCCAAATCGCGCCAGACGCTCGGCCTGCTGCAGGAAAAGGGCATCGAGCCGGAAATCGTGCTTTATCTGGAAACCCCGCCCGACGCCGCCACGATCCGCGCCCTGGTCGCCCGGCTCGGCCTCGCCAGCGCCCGCGACCTGATGCGCCGGGGCGAGACGGTCTACAAGGAGCTGGGCCTGAAGGACGTCACCGATGAGGACGCCCTGATCCAGGCCATGGCCGACAACCCGATCCTGATCGAACGCCCCATCGTCCTGAACGGCGACAAGGCCAGGATCGGCCGCCCGCCGGAAGGGGTGCTGGAGATCGTTTGAGACCGAGCGGCCACCCCGGTTCAATCAACGGACATCGTTCCCGTTCGCGGCCCAGCGATATTTGGTAGGAGCTCCGAAGCGCCGCTCCAGTCCGGCGGCGACTTCGGCGTCGGTGTCTTGCGGCAGGCTGGCCAGGTCTTCTAGGAGTTCGGAATCCGACGCATGAGCCCGTTTCAGCGCTACGGTACCTATTCGATAGCGTTCCAAGATCTCCAGTTCATAAACCCAGAACCAATCCGGGTTACGCTCGATTTCCGCGTCCAGAAGAGCCCAGAAGCGGTCGACCTGTTTCAGGTCCTCGAGCACACTTTCACCATATCGTTTTGCAGCGAAGTCGTAACTGTCGTCGAAGCGCAGCAGACTGAGACACAGACGGTCCTGCCGGTCCGGGTCGATTCGCGCGCAGAGGATTGCCAGTCTGTGAGATATCGCCATGTACGCCGTGGCCTTCATCATTGCCGACGCGGCACCACCCAAATCTCTTGCCTCCACCAACGACTTCACGCCATCTGACCAGTAACCAACGCGTTCGAGCTGGGCATCGAGCAGAAGCCGCTCAGCACCGAGCAGAAGGATGGAATGGCGCCAGATTTGTTCCGCCCGACGATCAAGGTCGCCCTTGGCAGGTACCGACAATGCCATTTCGGCAATAGCCCACTCCAGGTCCCGGAACATCCCGGCCATGTCACGCAGCGCATCGGTCGGCGCTTCGTCCAGGAAATCGGCCTCGCCGGCACGCTTGCCGTCCCACCAACGCGCGGCGGTTTCCACCGCCGCCGGCAAGCGGTCGAGGTTGCGGCAAGACGCAGGATCGGCACCGGTCTCTCCGCAGGCCAGCTCCGGCCCATAGGCAATCCGAATGGGATCGAACCCTTCCTGCCGGATCAGTGCGCCATATGAAAACTGGCTGATGAGCTGCCACGCCCAGCGTTGCGAGTCCGACAATTCCTCCGCCCGGACAGCCGGGAAGCCCGCACTCACGGTCAGCAAAACCGCGGCGGCGCAAGGGGCAACGAAAACATCGCGTAAAAATCGCATCCGCGACAATCCCACACGGGGGCGATATTTGGCAAGAAATCCGCCATCCCGCGCTTTCCATGCCGGGGCGCTTCGTGTAGAGAACCCGCCTAGCCCACAGGGTCGCACTGCCGTATCAACGCTTCGCATTTCCGGAGGCGCGTTTGCCCATGCCCAAACGTACAGATATCGACGCCGTCATGATCATCGGGGCCGGCCCCATCGTGATCGGTCAGGCCTGCGAATTCGACTATTCCGGCACCCAGGCGTGCAAGGCGCTGAAGCAGGAGGGCTACCGCGTCGTGCTGGTGAACTCCAACCCGGCGACGATCATGACCGACCCGGAAACGGCGGATGCGACCTATATCGAACCGATCACCCCCGAAATGGTCGCCAAGGTTCTGAAGCGCGAACGCCAGGAACATCCGGACGAGAAACTGGTCCTGCTGCCGACAATGGGCGGACAGACCGCGCTGAACACGGCGCTGGAACTGGAAAAGCGCGGCGTGCTGGACCTGCTGAATGTCGAGATGATCGGAGCCGACGCCGATGTCATCGACAAGGCGGAGGACCGGCAGCGGTTCCGCGAGGCGATGGACAAGATCGGCCTTGAAAGCCCGCGTTCGCGCCAGATCGGCACCCTGGAAGAGGCCATGCTGGCGCTGGACTACGTCAAGCTGCCGGCGATCATCCGCCCGTCCTTCACCATGGGCGGCACCGGCGGCGGCATCGCCTACAACAAGGAAGAGTTCCAGAAGCTGGTGAAGGATGGCTTGGCCGCGTCGCCAGTCCATACGGTGCTGGTCGAGGAATCGGTACTGGGCTGGAAGGAATTCGAGATGGAGGTCGTCCGCGACAAGGACGACAACTGCATCATCATCTGTTCGATCGAGAATATCGATCCGATGGGCGTGCATACCGGCGATTCGATCACCATCGCCCCGGCGCTGACGCTGACCGACAAAGAATACCAGATCATGCGCAACGCCTCGATCAACTGCCTGCGCGAGATCGGCGTGGATACCGGCGGATCGAACGTGCAGTTCGCGGTGAACCCGGACGACGGCCGCCTGGTCGTGATCGAGATGAACCCGCGCGTCTCCCGATCCTCCGCCCTGGCATCCAAGGCGACCGGTTTCCCGATCGCCAAGGTCGCGGCCAAACTGGCCGTCGGGTATACGCTGGACGAGCTGGACAACGACATCACCAAGGTGACCCCGGCGAGCTTCGAACCGTCGATCGACTATGTCGTCACCAAGATGCCGCGCTTCACCTTCGAGAAGTTTGCCGGCGCCGATCCGACGCTGACCACCTCCATGAAATCGGTCGGCGAGGCGATGTCGATCGGCCGGACCTTCCAGGAAAGCCTGCAGAAGGCCCTGCGGTCCATGGAAACCGGGCTGACCGGTCTGAACGAAATTGAAATCGGCGACGACAAGGATGCCTGGCGCGCCGCGATTTCCAAGCCGCTGCCGGATCGGTTGCTGAAGGTCGCCCAGGCCTTCCGCCAGGGCATGACGCTGGAAGAAATCTACAAGGCCAACAAGATCGACCGCTGGTTCCTGGCACAGATCGAAGGCATTGTGCAGGCCGAGGCAGCGGTGCGCGCGGACGGCCTGCCGAAGGACCGCCAGAGCCTGCTGCGGCTCAAGAAGATGGGCTTCTCGGACGCCCGTCTGGCGGAGCTGAGCGGCCAGGAGGAAAGTGCCGTCTTTGCGCTGCGGGACGAGCTGAACGTGCGGCCGGTCTACAAGCGCATCGACACCTGCGCCGCGGAATTCCCCAGCGAAACGCCCTATATGTATTCCTGCTACGAAGGCGATGGCCTGACCGAACCGGAATGCGAGGCGGACGTCACCGACCGCACGAAAGTGGTCATTCTGGGGGGCGGCCCGAACCGGATCGGTCAGGGGATCGAATTCGACTATTGCTGTGTCCATGCCTCGTACGCCCTGGCCGATGCCGGCTTCGAGACGATCATGGTCAACTGCAACCCGGAAACCGTCTCGACCGATTATGACACGTCGGATCGGCTTTACTTCGAGCCGCTGACCGCCGAGGACGTCATCGAACTGGTCCGCAAGGAACAGGCGAAAGGCGAAGTCAAAGGCGTGATCGTGCAGTTCGGGGGCCAGACACCGCTGAAACTGGCCGGTGCGCTGGAACAGGCGGGGATCCCGATCCTGGGCACGTCGCCGGATGCCATCGACCTGGCCGAGGACCGCGAACGGTTCCAGCGGCTGCTGCAGGAGCTGGATCTGCGTCAGCCGCCGAACGGCATTGCGACGTCCGAGGAGCAGGCGATCGCCATCGCCACGGATATCGGCTACCCCGTCGTCATCCGCCCGTCCTATGTTCTGGGCGGACGCGCCATGGAAATCGTCCATGACGAGGGCGAATTGCGACGCTACATCAATTCGGCCGTGCAGGTTTCCGGCAAGAGCCCGGTGCTGATCGACTTCTACCTGAAGGACGCTATCGAGGTCGATGTCGACGCCCTGTCGGACGGCGAGACCGTCCATGTTGCAGGGGTCATGGAGCATATTGAGGAAGCCGGCATTCACTCCGGCGACAGCGCCTGCTCCCTGCCGCCCTATTCGCTGCCGGTCGAGATCGTCGACGACATGAAACGCCAGACCGAAGCGCTGGCGAAGGCGCTGCAGGTCGTCGGCCTGATGAATGTTCAGTACGCGGTCAAGGACGGCACGGTCTATATTCTGGAGGTCAACCCGCGCGCCAGCCGCACGGTACCCTTCGTCGCCAAGGCGACCGGCGTTCCCATCGCGAAGATCGCCGCGCGTGTCATGGCCGGCGAGAAGCTGGGCGCCTTCGATCTGGAACCGCATGCGCTGGGCGATCACATCGCGGTCAAGGAAGCAGTCTTCCCGTTCAAGCGTTTCCCGGGCGTCGACGTCATCCTGGGTCCGGAAATGAAATCGACCGGCGAAGTCATGGGGCTGGATGTCGATTTCGCCCATGCCTTCGCCAAGGCGCAGTTCGCCTGCGGTGCGGATCTTCCGGCCTCCGGTACGATCTTCGTGTCGGTGAAGGACAGCGACAAGCCGGCGATTCTGGAACCCGCCCGCATGATGGCGGAATGCGGCCTGTCGCTGATTGCGACCGGCGGCACGGCGCGCTTCCTGGAGGAAAACGACGTCCCGGTCCGGCACATCAACAAGGTGCTGGAAGGTCAGCCCCATATCGTCGATTCGATCATCAACGGCGAAGTGCAGCTGATTTTCAACACGACCGAGGGCCGCAAGGCATTGGAGGACAGTTTCTCCCTGCGGCAGGCCGCGCTGAGCATGGGAGTCCCCTATTACACGACCGTCGCGGGGGTCCGCGCCGCGGCCCTGGCGATCCAGACGCTGAAACAAGGAACCCTTGAAGTCGCGCCCCTTCAATCGTACTTTAAGCGTTCGGCTTGAGGGGTCTTTCCCGACAGACGCGGGGCTATCTCACGACGTCCTGAATACATGCCGGTCGGTGAAGAACTTGCCTCAAGGTCTTTTCCGCTCGCTGGAAGATAGTGCCGAAACCCGGTGCACCGCATAGGGCGGGCCCGGCGGTCATGATTGATAGTGGATTGGTGGAATGCAGAAGGTTCCGATGACGCTGCGTGGCTATGAAGCCATGACGGCCGAGCTGAAAACCCTGAAGGGCACTGAGCGCCCGGCGATCATTCAGGCGATCGCGGAAGCGCGTGAACATGGCGATCTGTCGGAGAACGCGGAATACCACGCCGCGCGCGAACGGCAGAGCTTCATCGAAGGCCGTATTGCGGAGCTGGAAGATCAGTCCAGCCGCGCCGAGGTGATCGACCCGTCCAAGCTGGATGGCGATTCCGTCAAGTTCGGGGCGACCGTCACGATTGCCGACTGCGAAACCGACGAAGAATCCGTCTACCAGATTGTTGGCGAGTTCGAGGCGGACCTGACTGAGAAGAAGATTTCGGTCACCAGCCCGATGGCACGCGCCATGATCGGAAAGTCAGTAGGCGACGTTTTCGAGGTCAACAGCCCCGGCGGATCCCGCGACTATGAAGTCGTTTCCGTGAAGTTTTCCGGATGAACGATTTCTTCGCCCCTCTGACGAACTGGCTGAACGGGCTTACCGGCCTCGAATTCTCCATCCATGGTTATATCGCCATCCTGCTCACGCTGATCGGGGTATTCGGTCTGTATGCAGCTCTGATGCTGCTGATGCATCGTTCGCGTGCAAGCGAGCACGACCAAGTCGTCTACGATTACCGGGACCCGCGGCAGGATTCGTAACATTCGCAGCATTTTAAGGTTATCCTAACCAGTTCTCCGTTAGATGGTACCCTACAAGAATAGGGGATATCCGGAGGAACCACCCAATGCTGTCCAGATTGTCGATCAACGCGAAGCTGCTGCTGATCGTAGCGGCGCTGACACTTACCAGCGTCGTTGTGGCCTGGGTTACGCTGGACGCCATGCATAAGGCGATGGTGTCAGAGCGTCTTTCCAAGCTGAACGCCCTCACCGAAACCAGCGTCAATATCGCCGAATCCTATAACCAGCGCGTCGAAGCCGGAGAAATGAGCCGGGACGAGGCGATTCAGGAATGGGCCAAGGTCGTGTCGGCGATGACCTATGAGGGCAAGGAGTATCTCTTCGCCTGGGACCGCAAGGGCAATGCCATCGCCCACATTCGTCCGGATATCGTGGGCAAGAACCTCTGGGACCTGCAGGACCCAAGCGGACAATACCTGATCCGCGACCTCTGGAAGATCTCGCTCGCGTCGGAAGAAGGCGGTCGATATGACTACCTCTGGCCGCCGGCGAAGGACGAACCGCCGATCGCGAAGGTCAGTTGGGCCCGCTATGTCGAACCGTTCGATATGATGGTCGGCACGGGCGTATTCATCGCGGATCTGGATGCGGCCTTCCAGGAACAGATGATCACGGTCGTGATCGTGATCGTTGTTCTGGCCGGACTTTCGATTCTGATTGCGTTGCTGATCGCGCGGGATATCGCCGGGTCCCTGGGACGTGTGGCCAAGGTCATGCAGCAGATGAACGATGGTGACCTGGACGTCGACGTGCCGGATCAGAAACGCGGCGACGCGGTCGGAACGATCAGTCGGGCATTGGATGTGCTGCGCGCCGGCGCGAAGGAAGCATCGGTCCTGCGTGAGCAGCAGGCGGAAACCAAGGCCGCGGCGGAACGGGAACGCCGGGAACAGCTGGCCCGCATTGCCGAGGAATTCCGCGCGTCCGTCGAATCCGTGGTAGGCAAGGTTTCCAAGGCTTCCGAGGAAGTTCGCGCCGCAGCCAACGATATGTCGGAGATGGCGCAGTCGACCCAGCATCAGGCGGGCGAAGCCTCCGCGGCGACCAGCGAGTCGTCGGAGAACGTCGCCACCGTGGCCACGGCGACGGAGGAACTGATTGCCTCCATTCAGGAAATCGGCCGACAAACCGAAAGCGCGCGCTCCGTCAGCGAGGAAGCCGTGGGGGCCACGGAACGCTCAGAGCATACCGTACAGGGCCTGGTCGAGGCGGCCCAGAAGATCGGCGACGTGCTGGGCCTGATCGCCGAGATCGCGGAGCAGACCAACCTGCTGGCCCTGAACGCCACCATCGAGGCCGCCCGAGCAGGTGAGGCCGGCAAGGGCTTTGCCGTCGTCGCCAGCGAGGTCAAGGCCCTGGCGCAGCAGACGCAGCGGGCGACCGACGACATCAACTCCCATATCGATGGAATCCGGAAGGCTGTCGGCGACGCGGCGGGGGAAATGTCGAACATCCGGGATGTCATTTCGGATGTGTCCCGGTCGGCAACGGCGATCAGTGCCGCCATCGAGCAGCAGGCCGCCGCGACGCAGGAAATCAGCCGATCCATCCAGCAGGCCGCCAGCGGTACCGAACAGGTCAGCAGCAACGTGGCCGCCGTGACCGATACGGCGCGCAGCGCGGGCGAGGTGGCGTCGCACCTGCTCAGTGCCGCGAACGCGCTGACGCAGGATTCGGTTGTCCTGCGCGATCAGGTCACTAAGTTCCTTGGCTCCCTGTCGGAGCAACAGAACTGATCGCAAGCCCATGATTCGACCCGCCGCTGCCCTGATCGCCTTTGTAATCGCAATCGGGGTGGCGCGGGCCGAACCTGTTTTTCCCGACCTTGAAAGCGTCGACGTCCTGGATGCCCGCAGCGGCGCCCCCCTCACCCTGGACGAGTTTGACGCACGGATCCGATCCGCCGACATCCTGTTGCTGGGCGAAGTGCACGACAACCCCATGCACCATATCGGACAGGCCGCGATACTGCGCCAACGCTTCGCGAATGTGGACCGGCCCGCCAGCGTGGTCTTCGAAATGCTGCCCCGATCAAAACAGTCGACCATTGATGCCTATCAGGGCGGTGCGGCCGGCTTTGCCGACGCGATGGGCTGGCACGACACCGGCTGGCCGGATGCGGCGATCTATCAACCGGTTTTTGACGCCGCATTCGCCTTGGAGGCCCGGCTGATCGCCGGCGATCTGGATCGGGATTTGATCCACACACTCTACAGCGACGGGACGGAAGCCCTCCCCTCTGCCGTGCTTCGCATGTTTCGATTGATGGACCCATTGCCGGATTCAGTGCGAAGCGAAATGACAGAGCTTCAATTCCGGTCCCATTGCGAGTTGTTCCCGCGCGAACGGATGGCGGGCATGATCACGATCCAGCGCGCCCGCGACGCCGCCCTGGCGGAGGCGGTAGCGGACGCCAGGCTGCGCTCGGGCGGACCGGTCGTCCTGATTGCAGGAACGGGTCACGTCCGCATCGATCATGGTGCCGGGGCTCTTCTGCGCCGTGCCCTTCCGGAGGATGTGGTTCTTGCCATCGGGTTCGTGGAGCGTGATTCGTGGCAGGGCGCGCCGGCACCTTATGACCTGGTGATTGTAACCGACCCACAGGACCGACCCGATCCCTGCGACGCCTTGCGGAAAAGCCACGGGCGTTCCGGTTCCGATTAAGGGTTGCGTAACCTTTGCCGACCTAGACTTGCGGCACCGCATGCAACACGGCTCTGTCATGACCAGGCTGGAATTCGATGTATCCGCGCTGGACCATTCCAGCATTCGAGTGCGCAGGATCTACGACTACTGGAACGAGATTCGCGCCGGCCGATCCATGCCGTACCGGTCGGATTTCGATCCGACGGACATTCCCCATCATCTTCCCGGCATTCTGTTGATCGATATCGAGGGGGTTCGCCCCGACGGAACCGGGATCTATCGCTATCGGGTTGTCGGCCAGTGGGAAGTGGCGGCGCGCGGTCACAACCCGACCGGATCCCTGGTGGAGGACGGCTTCTTCGGACCGAGCCTGGAAAGCTGCCTGACGGATTACGACACGGTTCGGCGGACCGGGACGCCGCTGTTCGCCCCGCTGGACTTCATCGATTCGAGGGGCCTGCACGTCAACGAATACTCGATCGTGCTGCCCTTCACCGACAATGGGGTCGAGGTGTCCAAGATCCTGGTCTATTCCGAACGGCGTGTTCGCGCGGAAAACGACCTGCCTTACTAGCCCCCCCGGCAGCCTCATGACCGAAATGCTACGCGCCCGCGACAAATCCCCGGCGCGCGCGACCTGAACTTCACGGTGGCTTCATGACGCGGCCACGGGTGCTTCATGCCCCGGTTCTACGCTTACCCTCTCGAAACACATCCCGAGGGGGGAGTTTGTCATGAGGAAACTGTTCTCGGCGCTCAGTCTCGCCATTCTTGTCGGCGTCTTCGCCGCACCGGCCAAGGCCGAACCGATCAAGCTTGCGGTGACCGACCTGGTCGGCCTGGAAGAACTGCAGCGCGAGTTCGGGGAGTTTGTAGCCGTTCTGGAAGACGCCACGGGTCACGAGATCGAGTTCCTGCCGGTTACGAACCGCACCGCCGCGTCCGAGGCGCTGCGCTTCGGCAAGGTCGATTTCGTTCTGACCGGTCCTGCCGAATATGTGGTGATGAAGAAGCGCACCAATGCGGAGATCGTGGTCGGTTTCTCGCGCCCGGACTATTTCGCTGTCCTGATCACGCTGGCCGAAAACGGCTATGATCTGCCGACCGATCTGAAAGGTAAAAAGATCGCCCTCGGTTCCGTCGGTTCGACCTCCAAGCATCTAGGCCCGATCCAGGTCCTGGCCGACTACGGCCTTGCGCCCCAGAAGGATGTCGAAGTCATTCACACCAAGGTACCGGTGGCCTGGGAAGCGCTGAAGAAGGGTGATGTCGCCGCAATGGGCGTCAATCACATCAAGTTCCTGAGCCTGCGCGAAAAGGAAGAATCGACGGGCGGCCTCCCCCCCGGTGCGTTCCGGATCGTCGGTCGCGGCCCTGATCTGCCGAATGACGTCCTGATGGTCGGGGCCCATGTCGGCAAGGATGTCGTCGCCGCCTTCAGGAAGGCCTTTGTGGAACGGTCGGACGACCTTGTGGCCGCCATCCTGACCGGCGAGGACAATCAGAAATACAAGGGGATGCGTTTCATCTCCAACATCCAGGACAGCAACTACAACTACGTCCGTGCCATGTATGAAACCGCAGGCTATCCGGAATATGCCGATTTCATCGGCAACTGACCGTCTCCGGGTCGCCCTGACACCGGGCGGGAATGCGGATAAGGGGGGAGCGTCGGATCGGCGCTCCCCCGCCGCCTTCGACCGGGATGCGCGGCATTCGGATGCCGCAACGGCTCTGACTGTCCGCGGGCTTCGCAAGACCTATCACGGACCGGAAGGCGCGCATGAGGTCCTGCGCGGCATCGATTTCTCAGTCCAGCGCGGCCAGTCGGTGGCTATCGTTGGCGCAAACGGATCCGGCAAGAGCACCGCGTTGCGCTGTTCCATGCGCCTGATCGAGCCGAGTGCCGGTGATATCCGCATCGACAACACGGCCATTACCGGACTTTCCGGCAAGGCCCTTCGCCAGGCGCGGGCCAAGGTCGGCTTCGTATTTCAACGTCATAATCTCTGCGCGCGGCTCAGCGTCTTGAGCAACGTACTGCATGGCGCCCTGGCACGCGGGGCCGGTCCGCGCGCCTGGAGCCACAGCTTTGCAAGCAAACTGGAAAGGGACCAGGCGCTCGAATCCCTGCAACAGGTCGGTCTTGCGGATCTGGCCGGTCGGCGCGCGGACAAGCTTTCCGGTGGCCAGTCGCAGCGTGTCGCCATCGCACGCGCCCTGATGCAGGAACCGACGATGATTTTTGCCGATGAACCTGTTGCCAGTCTGGACCCAAAGGCCGGCAGGGACGTCATGACCCTGTTTGCCCGACTGCAGCAGCAAGCGGGGATCACGCTGGTCTTCGTGTCCCATGATCTGGAACACGCCCTGGACTATTCTGATCGTGTCATCGGCCTGAAATCGGGCCGTCTGGTCCTGGACCGGTCGAGCAGCGGCCTGTGCCCGGACGACCTGGCCTGGCTGTATGAGACGGAGGCGGCCGAATGAGCGGCCCAAGGATCGACCCGCACATGCCGGCGCGCTGGCAGAGTCCGGGGCTCCTGCCCGGCATCCTGTTCGTCGCCTTCGTGGCGTTCTTCGCCTGGTCGCTCAGCCGGGCGGGTATCTCCATTCCGGATCTGATCGCCGGTCTTCCAGCGATGGGCGTGATCGCATCCGAAATGGTCCCTCCGGCGACGGACCGCTTTGTGCCAATGCTGAATTCCGTCCTGACCACCTTTCAGATGGCATTGGTCGGGGCGGCGATCGGGATCGTGCTGAGCCTGCCGGTCGCGGTCCTCGCCGCCCGCAACTTGTCGCCGCATCCGGTCGTTTATTCAGGGGCCCGCGCTCTGGTGAGTTTTCTGCGCACGGTACCCGATCTCGCCTGGGCGCTGTTCTTCGTCGCCTCGGTCGGGCTTGGACCTTTTGCCGGCACGTTAGCGCTGATTGTCGACACGGTCGGCTTCTGCGGCCGGTTTTTCGCCGAGAGCATGGAAGAGGTCGACCCCGGTCCCGGCGAAGCACTGGCCGCAATGGGCGCACGGCGGATCGATATCGTCACCTGTGCCGTCCTGCCCGCCGCGACGCCGGGACTGACCAATGCCGGTCTGTTCTCCCTGGAAAAGGCCGTCCGGTCCTCGGTCGTGCTCGGTCTCGTCGGTGCGGGTGGCATTGGTGCGGAACTGGCCGTATCCATGGAAATGTTCCGCTACGACCAGGCCGCAATGATCGTGCTGATGATCTTCATCCTGGTCCTGGGTGTGGAGCGGTTCGGCGCCTGGGCACGCGCGAAGCTGCTCGACGGCGCCAACCCCAGACTGTAACCCTTACCTTCCACCAGAAACGGACGGACCATGCCAGACAGCATCACCACACAGGACAGCGTCACCCTGCGGAATGTCCGCGCATTGCTGCCGGAGGGGTTTCAGGACGGCGTGACCATTGCCATCCATGATGGTCGCATCACCGAAATCGGGGACGGCGCCGGCCCCGCCGCCGCGGTGGATATCGATGGAAGCGGCCTGACGGTCATGCCGGGTCTGATCGATCTGCATGGCGATGCCTTCGAGCGTGAAATGGCGCCACGCCCTGGCTGCGGGTTTCCTCTGGATCTGGCCATCGAATCCAATGACGCCAATCTGATATCCGCCGGCATCACCACCTTCTATTATTCCATCACGGACGGGTTCGAGCCCAGCGTTCGGAACCGTGCGACCGTGCGGGGCCTGCTGGACGCAATCGAAGCGCGGCGTGACCGACTGGTCGCCGACAGCCGCATCCATATTCGTCATGAATGCGTCGCGACCGACGATCATGACGAATTGCTGAGCTGGATCACCGACCGGCGCATCGACCTTCTGTCCCTGAACGACCACCTGCCGATGCCGGGCGATACGGGCAAGCTGGACCGATACCGGGCCGGTGCGCAACGGCGTTTCACCATGTCCCCGGATGACCTGGAACGCTTCATTGCCGACCGGCAATCCCGGCGCGATCTGGGCTACGCGCAGACGGTCGAACTCGCCGCAGCCGCCCATGCGGCCGGTGTGGCGCTGGCATCCCACGACGAACGGACCGCGGAGGATGCGGCCCGCGCCGAGGAGTTGGGTGTCCGGATCTGCGAATTTCCGTTGACCGCCGAGTGCGCCGAAAAGGGACTGGCACGCGGGGCGGCGGTGGTCATGGGTGCGCCAAACCTGGTTCGCGGCGGCAGTCACGTCGGCGGCACCAGCGTTCGGGATGAAATCGCCGAGGGCCGGGTCAGCATCCTAGTCAGCGACTACTTCTACCCAAGCCTTCTGCGCGCCCCCTTCCTGATCGCGGAACTGGGCCTGCTGCCGTTGGAGAAGGCATGGGAGCTGGTCTCCGGCAATCCCGCCGAAGCCGTCGGTCTGGGCGCCCGGAAGGGCCGCATAGCAGTAGGCGCGGACGCCGACCTGATCGGTTTTCGCGGGGCAAGCGGTCTGGCAGGCGATATCGCCCTGGTTTCAGCACGGAACCGGCTGCGCCGAACCGCCGCCTAGCGTCAGATCATATCTTCGATGTCGATGTCGGGATCGACGGGCACGCCGTATTCCTGTTTCGACGCACGAATACCGATGGCCGAACGCACATTCGCGACATTCGGCGCGGCGGTCAGCTGGCTGGTCAGGAAACGATTGTAGCTGTCCAGATCCCGAGCGACGATCTTCAGCAGGAAATCGGTATCCCCCTGAAGCATGTGTGCTTCACGTACCAGCGGCCAGCCCCGGGCCATCTCCTCGAACTGTCGAAGATCCGACTCGGCCTGACTGACCAGACCGACAAAGGCGAAGACCGTCACATCGAAACCCAGCATCTCTCCATCCAGATCGGCATGATAACCGCGGATGAAGCCGGCCTCCTCCAATGCCCGCACACGGCGCAGGCAAGGCGGTGCCGAGATACCGGCGCGCTTCGCCAGTTCCACATTCGTGATCCGGCCGTCATCCTGCAGGTCGCGCAGAATCTTCTTATCGATTTTATCCAGTTTCGCGTGGCGCATGACGCAATGAGTCCTTTCGACCGGCGGTAATGCCAATTGGGCTGGAATTACCCTGACGAGACGTTACACGCAATAATATTATATCCACAGCGTACATTTTCAGCCGCTTGCCAGCCCCTGAGGGCACGGGCATAACCGGGGAATGCACCGATCCGGACACCCCTCCAACCCTGCGGACAGGCCGACCTGCTGGATTCTGACGGATGGCAGGCCCGGCAACGTGAACCCTGCCCTGGGATTGGCCGAAGCCGCCGGATTGCAGATCGAGGAAAAGCCGGTTGTTCTGGCCAGGCCGTGGGTCTGGTTGCCGCCCGGGCTCTGGCCGCCCGGCGTGATGGGAACCGGCAGCCCGGCTTCTGCCTCCCTGACACCCCCGTGGCCGGACGTCACGATTTCCTGCGGTCGGCGCGCAATCGGTCCCGCGCTCGAAATCCGGCGGCGCAGCGCAGGGCGAACCCGAACCGTTCATATCCAGCACCCCCGCATGAACCCCGGACGTTTCGACCTGTTGATCGTCCCGGAGCATGACCGACTGACCGGACCGAATGTCGAGGTTGTCTGCGGCTCGGTCCACCGTGTCACCCGCGAGATGCTGGACCGGGCGGCCCAGGAATGGAAGGGCCGCCTGGCGCACCTGCCGACGCCGCGCATCGCGGTCAGCATTGGCGGCAGCAATGCCGCCTATCGTTTCGACGCGGCGGTCGGCCATCGGGTCGGCAGCGATCTGGCACGGCTGATCCGGGAGACCGGGGCGGGCCTGATGCTGACCTTTTCCCGCCGGACCGACCCTCAGGCTGCCGAAGCGATCAGAGGCGCACTCGATGGAAGCGGCGCGGAGATCTGGGACGGCCAGGGCGACAACCCCTATTTCGGCTATCTCGGCCTGGCCGACCGGGTTCTGGTCACCGGCGATTCGGTGAACATGGTCTCGGAGGCCGCGGCGACCGGCCGGCCGGTCCAGGTGATCCGATTGCCGGTATCCGGACGGGCGGAAAAGTTCGAACGGTTTCATGCGGCCATGGAGCGTCACGGCGCCACCCGACCCTTCGAAGGAACCCTGCAGGATTGGGACTTTCAGGCGCTGGACGACACCGAACGCGCCGCCGCGAGACTGAATGCCCTTCTGTCGCGACGGGACAATTCCGAAACCTGACCCGTTTTTCGTCGATTTTCGGCGGCGACTCTCCTACATATGCCTTTCGGGAGGAGTGACCGTCGCGTTGTAAGGTGACCCCATGCCAATGGATTGGGACAGACTGCGGATTTTCCACGCCGTGGCCGAGGTGGGCAGCTTCACCCATGCCGGTGAGAAGCTGAACCTCAGCCAGTCGGCGATTTCGCGCCAGATTTCCGCGCTGGAAGAAAGCGTGCGCGTTCCGCTGTTCCATCGTCATGCGCGTGGCCTTCTGCTGACCGAACAGGGCGAAATGCTCTACCGAACGGTCAAGGATGTCTTTCACAAGCTGAGCATGGCCGAGGCGCGGCTGGCCGAAACCAAGGACAGGCCGTCCGGACCGCTGAAGGTCACCACGACCATGGCCTTCGGGTCCACCTGGCTGACGCCGCAGATCAAGGAGTTCATCGACCTTTTCCCGGAGGTCGAGGTCACCCTGCTGCTATCCGATGAGGAGTTGGACCTGGGCATGCGCCAGGCCGACGTTGCCATCCGCATGTCGCCGCCGCGCCAGCCGGACCTGATCCAGCGGCCGCTGATGAGCGTCAAACATCTGATCTATGGCAGCCCGGAATACTTCGAACGGCGGGGCCGTCCCAATGCCGCACCCGACCTGGACCATCACGATCTGATCGTCTTCGGTGAGGAAGCGCCGCAGCCGTCCAAATCCGTGAACTGGCTTCTGGATGTCGGCGCACGACCGGAAACCCCGCGCCGGCCGATTCTACGCGTCAACAATGTCTACGGCATTTATCGCGCAGTGCGTTCGGGCCTCGGCCTTGCCGCCCTGCCTGAGTTCATGCAACCGGAACAGTTGAAGCTGGAGCCGGTTCTGCCCGAGCTGGAAGGCCCGGTTACACAGGCCTATTTCGTCTATCCCGAAGAATTGCGCCATTCGAAACGGATCACCGTCTTCCGCGACTTCCTGCTGCGCAAGGTCGCCGAACACAATTTCTAGCGCACCGCCGGATCGCTATTCCGCCGCCTGGGGCTTTGTGGATCCCAGTTCCTGGTGGCCGAATTTCGATTGCGCCATGACCCGCCGCACCATGGGTTCGAAGAACTCCAGCGGCAGCGTGTCATAGTCCGGGTCGAAAGCGTTCTGATCGTAGTTCTGGCAGAAATAGACACAGTCTTCGTAATAGGGATGGTCTTTGTACCGGTCCCGCGCATTCCGGTCCCCGCCCAGGAAATGGTCATAGTAATAGCCCTGGAACAGACCGTGATGCTTCACGATCCAATGGGTCTTGTCCGACACGAAGGGCTTCAGCATCGCCGCCGCCATTTCCGAATGATTGTAGGGGCTGAGGATGTCGCCGATATCATGCAGCAACGCCGCGACCACCAGTTCCTCGTCCGCGCCGTCGCGATGGGCAAGCGTCGCGGATTGAAGGGAATGGACATAACGCGTAACCCGGTAACCGCCCCAGTCGACATCCAGACTGCGCAATTGCGTCAGGATTCGGTCGACCAGATCGGCATTGAACGCGTCTTCCAGACGGCACAGCAGCTCCCAATCTTCCTTGGTGCCGTCTTCCATCCTGGTCCAGCCGACATATTCCATCGCAAGCCTCCTTCGGTTTCCCCGATCTGACAGCGGGAACCCCACCGACGTCAAGTGGCGGCTATCGGATGGGAACCAGCGGCGGCAACCGGCGTTCAAAGGGGGACGACTGCACGACCGATGTGTTGGTCGTCGCATGCACGATCAATCGATCGATCAGTACCTCCAGGTCCTGCACGGTCCGCACATGGGCCTTGGCGACAAAGCAATCATCCCCGGTAACCCGGTCGCTTTCGACGAATTCCGGGGTCTCAGCCAGGATCTCAGCCACCTTCTGCAGTTTGCCGGGCAACGGACGGATGCGCAGCCAGGCCGTGATTGCAAGGCCGATGGCCGCTGGATCTAGATCGATCGTATACCCCCGAATGACACCGGCCTCTTCCAGGCGCCGGATACGTTCCGCGACACTGGGCGCGGACAGCCCCACCAGACGCGCCAGCTCCGCAGTGCTGATGCGGGCATTCTCGGACAGGGCCGTAACAATCCGCATATCCGTTTCGTCCAGAGACGCGTTTTTCAATCGAAGTTTAAACATAAAAATTTCCTTTTGTTCGAATTTATATTTCCACATCTTCCTTCAAATATCCATTCAAACCTCCCCATTCACCATGCATTTTGTGCCTTCCCAGGAAAGAGGAGGCCGGCATGGCGGAAATGCAATCGGGTTATGGTCGGGTCGCGACGCGGGTACCGCCCCAGGCATGGTTCGGCGTCAGCGCGATCTTTCACTATCTGGGGCCGTCCTTCGCGGTACTGCTCTTTCCGGCGGTCGGCGTACTGGGCGTCGCCTGGTTCCGTGTTGCTTCCGCTGCGGCGGCGTTCTGCCTGATCACCTCCCCCATCCGGACATTCCGGCAGGCCAATTGGACAGGCCGTCTGTTGCTTGTGGGGCTGGGGCTGTGTCTCGCGGTGATGAACACGTCCTTCTATCTGGCGCTTGAAACGCTGCCGATGAGCCTGGTCGCAGCGATGGAGTTTGTCGGCACGATCGCGGTCGCGCTGATCGGACTGCGCAACGGGCGGAACCTGGCCGCGCTCGCGCTGACGGTCCTGGGTGTCGCGGTTCTGATCGACGTGAAATGGGTGTCCGACCCGATGGGCCTTTTCTGGGCGGCGCTGAACGCATTGTTGTTTGTCGGCTATATCGTGCTGGGGCATCGCGCGGCCGCCAACGGCGCGGATCAGGGGGTCGAGCGCCTGGGCGCGGCGATGCTGATCGCCTTTGTCGCCCTGATGCCGATCGGCATCGCCCAGGCCGTGGCCGTTCTGGACCAACCGATGCTGATTCTTGCCGGGGTCGGGGTCGGAATCTGTTCTTCGGTGATCCCCTATATCTGCGATCAGTTGGCCATGTCGCGGCTGCCGCGGGCCAGCTTTGCCCTGATGCTCGCCCTGCTGCCCGCGACGGCGACCCTCATCGCCGCCCTGGTCCTGGCTCAGATTCCCAGTTTCCGAGACTTGTTGGGTATCGCGCTGGTGATGGCCGGGGTGGCGATCCACAGGCCTCTGCGGTAGGTCGAAGGCGGTGGCCTTCTTAGCGTCGGGCCTCGCGCCAGGCGACGAACAGGCCGCCGCCGATCACCAGGCCGCAGCCGAGCCAGACCGACAGCGCCGGAAACTCACCGAAGATCAGGTATCCCAGGATCGTGGCCGTAACCATCTCAAAGTAGGGCATCGGCGCCATCGCGGACGCCTCCAGCCGGTCGGCTGCCCAGACGATCAGACCGTGCCCCAGCGTCAGCACCGCCCCCATGATCGCGATATGCAGCCATTGTTCGGCAGTGAAGGCCTGGTATACCGGCCAGGCCAGTGGCGTCATGCCGATCGCGCCGACGATGCCCATCCAAAGCATGGTCACCATGGGCGGGTTCCGGCCGGCATTCTTGCGCGCGATCAGCAGGTATAGGACCAGACAGATCGCCCCCCCGACGGCGTAGAGGGAACCGATTTCGAACCGCGCCGTGCCCGGCTTCACGATCAGCAGCATGCCGACAAATCCGACGGCAACCGCCCCCCAGCGCCACGGACCGACCCGCTCCCCCAGAACAAGGCCCGAGACAGCGGTAACGATCAACGGCGCGACGAAGAGTGTCGCCGTTACCGTCGGCATCGGCAGTTCACGCAATCCGAAGAAGACCAGCACCGTCGCCCCGGCAACCGAGAGGCCGAGGCCGATCTGGGTCAGGGGGGCTTTCGGAACCAGCGCTCTGCGGCCATAGAAGGCCAGCGCCAGGGGCAACATGTAGACGACCTGAGCCAGCCAGCGGCCCCAACCGATCTGCAGCGGATGGACACCGCCGATCCCCATCGCCTTCGCGATCGCGTCAGAGACGGGCAACAGCAGGAATCCCAGGCCGGCGGCCAGAAACCCCAATGTCACCCGCACTGACGGGGTGGCGATGTCCGGTCCGGCCGTCACTACATGTGGATCGGTCGACCGTCGACGGCCAACGCCGCCTCCTTGACCGCCTCGGCAAAGGTCGGATGGGCATGGCAGGTCCGCGCCACATCCTCCGCAGAACCACCGAACTCCATGATCGTCACGATCTCGTGGATCAGGTCACCGGCATTCGGCCCGATGATATGCGCCCCCAGAACCTTGTCCGTCTCGGCATCGGCCAGAATCTTGACGAACCCGTCCGTGGCATCGTTCGCCTTGCCGCGGGAATTGGCGGAGAAGGGGAACTTACCGGACCGGTATTTGCGGCCTTCCTCCTTCAACTGCTCTTCCGTCGCGCCGACATCGGCAACCTCGGGCCAGGTGTAGATCACGCCGGGGATTGCGTCGTAGTTGATATGCGGCTTCTGCCCCGCCAGCATTTCGGCGACGACGACGCCTTCATCTTCGGCCTTGTGGGCCAGCATGGCCCCCGGGATGCAGTCACCGATGGCGTAGATGCCATCGACATTGGTCTTGTAGTGGCTGTCGACCTGGATCACGCCGCGCTTGTCACGCTCAACGCCCAGTTCGTCCAGGCCGAGGCCTTCGGTATACGGGCGGCGACCGATGCACAGCAGGACCTTGTCGCAGGACAGCGTTTCGGCGTCGCCGCCAGCCGCCGGCTCCATGGTCAGATCGACACCGGACTTGGTCTTCTTTGCACCCGTGACCTTGGTCTTCAGTTTGAACTCCATGCCCTGCTTCTTGAGGATACGCATGAAGTTCTTGGACACTTCGCCATCCATGGTCGGGACAATGCGGTCCAGGAACTCGACCACGGTGACCTTCGCCCCGAGACGGCCCCAGACGGAACCGAGTTCCAGCCCGATGACCCCGCCGCCGATCACGACCAGATGCTTCGGCACCTTGTCGAAATCCAGCGCGCCCGTCGACGTGACGATGGATTTCTCGTCCACCTCGATACCCGGCAGCGGCGTCGATTCCGACCCCGTCGCGATGATGATGTTCTTGGTCTCGACGGTCTTGCCCTTGTCCTCGCCTTCCGTCACGGAGACCTTGCCGGGCGCGTCGATATGGCCACGGCCCTTCAGGTAGTCGATCTTGTGCTTCTTGAACAGGAACTCGATGCCCTTGGTCAGGCCGTCGACGATTCCGGCCTTGCGCGTCATCATCGCGCCCAGATCCAGCTTTGGTTTCACCACAATGCCGTGGTTAGAGAAGGAATGCTGGGCCTCATGATACAGTTCGGAGGATTGCAGCAGCGCCTTGGACGGGATGCAGCCGACATTCAGGCAGGTGCCGCCCAGCGCGCCGCGCATTTCCACACAGGCCGTCTTCATGCCCAGTTGCGCGGCCCGGATTGCGGCCACATAACCGCCCGGACCGCCGCCGATTACTACGACGTCATAGGTATCGCTCATTGTCGAGAACCCCCGATTTGGATGGCTGTTCCTTGGTTAGCCGGACATTGCCCCAAAGCGGTCGGAGGGGCAACCCGCCGGGGCCGGAGGAATGTGCGTCCTTTGACACGACGACCCACCGCCACCACATTAGACCAGTCGCTTGAGCGAAGGAGTTTCCGATGCGTCGCATGATGCTTGTTTCCGCCCTGACCATTCTGATGCCACTGTCGGGCAGCCCGGCCCTGGCGCAGGAGGACAAGACGCCCGAAACCCTGGCCCTGGAAGGGCTGGACCGGATGATGCGCGCGCTGGAACTCTTCGTCGACACGATCCCGCTCTACGAGCCGCCGGAAGTCCTGCCGAACGGCGACATCATCATCCGGCGCATCCCCCCTCAGGACGATCGCAGCCCGAGACGGGACAAGGAAGAGGATGAAGGCGTCAAGGACATCTGACGCCAGACACCCGAATTCCGTCGATTTCTGTTGCTCATGGTCGGTTCGCCGACCACAATGTGATCACAAAATGAGCAGCCATAACGACCCGACCCCACCCGACGACTCGTCCCCCGCCGGCACCTTGCAGGAGCGGGTCTATCGCGAATTGCGCGAAGAGATCATGCTGGGCCGTTTCCGCCCCGGCGAGGCGATGACGATCCGCGGTCTGGCGGAAAAACTGGGCACCAGCATGATGCCGGCCCGCGAGGCACTGCGCCGTCTGGTCGCGGAACGGGCCCTGGACCTTCTGCCCAATCGCCGGATCGCCGTGCCCCACATGACGCCGGAAACGTTCCGGGAACTGACCGAAGCACGGGTCGCGCTGGAGGTTCTCGCCGCACGCCGGGCCTTTCCGCAGACCGATGCCGCATTGGCCGACCGTCTGGATGCCATCAATGCCGAACAGGACCACGCCATCGCCGCCGGCGACTGGGCCGGCTATCAGGAACGCAACCGCGCCTTCCATTTCACGCTGTATGAATGCGCACCCGGTCGGGTGCTGATGCCGCTGATCGAAAGTCTCTGGCTTCAGATCGGACCGTTCCTGTACCTGACACGCGAAAGCCTGGGCACGACCTATCTGGAAGACCGGCATGTGGAGGCCATCAGCGCCATCCGCGGCCGGGACGAGGACGCATTGGCCCTCGCGGTGGAACAGGACATCCGGGACGGCATGGGCGGCCTGCCGGCACTGTTGATTGAGCGGGAAGCGGTTTCAGAGGCCGCAAGCGGCGCGCGCTAGGGCTCAGTATTCGTTGATGTCGGGTGAGTCGTCCCGGCGCCGCTGAAACAGCTTCCGGATCAGGAACACCGACACCACGGACAGGACCGCGAACGCGATCAGCACGTCCTGCCAATCCTCGAGCAGGATCGTGTCACTGAACCAGAAGCGGTTCTCCGCAAACAGCGCCGCCGACACCAGCGCCGCCGCCACCCCGACCGGCAGGACGAACAGGTTCAGCCCGATCATGATGTCGGCGATGATCAGCACCATCGCCAGGATGATCCAGACCTCCGGTCGAAACAGCCAGTAGGTAATCGATACGAAGTGATCCATCGGCCTGGCCCGCCTAGCCGCTTCGCCGCGATCCGGCCAGCGTCTCCGCCAGCACCTGAAGCGAGCCGATGGCACCGGTCACATCCGTCGGGACGATGACGGTTTTGGCGTTATCCGCACCGGCAACCGCGGCCAGCGCATCCACCTGGCGTTTCATGATCTCGAAATCGATGGCCGGCTGACCGTTCTCGGCAATGGCCTTGGCGATCAGACGGGTCTGTTCGGCATCCGCTTCGGCCGCGACCTTGACCGCATAGGCATTGGCTTCGGCCTGAACGCGGATCGCCTCTGCATCCTTCTGTGCCTCGTACAGCTTGGCCTCGGCTGCCAGTTCGACCGACCGTTTCTCGCCTTCCGCCTTCGCAATGGTCGCGCGGCGCTGACGCTCGGCGTTGAGTTGCTGGCGCTGTGCTTCCTTGGTCTGCTCGTCGATGATGACGTCCGTGATCTCGGTCCGGGTGATCTCGATCCCCCAGACCTCGGCGGCCTGCTGCAGGTTCTTGGCGATCTCCGCGTTCATGGATTCGCGCGACGACTGCAGCTCGTCCAATTCCAGCTTGCCGGCCGCGGACCGGACGATCGAGGTCGCGGCGGTATAGATCGCCTGATCGATATTGTTGATGCGATAGACGGAGGAAGCGGCATCCAGCACGCGGTAAAAGACCGTGGCCTCCAGACGGACCTCGACGTTGTCGCGGGTGATGACCGATATCTCGAATTCCGGAAGCTGGCGCTCCAGGATCGAAATGCGGTGCGCAACCCGATCGAGGAACGGCACGATGAAGTTCAGTCCGGCGCTGAGCGTCTTCGTGTACTTGCCGAACCGTTCAACGACATAAACCCGGCTCTGCGGGACCACCTTCACGCCCTGGAAAACCAGGATCAACGCAAACAGCACCAGGATCAGCACGATGGCGCTGGACAGCGATTCCTGGATCAGGCTCGAAATCTCGGGACTCACGGGTCTTTCCTCCCCCAATCGAAAGCGCCTTCTTCATACACGTATTGGCGTTGCGGGGGGGAAACAAAAACGGCCCCGGAGGGTATCCGGGGCCGTCTTTTTCGTACTTCTGAAAACCGGACTTACTGCGATTCCGGCGCTGCGCCGGTTTCGTCCCGGAAGAACCGGAAGAAATCGCTGTCCGGCGGGCCGACATAGGTCGTCGTATCCCCGGAAAGCCCCTTCTGCATGGCTTGCATCGAACGCCAGAAATCAAAGAATTCGACGTTCTTGCCGTAGGCCTGGTTATAAAGGGCCTGCGCTTCTGCGTCGCCCTGACCGCGCAGGATCTCGGCCTCGCGCTCCGCTTCGGCAACGATAACACGCTTGCGCTTATCGGCCTCTGCACGGATGCGTTTGGACTCCTTGTCACCCTCAGCGCGGACAAGCCGGGCTTCCTGCTCTCGTTGGGTGCTCATACGATCGAAGATTGCCTTGCTGTTCTCAGCCGGGAGGTCGATACGCTTAATGCGGACATCGACGACCTCCACCCCGAAATCCTTCGCCTCGTCTGCAACGATTCGGGTGAACTCGCTCATCAGTCGGGCTCGTTCCGGCGTCAGGACCACGGAAAGTTCGACTTCACCCAGAACCCGACGCAGGGCCGAGTTGATGAGCGCATCGAACCGCTGCTCCATGTTAAATTCGGTCCCGACCGTGGTGTAGAAATCCAACTGATCGACGATCCGGTACCGTGCGAAGGCGTTGACGACCAACTGCTTCTGGTCCGCCGTCGGAATCTCCTGAACCGTCGCGTCATAATCCAGCACGCGCTTGTCGAAGAAGCGGGCCGTATCGATGAACGGCAGCTTGAAGTTCAGGCCGGGTTCGGTGATCGAGCGTTGCACCTCACCAAAACGCAGCACCAGTACCTGTTCCGTCTCGCGAACGGTGAACGCGGCGCTGGCCGTGACGATCAGGCCGATGACGACGATGACGAGGACTGCGATACCTTTCTTGTTCATTGGCTCGCCCCCCGGTTCTGGGACTGCTGGTTCGTCAGCCGGTCAAGCGGCAGATAAGGCAGCACGCCACTCCCCCCGCCTTCGCCACTATTCTGAATCAGAACCTTGTTCATGCGCTCCAGGATTTCCTCCATGGTCTGCAGATAGATCCGGCGTTTGGTGATGTCCGGCGCCTGTTCGAACTCCGTCAGAATCGACAGGAAACGCTGCGAATCCCCCTGCGCCTGATTGACCCGCTCCTCCTTGTAAGCTTCGGCAGCACGCAGGATACGTTGGGCCTCACCTTCGGCGGTCTGGGTCACTTCATTGAAATAGGCCGTTGCCTGGTTGATCATCCGTTCGCGGTCGGCATTTGCGGCCTGCACGTCACGGAAGGCGCCGATCACTTCACCCGGCGGCTCCACACTCTGCGGATTGACCTGGGTGATCTCGATACCGGCCTGATAGCTGTCCAGAATTTCCTGAATCCGTTTCTGGGCATCCAATCCGACCGCATTCCGACCTCGGGTACGGATGTATTCGAACCCACTCTTACCCACGATTTCGCGCATTGCAGCCTCGGCGGCATTGCGAACGCTCTCCTGGGGATTGCGGACGTTGAAGAGGAAATCTTCCGCCTTCTTGATTTTCCAGAAAACCGAGAACTGTACGGCGACGATGTTCTCGTCCCCCGTCAGCATCAGGCTTTCCTCATCAATCACGCGTTTATTGCCGTTGCTAAGGTTCTGGAACCCGATGTTGACCTGGTTGATCGCGGTCACATTGGGCAGCAGGACTTCACCGATCGGGGCCGGGAAGTTATAATTCAGGCCAGGCTCGGTTGTCGCGACGAGCTTGCCAAAGACAAGTTCCGCGCCGCGCTGTTGCGGCTCCACGCGGTAAAAGCCGGTCGCCAGCCAGCCCAGAACGACCAGCAGGATCAGGGCAACTATGCCCTTGCCGCCCAGACCTCCAGGCATCATGGATTTCAGTTTCTCCTGGCCGCGCCGGACCATTTCCTCGACGTCGGGCGGTTGCCCGCCCGGTCCGCGGCCACCGCCGCCGCCCCCGGGGCGCCCCCAGGGACTGTTCGGCCCACCGCCACCATTGCCGCGATTGCCGCCGCCACCCGAGCTACCCCAGGGGCCGCCGCTGTTATTTTCCCATGGCATCTCGTTCTATCCGTCCGCCGTTGTTGTGCTGATGCGTTCAGGCACCCTGCCCGACCGTTGTCACGTTCCGTGCCCGGTCAGGACGCGCCGGGTGCGTTCCGGAATCCCCGTTTCGACCCGGTTCGCGGCGCATAACACTCGATTTTACCGGTGCAAACAACCCGTGCGTCAAGCCCGGTCCGGATTTCAGGGCTTTGCGCCGCCTCCCCGCTTCATATATGTAGCCGAAAGGCAATCGCCAGCGTCGCCCCCCGAGAATGCGGCGCTTTGTCCAACTATTTCGACCGACCGTTCGCAGGAGGACCCGCATCCATGGCCGACATCACCGAAGACAGCGTCCGCAAGGCATTGGGCGGCGTACGGGCGCCAGGCGGCAGCGACGTGGTGAGCGCGGGGCTGATCGCGGGGATCGTGGTCAAGGACCGAATGGTTCAGGTGACGCTGGAAATTGACGATCCGGCGAAGGCCGAAAGCTACGAACCGGTGCGTCGGGATGTCGAAAAGGTCGTCGGCGCGATGTCCGGGGTTCTGAACGCAACCGCCATCCTTACGGCGGAGGCGCCGAAAGGCGGTGGCGCCCAGAAGCCCGCCGCCCCTGCAAAGAAGAAGGGTTCGGACCAGATTCGCCAGATCGTCGCCGTGGCCAGCGGCAAGGGCGGCGTCGGCAAGTCCACGACGGCGGTCAACATCGCATTGGCGCTGAAACGGCTCGGCCTGTCAGTCGGGATGCTTGACGCCGACATCTATGGACCGTCACAGCCCCGCATGCTGGGAATTTCCGGCAGCCGCCCGAATTCGCCGGACGGCAAGACGTTGGAGCCGCTGGAAAGTTTCGGCATCAAGGTCATGTCCATCGGATTCCTGGTTGCCGAGGACCAGCCGGTAGTCTGGCGCGGCCCGATGGTCATGGGCGCCCTGCAGCAGATGCTGGACGATGTCGCCTGGGGCGAGCTGGACGTTCTGATCGTCGACATGCCGCCCGGCACGGGCGACGCGCAGCTGACCATGTCGCAGAACGTGCCGCTCGCCGGGGCGGTGATTGTCTCCACCCCGCAGGACATCGCGCTGCTGGACGCCCGCAAGGGTCTGAACATGTTCCGCAAGGTCGATGTCCCGGTGTTGGGTATCATCGAGAACATGTCGATGTATGTCTGCCCGAAATGCGGCCATGAAGCCCATATTTTCGGGCATGGTGGGGCGAAGATGGAAGCCGAGAAGCTGGGCGCCCCGTTCCTGGGCGAAATCCCGCTGGAGATCGAAATTCGCGAAACCGCCGATGGCGGGAACCCGATCGTCGTGTCCAAGCCTGACAGCCCGCACGCAGCGGCTTACATGGCGGTCGCGGAGAAGGTTCGGGACGCCTTGGGGGCCGGCGGCGGGCGCGCGGCCCCGCGCTTCGTGACGGAATAGGGCGGTCCGGTTCCGTGCGGTGGAGCCGCGGATCGGCATGGAGACGGGCCCTCGGGTGCTTGGTACTGGGTGCCACCGTTCTCATCGGCGACCCGACCGCCCACGCGCAAGCGGCCGACAAGCGGGAAGAGACGGAGTCCCGCCTCATCCAGCTGATCAACGCCGCCCGTACCGAACGCAGCCTGCCGCGCCTGAACTATGAACCGCGCCTGACCCAGATCGCCCGTCAGCTGACGCTGTCGATCTATGCCGGACAACGCCTCAACGCCCTGTCCGACGGGCTGGAACAGCTGCTGCAGGACAAAGGCTATCCCCATATCCAGTTCGGCGGCCGCTACGCGACGACCGAAGGGGCCGTCGGCGACATGCTGAACGAATGGCTGCGGGAAGGCGGACCGGACAGCATCCTGGTCAATCCGAACGTCCAGGAAATCGGCGTTGCCTATCTGAACAGCGACGGTTCGCTGGTGCCGAATATTCCAACCAACATCTGGGCCGTCGTCATCGCCGAACCGGCCCGCCCGGCAGAAGGCGACTGGCGTCGTCGGGTTCTGCAGCTGGTCAATCAGTTTCGTGCCGCCAACGGCCTCCCCGCGCTGAAGCCAAACGCCTTCCTGGACCGGGCGGCAATGGCACATTCCCGCGACATGCTGGCCCGTGATTTCTTCAGCCATATCAATCCCGACGGCGTGGGGCCCGGCGAACGGGCCCGGGCCGCCGGCTACAGGTGGACCCGAATCCTGGAAAACATCGCCGTCGGTCAACGCACCCCCCGGGAGGTGGTCAACGCCTGGGTCGCGTCGAAGGACGGTCACCGCGAAGCGATGCTGGACCCGGCAGTCACCGAGCTGGGTGTCGGATACATTTTCGCGCCCTTCGATCCGGGACGAATTTCATCCCTTCACTATTGGTCGATCAGCCTCGGCAGGCCCGAATAGCCGTGCTAACCTCGCGCCCGATCACGGCACAGGAGGCATGGTTCATGCGATTTCCCGCTCTCGCTGCCGCCGCTGCGGCGCTCTTGACCCTCGTCAACCCGATGCAGGCCGGCGCGGAAGCCCCGCCGCCTGGGGCCAAGGTTTTCTTCGCCAATCTGAAGGATGGCGACACCGTCAAAAGCCCCTTCCTGATCCAGTTCGGAGCGGAGGGGGTCAAGGTGGTCAAGGCAGGCATCAATCTGCCGGGAGCCGGTCATCATCATCTGCTGATCGACCGGGAATTGACCGACGACGACAAGGGCTTCGCCATCCCCGCCGATGACAATCACCGCCATTTCGGCGGCGCGCAGACCGAGGTGGAGCTTTCCCTTCCGCCGGGTCAGTATACGCTGCAGCTTGTGTTCGGTAACGGCGACCATGTGCCGTACGACCCGATGCTGGCCTCCGAGAGAATCACCATCACCGTCGAGTAAAAGGTATCCATCCATGAGCGCGATCCAGACACTGCGCGACGGCGGATTCGCCGTCGGCACCATGATCATGACCGACAGCATGCTTTCCGCTGAAATCGCCGCCCGGTCCGGCTTCGATTTCCTGTGTCTCGACCGCCAGCACGGCCTGATCGATGACGCCCTGTTGTGGCGTCAGATCGCCGCCATCGGCGCCATCGGAAAGGCATCCCCCTGGGTCCGCGTGCCCTGGAACACCGCCGCCGATGCCATGCGCGCCCTGGACGGCGGCGCGACCGGCATCATCGCGCCGATGATCAACAATCGCGAAGAGGCCGAAGCGTTGGTTCGGGCCTGCCGCTATCCCCCGGCAGGCGAGCGCAGTTGGGGCCCGGTGCGCGCCGGCCTGGACGATGCCTTCGGCTATACGGAACAGGCAAACCCGTCGACCTTTGTCGCTGCGATGATCGAAACGAAGGACGGCTACGAGAATCTCGAGGATATCGCCGCGACGGAACATCTGGACGCGCTGTTTGTCGGCCCGAACGATCTGAGCCTCGCCCTCGGGCACTGGCAACCTGCCATGCCCACGGATGACGGGGTTGTCGCGGCGCTGAAACGCATAGCTGACGTCGCGGCCGCAAACGGCAAGATCGCCGGCATTCATTGCTCGGATGCGGCCATGGCGCGGACCATGCGGGAGTGGGGATATCGGTTCGTCACCATTGCCGCCGACATCGCTTTCCTGCGGCAGGCCGCCTCAGCGACGGTTGACGACGCCCGCAAATGAACGACGGGACTACCAGGCGGAAATCCGGTCTGAAGCTGCGGCAGGCCGCGACGGGGCTGTGGCGCGTAACCGGCCTTGTCTTCCTCGTCGCCTTCGGATGCTGGGCGGCCGGCATCGTGCTGCCGGTCCTGCATGTGACCGAACTGTTCGTGTTCGAAAATGACGTATCGCTGCTGGGCATCGTTCAGGGCCTGATCGCCGAGGGAGAGGTCTTCATTGGCGTGCTCGTCCTGCTGTTCACCCTCCTGCTGCCGCCGGCAAAGCTGCTGCTGGGGGCCGGGCTGTGGCACCTCTCCTCGGCCGGCGGCATGAGTGCGCGGCGCGGGGTCATGTGGCTGGACACGATCGGCAAGTGGGCCATGCTGGACGTCCTGATCCTGGCCCTTGTCATCGTAATGCTGAAATCCAACTGGATGGCCGATGCTCAGGCGGGAAGCGGGCTCTACTTCTTTGCGGCGTCGGCCATTCTATCCATGATCGCCGGGCATGGCCTCCGGCTCACAGTCCGCTCAGCGACCTAGAACGGCAGCCACGACCGAGGCGACGAGCAGGACCGCGAAGGCGAAATTCGCAATCCTTCCGGCCTTCGGGTCGCGCAGAACCTTCGACAAGGCGGCGCCGCAAAGCAGCCAGGTTCCGTTCGCAACGACGATCATGCAACTCAGCCCGCCGATCTTGGCCGCCGCGTCGGCGACCGGATCACCGGGTAGGAGGCTGTGCCCCGCATTGAGGGCGCCAAGGGCCGCGAAGGCCTTCGGATTTGCGATGGCGAGAATGAAGCCGCTGGGGAAGGATGGTGCGTCCCGCGGCCCCGATCCCGTCCCGGCGCTCAAGACCGGTGCCGTGGTAATGCGATAGGCCAGATAGAGTATGTAGACAGCGGCCAGGGTCGTGATCATCGGCGCCAGTCCCGGCACCGACAGAAGGGCCGCGGTCAGGCCGGAGGCAACGACGAGCAAGACGCTGAAGGTCCCCGCGACAATTCCGATATAGTACCGCAGTGCCCTGACAGGCCCGAAGGCCGCCCCCATCGCAGCGACGCTCAGCACCGCCGGGCCGGGGCTCATCATAAGCGGCACGGCGGACACCCATAACTGCAGCAGATCGGTTACCATCGGCAGTTCTCCTCGATTTCACGTCGAGGAGAGCATGCCTCGTCAGGCCGGTCTTGAACGTTCGTGCAAGATTACTGGGTTATCGTGACCACACCGCCGCTACTGGTCGACGTGCCGGTGGCACGCTCAGCCGTTCGGCCGGCAGGAGCCACCACGACATCCACCTCCACGCCGTATTCCAGCGGCAGGACGCGTACCGTGGCGAAGCGTTCCCCCTTCACATAGGTCAGCGACGTCCGGCGCGACCGCACGATGGCGGTTTCGATCCAGCCGTATTCCGGCATGTTTCGGCGCATGAATTCGACAACCTGAACCGGCTGATTGGCGTCGCCGATCATGACAACCTGCCCAGTCCAGGCCAGATCGTCGCCAACAATCACGGTATCGCCCAGCACGACCTGCGATCCGGGCGGAACCGGCAGATCCGGGATGGTCAGGACGTTAGGCGGCAACTCGCCTTCCGGCGCTACAGCGTTCGGATCATTGGGGGATACCGCCTGAACCCCCGCGGTTGGCCCACGCTGCACGGTTCCCCCCGTGCCGAGTCCGTTGACGCAGGACGTCAACAGCATCAGGCAGGCAGCAGAAGCGGCCAGCGTCGTCGTTCCAGTCCAGCGTAGTGTCTTCGCTTGCTTCATTTCGCCATCGTCTGTAGGCGCGGATCCACCGCGCACCTGCCCCACCGCCGCATAATTGGCGGCGATTCGGCCCGGATCGGCAATCCGTTTCCCGTCGGGAATGCTATTTTTTCGCCAGAATTCCGCGTGCGCGTTCCAGGTCGTCGGCCGTATCCACCCCCAACGGCACATCTTCCACCAACGCGACGTCGATCCGCATCCCGGCCTCCAGCGCCCGCAACTGCTCCAGCCGTTCGCGCTGCTCCAGGATTCCGGGCTTCATTCCGACAAAGCGTTTCAGGGCGTCGCGACGATAGGCATAAAGACCGATGTGATGATACATCGGACCTTCCCCCCAGGGTGCGGTCGCCCGGGTAAATGCCAGGGCGCGGGCGATGGCCTCCCGCCCCGGTGTCTGCGTCGCAAACCCGGCGAAGACCTTGACGACATTCGGGTTTGTCCGCTCTTCCTCCCGGGAAATCACCGCAGCAATGGTCGCGATGTCGACCGCGTCCGATCGTTCCAGCGGTGCCAGTGCCGCCCGAACGGATCGCGGATCCAGTGTCGGCAGGTCGCCTTGCACATTGATGATCGCGTCATAGCGCCCGTCCGGATCCAGCCGCCCCAGCGCCTCGTAAATTCGATCGGATCCGGAGGGATGACCGGGGTCGGTGGCAACGGCGGTATGACCGCTATCCCGCACCGCTGCCACGATTTCCGCATCGCCCGCCGCCACCGCAACGGGGCCGATATCGGCCTCCAGCGCGCGCTCAATGCAGTGAACGATCATCGGTTTTCCCGCGATATCGGCCAATGGCTTGTTCGGCAGACGTGTCGATGCCAGGCGCGCGGGGATCAGCACGATCGGGGTGAGCGTCATGGAAACCTTTCCAATGCAAGGGTTTAGGCACGGGGCGCCGGGGTTCGGTGCGACCTCGCGCCGCGAACCGGTAGCGTTGATTATCGGACCGGGACAGGATATATCGCAGGGCAGAGTTGGCAATCGGGTCGCGCCGATGCGGGGGGATGGCATTTGGTACGTGCATTATCCTACCTGTTTTCCAGTCGCGGACCCTCAGGAACACAGATTCGGCGATTGGCCGGCACGGACCGGTACAGCCTCGGGGATGAGCAATGAAGAACGATCCGCTTCTCATCAATAAAGTCGCCGCTGCGGTGCTGGTGGCTGGCCTGCTGGCCATGGTGTCGAACGACCTGTCGGGCGCCCTGTTCCACACTGAAAGCGAACAGGCGATTGAAGAGCAGGCCTTTGTCATCGCCGAACCGGCCGATGAAGGAACCGCAACCGCCATGGCCGACACGAGCCAGGAGCCGGCCGGGCCGGCGGACATCGTTCCGATGCTGGCCAGTGCTGATATCGCAAGCGGCGAGAAGGTCGCAAAGAAGTGCGGCTCCTGCCACAGCTTCGACCAGGGCGGCCCACACAAGGTCGGCCCGAACCTGTATGACATTGTCAATGCCTCGATCGGCGGCAAGGACTTCAACTATTCCGACGCGATGAGCAGCCATGGCGGCGCCTGGGACTACGTTGCGCTGAACGAATTCCTGTATGATCCGAAAGGCTGGATGGACGGCACGAAGATGAGCTTCAAGGGGATCAGCAAAGACCAGGATCGCGCGGACCTGATCGCCTATCTGCGGTCACTGAGCGCCAATCCGGCCCCGCTGCCGTAACAGTCGCAGCACCGGTACAGATTACCGACGGGCGGCGGGGCATCTCGCCGCCCGTTTCGTATCGACCCCGACGCTTCATGGAGCCAAGGATGACGGACGCAACCGACACATGCCCCCAGGAATGGATCGACCTTGCCCATCGGCTGGCGGATATCGCGCGACCGATTGCGCGACAGTACTTCCGCACATCCCTGTCAGTCGTATCCAAACAGGATGACAGTCCCGTCACTATTGCCGACCGGTCCATCGAAGCGGCGATGCGGGAAGAAATCGAGAGAACCTTCCCCGATCACGGCATCCTGGGGGAGGAACATGGAACGGTGCGCCTCGACGCCGAGGCCGTCTGGGTCCTGGATCCGATCGATGGCACCAAGGCCTTCATTACCGGCATGCCCAGCTTCGGTACGTTGATCGCCTGCTGCGTCGGTGGCCGCCCCATTCTGGGGGTCATTGACCAGCCAATTCAGGAAGAACGCTGGCTGGGCGCCGCCGGTCGGGTCAGCACCTGTAACGGAACCGAAATCACTGTATCCGGCCGCGAGACGCTGGCCGATTCCGTTCTTTATGCGACAGGCCCGGAAATGTTTGTCGGCACACCGGAGGAGGCGCGGTTCGCGCGGCTGCGCGACGCCATGCGGTTCACACGCTACAGCGGCGACTGCTACGCCTATGGCCTGCTGGCATCCGGCTATGTCGACCTCGTCGTCGAGGCGCAGTTGCAGCCCTATGACTATTGCGCCCTGGCCCCGGTCGTCGAAGGGGCCGGCGGCGTGATCGCCGACTGGAACGGCGCCCCGCTGACCCTGAATTCGGACGGCCGGGTCGTGGCCGCGGCCAGTCCAGCCCTGCACCGCGCCGCGCTGCAACGACTGAACTCCTGACGCGGCAACGGTTGCTCTTTCGTGCCGAAAGCCCAACTGTAGTGGACGATTGAGCTTCACACATCGGGAGAGACGCGACACATGACGCGCCGCCTTGCTGCCACGCTTGCCGCAACCGCCCTGACCGTCACCTTTGCCCTGCATTGGGACGCCCCGCCCGCCGCCGCGCAGGAGACCATCCGCTCCCATGGTTGGGCGATCAGTGAAAAGCTCAAATACCCGCCGGACTTCCCCCATTTCGACTATGTGAACCCGGAAGCACCGAAGGGCGGGACCATCACATTCGGCGCCGGCGGCACCTTTGATTCGCTGAACCCATACATCATCAAGGGAACTTCCGCCGTGGCGCGGCTTGGCGTCGGCGGCGCCATTGCCGAAACCGCGCTCTATGACACGCTGATGGCATCCAACCTGGATGAACCGAACAGCGAGTACGGGCTGCTGGCCGAATGGATCGAGGTCGATTCCGACGCGAACGGCATCTTCACCGCCATCCGCTTTCATCTGCGCGAGGCGGCACGGTTCCATGATGGGGAGCCGGTTCGGGCCGATGATGTCGTCTGGACCTTCAACACGCTGGTCGAACAGGGCGCGCCGCAGTATCGATTCTATTACGGCAACGTCGACGAGGTGGTTGCCATCGACGACCGAACCGTCGAGTTCCGCCTGATCGAGGGCGAAAACCGGGAGATGCCGAATATTCTGGGCCAGCTTCCCGTCCTGCCCAAACATTACTGGGCGGAACGTGATTTCAACGCGACGACACTGGACCCGCCGCTGGGGGGCGGTCCCTACCGGATCACCGACGTCAATGCCGGGCAGTCCATCACCATCGAACGCGTGAAGGACTACTGGGCGCAGGACCTGCCCGTGAATGTCGGCCAGAACAATTACGACCGTATCCGCTACATCTTCTTCCGGGACCGGGTGGTTATGCTGGAAGCGCTGAAGGCCGGCGATATCGACTTCCGGGCAGAGAACTCTGCCAAGAACTGGGCGACCGCCTATGACGTGCCGGCGGTCAAGGACGGGCGCATAATCCAGAAGGAGTTCGCACACGAACGCGGCACGGGGATGCAGGCCTTCGTAATGAACACCCGCCGGGAGATCTTCCAGGACGTGACGGTGCGTGAGGCCATGACCTATCTCTGGGACTTCGAATGGGTCAACAAGACGATCATGTTCGACGCCTATACACGAACCGACAGCTACTACGAAAATTCCGAGCTGGAGGCGACCGGTCTGCCTGGCGAGAAGGAACTGGCGGTGCTGGAGCCTCTGCGCGACCAAGTTCCCGACCGGGTCTTTACCCAGGATTATGAGCCCCCCCGAACGGACGGATCGGGCAACAGCCGCGAAACCCTGAAGACGGCACTCGAGCTGCTGCAGCAGGCCGGCTGGACCATCAACAGCGATCGAAAACTGGTACATGCCGAAACCGGGAAGCCCTTCGCCTTCGAGGTCCTGCTCTATTCCGATCTGCTGGTACCGCATACCCAGGCGCTGAAACGCGGTGTGGAGCGTCTGGGCGGGTCCGTGGAACTGCGCGTTGTCGACGCTGCCCAGTATCAGAACCGACTGCAGACCTACGATTACGACATGATCGTGTCCGGCTGGCCGCAATCCCTGTCACCGGGGAACGAGCAGCGGGAATTCTTCGGGTCCGACGCCGCCGGTCGCGACGGCGGTCGTAACACCGCTGGCGTCCGGAATCCTGCAATCGATATCCTGATCGAGAACCTGATCGCGTCGCCCGACCGCGAAACGCTGATTGCCCGGACACGGGCCCTGGACAGGGTACTGCTGTGGAACTTCTACGCCATTCCGATGTTCCATTCCAAAACCGACCGCTTCGCCTTCTGGAATCGTTTCGGGTACCCTGAGCCTCCGCCGATGATGGGCACAAATCCGACTATCTGGTGGATTGATCCGGTGCTGGATGCAGATTTGCAGCGCAGAGGCCGCAACTGAGCCGTAACGGGACCGCGTAACGGAGTGTCGGGAGCCAAATGTACGCGTACATACTCAGACGCCTGCTGCTGATCATTCCGACCATGTTCTTCATCATGGTCGTCAACTTCGTGGTCATTCAGGCCGCACCCGGCGGACCGATCGATCAGATCATCGCCGACCTTCAGGGCAATGTGCCGGGTGCGCTGCAGCGGGTCTCCGGGTCGGCGGGCGATCCCGGCACGGACTCCAGCGGCTCCCGCGCATCCCGGGGATTGCCGCCCGAATTCCTGGCCGAACTGGAACAGCAGTTCGGGTTCGACAAGCCGGCCCATGAACGCTTCCTCATGATGATGGGCGACTATCTGACCTTCGATTTCGGCGAATCCTATTTCACGGACCGCGCCGTCATCGACCTGATCAAGGACAAGCTGCCGGTTTCGATCTCGCTGGGTCTGTGGACCACGGTGATCACCTATCTGGTCGCGATCCCTCTGGGCATCCGCAAGGCGGTCCGGGAGGGCAGCCGGTTCGACGTCTGGACATCCGGGGTTCTGTTCGCCGGCTATGCGACCCCCAATTTCCTGTTCGCGGTTCTGCTGATCATTCTCTTCGCCGGCGGTCAGTTCCTGGACTGGTTCCCCCTGCGCGGTCTCGTATCCGAGAATTTCGACCAGATGTCGCTTTGGGAGAAGGTCGTCGACTATTTCTGGCATCTCGCCCTGCCATTGACGGCGCTGATCGTCGGGGCCTTCACGACCCTGACGATGCTGACTAAGAATTCATTCCTGGATGAAATCAACAAGCAGTATGTCGTCACCGCCCGCCAGAAAGGGCTGGGCGAAAGGCAGGTGTTGTACGGCCATGTGTTCCGAAACGCGATGCTGATCGTCATCGCCGGCTTCCCCAGCGCCTTCATCTCGATCCTTTTCACTTCCTCGCTCTTTGTCGAGGTGATCTTCTCCCTCGACGGGCTGGGGGCTCTGGGATTCGAGGCAGCCCTGAACCGCGATTATCCGGTCATGTTCGCGACCCTCTATATCTTCACGCTGCTGGGCCTCGTCATGGGGCTGATCGGGGATCTGATGTATGTCGCCGTCGACCCCCGGATCGATTTCGAGGCGCGGGAGGGTTAGGAAATGACCGCGCCCACCGAACGTACGCATACGCACTCGGAGTACCAGTTCCTGGGCATGGCGGTGACGCCGATCACCCGGCGGCGCATCGACCGGTTTCGCGGCAATCCCCGCGCCTACTGGTCGCTGGTGATCTTTCTGGTCCTGTTCTTCCTGTCGCTGTTTGCCGAGCTGATCGCCAACGACAAGCCGATCCTGGTTCACTATGACGGGAAGTTCTATTTTCCCGTCGTGGAAAGCGTACCGGAAACAGAGTATGGCGGGTTCTTCCCGTCCGAGGCCGTCTACAGCGACCCCGCGGTGCAGGACCTGATCCGCGAAAAGGGCTGGTTCCTGATGCCGCCAATTCCCTATGGCAACAACACGCCCGCCTACGACCTGGACCGTGCCGCCCCGACCCCGCCCGACGCCAACCACTGGCTGGGCACCGACGATGAGGCCAGGGATGTGGTCGCGCGTCTGATCTACGGCTTCCGCATCTCCGTCCTGTTCGGCCTGGCGCTGACCCTGGTCAGTTCCGTTATCGGCGTCGCAATCGGGCTGATACAGGGCTATTTCGGTGGGCTGATCGACCTGATCGGCCAGCGGGGGATCGAGATCTGGACCAGTCTGCCGACACTCTACATTCTGATCATCCTGGCCTCCATCGTGCAGCCGAATTTCTGGTGGCTGCTGTTCCTGATGATGTTCTTCTCCTGGCCGGCGCTGGTCGGGCTGGTCCGGGCCGAAACATTGCGGGCGCGCAATTTCGACTATGTGCGGGCCTCCAGGGCGCTGGGAGTCGGCAACGCGACGATCATGCGCCGCCACGTCCTGCCCAACGCCATGGTGGCGACGATCACTTTCCTGCCCTTCATCACCACCGGCTCGGTCACGACGCTGACCGGGCTGGACTTCCTGGGGTTTGGCCTGCCGCCCGGCTCGGCCTCGCTGGGCGAACTGATGAAACAGGGCAAGGAGAACCTGCAGGCCCCCTGGCTCGCCTTGACCGGCTTCTTCACAATCGGGATCATGCTGACCCTGCTGGTCTTCATCGGCGAGGGCGTGCGTGATGCCTTCGACCCCAGAAAGAGCGTGACCTGACTTGTCCGATACTCCCGCCAAAGATGCCCCGATCCTGACCGTCGACGATCTGTCGGTCTCCTTCAACCTGCCCGGCGGTCCGGTCGAGGCGGTGAAGCATGTCGGCTTTTCCATCGCCCGCGGCGAGACCCTGGCCCTTGTCGGGGAAAGCGGATCCGGCAAGTCCGTGACCGCCCTGTCGATCCTGCAGTTGCTGCCCTATCCGACGGCCTCGCACCCCAACGGCTCCATCCGGTATGAAGGACAAGAGCTTGTCGGCGCCAAGGAGGCCGCCCTGCGCAAGGTACGCGGCAACGATATCGCGATGATCTTTCAGGAGCCGATGACCAGCCTGAACCCGCTTCATACGGTGGAAAAGCAGGTCGCGGAGGCGCTGGTCATCCACAAGGGGATGAGCCGAAGCGAGGCGCGCCCCCGGGTGCTGGACCTGTTGTCCAAGGTCGGCATCCGCGACGCGGAGAGCCGCCTGAACGCCTATCCGCACGAGCTGTCCGGTGGCCAGCGTCAGCGGGTCATGATCGCCATGGCGTTGGCCAACGAGCCGGACCTGTTGATCGCGGACGAGCCGACGACCGCCTTGGACGTTACCATCCAGGCCCAGATCCTGAAGCTGTTGCAGGACCTGCAGCGGGAAACCGGCATGGCGATGCTGTTCATCACCCACGATCTGGGGATCGTGAGACGCTTCGCCGACCGGGTTTGTGTCATGCAGAATGGCAGGATTGTAGAATCCGGACGCACGACGGAAATCTTCGACAATCCGGGGCACGAATATACGCGGGCTCTGCTGGCGGCCCAGCCCAGCGGCCGCAAGGAACCGGTACCGGACGGCGCGCCGCTGATCATGAAGGGCGACGGGGTGAAAGTCTGGTTCCCGATCAAGAAGGGGTTGCTGCGCCGGACGGTCGATCACATTCGCGCGGTGGATGGGATCGACGTTACCATCCGCGAAGGCCAGACCGTCGGCGTGGTCGGAGAGAGCGGCTCCGGCAAGACCACTCTGGCCATGGCGCTGCTGCGTCTGATCGGATCCCAGGGCGGAATCGCGTTTGAGGACACGCCAATCACCGGATTGAGCGGCAAGAAGCTGCGCAGTTTGCGGCGCCGGATGCAGGTCGTCTTCCAGGACCCCTACGGCAGCCTGAGCCCGCGCATGTCAGTCGGCGAGATCGTCGCTGAAGGCCTAGAGGTGCACAAGATCGGCGACAATGCGGAGGAACGTGACCGCATGGTGGTCGACGTCCTGCGGGAGGTCGGCCTGGATCCGGAAAGCCGCCACCGCTATCCGCATGAATTTTCCGGCGGCCAGCGTCAACGTATCGCCATCGCCCGAGCGCTGATCCTGAAACCGCGTTTCGTCGTGCTGGACGAGCCGACCTCCGCGCTGGACATGTCGGTTCAGGCGCAGATCGTCGACCTTCTGCGCGATCTGCAGAAGAAGCACAAGCTGGCCTATCTGTTCATCAGTCACGACCTGAAGGTCGTACGCGCCATGGCCGATACGGTGATCGTCATGCGCGACGGCAAGGTTGTGGAGACCGGGCCCGCCGAGCAGATCTTCGAGACCCCATCCGATCCCTATACCAGGGCGCTGCTGGCCGCCGCCCTCGACCTCAAGGCAGACGAGAGCGGCGTCGTGGCGATGTAAGAGGCCGGAAGAACCCGCCGCTCAGCTCAGCGTGACGGCGGTACCGTTGGCGACGACCATCAGCATGCCGTTTTCCTTGCCCAGGACTTCATAATCCAGATCGACGGCGACCACGGCATCGGCGCCCAGATCCTGGGCCTGACGCTCCAGATCCTCCAGCGCTGCTTCCTTCGCGTCCCGCAGAACCTTCTCATAGGAGCCGGAGCGGCCGCCGACGATGTCCCGCACGCTTGCGAAGAGGTCGCGGAAGATGTTTGCCCCAATGATCGCCTCGCCGCTGACAATACCCTTATAGCCAGTGATCTGGCGGCCTTCGACGGAATCGGTTGTGGTGACGATCATGGTGGGACGCTCCCTTCAATGTGTGTTACAGCGAACGCCAACCTATCTGGATAGGGTGACAAAATGAACCGAAAAGCCGCCCTCGGCTGGTGTCTTTACGATTGGGCGAATTCCGCCTTTCCGACGCTGATCTCCACCTTTGTCTTCGCGACCTACTTCACCCAGGCGGTTGCGGAAAACCCGGACAAGGGGGCGTCCCAATGGGGCTATGCGACCTCGGCCGCGGCACTGGCCATTGCGGTCCTGGCCCCGGTCCTGGGCGCGATCGCGGACCGGGCGGGACGGCGCAAGCCCTGGCTGTTGGCGCTGACCCTTCTGGGTGCCGTCACGACGGCGGCGCTGTGGACGGCGACGCCGGAGCCTTCGGCCGTGGTCTCGGCCCTCGCCCTGATGGCGGTGGCGACCGTCTGTTTCGAACTGGGCATGGTGTTCTACAATGCCATGTTGCCCGACATCGCCCCGGACCACATGACCGGCAGGATCTCCGGCTGGGGCTGGGGGCTCGGCTATGCCGGCGGCCTCACAGCGCTGGTTCTGAGCCTCGTGCTGTTCGTGCAGCCGGACCCGGCGCTGTTCGGTCTGAACAAGGAAACCAGCGAGCATATCCGCGCAATTCCGGTCCTTGCCGGGGTCTGGATGGCGATCTTCGCCCTGCCGATCTTTCTGTGGACGCCGGACCGACCCGGCAATGCCGCCATCGGCTACGGCGATGCCGTGAAGCAGGGGCTGCAGACACTTTGGCGAACCCTGCGGACGATCCGACAATATGGCACGGTTCTGCGTTTCCTGATTGCCCGCATGTTCTATATCGACGGGCTGAACACATTGTTCGCATTCGGCGGCATCTTTGCGGCCGCGGCCTTCGGCATGACCGGCGAGGAGGTATTGCTGTTCGGCATTTCGCTGAACGTCACCGCCGGGATCGGTGCGGCGGCCTTTGCCTTCCTGGACGATCGCTGGGGGCCGAAACCGGTTATCGCGATTTCCGTCGGGGCCATCGCGCTGATCGGGTTGGGCATGCTGGTCGTTGAAGACAAGACGGTATTCTGGGCGCTTGGCCTCGGTATCGGCCTGTTTCTGGGTCCGTCCCAGGCGGCCAGCCGGTCGCTGATGGCGCGCATCGCACCGCCGGAACTGCGCACCGAGTTCTTCGGTCTCTACGCCCTGTCCGGCAAGGCAACGGCCTTCCTCGGCCCGGCCCTGCTGGCCTTCGTCATTGATCAGACGGCCAGCCAGCGCCTCGGCATGGCGACCATTCTGCCTTTCCTGGCGGTTGGGCTGCTGTTGCTCTGGGGCGTGAAAGTCAGACGGCCCTAATCGAGGCCCAGGACATCGCGCATCGTGTAGAGGCCGAAGGGCTGCTTGCGGGCCCAGCGGGCGGCACGGACGGCCCCGGCGGCGAAGATCTTGCGGTCGCTGGCCTTGTGACCGATCTCGATCCGCTCCCCGTCTCCGGCAAAGATCACCGTGTGTTCACCGACGACATCCCCGCCGCGCAAAGTGGCATAGCCGATCTTGCCGGCCGGGCGGGCTCCGGTATGGCCCTCGCGGGACAGGACAGCCGCCTCCTCATGGGCGACGTCGCGCCCCTTCGCCGCCGCCTTGCCCAGCCCCAGCGCCGTACCGGACGGGGCGTCGACCTTGTGGCGGTGATGCATCTCCACAATCTCGATATCGTAGTCGTCGCCCAGCACCGCCGCGACCTTCTCCGTCAGGGCCAGCAGCAGGTTGACCCCCACGGACATGTTCGGGGCATAAACCACCTGACAGTGCCGGGCAGCCAGTTCCAGCGCGGCCTCGTCATCCTTTGTCATGCCGGTCGTGCCAACGATATGGGCCGCATTCGCCTGCGCGCAGAGGCGGGCATGCTCCACCGTGGCATCCGGCGTCGTGAAATCGATCACCGCATGGGCACGGGCAATGACCGGGGCCGGATCGTCTTCAATATGCACGCCCAGCGATTTCACACCGGCAATCGCGCCGACATCCTCCCCGATATGCGCGGCGCGCTCCCGGCCGGTCGCACCGGAAACCCGGCAGCCGTCAGTCATCGTGACCTCCCGGACGAGCATCTGCCCCATCCGGCCGGCAGCCCCCATGATCGCGATGTTGAGCGTGTAATCCGACATTCACTGCCCCTGTTACCTACTGTCATACCCGTTCGTTTAGACGGAATAGGCGCGCCGGGGTCAAGCGAAGTTTCCGACACGGAAAACGGAAATCAGCCAATCACCGACGGCCGAAACCGCCTGCCGTGCCCGAGACCGATCCAGCACCAACATCCAGATCTCACGCTCGGCCACCGGCGGGCCAGTTACGGAAATGCCCTTCAGTCCGGGCGCCAGCCCCTGGGGCAACAACGTCCTGCCGAGCCCCGCCTGGACCGCCGCGATGGCCGTCTCGATATCCGCGACCCGCAACCCGCCCCCGGACAATTCGGCATGTTCCTCGATCCAGGCCGCCTGGGGCAGATGACGCGCCGACTCGTCATAGGAAATCCACGGAAGGCTTTCACCCTTCGGCTGGGATGACTGACAGGGAACGAAGGCGACCCGCCCGACCCGCCGCGTGAGGGCTCGGGAATCCGTCTCGGGTCGGGCGAAGCGCAATGCGATATCCACTTCCCGTCGGGCTAGGCTGAGGTTTTGGGAATCGGGCAGCAGCGATAGCGCGATTTCCGGGCAAGCCTTTCCAAAGGCGGGAAGTTCCGGAATCAGCACGCGATTGATCAACCAGGGAACGGCGGTCACTCGCACCGTTCCCCGCGGGCCTGCGGCAGACCCGGATCGAAGCGCAGTCTCCACCGTGTCTTCCATGTCGGCTGCGCGCTGCAGGATCTCGACACCCCGATCGGTCGGATGACAGCGTCCATCGGCACGGTTGAAGACAGGATAGCCTAAAGTCTCCTCCGCTGCGGCAAGGCGGCGGGCGACAGTGGTCTGGTCGACCTTCAGCCGGCGCGCCGCCCCGGATAGCGTTCCGGCCCGCGCCACGGCCAGGAGAAATCGGAAATGATCCCAGTTCATCAGGTCTTCCTGCATTTTTGCAGATTATTTTCGCAATGTTGCGGATTTATGCGAGCCGATGCAACGGTCACACTCGTCCCGGCAATGCATGCAGGGAGGCAGGACCATGAAATTCGCCGTTCTCTTTACCGACAATCCGGAACACGCCGATGCCCGCGAGCGGCTGATGCCGGATCATTTGACCTTTCTTGAACGTCATGCCGATCAAATCGACGCGGCAGGTCCCTTGAGTGAGAACGGGGACCCGGCGGGGGGCCTCTGGATCGTCGAGGCGGAAAGCCTGGACGCTGCCACGGCACTGGTCGAAGCGGATCCGTTCTGGCCCACCGGCTTGCGGAAAGCAGTCCGAATTCTTGCCTGGCGGCAGGTCTTTTCCGATGGTCGGCGGTGTCTCTGACGCATCGATCCCCCTGCGGCAACAAGGGGTTTGTTCCTTGCGGCGCGGCGCGGTAGAAGCGCGCGTCACATGCCGCAGAATCGAAAGGACATGCCGCTATGCTGCAACAGGAACCGTTGCCCGAGGACATCGCCGGATCCAAGGTCCTGCTTCTCGAAGGCATATCGGAAAAGGCGGTCCGGCATTTCGAAAGTCTCGGCTTCCGCCATGTCGTGCGGGAAACCAAGGCATTGCAGGGCGACGATCTGGTCGCGGCACTGAAAGACGTGCGGATTCTGGGCATCCGGTCGCGCAGTCAGGTTGACGATGCGATCCTGGCCCGTGCCGAAATGCTGCGGGTCGTCGGCTGCTTTTCGGTCGGCACCAACCAGATCGACCTCGACGCGGCCCAACGCCGTGGCATCCCGGTCTTCAACGCGCCCTTCTCGAACACGCGCAGCGTCGCGGAACTGACGATCGCGGAAGCGGTGATGCTGTTGCGCAGGACATTTGCCCGGTCCAGTGCCGCCCATGCCGGCCGCTGGGACAAATCAGCGGCAGGCAGCTACGAATTGCGGGGCAAGACGCTGGGTATCGTCGGATACGGCAATATCGGCAGCCAGCTTGCCGTATTGGCGGAAGCCATGGGCATGCGCGTCGTCTATTTCGATCACACCGACAAGCTGCGTCACGGAAATGTCGAACCGATCGAAAGCCTGGACGTCCTGCTGTCCACTGCGGACATTGTCAGCCTGCACGTACCGGAAACGCCGCAGACCAGGAACATGATCGGCGCGGCGGAAATCGCGAAGATGAAGAAGGGCGCCTATCTGATCAACAATGCGCGCGGCACGGTTGTCGATTTGGATGCGCTGGCCGGTGCCCTGCGCGACGGTCACCTGGCCGGTGCCGCCGTCGATGTCTTTCCGGTCGAACCGAAATCCAACGCCGATGAGTTCGAATCCCCGCTGCGCGGCCTGGAGAACGTCATTCTGACCCCGCATGTCGGTGGCTCCACCCTGGAGGCGCAAGAACGGATCGGTGACGAGGTCGCCCGCAAACTGTCGGAATATGCCAACAACGGATCGACCGTCGGCGCAGTGAATTTCCCGCAGGTGCAACTGCCGCCGCGGACCGATGTCACGCGCTTCATTCAGGTGCAGCGCAATCTTCCGGGCGAACTGCGAAAGCTGAACGACATCTTCGCAGACCGTCAGGTCAACATCGCCGCGCAGCACTATCAGACCCAGGGCGAGATCGGTTATGTCGTGCTGGATGCCGAGGGAACGGTGGAGGACGCCGATTCCATCGTCGCGGATATCAAGACACTGCCCGGAACGCTGCGTGCCCGCGTGCTGCGCTGACCCTTGCGCAGAAATACATACAGAAAGAAAAAGCCCCACATCACCTTCGATACGGGGCTTTTCTCATGATGTGTCTTGCCGAAATCAGTCGGCGGTAATTGACAGCTCCTGCTGAGCGGGTGCCTCCGCAACAGCCGCAGGCGCTTCCCCACCGGCATCGGCGCTTTCCGCGGCCGGCGCGTCGGCATCGGCCGAACGGCTGCGACGACCGCGCCCGCGGCCACCACCGTTGCTGCCGCCACCATTGCTGCTGCTATTGCTGCTGGACCGGCGACCGCGCCCACGGCCGGAACCGCCGCCATTGTTGCCGCCGCTATTGCTGCTGTCGTTCCCGGAACTCGAATCGGCGGACGCAGCGGTATCTTCGCTGTTATCCGTATCGTCGTTGCTGTCCGTATCCGGCTGACTTTCGTTCGCCGGATCGGCCTGCTGCTGACGCGCCTGCCGGTCATTGTTGCCGTCGTTCAGGATCCGGTAATAGTGCTCCGCGTGCTGAAGCATGTTCTCCGCCATGACCCGATCACCGGAACCCTGCGCATCGCGGGCCAGCTGAATGTATTTCTCGTAGACCTGGGTCGCGTTACCGCGAATTCGAATGCCGGGGCCATTGGAATCGAAATTCTGGCGGGACGGATTGCTACGACGGGCGTTGTTGCGGTGCCGCCCGCGGTTTTGCTTCTGATTGTTCACGCGTTACCTCTTGAGGTCCGATTGCGTCATGCGAGGGGACGATAATGTCCGTGTCATCGCGGCGCCCGATCAATATCGGGTCGATTCGTCTTCGCGCTCGCGGAAGGTCGGACCCGCACAGCCTCAGCGATGAAACGTCCCTCCGGGGTCCGACGTCCCGCAAAGTAGCCCGTGGTCGCGCCCAATCCAAGCATTTTTTATGGTATTGCCTGCAAACTGCCCCAATTTCCGGGCTTTGCGGCAAGATGACACTGCCATTCCCAGACATTGGGCACAGGTGCTTTACCGATCCGGAACGAGTGCGGCCAGCGAACGGGACTCACGCCTCCCAGGGGGGCGTTTCGCCATAGCTGCCGGCCAGATGGTCGACGAAGGCGCGAATCTTCGGGGACAGGTTCTTTCGGTCGGAATAGACCGCGAGGATCGACGACCCCTCGTAGGAATAACCCGGCAGAACCCGGACCAGACGGCCGGATTTCAGGTCGGGGCCAACCAGGTAAGTGGACAGGCGCGCGATACCGAGGCCGGACAGGGCAGCGTGATAGACCGCATCCGCGCTGTTGACCTCCAGATTGCCGCGAACCTTCAGGACCTTCGGCCCGTCCGGCGTGTCGAAGCGCCAGTCGTTCCAGCGCGACACCGTGGTCAACGTCAGGCAATTGTGCCGCATCAGATCTTCCGGCGATTCCGGCATGCCGTAGCGGTTGATATAGTCCGGTGAGGCGCAGCAGACGCGCCGGTTCGTTGCCAGCTTGCGCGCAACCAGCGTGTCGTCATCGATCTGTTCGGTGAAGCGGATCGCCACGTCGATCTGTTCCGCCACGAGGTCGAGCGGCCGATCGCTGAGTTCCAGCACCACCCGGACGTCGGGATTGTCCCGCATGAATTCAGGTAGATGCGGCAGAAGTTGGGTCTTGCCGAAGGCGACGGTCGAGGCGACGCGCAACGTGCCCTGCGGGTGATCGCCAAGCGACACCATCGCGGCCTCCGCCTCCGCAACCTTCTCGGCAATCTCGACGCACCGGCGGTAGAAGGACTCGCCTTCTTCGGTCAAGGACATGCGCCGGGTGGATCGGTGCAGGAGGCGCACGCCCAGCCGGTCTTCCAACTGCCCGATCTGCTTGCTGATCGCGGAAGGGGTCAGCCCCTCCCGGCGAGCGGCAGCGGAAAATCCGCCCTCCTCCACGACTTTCGCGAACAGCAGCATCTGCGGCGCGAGGTCCATGCCTTCCCTCCTGCCATTTGTTCCTCAGACTAACAGGGCATTGGAGTCTTTAGCCCCTTCATCTTTCCGCATTCACATATCATCTTGTTGTGCAACGCAACATGAATTTTGTGCGACGCAACACGGCGCACGCATCAAGGAGACCCATCATGACTGCTTTCAATGCCGAACGCGACATCCGTGCCCTCGACTATGAAGAAGTGCGCGCCTACATCGCCGAGGGCCGCCGCCAGCAGGGCGCCGCCATCCGTTCGATGACCGCCGCCGCGGGCCGCGGCCTGTACCGACTGGTACGCAACGCGGTACACGCTGTGCGCCACGCCCTGCATCTCGACGGTAACGGGCACGCCAACCCGGCGCGCTGATCCCGCTATCCGGTGCCGCGCGACAGGGTGAGTGTCGACCACCCGTCGCGCCGGCGCCGACGGATCAGCCTGAGCCCCTGCATGCGGTAGGGACCGAGAACCATCGCCTCCTGTTCGGTCAGCAACCCGGACAAGATAAGCCGGCCCCCCGGCGACAAGGCGCGCGAAACGTCCCGCGCCAGCAGCATCAGCGGCCGCGCCAGAATATTCGCAACAATCAGATCATAAGGCCCCTGCCGTCGGATGGCCGGGTGATTCATGCCCGTTGCCACGGCGAGGCGTAGCTGCGGCGGGGGCGTCCCGTTCAGGCGCGCATTGACCTGCGCCACCCGGACCGCTTCAGGGTCGATGTCGCTGCCGACCACACGCCGCGCCATGTTCTGCCGGCAGATGGCCATGGCCAGAATGGCCGTGCCGCATCCGAGATCCAGGGCTGACCCCGCGCGGAACCCCTCTCGCGCGAGGCGGTCGATTTCCATCAGGCAGCCCCAGGTCGTCGCGTGGGTGCCGGTCCCGAAGGCGGTTCCGGCATTGACCGTCAACGGGATCGACCCCGAAGGAATCGGGCCGTCGTGAAACTCCTGATGAACGAAGAAACGCCCCGCGACGATGGGCGGGAAACTCTTCTGGTTCTCGGCGACCCAGTCGATATCGGGCAGCGGCGCCACGATAGGATCCGGATTCGGAACCCCCGCCTGCTCCGCGGCCTGCGCCAGCTTCGGTGCCAGTTCCGTCATCGGCGGCAGGCCGTCCGTGTAAAACTCCAACGACCAGTCCGGGCCGCCCTCCCATTCAAAGGCGGCGGTCCCGAGACTGTATGGCTCGACGGCGTCCTGAAACGGAGGCACAGACGCCTCCCCCGGCAGGATCAGAATGGTCTTGTAAACTGGCATGGCGAAGACTTAGCCCCAGCCGCCCCGCCCGGCAAGCAGGCTGGAACGTCTGGTTGCCTCAGGTAGGGGATGGGCTGAACCGCGCCCCAAGGGCCTTCACGTAGAACCCCAGATAGCCGCGAATACTGGCCATGCCGTCGATCGGGGTTTCGTAACTCCATGCGCCGGGATCCACCACATCGCCCCCCGGAAGAGTGATCGTCCAATGACTGGCATCCCCCTTGAACGGGCAGTGCGTAACCTTTTCCGCCGGGGCGAGAAGAGAGGGGTCGACGGCATCCCTCGGCAGATAGTAGACCGGCGGATAATCAGCCTCTCGCAGGATCAGCGCGGAGTCGGAACGGGCCAGAACAGTCTCCCCGACCGACAGGGTGACCGTGCCCGGCGCCGCTTCGACCGTGATCGGGTGATTCGGTGTCCCCGCGCGTTCCAGAATTTCGGCCGGCATGGCCCTACCCCTTCAGACGTTCGGCGTGCCAGGCGATATGGTCGCCGATGAAACTGGCGACAAAGTAATAGCTGTGATCATAGCCGGGCTGCATCCGCAGGGTCAGGGACGCACCGGCCTTGGCGCAGGCGTCCTCGAACAGGCCGGGACGCAACTGTTCCTCCAGGAAATTGTCGGCGTCCCCCTGGTCGACCAGAATATCGCCCTGCCAGCCCCGGCTCTGGATCAGGGAACAGGCATCGTGCTCCAGCCAGGCGGCCTGATCGTCGCCGAGATAGCGCCCCAGCGCCTTGTGGCCCCATGGGACCTGCGCAGGCGCAACGATGGGGGAGAAGGCGGACACGGATCGGAACCGTTCCGGATGGCGCAGGGCCAGGGTGAGCGCCCCGTGCCCCCCCATCGAATGACCGGAAATCCCGCGAATGTTCGATGCGCCGTCCACCGTCGATTCAACGAGGCTGGGCAGTTCGTCGACGACGTAGTCATACATCCGGTAGTGCTTGGACCAGGGTTGCTGCGTCGCGTTGACATAGAAGCCCGCGCCCTTGCCGAAATCATACTCGTCGGCCGCATCCGGCACGTCGTCACCGCGCGGACTGGTATCCGGACAGACGATCATGACACCATTTTCGGCGGCCCAGCGCTGAGCGCCCGCCTTGGTCACGAAATTCTCCCACGTGCAGGTCAGGCCGGACAGCCAGTACAGGACGGGGAAGGGTCCATTCCCCGCCGGGCGGAATACCGCAAACTCCATCCGTGTCCCGGTCGCGCTGCTGTCATGCGCATGGACCGTCTGCACCCCGCCGAAGCACTTCCATTCGTTCAAAGCCTCAAGTGTCATCGCCAAACCTTGCATTTCAAAACCGGGGGGACGTTGACAGTGAAATTGCATATTCGCAAGCGGGCAAGACTACGAGCGACATCAAGGCTAGATTTCCGGCAGTGACGTTCGTTGAGGTAGCAAGAGCAGAGGCAATCGATGAGACCATTGTTTCAAAAGTTTTGCGGGTTCTCGGCATTCTTGGTGGCGATTGGGGGCGTCGCTTCCGATAAACAAATGCTGGCTGCCGACAGTTTTGAACCGCATCGACTCGCACAAGAATCGGCCGTCATTCGAGACGACCTAGCCGAAAATGAATATATCTACTTTGTGTGGGTCACCCCTCCAACGATCAACCCAAACGTCGAGGGTTCCGCGTTACTGAAACAGTTCCTTCGACAGTTCAACGTGGTCGGGTTCAATCACATCAGGCTGACTGAAGCAGAAGGTATTGCGATCGTTCGCGCCGAGTCGCCAAAATTTCGAACTGCCGAAGGAAAACCAGTTGAAGCTTTTGTCGAGGCCGAAATGCCGCCAAATCTGCTTGAGAAGGTAAAGCTTATTCGCAGTACCTTCGCCAACAACCTCCCTGAAGTCGGACCTTCGATGCGCTGGTTTTGGTTCAAGGACCGTGACCTAGATTCGTGTGCCGAAGGCGGCATTTCAATCACGTATCTTGATCGAACTTATGTTTTCGAAGCACCTATGCCAGGATGTTAAGTGCGGTCGACTTTTAGGACGCGGTCGGCAAATCCAGGCTTGATTCCGCGTTCCTGCCTCCGAATTTGGCAAGCGTGCGTTTAGCCATCTCGGGAAGATCTTCGCGTTGCGCCGAATCAATGGCGGCAAGCAAGGTAGATTCCGCCTTAAGGCAAAGTTCCCGAAGAGGTGCTTCCCGGTCGCCGACGACCCGGGCAACGACGTCGGACCAGAATTCGCCGGCCAAGCGCTGTTCATCGGGACCCGAATCAGCGGGGGGCAGTTCACCCCTGTCCCGTACAACCGCGCTCAACGCTTCTATGATTTCGTCCCGCTCCGCAGCCCGATTTTCGAGCGCCGCCTTCATTGGGCCGTCCCTCAACCTTTCCGCAGAATCAATGAGGACCTGGCGACAGTCTCGTGCCGCGACGATCACGTCGTTCAAGGCAGCAATTTCAGGCGGCAGCAGCAGGCTCATAGTCCGAATCCGTTTGGCCGTTCGTAGTCCGCGCGCGGCGGGGCCAGCACCTTCAGGCGGCCGGGCATTACGGATACCCGCGCCGGGGTTCTTTCCACGATATCGCCGTCCACATTGATTTTCTTTGGCTTGCGTGACCGAATTTCGATCTCGCGGGCGGTCGCGGTAAAGGCCTCGCCGTGCTGACGAAGGGTGCCGCGCCAGAGCGACGGGAGCAAGCGGAACCAGTCGGTCGTCCGCCGCGCCGCAAGATAGTAGAGGCGCAGATTTCCATCATCGGGCCGCGCTTCCTCATCCAGGGTGAGGCCACCGCCATAGTGACGTCCGCATCCGACCCCCAGCAGGGAACATACAACGCGCCGTTCCTCATCCCCGATGGTGAGTTGAAGCCGCAACGGGCGGTGCCGCCGCCAGGCCTCCATCCAGCGCATCGGATAGGCAAACCGGCCGAGCAGTTTCTTCGCGCCGTCTTCGTGCAGATCCGCAACCTCGACGCTGATCCCCAGACTGGCGACGTTCAGGAACGGCCTGTCGTTCAAAAGCCCGATATCGACCTCCCGGACATGACCCTTTGCGACGATCTCCGCCGCCTGATCGGGATCCTGGGGAATCGACAGCGCACGGGCAAAATCGTTGGCCGTCCCCAGAGGCAGGACGCCCAACGGCTCCGGGCGCTCCAGAAGGGCGGGCAACATGCCGCTCAATGTCCCATCCCCGCCCCCGACAAGGATAGCGTCGGTCTCCGGCAGGTCACGGACCGTCCTGAGCGCCTCCTCCTGAGAGCCGGTCTTGTGCAGTTCGACGGAGATGCCGCGCGCCTCGACGGCGGCAATGAACTCCGACGCTCGGGCCTCGGCGGACCGCGCCTTCGCATTTACGAAACAGGCGGCCCGCCGAAGTTCGGTCATGGGCTAGGCGTCCCCCGGGGCCGATCAGTCGTACAGCACGACCGAGCGGATGCTTTCGCCCGCATGCATCAGGTCGAAGGCGTTGTTGATGTCGTTCAGCGGCATGGTGTGCGTGATCATCGGGTCGATCTCGATCTTGCCGTCCATATACCAGTCGACGATCTTCGGCACGTCGGTGCGACCGCGCGCGCCGCCGAAGGCCGTGCCGCGCCAGGACCGACCGGTGACCAGCTGGAACGGACGGGTGGAGATTTCCTGACCCGCACCCGCGACGCCGATGATGATGCTTTCGCCCCATCCCTTATGGGCGCATTCCAGCGCCTGGCGCATCAGGGTCGTGTTTCCGACGCATTCGAAGCTGTAATCCGCGCCGCCGCCGGTCAGGTCGACCAGATAGGGGACCAGGTCGCCCTCGACCTCCTTGGGATTGACGAAATGGGTCATGCCGAAGCGCTCGGCCATTTCCTTCTTCGACGGGTTGATGTCGACGCCGACGATCATGTTCGCACCGGCCAGCCGCGCGCCCTGAAGCACGTTGAGGCCGATGCCGCCCAGACCGAAGACGACGACGTTTGAACCCGGCTCCACCTTCGCGGTGTTGATCACCGCGCCGATCCCGGTGGTCACGCCGCAGCCGATATAGCAGATCTTCTCGAACGGGGCGTCCTGGCGCACCTTGGCCAGCGCGATTTCCGGCAGGACCGTGTGATTGGAGAAGGTCGACGTGCCCATATAGTGCAGGATCTTCTCGCCATTGATCGAGAAGCGCGAGGTACCGTCCGGCATCACGCCCTGGCCCTGGGTCGACCGGATTGCCTGACACAGATTGGTCTTCGGATTCAGGCAATAGTCGCATTCGCGGCATTCCGGGGTGTAGAGCGGAATGACGTGATCGCCTTTCTTGAGACTGCGCACGCCGGGGCCGACATCGACGACCACGCCCGCGCCTTCATGCCCCAGGATAGCGGGGAACGCACCTTCCGGATCGGCGCCGCTGAGCGTGAATTCGTCCGTGTGACAAACGCCGGTCGCCTTGATCTCGACCAGCACTTCGCCTTCTTTCGGACCTTCGAGGTCGACTTCCTCGATCGACAAGGGTTTTCCGGCCTGGAAGGCGACGGCGGCGCGGGTTTTCATCTCGTTAAACTCCCCGGTAGGACGTTTGATTTTCGGTTTCGGGGAGACTGCCAGCCGGTCGGAATCCGTGCAAGGCAAAGCTGTCTCTTGGCGGCGGGCGAAGTCCTTGGCAAGTTATCGGCCATGACCGATCCGTTGAGCATATTCTGGCACCCCGCCGTGTTGGACCACGATACCGGGAATGGGGTTCTGGAAGCCGAACCGGTGCCCGATCTGGGCATAGCCGAGGCACATCCCGAAAACGCAGAACGCGTACGCAACATCAAGACCGTGCTGGAGCGCGGGCCGCTGTCGGACCGGGTTCAGTGGGCTGCCGGGCGCCTCGCCACGCGGGAGGAATTGGAACGGTTCCACACGCCGGGTCATCTCGACCGGGTGCAGTCCTTCGATGCGACCGGCGGGCGGATGACGACGACGACGGTCTTCGGCAAGGGCAGCTGGACACCGACATTGGCGGCGGCAGGCACCACGGTGGCGGCAATGGAGCATGTCCTGGCCGGCAAAGGTGCCGCCTATGCCCTGGTCCGGCCGCCGGGGCACCATGCCGCGCGCGACCGGGTCGACGGATACTGCTTCGTCAACAATATCGGCGTGGCGATCGAACATGCGATCGCAAAGGGCGTGACGAAATGTGCGGTAATCGACTGGGACGTCCATCACGGCAACGGAACCCAGGCCGGGTTCTACGACCGACCGGACGTGCTGACCCTCTCGCTGCACATGAACCACGGCGCCTGGGAGGGGGACGCCCATCCGGAAACCGGTGCAACGGACGAGATCGGTACCGGCGCGGGTGAGGGCTACAACATCAACATCCCGCTGCGCCTCGGCCTGGGCGATGCAGCCTATCGCAAGGCCTTCGACGATCTGGTGATCCCCGCCGTGCGGGCCTATGCGCCCGAATTGATCGTCGTCGCCGCGGGGCAGGACGGCAACCAGTTCGACCCGAACGGCCGGATGTGCCTGACCATGGCGGGCTATCACTGGATGGGCGCGCGTGTCAGGGAACTGGTTGCGGAACTGTGCCCGGGCCGTCTGCTGGCCGTACAGGAAGGCGGTTACGCCCGCACCTACACGGCCTATTGCACCCATGCCGCACTCAGCGGCCTGATCGGCGCGGATATCGGCATCGACGACCCGCTGGCCTATCTGCCGGATGACGGTCGTTAGGAAGCGCCGCTACAGCGTCGCCAGATAGTCCTTCAGTTCCTTGCCCCGCTCCGGCGGGAAACAGTCCGGCAGCATCTCTACCCGGTCGATCCGGTCCAGCCGGAAATTCCGGAAATCGTTCCGGAGTTCGCACCATGCGGTCAGCAGCCAGACCGTGTCGAAGGCGGTCAGCCCGAGAGGCCGGATTCGCCTGTCGCTCGGCCGCCCGTTCAGACCGGTATAGCCAATTTCCAGCTTGTTCCGCGACTTGACGGCCCGGCGCAGGATGCCGAGCCGGTCCTGCACATTCTGCCCCGCTTCCGACATTCTGCCGGCGCTGAGGGCGAACATGCGATCCTGCCGCACGGAACCGCGGTCTGCCTCGGGCACCACCGCCTCCAGTTTTGCCGCGACCCGGCCAGCGGCCTTTCCAAGCTCGGTGTCACCCCGCGCCGCAACGAGGCGCATGCCGAAGGCTATGGCATCCAGTTCGTCCGCGTCGAAATGCAAGGGCGGCAGGAAGTGGCCGCGCTCGATCTGATAGCCGATACCGCCTTCACCGCGGATCGGCGCGCCCATGGCCTGCAAGGTCGCCATATCGCGATAGATCGTCCGCTCCGACACGCCGGTCGCCTCCGCCAGGGTCCGGGCCGAAACCGGCCGGCGGCTGAGCCGTAGCTGATCAAGCAAAACGAAAAGACGCGCCGCCCGCACAAAGCCCTCTTTCGATTAATCCCTGCCCGGACGCACCCTGACAGAATCTGTCACTGCGCTTGGTTATACGGGGCGCCCTGCCGGTACCGCAAGGGACCGCAGCATCCGACCCACAATCGTAGAGTTGAGAGGAAAACAGTATGTTGATCGACACGACCCTGCAGGCCCATGCCTTTGAATTCGTCCGTTACAACCGGCTTCCCGAGACGACGCCGGAGGATCTCGCGGCGGCCGTTCTCGAGTGGCAGGAAGGGTTCCTTGCTCATCAGGACGGTGTCGTTCAGCACGCCTTTCTGGGCAACCTGCGGGGGGAATTCGGCGATATCCTGCTGATGCGGGACAGCGACGCTCTCGCCCGCCTGGAAGAGCCCTATCAGGCATCCGACTATTCGAAACGTATCTTGAGCCTGATCGACACGAATTCGATCCGCTTCAGTTTCGGCGCAATACTGAAGGATGGCATTTCGGCGGTTCGGGATTTCACCTGCGTCGAGTTCGGCAGTTTCGCCCTTCCAGCCGACAGCGCGGCAACGGCGGACACGGTGCGGGCCGCGTCGGATCGGATCGAGGCTACCTATCTGGCGGAGTCCGAGAACACCCGCGAGCATTTCACCGGACAGATGGATGACCGGACCTATTGCGAGATCGTGTTCGGCCGGACCCTGGCCGCCACGCGCCGGACATGCCTGGGCTATGTCGGCAACGCGGATTGCCAGCCACTGCTCGACTTGTTCGACCCGGAAACGGTCGATCTCGATTTCTGGACGGTGCTCGCCTGAGGCGGCGCGGCCTATCCCCGGCGGCGGCGACGGCGGCGACCGCCGTCTTCGCCCTCGGGGGCGCAGGAATGACCGGCATGGCCGTGCATCGGCTTGTCGGTGACGCCGGCCAGCGGACCCAGCTTCTCGACGATGGTCTCCATGGTCGGCGGCTCGCCCGGCTCGTAGCCGTCCAACGCGTCGCGGATCGCCTTCAGAACAACCCCTGTCGTGCCGCAGCAGCCGCCAATGATGCGCGCGCCGGAATCCCGCGCCAGGCGGGCATAGTCGGCCATCAGTTCCGGGGTGCCGGTGAAGCTGAACGCGCCGTCCTTGAAGACCGGCACGCCGCAATTGGCCTTGGCGACCAGGATCGAATCCGGGCCGACCGCTTCGCGCATGCCCAGCACGGACAGGACGTTTTCCGTCGCGCCCAGCCCGCAATTGGCGCCGATGGCGACCGGGGCGATGGGCAGGCTGGTCAGGTGGCGGAAGGCATCCGCCGGGGTCACCCCCATCATGGTGCGGCCGACCGTATCGAAGGTCATGGTGGACACGACCGGCAGCCCGGCCTCTGCCGCGCCCGCAACCGCCGCAGCGCTTTCCTCGCGCGACGAGATGGTCTCGATCCACAGCACATCGGCCCCACCGTCGCGCAGCCCCTTGGCCTGTTCCGCGAAGGCGGCCTTTCCAGCCTCGAACGTGACCGGTCCGACCGGTTCGAACAGTTCGCCGGTCGGCCCGATGGACCCGGCCACGACCACGGGACGACCCGCCTTGTCCGCAACGCCGCGTGCGATCTCCGCCGCCGCCTTGCACAGTTCATAGGCGCGATCCTGGGCATCGTGCAGTTTCAGGCGGAAGCTGCTGCCGCCGAAGGAATTTGTCAGCACGATATCCGCGCCGGCATCGACGAACTCCTGATGCACGCTGGCGACCCGGTCCGGATGATCCACGTTCCACAATTCGGGCGCGTCGCCGGACTGAAGCCCGCGTTCGAACAGGTTCGTTCCCATCGCCCCGTCGGCGATCAGGTGGCTGCGTTCGGAAAGAAGCTTCAGGAACAGGTTGTCACTCATAGCGTCATGCCTTCTTCGTTCGATTAGGCGGCGGCCTTGGCCAGCGCGCGGTCCAGGTCGCGGATCAGATCGTCCACGGTTTCCAGTCCGATGGACAGGCGGATCACCTCGGGGCCGGCCCCGGCAGCAACGCGCTGTTCCTCGGTCAATTGATTATGCGTCGTAGAGGCCGGATGCAGGATCAGCGATTTTGCATCGCCGATATTGGCCAGATGACTGAACAGTTCCACCGATTCCACCAGTTTCCGGCCCGTCTCGAACCCGCCCTTCAGGCTGACGGTGAAGACCGCGCCGGGCCCCTTGGGCATGTATTTCCGGGCCAGATCATGGAACGGGCTGGATTTCAGACCGGCATAATGCACGGTCTCGATCGCCGGATGACCGTCCAGATACTCGGCCACCGTCTGCGCATTGGCGATGTGACGGTCCATGCGCAGCGGCAGGGTCTCGATCCCCTGCAGGGTCAGGAAGGCGTTCATCGGCTGCTGCGCCGGGCCGATATCGCGCAGGCCGACCGCGTGGCCATACAGCGTATAGGCCAGATTGCCGAAAGTCTCGGTGAAGGTCAGGCCATGATATTCCGGCGCCGGTGTCGCGAGGCTGGGGAATTTGTCCGGCTGGTTGAAGTCGAAGCTGTCGCAATCGACCACCGCGCCGCCCAGGGCCGTCCCCTGCCCGGAAATGAACTTGGTCGTCGAATAGGTGACGATATCCGCGCCGAATTCACCCGGCCGGCACAAATAGGGCGTCGCCATGGTGTTATCGACGATCAGCGGAATGCCGGCTTCATGCGCGATCGCTGCGACCGGTTCCAGATCGACGATCACGCCGCCGGGATTGGACAGGCATTCAACGAAGATTGCCTTGGTCTTCGGGCGCAGCGCCTTGCGGAAGTTCTCCGGCGCCGTCGGATCGACGAAATCCACCTGCCAGTCGAACTTCTTGAAGGTATGGCCCATCTGCGTGATGGAGCCACCATAGAGCTTGGAGGAGGCAACGACATGATCGCCCGGCCCCATCAGCGGCAGCAGGGCGATGATCTGCGCCGCATGGCCCGATGCCGTGGCCGTCGCGCCGATCCCGTTCTCCAGCGCCGCCAGCCGTTCCTCCAGCACCGCGACCGTCGGATTGGTCAGGCGCGAATAGATGAAGCCCGGTTCCTGCAGATTGAACAGCGATGCGGCATGGTCGGCATTGTCGAAGACATAGGAGGTATTCTGATAGATCGGCACAGCCCGCGCCCCGGTCGCGAGATCCGGTGCGGCCCCGGCATGCAACGCCAGGGTTTCAAACCCGTAGTCTTCCTTTGCCATCGCGGAATTCCGTCCGGCCGATAATTTCCAGTTAAGCGGTGTTATATAGCCGCCCCCGGCTCCCGTCGAGGGCTGTTTCCAGTCCTGCCCGAACAGGCGCTAGAGATGCGATTCCAGATAGGGCAGGCCGAAATCGATGGGCAGTTCGATCCAGATCGGGAAGTGATCGGACAGTTGCTTGCGGCGGTAATGGTTGCGGTAATAGCTACGCTTGTTGCCGGGAACCGTGCCGTCGGCACGAGTCAGGCCGGCCTCATAGAACCGGGCGAAATTGGCGTCGGAATAGAAGACTTCGAACAGGTCTAGGACGCCCAGACCGGCGGGCGCGACATTGGTGTCGGCCAGCAGATAGGCGATCTGGTCGTAATAGCGTGCATCGGCCCCGGCATTGGTCTGCACCAGTTCGTCGCGGCCGACCGGGATCGTGAAGCCGTTCTGCTCCAGCGCCAGATAGGCGCGGCTGTGCTCGTTGAAGAAATTGAAATCGCCGATCAGGAAGACGTTGCGCGACCAGGTACCGCGATCGGACAAGGCACGCCGCCGCATGAACTTGGCCAGCGCCTCGGCCTCGCGCACCCGGTCCGGATCTTCGGCGTCGCCGGTCGCCCAGGCCAGATGCACGGTCGCCAGTTGAAAGTTGAACCAGCCGGCGGAGAACCCGGCCAGGAAGGGCGTGCGGTCGAACTGGACCGGCGGCTGTTCGGTGCCGTCATCCGGTTCAACCGGCGGGATCACCAACTCCCCCGCCAGACCGGAAAAGCGCACCTTGCGGGAATCATAGACATAGGCCAGCCGTTCGTCATTGCCGTCCGTACCTTCGGTCACATCGGTCACGACATAGCGCCACCACGGGCCCATAAGCTTCAGGACCAACTCCAGATCGTCCAGACCGCGCTTCACCTCCTGCACCGCGACGATGTCGAAGGTCGACAGAATCTCGGCGATATACCAAAGCGCCTCCTCCGACCGTCCTGTGCCACCGAAATGCTGGATGTTCCAGCTCGCCATCAAAAGCGAGGATTCCAGCGATTTGCGCGGGACACCCGACGCACCGAGATAGGTCTTGAAATCGCGGATCGTCTCCGCCACCCGCGCCACCGGAAAATCCGGCCCGACGGCAGAGAAATCGTAGCGGAATGTCATGGCCCTTCCCCCTCAATTGCGCATGGGGAACCCTAACACCCTTCGGTAGATTTTTTGTGACTTTCCCGCCTAGGCGACGTCGCGCAGGCGCCAGACGCCGGCATTGCGCAGGTCGGTATCCTCCATCAGGCCGGTCGTCTCGGAAGCGTAGCGCGCGACGCGCTCCATCCCCATGCTGGGCAGATAGAAGCGGCCGGGATCACCGATCAGCACGGTGCGGCCCAGAACCTCGAGTTCGCGCAGCCAGGGCAGGACCAGATCGGCCAGACCCTTGTCATAGAAGACATCGCCGATCAGCACGACCTCGAAATCAGGATCGGTGCTGCCGATCACATCCTCGGTCAGGATATCCAGATGAACATCGTTCAGTTCCGCGTTCAGACGCATCGCCTCGGCCGCGACCGGGTCGATATCGGCGGCGATCACGTCGAAAGCGCCAGCCATCGCGGCCGCGATCGCAACCATGCCGGAGCCGGCACCGAAATCCAGCACCTTGCGGCCACGTACGACCGACGGGTTGTCCAGCAGATAGCGGCCCAACGCCTGTCCGCCGGCCCAGGCAAAGGCCCAGTACGGCGTGCCGATGCCCAGCGCGTCCAGCTCATCCTCACCCATGCGGTAGAGCGGCACATCGTCCTGCGCCAGATACAGTTTCATTTCGGGCAGAAGGCGCGGCGAGACCGCGCGGGTATTATCCAGAATCAGGTCGGCCGCTCCGACCTCCGCAATCATCACAGGGTAACTCCTCCAAGCGCCAAGGCCACCGTGATCAGCATCCCGGCATGCCGATTGCCCTTGAAATGCTTGATCAGGTTCTTCGGATTGTCGAATTCCAGGGTCTTGAGCTGCCAGAGGAAATGCCCGGCAGCGGCGGCGAGACCGACCCAGAACAGCGGGCCCGCCACGCCATGCATCCAGGCGGCACTGGCGACCAGGGCCAGGGTCAGGGCCATGAAACCGCCAATGATCGGGCGCGTCCGGTCGCCGAATTTCAGCGCCGTCGACTTCACCCCGATCAGGATGTCGTCATCCTTGTCCTGATGGGCGTAGATCGTGTCGTAGGACATGGTCCAGCAGAATCCGGCGGCATAGAGAACCAGAATCTGTGGCGCGATCTGCCCCATCAGCAACGCGCCCGCGACCAGCACACCCCAGTTGAAGGCAATGCCCAGAAAGGCCTGCGGAAAATAGGTATAGCGCTTCATGAACGGGTAGATCGCGACCACGGCCAGCGAGGCGATGGCAACGATGATGGCCTCCCAGGTAAACTGGCTGAGCACCGCAAGGCCGACCAGCGACTGCAGCACGATGAAGGCCAGGGCCTGTTTCACGCTGACCTGGCCGGACGGGATCGGCCGTGTCGCGGTACGTGCCACCTTGCCGTCGATGTCACGATCGGTGATGTCGTTCCAGGTACAGCCCGCGCCGCGCATCGCCGTCGCGCCGATGCCGAACAGCACGCCGTACCAGATCAGCATCCAGACCGGCTCGCCCGAGCCGTGCCCGGCCATGGCAACGCCCCACCAGCAAGGCAGCAGCAGGAGCCAGGTGCCGATCGGCCGGTCCCAGCGGGCGAGCCGCGCATAGGGTCGGACCGGGCCGGGCAACCAGCGGTCGACCCAGTTACCGGCGATGATGTCGCTTCGGTCCCGGCGGGCCGGGTCTTCATTCGACGGACTGTTGGCAGGGCTCATCGCAAAGGCTTCCTTGAACTCGGATGCGAAGGCGAGAATAGTGTCCGGCATGGCCACCGCAACCCGTCTTTTCGTCGCGCAGGACCTGACCCAGGGAAGCCCGGTTCAGGCGACCCCGGATCAAGCCCATTACCTGAGCCGCGTATTGCGCCTGACCGAAGGTGCCACGCTGGTCCTGTTCAACGGCCGCGATGGCGAATGGACGGGCGAACTGACGGCGGTCGGCAAGACGAAGGCGGAAATCGTCCTCAGGGAATGTCGGCGCCCACAGGTCGCTTCGCCGGATCTCTGGCTGGCCTTCGCGCCGGTTAAGAAGACCCAGACCGATTTCATCGTCCAGAAGGCGACGGAACTGGGCGTGTCCCGCCTGATCCCGATCATCACCGACCGCACCCAGTCGGAACGGGTGAAGACCGAACGCCTGCAGGCCACCGCCGTTGAGGCTGCCGAACAAAGCGAGCGGCTGGACGTGCCCGCCGTATCCGATCCGGTCAAACTGACCGATCTGATCCGGGATTGGCCGGTCGACCGGGCGCTTTTTTTATGTGCCGAAGCCGGTGACGTTGTCCCGATTGCTTCCGCAGCAACGGCGGAAACCCGCGGTTCTGTCGGATTTGTGACCGGACCGGAGGGCGGTTTTTCCGTGGCGGAACTTGACTTCATGCATCGCTCGCCTTTAGTCCAAGCCGTCGGTCTCGGCCCGCGAATCCTGCGAGCGGAGACGGCGGCAGTGGCGGCCCTGGCCGTCTGGCAGGCCGTTGTGGGGGATGGGTCGACACGCCCCGAACCACGCGGGTGAACGAAGCTCAAGGCCCGTTGATAAGGGCCGCCATAGTGAGGAACGCTTTTTTATGTCGTCCCCCGCCGCCACCGACGAAACCGTCATCGATTCCAAGGACCAGTTGATCGCCTATATCGCGTCGGGCGCCAAATCGCGCGACAAGTGGCGTGTCGGGACGGAGCACGAGAAGTTTCTGTATTGCGCCGATTCCATGCGGCCGCTGGCCTATGACGGCACGCCGGGCGTCAAGGGCCTGCTGGAAAGCCTTGCCGGGCCGGACTGGGAACCGGTTTTCGAGAAGGGCAACATCATTGCCCTCAAAGGCCGGGACGGCGCCTCCGTGACCCTGGAACCGGGTGGGCAGCTGGAACTGTCCGGCGCGGCGCTGGAAAACATTCACCAGACCTGCAGTGAGGTGCACCGCCACCTGCACCAGGTGGTCGAGGCCTGTAATGAGGTCGGCGCCGGCACTGTCGGCCTGGGGTTCAACCCGATCTGGAAGCGCGACGACATCCACTGGATGCCCAAGGGTCGCTACAAGATCATGAAGGAATACATGCCCAAAAAGGGCAATCTGGGCCTCGACATGATGTGCCGGACCTGCACGGTTCAGGTCAATCTCGACTTCGAATCCGAAGCGGACATGATCGAGAAAATGCGCATTTCGCTGGCGCTGCAGCCGATGGCGACGGCCCTGTTCGCGAATTCGCCCTTTACCGAAGGCAAGCCCAACGGTTTCCTGTCCTATCGCAGCCATATCTGGACCGATACCGACCCCGACCGCTGCGGCATGCTGCCCTTCGTTTTCGAAGACGGTTTCGGCTACGAGCGCTGGGTCGATTATCTGCTCGATGTGCCGATGTATTTCGTCTATCGCGACGGCGTCTATCACGACGTTTCCGGCAAGAGCTTCCGCGATTACATGGCCGGCACGCTGGAAGGGTTCGAAGGCAAGAAGCCGACGATGACCGACTGGTCCGATCACATGACCACCGCCTTCCCGGAAGTCCGGCTGAAGAAATTCATCGAGATGCGTGGCGCCGACGGCGGGCCATGGGGGAATCTCTGCGCCCTGCCCTCGCTCTGGGTCGGCCTTCTGTACGACGCCCAGGCACAGTCGGAAGCGGCCGAACTGATCGCCGACTGGAGCATCGACGAGATCACCGCGCTACGCGACGGCGTGCCCAGGACGGCCCTGAAAACCCCCTTCCGGGACGGAACCGTACGCGATATCGCACGGGAGGTTCTGAAGATCTGCCGGGGCGGGCTGGAACGCCGCGCGCGGCTGAGCCCGACCTCCGGCCTGGACGAAACGCACTACATCAAACCGTTGGAATCCATCGTCGAGTCCGGCAAGACCCTGGCCGAGGATCTGCTGGACGCTTACGCAACCCGCTGGAACGAAAAGATCGATCCGATCTATGAAGAGTGCAAATACTGATCCGTTAACTCTAGCGGAAGGTTTTGCCACTAGACTTTCGTCCCGGAAACGGTCGAGGCCTGATATCAATGGGACGGGCGATCCAGCCGGGGTTTGAGTACGGGACGGCATTCCTCACAGATTGCGGCGACGACATCCGTGAAATCTACCGGTACTGGGACGCCCGACGGGGAACGCGGCGCAGTCCCGCCCGCACGGATATTGATCCGCTCGACTTCCACCGGCTGCTTCCGGGCGTCACCCTGCTGAACGTTGTCTCGACGGACCCGCTCGACCTGCAATACAAGGTCGTCGGTACGCGAGAGGTCGCATTTCGAGGGCGCGATCCGACCGGGTTGACGGTTTCCGAGGCCTTTCACGGCCCCAGTCCGGAAAACGCCTTGCGAAGCTACGGTTCCGTGATCGAACAGCATGAACCGCTGTTCCGCCGCGACACCCTGCTCAGCCGGTCGGGCAACATGGTTCGGGAAGAACGCATATTCCTTCCGCTGTCAGCGGATGGCGAGACGGTCGACCAGATCCTGCTCTATGCCTCGGACCACAAGGACACGGCCGGCACCTTCGGACCCTAGTCGTAGCGCAACTCCGTCGCCTTGCCGCGAAACACCGTGTAGGCGAAGACCGTGTAGACCCCGATGATCGGCAGGACAAAACCCGTTCCGACCAGGATCAGCAGAAGACTTTCGGACGCCGCCGCCGATTCATAGATCGTCAACTGCTCCGGCACGACGTAGGGATAGAAGGAATAGGCCAGCCCCGCGAAGCCAAGCAGAAAGATTCCAGCCATCAGCACCATCGGCAGCCAGCAGAGCCGATCTTCGGGCCGCGGCATCCGGCTGAGGCAAATCCAGAGGATCAGGAACAGAATTCCCGCCCCGATCGGCAGCGGCGCCAGATAGGCGATTTCAGGCAGGATGAACCACTTGTCGAAAATGCGCGGACTGACCAGAGGGCTGGCCAGTGAAATCGATGCCATCCCCAGTGCCGTCAGCATCAGGGCACCCTTTGCCCAGCGGATCGCCTTGCGCTGCAGTGCCTCCTCGGTCTTGTAAATCAGCCAGCACGCGCCGATGGCGACATAGGCACTGGCAAGACACAAGGCGATCAGCATGGCAAAGGCTACGTTCGCCGCCGTCCATTCCAGCCCCATGACATACAGCCCCAACATGAACCCCTGGGACAGCGCGGTCATGAGAGAACCGGTGAAAAACAACCGGTTCCAGAGTGCCTTGTGCGGCGGCGACACCTTGGCCCGGAATTCAAAGGCGACGCCGCGCAGGATCAACCCCACCAGCATCACCGCGACAGGCAGGTATAGCGCGGTCAGTATCGTGCCATGGGCGACGGGGAACGCGACCAGCAGCAGCCCGACCGCAAGCACCAGCCAGGTCTCATTGGCATCCCAGAACGGGCCGATGGAGGCCACCATGCGGTCCTGCTGTGCCGGGTCGCCCGCCGGCATCAGAATTCCGATGCCGAGATCATAGCCATCCAGGATGACGTAAATCAGGATCGACAGGCCCATAAGGCCGGCGAACACGACGGGAAGCCAAGCGGTCGGATCATCGAAAAAGGTCATTTCCCCTCACTCCGCCGGTTGTTTCAGGCCCGCGGGCTCTTCACCCGCCCCCGGTTCCTGGGTGCCGCCTCTTGCCGCCTTCGCGGACAGGCCGAACAAGGTGGCGATATAGACCGCGGTCAGGCCCGCATAGGCGACCAGATAAATCGCGAGGGTCGTGCCGATCATGCCCCCGGCGACATCGGACGCCGCTTCTTCGGTTGTCAGAACGCCGGTCACCAGCCACGGCTGACGGCCGATCTCCGTCGTGTACCAGCCAGCCAGCGTGGCGCCCCAGCCTGAGAAGGTCATCGCCACCAAGGTCCAGCTCAGCGTCCGACCCGGCGCGCGACCGCCGCGGCACCGCCAGGCAGCCCACCAGGACACGGCCAGCATCAGCACGCCGACACCGACCATGATGCGGAAGGCGAAGAAAACCGGGGCGACCGGCGGGTGTTCCACCGTACCATCCTCGGCAACGAAATCGTTCAGCCCCGGAACCTCCCCTTCCGCCATATGGCTCAGGATCCAGCTGGCGCCGTCGGGAATCTCGATCGTGTACCGGTTTTCGCGCACCGTTTCATCGGGCAGACCGAACAGGACCAGCGGCACGTTGCCCCGCGTGTCCCAGTTCGCTTCCATCGCCGCGACCTTGGCGGGCTGATGTTCCAACGTATTCAGACCATGCAGATCGCCGGCGAGGATCTGGACCGGGATCAGCACCGCGGCAATTCCGATCCCGGTCTTCAGGGCGGCGCGGTTGCCCGCCCCGGTGTCGCCGCGCAGATGCCTGTAAGCCGACAGACCGGCGATCAGGAACGCCGCCGTCAGGCCCGAGGCCAGCAGCATATGCGCCAGGCGATACGGCATGGATGGGTTGAAGACAATGGCCAGCCAGTCGGTTGCGTGGGCCACACCGTCCCGCATCTCGAACCCGGTCGGTGTGTGCATCCAGGAATTCAGAACCAGAATCCAGAAGGCGGAAACGGTCGTCCCGAAGGCGACGAGGAATGTGGCGAGCGTGTGGACGCGCCCGGAGACCCGCCGAAACCCGAACAGCATGATGCCCAGGAACACCGCCTCCAGGAAAAAGGCGGTCAGGATCTCATAGGCCAGGAGCGGCCCGGCGATATTGCCGACCACTTCCATGTATCCGGGCCAGTTGGTGCCGAACTGGAAACTCATCGTGATGCCGGAGACCACCCCCATGGCGAAGGACAGGGCAAAGATCTTTACCCAGAAGAAATAGGCCTCCATCCACTTCTCGTCGCCGGTTCGGGCATAGGACAGCTTGAAATAGAGCAGTATCCAGCCAAGCGCGATCGTGATCGTCGGGAACAGGATGTGGAAAGAAATGTTCGCGCCGAACTGAATACGGGCCAGCAGCAGGGCATCCATCTCGGTCTCCTGATGTCATCCTTGCGATGACCACAACATTAGCGCGTTCAACCGGAAAGACATCAGGTCAGCCTGACGCGGGACATCCGGTCGCAGATAATCAATTCGCCTAACAGAATTTTAACCTGATTTCCGCTACCCTTTCCCGACCCGACTTGCAGGGGCTTTTGGAGTTAGGTGGAATGTGCGCTAAAAAGTGCGGATCAATGACAGAGTTTCTGTCGATTGTTGGATCGGCCGGCGGTACCGACTCTCTGAATCTCGGACAGATTGTCTGCCTCGGCACGGAAGACCTTCGCGACCGGTTGGGCGAGGAACGCTGGACGAAGGCGCAGGCCCATATCGGCGAAGTCATCGAAAAGTCGATCGCTGAACACTGCAATGCGCAGGATGCCTTCTTCAAATGCCGGGACGCCTCCTTCCTTATCGTATTTTCGACGCGCAGTGCCGATAAATCAGAACTGATCGCAGCCGCCATCGCCAATGCGGTGAACAAGATTCTGATGGGCACAGAGGATCTGCGCGCAGTCACGGTACGCGGCATCAGCCAGTCCGGCAGCCACCTGACGCTGACCGAGGCAAAGGATCCGCTGGGCATGCTGGACGCCTTGAAGAACAAGGCGCACAAGGTTTCCATCAGCGATGACGATGCCGCACCGGCCGCAGCGAAACCGACCACGGTCGAAGCGCAAGCGAAAAATCCTGGCCAGACGCGCACCGGGACCGGCGGCAGCATGCCGTCCATCCCGAAGGGGAACCGGGCCGAACTGTTGGCCAAGTTGAGCATCGTCAAGGACGCACCGGTCGAGTTCCGGTTCCTTCCCATCTGGTTCAATGGTGAACGGAAGATCTGGACCTTCAATTGCGCACCGATGCGCCCCTCCACCATGGTCGGGGAGACGACCTGGAATTATGGCGTCCTTGGTGCCAAGCCGCAGATTTCCGAAGTCGTCGACCTGGACATCGCAGCGCTGGAGCACGGGCTGATCGAACTGACCGACCATCTGGTCGCCGGTCGACAGTGTCAGCTGGTGCCGAACATCCATTTCGAGACCCTGACGAACTATCGGGGTCGGAACGAGATTTCGGCGTTGCTGGGCGCGCTGCCGCAACGTCTGCGCCAGAGCATCCTGCCCAATATTATGTATGTTCCGCAGGGGGTTCCGGACGGGCGCCTGACCGACATCACCGGCCATCTGAAGCCTTTCTGCAAGGAAATCGGCGCGGTGCTGGTACCCAGCAAGCTGGAAGGCGATTTGTCCCGCACGCTGGCGCGGCTCAAGGGGTGTGGGTTCAAGGGCATCTTCGTTCGCGCCAACCAGACGATCACCCGCAATCACATGGACTGGATCCTTCACGTCGTCGACAAGATTAACGCGATTGGCGGCATCTCCGGTGTCACAGCCATTCCGGATGACGATCATATGATTAAATTTGCGTACAGCCCGGCCAAGGTCTGTGCCGGTCAATCTCTCGGCGGGCCGTTTGAGACCATGCCGGCCCCGTATGAGTTTGATGCCAGGAAGCTGGAGACCAGCGAAATGGCGGAAATTGCGTAAGCGCGACCCCGACACGTTGACACATTTCAGTTATTAGAAGGCGTTATGGCACCCCGAAAACTGGACAGCATGGACAAGATTCTGGGCGCGGTCTCTTCGCGTTCGGGTGAGTCGGATTTCAATCTGGGACAGATCATCTGTATCGGCATCGAGGATCTGAAGGAGCGATTGGGCGAGGAGCGCTGGAACCATTCCCAGCAGCTGGTCTCTCAACTGATCGAGAAGGCCATCCAACGCTACTGCGGCCCCAAGGACATGTACTGCCGGTGTCGCGATTCCTCCTTTTTGATCATTTTCGATACGGCGGAGGAACTGGTCGCGCGAACCGCAGCCACGAATGTGGCCGGATTCGTCAATCGGTCGCTGTTCGGTTCCAGTGATACACTCGGGCTGAGCGTGAAGAGCGTCGTTCATCCCTGTCGCGCCAAGACCGAGGCCGCCCCTTCAGTTGACGACACCCCGGCGGCGTTCCTGAACGCGCTGGAGGAGCGCGTGTCGGAAGCCAAGAAGGAGGCTCCCGAAGAGAAGCCGGCTCCGGTGCGCTCGACCAAAGGCGGGCAACAGGATTCCCAGAAATTCGAAAGCCGGCGCAACGAGCTACTGGACAAGCTGGATTCGGTTCAGGGGGGCGAGATCGAATTCTGCTTCGTGCCGCTTTGGCGAATCGGCGAGCCTACCGTCGGTTCCTTTGTCTGCCTGCCGAACCGCAGCGCCCCGCTGTCGGATCGACCTGACTGGGGGTACGCCGTGCTGGGATCGGATCCGGAGATTTCCCGGATCGTGGAACTGGATATCGCGACCCTGGAACGCGGATTGCTGGAAATGACCGAGCATCTGTTGAGCGGCCGGGAATGCAGTTTCGCCGCCAGTTTCCACTTCGAAACCCTGGCCAACCGCAAGGGACAGGAAGAAATCTTCGCCCTGCTGAAGGAACTGCCGCACCATATCCTGTCGCGGCTGCATGCCGTGGTGACCGACATACCGGAAGGCGTGCCGGATACCCGGCTGTCCCTGCTGACCGCACCGCTGCGCAATCATTGCCGTAAGCTGAGTGCGGTCCTGCCGATGACCGGCATCCGGGTACAGCCGCAGAACGTGATCGCCAAGCTGCGCAAGGCCGGGTTCTCAGGCATTTTTGTCAAGCTGACATCGGATTCGAAGCAGGACGTTGAAAGCGCGATCAAGTTCGGTGAGGCCGCCAGCAAGACCGGCGCCGAAGCCGGCGTCACCCATATCATGGACGAGGACATCCTGATCAAGCTTGCCTACAGCACCCTGCAATGGTGCTCCGGCACGGCCATCGGCGGTCCCTATGCAGAAATGCCCGCCCCCTTCCGCTTCGATGCCAGCAACCTCGAGGCGCAGGCGACCGAAGGCTGAACGGCAGACCTCAGCCTTCCAGCAGATCGGCCAGCGCCTCCGGCTTGGCGATCATTGCATCGTGGCCGCAGGCGATTTCATGAATCGGCCAGCCCAGTTCCTTCGCCCGCTCCCGATGGGCGGCCAGGGAGGAATAAACCGGTGCGGCGGCCATAATGTAGCGCGCGTCCAGTCCGCCGCCCGGCTTGCCGTCGAATTCGATCGCCGTCTCATAGGTTCGAACCGGATGCGGGGTCAGATGCCGTTCGATGAAGTCGACCTGCTTCTGATCCGAAATGCCGAAGGCCGCGGCCGGCGGACAGGGCAGGCAGGGCACACCGACATGGTCGATCACGCCGGCGCGGCGTTCGGCCCAGACCTTGGGGGGCACCGTTTCGCAGGGGGCCACGCCGCTCTGCGGGATCATCGCATCGAGATAGACCAGCCTGCCGATCCGGTCGGGAATGCGGGCGGCCGCGCCGGTGATGATGTTGCCGCCGAAGGAATGGCCGACCAGAACGGTGTCGGACATGTCTTCGGCCTCCAGATGGGCGACGAGTTCGTCGACCCAGGTTTGCAGGGTGATCTCCGTCGACAGGAAATGGGCATTCTCACCCAGGCCGGACAGGACCGGCCGCGACACCCGATGCCCGCGATCGCGCAGGATCGGCGTGACAAAATCCCAGCACCAGGCGCCGTGCCAGGCGCCGTGCAACAATGTAAAATTCATGCTGACCTAAACCTCCCGGACGTTCTTTTCTTATTGGCATAAAACCACGCGTGACCCCGTGTCCCGGCCGACCTTATGGCGATCGGTCCTGTGACATGGCGGTGACATAGTAACGACGATTCCGGGTGTTGCCAGTATTGCCGTGCCGGTGGTCGGTCGCCCGTATCGGGCGCAAGCGGCGGCTCAGTTCACGCGCACCATTTCCATTCGCGAGATGCAGGAATTGCCGCTGGGCGCGGAAATGCTTCCCCGGCCGCTGCCATCCCCGACATTCAGGACGGTGCGGCGGCGCGGGTAATAGCCCCAACTGCCGATATAGGTTTCCACCGTCGCCGACCCGCCATCCGATATGCTGATCTTGAGGTCGGCCAGGCCGCCTTTCTCGGACCGCATGTCGCCTTTGAACCGACCGTTGCGGAAGACGAGGTCCTGGGTTCCGGACTCACCGGCCCGGCACCAGTCAGAATGCGCGAAGCCGGACACGACCTCCCAGGTAAAGCGCCAGGTGCCGTCATAGGGATGGGACGGTGCGGCGGATGGTGCGGCACTCGGCGGCTGGGCGGCGGGCGCCTTTCCCAGGGCCGCAATCTTGGCCCTGGCCAGCGGCGCATAAAGCCCTTCCGGGAAGGCGTTCAGATAGCTTTCCAGCTGGATCTTGTCGTCACTATCGGCGACGGAGTTCCAGAAGGCGATCTCGGCGCTTTGATCCGGCGCGGACGCAACCGCCGGGGCTGCCGCGACGGCGACGGACGGTTCCGGCGCAGGCTGCGGGAAAAAGTAGAAATCCCCGGTCAGGGAGGAGCTTTCCCACGGTACCTGTCGGTTGGCCGTGTGTTCCATGACCGCGATGCGGACCTGCTTGAAGACCTGTTCCACCGGCAGGCCGGGCGTCCGCATGAGCCGCGCCAACGCCGTCGTATAGGGGCTGTTCCGGCCGCTGCCGTCGGCCGCCACGTCGCCGGGCGCCGTCGAATAGGCCAACAGCGTGCCATAGGGTGCATCGATCTTGGCCAGTCCCCGGGTGCCGGCGCGGTTCATCGACGGGAAGGGATTGTTGCGGCAGGCATCCAGCACGACCATGTTCAACCGGTTGCCAGCCTTTTCCAGGCTGCGCATCACCGTATCCATCTTGAGCGACTGGATTTCGAGATCCAGCGTGTCGCGGATATCCGCGTCGACCGGGATCAGGTAATTCTCGCCATTGGCCTGCACCGCGTGCCCGGCATAGTAGACCATGCCGACTGTGTCATCGCCTGACGCGCCGAGTTGTCGGGCAAACCGGATCACGGCCCTTTGCAGGTCGCGATAGCCCAGATCGGTATGGCGCGTGACCTCGAAGCCGGCCGTCTCCAGAGACTGTGTGATCAATGCGGCGTCGTTTGCCGGATTGGCCAGGGGGCCGACGGCATAACCGGCATTCCCGATGACCAGCGCCAGTCGCCGCTCCGCCCGGGCCTCCCCCGTCCAGAACAGACCCGCCGCCAGGGGCATCATCACCGCCAGTATTGCAACGAATGTCCGCACCGCACTTCCCCCGCCGTTTCCGGACCGGGAAAGTCTATGGAAGAACCGGGGCGGCTTCAACCGGACCCCGGTTACCGACCACGGGACTGCCCGAATCCCACCAGAAACAGTACGGCCTGAAGCCAAATCGGACGGCCATAGGTGGCGCCGCTCGAACGCCCATAGGGTGTTTTTTATTCATTACCATCGGAAATGTGGTACTTTCCCTGTCTCTTGGGGGGAGGCAGTCCGATGCAGATCGATTTCCATCACACCGCAACCTATGTCGTGGCACGCGCGGGCGGCCTGTCGCATGCGGACGCCGCAACGGTCGCGCATGCCGCGCAATATGTCGACGACGCGACGACGGATGGGGAGATCTTCGGATCCGACGGCATCCAGCTCTATCGCCGGCTGGCCAGCGCGCACCGCATGCTGGATTACCGGAACCTTCTGGATCTGCGGAACCACCTGTGCTGGATTCCCTTTCATTTCCTGCCGGGAAACTGCGGTCACGGTCCGGAGGAGGCCTGCGCCGCGCCGATGGCGGACCGGCTGATCTGCTTGCCGAACAGCCCGGTCGCGCAGGACATGATGCGGGCCGCCCTTTCGGACAAGGACAAGCCCTACGGGCCGCACCGGCTCGGCATCGCCGCCCATACCTTCATCGACACCTTCGCCCACCAGCAATTCGCCGGGATCGATCACGATGTGAACACGGTGAACGACCTGCGCTGGATCAACCCGGAGGGCAGCGCGGAAACGGACGACTATTTCTACCGGCGCCGCAAGGAAGTCTTCACCCATACCGGCGATTCCGCGATCCAGCGCATGGCCGTCGCCTGGCGCCGGAGCGAAGCCCCCTGGCCGGCCAGGCTGATGGAGATGGTTCAGCACATCATTCAGGGGAAGCTGCCGACCCTGGGCCATGGGCAGGCGCTCAGCTATCCCGACCGGCCCTATGCCCGCTGGCAATATGTCAACGGCCGGGGCGAAACGGTCCGCCGCGACAATCCAACCGATTTCATCGATGCCTGCGACGCGCTCTGCCGCTGGTTCCAGCGCTGGTCTGCCGGCGATGCGGAGGCGGACGTCCCGGGCCTGCCGGCGAATATCCGGCGCAAGATCGAGGAAATGATCCGGGCGACCGACGATCCGGACGGGCACAACCGGCACCGGAACTGGCTCGACGCGATCCGCGGCGACTTCTTCGGATTCGGCCCTGAGGAGTTGACCTATGTCGGCAAGGGTCACGGATCGTGGAAACAGATCGCCGTCGGCAATATCGAGGACGTCGCCTCCGGCAAGGAAATCTACGAGTTCGGTGACGTGTTCCGGAACAGCGACTGGAAACGGTTCCACGACGCGGCAAAGGCGCATCGGCGGGAAATCCTCGACGACATTCTGCCGCGCCACGGGATCATCGCGGCCTAGGCGCCGAAGGAGGAAACATTGGGTGATTTTCTGAAAAGCTTTCTGACCCTCAAGGGCGGGGTCGACGGCCTGATCGCGGCGGCACTCGCCTTCGGCATTCACTATTACATCGTCACCATGAACGGTCTGGAACTCTCGCCACTTGGCGCGGCCGGAATCGGCGCCGTGATCGCCTTCGGCATCCGGCTGGTGCGCTATGCCTTCTTCGAAGGCAAGAAAGATACGGAGGATGAGGAATGAGTACCGTGCCCCGCCTCTCCGCCCTGTCGAGCCTGATGCTGGCCCTGCTGCTCGCCGCCGCCTGCACCCAAACCGGGACATCCGGGCCGAACAACCAGGCCGCCGCGCAGGTCGAACAGGTCCAGGCAGAGACCGCGGAGGCCGAAGCCGCCGTCGCCCAGGCCGAAACCGCTCTCGACAAGGGCGACTTCCAGACTGCGTTCGAGGCCGCCCAAAACGCGCTGGACAGCGTGCAGCGATCGGAGATTCTGCTGGAATCCGCCGCCAACTCCCATGGCGAAGCCACGGTCGATTATGAAGCGAATGCCAGCCGTCTCCGGGCCGTCGAGAATCAGGCGCAATCCGTCGTCGAAACCCTGATGCCGCCCGTCGCAGCCGCCGCGCCGCCGCCCCCGCCTCCGATGTCACCTGACATACAAATGCTGGATCTCGGCGTACACCTGTACGACACGGCGCGCGGACCGGGGCGGGACTACGGATACTACGCCTATGTCGCCTTCCCCAGCGGCGCGCAGTCGACCTGCGCCCAGCGCCGCTATGTTGTCCGGCACGCCCTGGACATCCTCAGCGACATCGCCAGCCTGCCGACAAAGCTGGACATCGAGGGCCAGAACCACCTGCTTGCCGCCCTGATGTTCCCGATCGATCCGGCCTTCCGGGACAGCATTCCGTCCATCGTGGCCGACAAGGACGAAGACCTGCTGCTGAAGGCCTATAACTACCCCTATGCCCGTCAGTTCATCCGGGACCTTGGCCTGGACGACCAGGGTGTCTATCTGCTCGCCTATCCGGTTCCGTTCGAATATCTGGACGACGCCCCGAACCCGGACCATCTCGGCCTGATCGACCTGACCGGTGCCAATGAGGAACGCGTCGCGAAGGCCATCAAATACCTGCGGGAACGCGCAACGATCAACACTTACAGCTTTCAGCAGAGCCCCGACCGCCTCGCCGTCGCGATGGTCGACCTGTTCGAATCCGTCGGCAGTTTCCTGGCCAGTTTCGGCGCTACCGAGGCCCAAGCCTCGGATGTGAGCTGCCCCTGACGCGCGCCGCGCCCATGACCAGCTGGAAGAAATCACCATCCTGGACGGCGATTTCCATGACGACGAATACACTTGCACCAATGGTCCCAACGCGCCATCGGCGCGGGGTCAGAGCACGGGTGTACGGTGCTGTTGGTGCATCGGGGGTGAAGGATAAACGAGTGCCCTAGAGCGGCTTTTCCGGGAACAGGCCGGGCATCCAGCGCGCCGCCAGCCGTGCCGGGAAGGCGAGACGCAACGGCGCCCGGCTGCTTTCCGACGTCAAGGTCCCCGATTCCAGCAGAACCGACGTGATCCGCCGGGCGTGCCGGTCGGTCATGTTGAGCAGCCCCGGCACCTCGCCGCGCGGCAACTGGCCACGATACAGCACCGCTTCCAGCACCGCGCCGGATTTCGGCGGCAGATTGCCCAGACGGATTTCCTCCTCCGCCCAAAGCAGGATGCGGGCGCGCAACCGGTCGGGCTGCATCAGCTCGCGCATGAAACGCACCTGATCCAGACAGACCTCCAGGAAGAAATGGGTGAATTCCGCCAGTGCCTCCTCGCTCAGGCTGCCGCGCCCGTCGAGATCGTTGCGCCGGGGCAGGTCGCAGGCCGCGAGCAGCGCCTTGTACCGCCCCTCGTTCCGCGCCAAGCCGCGCGCCACCGACCAGATCGCGCCTGTGTCGAGACTGTCCAGCAGCATCGCATGGGACATCAGCCGCGCGACCCGGCCGTTGCCGTCCAGGAACGGGTGAATCCATAACAGCCGGTGATGCGCGGCAGCGGCGGCCAGGATCGACTCCGTCGGCCCCAGCCCGGTATAGCCCGCCTGAAACCGCTCCAGAAAGCGCGGGATCGCCCCGGGGCTGACCGGCACATGACGGCCGACCTGCACGTCCCGCTCCCGGTAGGCGCCGGGCACCAGCGGCAGGCGCGCCCCGCTCTCCGGGTCGTCGACCCGCAGCATCTCCGCCGGCAGATGATCGCAGAACCGACGATGGATTTCGCGCACCGCCTCGGCCTCCGCCGCCCGCCCGGCCAGCGCGCCGGTGTCGATCCAGCGCTGTACGGCGATATGCGACCGCGCTTCCACCTGCAGGTCCCGCTTGCGCGCATCGTCGCTATATTCCTCGGCCAGCGCGCGCTCGATATCGACCGGATGCGTGTTGTGGCCCTCGATGAGATTGCTGTAATAGCAATTCATCGCCCGCACCAGATCGGCCAGCGCCGAGACCATCTCCCCCGGCACCCCGGCCCGCAGCGCCGCACTCTCCCGCGCCAGCACCAACGCCTGATCCACAAGCCCCGCCCGATGCCGCGCCCCTTCGGGCACGCGCAGGGGTTCCATCATGGCGATGGGCTCGTTACGGTCGCGTAGTGTTGTCATGTCCGGTTTTATGTCCGCACGTTCATCAAGCACAACTTATTGAATATCATAAACTTGCCAAAAATACCAATTCGGTATAAAATGGCAATATGTCCGGTTATATGTCCGAAATAATCAGATATGCCGATGGCTTGCCATTCAGGATCGGCAGGAAGAAATCCAAGCCCCGGACGGCAATTTCCACGACGACGAATACACCTACACCAATGGCTCCGACGCGTCGTCGGCGCGATGCATAGCGCGGGATCGGAGAACGGGGTACGGTGCTGTTAGTGTACTGGGGATCAGGGAGCCTTACAGGACTCGGTTAGCTTAAGCTAGGGCTAATTGTCCTTGCCATCTTTGCCTGAAACTCCAGGCACAAATCTGCCCATCTGCCCAATTATGAACTTGTCCAGCACCCCAGCACGAGCTTGTTGCCGCGCTGCAATTTCGGCAGCAGTTTGATCAAAAACTAGCTGCTCAAATGTTTTCAACAGAATTTCACGTTTCTCGACAGGCGTATCTTCAGCAACCACCAGTTCAGCAAAATTTGCCGCAGACTCTGCAAGAGTTCGTTTATGAGTATATATTCTACGCTCTCCATCTAGGCGTCGATACAAAGTAAAAAGGAAACCAAAAAGAATTATCGCAGGCACCAACATCGCCAACTTAACAGCGAATACTTTTAGCGGACCCCAATCCCCCGCCATAAGTCGCTCATTATATGCCCGATAGTAAGCCTCATCAACAAACGGGAGATCGTAACCAGAAAACATCATAATAAGAAGGAAAAAGGTCAAAACTGAAATGACCACCCCACCCAAAGCCCACTTGCTACGGGTGAGAAGCTCGGTTTCCACCTCGCGAAATTTTCCAGCCAGACTTGCGCCTTCAGCAAGACCCAGCGTGGCGCGGGATTTACTATCCAACTCGTCCAGTGTTTCTATACGCGAAGAATAGGTACCTTCGATTGATTTTGCCTTTTCCTCCGCAGACTTCAGTTCATCACGCGCACTATCTAGTTGCGTTCGGAAAGTCTCAAAGGGTGCCTCGAAAGCATCAATCTCAGCCTTAAGACTAACTGTCTTTTCATGGAGATTGGTTGCTTCCTTATGAGCACTGCCTATAGCGTCAATTTGTGATTGTGCTTTCTTGGTTGCCGCAACAGCCTGATCTTGAACAGTAACAATCTCCTTACCGTTTTCTCTCGCCCCCTCAAGCAAACCCTGAACCTCTGTCGAGGCACGCTTGGTTACACGTCGTAATGAAAGGACGTCCTCCTTGATTGACGTGAGCTCGGTGCGAACTTGGGTTGTGGCAGATTGAAAGTCTTTTACCGATTTATCCTCAGGGACCATCACCGCACGGGACAAAATTTGTTCAACTTGTTGAACGATCTTGTCCCCAATTCCGATCAGATCGAATTCACTGCCGTTGCCAAATCTTATTTTACATCTTGGGCTAGCAGGATCATCCCCTCGGCCCGAGATGCCCCCTCGCTCATCCTTCAAATTGGAGATTGTATTTTCGATTTCCGAAATTGCGGCTAGCACACCATCAAGGTTGCTTTTTACGTTCGCCTGCCAAGACAATGGGAGTAAGTATTGATCCGCTGCTCCGACGGATACGAGCAATCGATGAAAAATCTGACCAGATCTCTCTGCGAGATCCCTAATCGTTTGAGGAACTGGCTTCTCGCTAATTATTGCCTCCGGCTCGAACCCCTCCCCATTTGAGAGATCACCATTTTGAAGCTGGTCGAGAATGTTCTGTAGTCGGCCCTGGACTGTTCCAATGTTCTCCTGCAACTCTCGATTCGCCATAGCATCGCCCTCCCTCTAAGAAGCAGTCTAGCATCTTTCGACGCACCAGCCTCTCACCCCCGCTCCACAAACCCCGCCACAACCGTCTTCGTGCCGGCCTTGTCGAATTCGATGGTCAGGCGGTCGCCGTTGATGTCCGTGATGGTGCCGGGGCCGAATTTTTGGTGGAAGACGCGTTCGCCTTCGCCGAAATCGTGGTCCTGGGCGCGGTCGGCGTCGATGATGGGGGGGCGGGTGGCGCTGAGGCCGCCGCCGGAGGCGCGGTTCTTGAGGCGCTGCCAGCCGGGGCCGCCGCCCTGGGAGGAATAGGCGGTGGCGGGGTTGCCGTAGGCGGCGCCGCCGGTGCCGCCATAGCCGTCTTTCGGGCCGCTGCCGCCCGCCCCTGAACCGTAGCCGCCGCCGGTGTTACCGCCCCCGTATGATCCCCCGCCATAGGCGTTGCCGCCGCCGTAGCCGCCGAAGGTGAAGGCGGCGCGGTCTTCGGCGCGGCCGCCGCCGATGCCGCCATAGACGCCGCGGTCGGCCTCCATCTGGATATGGTCGGCGGGCAGTTCGTCGATGAAGCGGCTGGGCAGGGCCGATTGCCAGGAGCCGTGGATGCGGCGGTTGGCGGCGAAGCTGATCTCGCAGCGTTTCTTGGCCCGTGTGATGCCGACATAGGCGAGGCGGCGTTCCTCCTCCAGCCCGGCGAGGCCGCTTTCATCCATCGCGCGCTGGTGCGGGAACAGGCCTTCCTCCCAGCCGGGCAGGAAGACGGTGTCGAATTCCAGCCCCTTGGCGGCGTGCAGGGTCATGACCGAGACCATGGGAAGATCGGTATTCTGTTCGATCTCCATGACCAGGCTGACATGTTCCAGGAAGCCGGGCAGATCGTCGAACTCCTCCATCCCGGTCAGGAGTTCCTTGAGGTTTTCCAGCTTGCCCTGGGCCTCGGGCTTCTTCGACTGCTGCCAGAAATCGGTATAGCCGCTTTCCTCCAGCACGGTTTCGGTCAGTTCAACATGGTCGGACCCGGCGGCGAGATCGCGCCAGCGGTCGAACATATCCAGCGCCGCGCGCAACTTGCCCCGCGCCGCCGGTTTCAGCTCGTCCGTCTCGACCAGCCTCTGGGCCGCGATGGACAGCGGCAGGCCCTCCAGCCTTGCGGCGGCGTGGACCGATTGCAGCGTGGTCTTGCCGATGCCGCGGGCGGGCTTGTTGATGATGCGCTCAAAGGCCAGATCGTCCGCGGGCTGGTGGATCACACGCAGATAGGCGATGGCATCGCGGATTTCCTCGCGCTCATAGAAGCGCGGGCCGCCGACGACGCGGTAGGGGATGCCCAGCGTGATGAAGCGTTCCTCGAATTCGCGGGTCTGGAACCCGGCGCGGACCAGGATCGCGATCTCGTCCAGCGGATGCTTCTTCATCTGCAGGGCCTCGACCTCGGACGCGATCTCCCGCGCCTCCTCGTCGCCGTCCCACAGGCCGCGCACCACGACCTTGTCGCCGTCATCGCGGTCGGTCCACAGGGTCTTGCCCAGGCGGCCTTCGTTGCGTTCGATCAGGCCGGACGCCGCGCCCAGGATATGCGGGGTGGAGCGGTAATTGCGCTCCAGCCGGATCACCTTGGCGCCGGGGAAGTCCTTCTCGAAGCGCAGGATGTTGCCGACCTCCGCCCCGCGCCAGCCATAGATCGACTGATCATCGTCGCCGACGCAGCAGATATTGGTCCGGCCGTCCTCATGCCCCTGGGCCAGCAGACGCAGCCAGAGATATTGCGAGACGTTGGTGTCCTGATACTCGTCGACCAGGAAATACTGGAACAGGCGGCGGTACTGTCGGATGACGTCCTCGTGCCGGGTGAAGATCGTCAGATTGTGCAGCAGCAGATCGCCGAAATCGCAGGCGTTCAGGATTTTCAGGCGTTCCTGATACTGGCGGTAGATCTCAACCGCGCGGCCATTGGCGATCTCGCCCGCTTCTGCCGAGGTCAGGCGGTCCGGGGTCTGGCCCTTGTCCTTCCAGCGCTGGATCACGTGGATCAGCATGCGCGCGGGCCAGCGCTTGTCGTCGATATGCTCCGCCTCCAGGATCTGCTTCAGAAGGCGGATCTGATCGTCCGTATCCAGAATGGTGAAGTTGGATTTCAGGCCGACCAGTTCCGCATGGCGGCGCAGGATGCGCGTGCCCAGGGCGTGGAACGTGCCCAGCCACATGCCCTCCGTCGCCGGGCCGACCAGATCGGCGACCCGCTCCTTCATCTCGCGCGCGGCCTTGTTGGTGAAGGTGACGCAGAGGATCTGATAGGGCTTGGCCCGGCCCTCGTGCAGGATCTGGGCGAGGCGCGTGGTCAGAACGCGGGTCTTGCCCGTACCGGCGCCGGCCAGCACCAGAACCGGCCCGTCGATCGCCTCCACCGCCTCGCGCTGCGCATCGTTCAGCCGCTCCAGCCAGGGCGGCGGCGCGGCAGGACGGCCCGGATAGGCGGGCGCGGGGCCGCTGGGGGCCGGGAAGTCGATATCGTCGTAATCGAAGGGGTCTGACATGCCCATGACTATAGTGCCGCGTCGGGAAAGGGTCATCCCGTTCCCACGCGATTCGGAACGAAAGGGCCACAAAAAACGTGGCCGCTTTCCCGCCGGCCCCTCCCCCGACGCCGCGCCCGATGGCGGAAACGGGTCGGGGAAGGGGTGACGTAACCGCTACAGCGCCTCGCCGCCGGACTCACCCGTGCGGATGCGGATGGCTTCGCCGACATCCAGGACGAAGATCTTGCCGTCGCCGATCTTGCCGGTCTTGGCGGCGGCCGCGATGGCATCCACCACCGCCGCAGCACGGTCGTCCTCGACGACGATCTCGATCCGTGACTTGGGCACGAAATCGACGACATATTCCGCGCCGCGATAGATCTCGGTCTGGCCGCGCTGACGGCCGAAACCCTTGACCTCCGTCACCGTCATGCCCTCGACGCCCAGGCCGGTCATCGCCTCCCGGACGTCGTCCAGCTTGAACGGCTTCACGATGGCTACGATCATTTTCATGGGTCAGTTCCTTTCGTGACGGCAGGCGGTCAGAAGTTGTAGTCGCGTTCTCCATGATGGGAGAGGTCGAGACCTTCGGCCATTTCGTCGTCGCTGGCGCGCAGCGGAACGAAGGCCTTTACCACCAGCACGATAGCGAGAGTCGCCACGGCGGACCAGATCACGGTGGCAACGACGCCGACCGCCTGGACGCCCAGCTGCTCGCCGATGCCGACACCCTCCGCCAGGCCGACACCGCCGAAGGCCGTCGCACCGAACACGGCGGCCAGCAGCGTTCCCAGGATCCCGCCGACGCCATGGACCGCGAAGACGTCCAGCGAATCGTCCAGTCCGCACCGCTCCTTGATCAGGGTCACCGCGTAATAGCAGACCAGACCGCCCGCGAGCCCGATGCAGAAACCGCCGACCGGGCCGACAAAGCCGGAGGCCGGGGTGATCGTCGCCAGACCGGCGACCATGCCGGTGACGATACCGACCAGGCTGGGCTTGCCGAACTTGATCCATTCGATGGCAACCCAGACCAAAGAGGCCGTTGCGGCGGACAGATGCGTGACCAGCATCGCCATGCCGGCGCCCGATCCGGCGGACAGGGCGCTGCCGGCATTGAAGCCGAACCAGCCGACCCACAGCATGGCCGCACCGATCATGGTGAGGCCCGGGCTGTGCGGCGGGCGCAATTGGGCCGGGTAGCCGGGCCGCGCGCCCAGCAGCTTGACGATCACCAGGGCCGAGGTCCCGGCGGTGGCGTGCACGACAAGGCCGCCGGCAAAGTCCATCACGCCCATCTGGCCGAGCCAGCCGCCGCCCCAGACCCAGTGACAGACCGGGCCGTAGACCACGACAAGCCAAAGGCCGCTGATCCACAGGACCGGCGCGAACCGGATGCGCTCGACATAGGCCCCGACGATCAGCGCCGGGGTGATGATCGCGAAGGTCATCTGAAACATGACGAAGACGCTTTCCGGCAGGCCTGCTGCCGCCGCATCCCAATCCACGCCTGACAGGAAGACCCGATCGAGGCCGCCGATCCAGGCATTGAGCGCTCCGCCGTCGCTGAAGGCCAGACTATAGACACCAAGGAACCACAGAAGGGAGGCCATGCAAGCAATGGCGAAGCAGTGCATCAGGACCGACAGCACGTTCTTGGCCTGGACCAGCCCGCCATAAAAAAGGGCCAGCCCCGGCAGTGTCATGAACAGGACCAGCGCGGTCGCCGTCAGTATCCAGGCGGTGTCGGCCCCGCCGCCGCCCTGTGCAAAGGCCGGCGCCGCAGCCAGCATCGATCCGGCCGCGCCCAGCGCCGCCCGTCCCAAAACCGATTTCTTCATGGAAGGTCTCTCCGCTCTCCAAAGCGGTTTCGGGATCGGCGGCAGCCCTGCCGCGATCTTTCAACCGCACCCCGACAATTGGGTCCAGGACCCATTATGCTGATATTTTGATCGGCAACCCTGCACGCAGAGCCCAAATATTGGGCAAATCCGTGCCGTTTCGCCGCTTATCAGCGCTTATGGGGGTGTTATGGCAAGTATGGGGCCAACCGGATCAGGATCGGCGGCGGCCTTCCCGCCACCAGATGAACAGACCGCTGCCGACGATGACCACACCGCCCAGGGCCATGTTCCAGGCCGGAACATCGCCCCAGATCAGGAAGCCCATCAATGTCGCGAAGATCAGACTGACATAGCGGAACGGGGCGACAAGATTGACGGGTGCAAAGCGGAAGCTCTCGATCTGGAAGAAATAGGCACCGAACATGAAGACTGCCGCCGCCAGCACCAGCACGATCTCGAACTCGCCCGGCATGACCCAGTTTCCGCTCAGGCTGGTGGCATACCCCGCCGCGGCCACGCAGAGCACGGTATAGAACATGATCGCCAGCGAATCGTCGCCCGAGACCAGCCGTCGGGAGGAAACGTCGCGCACCGCGATCAGCAACGCCGTGACCAGCGGCAGCATCGCCGCCTGCCAGCCATAGGGCGCGGGCTCCCCGGACAGCAGGCCGCCCGGATTGAGGGCGATGAAGACCCCGACAAAGCCGGCCGCCATCGCCGCCCAGCGGCGCCAGCCGACCTTTTCCTTCAGGATTACAATAGCCAGAAGCGTCGCGAAGACCGGCGAGATGAAGGCGATGGCAAGCGCATCGGCGATCGGCATCAGACTGAGCGCGGTCAGAAATGTGAAAGTCGCCGCGGTGATCGAAATCGCCCGGACCGCCATGACCGGCTTGTTCTGAATCCTGAGCGCGGACAGGTTTCGCCGGACCGTCATGATGATCAGGATCGCGGCGACAATGACGGTGCCGCGCAGCCCCATGATCTCCCCCACCGGCCAGCCCTCGGACAGGTATTTTGCCACGCTGTCGTTCATGGTCAGCAGCAGCGAGCCGAACACCGCGAAAGCCATGCCCCGTGCCGGCTTGTCGGACGTCGCAGGGCGCGGCGGGGCCGGAATGTTATGGGGGGCCGGGCCGGTCAAATCGCTTCTTCCCGCCGGGTTTCGATGATGCACTGATGATAGCGCGCCATCACGTCGTGTTCGTGCAGAACCCCCATCAGGCGTTGATCCTCGGGGCCGGCGACGACGGCGATATGCTCCTCATTGCAGTCCTCCAGCAGGTTCATCGCTTCCTCCAGATCCATGTCCACCGTCGCGACGGGCGGGGAACGGCGGCAGACATCGATGGCACGCAGATCCTTGTCGCGCTCATGGCTGAAGGCGTGCTTGCCCAGATCGGCCAGCATAATGGTCCCCACAAGGCGCGCCTCCTCGTCGGTGACGAAGATCTCGCTGTAGCGGGTCTGGGTCAGCTTATCGCGCATTTCCGGCAGAAGGGCATTGGGCTGGATGGTGACATAGTCCTGCTCCATCACGGCCTGCACGCTGGTCTGGCGGATGATGCGGGATTCGCGGCTGCCCATCAGATTGATCCCCCGTTCTGCCAACTGCCAGTGGAAGAAGGACCGCTGATAGAGCGCCGTGAAGATCTGCGTCGAGATCACGGTCGCGATCATCACCGCGATGGTCAGCGCCGGCTCCCGCGTCAATTCGTAGACGATGAAGAATGTAGAGATCGGCGCCCCCAGCGTCGCGCCGGCGACGGCCCCCATCCCGACCAGCGTATAGGCCCCGTGGCCGGAGGACATGTGAGGCAGGAACTCGGTGGCGATCAGGCCGAAAGCGCCGCCCAGCATCGCGCCAAGAAACAGGGACGGGGAGAAAATCCCGCCACCGAACCCGGAGCCGAGCGTGATGGCCGTCGCCGCCGTCTTCATCACGATCAGCAGCACCAGCATGTAGAGCGGCAGCAATTCATTCAGCGCCTCGTCGGTCGCTTCGTACCCGACCCCCATTACCTGCGGGAAGAACACACCGATCGCACCGACCAGCAGACCACCCGCGGCCGGTCGCAGAATGGGGTGCAGCTTTATCAGATCGTGCGCCCGCCGGACGGTCTGTACCGACCAGACCAGCGCCATGGCGACCCCGGCGCTCAGACAGCCCAGGATGGCGAAGGCGGGGAACTCCCAGAAGGATGCGATCTCATGCTGCGGGATGATGAAGGCCGGGAAATCACCGAAATAGGAGCGACTGACGATGGTGCCGGTGACCGATGCAAAGACCACCGGCGCAAAGTTCGCCAGCGCATAGGACCCGATCACCACCTCGAGCGCGAAGAACACGCCGGCGATAGGGGCATTGAAGCTCGACGCCACCCCGGCCGCGACGGCACAGCCCAAAAGGATTCGCCGCAGTTCCGGATCCAGCTTGAACGCGCTCGAAACCAGGGTCGACAGGAAGGCGGCAAAATGCACGACCGGCCCTTCCCGACCGGCCGAGGCGCCCGAGCCGATGGTAATGGCGGAGACCACGAAGCCACCGATTCCCATGCGCCGGCTCATCCGGGCCCGGCGGAAGGCGGAGGCCTCCATGACATCGGCCACGCCCTGCGGCCGCCGGTCCGGCATAAGATAATGCACTATGGGCCCGACGATCAGACCGCCCGCGACCGGCGCCAGCAGAATGATCCAGAACGGGATGGATGCGGCGTTGGAATGAAACCGTTCGTCGGAGAAGCCGAAGAAAAGATACTGAATCAGACCGATCGCCTCGCGGAAGGCAATTCCGGCCCCGCCGCCCAGACCGCCCACGAAAACGGCCAGACACGCGACACGTATCTGTTCGTTGCTGACAAACCGGCGCAGTCGCGCCGTGACGCCTTTCGGTTCGACCGTCGTCACGGTCGACCTCCCCGGTTGGGCGGCAGCGCCGTCTCGGCGCGGGCCGCGATCCGCTTACGCGATGAAGGATTCAGACAACCAGACTCGCGCCGGGGCGACAAGGCCGCGGCGGGGTCAGCGTGCCTCGATGGTTTCCAGCTGGGTTTCCAGAACGGTCTGGTTGCGGCCGTTGCCCTTGGCGAAGTAAAGCCCCTCGTCCGAGCGATGGATCAGGTCGGACAGGGGCTCCCCGGGCCGGAACTGCGCCACACCGATCGACAGGGTGATATTGCCCATTTCCTCGCCGGTCTGACGGTTGCGGATGCGCTTGGACGACACCGCATCGCGAATCTTGTCGCACAGCTTCCGCGCGTCGCTCATCTCCGTATTGGGCAGGATCAAGGCGAACTCCTCCCCGCCATACCGGGCCGCGAGATCGTTGCCCTTGACGTTCCCCTGCATGATCCGGGCGACAAGCTTCAGCACCTGATCGCCGGTCTGGTGACCATAGGTATCGTTGAATTTCTTGAAGAAATCGATGTCGGTGAGGGCCAGGCACAACATCGACCCTTCTTCCATTGCTTCCATTGCGCGCTTGCGCAGGGTCGCGTCGAACATCTTGCGATTGGCGATGCCGGTCAGTGCATCGGTCATGGCCTCGCGCTGAACATCCTCGAGATTCTGGCGCAGCGACGCGATCTCCTGGGAACTTTCCTTCAGCTTTTCCTGCAGCGCCGAATTCGACTGCTGCATTTTCTGCGTTTCCATTGCGAGGCTTTGAACCGCAGCCCGAATGCCGTCCAGGCCCTCCGTTTCCGCAATGGCGCCCAGGCTTTGTTTCAGCGACTGACCGAAATCCTCCACGCCGCCGGAAGCATCCCCGATCATGGCCAGCACCCGACCGACCTGATCCTCGATCCGCTTCGAGGTCTCCTGAAGCGCCAGCCCTTCTTCATTATGGGTGAAGAACTTGTCGTAGATTTCGTCGTTCTTTTCCGGGGTGAAGTTCTGCTTGTTGGACCGCAGGACATCCAGGGTCTTCTTCAGATCCGGATACTTCTCGTTCACATAGGAGTACCAGACGGCAAAATTCCGCGGGGTCGCGGGAATCTGATGCTCACGCATCAGCTCCAGGGTCCGTTCCGCGTAAGACTGTGCCTGCTCCAACCCTTCGGAATATTCCACCTACATTACTCCCCGGCACCTACCTCAAGTCCGACAAGGCACCACGCCTTCCGAATCGGGTGATCGCAAGCCAAAGCCGATTTACTGCCCTTCCGCACCATGACCTTCATCGCCTTGCGGCCCTTACGAACGCGCGACCCACCAGCCTCGCAACGCCCGATCAATGAGAATGTCATGCAGTAGCGGCCCCCATTTCTTTGACCAAAGGCGAACCAAGGTCTCGGACAAACGCCTTCACAACTCCGCATGCTACCAAATTGTTCTGTAGCCTCAACCGTTTTAGACAGGTTCCCGTCCTGGATGCGGCGCACGCCGCCCCCATCACGCGGCGGCCTGTTTCAACCCGCCCCAACCATCCGGAATCGGCAGTCCGGAATGCCGTTCGGCGATATCCGCGAAGGCCCTGAAACCCGCCTCATCCAACGTGCTGACGGCCCCATTGTCCGGGTCGTAAGGGACATCCACGCGTTCCTCGATGGCGGCGAGATATCCCGTCTCCCCCGCATACAGCGCCTGCAGCAGATGCAACCCGTCCGGCCCCGCGGAAATCACCTGGCTGGTCAGGGTCAGGACCGTCCCGCCGGGAATTTCCTGGAGATAGTCGATTCGGCTCTTATGCGTGCGAAATGGAGGGGCGGGCGACGCGCCGGCTTCCGACCGAAAGGCCTGCGCGGCCATGTCAAAGGCGCGGGCGTAATAGGCGACATTGAAATGATCATTATAGTCGGTCCATTCCGGCACGACACGGGGGCGGCAGGGATTGGCGACTTCCGGCCCGTTGTATGGCTTGTCCGACGACGTCATGTCACTCCTCCGCAGTGTTTTCCCGGTGAGGAAGAATGCCGATTTGCACCGGAAGGTCAAAACACGGAATCCGCAGGCCGCACCCGCCCATTTGGCAAATTTGCAACAGTATTTCCACGAAATCCCAAACCGCCAGCAAGCGCTGTGGAACACCCCCGACGCCTATGCTACCTCACCATTTGAAATGGGGCAGTTACGAGCCTCGACGCCTTCCGCCGGTTTCTGGTCAGGACAGACTTCTGGGGTACCGTCCCGGACCGGAAAACAAAGCAGAAGGACTGGATCGCGAAACAGGTCGTTCGGTCGGCCGGTTAACGGGATCGTAGGAATTGGGTGCGTACGGTTTGGATATCGCGGCGCTTCGCCATTCGGAGGCGTGCCGCTCGGGTTAGGGACAATCGAATGCCGGCTGGTCTTTTTTCGAGTATTTCCGTGAAACGCCTGTGCGCCGGCATCGTGGTGGCCTTCGCCGTTGCCGGCTGCGCCACGGCGCCGACCGATCCCGTCGAGCGGGAAATCTACGATGAAGCAAACGACCCGGTCCAACCGCTAAACGAAGCAATCTTTGAATTCAACATGGCAATCGACCGCGCGGTTCTCCGCCCGGTTGCCCAGGCCTATGAATTCATCCTGCCCGACCTTGTCCGTGACGGTGTACGCAACTTCGTCCGGCATCTGAAGACGCCCGTGATCCTGGCGAACGACCTGATGCAGGGAGAGATCGATCGCGCCGGCGAAACGATGGGCCGGTTCATCTTCAATACCGTGGCCGGTTTCGGTGGGGTGTTCGACGTCGCCGGTGAGGCGGGCATCGAGTATCATCAGGAAGATTTCGGTCAGACCCTGGCCGTCTGGGGCGTCGACGAAGGCCCCTATCTGATGCTGCCCTTCATCGGACCGTCCAGCGGCCGGGATGCGCTGGGTCTCATCGTAGATGCTGGGCTGGACCCGTTGCGCTGGTGGGGCTACAACTCCAACGAATTCGTGATTGAAAACAACGGAATGATTCGCACGGCGGCCGAAGTTATCGACACCCGGTCCCGGAACTACAAGCAACTGGAAGACTTGGAGGAAACCTCCCTGGACTTCTACGCAACGGTGCGAAGCCTCTATCGCCAGCAGCGTGAGAGCCTGATCCGGAACGGCGAGCCTGACGATGAGGCGCTTCCGAATATCGGCTTCGAAGGGTATGAGGGCATCGGCACGGAGTCGGACGGGCAGGACACCCAGACCAGCCTTCTCAACTGAGGCAATTGTTCATGTCGCGGCGCGGTTTCATCGGCGTAATTCTCGCCGGCATTCTGGCATTCACCGGCTTTGTGGCGGTTCCCGACGCCCCCGCGGCGGAAGAGGATGCCGGCGCCTTTATCATGCGCATGGCCGACAAGGCCCTTGGGGCGCTGTCCAATCCCGATCTCAGCAATTACGACAGGGCGGAGCGATTCCGGTCCCTGTTGCGCGAAGGCATGGATATCTCCGATGTTGCGCGCAAGGCTTTGGGACCTTATGTGCGGCGCGCCACAGACGAGGAACTGAACGAGTTCGAGTCCCTACTGGAAGAGAACATCGTCCGCAAGTACGCCATCCTCTTCAAGGACTACGCCGGACAGAGGATCGAACTGGTCGGCACCAAGGAAGGGCGGCGCGGGACCCAGAACGTCACGGTGCTGATCCACCCCCTCGACAACGCGCCGCCGATCAATGTCCGCTGGGTCGTCCATGACGTCGACGGGATGATGAAGGTGATCGACATCATCATCGAACGCGTGTCCATGGTGACGACGCAAAAGGAAGAGTTCGTATCGGTGATCCGGCGTAACGGCGGTCAGATCGATGCGCTTCTGCAGGAACTGCGCGAACGCAACGCCGAAATGGCGGAAAACGTCAAAGGCTGACCCTGGCCGCGTAATCAGGTCAATCCGATTGTCCTGTGGTCGTCTCCGGGTCGTCCGTGTCCGGTACCGCGGCAGTAACCAGCGTTTCGAAGGCCTGTCGCGGAACATCCTGCGCTGCAATCCCCTTCAATCCCGCATACCGGATCAGGTTGCCGCGCACCAATCCGGCCCGGTCCGCCCGGCGCCCGTCTGTTCCCGGCAAATGGTCCATGAGCGTAACCAGGTGATCCTGTTCGAGGAACTCGGCATCCAGTTCCGCAGACTTGATCTTCTCCCGTAGCCCCGCGGCTGTTTCCGCGCCGATCCCACCGACAGAGGTCTTCAACCGGCGGCGCAGATCGCGCAAGGGTTCGATCGCTGTTTCCCGCCATGGGGCCACGGCCTGTTCCGCGCGACGCAGCGTATCCGTCGGCAGGCGCACGCCATGCCGCCCGACCCAACAGCAGAGCAACAACAGGTTCACATCCAGACCATGCGTATCCTGCAGGTCCAGACAGACCTGTTCGACCTGGGGCGTCTTGTAGACATTCAGGGAGAACTGGCGAAAGGCCGAGGCGGGGGTTGCTGCGTTTCCATCGCTCATATGGGTCAAGGTGACGCCCCCTTCGCCCGGATGCAAGCAGGTGCTTCCGCCCGCCGCAGGTTTGATCTATAGTCCGCGCAATTGACCCGCCCTCGCTTGGCGGGTCCGCTGTTTTCAGTCGTTATCGGGAAACCCAGTCTAAGATGGACGAGGAAGAAGAAGCCGAAATCCAGTCCGAGATCGCCGCCCTGACGGAGGAGCACCGCGACCTCGACCAGATGATCGCCCGTGTTTCGGAGACGGCACCGTTCGACCAGCTTCAATTGCAGCGTATGAAGAAGCGGAAGCTGATGATCAAGGATCAGTTGTCGCGGCTGAATGCCATGCTGGTACCGGACATCATCGCCTGATCCGCAGGAACGACCGTTCGAATTCAGGCCTCGGCGTCGCGGTCCGCCCTGTCCAGTGCGTCCAGCGGGGATTCTCCCGCCTGCAGTTCCGTACGGCCGACGGACAGGCTTCCGGGTCGCAGCCCCATTGTTTCGACCGAACGGTCGATCGCCTGTGCCAGTTTCTGTGCCAGCGTCTCCGCACGGGCGCGTGCCGCATCACCGTGCAGACCGGTCAGCAGCACGGCAAATTCGCCATCCCGCAGCCGGCAGGCCGGTTCCGCCGGATCCGCGGCTTCCGCAAGTGTGCGCGCGAGGACCTGTTCGGCCCGGTAGGCGGCCGCCAATCCGGCGCTGTCTCGAAACGCCTCGAACCGGTCGACCTGCAGCACCGCGACCTCACTCTTCACGCCCTCGCGCTGATCGAGAAGTTCCAGATGGCGGGTTTCGGAAAAGAACTCGTCACGGCGCAGCAACCCGGTATCGGGGTCGTGCCGGCGGGCCTCCTCGGCACGGGCCAGCCGTTCCTCCGCAGCTTCCAGGGCCTGATGCAGCCGCGCCAAGTCGACGGTGAATGTATCGATGACCCGTCGCGTCGCCTCGTCGCTGGTGTCCAGATCCAGATTGTGAACCCGCACGGGATCCGGCGGACGCCGCCCGGACTGCAGGCTGTCGCGCCACGCATCCAGCGCGTCGCGTTCACGTTCCGTCTCGTTCCGCGCGTGGGTAGGAACCGCACGCGTCGATGGGTCGATGCGCATCTGGCGCGGCACCTTGGCCGGATCGCGCGGCAGATTGGTCTCATCTGTCTTCATGACACACCATTATATAGGGATTCCATGTCTTGCGCGCACGGATCGCGCCCCTATACTCCCGGCCTTTCCGCCCGGCGGGCGATTTCCGGGCCGTTTTGACGAGGGGAAGGGCATGACGCAGCCTGTGGTCGGTATCATTATGGGCAGCCAGTCCGACTGGCCGACGATGAAACATGCGGCGGATACGCTGGAGCAGTTGGGCGTGCCCTTCGAGACGCGCATCGTCTCCGCTCACCGGACCCCGAAGCGCATGGCGGAATACGCCGAAAGCGCCCGTGAACGGGGCATCAAGGCCATCATCGCCGGTGCCGGCGGCGCAGCGCACCTGCCGGGCATGACGGCTGCGATGACCCCCCTGCCGGTATTCGGTGTGCCGATCGAATCAAAGAGCCTGAAGGGCCAGGACAGTCTTTTGTCCATTGTTCAGATGCCCGCCGGCGTGCCGGTCGGCACCCTGGCCATCGGGCGGGCGGGCGCGGTCAACGCGGCGCTTCTGTCCGCGTCGGTCATTGCGCTGATGGATGCCGATGTGGCGGCCGCGCTGGATGCGTTCCGCGCGAAACAGACCGCATCCGTCGCGGAGGTCCCGTCCGACGATGTCTGAGATCGACGTCATCGCGCCCGGCGCGACCATCGGCATTCTGGGCGGCGGTCAGTTGGGCCGCATGCTGGCGGTCGCAGCGTCACGTCTGGGGTATCGCTGCCACATATTCGAGCCGCAGGCAGACTGCCCGGCCAGCCATGTCGCGGCACATACCGCAGCGGGCTATGAGGACATGGCGGCCCTGGACGCCTTCGCCGCCGCAGTCGACGTGGTAACGCTGGAATTCGAGAATGTTCCGATCGCCGCCGTGGAGCGCCTGGCCGCCCAGGTGCCGGTCCGCCCGGGTGCCGCCGCCCTGGCCGTCGCGCAGGACCGCGCGGAGGAAAAGGCGTTCCTGAACAAGGCCGGTATCGAAACGGCGCCCTGGGCACCGGTTCTGTCGCAGTCCGATCTGGAGAACGCCCTGTCCTTCACCGGCCGCCCCGCCGTGCTGAAGACCGCGCGGCTGGGCTATGATGGGAAGGGTCAGACCGCCATCCGCCCGGAGACCGCGATCGACGGATTGTTCGACCGGATGGGCGGCGTCGCCTGCGTGCTGGAAGGGTTCGTCGAATTCGACCTAGAGGTTTCCGTTCTGGCGGCCCGAGGGCTCGACGGGCAGATCGCCTGCTTCGAGACGGTGGAGAACGTTCACCGCGACCATATCCTGCACCGCACGCTGGTGCCGGCGCGCGTCACACCGGAAATCGACGCCCGCGCCCAGGACATTGCCCGTCGCACCATCGAGGCCCTGGATTACATCGGCCTACTGGCCGTGGAGATGTTCGTCTGTGCCGATGGTCGCGTCATCGCCAATGAAATCGCGCCGCGTCCGCACAATTCCGGGCATTGGACGATTGATGGGGCGACCACCAGCCAGTTCGAGCAGGTGGTACGGGCGATCTGTGGGCTGCCGCTGGGCAAGACGCAGCGCGTCGCCGATTGCGAGATGCGCAATCTGATCGGGGATGAGGCTGATGAATGGGCGGATATCCTGGCCGAACCGGGTGCGCGGTTGCATCTCTACGGCAAGGCCGAAAGCCGACCGGGCCGCAAGATGGGTCACGTAACGACCCTGTTTCCCAAGCCGCCGCGTTGAGCCACGGTTTCCGACGGTTCTAACGGACGACCCAATAGACCGCCGATCCGATGAAAACGAAGACCCAAAGAAACGGCGCCAGGGCCACCAGCATGGCGCCGGTAAACAGGTCGCGGCTGTGCAGCAGGACCGACAGCGCGATGCAGACGATCCCCGTAATCGGATAGAAATACGCAGTATTGGCCATCAGGTCCGGCATGTTGTCGACGGAATCGTAGAGGATCATGACGGTCACGGCCAGAATGACCCCCAGCGGGCAGAATGCCGCCGCCGCCGCGATGATGGCATTGCGTGAGACCAGTTTCGCCTCTTCGCGCCAGCCCTTGGTCTCGGCGTCCTTCAGCTCTTCCTTCAAATGCTTCCAGAGCATCGGGCGCCCCCGGCCGACGGGTTGGAGATCAGCCGGCGCCGCGCATGCCGCCGCGGAACGAGCGGAAGGCGCGCAGTCGGGCGGGAAGGAAATCGGCGACCTTCGCAACGCGGGCCTTCACCTTCGGCACCTGCATCACATTTTCGATGCGGCGTTCCAGGAACGCACGAGTCTCGGCGAATCCCTCCGACCGGTCATTCAACCAGCACAGCAATGTCGAAGAATAGACGCCACTGAGCAGCATGCGTTTGGAATAGAAATTCCAGTCCGTCGACCGATCACCGGCGGCGAACCACATGTCGTCGACGGTGCGGTAAAGTAGCTGCAGCGCCAGCCCGGCATTCTGCGGCTTCGACAGGACGGTCAGTCCGCGGCGGATGGCCTCCCGGTCCTGCGCGTTCTGCTCCAGCCGGGTCATCACTGCCGTCGCAATGCGCTCTCGAATCTTCAGGGATTCAAGGTCGCACGCCTCCAGCGCCGCCATCATCCGGCGGTCGGCCAGTTTCGAATGCCATGCAATCATGTCCCGCGCCGCGCCGGGGAAAAGCGCATCCGCGTCCTTGCGATCGATTCCCAGATCGTCAGCGGCGCGCATCAGCGCCGTGCGTGTCCATCCATCGAACGGGACATGGGTCACGGCCGCCTCGATCAGGCGGTCGCGGATCTCGCGGGTATCCTCCGGCATGTCGCCGCTTTCGGTCTCAGCCTTCGTCATAATCCGGCTCCTCTTCGTCGTCCTCGGGTTCCGGCGGCAGCCCCATCAGGCGTCGGGCCTTCTCCGGCATGCCGTGTCGAAGCTCCTCTCTGAACAGCAGTAAGGATAGATCATCCATGCGTTGAGGGTACAGGACACCGTCCAAATGGTCGCATTCATGCTGAACCACCCGGGCGTGGAATCCGGAAATCTCCTGATCGATCCCTGTTCCGTCCGGCGTTTCAGCGCGCAGTCGGATCTTCGTCACCCGTGGCACCAGGCCCAGCATGCCGGGAACGGACAGGCAGCCCTCCCAGTCATAGGCGATTTCGTCCGTCAGTGGCTCAATTTCCGGATTGATCAGGGCCGTCAACGGAACATCCCCTCCCTCTTCATCGTCCTTCCGGCGCCCGGCGGAAACGAAATAGACCACGGCCCGCAGCGGCACATGTACCTGCGGGGCCGCCAGTCCGGTGCCATCGGCATCGTCCATCGTATCGACCATGTCGTCCAGCAGGGCCAGGATGTCCGGCGAATCCGCATCCGGGATCGATTCCGCAACCTGCCGCAGAACAGGATGCCCCATCCTGGCGATTTTCAGAATTGCCATCGAATGCTCCTTCGCAACGCCCGGAACTCCGGCGTCATTGGGGGTTCACAAATCTGGTCCCCGGTGGTATACGCCCGCATCCGGTCGGGGGACAGCCCCTGCCAACCGTATTTTATTGCGGTACTACCAACTTCAATCGCTTGAAAGGCGGGTGAAAGCAAGTGCAGGTCATCGTTCGCGATAACAACGTCGATCAGGCCCTTCGTGCGCTGAAGAAAAAGCTGCAGCGTGAAGGCGTCTTCCGGGAAATGAAACTCCGTCGGCATTTTGAAAAGCCGTCCGAGAAGAAGGCCCGGGAGAAGGCGGAAGCGCAGCGGCGCCACCGCAAACTTCTGCGGAAGCGCCTCGAGCGTGAAGGGTTCTAGTCTTCGGACCTGACTTCCGATCCGCCCCGGCGGACCGGACCGAGGTTTAGCGGAAACGCTCTCGATCTCTCGAGGGCGTTTTTGCTTTTCCGGACCTATTTCAGGTCAGGCGTGTTCCTCGATCGGGTCCGCACGCAGCACCACCAGGGCCGCAAGCAACGAAATCACGGACGCACCCAGCATCAGGATGAGCAGGCCCGGCGCGGCATTTTGCGGGGTCAGCAGAACACCGGCCAGGGTCGACAGAACCGCGCCGGTACCGACGGTCATCGCCCCGGACAGACCCGCCGCGCTTCCGGCCAGGCTGGGGTTGACCGACATGATACCGGCATTGCTGCTGGGGTTGGTGATGCCATTGCCGATCCCGACGCAGATCGTTGCCGCGAAATACAGCAGCGGATCGACGATCCCGGCCAGAACCAGTGCCAGCCCGACGCCCAGCCCGGCACAGGCAATCAGGCGGCCCGCCACCATCATTCCCGCCAGCGGAAAACGCGACGAAAACCGCCCGGACAGAAAGCTGCCGAACAGAAAGCCGCCAGTAATCGAACCCATGCAGATCCCAAGGACCGAGGGCGACATGCCGAAATGCGCGACCGCGACCAGCGGGACGCCGGCCAGGAAGGTGAAGAAGGCACCGATGGAAAACGCCGAGCAGCAGGCAAAACCCCAGAATCGGCGCGACCCGAGGACCGTCGGATAGGTCCGGAACTGGCTGAGGAAGGAACGGGACCGATTGCGGTTGGTTTCCCGCATATCCATCCAGCAGACGACCAGCAGGACCGCCCCCGCCCCGGCATAAAAAAGAAAGTTCGAGCGCCAGCCGAACGTCTCGTCCAGTACGCCGCCGATCAGCGGGCCGGTCATCGGCATGACGGCCATGGCCATGCTGATGAAGCCCAAGCGGCTGGCGGCGTCTCGCGGTCCGAACGTGTCACGCACCACAGACAGGGAGATACCCCACCCTGCGACGATCACCCCCTGCAGCATTCGGAAGGCCAGAAACGTCTCGACATCATCCGTGGTCGCGCAAATCAGCGACGCGGCCAGAAATATCGCAAGTGCCGCCAGAATCACCGGCCGCCGCCCGAACCTGTCCGACAAAGGCCCGATCACCAGTTGCAGCCCCGCGGTCACCGCCAGATAGCCGGAAATGGCAAAACTGATCGCCGCGTAATCCACGTTGAAATGCCGGGCCATGCCGGCAAGCGACGGCAGGAACATGTTCAGCGACAGGGTCGACAGCGCCGTCAAGGCGACCAGCGTTGCGAAACGGGGCGGGTTTGTGGCGGCATGCGGCATTGGATTTCCAATTGGCGGGGCAGACGAAAGGCGAAAAAAAACCTCCGACAGGATCGGAGGCGCAGACCGGACAGGCAGGGCCCGTTATCGGTCCATGCGCCTGCTTCCCACGAGTACGACACCAGTATTCATGGACAAAACCCCTTTCTGCATCGGGCAGCGCCGATCAGCGGCATCAACGCTATCACGGCTGGTGGTGGCGGGGAACGGAAAGTCCTATCGGGGTTTGACCGCAAACGCGAGATAGTTCACGGCGACGTCGCGCGGGGCGAGGTGGAATTCGTCCCTTACCGGGCTGTAAGCCATGCCGCACAGGTCGGAAATCTCCATGCCTGTGGGACGCAATCCGGCCGCCAGTTCGGACGGCTTGACGAATTTCCGCCAGTTATGGGTGCCCCTCGGCAGCCAGCGCAGAATGTATTCCGCTCCGACGATCCCCATCGCAAAGGACTTTGCCGTCCGATTGAAGGTCGAAAGAGCCATCGCGCCGCCCGGCCGGACCAGCGCCGCGGCATCGGCCAGGAAGCCATGCAGGTCTGCGACATGCTCGACCACTTCCATGTTGATCACGGCGTCGAACTGCGCCCCTTCCTCCACCAGCTCGTCCGCGGTGGCGTGGCGGTAGCGGATGTCGAGGCCCATCCGCTCCGCATGGTTCAGAGCGATGTCGATCGATCGACCGGTGGCATCGACACCGGTGACATCCGCCCCCAAACGGGACAGCGGCTCGCAGATCAGGCCGCCACCGCAACCGATATCGCAGACCTTCAGACCGGCCAGCGGCTTTGGCTTCAGCGGATCGCGACCGAACCGCGCGCATAACCGGTCGCGGATATAGCCGATGCGGACCGGATTCAGCATGTGCAGCGGCTTGAATTCGCCCTCGGCGTCCCACCACTGGTCGGCAATGGCGGCGAATTTCTCGATTTCGTCCGGATCGACGGTCGCTGTGGCTGTTTTCGCTGTCATGGCGCGGATAATCCCGGTTTTTGCTGACGCTTGCCCTTGCCTAGGCTACGGCATCCGAGTATGGATACGCCGCCCGCGCCGGGCAAGCGGCAGTCCGCCGCAGCGAGGCCGGAACCCTGGTCATCCTTCGAAGAAAGCGATCCCGAAAAGATGGCGCGTATCGTTATGAAATTCGGCGGAACGTCCGTTGCCGATATCGGCCGGATCGAAAACGCCGCCCGCCGCGTGCTGCGCGAAGTCGAGGCCGGCAATGAAGTCGCCGTCGTCGTCTCCGCCATGGCCGGCGTAACCAATCAGCTGGTCGGTTACGTTCAGGAAACATCGAAGATTTACGATGCCCGCGAATACGACGCCATCGTCGCGTCGGGTGAGCAGGTGACGGCCGGCTTGATGGCGCTGCGCCTGCAGGAATTGGGCGTGTCGGCACGGTCCTGGCTGGGTTGGCAGATCCCGATCCGCACCAATGAAGTCCACGGCAAGGCGCGGATCGAAGATATCGACGGGACGGAAATCGTCCGCCGCTTCGGTGAAGGTCAGGTTGCCGTTATTGCCGGATTCCAGGGGGTTTCGCCGAACAACCGCATCGCGACGCTTGGGCGTGGCGGCTCGGACACGTCCGCGGTCGCGGTCGCGGCGGCCCTGAAGGCCGACCGATGTGATATCTATACCGATGTCGACGGCGTTTACACGACAGATCCCCGGATCGTCCCGAAAGCGCGTAAGATCGAGAAGATCAGTCACGAGGAAATGCTGGAGATGGCGTCGCTGGGGGCGAAGGTCCTGCAGACGCGCTCCGTCGAGATTGCCATGAACCATGGCGTGCGGCTGCAAGTTCTGTCCTCCTTCGAGGACAAGCCGGGCACGCTGGTCGTAGACGAGGAAGAGATCGTGGAACAGCAAGTCGTTAGCGGTATCGCCTACAGCCGGGACGAAGCCAAGATCACCCTGGTCAAAGTCGCCGACAAACCGGGCGTGGCCGCCAATATCTTCGGCCCGCTGACGGATGCGTCGATCAATGTCGACATGATCGTCCAGTCGGTCTCGCCGGATGGCGAGCGCACCGACATGACCTTCACCGTCGCGCGCACCGATCTGGACCGCGCGGTGGAAGTCCTGAAGTCGAATCATGACAAGATCGGCTACGAAAGCCTTCTGTCGGATGGCGATGTCGTAAAAATTTCGGTCATCGGCGTTGGCATGCGCAGCCACGCCGGTGTCGCCCAGACCATGTTCCGCACCCTTGCGGAGAAGGGCATCAATATCCAAGTCATCTCTACCAGCGAGATCAAGATCTCGACGCTGGTAGCCGAGGAATATGCCGAATTGGCGATGCGCGCGCTGCACACGGCCTACGGGCTGGACGCCGCGTAAGACGTCGCGGGGGAACGACGGGCATTCAAGAAACCGTCGCAGCAAATGACAACAAGCGGGTCGGGGGTCGGACTGCCGGACGTTTTGTCCGGCGGCGACGTACGACCTGATTTGACACTGGACGGGACGGCCCGATGGACGGGGACAGCGTGACCGCGACGGCAAACTGGGCAGGACCGCGCAAGCTCTTGCGGCGGCTGCGCGACGTCATGGCCGGGCCCGGCGATGCCCAGGAACGGCTGGACAAGATCGCCAAGCTGATTGCCGCCGATCTGGTTGCGGAGGTCTGCTCGATCTATGTGCGCCGTGCCGGCGACGTGCTGGAACTCTTCGCAACCCAGGGCCTGAAACCTGAAGCGGTGCACAATACCCGCCTGCGGGTCGGGGAAGGCATTGTCGGCGCCGTGGCCGCGGACAGCCGCCCGATCGCCCTGGCGGAAGCCAACAAGCATCCGAACTTCGCCTACCGCCCCGAAACGGGTGAGGAGATCTATACCTCCATGATGGGGGTACCGATCCTGCGCGGGGGCCGCATGCTGGGCGTTCTCGCCGTGCAGAACCGCACCAAGCGGCACTATACCGATGAAGAGGTGGAGACGCTGGAAACCGTCTCCATGGTCGTTGCCGAAATGGTTGTCGGCGGCGAACTGATCGGGGCGGCGGAACAGAACCCGGCGGACGGAATCGGCCTGAAGCCGTTGCGACTGGAAGGCATCCGCCTCAATGGCGGGCTGGCACTGGGGCGGGCGGTTCTGCATCGTCCCGAAATCCCGGTCGGCCGCACCGTCGCGGAGGATGCCGAGGAAGAGAAGCATCGTCTGGAAACCGCACTGGACAGCATGCATCGCCGTCTCGACGACATGCTGGCGGCGGCGGATGCCGACGGGCCCGGCGATCACATCGATATCCTGAAGACCTATCGCATGTTCGCGAAGGACAAGGGGTGGATCCGGCGCATCGTCGAGAATATCGACAACGGCCTGACCGCGGAAGGCGCGGTGGTGCGTGTACAGGACGATACCCGGGCCCGGATGAAGAAGGTCGATGACGCCTATCTGCGCGAACGCCTTCTGGACCTTGAAGATCTGGCCTTCAGGCTGCTGCAGCACCTGTCCGGTGAGACCGGGGCGAACAAGAACCTGCCCGAAGACACGATTCTGATTGCGCGAAATCTAGGACCGGCGGACCTGCTGGATTACGACCGGGCGCATCTGCGGGCGCTGATCCTGGAGGAAGGATCCAGCACGTCGCATGTGGCAATCGTCGCCAAGGCGCTGCAGATCCCGGTGGTCGGCCGGGTCAAGAACATCCTGGACCGGGTCGAGCCGATGGACACCATCCTGGTCGATGGCGGCAATGCGCTGTGCTACATCCGGCCCGGCGACGAGGTTTTGTCGGCGTTCCAGTACTCGATGCGGATGTTCGAGGAAAAGCGCGCGGCCTATCTGGCGGCGAAGGACCTTCCCTCGATCACGCGCGACGGCGTCGAAATCTCTCTCATGATGAATGCCGGGCTGCTGATCGACATGGTGCATCTGCATGCGACCGGCGCCAAGGGCATCGGCCTGTACCGGACCGAAGTGCCGTTCATGGTGCGCTCCGACTTTCCCGACACGGCGACCCAGGCGGATCTGTACAGCAAGATCATGGACCAGGCAGAGGGCAAGCCGATCACCTTCCGCACGCTGGATATCGGTGGCGACAAGGTGCTGCCCTATTTCCAGGAGGCGGAGGAGGAAAACCCGGCCATGGGATGGCGCGCCATCCGGATCGCCATCGACCGGCCCGGCCTGTTGCGCGGCCAGTTGCGCGCCCTGATCCAGGCCAGCGCCGGGCGGCCCTTGCGCGTCATGTTCCCGATGATCGCAAATACCGATGAATTCGTTCAGGCACGCGCCATGCTGGACAAGGAACTGGGCCGTGCGGCGCAGCGCGGCATGACGCTGCCCGAACGCATCGAGATCGGCGCGATGCTGGAAGTCCCGTCGCTGATCTACCAGCTGGACACGCTGGGGCCGAAAGCCGATTTTGTTTCGGTCGGAAGCAATGACCTGTTGCAGTTCCTGTTCGCTAGTGATCGGGGCAATCCACGGCTGGACGGCCGTTACGACAGTCTGTCCGCCCCGGTTCTGAACGTGATGCGGGATATCGTTCGCCGATCCGACGCGGCCGGGCTGGAACTTTCCGTGTGCGGAGAGATGGCAGGCAACCCATTGGATGCTCTGGCGCTGATCGGGTTGGGGATCCGGAGGCTGTCCATGTCTCCCGGTAACATTGGCCCGGTGCGTGATGCGGTGCGCGGCGCGGATTCCCAGCGGCTCGCCGACTTTACCGACACCCTGACCCGCCGCACCGACCGGTCCCTGCGTCAGGCCATGGCCGATTTCGCCCGCGACCACGGAATCCCGGTATAGGGTAGAATTTATCCCGACAAAAAGTACGGGAAGTGGCTTTGCAATACGAAGCGAACCACGCCATACTGCCGACAAATCTGGGATTTCCGCGCCGCTGTGGATGTTGAACGGATGCCGTAGCCGGTGCATTACCAAGGTCGAGGCACATGAGAGCGTCTGCTCAGCAGCAGCATCCACGGCTTGTATCCGATTCCGAACGGCCCGGCGCCGGTGTCGGCGCCATCCTGCGGGGTGCACGTCTGGCGCGCGACGAGGAATTGCGCGAGGTCGCTTCGGCCCTTCGCATTCGCCTGCCTTATCTGGAGGCAATTGAGGAAGGTCGGATCGAGGACCTTCCTGGCGTCACATATGGGATCGGCTTTGTCCGCGGCTATGCCGAATATCTGGGGCTCGACGCAGCGGATATCGTCTCGCGGTTCAAGCTCGAAGCGCGCGGCATCGACAAGCGCACACAGCTGCACTTCCCGGAGCCTCTTCCCGGCAATCGCGTTCCGGGCGCGGCGCTGCTTCTGCTGGTCCTGATCCTTGCCGGAGGCGTTTATGGCGGCTGGCTCTACACGACCTCCCAGAACATGACCTTCACGGAGGCGGTCGAAGCGCTTCCGCAGCGGTTCCAGGAAATGCTGGCCGGGGAAGACGCAGCCGAAACCGCGGCCCGTCCGTCCGTCGAAGAAGCCGCGCCCGTGACACCTCCCGCCGTGCCGAAGCCGGAAGCGGCGGAGGCGCCCGCACCGGCAGCGACCCCGGAAACCGAGACGGAACAATCGGCAACGACGGGGGAAGACACCCCACCGCCCACGACGGAAGTTGATGTCTCCGCCCCGGTTCAGGAATCCGTTTCGGCGGCCACGGCGGATGCCGCGGCGGAACGTTCGGAACAACCATCACAGAGCGCGACAGCCGCGAACGAACCGGCAGCCTCGCAATCGCCAGCACCGGAACCGGCCGCGACCGAAACGGCTGGATCGGAAACACCGGCCGTCGCCCAGCAGAACGTGACGGTTGCGAATACAGCGGATACGGATACGGCGGCCACCGATACGGCAGCAAGACCGGCCGATCCGACCGGTGGGGCCGCTGCCGACACGACGATCCCGGCCCCGGAACCGGAAACGACCGCAAGCACGGCATCGATCACCGCCCCTGAAGCAGAACCGGCCCCGTCTGCAACCGAGACCGCGGCTGCGGAGGCGGGCTCAAACCAGGAGGCCGCGCCGGAAGCGCAGCCTGCCCAAACTGCGGCCGTTGCGCCGGAGTCCGAACCGTCGGCCGAATCCGCGATCGTCACCGAGGAGCTTTCCGCCCCGCCGCCGCTGCCGGAAGACACCGCACCGGCAAGCGCCGCAACAGCAGGCACGGAAACAGCAGCAACCGGAAACACGGCCCCTTCCGCCGGCTCCGGCGCCCGCATCATCATCCAGGCCACCAACGAGTCCTGGATTCAGGTTGTGGATGCGGGCGGCGACGTTCTGGTCGAAAAGCTGATGCTGATGGGTGAGATCTACCGCGTACCGGATCGTAAGGGGCTGAAGCTGAACACCGGTAATGCCGGGGCACTGAAGCTGATCGTAAACGGAACCCTGGCACCGCCGCTGAGCACCGAGCCGGAGGTCATGCGCAACATCGATCTCTCACCGCAGGCGCTGACACAATAGTTCCCCCGGCCGAAAATCAGGGTTCATCGCGGTCGGGCTGAGCCAAGACGCCGCGCGGCCCTTGATAATTCCGGCCCATGCGCGCATTTTCTGGCCATCGAAACCGGACGGACGAGACTGCCGAAATGAGCGTCAGGCCCTATCGCGAGATTCACCGCCGCCAGGCGAAGAAGATCATGGTCGGCGACGTGGCCGTTGGCGGGGATGCACCCATCACCGTCCAGACCATGACCAATACCCTGACCGCGGATGTCGATGCGACCATCGCCCAGATCCGGCGCTGCGAAGTGGCCGGCGCCGATATCGTGCGCGTGTCCTGCCCCGATGAGGCGTCGACGGCGGCATTGGCCAAGATCATTCCGGAAGTCACGGTCCCGATCGTCGCGGACATTCATTTTCATTACAAACGCGCCATCGAGGCCGCGCAGGCCGGCGCGGCCTGTCTGCGCATCAACCCGGGCAATATCGGGTCGGCCGCGCGGGTCAAGGAAGTGGTCCAGGCGGCGAAGGATCATGGCTGCTCCATGCGGATCGGCGTCAATGCCGGGTCGCTGGAGAAACATCTGCTGGAACGCTATGGCGAACCGTGCCCGGAAGCCATGGTCGAAAGCGCCCTGGAACATGCGCGCATCCTGGAAGACAACGACTTCACCGAATTCAAGATCAGCGTGAAGGCATCCGACGTCTTCCTGGCCGTCGCCGCCTATCACGGCCTGGCCGAAGCCTGCGACTACCCGCTGCATCTGGGCATCACCGAAGCGGGCGGCCTGCGATCCGGGACGATCAAGTCCTCCATCGGTATGGGCCAGTTGTTGTGGGCCGGGATCGGCGACACGATCCGCGTCAGCCTGTCCGCCGAACCTGAGGAAGAGGTCAAGGTCGGCTTCGACATGCTGAAGGCGCTGAATCTGCGCCATCGCGGCGTCAACGTCATTTCCTGTCCGTCCTGCGCGCGGCAACAGTTCGACGTGATCGAAACCGTGAAGGTCCTGGAAGAACGCCTGGCCCATATCACCACGCCGATGACGGTCAGCGTGATCGGCTGTGTCGTCAACGGCCCGGGCGAGGCGCGCGAGACCGATATCGGCTTCACCGGCGGCGGCAAGGGGACCCATCAGGTCTATATCGCCGGACAGCCGCACCATCGCCTGAAGGACCAGTCCATCGTCGACCATCTGGTCGGACTGGTCGAACAGAAGGCAGCCGAGATCGAGGCGGAGAAAACCGCCGACAACCCGGCTGCCGCCGCAGAGTAGCGTCCCGACAATTCGATATTAACACCACGCCGAGGAGCCCCTTCTCATGGCAGAGCTTCAGCCTGTTCGCGGTACCCACGACCTTCTGCCGGAAGATATGCGCGCCCATCGCCATGTCAGCGACCGGGCCCGTGACGTGGCCGCGACCCATGGCTTCGACGAGGTGGCGACCCCGATCTTCGAATTCACCAATGTCTTCGCGCGCACCCTGGGCGATACGTCCGACGTGGTGACGAAGGAGATGTACACGTTCGAGGACAAGGGCGGCGATATGCTGACCCTGCGTCCGGAGAACACGGCCGGCGTTTGCCGCGCCTTCATTTCCAACGGTCTCGCTCAGCATGCGCCGGTCAAGTATTTCTACAGCGGCCCGATGTTCCGCCACGAACGCCCGCAGAAGGGTCGTCTGCGCCAGTTCCACCAGATCGGGGTCGAACTGATCGGCGCGCCACAGCCGCTGGCCGATGTTGAGGTCATCGCCTGCGGACGTGCGATTCTGGAAGCGCTGGGCATCGCCGAAAACACGGTCCTAGAACTGAACACGCTGGGCGATGTCGCCAGCCGTCAGGCCTATCGGGCGGCGCTGGTCGAATATTTCTCCGCTCACGTCGACAAGCTGTCCCAGGACTCCAAGGATCGGCTGGAACGCAATCCGTTGCGCATTCTTGATTCCAAGGACGATGGCGACCGGAAACTGGTCGCCGACGCACCGGTCTTTTCCGACTATCTGAATCCGGAAAGTGTCGATTTCTTCGAAACGGTGAAGGAAGGGCTGGATGCGCTGGGCATCGCCTATCGTCTGAACACGCGGTTGGTCCGGGGGCTGGACTATTACTGCCACACTGCCTTCGAATTCACGACGGAAATGCTGGGCGCCCAGGGGACCGTGATGGCCGGTGGGCGTTACGATGGATTGATCGAACAGCTGGGCGGTCCGTCCACTCCGGGCGTGGGCTGGGCGGCCGGCATAGAACGGCTGTCCATGCTGGTCGGCAACCAGGCGCCTGCGGCCGACCGTCCGGTGGTATTGGTCCCGATGGGCGATGCCGCCGAACGCCAGGCACTGGCCAGCGCGAAAGTGTTGCGCGACGCCGGCATCCGCGCCGAATACGCGTTCTCCGGCAACATGAAGAAGCGCATGAAGCACGCCAACAAGGTCAACGCCTGGGCCGCCCTGATCCTGGGCGACGACGAACTGGCCCGCGGCGTGGCTCAGTTGAAGACCCTGGACGACGGCGAGCAGCGCGAAGTTCCGCTGGGCGACCTCACCACGGCCTGTCGTAGGGGGTGATGATTGCGGGAGGACGCCGCCCATAGCGCTGCCGCGCCTCCCGATCGACCCTATGCGGTCGGTGTCAGCTTCCGCACGGCCGATTCCCGGATTCGCGATCGCCTTTTCATCGAACCGAAGGCCCTGCCCGATCTGTTGGGCCGGGCCCGCGGTTCCGGGCAATCGGCACTGCTGGCCCTGTCAACCTGTGATCGGGTGGAAATCGTCGGCGCCGCCCCGGACCCGGAAACGGCCTGCCGCGCGGCGGAGGCGATCCTGCGCGAGCGGCTGGATGGCACCGCCCCGCCTGGAATCTTTTATCGTCACTACGATATCGATGCGGTCCGACATGTCTTTCGCATTGCCTGCGCGCTGGACAGCCAGATGGTCGGCGAGTCCCAGATTCTGGGACAGTTCAAGGACTCGGTTCAGGCCGCGTCCGACGCCGGGGTTCTGACCGGCGAACTCGACCGCCTGTCGCAGTCGGCGCTGGCACTGGCGAAACGGGTGCGCAGCACGACGCGGATCGGCGAAGGCGCGGTATCCGCCGCCGCCGCTGCGGTGAAGGTTGCTCAAGACCTGCATGGCGACATCCCGCATTGTCGGGCCCTGCTGATCGGCCTGGGAGAGACGGGCTGGCTGATTGCGGAGCAGTTTCAGCGCGCCGGCATCGGTGTCCTGAACCTGACGGGCCCGTCGCGCCGGACGGAACGGGAGGCCGCGAGACGGCATCTGCCCTTCCGCCCCTTCGACGAACTGGCGGAAGCCCTGTCGGTGTCGGACATCGTCATCACCGCCGCGGGACAGGGACGTTATCTGGTGGATCGTGCGGATGTTGCCCAGGCGCTGGAGTTGCGGCGGTCCAAGCCGATCCTGATCGTCGATGCCGGCATACCGTCGGACATCGACCCGGCCGTCGACACTCTTTCCGATGCCTTTCTGTACACCCTGCAGGACATTGAGCGTCTGGCCGAAAAGGGACAGCTGGACCGCAAGGCCGAAGCCCGTGAAGCGGAAGCCATGGTCGAAGCCGCCTTGTCCGACTGGCGCCGGGCCCAGGCGGAGCGCGAGGGCGTGCCGGGTGTGGTTGCGCTGCGCGATCACTTCGACCGGCTGCGGGATGAGATCCTGTCCCGCCATCCCAATGCAGGGGCGGAGGAGGCGACGCGCCTGCTGGTCAATCGCCTGCTGCACGAGCCGAGCGAAAGACTGCGCGTCATCGCCGGCGAGGGCGGCGCGGCGGACCTGCGCGATACGATTACCGTGAACCGCGTTCTGGAGCGGTTGTTCGATCTGAAAATTCAGGAAGATGACAAGGTACAGAAATGAGCTGGACCGACAATATTGACCGGGTCATGCACCGGCATCAGGAACTGTCCGACCGTATGGCCGGGGGCAACATGGAGGCATCCGAGTTCCAGGCTGTGTCCATGGAGTATGCCGAACTGTCGCCGATCGTGGAAAAGGCACAGGCCTTCCGCGATGCCCTGGCCGAGCGGGACGACCTGGCCGCGATGATCGAAGATCCGGACAGCGACAAGGAAATGCGGGACCTCGCCCGCGACGAACTGGACACGCTGGACGAGAGGCTGCCGGAACTGGAGCAGGAACTGAAACTGCTGCTGCTGCCCAAGGACGAAGCGGACCGGCGCAGTTGCATCGTCGAGATCCGCGCCGGGACCGGTGGCGACGAGGCGGCTTTGTTCGCCGGCGATCTGTTGCGGATGTATCAACGGTATTGCGGGCTACGCGGCTGGCAGATCGAAGTCCTGGAAGCATCGGAAACCGAGATCGGCGGGTTCAGCCAGGTCACCGCATCCGTCACCGGTGCCGGCGCCTATGGACGGCTGAAATTCGAGTCCGGCACCCATCGGGTTCAGCGCGTGCCGGAAACGGAAAGCGGCGGACGCATTCACACCTCTGCCGCGACCGTCGCGGTTCTGCCGGAGGCCGAAGAGGTTGATGTCGAGATCAACGAGTCGGACCTGCGCGTTGACACCTACCGCTCCCAGGGGGCGGGCGGGCAGCACGTCAACACGACGGACAGCGCCATCCGCATCACCCATATCCCGACCAACACCGTCGTGACCTGCCAGGACGAGAAGTCCCAGCACAAGAACCGCGCGAAGGCGATGAAGGTCCTGATGGCGAAGCTCTATGACATGGAGCGTGAACGGGTAGACAGCGAACGCGCCGCAGACCGCAAATCCATGGTCGGCACCGGCGACCGGTCGGGCCGCATCCGCACCTACAACTTCCCGCAAGGCCGGGTGACGGATCATCGCATCAACCTGACCCTCTACAAGCTGGACCGGATGATGGCGGGGGAAGCCGTCGACGAAATCCTCGACGCGCTGATCCTCGAAGACCAGACCGCGCAACTGGCAGAGTTGGGAGAGGCCGGGTGACCGAAACGGTCGGGGCCGCCCTGCGGGCCGCCGCGCGACGGCTTGAAGAGTCGGGCATTCCGGGTGCGGCCTGGGAGGCGCGGCATCTGCTGAGCGACCTGACCGGACTGACACCCACCCAGATGATCACCGATCCGGATCAGCCGCTGGCGCAGGCCGCCGCATATCATGACTGGATCACACGCCGTGCAGCCGGCGAGCCGGCAAGCCGTATCACCGGATTTCGCACATTTCGCGATCTGACATTCCGTGTGACCGGGGACACCCTGGATCCCCGGATCGACAGCGAGGTTCTGGTCGACGCGGTTCTGGACCGGACCGATCAGACGACGACCCGGATCGCCGATCTGGGGACCGGCACGGGATGCCTGCTGCTCTCTCTTCTTTCGGAGCGTCCGGCCTGGAGCGGGATCGGTGTCGACCTATCCCACGGCGCCGTACAGGTGGCCCGGGAGAACGCGGTGCGGCTCGGTCTGGCGGATCGGACGCACCTGGTTCGGGGAAACTGGTCGGAGCCCCTGGCGACCGGGTCGCTGGATATCCTGATTTCGAACCCGCCCTATATCGTCCATGGCGTGCTGCGCGATCTGGACCCGGCCGTGCGCGATCACGATCCGGCCCTGGCGCTCGATGGCGGCGCAGACGGCCTCGACGCCTATCGCGCCATCGCCAAGGATGCCGTCCGGGTGCTGAAACCCGGAGCCTTGCTGAGCCTGGAGATCGGCTGGGATCAGGGTGAAACGGTCCCGGCACTCTTCGCCGCTGTCGGCTTTACATCGATGCGCGTCATCCGCGACTCCGGGGACCGCGACCGGGTCGTGACCGCGCGGGCGCCAGGCTAGATCCGTTCAGTCCCGACTTTCCGGAACCGCCATGACGATGATGCCGGTCACGCCGTCCTTGTCCGTTCCGAAGGGCGCGTCGGCGCGGCGCCAGCGCGGCGTCTTGAGGCCATCCCCCGCCAGATGCACCTGGCCGACATAGAGCCGGGGGTGAACGATCATTCCCAGGTAATGTTCCAGAAACACTTCGCGGTGGGGCGGCATGTGATCGGAAACCCAGCGCCCCTGCATGTCCAGATTGGCGGCCTCCGCGACCCGGCTGCCGTAAATCCGGTATTGGAAGTCACTGCCGTCACGACCGAGAACAAGTTTGTGGATATAGCCGAATTCGACGGCCATCTCATCGATGGGTATGTTGGCCGGCAGCAGCCCGCCGACACCGGCATTGCGCCCATACCATTCCGAAAAGGCACATTGCCTTTTCGACCAGTGACGCGGATTTGGTGTTTCCACGATACGGATGCCGTGGCTGACGGCGGCATCCGGCAAGACTTCCCGGACGGTCCCGTCGAGATAGTGACTGACCAACCTGCCCTCTCCACTCCTACATCGATACCGTAGTTACCATTGTTTGAATGCGTTGCAAACGACCCAGAGTGGTCCTGTGGCAAAAAATCCGGGCAAATCGGGGCCAAACGGGACAGCGGGGCGGTTGCAGGGACAGGGCCATGTGCCTATATACGCTGCGGAAACTCCCGCCCGGCCCGACACATGCGGCCCCGGCGGCCATCCCGACCCGAAAGGGGCATCCGGCATGGCGCTGAATCTCAGGCTTCGCGATGCCCGCTTATGAATGGAGGAAGTGCATATGGGTAAGGTTATCGGTATCGACTTGGGCACCACCAACTCCTGCGTGGCTGTCATGGAAGGCTCCAATGCCAAGGTGATCGAAAACGCCGAAGGCGCGCGCACCACCCCGTCCATGGTCGCCTTCGCCGAAGACGGCGAACGGCTGGTCGGCTCGTCCGCGAAGCGCCAGGCGGTCACCAACCCGGAAAACACGCTGTATGCCATCAAGCGCCTGATCGGCCGCCGCTTCACCGATGCAGAAGTGAAGAAGGACATCAAGAACGCGCCGTTCAAGATCATCAAATCCGACGCCGGCGACGCCTGGGTTGAAGTGCGCGGCGAAAGCTACGCGCCCTCGCAGATCTCGGCCATGGTCCTTCAGAAGATGAAGGAAACCGCCGAAGGGTATCTGGGCGAGGATGTCGACAAGGCCGTCATTACGGTTCCGGCCTATTTCAACGACAGCCAGCGCCAGGCCACCAAGGATGCCGGCAAGATCGCCGGGCTGGAAGTCCTGCGCATCATCAACGAACCGACCGCCGCCGCGCTCGCCTACGGGCTGGAGAAGAAGGGCACCGGCACGATCGCCGTCTACGACCTGGGCGGCGGCACCTTCGACGTGTCGATCCTGGAAATCGGTGACGGCGTCTTCGAAGTGAAGTCGACCAACGGCGACACCTTCCTCGGCGGTGAGGATTTCGACCAGGCGATCATCGATTACCTGGCCGACGAGTTCAAAAAGGAACAGGGCATCGACCTGCGCGACGACCGCATGGCCCTGCAGCGCCTGAAGGAGGCCGCCGAGAAGGCGAAGATAGAACTGTCTTCCGCGACACAGACCGACGTGAACCTGCCGTTCATCACGGCCGATTCCTCCGGTCCGAAGCACCTGAACATCAAGCTGAGCCGGTCCAAACTGGAAAGCCTTGTCGGCGATCTGGTGCAGCGCACCGTCGGCCCGTGCAAGGCCGCGCTGAAGGATGCCGGCCTGAAGGCGTCTGAAATCGACGAGGTCATCCTGGTCGGTGGCATGACCCGCATGCCGAAGGTCATCGAAACGGTGAAGGAATTCTTCGGCCGTGAGCCGCACCGTGGCGTGAACCCGGACGAGGTCGTTGCCATCGGCGCCGCGATCCAGGCCGGCGTGCTGCAGGGCGACGTCAAGGACGTTCTGCTGCTGGACGTCACCCCGCTGTCGCTGGGTATCGAAACCCTGGGCGGCGTCTTCACCCGCCTGATCGACCGCAACACGACGATCCCGACCAAGAAGTCCCAGGTCTTCTCGACCGCAGAGGACAACCAGTCGGCGGTGACGATCCGCGTGTTCCAGGGCGAACGCGAAATGGCCGCGGACAACAAGCTGCTGGGTCAGTTCGACCTGGTCGGCATTCCGCCGGCACCGCGCGGCATGCCGCAGATCGAAGTCACCTTCGACATCGACGCCAACGGCATCGTCAACGTCTCGGCCAAGGACAAGGGCACCGGCAAGGAGCAGCAGATCCGCATTCAGGCGTCCGGCGGCCTGTCCGATGACGAAATCAACCAGATGGTCCAGGACGCCGAGGCGAACGCCGAATCCGACAAGAAGCGCAAAGAACTGGTCGAGGCCCGCAACGCGGCCGACAGCGCCGTCCACACCACGGAAAAGGCCCTGTCCGATCATGGCGATGCACTGTCCGGCGAAGACAAGTCGGCGATCGAAACCGCCCTGACCGAACTGAAGGAGGTCAAGGACGGTGAAGATCTGGAAGAGATCAAGGCCAAGACCGAAGCCCTGACCCAGGCCTCGATGAAACTGGGCGAAGCCATGTACAAGGCGGCCCAGGCGGAAGGCGGGGACGACGCCGATGCCGATGCGGGCGCATCGTCGACCGGCGGCCAGGAAGAGAGCGTCGTCGACGCCGACTTCGAGGAAGTCGACGACGACAAGAAGGACAAGTCCTAACCGATAAACGAGGACCGGCCCCGCCTTCCCATGAGGAGTGGCGGGGCCGAACCTTCGACGGGAGGGGATTATGTCCAAACGCGACTACTACGAAACGCTGGGCCTTCAGAAGGGCGCGTCCGCGGACGAGCTGAAAAAGGCCTACCGCAAGCTGGCCATGCAGTATCACCCGGACCGCAATCCGGGCGATGCCGAGGCCGAAGCCAAGTTCAAGGAAGTCGGCGAAGCCTATGAAGTCCTGAAGGACGAGCAGAAGCGCGCCGCCTATGACCGGTTCGGTCATGACGCCTTTGAACAAGGTGGCATGGGTGGCGGCGGGTTCCGCAATGCCGGCGGCGGTGCCGGATTCGGCGGATTCACCGATATCTTCGAAGAGATGTTCGGCGATTTCATGGGTGGCGGCGGTGGCCGTGGCCGGGGTGGACAACGTGCGTCCCGCGGCGCGGACCAGCGCTATAACCTGGAAATCGGGCTGGAAGACGCGTTCAACGGCCGTCAGGTCGAAATCAAGGTACCGACCGCGGTCACCTGCGATTCCTGCGACGGCAGCGGCGCGGAAGACGGCGCGCAACCGGTCAATTGCGGCACCTGCGGCGGCGACGGCAAGGTCCGCGCCAGCCAGGGCTTCTTCACCATCGAACGGACCTGCCCGTCCTGTCTGGGCCAGGGCCAGGTGATCGACAAGCCCTGCCGCAAATGCTCCGGATCCGGCCGGATGCACAAGGACAAGACCTTGCAGGTCAACATCCCGAAAGGGGTGGAGGAAGGCACCCGTATCCGTCTTTCCGGCGAGGGCGAGGCGGGTCTGCGCGGCGCACCGCCGGGCGATCTCTATATCTTCCTGTCGATCCGCCCGCACCGCCTGTTCGAACGCGAGGGCGAGAACCTGTTCTGCCGCGTGCCGATCTCCATGGCCGACGCGGCCCTGGGCGGCGAGATCGAGGTCCCGACCATCGACGGCGGCCGTGCCAAGGTGAAGGTGCCCGACGGCACCCAGACCGGCCAGCGTTTCCGCCTGCGCGGCAAGGGCATGCCCGTCCTGCGCAGCGAATCCCGCGGCGACATGTATATCGAACTGGCCGTCGAAACCCCGGTCAACCTGACCAAGCGCCAGAAAGAGCTGCTCAAGGAATTCCGAGACGAGGGCAAGGGCAAGAATACCAGCCCCGAAACCGACGGCTTCTTCGCCAAGGTCAAGGAATTCTGGGATGACCTGACCGAATAGGAAAATCGGGCGGCGCGACTATTCCGCCGCCCGAACTCCTGTCGAGACAAAGGGTTCCACCGTCCCGATCGCGCGGGCGACATACTCGTCTTTCTGGCCGACCGGGGCGACATAGTGGATCGCGCTTTCGGCCTCTTCTCTGGACGCGCCCGCCATCAATACCCAGGTTGCGAGATACTGCGACGCAAGACAGCCCCCCGCCGTCGCGATATTGCCATCCGCGTGGAATGGCTGATTCAACACATCCACGCCGGCTTCGATCACCCAGGGTTTGGTCGTCAGATCGGTGCAGGCCGGACGGCCGCCCAGCAAGCCGAGCTTCGCCAGCAACAGCGTCCCCGAACATTGCGCGCCGATCAGTTGCCGCGCCGGGTCCAGCCTGATCCGGTCCAGAATCGCAGGCGTCTGCGCGACGTCTCGCGTCTTCATGCCGCTGCCGAACAGGACCGCGTCGGCTTCGCCGGCGAATTCCAGCGGCTTTTCGGCCCGAACCGTCACCCCATTCATGGATGTCACTTCGGCTTCGGGACAGGTGATATGGGCCTTCCAGCCCTTTCCGCGCATCCGGTTTAGGATGCCGGAGGCGATGAAGGAATCCAGTTCATTGAACCCGTCAAAGGTCAGGATGGCGATCTGCATGGATACTCCGCTGGCGATTTAGAACGGCGCGGATACGGAACAATCCAACCAAAGGCGTCCTGTTGCAACGCCTGAATTGTGTGCGGACAACCCAGCCCCAAGCCGATACATCCTGCGCTGCCTGCTCCAGCCTCCGCAGCGATGATCGGGCAGCATATATGTTGAACTTACCGTGCAGAAACTCGGGGCGAACTCGTTAAGTTTAGCACTTACAATGCCCTAAGTGGCGCACGCTGCTTATTCTGGACGGACCGGAAAGCCGCGCCAGTCATGATAGTAATGCAACACACTTGGCTGGATTTCAGTCCGCCAGTTCCCCGGGTTTTGCCAGACAATCTTTTTGTCCCGCGCAAACACTTTGCACGGACTCGACGTGCGTTCCTCACAATGTTTCAAAAGTTCTATCGCGTCTGGGTCTGCACATTGGAACGATGATGCGGACGTGCAGTAGGAGTAGAACCCGCGCGTTCCGTCTTCAGTTATTACAAAATCCAACCCTTGGCGGTGTCGAAAGTAGTATTCGTAGCTTTTTAGAGCCGAGGACGTCAGCCTAATTGCCCCTGCCCCGGTAAAATTGACCGAACCATCGTCCTTTGATGGAACGCCGCATGCCGCCAGCAACAGAACCGCAATATGTATGCAAACGAGTCTCGTCATCTAACCGGCTTAAGGTTTCTTGCTTGCCAAGTAGTTTAACCGCTCCCGCCACGCGCCCGGCGTCATGCCGAAGGCGTTCTTGAAGTGGCGGGTCATGTGGGCCTGGTCGGCGAAACTGGCCTCGGCGGCGGCGGAGGAGAGGGTGGCGCCGGTCTGCAGCGCAGCGCGGGCGCGGTCGAGGCGGCGCATGACCAGCCAGCGATGCGGGCTGATGCCGCTGACGGCGCGGAAATGGCGGGCCAGGGCGAAACGGGACTGGCCGGTGATGCTTTCCAGATCCCCCATCGCGAGATCCTGGTCCAGCGAGTTCAGCATCGCCTGTTTCGCCCGGCGCACAGCCTCGACATCCGCAGGCCCGACACGGCGCGGCGCCGTCGCGGGATCGAGCCGCGCCAGTGCCTGGGCGATATCGGCGATGTCCGATGCCCATTCCAGTCCCGTCTTCGTCTGGTCGATATCCTGCAGGGCCGTGGTGGCGGCGGCGCGAAGCGCCGGATCCCGGGAAATGCATTCCCCGACGAATGGCAGGCTGCGGTCCGCATCGGGCAGGGCCTCCCGAACTGCGTCGGGGTCAATATAGAGCATGCGGTACCGGAAACCGCCCTCCGCGCCGGATCGGCCGTCATGCAGTTCGTCCGGATGCAGCACAATGGTATTTCCGGCCAGACTGTTCCGCTCCACACCGCGATAGGTGAAGGACTGAACCCCGTTCAGGGTCACGCCGATCGCATAGGTGTCGTGGCGGTGCGGCGCATAGGCCTGACCGCCGAAGCACGCCTCAATCCGTTCCGGGCCACCGGGCCCGTCGCCGGGCGCGATGCGCACCCAGTCCTGTCCCTCCGGCCCGCACGAACGTTCAAGACCCGAGAAATCGTGCTGCGTAGACTCCATCCCGCAACGCTAGCAGAGACCGCGCCGCCCGGCGACCGGCCATTCGGGAAAGGATGCCATGAACCCCGTTCTCACACTCGATCAGGAGTTCGCTCAGATCACGGAATATTATTCGCCGCGCGTCGTGGCGCTGGCCAATGGGCAATATGTCAAACTGGCCAAGTTGAAGGGCGGGTTCGTGCGTCATAATCACGAGAAGGAAGACGAATTCTTCTTTGTCCTGAAAGGGACGTTCTGCCTGCGATACGACGACGGCAGCGAGGCGGTGATGACCGCCGGGCAATGCCATGTCACCCCGCGCGGCGTCTGGCATCACCCCTATGCGCCGGAAGAGGCTTGGGCGATGTTCGTCGAACCGGCCGGGACCCTGCATACCGGCACGGTGGACAGCCCCTTGTCGAAATTCGTCGAAAGTCAGATCGCCACCCTTGTTCAGGAAGGCTGAGCCGATGCATTTCGACACCAAATTGGCCATCGTCATCCGGGACGATCTGCTGCCCTGGCAGGGGTTGAACGTCACTGCCTTCCTGGCCGGCGGTTTGGCCGGGCGCGACCCAAACATCCTCGGCGCGGCCTATGCCGATGCCGACGGGACGGACTACGCCCCCCTGATCCGCGAACCGATCTTCGTGCTGGCAGGAACGGCGGAGACCCTGCAACGCACCCGCCGCCGCGCCGTCGACCGGGGCCTGACGCCCGCGATCTATACCGTGGAGATGTTCTCGACCGATCATGATGATGCCAACCGTGCCGCCGTCGCCGCCGTGGCGGCGGACGCGCTGGACCTCGTGGGGGTTGCGATCCACGGCCCGCGCAAGGCAGTCGACAAGGTGATCAATGGTCTGAAGCGCCACCCCTGAGGCATTCTGGCCCGGGACCTTCCGCGTCACTTCGGATACCCTACATTTCAGGCGCAAGCATGAGGCAGCCGTGATGCATCAGACGAATTCGATCCTTCTGTTCGACAGCGATTGCGTCCTCTGTTCGCGCTGGGTCCGGTTCATTTTGAGATGGGAACGGGCCCCTGAAATCCGCTTCGTCGCGGCGCAGAGCGATGCAGGGCAGGCACTTCTGGCGGAACTGGGACTGCCCCTGACCGATTGGGACACGAACTTCCTGCTGGAGACCGGTCCCAATGGCCAGGTCCTGCATGTCAGGTCCGACGCTGCCCTGGCGGTGCTGGCCCGGATGCGGGCGCCGGTCCGCTGGCTGTCGTTTCTGCGGATCGTGCCGCGGACGATGCGGGACTGGATCTATGATCGGGTGGCGCGCAACCGCTATGCCTGGTTCGGGCGGCGGGATTCCTGCCTTGTGCCGCCACCGGAGTTGCGCACCCGCTTCCTGTAGCCCGCACCGCATTGCCAGATCGGTCCCGGTGCCGCTACCCTCCCCGGCAAGATAAAGAACAGACCTTTCCAGGGAGACGCCGACATGGCCCTGTCACCGTATTTCATGCCCACCGAAACGGGCGACACCGCATTCACCGTCGAGGCGCCCAAGATCAAGTTCGGCAGTGGCAGCCTGAAGGAAGTCGGCCAGGACGCGCTCGGCCTCGGCATGACCAAGGTTGCGGTCTATACTGACAAATGGGTCAAGGACCTGCCGGCGATGCGGGATGTCGTGGAGTCCCTGCGCGCCGCCGGGCTGGCTTTCGATGTCTATACGGAAACCGAGGTCGAACCGACGGATCAATCCTTCAAGGCCGGGACACAATTCGCGGTCGACGGCGGGTTCGACGGGTTCATTTCTGTCGGTGGCGGGTCGGTCATTGATACGGCGAAGGCCGCCAATCTCTACAGCACCTATCCCGACGATTTTCTGGCCTATGTGAATGCACCGGTGGGTCAGGCGAAGCCTGTTCCAGGGCCGCTGAAGCCGCATATCGCCTGCCCGACGACCTTCGGCACGGCGTCGGAATGTACCGGCATCGCCGTTTTCGACTTTCTGGAAATGGAGGCAAAGACCGGCATTGCCAGTCCGCGCCTGCGTCCGTCGCTGGGGGTGCTGGATCCGGCCAATCTTGCCAGCCTGCCGAAGCTCGTTCTGGCCGCAAACGGGTTCGACGTCTTCACCCATGCCTTCGAGAGCCTGACGGCCCGCCCGTTCACGCATCGTGCAAAACCCGCCGATCCGAGCAAGCGGCCGCTGAGCCAGGGCGCCAACCCCTATTCCGACATTGCCTGCCAGGAGGCGATCCGGCTGGTCGGCGGGCATCTGGTCGGCGCCGTGAACGACCCGTCGGACGAGGATTACGAGGCCCTGATGTTCGCCGGGATGCTGGCCGGGATCGGTTTCGGCAATGCCGGCTGTCACGTGCCGCATGCCATGTCCTATGCCGTGGCCGGGTTGGTCCGGGACTATCAGGCTGAAGGCTGGCCGTCGAACCATCCGCTGGTGCCGCACGGGATCAGTGTCATCGTCAATGCCCCTGCCGTGTTCCGCATGACCGGCCCGGCCTGCCCGGAACGCCACCGCATGGGGGCCGAAGCCATGGGAGCGACCGCCGAGGAACTGGGTGACCTGCCGCCCGGCGACGCCCTGGCCGACCGGATCGAAATCATGATGCGCGCAACAGGGGTTCCCAACGGATTGAGCGGTGTCGGCTATACCGACGACGACCTGGACAATCTGGTCGCAAAGGCCGCCCCGCAACGCCGATTGCTGGACAACGCCCCTCTGCCGGTGGCGGAAGCCGAATTGCGCGGCCTGTTTCGGGATGCGCTGCGCTACTGGTAACGATTGCAGCAGATCGTTTCGATTTCGGCACGTCGTGCGAGCTCGACAGTAAGGCCACACATGCGAAATCCGCCGAAATCGAGACAATCCGCCGCACTTTGGTGCACGATTGCAGCCGGATTTCTGTTTCCCGCTTGGATTCCAGGGGGTTGCGCAAGTTGCACGGCTGAATCCGCGAGCTATGCATTAAATTTCTGTCTGAATTGTGAATGTGACAGTGGTTTTTCAAACAGGCCTGAGCTATATAAGCGGCCGGTGATTGACGCTAACAGATCACATGGATGGAAATATGAGCGATTCTAGCAAGAATAAAAAACCGGAATCTGACCGGAAATACGAAGCGAAAACGCGCAAGTGCCTGATGTGCCGGACCGAGTTCAAGAGCTCCTGGCCGGGTGAACGCGTCTGCTCGAACTGCAAGCAGACCAGCGCGTGGAACGAGCCTTCCATCGCGGCGTAAAAAGGTATCCCGGCGTCTGACGCCGGGCATCGCGACCGCCCGATTTCGGGCGGTTTCGCTTTTTGGACTACGGCCCGCGCCAATCCGGCAGCGGGACGAAACACGAAAAACGCATCCGTTCGACACCGCACACCGCGGAATGGACGGATGCGTTTTTCGTTTCGGGATCAGATCTCGATCGTGTCGCCGACACGCAGACCGTATTTTTCCGCCGCACTGCCGCCATTCACGGCGATCTCGACCAGTCCCAGACTGTTTTCATACCAGAAACCGAACCGCTCCGGCACGTCCGAGAAGGTGCGCGCCCGCGGCGGTGACGTCCCGTCCGGCAGGGTGACCCGCACCGGGTCTTTAAGGGCCAATGCTCGCAGCCCCGTCATCGCATTGCCGTATCCGTCGATGTAGAGAATCTGGGCCAGATCATCGGGCCAGTCCGCACCGGGACGGGATGGCGGATTGGGCATGGCCGGCACACAGGCGGGTTTGCGCCCCATCGCCCATCGCGCGGCCGCGGGCGCGAACAGGTCGCGGCCGTGGAAACTGGCCGACAGGCGTTCCGGTCGCCATTGCAGGGTAAACCGCGCGACACGGGACGCCCGGCGCAGGGCGATCTCGAACAACCCGTTATCCGGACCGATCAGGCAGCGGTCATCCGCCTCGACCAGCAGGGCCTCGCGGGCGCTGCCGACACCCGGATCAACCACGGCCACGACCATGGCGTCCGCCGGCAAGTCTTCCAAGACCGCGGCCAGCAGATAGGAGGACGCCATTGGGTCCATGGCCGGCGCATCGTGCATCAGATCGACGATCCGCGCCTCCGGCCAGGTGGCGTAGATTGCGCCGTGCATCTGGCCGACATAGGGACCGTCGGTTCGGAAATCGGTAAACAGAAAGATCGGTGCCGTCATGCGGCGCAGTCTATCAGGCGATCAGCTTCCCCGTCACCTCCGCCAAGGTCGCCCCGACGGCTTTAACCTGCTTTTCCCGGTCCGGGTCGGTAATCGATCCGTCTTCCGCCAGAATTTTCTTGGCCCCGCTGACCGCGACCTGGTTCGGAATGACGGTCATGCCGATATTGCCCAGGATCGCCCGGACGTGGACCAGCCCCCGCAGGCCGCCCAGCGCCCCGGCCGATGCGGAGATCAACCCTGCCGTCTTGCCGCGCAGATACTGACTGCCAGGGCCGTTCGGTCCCGGGCGCGATACCCAGTCGATTGTGTTCTTCAACAAGGGCGTGATCGAACTGTTGTATTCGGGGCAGGCCAGCAGCAGACCGTGATGCGCACCGAACAAGGCCTGCAGTTTCGCACCGTTCTCCGGCAGGCCTTCCGCGGCCTCCAGGTCCTCGTCCACCAGCGGCATGGGATAGTCCCGAAGGTCGATCACGGTTACTTCCGCCCCCGCCTCACGAGCACCGGCAACCGCGGTCTTCAGAACCTTCTTGTTCATCGAGTCGCGTCGGGCGCTGCCGGCGAAGGCAAGCAGTTTCACGGTCGGCATATGGTCGATTCCCCTGTCCGTTCGAGTTCATGTGCGTTTGGTGACCCTCACCTAGTTAGGAAGGACAGGAATTCCGGCAAGTCCCGGAGCGGCACCGATGGCCCCACGCGGCTGGACGGATCGTCCGCAAAGGTCTAAAAGCCGCGCAACGCACACATCGTAGACAATCTTGGGATCCTCGCGATGCGCCTCGGCATTCTTGAAGCCGGACGTCCACCCGCGCCGCTGGACGAAACCCATGGCCGTTATCCGGCCATGTTCGCTGACCTGCTTCGCCCGCACCTGCCGGCGGAGACGGAAATCGTCACCTATGCAGTGATCGACAGCGAATTCCCGGATTCCGCCGTAGACTGCGACGCCTGGCTGATCACGGGCAGCGCCTATGGCGTTTATGATCCGGATCCCTGGATCGCAACACTGAAGGATTTCGCCCGTGCGGTCGCCGATGCCGGGGTGCCGATGGTCGGTATATGCTTCGGCCATCAGCTGATTTCGGAAGTGCTCGGCGGAAAGGCGGTCAAGTCCGACAAGGGCTGGGGCGTTGGCGCACATCGCTATGCGCTGAAGAACCGGCCGGAATGGTTGCCCGAAGGTGGCGATATCGAATTCGACACCTATGTATCCCATCAGGATCAGGTGACGGAACCGCCCCCCGGCGCCCAGGTGCTGGCCGGCAGCGACTTCTGCCCGAACGCCATGCTGGCAATCGGTGACCGGATCCTGACCCTGCAAAGCCACCCGGAAATGCCCAGCGGCTATGTCGGGGACCTTTACACCCTGCGCCGCGAACGCATTGGTGCGGAACGCATCGACGCAGCGATGCAGACAATCGTTGATACGCCGCGCGCGCCCGACGCCGACCGCGTCGCCGCCTGGATCGGCGCCTTTCTGACACACACGCTCAAAGCCTGAGCCTTCTCAAGGACCGCCCAATGGACCTTCGCAACATTGCCATTATTGCCCATGTCGACCACGGCAAGACCACCATGGTCGACAAGCTTCTGACCCAGTCCGGCGCGGTGCAGTCGCATCAGCAGATCGCCGAACGGGCGATGGATTCCAACGATCTGGAGAAGGAACGCGGGATCACGATCCTGGCGAAATGCACCTCCGTCGAATGGAAGGGCACCCGCATCAACATCGTCGACACCCCCGGTCACGCCGATTTCGGGGGCGAAGTGGAACGCATCCTGTCCATGGTCGACGGGGTGGTGCTGCTGGTCGACGCGGCCGAAGGCCCGATGCCGCAAACCAAGTTCGTCACCATCAAGGCGCTGGAGCTGGGCCTGAAGCCGATCGTTGTCATCAACAAGGTCGACAAGCCGGACGCCCGCCCCGACTGGGTGATCGATCAGGTGTTCGATCTGTTTGTCGCCCTGGACGCGAATGAAGATCAGCTCGACTTCCCGGTGCTCTACGCTTCCGCCAAACAGGGCTGGGCTGCGCGCGGCCTGGAGGACGATCGCACCGATCTGACGCCGCTGTTCGAAACCGTGCTGGACAAGGTATCGGCCCCGGTCGCCGATGCGGACGGTCCTTTCCGCATGCTGGTGACGACGCTCGAAAGCGACCCCTATCTGGGTCGTATCCTGACGGGGCGCATCGAATCCGGCTCCATCGCCGTGAATCGCACGGTCAAGGGTCTGGGTCGCAACGGCAAGACGCTGGAAACCGGACGCCTGACAAAACTGCTGGCCTTCCGTGGCCTGAAACGGGAGCCGGTGGAGCACGCCAGCGCCGGCGATATCGTCGCAATCGCCGGCATGACCGTCGCCACCGTGGCCGATACGATCTGCGACCCGTCCGTCACCGAACCGGTGCCGGGCCGTCCGATTGCGCCGCCCACCATGGCCATGACCGTATCGGTCAATGACAGCCCGCTGGCCGGTCGCGAGGGCGACAAGTTGACCGGACGCATGATCGGCGACCGCCTGATGCGCGAGGCGGAAAGCAATGTCGCGATCCGCGTCACCGAAAGCGCCGAGAAGGACGCCTATGAGGTCGCCGGGCGCGGCGAGTTGCAGCTGGGCGTGCTGCTGGAAACGCTGCGCCGCGAAGGCTTCGAACTGACCGTGGGCCCGCCGCGTGTCCTGTTCCGGGAAGATGAGAACGGCAACCGCATTGAGCCGATTGAGGAAGCGCAGATCGACGTTGACGAGGAATTCGCCGGCGTCGTCGTCGAAAAGCTGGGCCTGCGCAAGGGCGAGATGCAGGAGATGCACCCGTCCGGCGGCGGCAAGACCCGCATCGTTTTCGAGATCCCGTCGCGCGGCCTGATCGGATATCAGGGCGAATTCCTGGCCGACACGCGCGGCACCGGCATCCTGTCGCGGATGTTCAAGGGCTTCGCCCCTTACAAGGGTCCGATTCCGGGTCGCCGTGCCGGTGTGTTGATTTCCGCCGAACAGGGTACGGCCGTCCCCTATGCACTGTACAATCTGGAGGAACGCGGGCCACTGTTCGTCGATCCGGGCGACCCGGTCTATTCCGGCATGATCCTAGGAGAACACAACAAGGGCCAGGACCTGGAAGTGAACCCGCTGAAGGCCAAGCAACTGACCAACTTCCGCGCGTCGGGCAAGGATGATGCGATCAAGCTGACCCCGCCGATCCGCCGGACGCTGGAGGAGGCCCTAGCCTATATTCAGGACGATGAGCGCGTCGAGGTCACGCCGCAGTCGATCCGCCTGCGCAAGGCATTGCTGGACCCGCATGAGCGCAAACGCGACAAGCGCCGGCGCGAAGCGGAAATGGTCTGATTGGAGGGGCCATGGCGCCCAGGATCGCCTTCCTGCACACAGCATCGGTTCATGAGCCGACTTTCCGCGACCTGATCGCCGAATTGGCGCCGGATGCGGAACAGGTCCATGCCATTCATCCGGAATGGCTGGACCGGGCACGGCAGGACGGCCTGGGCCCCGGCCTGCATGCCACCGTCACCGATCGCCTCACCGCCCTATCGGCACAGGCAGACGCAGTCCTGTGTACCTGCTCCACCCTGGGGCCGGTGGCCGACGCCCTGTCGCAAACCGACCGGCGAATCCTGCGCATCGACCGCCCGCTCATGGCCAAGGCCGCGGCGACCCCCGGTACCGCCGTCGTCGCCCTGTGCCTCGACAGCACGCGGGAAACGACGCTGGCGCTGCTGGACGACGCCTTTGCAGCGGCCGGGCGGGATCGCGACCGGGTCCTGTGTCTTTGCGCCGAGGCCTGGCAACATTTCGAGGCAGGGGACCGGAACGGTTTTGCCGAGGCCATCGCGGACCGGGTCAGAAGCACGGTCGCCGACACGCCCTCCGCCGGCTGCATCGTCCTGGCGCAGGCGTCCATGGCTGTTGCCGGCCCGTTGCTCTCGGATCTCGGCCTGCCGGTCTACGCGTCTCCCCGTCTCGGCGTGGAGGCCGCATTGGCGCTCGCAAAATGAGAGAGACTGTCGCGACAACCGAACGATTGATCCTGCGCCCCTGGACCCTTGCAGATCAGCCCCGACTGTCGACCCTTCTGACCGACCCCATCACCATGAAACACTGGCCCGAGCCATTCGACGCGGACGATGTCCGCCACTGGCTGGAACGGGCCCTGCAATGCTGGCAAGAGGATCGGTTGGGGCGCTGGGCGGTCGAACGTCGGGCCGACGGGCTCGTTCTGGGGGATTGCGGACTGGTTCCGACAGAACTGGACGGCGAAGCGGTCACCGACCTTGGATACATTCTTCAGGCCCCGCATCACGGTCAGGGCTATGGAAAGGAAGCAGCCGCCGCGGCCCTGCATTATGGCACCGAGATACTGGGACTGAACAATATCGTCTGCCATATGGCGGAAGATAACATCCCGTCCCGACGTACTGCCGAAGCCCTGGGAATGGCGGAAACACGGCGCTTCACCCACACCGGAAACCGCAACAAAACCCACATCATCTATCGCCTTCCCAACTAAAAACCGGATTTCCAACCCTCACAAAACACCAATGCGTTTTGTGCATGGCTGCATTGGCATGAGGTCATGAGCGCCCGTTCAAATTTCCCTATGCAGTGAAATCAATTCGAGGCATAACCCGGCCAATCCCGATCACGACGGCCGCATGAAGCGGTCGCAAGAGGGTCGTTCCCTGGAACGGGTCGGGGCGGAACATCTACTGGTAGGAGAGACGCCGATGCCGCGTGACGACATCGCTCTTTCCCGACTGGGGACGGCCGCGGACAAGTTCCAAAGCGACTCCCATGAGGACAAGGGCGCAGTAAACGAAGCCACCGTAATCCCCTTCCCTTCGCAGGACGGGCGATTGGACCATTTCATCAAACGCGATGGCATGGTCTATGCGGGAACCCATCTTCTGATCGACGTCTGGAACGGTCAGAATCTGGACGATATCGACCATATCGAAGAGACGCTGAAGGAATGCGTGGAAGTGGCCGGGGCAACCCTGCTGCATTGCCATCTGCATCGCTTCAACCCGGAAGGCGTGTCCGGTGTTCTGGTGCTGGCCGAGAGCCATATCTCGATCCACACCTGGCCGGAAATGGGCTACGCCGCCCTGGATGTCTTCATGTGCGGCGACAGTGAACCGCATAAGGCGATCGACGTGCTGAAACGCGGTTTCTGCACCGAGAATGTCCAGGTCGACGACGTGCGCCGGGGTCGCGTTTCCTAAGCGACACAGTTTCATGGTATCGAACGGTCGGGCATGGCGGTAGCATTGCCCGGACCGCTTCTTTTTGTACCGCTTCGTTTTGCAGATACGGGAGTAGACGATGACCGAATGGTTTGAAGAAACCCTTCATCCTGAATTCCGGCAGGGCCTGTCGATGGACAAGGTTCTGTATCGCGACAAGTCGGACCTTCAGGATCTCATCATCTTCGAGAACGCCCGTTTCGGTCGCGTCATGTGCCTGGATGGTGTGGTCCAGACCACGGAAGGCGACGAGTTCGTCTATCACGAAATGCTGGCCCATGTACCGATGCTGGCCCATGGCGATGCCCGCAAGGTACTGATCATTGGCGGCGGTGACGGCGGCATGGCGCGCGAAGCCCTGAAGCATCCGGACGCAGCGGTTACCATGGTCGAGATCGATCGGGCGGTCGTCGATTTCTGCGCTGAGCATCTGCCGAACCATTCGGCCGGCGCCTTCGACAATCCGCGCCTGAATCTGGTCATTACCGACGGTGCGCAGTTTGTGAAGGACACGGACGACCGGTTCGACGTCATCATCGTTGACTCCACCGACCCGATCGGTCCGGGGGCGGTCCTGTTTACCGCCGAATTCTACGCCGACTGCAAACGCTGCCTGACCGACGGCGGCATTCTGGTGACCCAGAACGGCGTGCCCTTCGTGCAGCCGGAGGAAGTTACGAATTCCTACAGCCGCCTGAAGAAAAGCTTCAACGACGTTCACTTCTATCGTGCCGCGGTGCCGACCTATCAGGGCGGCGACATGACTTTCGGCTGGGCTACGGATAACGGCATGCTGCGGCAGTTGCCGGTCGACGAACTGGCGCGGCGCTACAAGAATGCCGGGATCGAGACGCGCTATGTCACGCCGGAACTGCATGCCGGCAGTTTCGCGCTGCCGAAGACCGTTCTCGATCTGATGAAGTGATCAGGCGGAAACGAGACCGAGTTCGATCTCCAGCGCGCCGCACAGGATCTGACCGATCAGAATGTGCATTTCCTGAATCCGGGCGGTCGTTTCCGACGGCACAATGATCAGCGGATCCGCAAGGCCGACTAGGTCCCCGCCGTCCCGACCGGCAAAGGCGGCGGCGGTCAGCCCCTTGTCGCGGGCGACTTCCAGTGCCTTGGTGACGTTCGGGCTCTTGCCGGAGGTCGATATTCCGACGGCGACATCGCCGGCCCGACCGATGGCCGCCACCTGACGGGCGAAGATGTTTTCGAAGCCCAGATCATTGCCCGCCGCCGTCAGGGTCGACGTATCGACGGTCAGCGCCAGCGACGCGATCGGAGCACGGTCCTTCTTGTAGCGAACGGACAGTTCCGTTGCCAGGTGCTGGGCATCCCCCGCACTGCCGCCATTGCCGAAGAACAGGATCTTGCCGCCACGCCGGACGCACCCGGCCCAGACCGACAGCATCTTCTGCATCTCCGCGCGGCAGGCCTCATGCGTCCGGGCCAGGACGGAAGCATGTTCCGCGAATTCGTCGTCGAAAAAGGTCTCGCTGATCGTCATGGCGCGGACGTTACTCCGCCTCCCCCGCCCGGACAAGCGCGGCTTCGCGCCGGAACAGGGCATCGTCGAAGGCATGGAGCTGACGCTGGACCCATCCGTAGAAGCTGCCTTCCGGATAAACGCCCGAGGCATTGGGTTTGCCGGCCTTCAGGCCGCTGAACAGCGCCAGAGCGTCATCGACATGGCGGATCGTATAGAGGTGGAACATGCCGTCACGGATGGCGGCGGCGGTTTCGTCGTCGACCACAAGACTGTCCGCATTGGCCAACGGCACCAGGACACCCTGCTTCCCGGTCAGCTTGCGTCGGCGGCAGGCCTTGAAGAAACCCTCGACCTTGTGATGCACGCCCCCGACGGCCTGTGATTCGCCGCGCTGATTGACCGATCCGGTAATCGCCAGATCCTGCCGTAACGGAATACCCGCCAAATCGGAAAGAACGGCAATCAACTCCGCAAGGGAGGCGCTGTCGCCCTCTACCCCGCCGTAATTCTGTTCGAAAGTGATGGAACAGTTGAAGGACAGCGGCGCGGAACGGGCGAACAGACCGGACAGATAGCCCTGAAGAACCATGGCGCCCTTCTGCTGGATCGGGCCGCCCATCTCCACCTGACGTTCGATGTTCAGGACGCCGTGCCGCCCGACACTGGCCCGCGCCGTCACGCGCGACGGGCCGCCATAGGCATGATCCCCCATATCACGCACGGTCAGGGCGTTGATCTGGCCGACCACAGCGCCATCCGTCGCAATCATGACGGTGCCGCGTTCGATCATGTCCTGACTATGGCCTTCGATCCGGTCGTTACGGCGCAGCTGGGCCGCATGGGCTGCGACCAGATCGGCCTCGACGATCTTCTTCTTGTCCGGATTCCGGGCCGCCGCTTCGATCACGATATCGTCCAGCCGCTCGATCTGCGCGCTCAGCCGGGTCCGGTCGCCGTTCCACCGCGTGGCCATGCCCAGCAAATAACTGATCGCGCCGTCGTCGACACTGCGTCCGGTACAGCCCTTCACCCTGTCGCGCAGGACGGTGCCGTAGACGGCCAGATTGGCCGCGCTGGCCGGCATGTCCTGGGCGATGTCGGCCTTTACCTTGAACAGGGTCTGGAAGTCCGGCGACCGGGAATAGCCGCCATAGTAGATCGCAGGCGTGCCGACGATCACCACCTTCAGATTCAAATCGATCGCCTTTGGCGACGGCGCGCCAATCACAGGCAGAGCCGCCTGGCGGTGCGGTTCCTCGATCCGCACCTGACCGTCACGCAAGGCGCCGATCAGGGCGGGCCAGGCCATCGGATCCGCCGCCAGGGCATCCGCACGAAGCACCAGCACACCGCCATTGGCGCGATGCAGGGCACCGGCGCGGATCAGCGTGAAGTCGGTTTCCAGATGGCTCTGGCCCGGCCGGTATTCGATGCGTCCGAACAGGTGCCCGTAGCTCGGAGTCGATTCCAGCACGATGGGCGGATGCGTCAGATCTCCATTGTCGACCAGCAAATTGACCGCGTAACGCCGTTCCGGCGGTTCCGCCAGATTGGGGCGGCCCTTCATGTCCTGCGCCGGTCCGAAGGCCCGCAGATTCTCGAGAATGTCCTGTTCCAATGCGACGAACCAGCGGTTCAGACCATGTCCGCCAAAGCTGTCGACCAGAGGCTGCAGCAAGGTCTTGCAGGTGTCGCGCGCCGCGTCCCGGGTGATTTCCGCCACACGCTCGACCAGGGCCGCGCGCTCCTTCGCCGCCTGGGCATTGATCGCGTTCAGCCGTTCGGCGATGGCCTGCGCGGCCCGGGTCTTGGCATCACGCTCCTCCGCCGGGATCGCCTCGAAGGCGACCGGGCTGCCATTCGGATCAGCGGGCGCAATGATCGGGCCATGCTCACCCTGAAAGATGCCCAGCCCCGCATCCGCCGCATCGGCGCGCAAGGCCGCCATCGCACCCTCCGCTTCGGCTGCGGCCCGCTGATGCACGGATTTCACATCGGCCTGATAGCTGTCGCCCTCAAAGGTCTGTTTCAGCGCCGCTCGCAGGCCCGCGACGAACCCTTCCATCGCATCGCGCAGGCGGCGGCCGGTTCCCGCGGGCAGTCGATAGGGTTTCGGCCGGTGGGTACGTTTGAAGTTGTTCAGATAGACCCAGTCCGGTGCGGGTGGCCGGTGGCTCAGCGTCTGCCGGATGTAATCCAGCGTCTCGGTCATGCGACCGGCACGATCAGGGCCCAGAACGAATATGTTGAAACCCTGATCGGCGGTATTGAGCCCGAACTCAAGGGCATCGCGGGCCCGTTCGTGACTGGACAGATCGAAAATCTGGGCCTGTTTGCGGGCCTTCCACTTGAAGCGCGGAATTCCGACCTTGTCGGCTTTCACCTCCCGTGCGGACATCCTGTTTCCCTTCGATCCGGACGGGTCGATACAGCCCGTCTTCCCGTATGTTTGCTTTCCATCCTATGAATCGATGTGGGGGCGCGAAAGCCCCGTATCCAGTACGCCGATCCGGACTTGCCAGCCGGACGACTTCCGATACTCTTCCGCGCCATGACGATGACGCTGACAGACATTTTTCGCTACCCGGTGAAGGGTATGGGGCCGGATCGACTGGAATCGGTCTCGCTGACCATGGGGCTCGGCCTTCCGTTCGACCGGAACTGGGCCATCGTTCATGATTCCAGCACGGTCGATGCCGCGGCACCGGTTTGGGCGAAAAAGGCGAATTTCCTGTGTCTGGCGCGTGACGAGAAACTGGCGCAACTGGAAACCTCCTTCGAGGAAGAGACGCGTACCCTAACGATCTTCCGAAAGGGCAAGCAGATCAGCCGCGGCCGCCTGGACGACCCGACCGGACGGACCCTGTTGCAGACCTTTCTGAACAGCTTCATGCCCAGCGGTCCGCGCGGCAATCCGAAGATTGTCGAAGCCCCGCATGAGGTACAGTTCACCGATATGGAGGAGGCGAAGGTTTCCATCATCAACCGGGCCAGCGTCAGTGATATCGAACGGGTAACGCGTGAACCTGTCGACCTGATGCGATTCCGGGGCAATCTCTATGTCGACGGGCTGAAACCGTGGCAGGAATTCGACTGGGTCGGCAAGCGCATCAGGGTCGGCGAATGCGTCCTGGAAATCCTGATGCGGATCGACCGCTGCGCCGCGACCAACGTCAACCCGACGACCGGCGACGTCGACATGAACATCCCACTGAGCCTGCGCAAGGGTTTCGGTCATATCGACTGCGGCGTTCATGCCAAGGTGATCATGGGGGGAACGATCCGGCCCGGCGATCCGATTGAACTCGTCTGAGCGTCTGTCCGACGGATTTTCCTGAACCAAAAAAAAACGGCGGCGACGGATCATTTCCGTCGCCGCCTTACCCCGATAGACCCGAGCCGGATGGGAGGGGCAGGATTTTGGCCCAGGTCTTCCGGAACTCCTCGACCGCGTCGCCTTTTGGCTTCGCCGTCGTCACATCCTCAATGTAAGACGGCTTCCCGGAATCTGATGTGACGGCAATCACAGCCCCTGAAAAAAATTCTCACATCAGGCCGATTTTTCTGATAACCTATTGAAATGACAGAAGAAAATAATTCAAAAAAGAAACCTCCCAAGCGCGGCCCGAGGCCCGCGACGCCGGAGCGGCTGGAAAAGGCCGCTTTGCACTATCTCGAACGCTATGCCAGCAGCGCGGAGAACCTGCGCCGGGTACTGATGCGGCGGGTCTATCGCTCGGCCGAACTGCACGACACCGACCCGGCGGCTGGCGAAAAGTCGGTATCGGACCTGATCGACCGGTACCGGCGGGCCGGATTGCTGGACGACAAGGCCTACTCGACAGCCAGGGCCGCCAGCCTGCACCGACAAGGCAAATCCTCACGCGCCATCCGTCAGGCCCTGTCCCTGAAAGGGGTCGACGAAGACACGGTCAGCGCTGCCCTGGACGCGTTGCGAGACGAAGTTGGATCGCAGACCGATCTGCGGGCCGCCGTGAACTATGCCCGCCGACGGCGGATCGGCCCCTGGCGCTCGATGGAGAATCGCGAGTCCAATCGGGAACGGGATCTGGCCGCATTGGGACGCCAGGGCTTTTCATATGACATCGCCCGTAAGGTCATCGAAGCCAACGAACCGGACGATGTGCTGCAGGAGGACGAATTTTGACCGTGACATGCCGGGGCGGGCATCGCCTGAAGTTGCCATCGGGCGGCAGGACCGCCCTGCTGGTCATCGACATGCAGCGCGATTTCATCGATCCACAGGGGATGTGCGCCGTCCTGGGCGACGACCCCGCCTTCGCCCGCGCCATCGTGCCCCGGGTGGAGCGTCTGACGGAATGGGCGCGGGTGCAGGGACATGCGGTTTTTCACACCCGCGAAGGCTATGCCCCGGACCTGTCGGACATGCACGCCGCCAAGCGCGCACGGCGCGGCCCGGTCAGCGAGGGACCATTGGGCCGATTCCTGATCCGCGGAGAAGTCGGTCACGACTTCATCGACCGACTGCGCCCCCAACCGGGTGAGCCCGTAATCGACAAGCCTGGCTTTGGCGCCTTCCACGCGACCGACCTCGACACCCGCCTGCGGCAGCGCGGCATCACCCATCTGATCCTGTGCGGGGTCACGACCTCCTGCTGCGTCCACACCACCCTGCGCGAGGCGGTCGACCGGGGTTACACCTGCCTGACGGTCGCCGATTGTTGCGCGGCACTGGAACTGGATGATCACGATCGGGCCCTGGACCTGATTGCCAGCGAAGGCGATCTGTTCGGCTGGGTCTGCGACCTGAACGCCCTGGCCGTCGAAGGACCGCCGCGCCGGCACGACTGCACCATCCGGGCAATGACGTCGGATGACGCCGATGCGGTGATGGCGATCTATGCGGAAGGCATCGAAACCGGGCATGCGACCTTCCAGACCGATCCCGGAGATTGGGACGGGTTTTCGTCCGGAAAACTGGCGGCGCCCCGCCTGATCGCCGAGGCCCCCGACGGATCGCTCCTGGGCTTCGCGGTGCTGTCCCAGGTATCCGCCCGGCCGGTCTATCGCGGCATCTGTGAAGTATCGATCTATGTGGCGGACCGGACCAAGGGACGCGGTGTCGGTCACGCCCTGCTGGGCGACCTCGTGACGAAAAGCGAAGAGGCCGGCATCTGGACCCTCACGGCCGGCATCTTCCCCGAAAACAAGGCCAGTCTGATCCTGCATGCCGCCCATGGATTCCGCTGCCTGGGACGGCAGCGCGCCGCCGCCATCATGCCGATGGGGCCGATGGCGGGCCAATGGCGCGACGTGTTGCGGCTGGAACGCCGATCCGAGCGCGTTCGGTAGTGCCGGATCAGGTGCCGGCGACCGTCATCCCGTCCACCCGGATGGTCGGCGCATTCGTGGCATACTTGAACTCCAGGTCGTTGGCGGCGGTCATCGCCAGGAACATGTCCTTCAGATTGCCCGCGATGGTGACCTCGTTCACCGGATAGGCGATCTCACCGTTTTCAATCCAGAAGCCGGACGCACCGCGACTGTAATCGCCGGTGATCATGCTGACGCCCATGCCCATGACGGATGTGACATAGAAACCCTGCTCGATATCCGCGATCAGGTCCTCCGGCGACACCGTTCCGGCAGCCAGATGGGTATTGGTCGTAGACGGACCGGGTGGACCGCCGGTGCCTCGGCTGGCATGGCCGGTCGAGGCCAGCCCCAACTGCCGCGCGGTACGAAGATCCAGAATCCATGTCTGCAGCACGCCCTGGTCGACCAGATTTCGACGCTTGTTGGGCAGGCCCTCCGCATCGAAGGGCTTTGACGCCAGCCCACGGTCCATATGCGGATCATCGACGATGGTGATGCCCTCGGCCATGACCTGCTCTCCCATCCGGTCCTTCAGGAAAGACGTCCCGCGGGCGACGGACGATCCGTTGATGGCGCCGGTCAGATGGCGAACCATGCCGCCAGAAACGCGGGGATCGAAGATCACCGGCACACCATGCGCCGTCGGCGGCTTGCGGGCGCCCAGCTTTTTCAGCGCCCGGTCGGCGGCGGTGCGTCCGATCTCGGCAAAGGACGGCAGGTCCGCACCGAAAATCTTCGTTGCGTAATCATGGTCCGATTCCATCTCCGTCCCCGATCCGGCAAGGACCGAGACCCCGACACTGTGGCGACTGCCCTCATAGGTGCCGGCAAAACCGTTGCTGGCAGCCAGCGCAATGCGGAAGTGAGACCAGGAGGCCTCGGCCCCTTCGGAATTGGTGATGCCTTCGACGGCCAGCGCCGCGTCCTCGGTCTCCTTGGCACGCTCGATCAGCGTTTCCGCGGATGGCTCTTCAGGATCGAACATTTCCAGCACCGGATAATCCGGGCCGACAATCTGATCCGGGTCCGCGATCCCGCAATACTCATCGTCGGGGACGGCCTTCGCCATGGCAATAGCGCGTTCGACCAGCAGGTCCAGGCCGTCCGCCTTCCAGTCGTTGGATGACACGATCGCCTGCTTCCTGCCGATCAGAACCCGCAGCCCGAGATCCTGGGACTCGTCGCGCTCCAGCTTTTCCGTCTTGCCCAGTCGCTGGGCGTGACTGACGGAGGTGGACAGGCCCGCCACCGCATCGGCTGCGTCGGCGCCGGCTTTCTTCGCACGGTCGACAAGGTCCTGGATCAGGGAAAGAGCGTCGGTATCGGCGGTCATGCAACCTCACTTGCGATTTCGTATGGGTCAGTTCGACATCAGATTTAAGGCGGCGATGATCAGAATGAAGACCATGGCGATGCCCGCGGCGATCATCTGCATCCGGGCGCGCCGTAGATTGGGAGAAAGGTCCTGCATTTCTTCCGGGTCCCGCTCCCAGTTCGGGCCCTTGTGCGAAGCCCGTCCCTCCCGCAGGACGATTCCGATCCCGACGACCAGGACCACCACAAACACGAGGGTCAGCAGGACGATCCAGGGCGGCGCCTCGAACAGCAGGGACAGGCGGTCGATGACAGAGACGGCCAGATCCTGCATCGCGCGCCCCGCCGATCAGTCCAGCGCGCGATGGCCGATATCGCGGCGGCAGAAACCTTCCGGCCACTGGATCAGATCCACCGCGGCATAGGCGCTGTCCCGCGCGGCACGCACCGTGTCTCCGACAGCGGTGACATTCAGGACCCGCCCGCCGGTCGCAATCAGTTCTCCCGCGTCGTTGCGCGCCGTGCCGGCATGGAAGACGGTAACATCGGGGTCGGCCTCCGCCCCGTCGACATTCCGGATCACCGTTCCCTTCTGATATGTCCCCGGATAGCCGTCACTGGCCAGAACCACCGTCATCGCGGCCTTGGGCTGCCAGCGCAGATCGAAGTTCTTCAAGGTTCCGTCCGCCGTTGCGATCAACGCCGGCAGGATATCCGACTGCAGACGCATCATCAGCACCTGACATTCCGGATCGCCGAAGCGGACATTGTACTCAATGACCTTCGGCCCCTCCTCGGTAATCATCAGGCCGATGAACAACACCCCCTTGAAGGGCGCGCCTTCGGCCTTCATCGCATCGACAGTCGGGGTCAGGATCTCGTCGATGATGCGCTTCTCGATTTCCGGCGTGCAGACCGGCGCCGGGGAATAGGCCCCCATGCCCCCGGTATTGGGTCCGGTATCACCGTCGCCGACCCGCTTGTGATCCTGGGCCGAGGCCAGCGGCAACGCAGTTTCACCATCCGCCAATGCAAAGAAGGACAGTTCCTCCCCGACCATGCATTCCTCGATCACAAGTTCCGCACCGGCCGCGCCGAACGCGCCGTCCTTCATCGCGGCATCGACCGCGGCAATCGCTTCCCCTTCGGTCATCGCGACGGTAACGCCCTTGCCCGCGGCCAGACCATCGGCCTTCACGACGATCGGCGCGCCCTGCGCCCGGATGTAGTCCTTCGCGGCCTCAGCCTCCGTGAAGCGGCGATAGGCGGCGGTCGGAATATTGTACTTCGCGCAGATATCCTTGCTGAAGCCCTTGGACCCCTCAAGCTGCGCCGCCGCGGCATCGGGCCCGAAAGTGCGGAACCCTTCGGCCCGCAGTCGGTTGGCCAGGCCGGCGACCAGCGGTGCTTCCGGGCCGACGACTACCAGGTCGACCCTCTCGCGCTTGCAGAAATCCAGAATAGCGTCCGCATCCTCCGCGCCGATGGCGACGCATTCGGCCTCGCGAGCGATCCCGGCATTGCCCGGCGCACAATAGAGTTTCGTCAGCAACGGCGATGCCGCGATGGCCCAGCACAGCGCATGTTCCCGTCCGCCGGACCCGATGACCAAAACCCGCATTGCGCTGCCTCTTTTATGCTTGCGATGACACTTCCGGAAGGGCGCGGCCGACGACCCGCCGCGCGCCCCACGACATAGCACTTTCGGCGGATCAGACAAACCGCCTTGCGCCGGCCCGGGAGTGCCAAAATCGTCATTTCCGGCGACAGACCGTTTTCCTGAAGGACGGAGCATGCCAATCTGGCGCCCCATGACACGCAACGTCCAGGAACTCTCCGTCTCCGAACTGTCCCGCGCGCTGAAACGCACGGTCGAGGATTCCTATTCCTATGTCCGGGTTCGCGGCGAAATCTCCGGTTTCAAACGCGCAGGGTCGGGCCATCTCTACATGGCGCTGAAGGATCAGGACGCCGTGCTGGATGCCGTTTGCTGGCGCGGCACGGCGAACAAGCTGACGGTTCGACCAGAAGACGGGCTGGAAATCATCGCCACGGGCCGCCTCACGACATATCCCGGCCGTTCCAAATATCAGATCGTCATCGAGCAGGTCGAACTGGCCGGCGAAGGCGCGTTGCTGAAGCTGCTTGAGGAACGCAAACGCAAACTGGCGACCGAAGGTCTGTTCGATGAGGATCGCAAGCGCCGTCTACCATTTCTGCCGGAGGTCATTGGCGTCGTCACCTCGCCCACAGGTGCGGTGATTCGCGACATTCTGCACCGTCTGGCCGACCGCTTCCCACGCCATGTGCTGCTGTGGCCCGTACTGGTTCAGGGCGACGGGGCGGCAGAGCAGGTCGCCGCCGCCATCGAGGGATTCAATCGAATCGCCCCGGGGGGTCCGGTTCCACGCCCGGACCTGCTGATTGTCGCGCGCGGCGGTGGATCCCTGGAGGATCTATGGTCCTTCAACGAAGAAATCGTGGTGCGCGCAGCCGCCGCAGGCGAGATCCCGCTGATCTCAGCGGTCGGGCATGAGACCGACACGACGCTGATCGATTTTGCCAGTGACAGGCGCGCCCCGACACCAACGGCGGCTGCGGAAATCGCAGTTCCGGTGCGCACCGACCTGCTGGCCGATCTGAATGGCTTCGCCCAGCGCATCATTCACGCCGCCACGCGCGGCATCGAGAACCGTGCCCGCTTCCTGGAGGGTCTGGCGCGCGGCCTGCCGCATCCGAAGCGGATGATGGAAACTAAGGAACAGCGGCTGGATGACCTGTCCGAGCGCCTGCAGCAGGCCGCCCGCCGCGGCGCCGAGCGCCGGGAGGATCGATTGACCACGCTGGGCGCCCGTCTGCGCTCCCCGGCCGAACAGATCCGCGCTGCCAGTGAAAAGCTTGCTGAAAGGTCGGACCGCATGGACCGGGCCGCGCGATCGGCCCTGCGACGGGATGTACGACGGCTGACCGACCTTCAGGCAGAAACCCGCATGCCGGTGGCGGTTGCGCGCCGCCTGACGGATTTGGAAGGCCGCCTGGATCGCGCCGGCAGCGCCGTTGAAGCCCTCAGCTACAAGGGAACCCTGGCACGCGGCTATACCGTTGTGCGGGATTCAGATGGCAACCTTGTTACCGACGGGGCGTTATTGTCGGGGGGCATGGGTATCGAAATCGAATTCAACGACGACACGCGGATCAATGCGCTGGTCTCGGATGGCGGCAAGACGGCGGCGCCCAAAAAACGGAAACCCGCCGCAAAACCCGCCGGCGACGCCACCCAGGAGGAGCTGTTCTGATGCGCAAATCGATGCTTGCCCTGATCTGTTTGCTTTTCGCGCTGCCCGTATTCGCACTGCCCGTATTCAGCCTGCCCGCCTGGGCACAGGGCGGCCTGATGCTGGATGGCTTGCTGGTTCAGGGCGGTCACGCCAAGGGCAAGGTACCGCCGGGCAGCACTGTGGAGTATGACGGCATCCCCGTCATCGTCGGCGAGGACGGCGGTTTTATCATCGGATTCCATCGCGACGAGCCCGACGACACGGTTTTGCGTGTGACACTGCCGGACGGCACAAAGAAGGCCTATCCGTTGCGGGTCGAGCCGAGGACCTATGACATCCAGCGCATCGACGGCCTGCCGCAGGACAAGGTCGACCCACCGCCCGAAGTCATGGAACGCATCGCAGCCGATGCCGCGGCCGCCCGCGCCGCCCGCGACCGCAACACGCCCGATGCCTGGTACGAAACCGGCTGGATCTGGCCCGTTCGGGGCCGGATCACCGGTGTCTTCGGCAGTCAGCGGGTTTTGAACGGCGAGCCGAAACAGCCGCATTACGGCATCGATATCGCCGCGAAGGAGGGCACGGAAGTCGTTGCCCCCGCGGATGGCACAGTCAGCCTGGCACATCCGGACATGTACTTTTCGGGCGCGACACTGATGATTGATCACGGACGCGGCCTCGCCTCGACCTTCCTGCATCTGAAGTCGATCGCCGTGAAGGAAGGTCAGTTCGTCAAGAAGGGCGACGTGATCGGGACGGTCGGTTCAACCGGGCGCTCTACCGGCCCGCATCTGGACTGGCGCATCAATTGGTTCGACAAGCGCCTGGACGCTTCGCTGTTCGCTGGCCCGATGCCCGGCCCGTCCTACACGCCGGACTGACCAACCCGACCGAGCCGAAAGGCCAGCGGCCAGTAAATCCGTTTCGCGGCCTCTGGGTCGCCCCAGACGGCGGCCAGACCGTCGCGCAATTGCGGCAGCGGATCCGTCTCTTCGAGGCGTCGATACTCCTTCACCGCCGACCAGGTGCCGGCATAGTCGACCAGCCTGTCCAGCGTCCAGGAAACGTCCATGACCATGTCCGGCCCGTTCTCTTCCGGGAAGGGAAAGTCCAGCGACGCATAGCCCTCGTCGACATGGCGGCGCTCGGGCGGCCAGTAGGGGCCGACGACGTTGGCATAGAAGTGCTGCAGGGCCGCATCCGCCCCCGGGTCATCGATCCGTGTGGGACGATACGACACCAGGGCCAGCAGGGCGCCCGGTCGCGACACACGGCGAACCTCATCATAGAAGCGCGGCAGGTCGAACCAATGGGCTGCCTGTGCCGCGACGATCAGATCAACCGCCCCGTCCGGCACCTGGGGGGCGGCTTCGGCGGCCGCAACATGAAACGCCACCTTGTCGATGGGGTCCGCGCGATCGATCTGTGCCGCACTGGGGTCGGTTGCAATAACCGCCTCGAAATACCGGGCAAGCCCGGCGGAGGCCTGACCGTTTCCGCAACCGCAATCCCAAGCCAGCCCACGGGCAGGCGCGCGCGCCGCCAATGCCTCGAACAGACTGTCCGGATAACGCGGGCGAAACTGCGCATAGGTCGCCGCCATGCCGGAGAAATGATCCTTGAACTCCTGTTCCGGCATGGTTCAACCCTCAATCCGGCCAGCGCTTGTGCACCCAGAACCACTGACCGGGCCGTTTTCGGATCCAGGATTCCAGCATGGCGTTGAATGTCTTGATGATGGTAATCGCGTCTTCACCCCGATCGCCCGTATCCGGCAGATCCATCGGCGGGTGGAAGGTCAGGATGAACTTCGTTTTCTCGACGCGCTCCAGTTGGACGGGGATGATCGGCAGTTTCATCTGGACCGCCATTTCGATCGGCGCCGTGGCCGTCATAGCGTCGCGACCAAAGAACGGGATCGGACGACCCTCGTTCAGTTTCTGATCGATCAGGACGCCGACCGGCTCTCCCCGTTTCAGGCCGGCGTAGATTTCCCGGATCCCTTTGACGCCCTTCGGAATCAGGCGCCCTGTCAGTGCGCCGCGCTTGCGCCGGAAGTATTTGTCCATCCAGGGATTGTCGGCATGTCGGTAGATGTTGTTCAGACGGATGCCGTAATAGGCCGGCACCAACGCCGCCATCTCCCAATTCGCAATATGGGCCGACAGCAGGATAAAGGCGCCTTTTTCCTTCGCATTCAGCAGATTTTCCAGACCGACCACCGTCACCGGGCTGTCCGGCGCGGTCGGGTCGATTTTGGTGACATGTGAGAATTCGCCCGCGCCACGCCCCAGATTGTCCCACACATCCCGAACCGTCTTGTCGATCTGCGCCTGATCCCAATCGGGAAAGGCCCGCGCCAGATTACGGCGTGCGACCTTGTCGGCTTTCAGGAAGGGGCCAACGGTTCGGAACAGCAGGCTGCCGAATCCGGATGCAAAGGACAGCGGCAGGACCTTGAGCGTCTCCAAGGATCCTTGGATCGCTGCGGCCTGCAATGCATAGACGACAATGCCGGATATGCCGCGGCGTCGATAAGCCTCGTTAAACGACATCGGGAAACTCCGACCGGATGGTGTCCAACAGGGCCCTCCCACCCTGCCACTCAAGGACAATGGGGATGGCCGTCACCGCCTCAGCGAACCGGAGCGGCACGCGCACGGCATCCTTCTCTGTCGTGATGAGCTGCGCGCCACAATCGCGCGCCTGCTGGACCAATGCCTGCATCTCTGCGTCCGAATAGGGGTGGTGATCCGGGAAGCTTCGGCGTCCCTGTAGTTTTAGTCCGATCGCCTCGGCGGTGGCAAAAAACTTTTCCGGCTGTCCGATCCCGGCAAAGGCGACGCAGTCGCTGCCCCGTGGCAACGGCAATTCCGGCACCCGCATGGCGGCCCGCAACCGGGGAGCGGTTGTGGCGGCGACTTCCTTCGGTTCGGGGCAATCGAAATCCCCCATCAGCACGATCACATCGGCCCGTTCCAAGGCGGCGGATGCTGGTTCGCGCAACGGTCCGGCCGGAAAGACGCATCCGTTTCCGAACCCCGTCTGCGCATCGACGACCAGAACAGACACCGTCTTGAGCAGGGACGGATTCTGAAAGCCATCATCCATGACGATATGTGTCGCGCCGGCTGCCTCGGCAGCGCGCGCGCCGGACGGCCGGTCTCTCGACACCCAGACCGGCGCCGTGCGAGCAAGCAGCAGGGCCTCGTCGCCGACTGTCGCGGCCGTATCGACAGCCGGATCCACCAATTGAGGGCCGGCGACCGTGCCGCCATAACCGCGCGTGAGAATGTGCGGACGGTGCCCCGCCTGTTGCAGAGCGAGGGCGAGGTCCCGTGCAACCGGCGTCTTGCCTGCCCCCCCCATCACGGCATTCCCGATACAAAGGACGGGAATGGTCGGCCGGTATGGCCGCGCCCGGCCCCGTCGCCATGCCCCGCCGGCCCGCCAGAGCCATGACAGGGGCGTCAGGAGCCCTGCAGCCATCCCGGGCCGCGCCTCCGTCCAGAAGCCGGGTGGCCTCATCGGCCCGCGCCCTGGGCGACCGGCGGCAGGATTGGCGCCAGACGTGCCATGACCCTGTCCACCGTCGCGGCGCCTTCGGTGGTCACCTGGGCTGCGGCCTTCACCATGGCCTTTCGCCGCCCTGCCTCATCCAGCAACCCGCCAACGGTCTGCGCCAGTTCCATCGCGCCTGCGACACGGGTCATGCCGCCACGGGTCAGGAGATCGGCCGCTACCGTGGAGAAATTTTCCATGTCCGGTCCACAAAGCGGGATGCATCCCAATTGCGCCGGTTCTATCGGGTTGTGCCCACCATGACCGCCGCACAGGCTGCCACCAACCAGGGCAACCGGCGCCAATCGGTAGAAGAGCCCAAGTTCGCCCAGAGTGTCGGCGACATAGACAGACGTCGTCGGTGCGACCTCCATCCCCTCAGACCTTAGCGCGACGGACAAACCCTTTGCCCGCAAGGCCTCGGCTATCGCCACGCCGCGGTCCGGGTGGCGCGGCACCAGGATTGTCAGAATGTCGGGCCGGCCCGAAGCCAGATGGCGATGCGCCTCGGCGACGATGTCCTCTTCACCCGGATGCGTGCTGGCGGCGACCCAGACCGGACGGCCGCGCAGGCGGGCACGTTCGGTTTCCAGCACCTTGCCGTCGACCGCCTGCGGCTGAACCGACAGTTTCAGGTTTCCGACGCAATCGGCCCCGGCTGCACCGAGATCCCGCAGGTGGGCTGCATCGTCCGGTGTCTGCGCCAGGCAGGGCCTGAACCCGTCCAGCAGGTCCCCCGCTATGCCCGGAATTCGACGCCACCGCCTCAGCGATCTGCGCGACACCCGACCGTTAACGAGAGCCATCGGCTTGCCGGCCCGACGCATTTCCCAGATCAAGGCGGGCCAGAATTCGGATTCGACCCAGATTCCGGCATCCGGCCGCCAATGCTTTAGGAAGGACCGCACCCAGGCTGGACGGTCAACCGGCACATATTGATGGATCGCACGATCCGGGAGCCGGGTCGCCATCAGACGCGCGCTCGTCACTGTGCCCGTCGTGACAAGAACATGGCCCTTCGGGTCGCGTTCCAGAAGTCGCTGGACCAGCGGCAAGGCCGACATGGCCTCTCCATTGCTGGCGGCGTGAATCCAGACCAGAGGCCCTTCCGGTCGGGGGCGCCCGGGTTGGCCACGCCGTTCGCCGAAGCGTTGGGCATCCTCCTTGCCGCGTGCGAGCCGCCTGTCCAGATAGCGATCGATCAGCGGTGCCGCCAAGGCGGTAGCAGCCAGATAGATGCCCCGCGCGATCATACGCCGCCCCCTGAAGGTGCTGCATCGCCATCCGCGCGGAGGACCGGATCGTGACCCATTTCGCGATCGCAGGCGTCGGTCATCTCATTCAGGATGTGCTCGATCCGCCGGCGGTATTCTTCGCGGGTTGCCTCATCGGCCCGCGGCGGCAGTTCGATCGCCTTGCCCCAGCGGCAAACGCCCCGGTTGAACGGAAGCGGCAGTTGGAACCTGTCCCAGGTTCCCAACACCTTCCGCCGTTTCATGGCATAGGACACCGGCACGATCGGCACTTTCGCCAGGGAGGCGATGACGATCATCCCTTCCTTGACCACGAGGCGCGGACCGCGCGGGCCGTCTGGCGTGAACCCAACATGGCCGCCGGCCTTCAGGCGCTTCACGATGGCCCGCGTCGCCTTGGCGCCGTCCTTGCTGTCGACCGGGATCCCCTCAAACCCGAAGCGGCCCATCGCGTCGATCACGATACGCCCGTCGCGGTGGCCGGAGGCGACGACACAGAGCTCATGCGATTTTTCGGCATAGGCATAGGGCATCATGCCGATCCGGTTATGCCACAGGGCGATGATATAGGGCTGACCTTCGGCCATCAGGCGGTCCCGGTCTTCCGTGCCGGAGACCTCCCAGCGGGACGTGTAGCGCACGAAACGAATATACCACGCGATCAGGCCGCACATCAGGCGGTGGAACCAGGCCTGCTTGGTGAGCCGCTTCAACGCCCCCATGCGCGTCAGTCCTCCCGTCCGCCCGAAGAGGTCGTGTCCGGGGTCTCCTGGAACTGGTACTTGCTGAGCCGGGCATACAGACCGCCCTTGCGCGCCAGTTCGTCATGCGTGCCGGTTTCGGCAACGCGGCCGGCCTCCATTACATAAATGCGGTCCGCCCGGCGGATCGTCGCAAGGCGGTGCGCAATAACGATGGTCGTCCGTCCGACCATAAGGCGCTCCAGAGCAGACTGAACCTTGCGTTCGGATTCGGCATCCAGCGCCGATGTGGCCTCGTCCAGCAGCAGGATCGGCGCCTGTTTCAGCATGGCACGCGCAATGGCAATACGCTGGCGCTGACCACCGCTGAGCCGCAGCCCCTGTTCGCCGACCATGGTGTCGTAACCTTCAGGCAGTCCCATGATGAAGTCGTGCGCCGCAGCGTTGCGGGCCGCTTCCTCGATCTCGTCCTGAGACGCGCCGAAACGACCATAGGCGATGTTGGCACGGATCGTGTCGTTGAACAGCGCCGGCTCCTGGCTGACCAGGGCGATCTGCGCCGCGACCGAATCCAGCGTCGCCGCTTTCACATCCTCGCCGTCGATCAACACGCGGCCCGCGGTGACGTCGTAGAAGCGCGGGATCAGGTTCAGCACCGTCGTCTTGCCCGCACCCGACGGCCCGACCAGGGCAACGGTCTCCCCCGGCGCGATATCGATGTCGACCCCGTTCAGCACCGCGGCTTCCCCGTCATAGGTGAACACTACACCTTCCAGGGTAACCCGGCCCTTGCCGCCCCTCAGCGGTTTGGCGTCCGGCAGATTTTTGATCTTCGGGTCGTAGTCAACGATCTTGAAACAACGGCCGGCGGCGGCGAGGCCTTCCTGCAGCGTGTTGTTGAGGCTGGCGAGACTGCGCATCGGCTGGTAGGCCATGAAAACGGCCGCCAAGAAGGACATGAACGACCCGACCGTCTGTTCGCCGGCCAGAATCTGATGTCCGCCTATCACGATGATGGTGAACAGGGTAAACCCGGCCAAGGTTTCCATGATCGGATAGCTGAGCGCCCGGGTCCGGACCGCTTTCAAAACCAGTTTATAGGTCTTGCGGAACGCGTCTGCGCCACGCCGCTGTTCATAGTCCTGCATCGAATAGGCGCGCACCGACCGGGCGTTGGACAGGCTGTCGTCCAGGACCGAGGTCATTTCGGCGAATTCGTTCTGGGTCGCCTCCGACACCTTGCGCAGTCGCTTGCCGATCCGCGCGATGGGCAGGACGCTGATCGGGAAAAAAACTATCGAGAACAATGACAGTTCCCAGTTTTGGTAGAACATGACGCCGATCATGAAGACGAGGGTCACACTGTCCCGTCCAGCGCCGGTAAAGACCTTGGTCACCGCGTCGCGCAGCAAGTAGCAATCACTGATGAAACGGGAGAGTTGCTTCGCGGTGCCTTCGTTTTCAAGGAACCGAATTTCGATCCGCAGGAAGGAATGGAACATCTGGTTCTGGATTTTTTCGATCACCCGAAGACCGACCATCTGCATTGTGACCGATTGGGCGAAACTTGCGGCCCCGCGCAACACGGACAAACCGAGAAATCCAAAGGCGCAGGCCCAGATCCAGAATTCACTGCGCTGAGCGAAAGCACGGTCCAGGGTCGGTTCAAGCAATCCCGCGATCCCGGCCGAAGTCGACGCCACGACGACCATCCAGAAGGCGGCGAAGATCACCCACCATCTGTGTTCGGACATGTAGTCGCGCCAAAGGCGTACCGTCATGGTGCGCGTGGTCGCGTCCAGTCCAATCCGGTTTCGGATTTTCTCGCCGATGCTTTGCTTGGCCACCGCTTGCCGCTATCCGCTTGCGTGTTAACAGGAAAGTCGGCGCCCTATAGCATGCGTCGCATGGGGCGTCACGTCGCGCGGCAGCTGGAAATCGGTATCAGACAGCCTCGGCGGGGCTGGACGCCGCGCTGGATTCCTGTGGCACCAGCGCCTGAGCGACGGGCTGCAGATTGCGCAGGAACTGACGGGAACAGGCCTGCCAGGAAAAGGTTTCGGCATGCCGCCGACAGGCGTCCGGATCGATCTCCAGCGCCCGAATGGCCGCACGCTGCAGATCCTCATCCAGAACGCCGCACGGATGAGCGCCGATCACGTCGATCGGGCCCGGTACCGGCAGGGCCGCCACCGGCACGCCCGACGCCAGCGCTTCCAGCAGGACGAGACCGAATGTATCGGTCCGGCTGGGGAAGACGAAGACATCGGCCGCCGCGTAATGCGCGGCCAGTTCCTCCCCGGTTTTCGGCCCCAGGAACTTCACGTCCGGGTAGGTTCGGCGCAACTCTTCCAACTGCGGTCCGCCCCCCACGACAACCTTCGTGCCCGGCAGGGCAAGGTCCAGGAAGCCGCCGATATTCTTTTCCACCGCAACGCGGCCGACATTCATGAAGATCGGACGCGGGTAGGGCAGAAAGTCCTTGGAGCGCGGCCGGAACAGGTCGAGATCGACCCCCCGTGACCACACCTCCAGGTGTTGGAAGCCACGCCCGGCAAGGTCGGCCTTCATGGTTGGCGTGGTAACCATCGTCACCTCCGCATCCCCATGGAACCGTCGCATCCAGGAATAGGTGATATCGACCGGCAGGCGACACCTTGCGTGAATGTATTCCGGGAAACGGGTGTGAAAACTGGTGGAAAAGGCCTGACCGTGCTTCCGGCAGAAACGGCGGGCAATGCTGCCCAACGGTCCCTCGGTCGCGATATGAACCGCCGCCGGCATCAAGCCCGCCAACAATCTTGGCAGACGCCAGACCGCGTCGACCGCCAGGCGGATTTCCGGATAGGTCGGGCAGGGAATGGTACGAAACCGATCCGGCCCGATGACATGCACATCCAGCCCCATGGTCTCCAGCTCCTGACGCGTACGGTCCAGGGTCCGAACCACCCCATTGATCTGCGGGAACCAGGCATCGCTGACGATCACCAATCGGCGACCGGGAATCGCGGCGACGTCGCGTGCAATGGAATCATCGGCAATGGATTCAGGACGGGACAGGGGGGCCGCCATGACTGCTCCGTTCGATCTCTCTGGGGGTCAGGCGGGGACCTTGCTGGTCAGCCGCTTGGGTTCCGGTGCGGAGACCTGTTCCGGCATTTCCGCCCAACGCACGATTTCAAGCTTGCCGTCGGCATGCTCGACCAGGGCGGTGCAACTCTCCACCCAGTCGCCGTCGTTGCAGTACAGGATGCCGTCAATCTCTCGCATTTCCGCGTGATGAATATGGCCGCAGACGACCCCATCCACACCGCGACTGCGGGCCTCATGGGCAACCGCCTCCTCGAAATGGCTGATGAATTCGACCGCGTTCTTGACCTTCTGCTTCAGGAAAGCTGACAACGACCAGTAGGGCAGGTTCAGCCAGCGCCGCAGCATGTTGAAATAGTGGTTGGTCGACAGCAGAACCGTGTAGGCCCAGTCGCCGAGATGGGCGAGCCATTTGGCGTATTTGACGACGGAGTCGAATTTGTCGCCATGGATGATCAGGTAGCGCCGGCCGTCGGCCCCCTGATGGATGGCCTCTTCCTTCACCAACACGCCGCCGAAGAACAGATTCGTGTAGTCCCTGAGTACTTCGTCGTGATTGCCGGGCACATAGATTACCTGACAGCCGTTGCGGGTCTTCTTCAGGATTTCTCGCACGACCTCATTCTGGGTTTCCGTCCAGTACCAGGACTTCTTCAGGCGCCATCCGTCGATGATGTCGCCGACCAGATATAGTGTCTCGCATTCGGTATGGCGCAGGAAATCCAGCAGGAAATCGGCCTTGCAGCCCCGCGTTCCCAGATGCGTGTCGGACACCCAGACCGTCCGGTAACGACTTACGCCACGAAATCCGTGCATATCCGTATCCGCCTTTCCCTCAGCCCCGGCTTCAGTCAAGCCAGGCCCTTCACAGCTCCGTCCTTACTGGCGAGGGAATACGGATCAAGTATGAAAGAAATAAGTAAAAACCACATTCTTACTTGAGTTTCATTTAAGTTTAACATTCAGAACATAGAAACGACACGCAACGTATAGTTTCCAGAGGGTCACCCTCTCAAGGAGCGTCAGGTCTGTGGCATTCAAGTCAGCGGTTACTCCCCCGATTCGCAGACGCGTGGCCGTCATCTACAATCCGGTGGCAGGGTTCCGGCAACGGGGACGCCTGCGGCGTTTCCTGAGGCATCTTCGGCGGCTGGGCCATGAGGTGCTGTTGCGGAGAACCGAAGGTCCCGGCCACGCGACACAGATCGCGCGCGACCTGGACCCGGCCCAGGTCGACGTCGTGGTCGCCGCGGGCGGCGACGGCACGATCAACGAGGTCGCGAACGGCCTGATCGGTCGGCCGATCCCGATGACGATCGCACCTTTGGGCACCGCCAACGTCTTCGCCTTCGAAACCGGGCTGGGCCTGAAGCTGAGCCGCGCCGCCCGCCTGCCGTCCGAAGGTCTGGTGGCGGAAATTCGGCCCGCTTTGGCCGGAAAACGCGGATTTCTGCTGATGGTCAGCGCGGGGACCGACGCCCGCGTCGTAGCCAACGTGGATCGGGGCATGAAGCGATATCTCGGCAAGACCGCCTATGTCCTGGCGGCGGTACGAGAGATTCTTTCCGGCCGACCGGGGCGTATTCAGGTGACGGTCGACGGAGTTCGGCATGAAGCCGGTCTTGTCGTCGTGACCCATGCCTGCCACTACGCCGGCCCATTCGTCATCGCGCCGAATGTCCGGATGGGGGACGACAGTGTCTGCGTCGTCCTGCTGAAGGGTGTCCGGCGCCGGTCCCTTGTCAAATATGCCATGGCGCTGTTGCTGAACCGTCTGCCGACCCTGAAGGACGCGACGGTCCTGCGCGCGCACCGGGTCCGGATCGATGGCCCCGAAGGACAGCCGATCCAGTCAGACGGGGACGTGATCGGGCAGGCCCCGATGGATATCGTGCTCGGCAGCCGTCCGTTGAGGATTCTGGTACCCGATCTCGCCCGCGTTCTCCCGCTACAATCAGCACCCGGAATTGCCGCCGGGACCGATGGTGCCCTGGCAAAGGAACCGGTGCCGGCACAATGAGCCCCTGTTTTCCCGGCCTTGTGGCGGACTGGCACTGATTCTGCTAGACCTGATCCGGATGCGGCAGCCGGAATGGCGCCCCATCGAGGAGTCGTTCAGGAGAACCGGAATGAACAGCGGATCGACCGTCGTAACCTCCCCGCCCCGAGTCCGGCGGCGGATCGCCCTTGCGCTTGCCGCCGCGATTGCCCTGTCGCAGACCAGTTGCACGACGGGGCAGGAAAACCTGTCGCGGGAGGACAAGATTGCAATCGGTGTGATCTCGGGCTTCGTCCTGGGGGGCGTGCTGGGCTATCAGATGCTGGGAAGTGGCTCCAGCCGGATGCTGTTCGCCGCAGCCGGCGCGGCCGGCGGCGCCTATGGCGGCAAACTGCTGGCGGAACGACTGACCCAGTATGACAAGACCGCCATGCATGACACGGCATACAACACGTTGACCTCCGGCGCGACCGGCGAGACCGCGACCTGGCAGAATGCCGATACCGGCACCCATGGCAGCATCACGCCGACCCGGACCTATCTCGATACGCAGGGGCGCATCTGCCGGGAGTACGATGCACAGATCTCCGTCGACGGGCAGGTCGTACAGGGGCGCGAGACAGCCTGCAAGGCGGAGGCCGGGCATTGGGTCGTCTTCCCGACCAGTGGTTGATATCAACCCGACCCGCCAGCCCCCCACGTCATAAGAAAAAAGGACCGCGTCGAAACGCGGCCCAAGTTTAGGGAGGAAACGCCCAATACGGACGCGGCGTTGCCATTGGCTCGGTTCGCGTCGCAACATGACTAGGCGGATCATGCTGCACCGCAAAAACTGACAGATAAATCATTCTGTTTCAAGGATTCTTGCCGTATTGCACCGCACAAATTTTAGGCACGAACCCTGAAATCTGGCGCAATTCTCAACATCCAGGGAACGACAAGCCCGGATTTCCGGGTCGCCTGCGAGAAAGTCATGCTATGGATCACACAGTGTCTCTGCCGAGCTGACATGGGGAGCAGGCGTTGCGACTGCCTAAAATTCGCGCATTCCTTGGCGCAACTATCATCTTCCTCGGGGCGCTTTCCGGCACTTGCCAAGGGCAAGGACTGCCCCTGTCGGCCGCCCGGGATCTGGATTCAGCACTGATCCTGTTTGCCCTTGCCCTCCCGGCAGAGCGACAGCACCTGGTTGATCTGGGCCCTCAGGCGTCGCCGGTTCCACTTGATGGTTTTCTTCCCGCCGGTCCCAGCCTCGGCCCCGGAGAGGGCATTCGCGGCCAGATGACCCTGCCGGCGACGTCACTGACGACAGCCTGGCTGGGTCAGGACAGTGAAGAACGCATCGTCCTGCCCGAAACCCGGGTCTCTCTGATCGGTCACGGGGACCGGTTGGTGCCCCTGGCCGACGCGTCCGCCACCGTCATCGACCAGCGCGGCAAGACACTGCTGTTCGGCGTCGGTCGGATCTGGCGCGAGGCACGGGACGGTGGACGCTCCCGTGCGCTTCTGCCCGTCGCCCTTGTGGACGGCCGCACCGGCGACGTCAGAAACGGGCTCGCGCTGTTCCGCTATGGCGACCGGCAGCCGATCTCGCCAGTCCTGTTTCAGTTCTCCCAGGAAACGGCGCCCCGTCGATCGGCGGACGCCTGGGGCACCGTCGCGGCGGATTTCACGCCGGGGGCTGTCCCCGGCGCGGAAACCCGAATTGCAGCCTATGAATCACGCCAGGCAAGCGCCCCGGACTACCGCGACTGGTCCGACCTGAACACAGATGAGACCATAGCAGGGTATGACGGACCACCGGGCCAGGCCGGGGCGGTATCGGTCAGTGCCTTGATCATCGACAGAACAGTCTATCTGACGGGGTGCAACACACGTCATGGCCCCTATCCCTTCTGTCGCCAGATGCGCCACGGAATCCATTCTCTTTCTTCCGCCTTGCTGGCAATGCCCGTAGCGGCCCATGCCGTGCGATGGGTCGGCGACGGTTTCCTGACCGATCGAATCCGCGATCAGGTTCCGGAATTCGACGCCCATCCCCAATGGCGAAAAGTTCGCCTCCTCGATCTGCTCAACATGACATCCGGCCTCGGCGAGGTTACGCCGACCCGAACACCGGATTTCGTTGTAGCGGATACGGATCCGACTGCGCGGGCCATCCGCAGGGCGCAATCTGCGCAGGAGAAACTCGCTGTAGCACTATCGTTTCCAAGCTATCCGTGGACACCAGGCGAGGTCTTCCGGTTCAGGCTGGCCGACGGTTTCGCGCTGGCCCTGACCCTGGACCGGTTGTCGAAAAACAGGTCTGTCGACGGCCTCGGTCTGCGCGATGGGCTCATCAATCGGCTGTTCAAGGCGATCGGAATTCCGCGCGGCCATATGCGCGTTTCCGTCGGCGTCAGCTCGGAAGACCGCATCCCCGATATCAGCGAAGGCTTCTATCCGACCACCGGCGAGATCGCGCGGCTCGCATTATTGCTGCGGGCCACCCAGGCCAATGTCCGACGGACTGTTCTGAACACCGAGATGGTCCGTCAGGCATTGAGCGATGACAGGGAAATCGGATTGCCGACGGGACTATCACATCCCGCGGGACCCGGCCGATATCATATGGGGTTCTGGCGGTTTCCGGTCGTCATGGAGCCGGGATGCCTGAAATTCATTGCCGCCGGGCGCGGATGGGGCGGCAGTGTCGTGCAGTTCCTGCCCCAGGGCATGGTGGCGATCCGGATTGCCGATGGCGACCCGGAGGACCCGACGACCCGCGACACGTCCGACCTGCGCCGGGTCGCCCACAAGCTCCGCCCCTTCTGCGGCCCTGCGAAGGGCTGACCTACATTTCCGGTTCGGCGATGCCGTTCTGACGGCAGGCGGCCGTGACCGTGTTGCGCAGCAGGCAGGCGATGGTCATCGGACCGACCCCGCCCGGCACCGGCGTGATTGCCGACGCAACCGACCTTGCACTGTCGAAGTCGACATCCCCGACCAGTCGCGTGCCGCCTTCGGGTTTTTCGATCCGGTTGATACCGACATCGATGACCACGGCCCCCGGCTTCATCCAGTCGCCTTTGACCATTTCCGGACGGCCGACCGCCGCAATGACGATGTCTGCCTGCTTCACCTCACCCGGCAGATCCGCCGTGCGGGAATGCGCTACCGTCACGGTGCAGCTTTCCTGCAGCAGCAGATTGAACATCGGTTTGCCGACGATGTTGGACCGGCCGATGACAACGGCCTTCTTGCCGGACAGCGAACCACCGAAATGGTCGCGCAGCAGCAACAGACAGCCCAGCGGTGTGCAGGGCACCAGAGCGTCGGAACTGCCGGTGTTCAGGCGGCCAACATTGACGACGTGAAAGCCATCAACATCCTTGTCCGGATCGATCGCGGCGAGCACGGCCTGCTCATCGATCTGCTTCGGAAGCGGCAACTGAACCAGGATACCGTTGACCCGCGGATCGTCATTCAGCTCACGGACCTTGGCCAGCAGATCGTCCTGGCTGGTCGACGCATCCATCTTGTACTCGAAACTCTGCATGCCGGCTTCCAGGGTCTGCTTGCCCTTGTTGCAGACATAGACCTGACTGGCAGGATCCTCACCGACCAGAACCACCGCGAGGCCCGGTGTGACGCCGTGGTCGGCCTTCAGCGCGGCCACCGCGCCCGCGACCCGTTCGCGCAATCCCGCTGCAAAGGCCTTCCCGTCGATGATCTGAGCGTCCGCCATGTCCTGTCCCCTTCCTGATGGTCCTGTTATTCAATCTTCGCATCCGCCCCCGTGAGCCTCAGCGCCGTGCAGATGCGCGCCGCCAGATCGTCCGGGTTCCCTGAGATCGCGACGACCTTAGTGCGATCCGTCGCGCCTGAAACCACTTTCAGCGACGTTTTCGGGCATCTGAACGTCTTTGCCAGCAACCGGACCAGCGCCGCATTGGCCTTTCCATCGGCCGGCGGCGCCGTCACCTGAACCTTCAGCAACCGTGTCGCACCGGGCCCGTCCGAGGGTCCGGCGATTCGGTCCGCCGCCGCCCTGGGCGACAGCCTTACAGCCAGCCGCAGCCCGCCGCCTCCGTCGCGACGCAGCATGCAGGATCACATCATCCGCATGGCCAGATTGGCGAGAACCTGCTGCAGGAAGAACAGGATCAGCAGAAGCACGATAGGAGAAAGGTCAACCGGCCCGAGATCGGGCATGACACGGCGGATCGGTCGCAACGCCGGTTCGGTGACACGATAGAGGAAATCGCCGATCGTATAGACGATACGGTTGCTGGTATTGATCACGTTGAACGCGACAAGCCAGCTCAACACCGCCGAGGCGATAATCAGGTAGATGTAGATCTGGATGGCCAGATTAATGACCATGAACAACGGTCCGATAATGACATCCATCTTGCTAAACCCGCCCTAATTGTTCGATCCGGCCTGTATCGCCCCTTTGGCAAACAGAAATAGGGCCCTGGACGAAGAACCGCAAGACATGTCGCCTTGAATGCCAGTGTCA